>CAWFFC010000021.1:0-328849 GCA_963815035.1 uncultured Gemmataceae bacterium
AGCCGTTGCGGAATGAGATGGGGAATTCCGCGATTTTTTTCGTGAATACCACGCGATGACCCACTTGCAATCGCCCACGTTGCCGGAGAAAATGACGTACGGCTTGCATGCCATGCTCGCACGAAAGACAGCCAGTTCGAAGTCGGCGGTTCGGCCTCCCTCGAGCCATCGGCCGTGTTTTCGTTCGGGCCGTGATGTCGGCACGCTGCAAAGCCGGCATGGGAGCTTTGGCAAGAATGCGACATTCGAGCGATTCCAGCGTTGAGCGACCACTCTAAGCGAGGTATGGGCCCCCATGGCGTCAAAGATTCGTTCGGCAGAAAAGACGGCAAAAGCAATCGCGGCGAGCGTCGCCAACGAGGCCGCGGACGATCCGAACCTTCCGCCTATGTTCGCGGTCGGCGACATCATGGCGCCCAAGGCACCCAAGGACATTGCCGGGGCGCAACTGGACGACGGCACGCTTACCGACTTGGCGATCAAGCTCGCCTACACGATTAACCGATTCACCGACGAATGGGTGTGCAAGCGGCTTCGCTTGTCTCCGTCGCTGGTCATGGACGTTCTGGATCAGCTGTCGCGTGAAGGCTTGATCGAACAAAGCATGATCAGCAGCGAATCGCAGCGGCGCTTTCGCATCACGGAGCGAGGCCGGCAACATGCGGAGCGCGCCCTGCAAGTCTGCGGCTATATGGGTCCGGCACCCGTCAGCCTCGATGCCTATTCGGCGATGCTGCGCTGGCAATTCGCCAACACGCCCCCGGTTAAGCCGGAGCATGTCCAGTCGGCGTTGTCCGAATTGGTGCTTCCCCAGAAGGCAATCCAACTCGCGGGTCTGGCGGTTTCTTCCGGGCGAAGTCTGTTTGTCTACGGCCCATCCGGCAACGGCAAAACCAGCGTCGGCCGGGCCATTCATTCGGCCCTGTCGGGCGATTATTGGATTCCGCACTGCATTAGCGTTCGCGACAGCGTGATTCGTCTGTTCGACGAGCAGGTTCACCAACGCGTCAAAGTGGCCGGGGAAAATGCCGGGGCCATCGATCATCGCTGGGTTCGCGTCCGCCGCCCGCTGGTGGTCGTCGGCGGTGAATTGACGCTCGATTACCTCGATCTGGTTTATAGTCCCACGCTTCGTTACTACGAGGCGCCGCCGCACCTGAAATCAAACGGCGGCGTGTTCCTAGTCGATGACTTCGGCGCGAGCGCATCTCGCCACATCAATTGCTCAATCGGTTCATCACGCCCATGGAGCATCACATCGATTACTTCACGCTGTCCACGGGCCAGAAGATTCAGATCCCGTTGCGGCACGTGTTGATCATCGCCACGAACCTCGGGCTTGATACGGTGACCGATCCGGCGTTCTTGCGTCGCATGGGTTATCGGCTCCTGTTGGACGCGCCGACTCCAGATGCCTACGCCAAGATTTTCAACGCCTATGCGGAACGGCACGGGGCCAAAGTGGCGCCGGATCTCATTTGGAACCTCTTGGAGCGATACCGCGCCGAAAAGCGCGAATTCGCGCCTGCGAGCCGCGTGATTTGATTGAACGCTGCCGTGACATCTGCCGATTCAACGGAAAACCGCTGGAAATGACGGCCGAAATAATCGACCTGGCCTGGACCGGCTATTTCGGCGGCGAGCGATCACTCAGCACTCCGTCGGTGGTTCAAGCAAACCACAACAATTAGCCTGGACGGCGTGTCACGGCCACTCGGTTATCCCAACGGGCGATTTTTCACGCCCGCCGCATGGTTATGGCTTCACCGGCGCTACGTGGAGCACGCGTACTTTCGGTCGCGGGGCGGCGATTTGGACCGGGCTCGGCATATCGCAGCGCGTGACGTTTCCTGCCCGATCCGCCACTTCCAGGCGAACAAAAACTTCCGTGCCGATTCCCTTTGGGAATTTCCAGTTATAGCTGCCGGTGTTGGCGATTCGCGCCGCGATCGGCTCCCAAGGTCCGGCCGGTTGGAATGCGAAATAAAGCGTCACCGGCTGGGCATCGAGGTGAGCGTCGCTCGCCGACCAGGTGATGATGAGTTCGCCGTTCTCTTTGTCGTCGTCAAGCACCGCGCCCAGCAGCGAAGCGACCGGTTTGGTTGTGTCCACCTCGAGCCAGCCGTCGGCGGTATCGCCCGCCTTGGGCGGATCGGGGCACAACCCGTGTCGCGGCTTCACTCGAAATAGATAGCCGTATTTGCCGTCGGCTGGAAATTCGACCGTGACCGGACTCTTGCCGTCGAGGCTCACGCCGCTCATGTTCCACGATTGGCCGTTGTCCTGCGAGGCCCAGACCTCCACCTGAGAAACGCCTTTCGGCGTCTCCTCCACCGCAAAATCAATGTTGCACTTGGTGGAGTTTACCAGCCGCACACTCATACCTTCGCTGAATGAATCGGGGCCAATCGGCGCCGCTTTGCCTTTCAATTCCGATCGGATTGTCGGTGGCGGACTACCTGCGGCACCACCGATCGCGGGCGGCAATACCACGGCTGGTCCGTCGGGCCAGGGCATTTTCTCCGACGTCGACAGGTCCGGAGCAAGATTCGCGGGCAACGGCGCCGGGTTTAACGGCGGGAGTGCGATCGGCCTCGCAGCCAGCTGGCTCGCGGATGCCGGCGGCAATACGATCGGCAAGGGCGTTTCGTGAGCCGGGGCTGGCAATTTCGGATAGGCTGGCGACATTCGGCGCTTCGCCGACCAGCCGGATGCCCGATTTCTCGCCGTCGGCAACGAGCCGGTTTCGGCTCGCGGGCTCCGTGTCCGTTACCCGCATTGGATTCAAATCGATTTCACGATCCACGACGTTGCCGGCCAGGTCCGCCGCATGCACGCGGATTTTTCGCTGGGCCGCCTGCGAATTCGGGACCCGCACAACGCCCTGCAGGGCGGCGACCTTTTCGAGCGGTTTCCAGGATCCGTCGGCCGCCTGGAAATCGATCCGCAACGATTGGTAGTCCGGATGCGCGTCCGCAATCTTGCACTGCAAATAGGGTTGCCCGGCAACGGAGGTGAGCGGCTTAACGTCAATTTCGGGGATGTGCGTATCGACGATAACGATCAGCCCCGGCGTTTCGCTGGTCGGGTCGGAAGGAGTGCATTGCCCGTGGTGATCGACCGCGGCAATACAAAACCAGTACTCGCCGTCGCCCTCGGCGCAAATGAGAACGCCGTTCGGCCCGCTTCGGCACGTTCGCCGCACACCCATTTCCCGTCGGGCGATCGGACGAAAAGCCGCAGTTCGTTGATCGAATCGCGTTGCTTGCCGTCGATGCGGACGGGAATTCGAAATGTGGACTTTCGTGAGAAGTATTTCGGTTGCGACGGCGATTGATCCTGTCCAAATCCGGATGATCCAACGCCGAGCAACGCTGCCAAGGCAGCACTCATTAGCCGCTTGTTCCAATTCATGGGCGAGTCCCCCCAAGTGCTCAGAAAGCGGAATGCACGCAACGTCAGCCAACCGGCCGCCGCGAGTGCTCCGCCAACTGCCCGATTCATGAATTCCTCGAACGAATCGAAACGCTTCCCCCAAGCGTCGCCGATACCGTTCCGGCCCCCTTTACTCGCGATCGCTCACCTGGAAGTCGATCTTCTGCTGAATTTTTCTGCCTGTTGGCACATCCTCGGCCTCAAGATTCAGAAAGTATTTCCCGGGCCGAGCTTCCTCGGGAATTCGCAGGCGATAGTGCTGAAAGTAGTCGTGCTGCGGCGTCAATGTTTCGTCGGGCTTGCCCGCTGCCAGGAAAAAATCACGCCGCCGGCCGAATCGCGAATCTCAAGTTTGCTGCGCAGGTGCGTGCGAAAATCACCCTGCTTGGTTTGATGCGGTTGGCTGCTGACGTTTCGAATTTCGGCGTAGACCTCGACCATATCGCCTGGTCGAAAGCTGGGATCGTTATCCAGGGGATCGAATCGACCGAATTTCTGAACTCGTTTGCAAAAACAGAACTTATCGATCACCAGTGCGGCACGTGGCCGCAGCGCCCACAGTAGACCTTGAAGATTGTCCACAACAATGGCGATCTCATGCGGATCGGCGCTGGCCAGTCCGCCTTCGCTGACTTCCACGGTAAATGGAAGCAACTTCATCAAGACTTCACGCTGAGCCGGATCGAGCGATTTCAATTTGTCGCGAATTTCATCAGGCCGCTTTTCGAGCAAGCATTTCAGCGCCGCCACGAGGGGCGAATCGGCAAGAATCGACTCCGGAAGCTTCTTCGGCGCCTCAACCTTCGGCGAGAGCGGATCGGCCAATGGCATTTTTCCCGCCGGCTCATTGGGCTCCTCGGCCGACCGCCGGCCGCTCGCGGCCATTTCCAAGAGATCGGGTTGATGCGGAGCCAGAAATCCGGTTCGAACTTCATTTGGCTGAATCAGATTCGCCGGCGGGTCACCAGCTACGGGTGACTGCGCGGGCCGAATCGGAATTGGCGAGATCGGGTAGAATGGAATCGGTGCGTACGGGCTGCTCGGCAGACCGTTTCCGAAAAGCGGTGATTGAATTGTCTCTGGATACTGACTTGTCCGGTTTTCCTGCGGCGACCGATTCCAGATCGGAAACGGCGACTGAACGTTTCCGGGCGGCTGCATCGGATAGCCCCTCTGGGCGCCGACAGGCGGGCCGTACTGCCCAGTGAATTGCTGCTTGCCGGACCGATTGGTCCCGGGAGTGAAACAGGCGGGCAGCAGCCCGATGCACATCCCGGGCAACAATAGCCGCAAGCATTCGCCTGGCTTCATTCCATGCCTCGCCGTCCACCGAACCGTCACTGAGACAGCCTCCTGTGTGGGGCGGGACCATATCCGTAGCATCCGCAACCGTCAAGTGAAAACCATGAATCGCGGCAGTCGAATCGCGCACACTGGCCATCGACGTCGGCTGGCCTAAGAATGATAGGAAATGCAGTCCTGCATTGCTCAACCATAACGAGTCTGGAATGTCCACCGAGTCACCGATTGCCGTCTCGATTTACCGACCCTTTTCCTTTCGCTGGCTTACCCGACTTTTCAAATCAAGCATCGGCGGAAAGTATTTTGTCGGGATTACGGGCCTGCTGCTGACCGGTTTTGTGATCGTCCACATGCTGGGCAATCTGCAGATCTTTCTGGGACGAGACGCTTACAATCATTACGCCCAAAGCTTGCAACAACTCGGTCCATTGCTTTGGCTGGCCGGCGGGTTGTTAACCTTGTTTGTCGTTCACATCATCCTGGCGTTGCGCCTGAAAAAATGGAGCAGCGATGCACGCCCCATTCCCTATAAATTCGAACGCACCGTTCAGGCCAGCATCGCCTCACGCTATATGGTCATCACCGGCCTAACTATCCTGTTCTTCGTAATTTTCCACCTCGCGCATTTCACCTTTGGCTGGGTCGACCGCGTGCGCGTCGTCGAAATGGGCGAAACGATCCAATACCGAAAGTTGGTCGATCCAGTCTGGAAAGATCCGTTGCAGCCTGACGCGACCCGCCACGACACCTACCGGATGTTCATCGACGGTTTTCGAAATGTTCCGATCGTCGCCCTTTACATCATTTGCATGGTGCTATTGGGCTTGCACCTGGTACATGGCATCAACAGCAGTTTTCAATCGCTCGGAATCAACAACATCCGATATAATCGCGGGCTTCACTGGATCGGCTACGCCATTACCGCAGGGGTGGTCGCCGGCAACGTCTTCATGCCTCTCGCTGTGCTCTTCCGACTCATTGGAAACGATATTCGCTAGTCGTTGGCAATACATGCTGCGTGAGTGAAGGATCCGAAAAGGCAAATTCATGTCAGACATCAAGCTCGATTCCAAGTCTCCAAACGGCCCGCTAGCCCAACAATGGGACAAACATCGGTTCCAAATGAAACTGGTGAATCCCGCAAACAAGCGCAAATATCCACGTGTTGGTCGTGGGAACAGGCTTGGCTGGGGCCTCCGCGGCCGCCTCGATGGCGGAACTGGGCTATACCGTCGAGACGTTTTGCTTTCATGACAGTCCCCGACGCGCCCATAGCATCGCGGCCCAGGGCGGCATCAATGCGGCCAAGAACTATCAGAACGATGGCGATAGCATTTACCGGCTCTTCTACGACACCATTAAGGGCGGCGATTTCCGCTCCCGGGAATCGAATGTTTATCGCCTCGCCCAAATCAGCGTCAACATCATCGATCAATGCGTGGCCCAGGGCGTGCCGTTTGCGCGGGAATACGGAGGGCAACTCGCGAATCGCTCGTTCGGCGGGCGCAGGTGTCCCGAACGTTCTATTGCCGCGGACAGACTGGTCAGCAATTGCTGCTCGGCGCCTGCCAGGCGCTTGAACGCCAAGTTCATTTGGGCAAGGTGAAGAGTCATACGCGTTGCGAAATGCTCGACCTGGTCGTGATCGACGGCCGAGCCCGCGGCATCATCACGCGCGATTTGGTCACCGGCCAGATGCAATCGTACGTCGGCGACGCGGTGATCCTCGCGACCGGCGGTTATTCCAATGTGTTCTATCTTTCAACAAATGCCATTACCTGCAATGTGACGGCGACATTCCGCGCCTATAAACGCGGCGCCTGTTCGCGAACCCATGTTACACCCAGATTCACCCGACCTGTATCCCGGTCAGCGGCGAGCACCAATCGAAACTGACGCTGATGTCCGAATCGCTGCGGAACGACGGCCGGGTCTGGGTTCCCAAGAGGGCCGGCGACAAGCGGCCGCCCAATGAGATTCCCGAGTCGGATCGCGATTACTACCTCGAACGAAAATACGGCAGCTTCGGCAATCTGGCGCCGCGCGACATCGCATCGCGATCCGCCAAGGAAGTTTGCGACGAAGGTCGTGGCGTTGGACCGGGCGGCCGCGGGGTTTATCTCGATTTCGCCGACGCCATTCGCCGCGACGGCATCGAGAAAATCAGAGAGCGATATGACAATCTGTTCGTCATGTACGAACGCATCACGGGCGAGAGCGGCTACGTTCAGCCGATGCGAATCTACCCGGCGCCGCACTACACCATGGGCGGCCTCTGGGTTGACTATAACCTGATGAGCAATTTGCCGGGCTTGTTTGTGCTCGGTGAGGCGAATTTTTCCGACCACGGCGCCAACCGTCTAGGCGCCAGCGCCTTGATGCAGGGCCTGGCCGATGGCTACTTCATCGTCCCATACACGATCGGCAACTATTTGGCCGACAATGCCAAATTCCTCGGCGCCGGCAGCCGCCCGGCACTCGATCATGCCGAATTCAAACGCAGCGAAAGCGAGGCCGCCGAGAAACTGAAGCGATTGCTTTCGACCAAGGGGAACCGCACGCCCAACGAGATTCATCGCGAGGTCGGCCGGTTGATGTGGGACAAGTGCGGAATGGCTCGAAGTGCCGTCGGACTGAATGAACTGCTGCAGAAATTGCCCGCGTATCGCGAATCGTTCTGGCATGATGTGCATGTCCCCGGCACCGGCGAGGATTTGAACGGCGCGCTGGAGCGGGCCGGCCGCGTCATCGATTTCATCGAATTCGCGGAACTGCTTGTCCGCGACGCGCTCACCCGCGACGAATCGTGCGGCGGCCATTTCCGCGACGAGCATCAATACAGCGACGAAGAGGTCAAGGCCGACCCGACCGGCAAGACAATCAAGGGCGAGGCAAAACGCGACGACGAGCATTTCCAGTTCGTCAGCGCCTGGGAATACGCCGGGCCCGGCAAGGAACCCGTGCTGCACAAAGAGCACCTCGAATTCACGGAAGTGAAACCGAGCTTGCGATCGTACAAGTAGCGGAATCGAAATAACGAGAAACGGATCATCCATGAATCTGACTTTGCATATTTGGCGGCAACGCAACGCGAACAGCGAAGGCCAAATGGTCACCTACCAGGCACGCGACATCAGCCCCGATATGTCGTTCCTGGAAATGCTCGATGTGGTTAACGAGGACCTGATCAAGAAGGGCGAGGAGCCAATTGCGTTCGACAACGATTGCCGCGAGGGAATTTGCGGTGCGTGCGGCTTGGTAATTAATGGCGTCGCCCACGGCGGCTTCCAGGGCACCACCGCCTGCCAGGTGCACATGAGGAAGTTCAAGGACGGCGACGAGATCTACATCGAACCCTGGCGAGTCGGCGCGTTTCCCGTGATCCGCGACCTGGTCGTTAATCGCACCGCGTTCGATCGCATCATTCAGGCCGGTGGTTATGTCTCGGTCAGCACCGGCGGAGCGCCGGATGGAAATGCTCTGCCGGTGCCGAAAACCGAGGCCGAAACCGCGATGGACGCCGCCGCCTGCATTTCGTGCGGGGCTTGCGCGCGGCGTGTAAGAACGCCTCGGCCATGCTGTTCGTCGCCGCGAAAGTGGCGCACTTCGCCCATTTGCCGCAGGGTCAGGCGGAGCACCGCGGGCGTGCCCTTGCGATGCTCGATCAGCATGATCTCGAAGGATTCGGCACTTGCACCAACTATTTCGAATGCGAGGCCGTCTGTCCCAAGGAGATTAGCGTCAAATTCATCGCCCTGTTGAATCGCGAGTACATGCGTGCCAGCCTGCTCGGCACGGGGAAGGAACAATAGGCGACCGATCCGGCAATTCTCGATTGCCCGGAGGACGCGCGATGGAGTTGGCTCCTCTCGGCAAAACCGGACTGAAGACTTCGCGAATCGGCCTGGGTCTCGCGGCGCTTGGCCGTCCCGGCTATATCAATCTCGGCCATGCGGGCGATCTCAATCAAAACTACGATCCTGCCGCGATGGAAGCGCATAGCCATTCGGTGCTGGACGAGGCGTGGTCGCTCGGCGTGCGATACTTCGACGCGGCCCGCTCGTATGGGAACGCCGAGAAGTTCCTCGGATCATGGCTCACGTTGCGCGGCATTAAATTGAAGGATGTGACAGTAGGTTCGAAATGGGGATACATCTACACCGCCGGTTGGCGGGTTCTCGCCGAGAAACATGAAGTCAAGGACCACAGCCTGCCGGTTCTGCAGCGTCAATTCCGCGAAAGTCATGCTTTGCTGGGCGATTACCTCCGGCTCTACCAGATCCACTCCGCCACGCTCGAAAGTGGCGTACTCGACTATGGCGACGTGCTCGATGAGCTAAAACGCATGCGCGCTTCGGGCCTGAAGGTCGGATTAACGCTCAGCGGTCCGAATCAATCGGACACGCTTCGCCGAGCCATTGAGATTGGCGGGTTTGATTGCGTGCAAGCCACCTGGAACGTGCTGGAGCCATCCGCAGGCGATGTTCTGAAAACGGCGCATGATTTTGGCATGGGTGTAATCGTGAAGGAAGCGCTGGCGAATGGCCGGCTGACAACCCGAAACACCGACCCGGCTTTCGCGAAACAACGTCAACTCTTGGAAGATTGCGCCGGCGAACTTGGTTGCACGTTTGATGCCTTGGCGCTCGCGGCCGCGCTCGATCAGTCATGGGTCGATGTGGTCTTGAGCGGCGCCGCGACGATCGAACAGATTCGCTCAAACACCGCCGCGGTATGCGTGCGACTGACCGACGCCGTCCGACAACGGCTCGCCACCTTGGCGGAACCGCCCGGCGAATACTGGGCCCGGCGTTCAGAACTGGCCTGGAATTGATTTAGTGTGGCAGCCGGCGTAAGAGCGCCACACCGCCTGCGCCGCAGACACCAAATCTGTCATCTTACGCTTTTCCGGCTGAAACTCTTGATTTCAGCCCGTTCTGTCTAACGGATCGTTTTCCGAAAGTAACCGGTTTTAACCGGTCTGTTCAGACATCAAAAAGACAATTCTTAACACAAATAGCTGCCATCCAACAACTTGCGGCTACGCTGTCGGTTGCCGTCGTTCGAGAACCGGTTATTTTGCTTTTTGCAGTCGCGCCGGCTAGGCAACGTCCTCTTTGGTCTCATCAATCAGGTTTTGAACGACCGCTTTCAGGTCGTTGGTCTTCTCGAAGACCGAATTTGGCGATCGGCGCTGGAACCTCCTTCCAGAATTCGAAGGCGTACTCCACCTCCTTGCGGCTGCCCAAATCGTCGATGACATCGCCAAGAACCACTCGATCATTTCGCGGATCAGCTCGCGGGCGGGAACTTCCTGCTGCTTGCCGAGATCGATCAGCTTGCCGTCCAGCCCAAAGCGCACGGCCCGCCACTTGTTCTCCTCGATCAGCGCCGGTCGGGTAGACGCGGAAGGTCAGGTTGTCGCGGCGCAGCTTCCAGAGCTTGGCGATGATCGCCTGGAAGATGGCCGCGATGCAAACCGCCTCGTCCACTCGGGTGCAGACGTCGCAGATGCGGAACTCGAGCGTCGGAAACTTCCAGTTCGGGCCGGACATCCCACCAGATCTTCGTGCCGTCCGGGATGCAGTTGCGTTCGCACCATCGTATCGACCAGGTCGAGTCAATTCGTCCCACGAATCGAAGCATCGGCGGGATGCCCGGACCGCGGGAAATTGCGGAAAACGATGCTGCGGTAGGACTTCAGCCCGGTCTTGCGGCCCATCCAGAACGGCGAGCTGTCGACAGGCAAAGGACGTGCGGCACGAAGTAGCGCGCGACGTTCATCGCGTCGATCAGGAAGTCGCGGTCCTCGATGCCGATGTGGACGTGGGTGCCGAAGATGAGCAGTTGCTGGGCCAGGTCCTGCAGGTCCTGCTTGACGCCCGAGGTAGCGCTCCAGCGGCGTGATCTCCTGGGTCGATCCAGGTGGAGAACGGATGCGTGCCCGCCGCGGCGATCTCGAGGCCGTTCCGCGCGGCCAGCTCGCATGACGATGCCGGCGCAGCCGGACCAGTTCGCCGCGGACCTCGGCGGGCGTCTTGCAGACGCTGGTGCCGACCTCGACCATGGACTGGTGCAGCTCCGGCTTGACCTGCTCGCGGAGGACGACTTGCCGTCCTTCGAGGATCTGCGTGATGTAGGAGCGCAGCTCGCGGGTCGCGGGATCGATGATCTGGTATTCTTCTTCGATGCCGAGCGTCAGCGATGGGGCTTTCATGGCCGCTCCGGGTATTATCGTTCTTCGATCACGAACGTCGGCACGGTGGAGCCGCCGCCGGCGGTCACGTTCAGCAGCGCCGCAGTCGAGATTCGCGTCAGGCAGCCGTCGACGAACGACGCCGTGGCTGACGAACGGCGCCGTGTCCAGCATGCGGTCGATGAGATGCACCTTGCCGTCGATGAAAACTGGGATACGGCTCCGCGCGGCAGCGCGACCCGTTCCTGAACAATGTACGGCTCGTTGACGGCTGTCAGCACGGCCTGATTCCCACTCGCTCGCGTCCACGGTCCAGCCCAGCACGATGCCGGCGCCGCCGTAGTCGTCGTTGGGCTTAAGGACCAGTTGCTCGCGATGGGACAGCGACGAACGGCACCAGGTCGATCGCTTCGTCGCGATAGCGCGTCGTTCCTCCGCCACCCCGCGTCCAGGGAATGTGGTCGTCGATGGCCTCCAGCTCGGCTTCCGAAAACAGCGTGGCGTTGCGCTTCGTCGCTCAGCACGGCCAGGCTCGCCTTCTTGTGCAGAATCTTGCAGCGGAACCGATTCACCATGCACACGGCCCGGTCGCGCACCGCCTTGACGACCGGCTGATCGAGCCCGCCGCGCTCGATACAGTTCGCTGATCAGGACGCGCTTGTAGATGAGATCGATGCGGCTGTCGCGGTCCGTCGAGCTTGCCGTCGCGATATTCCAGCTCGCGGGGATCGCGATCACGCAGGTCAAGCCCCTGCGCACGGAAATAGCGATCGAAGAGCACGAAATTCGCTGCGGGTCGGCACCTCGCGCCAATCGAGGATGGCGATGGTGGGCCGTTCGCGATGGCCGCCGCGAAACTGCCGGTACGCAGTCGAGCAAGCGCGTGCAGGACGCCCGGCTTGGCGGCCAAGCGGCCGGAGTTCGCAGCGGCGGGCGAAACTCGCGCATGACCGGCAGGCCGAGGAACACTCCGTCAGCGGCATCGTTGTAGGCCGCGCCGGCGGGCGTCTCGGCGTTGTACTCGGTGAATTTCAATTCGGTCCTCCGAGACGAAGAACGAGTCGAGGCGGGCGGTCGGACTCGGATTCGCGGTAGCCGGGGTCGATCGCCAGCAGATTCTCTTCCCAATCGGGCAGACCAGAACTGCCGCCGAAACGGCTCGGCGAGCGCGGCGTCGATAGAACTGTCGCGAAAGGCCGGCAACAAGGCCCGCAGTCGGCTCTGAAAAAGCGGTACTGGCCGTCGTCAGAAATCGCGGCCGCAGCACGGTGCAAACCGGGCGATCGCCAAAGTAGAGTCCAGCAGGTTCGTCAGACGTTCAAGCTGATCCTGCGAATCGGCCGCCATGGATCGCGGTCGAGCAAGTGGTGGTATCGCGAGATCGCGTCGGCGAGCATGTCGGCACCCGGCTTCAGAACATCGACGACCAGCGCAGTTTCGTCTGATCTGCGGTCGCGGGTTCAGGGCCAGATCGATCGCCAGGTCGGCCATTGCTTCACCGCCCAATCGAAGTAGGGCGGCGTCAGCGAGTAGACGTCCATGTCGGGCGCCGGGTTCATGAAGTCGATGGCATACGGCACGCCGTCGCGCATCGCCCATTCCACCGAGTTCATGTCGTAGCCCAGGGCCCGCACCAGCTTCAGCGAATCGTCCACGATGCGCGCGTCCGAGTTCCGGGCCGAGGTGATCGTGATCGACAAGGTACTTTCGCTCGTGCGGATCGTACTTCATCGGCAGCACGTCGTCTTGTCCGAGGCACAGGCAGCGGACGTAATGATCCCACTCGATGAATTCCTGAACGACCATCGTGAGCAGGCCGGAGTGGTCGTAATGTTGATCAGCTCCTCCAGCGTGCGGCAGACATAGACGTCGCGCCAGCCGCCGCCGTGCGCATCCTTGAGAACACACGGCAGCCCGACATACTCGACGATGCTGTGCCAGTCCGAGCGGATAAATGAGGTTGCGCAGGCTCTCGGTCGGGACGATGCCCGGAACATATTCCTTGTTCGGCAGGACGACCGTCTTGGGATGGGCCACGCCGAGCTTGGTCGCGAGCGAGGCCCCGAAGAACTTGTCGTCGGCCGTCCACATGAACGGGTTGTTGACCACCGCGACCCCCTGCAGCACCGCATTTTTCAGATAGCTGCGGTAGTACGGCACCTCATGCGAGATCCGGTCGATGATCACAGCGTAGGGACACGGTTCATTCATGCGCGTGCCGCCGAGCTTGACGAACTCGGCGACGACGCCCTCGTCGCGGCGGTTCACCTCGTCGATGAACTTCGGCGGCAAGGACCACTCGCGGCCGACCAGAAGCCCGACCTTCAATTCCGGCATGGATTCCCCCGCTCAGTCGTGACCGCCGATATAGAGCAGAATCATTTTCTGCCAATATGGCCAATCATGCGACCAGCCGTCCCAGATTCGCAGTGCATTGCCGATGTCCTTGGACCAAAGCAGCCGCGAGAGTCGCTCGTTGCTTTCGCGCAAGCGATCGTCGCGGCCAACGGCCAGGATGATATCCTGCTTGCGCAACAATTCCAGGCGATGCCGCTCGTGTTCGTTGGCGATGAAATCGATCGGATTGTTGAGGTAGAGATTGTCGTCGTAGTAGCCGTCGCCGAATCGCCTGACATCGCACAAGCCGCTCAGGCTGAGCACGCGGCCCACCTGCTCGGGATGTCGCAAGCCAAAGCTGATCGCCTGAAAGCCGCCAAAGCTCGCGCCGGCAGCGATCAGAAACGAATTCGGATTGCGGTGCCGAGAGAAGGGTACGACTTCATTGAGGAGATAATTGTGGTATTGCTCATGGCGGGCGAACCGGTCCGCCGCCGGTCGAAGCGAAAACCAACTCTCGATATCGACGCTGTCCACGCAATACAGTTGCAGCCAGCCATTGCGGAGATGATCGCCAAGCGCGCCGATCATTCCGCGATCTTCCCATTCGAAGAACTTGCCCATCGACGTGGGAAAAACCAGCACCCGCCCGGCATGCCCGAACATCAACAGGTCCATGTCCCGATTCATGGACGGGCTGTACCAGCGGTGATATTCACGATTCATTCGTGTTTGCCGACTCGAACAACGACGTCCCAACAACGCCAGCCAACGAACGGTTTCCCAGCACTCTACGAGTGGCCGGCCGCTTCGATAAACGACTCGAAGAGCCGCCGCATCCCTTCGTCTCGATCGTAGAGTTCTTCGGGGTGCCATTGCACCGCGAGCAAATATTGGCCATTCGTGCCTTCGACGCCCTCGATGACGCCGTCCGGAGCGGTCGCGGTGGTCTTCAGCCCCGGCGCCAGGTTCTTAATCGCCTGATGATGCATGCTGTTCACTTTCACCGAGGTCGATCCGAGCAATTGCCGCAAGCGGCTTTGCGGCGACACGTCGATCGAATGGGCCAGGAAATCGCGAGCCGAATGGTCCTCGGTCGGAAAGTAATCGTGTTTGATCGCGTGAGTGAATTCGGCCGAGAGGTCCTGGAAAAGCGAGCCGCCCATGGCGACATTCACGACCTGAATCCCACGACAAACGGCGAGAATCGGCCTGTGGTCCGCCAAGGCCCAACGAATCAGTTGCGATTCCGTGTGGTCGCGCGGCAAATCGGTCCGGCCGCAGTAGGGTTGCTTGGTTTCGCCATATTGGGATGGATCGACATCGACGCCGCCCGTCAGGAACAAACCATCGAGCCGGTCATGAATCTCGCGCAGCGTTGACAAGTCGTCGGGCAGAAGCGGAATGAGCCACGGCACAGCACCGACTGAGCGCAGCGCCTGGACATACGCGCTGGCCCATGATCCAGCAGGGCGGCAGTTCGCCTGGCACCGCCTCAAGGGTCTGCGTGGCGATCCCAATTACCGGACGTCGCGGCATGACTTTCTCCGAGTCAAATTTCCGTTTGCACATTATACAAGCGCATCTTCAAGCTGTCGCTGCGCGGATTATTGCAATTCTCCGCCGGCGGCTTCGACCGCGGCGAGCAGACTTCCGCGCCGGATCATTCGCTCCACCGCCTCGATGTCGCGGTGCAATGTTCGATCGCGGCCCAGGGGCTTGACCTGCTCGCGGATGTGCAGGTAGGCCGCCTCGGCCCCCTTTCCTGGCCGCAAGCCATGCCGAAATTCAAGTCCCTGCGCAGCGCACAGCAATTCCGCCGCGAGCACGCGTTCGGCGTTGGTCACAATCATGCGCGCCTTCCGAGCGGCGATCGGCGACATCGACACATGGTCCTCGCGATTGGCCGAGGTCGGAATCGAATCGACGCTGGCGGGATGGGCGAGCGACTTGTTTTCCGAGACCAACGCCGCCGCCAGCACCTGCACGATCATCATCCCGGAATTCAGGCCTGGATGCGGCGTGAGGAATCCCGGCAGCCCGCTTAGGTCCGGATTGACCAGGTTTTCAATGCGGCGTTCAGAAATGCTCGAAAGATCGGCGACCGCCGCGGCGAGCAGATCAGCGGCCAGCGCAATCGGCTGGGCGTGGAAATTGCCCCCCGAGAGCACTTCACCCGTGTCGGCGAACACTAGTGGATTGTCGGTCGCCGAGTTCATTTCCACTTCCACGATTTGGGTAATGTGCGTCAAGGCGCCACGCAGCGTGCCATGCACCTGCGGCATGCAGCGGATGCTATAGGCATCCTGGACCTTGCCGCATTCGGCATGCGAGGGGAGGATTTCGCTGCCCTGCATGAGCCGGCGGACATTCGCCGCGCTTTCCGCTTGGCCGGGTTGCGGCCGCACCTGCTGGATCCGGGGATCGAATGGCCGGATCGAACTGCGCGTGGCTTCGAGTGTCATCGTGCCCGCGATATCGGCGATGCGGGCCAAATGCCGCGCCCGCACGAGCGCGTCCGCCAAGATCGCCGTGCTGATCTGAGTGCCGTTGATCAGCGAGAGACCCTCCTTCGATTGCAATTGATAGGGGCGAAGATGAACGCGGCGCAGAGCGGCCCGGCCGCTCATCAACTTCGATCCGTGGCCGACGAAGGCGTGCCCCTCGCCGACAACGACCAACCCCAGGTGGGCCAGAGGCGCCAGATCGCCGCTGGCGCCGACGCTGCCCTGTTCCGGGATTGCGGGGACGACGCCGCGGTTGAACAGTTCGATCAGCGCTTCAACGAGGTCGATCGTTACGCCGGAAAAGCCTTTGGCGAGCGCTTGAATTCGCAAGGTCAAGGCGAGCCGCGCGACCTCGCGCGGCAACACGGCGCCCACTCCGACGGCGTGGCTTCGCAACAAATTCTGTTGGAGCGTCAGCACCTCATGTGGTTCGATTCGTTGATTTGCGAGTTTACCAAAGCCGGTGTTCACGCCGTAGACCGTCTCGCCGCGACTGAGCAGATCGTTCAGCACGCGGCGGGCGCGATCAATGTGTTTGCGGGCATCCGGGGATAAGCGCAATTCGGCAACGCCATCGCGAAGCACCCGCTCGGCGTCGGCAATCGTCAAACCCCCGCCCGACAATTGCAACCAATTCGAAGTTTCGGGATTTTTCATACGGATTAAAGGAATTCAAAATGGGATTTCCATGTCGGGCTCGCGTTCGAGTTGGATGCGGGCGCCGTAGCGGCGATGAAAGAATTCGACCTGCGACTCGGTAATTCGGCCATCGACGACGATCCGCGACAATTTCGGCAATTGCGCCGACTCGGCGAGTTCAATCAACCCGGCCAGGCTATAGCCGTCGTAGTGCCAATTGTCGTTGATCCGCAGCAGCCCCAGCGAGTTCAAATGCGGCGATTCCGAAAGCAATTGCAGACCGCGATCGCCGAATGAATTCGATTGCAGCGAAAGCTCCACGAGATTTGAAAGCTGCCTTGAGCGAGCGATGAGCGCGAGTTCGTCGTCACCCACGCGCGAATTGGTGAACCAGAGCCGCTGCGTTCGCGAGAACCCGGAGCCCGACAACAGCAGGCGGTACGACGAAAACGACAGGCCGCAATTGCTTAGCTCAAACGATCGCGGCCGAGCCAAGGGCAATTCATCCTTGAGCATCCTGGCCACGCGCGTTCGAAATGGCTGCACGCCGAAATGGTTGTAGGACCCGAGAATACAGAGGTGATCGACGACCGATTGCCGCATCAAGGCGGGCCCGTAGCGGGCAAAGTCGGCGACGGAAATCTCGATCGAATCGATGAAGCCTCGCTTGATCTCCACGTCGATGCCGCGAATGCGCCGATATCGCCCGTAGCTTTCGGCCCGCGGTTCGAGGGTTCCAGCGGCCCGTTCGCGAATCAAACCGGCCAGGTCGCCGAATAGAGTTCGCCAATGATCCTTGAGCAGGTAATCAACCCGCTTGTTGAGCGGTCCGCGGCCATGCTGTCGTGGCTTGAGCCGTGCCAGGTCGCATTGAGTGCGAATGAATTCGGCCCGCCAGGTCTGGCCGCGCTCCTCGAGCCAGTCGGCATAGACCAATCGCGGCCCGTCGTCGGCGGGATTCTCTCGAATCGTTCGCAGGAAGCTCGAATCGTCGAGCATCGCTTCTCTCACAGCAACGCCATTCGTTCATCGAATCCGTACATGCGATTAAAGTTTTGAACGGCGACTCCGCTGGCGCCGCGCACGAGGTTGTCCTCGCAGGCGAGCACCACGATTCGATTTCGCACCACCTTGAGGCAAATGTCAAGGAAATTGGTGCCGGATGTATCTTTTGTCGCCGGGAGATTGTCTCGAATTCGCACGAACGGCGACTTGGCAAAATAGCCGCGGTATAACTCACGCAACTGATCCTCGGAAAAAACTCGCCGCGGAACCGCATAGATGGTTGAAAAAATGCCGCGGTCCATTGGCGCTAGATGCGGCGTGAAAATCACCTCGACCGGCTCGCCCGCGATGTCCGAAAGGGCCTGTTCGATTTCCGGCGTGTGGCGGTGTTTTCCGACGTTGTAAGCCGAGAAATTCTCGTTGCACTCGGGGAAGTGGAAACTCAATTTTGGGGTTCGGCCGCCGCCGCTGATGCCGCTGACGCTGTCAACGATAATCGACTGCAATTCGATGTGCTTGCCCGCGACCAGCGGCGCCAAGCCGAGAATCGCGGTTTGCGGGTAGCAGCCGGGATTGGCGATCAGGTTCGCGGTGGCGATGTCGTCGCCGTAGATTTCGGGCAACCCGTAGACGGCCTGAGCCAGGTGAGCCAAATCGTTGTGCGATTCACCATACCATTGCGCATAGACATTCGGGTCGCGCAATCGGTAGTCGGCGCTAAGATCAACGACGCGAATACCCCGATCCAACAGCCGCGGAATCGCCTCGCGGCTCGCACCGTGCGGCAAGCAGCCGAACGCGCACTGCACGCCCTGGGCAAGCAATCGATCGACGTCGAATAATTCGCAGCGAAGATCGATCCGGCCGAGGAGGCTCGGATGCAGTTCCGACACCAGAGGCGTGCCCTCCTGGCGCGAGGTCACCGCCACGATCCGCGCCTGCGGATGCCGCAGCAGGATTTTCATCAATTCGACGGCGGTATAACCGGACCCGCCCAGAATCGCGACGTCGATCATCGATCGTTCCGTAGATTCATATTTGTCTCGAGTCATAACGGTATGCTACAAGCTTCGCGATTGAGTCAGCGCAACAATTTCCAGGCGTGCGCGAGCATGCGGCGAAGTCCGCACCAGCGCTGTCGTCCCCGGCCGTGGCTCCATTCAAGCATTCCGCGCATGGTCTTGGCCAATTCCGGCCGGCGGTCGAGCGATTCGTAATGTGGACGAAATCGCCCCGGCCGGACACTCACGACCTGCGGCACGGTCATGGCGAGGAGTCCATCGGCGCCTTGCGTCGTGCCCCAGCCGCTGGCGCCGCGGCCGCCGAACGGCGTGGCGGGATGGGCCGCTGGAGCGAGCGCGTCGTTCACGGCCACCGCGCCGCTTGGAATCAACGCCGCGATCCGCTCGGCTTTTCTCTCGTTTCCGGAAAATACCGAAGCACCCAGGGCGTATTCACACCCACGATTCATCCGCATGGCCTGGTCCAGATCGGCGAATGGGATGACCGAGGCAATTGGTGCGAACGAGGCCTCCCGGCAAATCGCCATTTCCGGCCGCGCATCAATCACAATCGTGGGCGCCATCGTCGAGTCGGAATCCTGAATTTGATTGTTGAGCAATCGGCCGCCGGTCGCCAGGGCATCTTCAATCAATCGATGCGCTTGCCGAACCTGCGAGTCTAACGCCAGAGCAACGGGCCGCGAATCCCGCGAAACCGATCGCAGCAGATCGACAAACGGCGAGTAAACTTGCTGATCGACAAAGATGCGGCGGACCGAGATGCAGGTCTGGCCGTTGTTCAACGTGACGCCGAACCAGGCGGCCTTCGCCGCCATCGCGAGGTCGGCGTCGGCAAGCACAAACAGGGCATCGCAACCGGAAAGCTCGAGCGTCGAACTGATGAGCCGTTCGCCAAGCCGAGCGGCCAATTTCCGGCCGACCGCCGCCGAGCCGGTGAACACGACATGATCGATATCCGCTTCGGCCAGTTGCGGGCCTGCCTCCCGAGTAGCGGGCAGTAATTGAATCAGGTCGGGCGGATAGCCGGCCTTGGCCAGCAACGAGTGAAGCAATTTCGCCGTTTCGGGCGTCAGTTCCGAAGGCTTCCACAAGACGCCGTTGCCGGCGGTCAGCGCCTGCACGATTTGAATCGCATTCAGGTAAATCGGGTAATTCCACGTGCCGATGATGCCAACGAGCCCGTGCGGCCGGCGATGGATGACATCGCGCTCGCCCCAGAGCCAGATCGGGCGGTCAAAAATTGAAATCGCGCTTGGGCGAAGAATTCGCGCCGCTCGTTTTTCGAGAAATCGAAACGCCGCGGCGGTTGGCAAGATATCGGTGATCAACACCTCCGCCGGCGACCGTTCGACATCTTGAGCCACGGCATCGCACAATGGATCGACTTCATTCACCAGCAATCGCCGCAAGGCGCGGGCGGGATGTAATCGCTCGCGAATGGGAAGTCTCGCCCATTGGCATTGCGCTGCGCGACACCGGGCGGTTTCCGCGGCAAACTCGGCGACAGGCTTCTCAACCATTCATCCACCTCAATTCACGGCCAGCCGTTTCCCTTATGATATTCCCTCATGGCGACACCCATCGATCCTCCCATGTTCACCGCCGATCTGCCCGGCTGCGGCGGAATCATTAAGAATCAGCCCGAGGATTTCGAGGTCGAGGAAATACCGGCGTATGAACCATGCGGACAGGGCGATCACCTGTTTCTCTGGATCGAAAAACGCGGCATGGGCGTCGAGTATTTCGAACGGCAAATTGCCAAGCGGCTGCAGATTTCGCCGAGCGACGTGGGAACGGCCGGGCTTAAAGATCGCCATGCGGTGACGCGGCAATGGGTTTCCGTGCCGGCGTCGGTGGAAACCCAGCTTTCGCATTTGGACGGCGACGGCATTCGCGTGCTGTCCACTTCGCGGCATGGCAACAAGCTGCGGGCCGGCCATCTGCGCGGGAATCGCTTTCGCGTTCTCATCCGAAACTCCGAGGCAACTCGGGCGGCATCGGTCGAGCAGATTTTGGAGCGAATCCGCCAGCAGGGCCTGCCGAACTTCTACGGCGCCCAACGATTTGGGCATGGCGGTGAAACGTCCGATCTGGGAATGAAACTGCTGCGCGGCGAAAGCCTTCCTCGCCGGCCAAATCCGTTCCTCAAGAAACTCGCACTTTCAGCCGCCCAGTCATGGCTGTTCAACGACTATTTATCGCGGCGACTTAACGACGGGTTCATGCGCAAAGTGCTCCTCGGCGACGTGATGGCGAAATGGCCCGCGGGCGGGATGTTTGTCGCCGAGGATCGCGAGCGCGAACAAGTGCGATTTGATGCTCGCGAAACCGTGCATGCGGGACCGATTTTCGGACGGAAGACTTTTCCGGCGGCGAGTGAAGCCGCCGAACGCGAAGCCCGGATTCTGGCGGATGCGGCTTTGAGTCCGAGCAACTTCGCCGGCTTCGGCAAACTCGCGCTAGGCACTGCGCCGGCACAATCTCGTCTATGTCGATGATCTGGCCGCGACCTGGGAAACCGAAGGCTTGCGCCTCAGCTTTTTGCTCCCGGCGGGGAGCTACGCGACCATTCTCCTGCGCGAAGTCATGAAAACGGAAGTTCGGTCCGACGAAGATTCCGAAGACTAAACCATCAGATCCCGATATTCGCCAAGGCATCGAGCAGGCTTCGCGCCAAGCCGACGGCGATTGGCGCCTGGCCTTCCGCCTGCAACATGGCGACGCCGAGCCGCTCGCGAGCCCGCTCGAGGATGCCGCGGTCATGCTGTTCGTGCAGCGACTGGGCCAAGTGCGCTGGTTTCGGCCAATTTCGCGACCTCCGCAGGCGGCGCATCGGGCGCGGCGAGCGCCGCGCTCAACTCATCCAATAGTTCGGCCAGGGCTCGATGCACTTCCGGGTCGATTGGCCGCGATTCACGCAGCATCTGGGCGACATCGTGCAGCCGCTTTCGTACCTCGGGAACCGATGGCGTCGCGCCCTGAGTATCGTTCGACATGATTGTTCTCCCGTCCCGAGACGTCCGCTGCTTGAGGCAGCAACATTAACATATCGGTCCGACGAGCCGGTTGAAAGAGATGCTTGAGCGGCAAATCGAATCGCCAGCCAACTCAAACAAGAAACCCCGGCGGGTTCCCGGCCGCCGGGGTTTCTTTCCGTTGAAGAGGCCCCCTACCCATCAATGTGGTCGAGCCAATAAATTGGCCAGCCGATACTGGAACTGAACCTTCCAACTCGTCATTGGCCCGGCGGGCACAACGGGCGTGGCGGGTTCGCACGGCATGCAAGGCGTGGTCGCCGCCGGGACGCACATCGGCACACACACCGGCACGAGCTTGCAAGTGCGATAGGTCGCCTGATACGGCTGCATCGTGCAAACCGTCTGGCAAACCTGCCGCGTGCAAATCTCCGGCACCAGCCGGCAAGTCGTGTATGGCACCTGAACGACTTGCTGCTCGCACTGATATCGACAGCGCTGGCAGCGAACCACCTGGCACTTTTCCTCGCGAACGATGCGGCAAGTCGTATAAGGCACCATGCAACTTCGCCATTCGCGCACGGTGTAATTGCGGTAGCAAGTCTTCATGCCGCAATGTTCCTGCGCCACCATTCGACAAGTCGTGTACGGAATTTGGCGAATGTGCCGCTCGGGAACATAGAAGCAACGCTTGCAGGTCAGCATCCGCGTATGACACTCGGGCACGTAGCGGCAAGTCGTGTAGGGCACCTGGCGAACGTGCTGCTCCGGCACGTAGAAGCACTTGTAATGCGTGCGGACCTGGCAATGCTCCTCGCGCACCCAGTGGCAGACCGTGTACGGAATCGTCCGCACGTGCTCTTCGCGGACGTATTGGCAACGATAACAAGTTTGCCAGTTGGTGTGCATCTGCTTGACCCAGCGGCACACCGTATACGGCACTTGCTGGCAGTGCGTCTCGGGCACGTAGCAGCAAGTTTGCCGCGTCACCATCTGACAATGCTCCTCGCGGAGCGTGCGGCAGGTGGTGTAATACTGCGGCTGCATCACCGTGTACGGCACATAGCGGCAAACCGTGTAATTCTCGCAATGGTAATGTTCGCGGCGAACATAGTTGCAGCACTGGATGGTGCGAAACTCTTCCTGCGGCACCCAGTTGCGATGGCAAACCACGCGGCCGGGACACTGAACCTGTTGCGCCACCACCTTGGCGGGGCTCGAATAGCACGTGCAGGTGCACGGATCGAACACCGGGCAACCCGGTATGCAGGTGTAACGCGTGATCACTGGGCCGGGAATATACTGCTGGCAATATTCCCAGTGCCCGCTGCAAACCTTGACCACCTTTTGCGTAATCACCGGCTCTAGCGTGCAGGTCTTGCAAACCCGCTGGCGAACTTCCGGGACCGTCTGGTAGCAGGTGATCGGCACTTGCCGGCAATGTTGCTCGTACACCGGGCGATAGGTGCAGTAGCGGACCGGCACTTGATAGGTTTGCACGACGGGTTTATAAGTCGTATAGGCCTGCGTCCGGTAATGCGTTTCCTGGATCGGGCAATAGGTGCAATAGGTGTAAGGCACCTGATACGCCTGATAGCACGGGCGATAGGTGCAGTAGCTTTGGGTGCGATAGCAAGTTTGTTGCACCGGCTTGTAGGTGCAGTAGCGATACGGCACCTGGTATTGCTGCACCACCGGGCGATAAGTCGTGTAGCAGTAATTGCGAACATGTTGTTCGTACACCGGCCGGTAAGTCGTGTAGGTCTGCGGCACCTGGTAAAGTTGCTCGACCGGCTTGTAGGTGACGTACTGCTCGCAGCGGACATGGTTTTCATAGACGGGACTGCACGTCACGTATCGATACGGCACCTGGTAGGCTTCGCAAACCGGGCGATAAGTGCAGTAGCGATGCTCCCGCATGCATTGCTCGTACACCGGCCGGCACACCGTGTAGCGGCGAACCGTCTCGTATTCTTCCCAGACCGGCTTGCGGACGGTGACGCAGCATTGGCGAAGATGTTGCTCATACACTGGCCGATAGGCGGTGTATTGGCATTCGCGCATCACGCTCTGAAAGACCGGGCGATAGCAGATCCGCGTTTGATCTTCCCAGACCCGCTGATAGCAAACGCGATAGCGGACCTCGGGCACGCAGCATTGCTCCGTGCCGACCACGCGAGCCGGATAGCAGCAGGCGCCGCAATGGGCCGCCAAGGCGGGCGATGCGAACAGGCCCGCCAAAATGATTGCCAAACCCCCGAATTTCCCCGTCATGAGTTGTCTCCTCGCGGTGGGAACGGAGAACCGGCCACGCCCGGCATCATGCGGGGGCCGGAAAAACGTTCCTCGACACTCCAAACTTTGACCCGCCGCGAGGCTTTCGGCAAAAGAATCTGAATCCCGCGTTCCGAAAACCCTGGGGATTGGGGAGAACTTTCGGGATGGTAGCGATTGCAATCATCAGGCGGGAAAAGCCGCCGGCCTGCGCAGACTAAAGCCTGCGGCTACATTTGCCTAGAGGGTGCCAACTCATCCCCATTTGGCGGTCTGCCACCGAACAAAAACCTGCTGTTTCCCACTTGGAAAATTGAAAGGGTGCTAAGGGTGCCGACTGCGCACGCGGACCACCCTGGGCGGCCTTCAACTTTGTTGATCAGAATAGTGATATTTTGTTCACTATTGGCTGTCTCATTTTCGGGAACGTGAATTCAACACAGCACGTCCAATCATGATCCTGCCAGACATGATTCAAGTTGAAATAAGCTATATGACTGTGCACGATTGAGCTGCCGAATCGTGCACGAGCGTTGAGCACTGCTTGGCCGCCCGCGACGGTCTTGCACAATGGCGAATCATTCGCGGGCGGCCAAGCAGTGGCAATGGAAGTTGTTCTTGATGATTTTCTGCAGCCGCGTTCGCGATTGCCACTGCTTGGCCGCCTGCGCGAACGTCACCATCAATCCCAACCGTCGCAGGCGGCCAAGCAGTGCTGCACGACCGGGATCGACATAGCCCTGCACGATTCAGGGGCATGATTTAGCTGCAGAATCGCCACGGTCAGTTAGATTGTTCGCACCTACTTCAAGCCATCCCGCCAAGAGGCTCGCCGTGAACCGATTCACGATTGTGACCGCCTTTGCCCTGCTTTGCTCGGCCGCACTTCGCGCTGACGACCAGAGCGAGATGCTCGCCAAACAGAAGGCCGCCGCGGAGGAGAACTGGAAGAAGATGGAGTTCGGCAAGGCGGCTACCGAAGTCGAGACGCCGAGCTTTCTGATTTTGTCGCGACAAACCGAGGCCAAGACCAAAGCCCTGGCGGCGTCGCTCGAAAAAATCTTTGCCACGGCCAAGAAGCCGTTGAAATACAGCGACCAGGACCGCCCCTGGCCGGGGAGGCTCATCGTCTACGTCGTGCCGGATCGCAATGAGTTTGTCACGTTCATGCGGCGGGTGGTGAAAAAATCAGCCTCGGACGATGATTTGAGCTTCAGCGAAGTGCGAGGCGACGATGCCGCGCTTGTCATCGGCTCACCCAAGGGCGATTCGGTCGAGCCGGAAGCACAGGCCAAAATGGAACTGACGACGATGCTCTTGAAGCGCAAGATCGGCGCGGGAAGCCCGCCGGCGTGGGTCGCGATCGGCTTCGCCAAGGCATCGGCGCATCGAGCAATCAGCAACACGCGCGTCCCGGCGCAAGCGCCGGCCGGCGTGCCGCTCGCCTATTTATGGGCCGACGGCGCCAACCCGAAAGTCGTGCAAAACTACTCGACTTACGTGATCGACTACATGGCGTATGGCCCGCTCGCGGATTTATTTCCGACGTTCGTCGCGGCGCTTCGGCCCGGCGAAAACGGCATGGCCCCCAGCATGAAGGAAGTTCTGCAATCGATCAAAATGAACGAGGCCGCGCTCGAGATTTACGCACGCCGCTGGGCCAAGCTGCCCAAGACCAAAAACTCACCGAATAAGCCGCGACGCAAGTAATCCAGGGCTGCCCCATCATTAACCACGAAACACACGAATGGATTTTTTCGTGTCGTTCGCGTTGCTGATGTTCAGAATCTTCGCGTCAGACGAAGAAAACCAGAAAGATCAGGAAACCAGGAATGCAGGAATCAAATGCGCTTTGATTCCTGCATTCCTGGTTTCCTCATTTCTTGTTTTCGTCGTCTGGCGTACCATTCAAAAAGAGACATCAGGAAACCAGGAAACCAGGAATCAAATGCGCTTTGATTCCTGCATTCCTGGTTTCCTGATGTCTCTTTTTGTGTGATGCGGCAATCACGAACATTCAAGTCCAGTTTTCTTCATGTGTCGGCGCCCCTGCGATCCGATGCTGGTTGCGGCTTGGCCGCGCACGGTTCTGTAGCTAAATTATGCCGCTGAATCATTCAGGGTTATGTCGATCCCGGTCGTGCAGCACTGCTTGGCCGCCTGCGACGATTGGGATTGATGGTGACGTTCGCGCAGGCGGCCAAGCAGTGGCAATCACTTGGGGGCGGGTGCAAGGGATCATCACCATCAGATTTCATTGCTTCGACGGTTGCGATTGTGGGTGAAGTCCCCGCACGCGGCCAAGCAGTGGCAATCACGTGGGCGCCCGCGACGGTCTTGCACAATGGCGAATCATTCGCGGGTGGCCAAGCAGTGCTAAATTGCCGTGCACGGTGATCTAGAATTCCACCACGAGCATGGAGTGAATCTCCAGGGGCGGCAAGGTCACAATCGTGTCCGCACCATCCCTTTGAGTCTTGACCTCACGTCCGCCCGGTTCGACGTGGAATCGGTCCGGCACATCGCGGCGAAAGCGAACGCGGACGCCATGAATCGGCACGATTTCCTCGCGCAGCGGCACGTCGGACGCCGGCAGGCCGTGATTCGCGGCGGTATCAATTCCGTTGAACAAATGCACGATCAGGCGGCGTTTGTCTTTTTCTTGTTGAGTGAAATAGGTCGCCTGCACGCACATGGGTGCAATCACTTCGATCGGCGGCTTGCCGCCCGCGGCCCACTCGATCGAGCCCGCCAGCAATCGGCGGTAGTAAGGATACGAGTAAGACCAATTCGCCGCGTCGATGCCCGCCGCGAAGTAAATCACCCGCCCTTTCCCAAACGAATGAGCAATCGCGGCCGGGATGGGTTGATGTCGCCCCTCCGGCATCATCCGAATCGCGACTTCATCAACTTTCTTCGGATCGCTGACAATCGTTTGCGGACCGCGAAAAACGGCCGACTTGCCCGGAACCAGTTTTTTCAGTTTCGCGTCGCGAACCAGCGGATGGTCGGTCCAGTTGAGGCGTGCGACTTCATTTCGCGTCTTTGAACGCTCCTTGAATGAGACGCCGAATAGATCCGCGAGGGCGAAGTTTGAGCGTGGGCGGCCGAGTTCGTCGCAGAGCGAAGCGTCGCCGCTGGCGACGAGCCCGCCGCCCTTTTCGACGAACGATCGAATGGCAGCGATCTGCGCATCCGAAAGCGCCGCCGAGTTGGGCAACAGGAGCACGGCGAAGCGCGACAAATTCGCCTCGGTCACATCCCAGTCGTTGATCAGTTGCAACGGCAGATGCTCCTCGGTCGCGGCGCGAAAGGCGCCGAACAGCGGTGACAGAAAGCGATCGGCGATCTCCTTGTAGGCGTAAAACTGCCGCGTCTGCTCGCTGACGAGCATCGCTGCCCAGGGCAGAGTCGAGGTTCGCGTCAGGTATTTCTCGCGCTGGGCGATTTCGCGGAAGTCACTCGCCGGATCGTGGCCGGGCCAGCCAAACGACATCGCCAGCGCACTGCCATAGGTCGTGGCGAGCAACGCCCGAGTCAGTCGCTCATGGGCTGGGAAGCTGTCGGTTCCATATGGGTTGCCGCGCGACATCAGATACGGCTCGGAGGCACATGGGCCATCGTTGACGACGCAGCGCAAATAGGCCGCGCCAAACGATGGCGCCAGGCTGCCGCCGATATTCGTTTCATCCAACCACCACTCCTGCATCGGAAGATCAAACAGCCGATTGAGCCGCGTCGGCATCGCCCTCGGCGAGAACAGGAAATGGCCATCGCGCCCGGCGTTGGTGGTCCACGACATCAACACCGCGTCGGTATTCGCCTTCTTGATTCGCTGTTGCAAGCGGCGGTAATGATCCTCGAGCTTGTCGCCGCGCCAGACCAAGTATTCGCGATAGCCCACGTCGTCGAGATTCACCTTGTCCGGCAAGTCGCGATCGCGTTCCTTGCGATAGGCGGCTTTACACGCCGGGCATTTGCAGAGCGATGGATGATAATTGCCGTCGAACGAGTAACCATCGAGATGAAAGTCCTCGATCAGTTCGCCGCAAACTTCGATCAGGAAGTCGCCCCAGGGGCCAAGATTGCAGCCGAGACGGGAGCCGAGGTCGCTTTCCTTTGGCTCGGCGGTGACGGGCTTGTCGCCGGTCTGCACGCGCCAATCGGGATGTTTGCGAACGCATTCGACCGAGGGAAATGGCGGCAGGCCGAGAACCAGTTTCATGCCGTGAGCGTGGCAGCGATCGGCGAGTTCGCGCAGTTTACGAGAGTCGTCTTTGCTTAATCCGCCGCCATTGCGGCGCAGCGGGAAATACGGCCAGATCAAATTGGTGTGAACGACCTGCACGCCGGCCTTGGCGGCGCGATCGACCTCGCCGGGCGAGAGAAAGGCCATGCGCGTGACGCCGCGGACCCACTCGGGGATGCGAATGGGCTCGAAGGTGGCGGGTTTGGGTTCGTCCGGAGCCGCGGGCATGTCTGACGCGGCCGCCGCGGCAAGCGCCCGCGATGGCGATGAATTCGCGGCGTGTCGTGCTATGAAACTCGTTCGGCATTCCAGTCACTCGTTTCTTACAGTCGGTACGAAACCGCGCTGGACTCAATCGCTATTTGACCGCGCGATATAGCGCGGAACCGTGCACGAACTCTTCGCACTGCTTGGCCGCATGAGACGATTCTGCACATTGGCAAGTCTCCCGAAGCGGCCAAGCAGTGGCAATGGAATTTGACACGGATGATTGTTCACACGCGTATCGCAACCAGGGATTGCCACTGCTGGTATGGGGGTCTGGAAGAAAAAAAATAATTCTCTTCCCGACATTCTGCTGAACGGCTGTTCTAAAGGGAGAGCTTTCTCTTTCTTCTGGAGGACAGCCATGACCCGCTCTCGTTCGTCTTCGCCACGCGCCCCCAAGGGCGTTCTGATTCAAAAGCCCAACGGCTCGTTGTCCCAACGCGTGCAGGCGGTGGGTCCGGAGCACTTCGGCATTCTCAGCATCGATGTCGCGAAAGCACGTTTCAAAATGATGCTCGCCGATTTCTTCGCCACGCCTCTCATCCGGCCGACCGAGTTCGCTCAGTCCAAGGCTGGCTTCCAGGCCGCCATCGACTCCATTCGCGCCGTCCAACACCAGGCCGGCCTCGGCGAGGTCGTCGTCGCTCTCGAACGCACCGGCGACTATCATCGGCCCATCCAACGTGCCTTTCGCCAGGCCGGCTTCGAAGTCCGCCTGGTGCATCCGTTCGCGACCAAACAATTCCGGCAAGTCGCCGATCCCGGCAACAAAACCGACGACACCGATCTGGCCGCCATTCATCGCGCCGCGGTCAACGGCTTTGGTCTGCGTGAAGTCGAACTGCCCGCTGACTATGAGCAACTGCGCCTGTTCATCCGTCATCGCCGCGACCTGGTTGTCAAAGCCAGTTCCCTGCGTTGCCAACTCCGCGAACATCTCCACGCCCTCATGCCCGGCTACGAAACCTGCTTCGACGACCTCTGGGATTGCCCCACCGCCTGGACCGTCGTCCGAGCGCCGGCACCGCCGAGGCGGTGCAGGCCGCCGGCTTGGCCGGACTGCAACGTCTGGTGCAGCAAGCCGGCCATCGTTGTCATCCCAAGACGCTGCAGCGGATCCTGCTGTGGGCCAAGTCGGCGCCGACGGCGCATCCGCAACCGGAGTCATTGCGGCGCATCATCGACGATCTGTTCAGCGACTGGACCGCGAAAAAACAGCAGATTCTGGGCATCGAACGCGACATCGCCCGCCTGCTGACGCGCACGCCTTACGTGCGGCTGTTGATCCTGCCGGGCATCAACGTGGTCAGCGCCGCCGATGTCGCCGGCGAACTGGGGCCGATCACGCACTACGCCGATGCCAACCACATCACCGGCCGCGCCGGCCTGGTCCCGACCCGCTATCAAAGCGATCGCGTCGATCGGCCCGACGGCACGCTGCGCGTGCGGCAATCGCCGGCTGCGAACGGCGCTGTTGCAAATCGCCGACAACCTGGTCGTGTGCAATCACTACTTTCACGCCAAGGCCGACCAGTGGCGCGGGCAGCGTAAAGATCCGCGCTGGATGCGCGTCAAGGTCGCCAAGACGTTCTCACGACTGGCCTTCGCTCTCGTGGCCGGAGACGCGTTCTTCCCGCATCCGAGTCTGCAACCGCGGCATTACCTGCTGCACAAGCTGCAGGTCTTCCATGACGCGCATGCCACGTCGACGGCCACCTTGCTGACGGATCTGCAAAATGCCGTGACGCAATTGCCCAAGCGCGCGTACGCCGATGAAGCCAAGCCGCTGCAAGACGAATTGGATCGTTGCGGACGCCGCCGCGGTCCGCAGCCGTTAAGCGAAATTCTCCTGGCGGTGCTAGCCCGGTTGGGGATCGGTCGGGTACAATCGACTTCCGAGGGGCAGGACCTCAGCTAGCGAATCGGGTTGGGGGAACTCACAACGCCTGGTCACTGCTCGGCCTCAAGGCCTTGGCTAAGTTTGGCGCTCTGTCGGTCACCACACGCCTGATGTAGCCGTCTGGGGTCCACCCCTCATGTACCAGCTTGGCGACATGGTGACACACACGACCGAGATGGTTCCCGCGACTTCGGTTCTCGACCTGACCTCGTGCAAAAAAACCGTCTGCGACGGTCGCGCTGAAGCTATGTCCCGTGTCCAAACTCTCTCTTCCCACATGGCCGTCTTGGCCGCCCACGGGGACTTCTCCATGAATCCCAACCGTCGCGGGCGGCCAAGCAGTGCTGCACGACCCAGTCCGAGGATGGCAAATCGAAATATCCCGAGAATAGCGCCGATGGTGTACCCGGTCGTTGCCGTGCCCTTCCCGATCGAGTCCGCAATAATGCCCGCGGCCGCGAGCACCGATCCCGCCAGGATGATGATGGCTCCGACGATTTCTCGCAATTGATGGTCCCCCTCGCCGATGGTTCTTATTGGGAGTTCGATCGCGACGCCAGGCGGTGACAATCAAGTCACGAATTGCTGCAAAAATCGCTTGCTCTGTCGCAGCGAGCGTTTGCGGTTTTCGAGCGAGCCTTCGTAGGCGCGGTCCTCGACTTCGATGCAGACCGGGCCGTTGTAGCCGGTGTCGGTGAGTGCGCTGAAGAACTGGCCCCAATTGACGTCGCCGAGGCCGGGAATCTTGGCGGTTTGCCAGCCCTGGCCGAGAATGCCGACCTCGTAAAGCTTGTCGGGGTCGATGCGCGTGTCCTTGGCGTGAACGTGCACGATGCGCGAGGCGAAGTCGCGGATGCAGCGGGCATAATCAATTTGTTGCCAGATCAAATGCGACGGATCGATATTCAAACCAATTCTGGAGCTTTTCAATTCGTCGAAGATCTTTCGCCACAGCGCGGGTGAGACGGCCAGGTTCTTTCCGCCCGGCCATTCATCCTTCGAGAAAAGCATCGGGCAGTTTTCGATGCCAATGGAGATGCCGCACTCCTCGGCATGCTTGACGATGGGCGGCCAGAACTCGCGCAGGATCGGCCAATTGTCCTCGACCGACTTGGTGTGATCGCGGCCGATAAAGGTGTTGACCACGCCAAGCCCGAGCAACTTCGCGGCGGAGATGAGCTTCTTCAGATGCTCGGCGATGGTTTGGCGATGAACCGGATCGGGATGCAACGGATTCGGATAATAACCAAGGCCGGAAAAGCCAACGCCATATTGTTGAATGAGTTTTTGAGTTTGCTGGGCCTGTTCGGCGGTGAAGTTCGAGACATCGAGATGGCAGACGCCGGCGTAGCGGCGATCGGCCCCGCCGGGCGGCCAGCACATCACTTCCACGCAGTCGAAACCTTCCTCGGCCGCGAATTTCAGAACCTGCTCCAACGATTGATCGGCGAGAATCGCGGTGACGAATCCAAGTTGCATGGCGGCCCCCAAAACTCACTCTGTTTACCTTTCGCGCTCTGCGCGACGAGGGCGAACGATGAACTGCGATCCCATCACTCGGCAGGCCCCGCGGCGTTCGGACGCAAACCGATGAAGACCGCCTTCACTCTCGGGTCGAAGAGCACCACGAGCCCCCAAATGGCAAACGGAATCCCAGTCATGCCAAGACAACAGTTGCACGGAATCATGGCCAGGATGCAAGAGGTGAAGGCGAGTCGATATTTCCGCAGCCGCAACATTTCGATGGCGCCATAGAGGGTGACTCCTCCCACGATCAGGAGGATGAACCCGCCGAGCAAGTAGCCGCCGCCGATGGCGTAGAGCGTTGCCGGAGGGGCGCCGCCTCCTGCGGGCGGCCGTTTCATGGTGGAATACATCACCGTCGTCAAAACGCCGTTAAAGATGCAATACAAAGCCGAGAGGAAATGGCCTCCGGCTCCCACCATCAACCCGATCGCGGGGCCCATAACCTTGGATTTGGCCTGCTCGCGATCGTTTTCGTACATGCGATCGCGCCGGCGACCCTCAAGCCGATCGAAATATCTCGGATCGTCCTCGTCGTCCTGCGGATCGTCAAGCGGGGGCCGCACGGGGCAGGAGCCGGGCCGGATTCCGACTCGCGAATTCCTTCGCCGCTCGCGGGCGGCGAATCGCCCGCGGGAAGGCTTTCGCGAAATGTGTCGCTTGGCTTTTCTTCCGCGGGCGGCGTAACTGGCGGCGGTGGCGGAGTCTGTTCCCGCGGCGGCTCGGGTGCTTCCGACTCGATCGTCCACGTTGCGCCGCAGCCGGGGCATTTTACCGCTTTACCGATCAAGGAATCGGGCACGCGCAGCGTCCGCTCGCAACTCGGACAGGAAGTTTGAATCGGCATGATCGGGTCCCATGCAAACCGCCGCTTATTTGCCCATTGCTCCCATGAAACCGCCGAAACAACAACAACCGCCGACTCCGAGGAGCGTTACAACGCTAATGATTGTCGAAACCATGCCGAGAATTCGGCCGATATTCGTGTTGCTTTCGCCTTCGGGATCCATGCGGCCTTCGCGGATTTCCTTCATGTCGTGATTGCCCAGGATCCAGGCGGGAATACCGGTGAACATGCCGGCGCCCACCAGAGAAAGAATGCCCAGGACCAGGATCAGTGTGCCCCGGTGCGGCGCGAAATCCCGGCGACCGCGGCGGCTGGGGCGATCGTCGTCAAAATCGTCGTCGTCGCGAGGCGGACGCGGTCGGGTCCGGGCCGGAGGCGGCGCATCGGCTGGTTTGTAGGATTGCTCGTCCGACTGGCGGCTCGCGGGCGCGTCCTCGCGAAGCGACTCCTTGGCCGGGCCGCCTTCCTCGACGCTCGCGGTGAACGTTTTCTCGCAGCCCGGGCATTTGACGTATTGCCCGACCAGATTGTCAGGAACTCGAAGCTGACGACTGCACGACGGGCAAGTGATTTGAATCGGCATAATTTTCACTCAAAGCGTCTGGAAGAACCCGGCGTGCCTAGCCGGACATACCAATAATTCGTCATTTCCGCCAAAATCTTGAGTCGCAACGACAAGCGGCGACAGCGACAGGATACGGCGGAATCGATCAACGGGGAGTCGGCGACTGCCGATAGTATCCGATGTTCGTCGGCGGCGGGCAACCTGCACGGAGGATGGCGAATGGCAACGTGGCGAAGATTTGGGAGCCTGGGCAGTCCTGGTTCTGGCCGGCCCGGCTTTCGGTCAGAGTCATTCGCTGAGCGAAACTCCGAAGCCTGGCGATTGCTTCCGCTACGAAATTGCCATGACGCTGAAGGGCGAAATGCGCGTCAACCGCGACGGCAAGACGGTCGCCATCCCGATCAGCGCCAGCGCCCATCACGGCTTCGTTGAGCGGGTTCTGGAAATCAAGGACAAGGGGCTGCCCGAAAAAGTCGCTCGCGAATACTCGCTGGCCAAGTCGGCAATCACGGTCGAGAGCGGAGCCCGCACGCAAGCGCTCAGCGAGGACCGGCGTCTGATCGTCGCCCAGCGGCATGGCGACGAACGGCTCTGCTACAGCCCCGCCGGCCCCATGACCGGCGACGACCTCGAACTGGTCGGCGAACAATTCGACACGCTTGCGCTTACCGGCATTTTGCCCGCCAAGGCGGTGGAAGTCGGCGAGAGTTGGAAACTGTCCAACGAAGCCGTGCAGTCGCTGTGTCAGTTTGTGCGCTGATCTCGCACGAGCTGACCGCGAAACTGGAGGAAGTCTCTGACGGTTTCGCGACAATCACCGTCGGCGGCAAGGCGACCGGCATCGAATTGGGCGCCATGGTCAAGCTGACGATCTCCGCACGGGCCCGTTACGAAATCTTGCCCAAGCGACTGGTGCAGATTGACTGGACGCAAAAAGACGAGCGCGACCAGGGACCGGTCAGTCCGGCGAGCACGGTGGAATCGACGACGGTCGTCAAGCGCGCCGCCATCGAGCAGCCGAAGGAGCTGAGCGAGTCGGCCTTGGAAAGCGTGCCGCGCGGCTTCGATCCGCCCGCGGCCCTGACGCTGGTCTATCATCGCGACGCTCACAATCGTTTCGACGCGGCGGTGTCGCGCGATTGGCACATGGTCGCCCAGACCGACAAGCACCTGGTGCTGCGCCTGGTGGACAAGGGCGAACTCGTGGCCCAAGTCTCGCTCACGCCCTGGAGCAAAGCCGACGCCGGCAAGCATGTGTCGGCGGATGATTTCAAACAGGTCATGGCCTCGGCCCCCGGCTGGCAACTTGAGGAAGTGCTCGAAGCGGGTGAAATCCCGGCCGACAACGGCCGCTGGATCTATCGCATTTCCGCCCGCGGCCAGATGGACGACCTGAAAGTCGTGCAGACGTTCTTCATGGTCGCCAGCGCCAACGGCGACCAGGTGATCGCCGCCTTCACCATGAAACCGGGCCAGGCCGCCAAGATCGGCAACCGCGACCTGACGCTGGTGGGCTCCATCGGCTTCCCGAAGAAGAAGGGCTGAACCAGCTCGACGGCATGATTTCGGTAGTTGATTGGAAGAATCAAACAGCCGGCAGGAATCCCGCCGCGCAGTTTCTTTTCCGATGCCTTCCTTCTGTCGGGCCAATCACCACATCTTGAGCCCTGTGCGGAATTGGTGCGCCCTGTAGTCGATTTGTGCGGGCCCCGCTCAGATTCTTTCGCGAGATATCGCGATCAACCGACAATTCGGCGCGGCACCCCAGTTGCTCTGTCACGGTCTGCGCGGATTATTCATGGACCACTGTGAAACATCCGTTGTTGATCGCGTGAGCATTGTCGCATTTCGTCGCATGACCACGTGAACAACACACCAATTGACCGGATGTTCGATTCGCAAGGCAAGAAGATTTGGCGCGTGCCGACAACGGTCCATGAACAAATGATTGTTGCGGGAGACAGCATCATTTTCCGCGCGAACCTTAACACCTCAAAGGAGTTACCCGGCATGAGCAAGCAACGCGTATATCGTGCGGCAGTCGCCGCGCTGGCAGTGGCGGCAATGGGCGTCTTTTTCGCCTTGAATTCGATCGGTCGCGGCGACACGCCGACCAAGGAAAACACCAATCGCGCCGAAGACCGGGCCGCGATCCGGCAGATGATGAAGGGCTTTATCGAGGCGTTCGAAAATGGAGACGCCGAGGCTGCGTCGAAATTCTTGACCGAGGAAGCCGCAATCGTTCCGGATGAGGGCGACATCGTCAAAGGCCGCGAGACGGTCCAAAAAACGTATGCCGAGTTCTTCGCCAAGAATCCGAAGCGGAAGTGCACGCTCGAACCCGAAAAGCTCGATTTCACTTCGCGCGTCACTGCGATTGAAGAAGGCCAGATGACGGTGGTTCCGGAAAAAGGCGAATCGGAAGCCCATCGCTATCACGTCCTCTTTGTCAAAGAGGACGGAAAGTGGCTCATTTCGGTGATCAAGGAATGGCCGAGCGAAACCGCGGCACTGCACGAACTGGATTGGCTGATCGGCAAATGGGTCGCGAAGCGCGACGATCTGGAAATTCACAGCGATTACGAGTGGTTCGGCGACAAGTCCTTCATCCTGGCAAAGTTCAAGATCAAGGGGAAAGAAAAAACCTTCTCGGGCATGCAGATGATCGGGGTCGACCCCAAGACCGGAGAACTGCGCAGTTGGACTTTCGAGCATGACGGCGGCTTCGGCGAAGCGAATGTCACTCGCGACGGCAAGAAATGGGTGTTCGACTCGGCGACCTCGTTGAGCAACGGCAGCGTGTTGACGTCGACCACCATCATGACCGAAATCAACCACGACGCTTTCTCGTGGCAACCGACCAACCTGTCCGTGGACGGAGCGCCGGTCAGCGATCCGGCCCCCATTAAGGTCACACGAGTCAAGGCCAAGGCGACTCAAGCGAAACGCTAAGTCGTGAACCAATCGAGAAGACATTGATCAGAACACACGGAGTTGCACCAACCATGAAAAAGTTCAGAATTCTCTTACTCGTGGCAGGTTTAGCCGTTTTGACCTTCGCCACGGATGGCATGGGACAACGCGGAGGACGGGGCGGCGGTCGCGGTGGCGGATTTAGCGGAGGCGGCGGTGGCTATGGCGGCGGTGCGCGAGCCAGTGGCGGCTTCACGGCCCCGGCCGCCGCGCCCCGGGCCGGCGCCACGTCGCGCGCCCCCAGGCCATGTCGCGACTCGCCCCGCGGGCGGATCGTCCGGCGTCGGCCCCGGCGGCGGATCGTATCAATCCGGGTCAAGGGGCGGATCCTACACCACCCAAGGCGGGTCGACAATCACTTACAAGGGCGCCGGAATCGGAGGAACCACCGCCGGCGGCGTAAGCGGCGGCAAGTATGTCGGCGGCGTCCAGGTCACGACCCCCGGCGGCCAGACCATCAACAAGGCCAGCAAGGGAAGCGTGGCCCAAGGGCCGGGCGGCAACACCGCCGCCAAAAAGAGCAGCGTCGGCAATACCTACGGGGCTTACGGATCGGGTTCCGCCGCATCGCGAAGCGCCTGCAGTTTCGGGCCCAGGCGGATCGGCGGCGACCAAGGCCGGTGTGGCAACTGGTCCCGGCGGGACCGCCGCCTACCGCACTAGCGCCGCGGTCACCCCGCGTGGCACATACTACCGCTCGGCCGGGGCAATAAGCGGGCAAGGCGCCTATGTGCGGCAGAATTTTTCCAACTTTGCCCAGCAGTATCCGGGGCTGGCGCTGCGTTGGGCTGGACCGACCTTCCGCCCCGTCGCTTGGGCCGCGCTGGCGAGCTCCGGAGGTTATCCCGAAGAATCAACCAGCTATGACTATGGCAGCAGCGTCGCTTATCAGGACGATGGCGTCTATGTGAACGGCGAAAATGTCGGCACGCCTGCGGAGTACTCTCAGCAGGCCACCGAAATCGCCGAGGCCGGCAAGCAAGCCGAGGAGCCGCCGAAAGAGGAATTCATGTCGCTGGGCGTCTTCGCCATGGTCCAGGGCGAGGAAACCAACTCGAGCAACATTTTTCAACTGGCCGTCAGCAAGACCGGCGTCATCCGCGGAGAGTACTACAACGCGCTGACCGACATTTCCGAACCGGTGCTTGGCTCGGTCGATAAGAAAACGCAGCGGGCCGCCTGGACCGTGGGCGATAAGAAGGCCCCGGTGTACGAGGCCGGCATCATCAACCTCACCAACGAGCAGTCCACCATGATGGTGCACTACTCCAAGGATAAATCGCAGCAGTTCACGCTGTTCCGAATTGAGAAGCCGAAGGAGGGCGAAGGCGAAGCGGCTCCTCCCGCCGGCAACGGCAAATAAGCCGCGAAACGACGAGGATCTTGAGCAAACCTGAGCGACCTGTCGCTGCTCTCGGATGGTTCGGCCTGCGGTATTCGCCGGCGAAATCCAAAGGCAGTGGCAGGTCGCTCTCATATTGAAATGAAATGCGACTTCGCGACGGACCTAAATGTCACAACTCCTCGACCAGTCGCCGCGATCGTAGTTGACATCAGCGCGCCGCGGTCGCATAATCCCGTCCACACGAAAAGATTAATCTCATTCCGGCCCCCGGAGTTTCGGCGATGGATGCATTTGAAAATATCGGTTGGGCGTTGGTCTTTACGGTCATTGGCGGATTGTTGGGCGTGTGCATCGTGCTGATTGCCAGCATGGTGGTGCCGCGAATCCTGGATCGCGTCACGCCGGACCTGGATGAGGAAAAGGAAATCGCCCGCGGGAATCGGGCGGTCGCGGAGTACTTCGGGCGCATGACCGCGGCGTGCATTCTGGGAATCAGCCTGGTCGTCGCCGCAGCGGTGTTGGGCGGCTTCATTTCCGCGCTTTCATGGCCCGGCGCAAGTCGCCGTGCCGGTGCCGGCGAACCCCACGAAATAACTTCGCAGCCGAATTCGCCAGAATTCCGGCTCCCCCGAATTCTGGCGAATTCGGCTACGAGAGATGCGAATTCAGCCACGAAAAGGCTCGACCAACATGAATCGTATCGCGGCGACTGGTTTGGTTTTGGCGGTGTTGCTGGCTTGCCCTTCGATCAGCCTTGCGCGTGGCGGAGGCGGCTGTTTCTTGCCCGACACGCCGATCCTCCGCGGCGACGGAACATCGACGCCAATCGCTCAGATTCATTCGGGCGATCGCGTGCTGGCATTTACGGTCCAAGGCGAGATCGTTACGTCGACTGTCCGCCAGGTGATTTCACTGGAAGTTGACGCCTATTTTGTCGTCAAATCGCCCAATCGCGAATTGCGCGTGACGGGAGAGCATCCGTTTTTCGCCGGCGATGGCACGTTTCGCACGGTTGAGTCGCTCCGCGTCGGCGACACGATCTTTGCCTTGGAAGGGAAGAGACTCGTCGCCGAGCCGATCGTTTCGATTCGCAAGGTCGCGGAGCGTGTGACCGTTTACAACCTGCAAACCGACGAGCCATTCACCTATTTCGCCAATGGCGTCGCCGTTCACAACAAAGGCGGAGGCGGCGGATGCTTTCTGGCCGGCACGCCGATCCTCCTCGCTGATGGCGGATCGAAACCCGTCCAGACCGCGCAAGCCGGCGATCGCATTTTGGCGTTCACGGCCAATGGGCTTATCGTTGCGTCGGTCGTTCGCCAAGTCGTCCGGCACGAGGTGGACGAATACTTCGCGTTGACAACCGCCTCGGGAGAATTGCGAGTCACCGGCGAACATCCCTTTTTCGTCGGCCATGGCCTATTTCGCAACGTGGAATCGCTGCGCATTGGAGATATCGTTTTTGCCTTGGAAAATAGTGAGCTTCGCCCGGCGCCGATTCTTTCCATTCGCCTCGTGCGAGGTCGCGCTTTCGTTTACAACCTGATGACCGACGAACCGTTCACTTACTTCGCGGGCACGATCGCGGTTCACAACAAGGGGGGCGGCGGCGGATTTGGCGGCGGCGGCCACAGCTTTGGCGGTTCGCACTCGTCGAGCGGATCGGGCGGTTCGTCGGGCGGCATTCCGAGCGGCGTCATTGTTCTCATTATCATTGGAACGATCGTCATCGTTCAAATCGCGAAACGCAAGCAAGCCGACGCCAATCTCGATTACACCTACGATTCCGGACCGGTACGCGCCAAGGCGGAGAAAACCGGCCGGCTGCTCGATTTCCTCGCCCGCCAAGACCCGATGATGAAGAAGGACGATCTCATGGCGCGGGCGAAATCGGTGTTCGTGAAATTGCAGGAATGCTGGCAAGCGCGACTACGGGCCGATGAAGCCGCTCTTGATGCCCGACCTGTTCGCCGAGCACGAAAGCCAGCTTCAGGCGATGCGTCAAAGCCACGAGATCGACCGCATCGAGAATGTCCGCGTCGATTCGGTCGACATCGTCCACATTCGTTACACCGACAAACCCGATCAACGCGATTTCACCGCCCTGATCACCGCGACGGCTCGCGATTACTACGTTGACGATCGCAGCGGCGACTTTCATTCGCGGCGACCGGACGCCGGCACAATTCCAGGAGTTCTGGACGTTTCAACGCCAGGGCGACACTTGGCTCTTGCGCGAGATTGAACAGACCAAGGAATCCGCGCGCTGACGCATGAAAGCTTTGTCGAGATGTTCACCGACGCCCAACTTGACCAGATTTACCGGGACGCGGCGGGGGCGGCCGGCGTGGTCGGACCCGAAATGCCCGCGGCGGTGAAAGTCAAAGGCGACAAGATCGAGCGCATGCTGAACTTCCTCGAGCAGACCAGCCCCGCATGGAATCGCGAGGACATGCTCCGCCGCGTGCGCGAGATCTTTTTCCATGTCCATCTGGTGCAAGAGAACAGCGATCCGCAGGCGGTGAGCGAGGATTTTCTCTTCCCCGACGTGGCGGCGAATCTTCGCCAAGTCATTCAGCAGCGCAAAGACAAAGGCGTCTCGATCGAGTTTCGCAACTTGTGCCTGAGAAAGATTGACATTCTGCTCGTACGCAATCGCGCGATGGCCGACGATGATGAGTTCACGGTGCGGGTCCGCGCCACGCGCAGAAGATGGTCACTCGCGGCGAACGGACGCTTTCGCGATCCCGATGTGACGCCTTTCGAAGAGTGCTGGACGCTCGGCCGCCGCGACGGAACCTGGAAGCTAAAGGAAGTGCTGCCGATGGCCGCGGAGGCAAGCCATTTGCGCCAGGAAAACTTGGACGACGACGCCTCGCCGGAAATGGTGCAGTGGTATTACAGCAAGAGCCGAGCGAATTAGCAATAGTCGCTCCACTGTCAAAAAATTGTACATCCCGAGGCATTAACGAGACACGCCCTGTGCGTCCGTTCGCAGGGCGTGCTGCGCAAAGTGATCAATTCGTCTGTTCGTTGCCGCCGCGGCCTAAGAATGAATCGGGTGCCGTGCCCCAGAACCAATCGAGGCCGAAGCCGCCATTGATGATGTCTCGAACGCCGTCGTCGTGGACGGTGGTGTCGTTCAGGGCCGTCGCGCCGGTGCGGATCGCCGTGACGCGATCGTTGTAGGAGGCGTTGGCGTTCCAGGCGGTAAGGAGATCGAGCAGCGCGGTCTGATTGGCGTCGTGATCGGTGCTGCCGCCGATGACGATGTCGTCGCCAAAACTTCCGAGGAGAATGTCGCGGCCGTCGCCGCCGATCAGGATGTCGCGGCCGAAACCGCCGACGAGGAAGTCATTGCCGGCGTTGCCGAGGAGAATGTTGCTGCCGCTGCCGCCGAAGATGCGATCGTTGCCGGCCGCCGTCGGCGATCACCGTGCCGGAAACTCGCGGGTCGACCGAGAAGGTGTCATTTCCGGCGAAGCCGTTGAAGCGAATCGTGCCGATCGCGGCGGAGTCGAATTCGCCGATGCGCTGACCGCCGGCGAAGACATCGACCTCCTCGCCGCGGTGCGAGGAAACGATCACGCCACGAAATCGTTGTCGCGGCTGCCGGTGATGACGAGGTCGCCGCCGGTGAGTTCGGCGGTGACCGGGTTGGTGCCGCGCGGATTCGCGGTGATCTGACCAAAGAGGCCGTGCGACTCGTCCTCGGGGCCGGCGGCGTAGAAGAGCACATTTGGTCCGCCGGGCGTCTTGCTGTTGCCGAACGACAACCCCCAGAGGCCGTCGATTACGATCGGCCGGCCCGGCCGTTCCGACAAGGTTCCGACTTCTCGTCCGGTGGTCAAGTTGTAGGCGTGGATGCGGCCGTCGCCGAAATTGCCGACCAGCAGATCGCCGCCGAGGTCGCCGAAGCCGTCCGGCGCCTTGACCATGGCCCAGGGCGAATTCAAATCGCCGCGGGAAACGAGACGCTGCTGGAAATTGCCCTTGAGGTCGAAGACATCGATGAAACCGTGGCCATGCCCGGCGACGTCGTCCTCGGCGTCGGCGTCCTGCTTGGCGTAGCTGACATAGAGCTTGCCGTCGATCGCCGCCACGTTGAATGGGGCGTAGCCGGCCGGTAGTTTCGAATCGGTAAAGTCGCCGAAACCGCCGGTTCCGGGATCGATCTTGGCGAAGGTGCTATCGAGCACGTCGATCTTGTTGTTGTGGAAGTCGGCCAGGTAAAGGAAACTGCTCGTGCCGTCGCTGGCTTCCGCGATGCCTTTGTAGTTAGCGCCGTCGGCGGCCGAGAAGGGGTTTTCGGCGGTCGCGCCGGCGCCGGTTCCGTCCGCCGGGTCCCAGGCAGTTACCTTTCCGGCTTCCGACGTGAAGATGAATGCCGCCGCCTTGCCGTCGTTGAGGAGGAAGGCGTTCGTATCCGAGTTGAAGACTTGGCCCGTCGGCGCGCCTCCGGGGATCGCGACGGTGAACGCGGTGGAAATGGGCGTCGTCGGCCGGTAGACCTCGCTCAGATCGGCGCCGTTGGACGAAACCCAAAATGGACCGTTGGGGTTCAATGCAATCCCCCAAGCATTGATCAGCGTTGGATCGGTGAATGGGGCAACGCCGGGCTGATCGGAGACCAAGTCCGTGGCGATGAATGCCGTGCTGGGGTTGTCGCGGTCCTCCATTCGCTCGACATTCAGATAAACCGACAGCTTCTTCGACGCACAGCAGCGCATGGTGCACCCTCGGCAGAAAGAATTTCGGGCGATCATTGAGGCTCGGCAGAGAACTCCCGGCCGGACCGGAAGCGAAGCAAATGACGGAAATGAAGCCGCCGGCCGGGTTATGAAATCATGGTTTCGAATAGTAATTGCACGTGTGGCCACCGTTCGCCGCCGCCGAATCGGCTTGACTTGAAGAAAAATTGCCTTGGACGGCAGCGCGAACTTCCAGAGCCACGACTGAAAACAACATCAATGCCACGAGCAAAGTGCCGAACCGGCCAATGCTTCCGAGTTTCCACTCGGGATCGTCCAGAACGGCGTCAGCCAATTCGGCGGGCCGCGTTGACGGCAGAGCATGGCCGGACGCGGCGGCAATGGTCGCCGAAACCAAAGTTTCGGGGGGCGCCGCTCGCCCCGCGGCGGGCGCCGCGAAGCCCAAGAGGAACAGCGGCAGCGCCAAGCCTTTACGTTTCGATAGTCGGCGGCGCAGCAGGTCGCGCCCACGCGAGAGCCGCCCGGCGACCGTGCCCTTCGGCCAGCCGAGCAGCTTCGCAGCCCCGTCGAGGGTCCGTTCATCGAGTTCGCACAGCACAATCGGCAATCGGTATTTGTCGGGCAGCCGCACCAGTTCCTCGTCAAGAACCCGGCGTAGTTCCTCCATATTCTCGGGTCGGTTTGGTGCGGCGGATTCGATCATGGGCGCCTCCCGTTCGCGTCGGCGGGCGCGATCCGCCCGGGCTCTGCACGCCACCCGCACGGCCACGCCATGGAGCCAGCCGGCCACGCGGTCGGGCTTGCTCAACGCGCGTGCCTTGCGGACGAAGACGAGAAACGCGGCCTGAAAGGCATCGTCGATGTCGGCCGGGTCGCGAAAACTGCGCCGACAAACGCCCAACACCATGTGCCCGTGCCTCCGGACCAGTTGGTCCACGGCGCGTGGATCGGCACCAGTGCTCCAACGCTGCATCAAGTCGGCGTCAAGCGAGGAGTCATCCTTCGAGACTTCGATTGCCAGTCTCGTCATCAGTTGGTCTCCAGCCCAGTTGCGCCCAACACTGTTATCTGCCGCGAAGGGTCCGGGCGCATACACGATTTTTGGAAATCTTTTTCGACAACCGACGCAATTGAGATCTGAGTGGGCGTCGGCATTCTATAAAACCGTGCATGATTTAGCCTCAGAACTGTGCATGGCCATTCGGCACTGCTTGGCCGCCTTCGACGGTCCTGAGCAATGACATGGATCCCGAAGCGGCCAAGCAGTGGCAATGGAATTTGATCGTGATGATTCCTTGTACCCACAGACGTGATTGCCACTGCTTGGCCGCCCACGGGGACTTCACCATCAATCCCAACCGTCGCGGGCGGCCAAGCAGTGCTGAGTGACCGAATCGACACCACCTTGCGCGTGCATGATTTAGCCGCAGAACTGGACGCGGCCATTTGGCGATTGGTCAGCAGCGAAATGCATCGGGAGGAATGGGAGCGGCAGGCCGACTTGACATCCGCGCTGCCGCTCGATTGCCTGCAAATCCGCCATCGGCGGGATCATTCCACGGTCACGCTCTTGGCCAGGTTTCGCGGCTTGTCCACGTCGCAGCCGCGCAAAAGGGCCGAGTGATAGGCCAGCAATTGTAGCGGAATCGAAAAGACCACCGGTTGCAGATACTCCGGCACCTCGGGAACGAAAATCGCATCGTCGGCCTTGTCCTCCACGATCTCGGCGATTTCATCGTTGCCCTGGCCGCAGATCGCGATCACCGGCCCGCCGCGCGCTTTCACTTCCTCGAGATTGCTCATCACCTTTTCAAAAATCGAGCCGCTGGGAATCAGGAAGACCGACGGCGTCGATTCATCGACCAGCGCGATCGGACCGTGCTTCATCTCGGCGGCGGCATAACCCTGGGCATGCACATAGCTGATTTCCTTGAGCTTCAGCGCGCCTTCGAGGGCGACCGGGTATAGATATTGCCGGCCAAGGTAAAGCATGTTGGCGGCGTCGGCGTACTTTTCGGCGATTCGCCGCGCCTGCGAATGACAGCGCAAGCTTGGCGCACCGCCTGCGGCAGGGCATGCAATTCGAGCAGCATGTTCGCGCCTTGCAGACTGGAGAGGTGCCGCATGCGGCCGAAATAGAGAGCGAGCATGGCGAGAACGCTCACCTGCGACGTGAATGCCTTGGTGCTGGCGACGCCGATTTCCGGACCGGCGTGAAGATAGACGCCGCCATCGGCCTCGCGGGCGATGCTGGAGCCGACGACATTGCAAATCGCCAACGTGGGATGGCCCTTTCGCTTCGATTCGCGCAGGGCCGCGAGCGTGTCGGCGGTTTCGCCGGACTGCGTGATCGCCAGGACGATGGTGTTGCGATCGAGCGGCGGGTTGCGATAGCGAAACTCGCTGGCGTATTCGACCTCGACCGGAATCCGGGCGAATTCCTCGAACAGATATTCGCCGACCAGACCGGCGTGATAGCTGGTGCCGCAGCCGGTGAGCACGATCCGCTCGATGGATCGCAACTGTTTCACATCGAGATTGAGGCCGCCGAAATGAGCGGTGGAGTCGGCGTCGCAGAGCCGGCCGCGCATGGCGTTTTCGATCGCCTCGGGCTGCTCGTAAATCTCCTTGAGCATGTAATGCGGAAACGCGGCCCGGTCGGCCTCCACCGGGTCCCAATCGATGGTATGGACGTTGACCGCGACCGACTCGCGGCGATTGTCGAGGATTTCCCAGCCGTCGCTGGAAATCACCGCCATTTGCCGGTCTTCGAGATAGACGACGCGATCGGTCTGGCCGACGAGGGCGGCGGGATCGCTGGCGAGAAAATATTCTTCGTCGCCGATGCCCAGCACCAGCGGGCTGCCGAGGCGGGCGCCGACGATTAGATCGGGCCGCCGGGGGCTGACGACCGCAAGGCCATAGGTGCCCTTGAGCAGGGAAAGCACTTCGCGGACGGCGTCGATAAAGTCCGATTTTCGATTTCGGCGATCAGATGGGCGATGACCTCGGAGTCGGTGTCGCTGAGGAATTCGACGCCCTCGGCCAGAAGTTCGCGTTTGAGCAGCGAATAGTTTTCGATGACGCCGTTGTGAACGAGAGCGACCGCCTGCTCGCCTTCGCCCGCGACGTGGGGATGAGCATTGGCGTCGGTCGCTGGGCCGTGAGTCGCCCAACGGGTGTGCGCGATGCCGACACAGCCGGGCACGGGGCGGTCCTCGAGCAGTTCCGCCAGCCGGCTGACACGGCCGGAGTGCTTCCGGAGGTTCAGGGTTTGGCCCGCAAGAGTCGCCAAGCCGGCGCTGTCATAGCCGCGATATTCCAGCCGGCGAAGTCCTTCCAGAAGCAGCGGTCCCGCTTCCCGATGCCCGACATAGCCAATGATTCCGCACATATCCATTCCCTCCGTGGAACGCGGGCGAAGATGCAAATTTGAATTCTCGGCGCCAAGCGTGAGGCTTCCCCATGATAGGCCCCACCTGGAGAGCGGAGTGCAAGTTTATTGGTTTTGACCGGAATTCGAAAAGACGGCTTTTCAATGCGGCAAACGAGGCAAGGCAGGAAAGCAAAACGCCGCCCGTTGTGTTGAACGAGCGGCGTTTTGGTTCGAAGCCGGTGAACCACCGGCAAGTAATTAGTGCCCTCAGGTCGAGCACCCGCCGAACGCCGGCGCATAATAGGCTGGAACGACGGGTTGGACAGGCGGAGCATACGATGTGCTGACCTGGTTCGTGACGTTGAACAGCGATTCGGTCGTGTAAACCATTAGTCCCGCGGTCGAGTAGCGGTTGAGACAAAGGGTCAGGTCCGTTTGACTGATCGTGCCCTCGTTGCGGAAGACCTGCACGTCGCCGGTGCGACTGCTGATGATCAGGGCCGGATGTCCGTGGACTTCAAATGCGGCGCCGATCTTCTTGCCTTCGTCGGTTTGTTGATCAACGTAGAGAGCGACGTAATGCTCCTTTAGGAGGCGGCAAATTTCCGGATTGAAGTTGCCGTTGGCCAGGATCTTTTTCCAGCCGTCCTTGCCCGCGGCGATAAACATGACAATCGGTTTTTGTTTGCTGACGCCGACCGCCCGGGCGACGCCGTAGTGAGTATGCCAATCGACCGAATTTAAACTCGTTGCGCTGGGCAACGATAGCGCTAAGATCGCGACCAAAGAGCACATATTCAATTTCCCCCATCGAAAGCGGGCCAAGCGGAAGCATGGAAACAGCATCGCCGTTTCGGATTGGTGATGATTACACAATCCGCCAAGGCAGCAGGTTCCCCACGCGCGGAATGGTCCGCTCGGAACACAGAGTGAGTCGAGCCAGTTTGGTTAAATTGGGCGGTTGACAGCGAGTTTGCGCGGCCATGCTGAGTGCGAGTCAGCGCCGCGTTGCCCGTGGTTGGTCGGGTTGGCTAATAGTGCTGTTCCCGTAGTGAAGCACCGCTGGGATGTCGTGAAAAAGTGGAAAGTTTGGAGAAGGAAATACCAGTAGGTGAGGTGTGCATCGGGTTTTCTCCTTTCGCTTTGGGTCACCTCGGTGAAGGAGCCATCATAGGGGTTCTGGCTCCAAACCATGTTCAGCCCCTGCAATCAGGGGCATGCCGCCATGCAAATCCTCCTAAAATTGAACGCCCGCAGCAAACTCTCCGAGTTCGCCATGCCCACTCTCTTGTCCATCCTCACTGAACCGCGTAAATTCAGCAGGTCCCAAGGATTATCCGAATCCTCCGGGTCAGCGTCAACAGACTTTTATGGATTTGCTTGAACTGCGGCCAGACTCAGACCTGAATTTCAGCTGCCTGCGTTTCGATGTCGGGGTAACGAGCCAGGGCCGGTTCGACGTGCTGGCGAAGGAATTCTTCGACCTGTTCGGCGCGCGGCCGACATAAGCCTTTGGGTTCAACGCCTGCGAAACGTCGATCGACTGCATCGCAGCCCCCTGCGGGTTGAAGAGCTTGGCCAAGTCAATTGCGTCAAACGCGGGATCGGCTTTCAGGCGCTCAATCAAATCGTTCGCGCCGCCCCATTTGATGCGTTCAGTCGCCTCCAGGCTATGCTGGCGAATTCGCTCGTGCAGAATCTGCCGATCGCCGCCTTTTCTGACCGCCTGCATGAGAATATTTTCCGTGACGAGAAACGGCAGATACTCGGAGACTGCCCTCTGAACAACCGGCGTGTTGACCCGGAGCCCCGCGGCGATGTTGCTGGCGAGACGAAGGATGGCGTCAGCCGCAAGAAATGCTTGGGGAATGACCAAACGCCGGCTGGCGCTATCGTCGAGTGTACGCTCCAGCCACTGAGTTGAAGCAGTTTGAGCCGCGACGGGCGACATTCCGCACACAAATCGAGCGATGCTGCACATGCGCTCGGCACGCATCGGATTCCGTTTGTAGGGCATTGCCGAAGATCCGACTTGCTCCGATTCGAACGGCTCGTCAATTTCCTGGTCATGAGCCAACAATCTCAGGTCCGTGCCCCATTTGTGGGCGGTTTGCCCAATTCCTGACAGCACATCCAAAACCTGGCAATCGATTTTCCGGGTGTAGGTCTGACCAGTCACCGGATAGAGCGAGTCGAAGCCCATCTTCGATGCCACCAGTGAATCCAACTGCCGAACTTTTGCATGATCGCCGTGAAACAGTTCGAGAAAGCTGGCCTGGGTGCCGGTCGTTCCTTTCACGCCGCGAAACTTCAGCTTGCCGGCCCGAAACTCGATTTCCTCCAGGTCGAGCAAGAAGTCATGGAGCCAAAGGCAAGCGCGTTTTCCGATGGTGGTGAGTTGAGCCGGCTGAAAATGGGTGAAGCCGAGCGTCGGCTCGTCCTTCCAGGTCTTAGCAAAGCGTGCCATCCGGCTGATGACCCCGGCAATTTGCCGGCCGAGCAGTCGCAAGCCGTCGCGCATCAGCAACAGGTCGGTATTGTCGGTGACGAAACAACTGGTGGCGCCGAGATGGATGATGTCGCGGGCGGCGGGGCAGACGTCACCAAAAGCGTGGATATGCGCCATCACGTCATGGCGGAGCCGGCGTTCGTGTTGGGCCGCCGCGTTGAAATCGATATCGTCGAGATGGCGGCGCATCTCCTCCAACTGGTCCGGCCTAATTCGCGGCGTTTTGGCGTCGTCGGCGAGCAAACCCAATTCATGCTGGGCTTCGGCGAGCGCCAGCCACAGCCGCCGCCAGGTCGAATGTTTTCGCTGCGGGCCCCAGAGTTCGGCCATTTCCCGGCTGGCATACCGGGTGATCAACGGGTTGTCGTATCGCAATGCATCGCTCATGAGCCAAAATCCGAAAGGAAGCAAATGTCGCCAGCCGGGCACGCATACGATCGGCAGGGTTTTCGCCAAACGCATGATCGCACTTTCGTTGTAGGGTTCCGGGCGAAAATCGGCACAACGCGGGGGCGCGGTTTGGCGGCATCAGGTATGGTTGGTCGAGAATGGAATCCGCGGTCGTCGCGGCCGCACGGACAAGGAGAAGCCGACATGTTGAAGCGAATTCTGCCGGCGCTGGCCATCGGAGCGCTGGCGTTTTTGTTTTGGAACCATACCGCCGCCTCGGCAAAGGCCGGCGATCCGGCGCTGACCCGGTTCCACTACTATCCCTATTATTACTGGCCCGCGAATTACTGGCCGACCCAGGGCCCGAAGTGGCCGGAATCGCCTGGCAGCCCCTATATGCGGGCGCCCGCCTATCAAGCTTACCCGCCGTTCCTCGAACCACACTGGCACTATGAACTGTGGCAGCCGCAAAAATACTATCGCGGTTTCCACTTCTGGCTCGATCAGTTTTGAGCGAATCGCCGAGGCAAAAACTTGCGAGCCAGGGGGCTTGTCCCCCTGGTTTTTTCCTTGCCATCGCGACAAGCCCGGTGGCGCGCCAAATTAATTCACGTGCACTTTGCGGAAATGATCGGCAATCGTCTCCGGCGAAATGTGCCAGCCGCAGTCATCGCAAGGCGGCAGGTTGGAATAACAATCCTCGCAGTACAATGGACCGCCGCGGAGGAACTGTTCGAGGCGTGGCCGCTCCGATTCTTGCAGATCCACGACATTCGCCGGAACTGTTTGTTTGACGCCGCATTTGTCGCACTTGCGCATATTGTTTTTTGCCAACACCGGCGCATAATGGTCGTGCAATCCCTTCGGCACGGTGCCGCTGCCATTGCATAACGGGCAAGCCATCCCCAATTGTGCGATGATCGCCTTGCGGATGAAGGCGCTCTTGTTTTGCAACTTGTTCAGAAACGAAGCGAGTTCCTCTTCGACCTTGAACGCGACGATTTCCGTCTTCGGAGACTTGCGTGCCATGGGACCTCGACGAGAATGAGATTGGGTTCGGCGATCACTCGGCCGGCGACGGCGCTATTTCTTCTTGCCGCCCAGCCGAATTTCGGTCACCACGTCCTTGCCGTCCTTTTTGTCGGTCACCACGGTCAAGACCGCGCCCGGTTTGGCGACGCGCGGGTTGGCGAACGACTTGATCCCTTGCTTGGCCGGCACCCCCTTGACCGTGACGACTTTCGTGTTGTTGTTGAGCATGAACTCGCTGGCCTTGCCGTCAACATTCACCGTCAGCAGCAGTTTGGGTTCGTCGAACTTGACAAACGTGCCCCGATATTCGGCCGCGCAGAGACTACCGAGAAAACAAACGCCGACAAAGGGGGCGATCAGAATCCGACGCATGGAGATTCGACTCCCAACATATGACTTGACAACCACTCCATTCTAGGCGAGTTCCGGCTCTAGCGAAAGGGGCATGGTGTGGTATAATCGGCACTTCGGGGGCGAATGAATCGAATTCCGATAGGGGCAAGAGTCTAATGCGCACGCGATTCTTCCGCGCGACCGTCGCGATCATTCCATTCCTGTTGATCGGCTTGACGTTCAGCGTCGACCCGCCCGCTCTAGGTCAGGACACGAAGGCCAAACAGGGGAAGAAGCCGCCCGCGAAGAAACCGCCCGTGGAGGAAGAAGAGGCCAAGCCGCCCAAGAAAAAGCCGCCGGTCGAGGAGGAAGAAGCTCCCAAGACGCCGTTGAAGAAACCGCCGACGGAGGAAGAGTCCTCGAAGAAACCGCCGAAAAAACCGCCGACGGAGGAGCCGGTGAAGCCGTCGGAGGAGAAGGTTGACTTGTTGGCGGAATCGCGAAAAGCCACCAGCCCGATGCTCAAGGAACTGTGCGCCAGTCGCTCGCCGCGCCGTTTGACCGCATCAACCTGCGCCGCGAGGGCTGGCGAGGTGGAGCCGATTCCGGTTTTGATCGGCGACCGGGCCAATCAAACCAGCATCTCCTACAAACTGTTTGATTCGCCGGGGATTCTCGGCAAAGCCACCTTCACCGCCGGCAATGGCGACATCGTCGCCGGCGTGCCCTATGAGCAGATCGCCGTCCGCGGCGTTGGCGGCTTCTTGGCCAACACCCGCGACTTGCTGCCCGGCAATCCCAATTACCTCTCCGAAATCGACCGGCTGAGCGCCGCCGACAAAATCCTGACGGTCGCCTACCGGTTCCACGAAGATGCGCGGAAAACGGAAAAGCGCAAGGGGCCAGGATGGGACGGGATTCGCGACGAGCTTTTGAACAAATACCTGGATGTGCTCTCGGATGAGTTGCGGGCGTTGAATGCCAGTTCGGAGAAATCGGCGCACGCAAGCGCGGTAAAGGTCGTCGCCCGCATCAACGAGATGTTTCCCGACAACCTGAAAGCGCAAAAGGAAATCGCCGTCTGGAAACTGACTCAGGTCGGCAACGATCTGAACGCCAATGACACCGAGTATTTCACGGCGTACAAGACCCTGAAAGCGCTGTTGGTGAAGCATCCCAACGCGGATTCCAAAATCATGGATCCGTTCAAGGATATACTCCGGCGGCGGGCCCAGGCGCATTTCGACGAAGCCCGGAAACTGGCCGCGACCGACGAGGGGAAACCGTCGGCCTTCCGCCAACTCGACATGGCGATGCTGATCTGGCCGGACCTGGCGGGCTTGAAGGACTACCAGGGCCAACTGGCTCGCGAATATCGCCTGTTGGTGGTGGGCGTCAAACGCCTGCCTGAATTGATGTCTCCCGGGACGGCGCTCACCGACCCGGACCGCTGGGCGATGGAACTGATATTTGAAAGTCTGGTCAAGCCGGTGCCCGACCCGGATGTGGGCCGGCGCTACGAACCGGGTCTGGCGTTGCGCCTGCCCAAGATCGTGAACATGGGCCGGGAATTCGAACTTCCTCAGGACGCCGTGTGGGTGCATCCAGACGGCACGACGGAAAAACTCAATTCGAGCTCGGTTCGCGGCACGCTGGCGCTGTTGCAGGACCCGAAATTCCGCGGCATGCGGGTCGCCGAGCCGGTTGACCTGATCGCGCCATCGAGTTTTCGGGATCCGTTCCGATTCACGCTCAAGTTGGACCGGGGCACGCTCGAGCCGCTCGGCGCAATGACGTTTAAGATCTTGCCGTCGGACATGCTCGAAAAGAAGGCGGACCGGTTGCTCGATCGCGAGTTCGCCGTGAATCCGGTGGGCAGCGGACCATTTGTCTATCATGGCCGCCGCGTTGTGGACGGCCGCGAGTACGCCGTCTTCAAGGCGAACCCATTCTACGGCAAACGCACCGATCGCTTCGGCTTGCCGCGGATCCACGAAATCCGCTTCGTGGTGCCGACCGGCGATCCGGCCGCCGAGCTTCGCGAAGGCAAACTCGACATGCTGCTCGACGTGCCCACGCTTGAAATGATGCGGATGCGCGATCCGAAATACGAATTGGCAAAATCGATCAACGAAGTGACGCGCACCAGCCGGCGGATCTGGATGCTGGCGGTGAATCATCGCCAGCGCTATTTCCAGGACGAAGCCGGCCGCGCCTTGCGCCGAGCCATCGCCTTTGCGATCAATCGCGACGAGATTCTGAAGGTCTTCCAGGCCGGCACCGCGAATCACCGAGAACTCAATGGCCCGTTCCCCAACGGGACCTGGGCCGCGCCCGAGTCGCCGCAAAAACTATTTCGCTTCGAGCAAGCCAAGTTCGAGGCCGATAAGGCCCAGAACAAACCCGAACGGTTGACGCTCAAATTCGTGGATGATCCGTTGCGTGCGCGAAGCCTGCAACCAGATCAAACAGCAGCTCGCCCGGGTTGGCATCAACATCGATCTCACGGCGGTTTCCGCGGCGGAGCTGCACAAGGCCGTTTTCCTCGAATGGAATTACGATCTGGCGTATATGCCGTTTGACTACGCCGACGAAACCTTTTCCCTGCTCGGTCTCTTCGACGCCGAGGGACGCAACACCGATCGCGGCGAGCGGAATTTCCTGGGTTACCGCCCCGATCCGAAAATCGCCGAATTCCTCGGCACGATTCAAAGGACCCGCAAATTCGAGGAGATTCGCAAGGCCAAACACCGGCTTTACAATGCCTTTGAGGATCAAATGCCGTTTGTGCCGCTGTGGCAGCTCGATTTCCATTTCCTGATCAACAACAATGTGCAGACCGTGCCGCCGCCTAATCAGACTCGATCCGCTGACGATTTTCGATCAGGTGGACGAATGGCGATTGAATCGCTGATCGAGCGATTTCGCGCAAAGCCGCTTCCGATGACGGACGCGGCTTTTCTTGCGCCTGCGCCAATACCATGAAGTCGGAGCAGCCTAGAGCGAACTTCCAGTCGCTGTAGTGGCGGCCTCTGGCCGCCGCGTGTTCGGCGGCCAGAGGCCGCCGCTACGAGAACTTGAAATCGCCTCTTGTTCCACGGCCAAAGGGAAAAGCATCCGCGCCATGCCGAAACGTACCGACATCCGCAAGATCCTTCTCATCGGCTCCGGCCCCATCATCATCGGTCAAGCATGTGAATTCGACTATTCCGGCACGCAGGCCTGCAAGGCGCTGCGCGAGGAGGGCTACCAGGTGATCCTGGTGAACTCCAATCCGGCGACGATCATGACCGACCCGGAGACCGCCGACCGCACCTACATCGAACCGATCACCTGGGAAGTCGTCGCCAAGATCATCGAACAGGAACGGCCCGACGCCCTGCTGCCGACGCTCGGCGGCCAGACCGGCCTGAACACCGCGATGGACCTGTTCAAGCAGGGCGTCTTGAAACAGTTCGGCGTGGAGATGATCGGGGCTCGCGCCGATGTCATCGACAAGGCCGAGGACCGCCAGCTGTTCAAGGAGGCGATGCAAAAAATCGGCATCGATGTCCCCAAGAGCGGCGTCGTGCACAATCTCGGCGAGGCCATCGCCGTCCTGAAGGATGTCGGCCTGCCCATGCGTCATCCGGCCCAGCTTCACCCTCGGCGGCACCGGCGGCGGCATCGCCTACAACCGCGAGGAGTTCATTCACCTCGTCGAGGTCGGCATCGAACTCAGCCCCGTCGGCACCGTGCTCATCGAGGAGTCGGTCATCGGCTGGAAGGAATATGAACTCGAGGTGATGCGCGATCGGCGCGACAACGTCGTGATCGTCTGTTCGATCGAAAACTTCGACGCGATGGGTGTTCACACCGGCGACAGCATCACTGTCGCTCCCATCCAGACGCTGTCGGACAAGGAATATCAGCGGATGCGCGACGCCGCCAAAGCCATCATTCGCGAGATCGGCGTCGAGACCGGCGGCTCCAATATCCAGTTCGCGATTCATCCGCAAAACGGGCGGATGATTGCGATTGAAATGAACCCCCGCGTGTCGCGGTCGTCGGCATTGGCATCGAAAGCGACCGGCTTCCCGATCGCGAAGATCGCCGCCAAACTCGCCGTCGGCTACACGCTCGACGAATTGAAAAACGACATCACCCGCGAAACCCCTGCCTGCTTTGAGCCGACGATTGACTATGTGGTCGTGAAAGTTCCGCGCTGGAACTTCGAGAAATTCCCCGAGGCCGATTCAACGCTAACGACGCAAATGAAGTCGGTCGGCGAGACGATGGCGATCGGCCGCTCGTTCAAGGAGGCATTGCAAAAGGCACTGCGCGGGCTTGAAACCGGCCATTTCGGCCTCGGGTGCGATCGCAAGGATCGCTGGGGCGGCGCCAAAGCCGCCGACGTGCGAGGAAATCGTCAAGAAACTGGCCACTCCCAACGCCGAGCGAATCTGGTTCATTCGCTACGCAATGAAGGATCACATGAGCGTCGAGGAGATTCACAAGCTCACGCACATCGACCCTTGGTTCCTCCATCAGATGCGGGAGTTGATCGAAACCGAGGACAAGCTTCGGCGCTCGCGTCGCTGGAAGCCGGCGCCGCCCGGCTTGTTGCTGAAGGCCAAGCAACACGGCTTTTCCGACCCGCAGTTGGCCCAGATTTGGAATTGCCACGACACCGAGGTTCGCCGGCATCGAAAGAATCTGGGCATCGAGGCGGTCTTCAAGCTGGTCGATACCTGCGCCGCCGAGTTCGAGGCCTATACGCCGTATTATTACTCGACGTATGAGAGCCCGGTTTCGGTCGTTGCTTTGGCGGACGGGGGAGCAGCGGGACAGGAGACACGGGGACAAGGGGACAAGGGGACAAGGAGACTAGGGGACAGGGAGACACGGAGGATGTGCAGTCTCCCGGTCCCCTTGCTCCTGTCTCCTTGTCCTCCGATGGCCGAGGACGAAACGCGGCCGGCGACTGGCAAACAGCGGATCATGATCCTGGGCGGCGGCCCCAATCGCATCGGCCAGGGCATCGAGTTCGATTATTGCTGCTGCAGGCCGCGTTCGCGCTTCGCGACGCCGGATTCGAAACCATCATGGTCAACTCGAATCCGGAAACCGTTCAGACCGATTACGACACCAGCGATCATCTTTCTTCGAGCCGCTGACCACCGAGGATGTGCTGAACATCTGCGATCGCGATGCAACCCGCGGGCGTGATCGTGCAGTTCGGCGGGCAGACGCCGCTCAACCTGGCGAAAGCGCTGGACGCGGCGGGCGGCGCCGATCATCGGCACCAGCGTCGAGAGCATCGACAAGGCGGAGGACCGCGAACTCTTCCAGCCGAAATGGTCAGCGGCTCGGCCTGAAGCAGCCCGAAAGCGACACCGCCATCGACGCCCCGCAGGCGATCCGCGTCGCCCGGCGCATGGGCTTTCCGGTGCTGGTGCGGCCCAGCTACGTCCTCGGCGGCCGCGCCATGGAGATCGTCGACGACGAGGCATCCTGCGTGAATACATGGACGAGCAGGCGCCGATCGACGTCTCACCGGGCAAGCCGATCCTGATCGACCAATTCCTGGAGTCGGCCAGTCGAGGTCGACGTCGATTGTCTCTGCGACGGCACAGCGTACGATCATCGGCGGCGTGATGCAGCACATCGAGGAGGCCGGCATCCACTCCGGCGATTCCGCCTGCGTGATTCCGCCGCACAGTCTGCCGGGCCACGTGATCGAGGAGATCAAACGGCAAACGCGGCAATTGGCCTTGGAGCTCGGCGTCGCAGGATTGATGAACGTGCAATTCGCCGATTCAGAACAAGTCCGATCGCGGCGAATCGGTCGTCTACGTTCTCGAAGTCAATCCGCGCGCCAGCCGAACCGTGCCGTTCGTTTCCAAGGCCACCGGCATGCCGCTGGCGCGCATGGCCTCGCTGGTCATGGTCGGCAAGACGCTCGACGAACTGGGGCTGTTCGAGGAAGTCGTGCCGACGCATTTCTCCGTCAAGGAAAGCGTCTTCCCGTTCAACAAATTCCCGGGCGTGGACATCATTCTCGGGCCCGAGATGCGTTCGACCGGCGAAGTCATGGGCATCGACGATCGCTTTCCGATGGCGTTCGCCAAGAGCCAGATGGCGGCCATCCGCCGCGCTGCCGAAATCGGGCACGGTCTTACATATCGGTGGCCGACCGCGACAAGCCGGAAGTCGTGCCGATTGCCCGCGGCTTCGCCGAGATGGGCTACGCGATCTGTCCACGCGCGGCACCGCGGCGGTTCTGCGCGAGCAAGGCATCCCGGTCGAAGAAGTGATGAAACTGCAAGAAGGCCGGCCGAATTTGATCGATCACATGAAAAACGGCGAGGTGAGCCTGGTCATCAATACGCCGAGCGGGCGCGGCAGCCGCGTGGATGAAGTGAAGATCCGCGTCGCCGCGGTCGCCCATCGGGTGACCTGCATCACGACCATCTCGGCGGCCCACGCCGCGCTCGACGCCTGCCGCGCCCTGCGCGACCGCCCGCTGACCGTGACGGCGCTGCAGGAGCGATTTTCCCGCAACGCCGCAAGCGGCTAACGCTTTACCGCTTCTTGGTCGGCTGGATCATGACCATGCCGCCGTTGGGTCCGGGGACGGCGCCGCAGACCAGGACGAGATGATTATCGGCGTCGATCGACACGAGCCGCAGATTGCGGGCGGTGACGCGTTCGTTGCCGTAGCGGCCGGCCATGCGGATGCCCTTCTTGGGCCGGCCGGAACCGCGGTTGCTGGCATTGGAGGCGATGCTGCCGCGCTGACGCCAGCCTTTCTTCACGCCGTGACTGTGCCGCAAACCGCCGAAATTGTGCCGCTTGATGGCGCCGGTAAAGCCGCGGCCTTTCGACCAGCCAATGACATCGACATTGGGATAGGCCTCAACATCCTGGCCGGCCTCGTCCTTTTTCGTCACCTTGACGAAGACCTCGGTGGCAGTGAGCACCTGGCCGACCGACTGGGTCGCGGCTTCATCGAGGCGAAACTCGCGGACGTTGCGTTGCGGTTCACAGTTGGCCTTCGGAGCCAGCGGCTTGGCGCCCTTGGTTCGGCGTTTCGATTCCAGGTCCGCCGACACGTGGCCGCGCTCGGCGCGGGTGGCGCTTCGCCGCGGCTTGTCGCCGAAGCCCAGTTGCAGCGCGTGATAGCCGTCTTTTTCGATCGTGCGGACTTGCAAGATGGGACACGGGCCGATTCGCAATACGGTGACGGGCGTGCACTCGCCCTTTTCGTCGTAGACCTGCGTCATTCCGACTTTCGTGCCGATCAATCCAAGGGACATATTTCACCCATGAGGAAGCCGAGCGGTCCGGCGCACGGCGGGACATCGGCGAAACACCAAATTGTAAACGGATATTATGGCGATGGGTCCGCGGGAGTCCATAGATAAAAGACCGCATGCGGCCTGAAGCTGCCAGGCCGCATGCGAACTGTCGTCGAATTGGGAACCGCGATTCCGACCCAATCACTTGGACTGGATCTTTCGCAAAGCCCGGTCGGCCTCCAAACAGACCGGAGGCGGGTTATTGCCTTGCGAAATGTACCTGAGTTGCGTGATCGCCGTCCGACCCGCTGCCGGTCCGACTTCGCCCAACGACCGGCAGATGCCAATGGCCAGACCCCAGTTCAGGTTTGTCGTGTTGAGGCTGGCGAGCAGCGGTTTAACCGCCGGGTGTCCAACCTTGCCAATGGTTTTGGCGATTTTGTCCAGGAACGCATCATCCGACTCGTTGAGAAAGACCCTTTTCGTCCGACTGTCCCGGTACAACTTGACTTCTTGTTTATCCATGATCGTGATGAGAACTGGAACCGCGTCGCGAGCCAAGGGGCCAAGGCCGGCAACGGTTTCATAGGCTTGATCTCGGCCGCTGGCCTCCTTGCTTTGGAGGCCGTCGATCACGGAGGGCATTATTTGTTTGGCGCCGGCCGTGCCAATCAGGGCGCCGAGTTTGGCGGCCGCGGAGAATGCCGCCTTCTTGACCTGTGCGTCCGAATCCTTCGTGGCATCGAGCACCGCGTTGACCGCGTCCTTGGCGATTCCCTCCTTCGCGGCCCCATCCTTGGTGAGCTTGGTCTTGTCCTGACTCAACTCATTGCCCAACTCGCCGATGGCGTGAAGCGTACTTTGGCGCACGCCGCTGTCGGTAGAGTCCTTGAGCGCGGAAATATAGAGAGGCATCGCGATTTTGGGGTCGGCGCCAATGGCCGCCACGGTGTCAATGGCGGTGCGCTGCATGCTCGGATCGGACCCCTTCACCGCCTGCATCAGTTCCGGAAGCGCCGACTTGGCCTGCTTACCGAGTCTGGCCAACGCGCGTGCTCCGAACACGCTCGCTTCCGGATCCTTCAATTTCAGGATGGTGACGAATAGCGCCACGTCGTCGGCGCGTTGGCGGCGAGAGCAGATTGGTCAACGCGGATGCGGCGGCCACCCGCACGTTCTTGCTGTCGTCCTGGAGTGCCTTGCTTAGGGCCGGCGTGGCGGTTGACTTCACGCCGCGTCCCAGATTTCCCAACGAGCGCACGGCGCTTTCGCGTACGAGTTCGTCGCTATCCGAAAGGGTATCGACCAGCGCTGCGCCGCCGATGCGGCTTCGGGGCCGATCTGGCCAATCGCACTGGCGACATAGCGGCGCACCTCCGACTTCGAATCCTTGAGGAAATCGATCAGGAAGGACAGATCGTCGCGATTTGGAGCGCCGATCTTGATCAGGGCCTCGGCAGACGCTCGGCGGGTCAATTCGTCCGGGTCCTTTAGCGCCTCCACCAGTCGATGGATGGCCAGTTTGCCGTCCGAGCCCATTTCGCCGAGATCCTTCGCAGCCCGCGCGCAGGGCGCTGGCGTCCTTGCTGTTGAGCGCCGCGATCAATCCGGTCACATCTCCGCCGCCCCCGCCACTTCGCAAACGCAATGGCGGCCGGCCGGCGCGCTCCACGCCTTGGCGAATTTGCGCTGGTACGACCGCTCAATAAAATCGCGAGCTTCGTTCAAGCTGATGAAGAGGCTAATCTGACGGCCCCCTTGCAGGTAGCCCTCCGTCACACCCACCAACTCGCCGCGATCGTTCACCAGCGGCCCGCCGCTATCGCCTGGATTTGTCGGCGAAGACGTTTCGACAACCTCCGAGTCCACCGTCAAGAGCGAGCCGTCTCCTCCGCCCGCCTTCCATTTCTTTCGGTATACCGCGCGCACGGCCCCTTGCGTGTAAACCCATAGCGAGCCGCTAACACCCGGGTTGCCGAGCGAGTGCACCGTTTGACCGATGTTGATGGCGTTCTTGGCCAGCGGCAGCGATTCCGTTCCAGCTGGGATTTTGGGGACTCGAATCAACGCCAAGTCGCGCAATGGATCGGTGGCGACGATTTCGGCCACAAGAAGATCGCTCGGAGACTTGGTTTTCTCTTTGAAGATGTTCAAATACCGCTCTCGCTCCGCGACGAGCTTGCCGCCTTCATAGATCGGGAAAAGGACGATCAGCGATTGGGAGTTTTCCACCACGTGGTAGTTGGTGAGAATCAAGCGTTCGTTCGCATCAACGACCGAGCCCGTTCCATTCGCGACGCCGCGCGGGACGACGTTCAAAATCAACACCGTGGATTTCAGCACATAGCTGAAAATGTCTGCCGATCCGGCGCTCGTGGGCGAGGCGGGCGCGGACGTCAGATCGGGAGGCGGCGATTCCGGCTTCTTGGCGATTGCGGGGCTGGTCTCGCGCGTGGGCTTTTTCGGGATCGCCGACGCCATCCCGGGATTGGGCGCCTGGACGCTCGGAGTAACGGAAAGTGCGTTGTTGGCGGCGAGCGCCGGGGGCGTGGCGGTTTTTTTGCCGCCGAAGACCAGATAGCCGACCAGGCCAAGCCCACCGACGACAACCAGCAAAGCAACCAGGCCGCCCACCACCAGCAAGACCGTGGCGTTGCCGCCGCCTTTTGCGCTCTGGCGACGGCGCCGGCGCGGCCGCCGATCGCGATCGTCGTAGTCGTCGTAATCATCATCAGAACGCCGCCGGGAAACCGGCGGCCGGTCGTCCGTGCGACCCGCCGCAATGCTGGACTTATTGACGGGCGGCTTCGATCGCGGCGCGGGAGGCGAGGATTTTTCCGACGCGGATTTCGGGACAGGAGGAACCGTGCGCTCCGGGGCCGGCTTGGGCGCGGACTTCGCGTCCTCGCCAAGCTTGAAAACGACATTGCATTTCGGGCAACGAACCATCGCTCCCGCTTGGAGTTCTTTTCCGCTTCGCATCGTGCATCCGCATGCCCGACACGTAAATTCTGTTGACATCTCCAATCCCGTCCTTTCCGATGCCGAGTCAAGGAGCGAAAAAAGTGCAATTTAATGATCTCACAGAAGTCAACAAGTTTCAATATGCGCGGCCGAAAATTTCAAAAATGTGCCAGCCGAGATTTGCAGCAAAATCACGAAAATGAATGGACTAATTCATAGTTGCTGACTCCATGTCGAATCAGGACAAAAAGATCCGCAAATCCTGAATCGTCAACGAGCCCGGGAATTTGCGCGGCGATCTGCCAGGCTCGTCGGAGTCGTGCAACCTCCCGCGACCGCGAAATATCGCCAAATGCAGCGAGATCAGGGAATCGCCAGGCCATACCACCAGGGCGAACTCGCGGCCAGCTGGCGACTGACGAGCGTCTCCAACGCCGCCCCATTACGGCCCTTGGTGAAAATCGTGCCCAGCAAATGCGATTGCTCGGTCAATGTCGGCAGGCGCCCCAGCACGTCGGCGACCATGCGCTGGATGAACTTGAAATTGTTGTTGCCGGCGTTTCGAAAATACTCATCCGTGGCCATAATATTCGCCTGCACCTTCAACGGGCTGTAACCCGCCCGCAATTGATTCGCGATGAGCAGCACTTCGTATTGAGTCGGGTTTCGACGCAGATAGAGTTGCACCCATTCACGGGCCAACCGGTGGAAGCGCGAATCGATTGAATGAGCGGGGGGCCGCGCGTAGGAGATGCCTGTAGCCGTCACCAGCGCCAGCGCGATTCCCAAAACGAATTTCCGGATCATGACATCACCCTTGTTGCAAAACTCAACTGTCCTCCGGGCGTCTCGATAATGATTCCCGCCGCAAAACTTGCGCCGTCGTTAGAATGCCCGCCGGTGAACCCGCGTGCATCCTCGGTTGTCCATTGAAATGGCCCCCGATATAGCTAACGGTTGCCGAATTGAGTCGCCAAGCCGAGTCGGCCTGGCCGCGAACCGCCGAAGATTGGACCCGAAAATGCCTGGTTATCATCCCAAATCGATCGAACCGCGTTGGCAGGAATATTGGAAAGAGAATCAGACCTTTCGCACGCCCGACCTCCCCGCCAAATCCGATCAAAAGAAGTTTTACGTCCTCGACATGTTCCCGTACCCCAGCGGTTCAGGGTTGCATGTCGGCCATCCGGAAGGCTATACGGCGACCGACATCCTCGCCCGCTATCGCCGGATGTGCGGCTGGCATGTCATGCATCCGATGGGCTGGGACGCCTTCGGCCTCCCGGCCGAGCAACATGCCATCAAGACCGGCACGCATCCGCGCATCAACACGCAGGAAAACATCAATACGTTTCGCCGGCAGATTCAGATGCTCGGCTTCAGTTACGACTGGCAGCGCGAAGTCGATACCACCGATCCGGAATATGTGAAATGGACGCAATGGATCTTCCTCCAGATCTACGACACCTGGTATGACCCGGAGCAAAAGAAAGGGCGACCGATTTCAGAATTGCCGATTCCCGCCGATGTGAAGGCGAAGGGCGACGGCGCGATTCGCCGGTATCAGGATTCGCATCGGCTCGCCTATCAGGCCGAGGTGCCCGTCAACTGGTGCCCGGAATTGGGGACGGTGCTCGCGAATGAGGAAGTCAACGCCGAGGGCAAATCGGAAGTCGGCGGCTTTCCTGTGGTAAAAATGCCGCTCCGGCAATGGTTGCTCCGCATTACCGCCTATGCCGATCGCTTGCTCGAGGATTTGGAGAAGGTCGATTGGTCTGAATCGATCAAGAAGATGCAGCGTGACTGGATTGGCAAGAGCGAAGGCGCGGAAGTGGATTTTGCGATTTGTCCGTTGTCCGTGGTCAGTGGTCCGTTGCAAAAATCGACGGACAACGGACAACGGACAACGGACCAACTCAAGATTCGCGTCTATACCACCCGGCCAGACACGCTCTTTGGCGCGACCTACATGGTTTTGTCGCCCGAGCATGTGCTCGTCGATCAAATCACGACGCCGGAGCAGCGCGGGGCCGTGAACGCCTACAAGGAAGCCGCGGCGCGCAAGAGCGAGAAGGAGCGCACCGCCGAAACCAAGAAAAAGACCGGTGTCTTCACCGGGGCCTATGCAATCAACCCCGTCAACCAGAAAGAGATTCCGATCTGGATCACCGACTATGTGCTCGCGACCTACGGCACTGGGGCGATCATGGCGGTGCCCGGGCAGGATGAACGCGACTGGGAATTCGCCGAGGTTTACGAGTTGCCGATCATCCGCACCGTGCAGCCGCCGGTGGGATGGGAAGGCAAGGCCTATGTCGAGGACGGCCCGGCGATCAATAGCGAGTTTCTCAATGGTTTGAAAGTCGCCGAGGCAAAGGCCAAGATGATCGATCATCTCGAAGCCAAGGGACTGGGCGTTCGCAAAGTGAACTACAAGCTCCGCGACTGGCTCTTCAGCCGCCAGCGCTACTGGGGTGAGCCGTTCCCGTTGCTTCACGAACTCGGCGCCGACGGCAAGCCGAACGGCCTCGTTCGCGCCTTGAGCGCGGCCGAACTCCCCGTGCGCTTGCCGGAGATGGCGGACTTCAAACCATCCGGCAAACCGGAGCCGCCCTTGGGCAAAGCGGCCGAATGGGTCAACGTCACGATCGACGGGAAAAGGTACAAGCGAGAAACGAACACCATGCCGCAATGGGCCGGCTCCTGCTGGTACTACATTCGCTATCTCGATCCAAAAAACGACCAGCGTTTTTGCGACCCGGACAAGGCCAAGCGCTGGCTCCCAGTCGATCTCTACGTCGGCGGCGCCGAACACGCCGTCTTGCACTTGCTCTACGCCCGCTTCTGGCACAAAGTCCTCTTCGACCGCGGCCACGTGTTCTGCCCGGAGCCGTTCCAGAAGTTGGTGAACCAGGGCATGATTTTGGGGGAGAACTACCGCATCGACGAAAAGGTCTATGAAGCGAATCGTGAATTGTTGGCGAGCAAGGGGATCGTCGGCAAGCGAGTTGAGAGTGAAACGGAAACGTACATCATTCTCGGCAATCCGACTGGAAAAGAGGATGAGATCAAAAACCTGACGGACGACCAATTCGAGAAGAAAAAAACTACCACCTATCTCGCCGGCACGGACGTCGTTTTGACCGTCAGTGCGGACAAGATGTCGAAAAGTCGTGGCAATGTCATCAATCCTGATGACGTTGTGAAGGAATATGGCGCCGATAGCCTTCGCTTATTTGAAATGTTCATGGGTCCGCTTGAAGCGACGAAGCCCTGGAGCATGAAAGGCGTCGAGGGCGTCTATCGTTTCCTCTCGCGTGTCTGGCGGCTCTTCATTGACGATCGAGCCGAGACTGTTTGTTTGAATGACACGGTTCAGGATGTCGAACCCGATCGTGAGACGTTGCAGGTCTTGCATCGCACGATTCAGCGCGTGACCGAGGATCTCGACACCATGCGCTTCAATACGGCGATCTCGGCGATGATGGAATTTAGCAACCATCTCACGCCGCTCAAGGTCCGGCCGCGCAAAGCGCTCGAGCCATTCGTGCTCCTGCTCGGGCCGTTCGCCCCGCATGTGGCGGAGGAACTCTGGCAAGCGCTCGGGCACAAGAGCACGCTCTCTTACGAGCCGTGGCCCAAGTTCGATCCAGAGTTGGTGAAGGCCGACGAGGTCGAAATTCCGGTTCAGGTAAATGGAAAGCTCCGCAGCAAACTCACGGTGCCCGCGGGGACGCCGGCCGAGAAGCTGGAAAAGTTGGCCCGCGCGGACGAGAAGGTGATCGCGGCCGTCGGCGGGAAGAAGATTGTCAAGGTGATCGTGCCCAAGGGTCAATTGGTGAATATCGTCGTGGCCGGGTAGCGGAACCGTAGCCGAACTCGCCAGAGTTCGGGTTTAGACCTGAATTCTGGCGAATTCAGCTACGGGCTGGGCGAACCTGAGCACACATTCAAGTTCATTTCTTGGTGATCGCGCGAATCGCCTGGCGCCGGCTTTGCCGTCTTCCTTCTTCGGGAAATAGTGCACGGCGCGATCGAGAGCGCCGAGAGCGGGTTTGGCCTCGGGGCCCATAGCCTCCAGCAGTTTGATCGCCCTGAGCCGTGCAGGCGCCGGGCCCTTATCCACGACATTGGCCAGCGCGACGACCATGTCGCGCCCGCGGATCCGAAGAACGATCTCGGCCGCGAGCTCGCCCAGGTCGGGATCGCCGAGCGAGGCGCAGATCCCCGGGGCCGCTTTTTGCGCTGCTTCGTTCGATTGAGAAAGCGCCTGAATGGTCGCCTTGCGTAAGTTTTTGTCTTTCGCTTTTAGTCCCGCGTTGACGATCGGCGCCGCTCGTTCGACGTTGGCGATCTTCTCCAAGGCGGTTAATCCCCTTCGAAATTGTTCGCTCGATCCGAATTCTTCGCCCTCGTTTTTCAAGATGCTGTTCAATCGCTCGATCAGCATCGGCGCGACCTGCGCGGCTTTCGGGCCGAGCGTCCCCAGGGCCGTGTAAATGTGGTTGCGGACAACTGGATCCGAATCGCTGGCCGCCCTGAGCAGATCGCTCAGGATCGGTTCAACCACCGGGCCGATGCGCGTGATTCCGCGGCGCAGAAGCGGCGGACTTCGGGACTGCTTTTTTGGAGATCGCGGGCCAGCAATGACAAATCACTCCTGCCCAGCGGCGGCCTGCGCGGCCCGGATCGCAATCGCCGCCGCCTGGCCGACTGCAACATTCGAATCGGCCAACGAATCGAACAGCGCCTGCATGATCCCATGTTCACGGCTGATCGCACTGAGCGAGTTGATCGCTTCAATCCGCACGCTCGCCTCTGAATCGCGCCGGGAGATCAGCAACTCATCCGCGACATCCACGGCCGCCTTGCCGAATTGGCCGAGCGCCTTGACGGCTGCCAGGCGGACGGCAGGTTCCAAATCGGTGGTCCGCCGGGCAATTAGCGGAAGGCTCGGCCGTGCGTCCGACCCAAGGCCGCCCAGCGATTCGAGGCAATAAATCCGAATCTCGACGGATCGACCATGCAATCCCGTTTCCAATTGCGGCCGGTCCGCCGAGGTCGCGGCTCCGAGTTTGCGCATCGCCGTCATCGCGTGCTTGCGAATGTCCGCATCGAGGTCGTCGAGGATGGGCAGCAGTTTCGGATAGGTCTTGGCTCGCTCGGACGGACCAGCGTCGCCCAGCGCTTCGATCGCCGTGAGCCGAATTGGCTTCGCCGGATCGTGCAAAAGCGGGACAAACAAGATCGCCGTCGTCCGCGGGTCCAGCGTCAGCTTTTGCACAGCGGAAACCAGGACCGTGCGTTTCCCCGAGTTGGCTTCGTGCCACAGCGCGAGCAGATTCGGGATGTCCTCCTTTGCCGGCGGCCCAACCTTTTCGAGCGAATCGAGAACCGCGGCCCGGACTCTCGGATCGGCGTCGGGAGCCGCCATGAGCAGCCGCGGCAGGCAGGGGTTGGCGTTCATGCCAAGCTTGCCCAGGGCCTCGGCCGCCGCCAGACGGAGTTCCGCCTCGGGCGCGGTCAAGTTCGCGGAAATGTCATTCCAGGCGTGGACCGCTTCCGGTCCGATCTCGCCGAGCAGTGACACGGCCGCCAGTTTCAATTTGACATCATGGCCGCGCGACGCCCGGCGCAGCTCGGGCACCGCCTTGCGGGCCATTCTTAGCAATCGATCATGGGCTTTTCCCGCCTCGGCCGGATTCGCATCAATTAACCGTTGCGTCCAATAGCTGGGCGGTTGCATGTCAGCGTCCGGCGCCAGCGACGACGCTGGGTTCGAAGTCGCGACTGGCGGCGCGCTTTGCGGCGCGAGCGCGACCTCGCGTTCCGCCTGACTCGATTGTGCCATTCTGTTTTGGTCGAGCAACCAGTAAGCGAACGCGACCCCGACGCCGCAACAAAACAGGGTCGCCATGCCGCCGGCCGTCAGGACGATGAGAATGACGACCGTGCCGGCATTCTTCGCCACCGGTGGAGCAGCCGGAGGTTCCATAGGCCGCACGACCGGAATGTCATCGTCGATTTTGGGAATAACTGGAATGGATTTGCGAATCGTCGTGCTGCGAGTGCAAGCAACCGGAATTCCGATAATCATGCCACACGACGGGCACTTGGCCTGGGCGCCGGCAAACTGGTCCGGAACTTGAGAGGCGTGCCGGCAGGTGGGGCAGGTGAACGGGAAAGGCATGCGGCTCTCTCTGGTGGCACAAGCAGGTTGCACACCGCCAAACCGTGCATCATCTTACCATCGACGCGTGCGGAAACCAATTGTTCTGAAGTTTTTCGATCGGCTGACGCCCTGAACGATTCGCCGTCGTCGAACTATCAAGGCTGAATCGGAGGCAATGCGATGCGCGAATTTCTTATCGCTTTGACGTTGGGGATCGCGGCATCGTTTGTGGCCGCGACAACCGAAGAAAAAAGGCCCTCCGGTGACCGGCAAAGCGGTTTCCGAACTGGCTGTTCTCGACAAGCTCGCGCTCGACTTTCTCGAAGAACACAAACCGCCCGGCATGGCGGTGGCCATCGCCAAGGATGGGCGCTTGCTTTATGCACGCGGCTTCGGCTATGCCGACCGGGAACGAAAGTCACCGGTTCAGCCGACGTCGCTCTTTCGCATTGCCAGTGTGAGCAAGGCGATCACTTCCGCGGCAGTATGCCAACTGGTGGACCGCGGCAAATTGAAATTCGACGACAAGCTGCTCGATATTCTCGAGCGCAAGAATTTGCCCGATGACATGGACCCGCGCTGGAAGCAAATCACGGTCAAGCATCTTTTCACGCACTCGGCGGGATTCGATCGCGATCTCAATGGCGACCCGATGTTCATGTCGGTCGATATCGCCCGCTACTTCAAGACCGCGCCACCGGCCAGCCGCGACCAGATCATCCGCTACATGCTGCATCAGCAACTCGATTTCGATCCGGGCAGCAAGCAGGTTTACTCCAATTTTGGTTTTCTGCTGCTCGGCCGCGTCATCGAAAAGGTGGGCGGCAAGCCTTACGACAAGTACGTCAGTGAAGAGCTATTCAAGCCGCTGGGAATCAGCGATACACGTCTCGGCAAGACGCTGACCACGGCAAAGGGCGAAGTGAAATATGTCGATTCGGTTCGGCCGAAAGGCGCCCTCGGTCTTCGCCACCACGCTGAACCATCGCGTGCCGTCGCCTTACGGCGCCTGGTATCTCGAAGCGATGGATTCGCATGGCGGCTGGATTACGTCGGCCGTTGATCTTGCTCGTTTTGGCACGGGCTTCGATCTGCCCCAGAAATATCCGGCGTACAAAGGCTTCAATCTCCAGGGCCGATTCAGCCCCGAGTATTTCTACACCGGCGCGATCGACGGCTCATCCGCCTGCTTCCACCGCCTCAATGGCTTCGTCTTCGTCGGCCTGTTCAACTCGGCGCACCGGCAAGGACGAACAAAACCTGGGCCAACTGTTCGATGCCAAATTGAAGGAATTCGTAACCAAGTTTCAGAATTGGCCGCCGGGCGATCAGTTCAGCGAGTTCTATAAGTAAACCGGTTTGGCGCTACCCGCAATATGGACTCACGAATCGCCAATTCTGTCGAGGACGTCCTTCCTTGATCGGATTGTCCTCGACATAACGAATTGCACGAAGAATGTCGTCGGGATCAAGATACACTTTCCATTCCCCGCGAGCGAAACACTTGGGCGGACGACCGTTCTTGTCCTTGATACCGCCAAATGGATGAATCCCAAGTTCCACCAACTTCTGTGTGGCATCGCCCTTGAGCTGGATCACCAGATGCTCAACACGGATGTGGCCCGGTCCGACAACTAAATGGACATGATCTGGCATGATGGCGCAAGCCCAGACCGGACGCCCGGAACGTTGGAAATAGTAGGCAAATCCCTCTGCGACTGCATTGATTTGCGCTTCGGTGAATTGGATGGCAGGCAATTTCAACGCGGACTTGGCTGCGAGGCGCAGTTCACGATTGTGCGGCATGTGAGCCAGCGAGCGGCGCTCGGTAGTTTTGGTCGCTGGGCCGTACCGAAAGAGTTCCCAGGAACCGACGAAATCCGACCATGAGCCACGTGGATCGTTGGGAAGCCAGAAGCCGTAAGCGCCGAAAATGAGGTGATAACCTGTGATCATGTTTGTTCTCCTACGCGCTCCGCTCCGAAGACTCCGCGTCGCGGCTAACCGATATACGGCACGTCGCGGCTAACCGATTTTGGCCTTCCTTTCGTTCACGTCAATGGTTATATCCCCGCCCCGGGAAATCAGGGAGGATTGCCCATGTCGGAATCCCCTGGGGCGGCGCACTTGTTGCCGCGCGTGTTGCATCGCTCGCGGGTGAGCGAGTTGCCGGCGGGGTTTGTGCCGATTCGCCTGGTGCTGGCGACGCATGGGATCACACTCGAACTGGACCGGCCCGACGTGATTGTCGGGCGGCATAGCGATTGCGACTTGCACTTGCCGCTGGCCGACGTCAGCCGGCGGCATTGCCGGTTTTACTTTCGCGACGGACGATGGTTCGTCGAGGATGGGAAAAGCCTCAACGGCGTCTTTGTCAACAATTTGAAAGTGCAACAGAAAGAAATTCATCTCAATGATTGCGTTCGCATCGGTGGATACGCGTTCGTGGTCGGCCCGGCGGGTGAACTGGGATTAGAAGCGCCAATGCGAAAGGCTTCGTGACTTGGCCGCCGCGGTGCGATAAAATCGCGGCATGGCTACCGCACTGGATCGCGAAGAATACGTCGAGCAAGCGCATTTTTTCCGCACGTTTCGTGAGCGGCTCGCTTACAATCTCGCCGCCCAGGAAATCCTCGAGCGGCTGCACGAGGAAATCCTCTCGACGACGCGCCTGCCGATGGCCATTCAGTTCCTGGCCACGGAAACGAAACATACTGGCCTGCTGGGGTCGGGGTTTGTCCGGCTTCCGCATTATTTTACCGCCTTCCAAACTTTTGTGATTTCCCAGGCCGAGCAGGAAGGCCAACGCTTCAGCATGCCGACCGCCCTGTTGGTCCTGGAACGGCTTGCGAACTACATGGCTGAGAAGCCGACCCGGCCGGGCTTATTTGTTTATCAATTCGAAACCATCAGCCGCAATCGGCTTGGCTACACCGAAGGCCTGACCGCGATGGCCGCCGATCCGTTTTACGAGCGCGACTGGATCGAGTACTTCGAGATGGTCAAGCGGCAGGTGGGGAGCATCGATTTCGGCGATTTGATTTATGTTCGTTCGGACTTATACGTGATGGATCAAAGGCGAAGTCACCCGGAATACGAACCGCCGGTGCCGCCTTTGTTCGGCGAAAAAGAGGGAAAGATCGCCAAGGCAAGCCGCGGCCGCGACCCGCTGTTCTTGTTCGCGGCATTGCAGCGGCAACTCGGCTATCCCGAGGTCCCGCGCGTCAAAGACCGTGACGACGCCACGACGAAAATGGAAATCGTGCAAACGAAAATGCGCGAACTGGAAATGCGGATCAAACTGCTTGAGGGCGAGGTGAAGGGAAATGTCGATTTGAGCCAGTTTAAGCCGGAAATATTTAAAGATTTGCCGGAGTGAGAGCTAGGGCGAGCGTCGAGGCGTAAGCTCGACGTGTGAACCCACAAGGCGCTCACACGTCGGACTTACGCCTCGACGCTCGCCGAAATCACGCGGTCGGCCGGTAGCCGAGGAATTGTTGAAGAACGGTGTAAAGGTCGCCGGAAATCGTGACCTCGTCGTCGAGAAAATCTTTGAGCCAGGCGTATTTGAATCGTTGGGCCATGGTCAACAGCGGGAGCAAGTCGCCGAGGCGAACGCGAACATGTTCTTCGATCGCCGGTTCGATTTCGGCTTCGGGTTCGTGATAAACGCGGAGTTGGGTAACCATTGAAGTTCCTCCCTGTAATCGGATGAATCCCGATTCGGCTCCCTCGTGGTTTGGTCGCGGCTGCGAATCTTGGCGTCGAGAAGTAAATCGACGCGTGACTCTCGCCGACTTGGAACATTCCCCGGAAAATCCCGTTCGACCGGCGAATCTTGCGCCGCTTGGTGCGCGAGGCGAACGCCGAGAAGTTGCGGAGAGTTTGCGATGTTCACCAATTTTGCCGTACTGGGCGACGGCGCCTGGGGGACCGCGATCGCCATCATGCTGGCGCAAAACGCCAAACATCAGGTCACGCTCTGGAGCGCCTTCGAGGAAAACGGCCGGATCTTGCGGGAGAAGCGGGAAAACGTTCGATTGCTGCCCGGCATCGCTATTCCCGAGTCGATCGTGCTCACGACCGACATCGCGACGGCGCTGGCGGGAGTCGACCTGGCGATTGCCGCGATTCCCACCGTCTATCTCCGCGAGACGCTCAAGCGTTCGCCGGCAAATGGCCGGCGGAAGTGCCGACATTGGGCCTGGCCAAAGGACTGGAAATCGACACGTTTTTGCGGCCCACGCAAATCCTTCACCAGGTCCTCGGGCTGCAAAACCTGGCGGCCCTGAGCGGCCCCAGCCACGCCGAGGAAGTCAGCCGCGGAATGCCGACCTCGGTTGTGGTCGCCGGCGACGATGAGGAATTGACTCACGAAATCCAACACGTTTTTAACAGCGAGCGCTTTCGCATTTACACAAACATGGATCTGGTCGGCGTCGAATTGGCCGGGGCGTTGAAAAACATCATCGGCATCGCCGCCGGCATCTGCGACGGACTTGGCTTCGGCGACAACGCCAAGTCGGCCCTATTGACCAGCAGCATTGGTCGAGATGGCGCGCTTCGGCGTGGCCTTCGGCGCCGACCATGAGACCTTCATGGGCCTGGCCGGCCTCGGCGACCTGATCACCACTTGCATCAGCCCGCACGGCCGCAACCGCCGGGTCGGCGAGCGGCTCGGAAAAGGCGAGAAGATCGCCGACATCCTCGCCAGCATGCGGCAAGTCGCCGAGGGCGTTTACACCGCGCGAAGTGTTTTTGTGCGAGCCAAGGCCATGGGAATTGAATTGCCGATTACGACCGAGGTCTATCGAGCGCTCTATGAAGACAAACCGCCATTGGCGGCGGTGCAGGACTTGATGTTGCGCATGCCCAAGAAGGAGTGATCATGTTGGACATCGCCTTCAAGGAATGGGCCGTGGTCTGCAAGGCGCTCGCCGAGGGGTGGCAGGCGCTCATCCTTCGCAAGGGCGGCATCGCCGAATCGGGCGGCGAGTTTCGCCCCGAGCACCCGCGTTTTTGGCTCTACCCGACGTTTCTGCACGAACATCGCGAGGGAATCAAACCCGCCGCGCAACCGCAGTTCGATCAAGCGATCGCCGAGCGGCCGCCCGGCGGCATCGTGCGGCTGAGCCATTTCGCCGAGGTCGCGGCAGTGCATCGGTTAAGCGAATGGAAACAGATCGAAGCGCTCGACGACGTGCATGTCTGGTCGATAAACGCGGTCAAGGCGAAATACAACTATCGCACGCCAGGGCTGTATGGATTGATCGTGCGTGTATTTCGGAGCCCGCAATCATTCGATTTAACGGAAACCGCCGCCTACGCAGGCTGCAAGACCTGGGTGGAACTGGATCGCGAGTTGGCGACGGAGGGAGCGACGGCGGTGATGGAAGATGGAGCTTTTGCAAGCCTGAATGCGAGGATTGAGACGCGACTCAGTGCGTTCGGCAGTCAAGATCCTCAATAATCGCTATCGGAAATCACTTCGCCACCGGCTTTGGTGGTGAGCGCGGCGAAGGTTATTGCCGACACGGAATCGCGTAGGAACCGCACCGAGCCGTCGGCATAAAGCATGTTCGCGCCGCCCGGATGGAACGAATAAACCTCATTGTCGTTGGTGCAATTCATTACGCAGGTGCCCTGGCCCTGACCTTGGCCCGTGTAGAGGGTGTCCGAGCCGTCGAGCGCCAGTTCGTAATCGGGATCGGCCCACGCTCCGTTCCCCGCGCCGCCAACCGCATGCCGGCCCATCCGGTAAAGCTCCGGTCGGCCCGCATCCTCGACCAGCAAAAACGTCATCGACGTTCCGTCCGTCACGTCCGTCAGGCGGGTCGGATACCTGGTTAAAATGCCATTCCAATCGATCGGAAGGATGCGCGGCCAACCCGCGAGATCGCAATAGCCGCTGTTGACGCCATGGGTCGCCGTATAGTCGCCGGTCGCACGCCCCGGATCGCCGGAAACGAAAAGGTGTCGTATGGCACGCTGGTCGGGGACGAAGGACACAACAGGATGACCAATTTTGTCTGCACCGCGGTGAGATTGACCGGATCATCCCAATCGGCCGCCAGGTTATAGGGCACATTTTGCTGCTCGATGAACGGCAGCAGGTCGGGCATGAACGATCGCCGCGGCGACGTGAAGCGAAGCCCCGGCGGAAACGCGCCAAATGTGTCGTGGTGGTTATGCAGCGCCAGGCCGAGTTGCTTCATATTGTTTTGACACTTGATCCGGGCCGCCGCCTCGCGAACTTTTTGCACGGCGGGCAAGAGCAAGCCGATCAAAATCGCGATGATGGCGATGACCACCAGCAGTTCGATCAGACTGAACGCCCTGCGGACTGAAACGATTCGCATGAAAGCCTCGCGCTGATCAAGTGTGACTCGCAGCAAATGGGTTCCGCTGTCCTCCTGACGCAGTCCGACCCGAAAGAATTTCAGGAATCGCGCCGGGCCAACCCCCGAAGGAAATGCCAAACAGTGGCCGCCGCCAATCGAGCCGTTCGACCATCCACGTCGAATCGTGGATTCAATTCGACCACATCCATCGACCGAATGCAACGATTTTGCCCGGCTCGCTCCGCCGCATGAAGCCAATCCCGGACGGGAATGCCCAATATCGCGGATGCACTGACGCCCGGGGCAGCCGAGCCATCCACCGCGTCCAAATCGAAGGTGGCCAGGGTCGATTCAGTTATTCGCTCGTGGATTCGATCAATTTCAGTCGCATTCAATTCCTCGTTGAATAGCCAGGTCCCGCCATGCAGTTCCAAATAGTCGAGGTGCGCTTTTGCGACGGACGTCGGCGACAGACCGGCGACATCGTAGCGACGGCACAATCTCGATGGGTGCTCCAAAATCTGGCGAAACGGCGACCCGGAATGCCCCTTGCCCTCGCGGAGCGGCCGCACGTCCGGGTGCGCGTCCCAGTTCAGCACCTGGACGGGTTGGCCGGCCGCGACATAGCCGAGGAAGTGACCAAAGCTGGTTTCATGCCCGCCGCCCAACACAATCGCGACCGCCCCACGTTTCAAGTGCGGTGCCAGAATTCGCCCCAATGCAGCTTGATCGGCTTCGAGATTGCCGGTTGAAACGAGGTCGCCGAGATCGTCCGTCGCCATTAAAAACTTGCCGAATTCGGAAAAGAGCCGCGGATCAGGCGTCAATCGAAAAAGCGCCTGGCGAATCGCAACCGGCCCCTCCGCCGCTCCCACGCGCCCGCCATTGCGGCGCACGCCCTCATCGACGGGAAAGCCGACAATGATCGCATCCGGCTCGGTCGTAGGATCGAGCCTACGTCCGAGCAAATGGCCGACTCTCGGATCGTCCGGCGATGTCTCCGGCAAGCCGACAGTCGATGGCCGCAGTTCGCTCATGGCTCGAATCGCTCGCCCTTGAGATAGACAGCCAAGGCCGCATTGGCGCGAAAGTGATAGAGCCACTGGGCCGCGTCTTCCGCATCGAGCAGGACGAAATCGGCCCGTTTCCCCGGTTCCAGCGAGCCGACTTCGTTTTCTAATCCGATTGCCTTGGCGGCGTTGATCGTCGCTGCCTTGAGCGCCTGCGTCGGCGTGAGATGATTCATCGTGCACGCAAGCATCATCGCCAGCGGCAGATGGAAGCTCGGCGCACTGCCGGGATTGAAATCGCTGGCGACCGCGACCGGTACGCCGGCGGCCAACCAGCGCCGGGCGTCCATCGCCGGCCGATTCAAATACAGCGATGCCAATGGAAGTGCGACCGCGACCACGTTGGCATCAGCCATCGCCTTGATGCCTTCGTCGTCCGTGTATTCGAGGTGATCGGCGGAAATCGCGCCGACTTCCGCGGCGAGTTTCGCCCCGCCGCCGTTGCTCAACTGGTCCGCGTGCAATTTCGGCCGCAACCCATACGCTTGCGCAACCTTGAAGATCTGCCGCGCTTCCGCGATCGAAAAGGCGCCTTCCTCGACAAACACGTCGCAGAATATCGCCAATTTCTCCGCCGCAACTTGCGGGATCATGTCCTGGCAAACTAAGCGAAGATAGCCGGCCCGGTTATCCTGGAATTCCGGTGGCATGGTGTGCGCACCAGGAAGGTCGGCACGATCCGCGCCGGCGTCGATTCGCCGAGTCGTTTGTATGCCCGCAAGAGTTTCAACTCGTCGTCGAGCCGCAGGCCGTAGCCGCTCTTGCACTCGACGGCGGTGACTCCCAATGAAATCATTTCCTTGAGAAACCGCCCGGCGGCTCGGCGAGTTGACCTTCGCTCATGTCGCGCGTCATTCGCATGGTGCGAAGAATGCCGCCGCCCGCCGCGGAGATTTGCCGGTAATCAACACCCTGGCAGCGCTGTTCGAACTCATCCGCCCGCCAACCGCCAAAGGCCAAATGCGTGTGGCAATCGACCAAGCCCGGAATGACGATCGCGCCGTGGGCGTCGATGACTTCAGAAATGGTCAAACTTGGCGGAATCGCATCTTCCGAGCCGACCCAGACAATCTTCCCCTCGGCCCAGGCCATCGCCGCCCGATCAATCCGCCCGGCGTCGGCCGGCCCTCTAGCCTCGGGGCAGATGTGGAGCGAACGGATGTTGGTAAGAAGGTCGTGCATGATAGGCCAAGATCGGGTCGAGAATTTGATGCATCGACGCTACGATTCCGCCAGGGCCGATTCCAACGTAAACGGACACTCATTCGGAAACGAGCCGATCTCAAGGCCGGTTTCGAGTGCCGCTTGCTTCACCGCCCGCTCGTACGCTTTATCGAGAACCTCGCGTGCATGCTTCCGGAGCGTGGCGCTTTCAAGCAGATCGTTTAGTTCGCCGCGTTGATTGGCGATGGTCGCCTGCCAGCTATTCGATCGCTGCGCGGGCTGACGCTCCCATTTCAATAAATGCACCAATAAGCTCACAAGCCGGCTCAGGACTTCGCGTTTATCGCGTCGAGCCATGTCGTTGAGAAACTCGCTTAAATGTTCTGTGTCGAGTTCGTTGAAACGATGGTCCGCCACGAGACGAGCCATCTCTTCGAGCCACGCCGTTTCGTCGGCTTCGTAAGAGCTCCCGTAAAGCCATCTGGACGTCAATTGTACTCATTCCATTCACCATCATCGGGTGCGATTCGCCGAACGACCAGTTCCCTTACAGGATTTTCGCTTCGAACGAATGCGAATGCAAGTCCGGGTTGCTGTGCTGGCGTCGACATCGCAGTTGCAGACAGCAACAGACGAACATAGACACCGCTAATTTATTGAGCCCCTCCGCCCACATCGGGGTTCATACGATATCAGCATCGAAGTCGCTTTTCTTGTCCGCGATCGAACTCAATTCGCGAGGTGGTGCATGGCCACAATCAAGGAACTGAAGGTAAACGGCACGAATCGAGCCGTGAACGCCGACGCCGAGCGCAGCCTGCTCAGCGTGTTGCGCGACGACCTCGATCTGACCGGCTGCAAATACGGCTGTGGCGAAGGACGCTGCGGCGCCTGCACGGTGGTCATCGATGGCCAGCCGACGCGATCTTGCACCACGAAAGCCGGCTCCGCCGAGGGCAAGCAGATTCGGACGGTTGAAAGCCTCGCCTCGGGCGATCGCCTGCATCCGCTCCAACAGGCGTTTATCGACCACGGCGCTTTCCAGTGCAGCTATTGCACCTGTGGCATGCTCATGTCGGCATTCGCGTTGCTCAGCAAGAATCCGGACCCGACACGCGATGAAATCATCCGCTTCATGAACGGAAACATCTGCCGCTGCGGAACCTATTCGCGAATCATCGCCGCCATCGAACAAGCCGCCAAGACAATGAAGGGAGGCCGGCAATGACCAGGGAACAGAAGTCAGCGGTCAGCGGTCAGAGGTCAGAAGTCAGAGGTCAAAGATCAGACGACGGGTTTGACTGGTTGCTCGAGCCGGAAATTGAGCCGGAGCGGTATGAGTTTTTTGAGAATGGCGGATTGTCGTGGCTGTTTGACCGGCGTGATTTTTTCCGCATTGCCGGGGCCGGGATCATTGTCGCACTGTTTTTAGATGCGATCGAAGCGCAGCCGCCGGGCCGGCGACAGGGGCGTGGCGGATTCGGCGGCGGTCCGCGCGAACTCAGCGCCTGGCTGCACATCGATGAAAAGGGCAAGATCACCGTTTACACTGGAAAAGTCGAAGTCGGCCAGAATGCCCGCACCTCGCTCACGCAAGTGGTGGCGGAGGAACTGCGCACACCGGTTGAGCGGATCGAACTGGTCATGGGCGACACCAAGCTGACGCCCTACGACATGGGGACTTTCGGCAGCGGGACGACCCCGCGGATGGCGCCGCAGCTTCGCCGGGCCGGCGCCGCCGCCCGCGAATTGCTGCTCGACCTCGCCGCCAAGGAAGGCAAAGTCGATCGAGCTTCGCTCGAAGTTCGTGATGGCAAAGTGATCGACACGAAGTCGAAGAAGACTTTCGAGTTTGGCGACCTGACCGAGGGCAAGAAACTGGCCAAGGCGATCGCCGCGGATGTGCCGACGACGCCGGCCAAGGAATGGAAGATCGAGGGCACGGCCGTTCCGAAGGTAAATGCCCGGGCGTTCGTCACCGGCGCGCAGAAGTATGCTTCGGACATGAAGCGGCCGGGAATGCTGCACGGCAAGGTGCTGCGGCCACCGAGTTTCCATGCCACGTTAGCTTCCGTGGACACGCGCGTGGCCGAGGCGATGTCGGGCGTCCGTGTCGTTCACGACCGCGACTTCGTCGGCGTGGTCGCGCCGACCGAGCACGATGCGGCCAAGGCGCTCGCCGCGATCAAGGCCCAATGGAAAACCACGCCGCAGCCATCGAGCGACGAGATATTCACATACCTCAAAGAACACCAAGGCAATGGCGGTCGCGGCGGCGGTGGTTTTGGCGGACGCGGCGGCGGCAGCAATGGTTCGATCGCCAGCGGACTCAAGGCCGCCGAGCACAAACTTCAGGCGACATACACCATCGCCTATATCGCCCATGCGCCGCTCGAACCCCGCGCCGCGGTCGCCGAGTGGAAGGATGGCAACGTCACCGTCTGGACCGGGACGCAGGTGCCGTTTCGCGTCAATGGCGAGGTCGCCAACGCGACCGGCGTCGGCGTCGATAAGGTCCGCATCATCGTGCCCGATACGGGCTCGGCCTACGGCGGCAAGCACAATGACGAAGCCGCCGCCGAGGCCGCGCGGCTCGCCAAAGCGGTCGGCAAGCCGGTCAAACTGGTCTGGACGCGCGAGGAAGAATTCACCTGGGCGTACTTCCGCCCCGCCGGAGTCATTGAAGTGAATGCCGGCGTCGCGAAGGATGGCAGGATCACCGCCTGGGAATTCCACAATTACAATTCCGGCGGCTCCGCAATCGCGACTCCGTATGAGGTTGCGGATCGCAAGATCGAGTTTCATTCATCGCAGTCGCCCTTACGGCAAGGCTCCTATCGAGCGCTGGCGGCCACGGCGAATCACTTCGCCCGCGAGTCGCACATGGACGATCTGGCTCATGCGCTGAAGATGGACCCGCTCGAATTCCGGTTGAAGAATCTGAAAAACGAGCGGCTGCGAAACGTGCTCGAAGCGGCCGCCAAGCAATTCGGCTGGGGTAAATCAAAGGCCGACGAGGGCCATGGCTTCGGCATCGCCGGCGGCACCGAGAAGGGAAGCTATGTCGCCACTTGCGCCGAGGTTGCCGCCGATAAAGCGTCCGGGCGAGTCAAAGTCGTGCGTGCCGTGACCGCCTTCGAATGCGGTGCCATCATTAATCCCGATGGTTTGAAAAACCAGGTCGAGGGAGCGGTCGTCATGGGCCTTGGCGGCGCACTGTTCGAGGCGATCAAATTCGCCAATGGCGAAATCCTCAACCCGCGCTTCTCGGATTATCGGGTGCCCCGATTTGCCGACGCGCCGATCCTCGAAACCGTGCTGCTGGACCGCAAGGATTTGCCCTCCGCCGGCGCCGGCGAAACGCCAATCGTCGCGATTGCGCCTGCGGTCGGAAATGCGATCTTCGCCGCGACCGGAATTCGGCTGCGTTCGATGCCCATGGTTCCGCAGGGACTGAAACAGAAAAACAATAGTTAGACGGTTTTCGATCAATGAGGAAGGCAGGAAGGCAGGAAAAGTCAGTCTTGAATTCTCATCGGTTTTTCCTGCATTCCTGCATTCCTCATTTTTAAAACAATGATTGAGCCGAGTCGGTTCTGAGTTGTTTCTCGGCGACGACGAGTTCGAGGCTCATTTTCTGCTGCAAAGCAAGCTCTTAGCCTCGGTCCAGGGTTGGCCCGCGGAAGGATCAGCATCGGCGGCAGCGATGCGCCGATCCAGTTCTTCGCGATGGCTCTCGGGGTTGTCCATCACCGTACCGTAATCGCTCGCTCTTCGATGAAGTTTCTGCCCGATTTCGGGAATGGCCGCGGCATCGGTTGGGCGATGCCGTTGGCGTCGATGGTGCGAGCCCGCAGTATGTACGAGCCCGGCTTCAAGGCCGGCAGCGCCGCCGCCCAGTGGATCATCGACAACAGCATCGGCCAGGTCTTGGGACGCTTCGTCGTGGCATCGAAGCCATGCAGATGGTCGGGCAATTTGTCGTCTGGCAGACCGCCGCCCCACTTCTTCGGCGGCGAAAGTATCTCAGCGTCTCTCCAAGGCGCCTTCGTGAAATATGGATCATCCGCCGGCCATTTCGTTTCCTTGGGACTGATCCAGCTTTGAACTTTCGTCAGCCCGGAGATTCCCACTTGCGCGTAGCCAGTGACCGGTATGATTTCCCCAGCTTTGATCTTCTCGGGAGCCACGAGCAAGCCGGCGAAGGTCTTCATCCAGCTATCAACATCGTTGTCTTGCTCGGCGTAGGTATCGTTCGCGCCGGGAAGATTGGTCAACTTCACCGTTGTGAGCCATTTCACCGATTTGAAGCCGTAGGCCTCGGGCACCAACATTCGCACCGGCCCGCCGCGCTCCGGCGAGAGGAAATGCCCATTCAGCTTGAAGCAAAGGATGACCGGCGGCAATCCCAATGGATCCTCAAGCACGCGGCCGATGGGGAGCGAACTACGAAACATCTGCTTGGGATCGTCATTATGATAACCGTAATAGAATATCCGCCGCACGTGCGCCTTGGGCTTTGCCAACCAGATCACTTCGCGCAGCGGCACCCCTTCCCAGATGCCCATGCCGAGCGGGCGGCCGATATTGTTGCAGGTCATAATTTTGGGAATGGCGACCGCATGCTTTTCGGCCAATTTCATCAGCCCGGGCCAGTCGAGAGCGTTGCCCTTCGCCTTGCTGAGCGGATTTTCGACCACCGCATTTGTTTCGGCGTCAGGCACGAATTCGAGCCGCCAGGTTTCACGCGTCAAGCCAACTACGCGCTTCTTTGCATCCGGTAATTTCGACGGCCGCGGATTGCCGCGGGAGACATCTCCGAAATCCTTGTCCGCCGTCAGATACTCCAGGCGTTTCAAGGCCTCCTCGCAGGCTTTCGCGCATTCGGGCGAAAGGTCCTTGCCAAAAAGCGAGTTCGGTCGGAGCGACATGGCGGCAACGCCGCCCGCCGCCAGTTGAATGAACCATCGTCGCGACAATCGCACATGCTCTTGAATGAATGGATTGCTCATGGTGGGCCTGCGGAACGGGATTGAACCGGGAATCCGAATCAACGCCTACTTTACCTTCTCACCCCAGATATACCAGCGCGGGTAAACATAAACCCAATGGCCGGCGGGAAGATTTTTGTGGCCGTAATATTCCGTGCCGGTGTAGTAGCCCCATTCCTTGAACTCGGTGTAATTCTGCTTGTCCTGTGGCACCGCGATCGCCCGAAGCAAGTTGCGGTATTTTCCATTCAGCGATGCTTTCGACAGCGGCAGACCCTCGACGACTTGTAACGAGCCCTGGTGCGGCCCGCGTCCGGCGGCTTGCCAGCCGCCGGCCAACACGACCATCACCGCCAGCAAACAACCGTCGAGCAGGCATCGTTTCGACATGGCTTGCCTCCGTTTTGGCAATTGTCCCCGCCGCGTCGCCAACCGTCAAGCAAAAGGCGGCCGTAAGTTACCAACGCGATGAAAATCGCTCGCCGTCACTTGACCGAGTCCACGATTCCCGCGACGATGAACTTCGCTCTTTTATTCAGCCCCGCCGGAGTGCCGCGATGTTCCGCCGATTGTCATTTGCGTTGATCGTTGCGATGCCCTTTGCATTCTGTTCCGCGGCCGAACCGACCATCGTCGACGGCTCGGGCAAAGAATTCGTTCTGAAGAACTGGAAAATCACCGCCGGAACGCGCAAGCTCGACTGGCTGCCGACCGCGCCCGACGCGCTGGTCTTCCGTGAAGTCAATTCCACCACATTTCGCGAGGGCGTGCTCACATTCATCCCGCTGGATCGGCTCGAATCGTTGAGCTACGACGTGGAAAAGAAAACGGTCAAGGCAAAGGTCGCGGGAATCGATCAACCGCTCGAAGGCTCCATTCGATATCAAGGAATCAATCAGATCGTCATCGAGGCGGAGATCGACAAGGGCGCCGCGGGAATTGTGGAATTGAAATATCGCGGCGGACCGCTCGCGGGTGGAATTCGCGGCGTCAAACTTCCCGCCGCCAAGCCTGGCCCCAAGCTTAGCGGCGACAAAATCTTCGTTACCATCGCCGACGGCAACAAAAAGGAAGCGGCGCAGCCGGTTTACGAATTGCAGGCGCTTTACCGCATTGGAAAGACCGAGAAAACACTGACCTGGGTGATGTTCAAAAAGACGTTCAAGGTTGAGCTTTCAAAAATCAAGAAGATGTCGCTCCGCGAGCAGGCGGATCAAAAAGCGTTTGAATGCGATGTATCGCTCGACGATGGCAGCCAACAGACGCTCACGCTTTTGACGACCGTTCCGGTCGATGGCAAGCCGGCGACGCTCGCAGGGTTGGTGGGCATTGTGCCCGCCGGGTACAAGTTGTTCCCGATGCACACGATCGGCGAGATTTCGAAATCGGAACCCAAAGCGCCGCCGGAAAGACTCGGGCCGAAGAAGAAAGCCAAGCCCTGATTCGTTATCGTTGCTTCAATGCTCGCGCCAGAGCATCTTGCACGCGCGCCTCTGAACCGGGGTTGACCCAGCACCAATCGTGCAAGTTCGCGTCGTTTTCTTTCCAGGCGCGCTCGATCGGAATATACCCCGGGCCGCACTCGCCGTAGCCCGCGACCACGACAAACGCATTGGGCCGCAGTTTCTGGGCCAGTAATTGAAATTCGACATAAGACTCCGCGGGCATAATCGCGAATACGCCGGCCCGAAATCGAGCACTGGCAAATCGATCGGTTCGCCCGCCTCGACACGCTTCCGCCAACTGAGCCCCAGTGCCGCGAGACATTGTCCAAACGGCCGCGGATCATTCTTCAATCGATCCATCAATTCCGCCTCGGAAAATCCCTTGCCGCTGCGGGCTTCGAGCTTCAGCGGGACTGAACGAAACCCGATTTTCTCCAACGGCTGCTTCTTGGCGTGCTTCCAGGCTTCCTTCATCGCGACGTAGATGCGTTCCGCAAGGACCGGGCGATTCCCGACCGCGCCGGCGTTGTACTTCCCGGCGGTGACATTGCCGCTGCAACCGCTCGCGTAGATTTGCAATGTCTGTGGCTCATCGACTTGGCGGCGTTTGCGCCATGCCGACGAAATCGGCCGACACCCCGCCGCGGCCATAGTAACTCATCGGGTGCGTGGCATAGGCGCTCAATGCCACGACCGCCTGATCACCATCCCAGAAGCTGAGCGTTTTCAGAAATGGATCAATCGTGCCCACCTCGGCGGCGCGAATCTTCGGATCGCGCGTTGCGCTCATGCGGCTGTATTGCACTTTGCCATTTTCATCGATGAAAGCGCCGATTCGAGGCGACATCTTTAACCTTCGCCTCACCGGTGCCGATGTGCGTGATCGGTCGTGCATGTTCGAGGCTCGCCTTCACCGCCAGCGCCATGCGCTGCACCGTCTTCTCGTGGAAATCGAGCATGCAGATCGCGCCCTTGGCCTTGTATTTCTCCAACAGTTTCTGGGCGGTCAAGTCGGCGATCGGCGCGTCATGTTGATGCAGAGCGGAAATCAAGACCCGCACCGCCTCGGTCCCAACCGCGTCGGCGATGACCTTCCGCCAGCGGTCGTAGGCATCGTTGCGAATCTCGCACCAGTCGATCGCGACATAGACAATCGGCTTGCCGGCCCCATGCAAGACGAAGCCATTCGCGAACAGCGGGTCATCGATTTGCTTGGCCGGCGCGATGCCGCCGCCCATGCAGGGATGCCCGATCGGCGGCGTCACTTCCGCCGTGAAGGTGCTAATGCGATATTTGCGGGATTCATCCGCCCGAATGGCGAGTGAAGGAATGGCAGCGATGGCCGCGAGCGCTTCCCGGCGTGTAAATGACGGGCTCATCTCAGTCCTATTTCGATTTCTTTCGAGCTCGCTGAAGTCGAGCCACAAAGTCCGCATGATCGCGACTGGCGAGGCCTTGCCGAAGGACTTTGACACATCGAGCCTTGTCGCGCGCCAGCAACGCTCGTTCATCAATCCAGAGCCCAGGAAAAACCATGGACTTGATTATGCCGTTCTTGTCTGACTCGAGTTGCCGCTGCGATGGGAAGTGGAACCAATGTAACTGCTGTTCCTCAATGCATAATACGAGGTATTCCTGCACGCCGGAGCGTTCATAGTCGTCCTTCTTGGCTCCCAAATCAATGGCGACACTGCTGTGGGCAATTTCTCCCAAGAATTCCGGAGCACCGACGATCTTGTCCTCGCGATTCACAGATGACTGCCCTTGGAATTCGGACTCCAGACGAAGATGATTGTCTGGTTGAGGCTCGCTCTCATCCCCGAGGACGATCGTCGCTTCATCACTGGCATTTACGCCGGGTGTCGCCGATTCATAAATGCCTAGTATCGTTGAAAGCGCATTGTTATATAGGCCATGTAGTCGTCCAACGGGCGAGGGCATGTAGACGATTCCTCCAATGAGTTCCGCCTTGACGCCTGGCGGCGTGAGTTTGTACCGCCGATGAAACTCTCGTTGGCTCAACCGATCACCGTTATGCAGAGCGATAGCAGTCCCGTTAAACTGTTGACCAGTCGTAGTATGACGAACTTTCATTTCGATAATCTTACCAGGGCCACAATGGAATCGAAAGTCTGGATTCGAATCACCCCACCGCCGACGCAATCCGCCCTTCCATCGGGCTGCTGGCCGTGGCATATAGCTTCTTCGGAATCCTGCCGCTCAGATACGCCAGTCGCCCGGCTTCGCAGGCGTAGCGCATGGCCCAGGCCATCCGCACCGAGTCCTTCGCATTGGCGATCGCGGTGTTGAGCAGCACGCCGTCGCAGCCGAGTTCCATCGCGGCGGAAACGTCGCTCGCGGTGCCGACGCCGGCGTCGACGATCACCGGGTAATCGGGATCGCCATCCTTCAAATATTCAAGAATGATGCGAATGTTGTTGGGATTCAAAAGCCCCTGCCCGCTGCCGATCGGGCTGCCGGCGGGCATCACGCTCACCGCGCCCGCCGCTTTTAGACGCTTCGCCAAGATCGGATCGTCAGTCGTGTAAACCAAAACCTGAAAGCCGTCCTTCACCAGTTGCTCGGTGGCCTTGAGCGTATCGATCGGGTCGGGCAGCAGCGTTTTCTTATCGCCCAGGCATTCGAGCTTGACCCAGTCGGCGCCTGGGTTGCCGAGGTTGGTCAGAAGTTCGCGGGCCAGGCGGGCATGGCGAATCGCATCGTCGGCGTTAAAGCAGCCCGCGGTGTTCGGCAAGATCGTGTAGCGCTTCAGATCAAGAAAATCCAGCAGGCTGCGGCCCTGCGAATCGATGAGCCGCTCGCGCCGCACCGCGACAGTGGTGACCTCGCAGCCGCTGGCTGCCAGCGCATCCCGCATCAGGTCATAGGTGGCATATTTCCCGGTGCCGGTAATCAATCGACTCGCGAACTTGAACTTGCCGACCACCAGCGGCTTGTCGGCGGGCGGCGAATCGCTTCCACCGCCCACCAGCGTCACCACTTCCACCGCGTCGCCATCTTTGAGTTGGCAGCGCGCATGATCGGCGAGCGGCACCACTTCGAGATTCACCTCGACCGCCACGGGGCGATCGGATTTGCCCAAATCATTCAGCAGGTCGGCGATGGTTATCGCAGAAGCGAATGAACGCGATTCACCGTTCAGTTTGATTGTTGGCATGGGAATGTTCCGGTTTCGAAAACGTCGTACTTGCGCGACCAGATATCGTGATGTTATGCCAACCTCGCGAACTGTCACACCGGGTCCGAGACTTCTGGTTCACTCAGGATGAATTCGCCACCCCAATCCAATACGAAATCGCCAGATTCAATCCATTCGTGGATGTCTCGTGCCTGCGGAGTGTCAAACTCGTGTCCTGAAGCGCCGCCAAAGGCATCTGGTCCCCAGATCCGCGACGGGAATCGATGAACGGCAAGCCCACACGGATCGACAAATTCCCTTACGCGTGCATAGCCGGGCTCAAAGCCAAATTCAGTTTTCATGTAGGGCAGAAGGAATTGGTTTCGACGACGCTGTTCATGTTCCGAGATAAACCGTGGTAGAATCTCACGGACGAGTCGACTCTCGTGACCAAGGCGATTCCCGTCACGATCAAATGCGACCACATGAAGCACATCTTCACGATCCATGACCGCGATTCCTTGACGATCCGCTAGTTTACCTGCCAGTATTCCCCGTTCCGGATCGTGAAAAACATGAAAGCAGCCAGTTGCAGTCGACGCCACATGAAAGATTTCGCCACGGTCCGCCAGTACTCGCTCATTCAATTCATCCTGCACGCGGCGTCGCCAGCGGGTTTCAAAATCCGGGCTCTCTGTATCAAAGATCGAATCGTATAAATGCAAAAGTGTGACTTCCTCCAGGGCCGGTGCATCAATCAAGGCTGTGCCCACCTCAAGCGCTTGGCCGTATTCGCGCACCCACAGCCAAATCGATATCAACTTCTGTAAGTGCCGCGAGTTCGCGAGCATCTGCGTTTCGCCGTAATAAATCCAGTCGGCGATTCCCAGGTCGGAAAGCCGGCCGAGCAATGGGCACAGGGCGAGCCCTTCAACATAGTCGGCGACGTTGTACAACACCGCCGATCGCAGCGCCGGAAGCATCCGATCGATCGTTTCGAATTCGCCCACGAGCAAGTCGGCGTCGATATTGATGCGATCGACGAAGCCGCGATGAAAGACGGCTGTCAGCGACTGCTCCTTTACGAATTTGGCCAAGGGGCCGAGCCATTCCTGGCGATGCGCGGTTATCAGTTCATCTTCGCGATCTTGCAAACCGTTTAGATCCGGAACTTCCGCGCCCTGCTCCACCCGCGCCAGTTCGCACTGCACGCGAATGAATTCGCCACGCGGGTCGCCGCGTTCCTCGAGCCAGTCGGCGTAAACGAGCCGCGGCCCGTCGTCGTCCGGGTTCTCGCGGATCGTTTGCAGAAAGGCGTCTTCCGTCATTCTGTTCGCTCACACGTCGCGCTGACGCCGCGACGCTCGCCAGTCACAATCACATTGTCTCGTACCGATACAACTCCGACTCGATGCGCCGGAACGAGCCCTGTTCGCCGGGTTCGCGTTCGTGATGCCATCCGCGATGCGTCGGCGTGCAGCGATGGCACAGTGGCCAGGGGCGAAAAGGCTGAAAGCCCATCGCTTGAATCAGTTTATTGCTATTCATGCTGACATTTCCGGCTCGCGGCGGGATCGGACCGGCCTCGTGCCTCAGGCAGCCGCGCAGCAATTCGGGGTGATAGCCGCCGACGCGATTGACCACCTGGCCGATCTGATTGAGCGTGATCGCGCGCGGCCCGCCGGCGTGGAAGAGCCCGCCGAAATGCTCGTGCGTCAGGAACCATTCGAAGACGATATTCAAATCATCGACATACGCCGCCGAGCGAACTTCATCGAAATACAGCGTCGCCGGGCGGCTGTTGCGAAAGCGCGAATCGATCCAATCGATCGCGCCGGCGTGCCGGTTGAAGCTTGGTCCCATCGGCAGCGAAATGCGAACGATCGCGGCCTTCGGAACCTCGCCGCGAATGATCGTTTCGCCTTTCACCATCGTCTTGCCATAGATCGTCACCGGGTCGGTCGGATCGGTTTCGAGATAACTGCCGATGCCGCTCGCGCCGGAAAAGACCAGATCGGATGAAAGATGCACCAGGCGAGCGCCGAGTTCGTTGGCCATTTTCGAAATGATCTCGGCGGTGGCGACATTGAGCCGGTGCGACATCGCCGGGTCGAGTTCGCAAGATTTCAGCGCAGTTGCCGACGCAATTGAGAATGGAGCCAAAGCGCCACTCGCGGCAAAGATCGCGCAAACCGTCCGCATCATCGGCGTCGAGCGCAACGATCCCTTCGCCATTCAGCCGAAAGGTTTGATGCGGTCGCAGACCGATCACCTGGCCGGGAAATTTTTCGCGCAGCGCGAGAAAGGCGTTGTATCCCGCCACCCCCGTGATGCCGGTGACCAGCATCGGCAGGCGCGGCGGGTTTGATTCTGTAAAGATTTGATCGTCGCTTCGCCTCATGTCCGCGATTATACTCACTCGTCCAGCTTCACGGGGCCGTTCACCAGGATCCGCGGAATAACAAAACCTTCCTTCCGGCTTGGCAACGACGTCCCTTGCAATTTGATGGTGATCGTCGAGGGTGCGCGGGCATCGTCGGGCAGCGAGATGGTGCTCCCGCTCGTCTGCTTGCCGGCCAGTGCATAGGCGAGTTTCTTTCCCTTGCGTTCGAGATAAATGATCGGCTCGTTCTTGGTCGGCCGCAACGTGATCACCTGCTTGTTGACCTCGATGACTACTTCACGGCCATCGTAAACGGCGTCGATTTCCATTTTCCAGTTGTCGAGCAGTTGAAACGTCGATTGCAGCGACACCGGACTGTCCAGCAGCCTCAGTCCGAGCGACTCCAATCGCGACGAGCCCTCGACCTTCCATTGCGCTTTGAACGTCTCCTCGGTGCGGAAGGTGTTGTAGTTCCGCCGCATGACCGTCTCGGCGGTTTTTTTCGGTTTCGGACCTGGAGACACGGCGGCCGGCGTCGAATTCACCGGCGTGATCGCGCTGAGCTGCGCCGATATTTGCCCGATCAGCAAGGTGGCTTGGGCCTTCTCCCCGGCGGGCAAGTCAGCCTCCGCCAGTTCGGCCCAATGCTTAGCGCGCTGGAGACCGATCAGCTTCGCTTCCGGCTCTTTGTCGGCGACATCGGCCCACGCATGGGCGAGCTTCAGCCGCGGCTTCGCCTCCTTGGGTTCGGCCAGGTCCTGCTTGGCGATCGTCGCCAGCTTGGCGTTGGCGCCCTTCGCGATATGCGTCAGTCCGTCTTTCCAATTGTTCTTCGAGCAAAGCAACAGGCCATAGGCCAGATGGGCGTCGCGGTCGTTCGGCGATGATTTCAACTTCGTTTGAAGTTCGACGATTTTCGCCTGGATCGCCGCCTCGCGCTTGCGCTGCTTTTTCACTTGGGCGACCAGCTTGGTCAATTCCGCCATGCCCGATTTCTCGGCTGCTTTCTCCATAGCCGCGACCAGCGCCTTGGCCAGATCCGGCCGCTTTTCCGACTCGGCGCGGCGCAGCAAGGCCCGTGCGGCGTCGATTACCGGCTTTTGCCCGACCGGCGTGGCGGCACTCACAATTGACGGCAGTGCCTTAGCCTTTTCCGCCAAGTCGTCGATTTCAAACCAGCGATCGCATTCATCGATCGCGCCGAAAGTCGGTTCGAGCTTGCCCAGACCGGCGAATAAATCGCGAGCCTTGCGGAAAAAGGCCAGCCGCTGCGCGGGTTGCGCCATGCCGCCGGCCTTGGCGAGCAACCGCTGGGCCAGCGCATCGAGATCGGCGGGCTTGGCCTGCGAGACCTCGTCCGCATACTGCGAGTCCAGCATCTTCAACGCCTCGGCCAATTCCTGCCCGGCCGGCAGCAGCAATTTCTTCGCTGGCGGCTCTTGCTTCATGACCACTTCGAAATCGAGAGCGGGCATCGGCAGCGACTGGATCGTGCCCTTCGATTCGCCGACGACGACATATCCATCCGCGGGCGCCAGCGCCAGGCACTGAATCGAATCGGGAAGGGAAATCGATCGCACCGACAGGCCGGAATCGAGACTCCAGAATTTGAGCGCGCCGTCGCGGCCGCCGGAAACCAGCCCCGGCGATTTTTCCAGAAAGGCCACGCACAGCGCCGCCGCCTCATGACCGGCAAAGCGCGTCGCCAGTTTTCCGCTTTCCGCATTCCACACCGCGACCGACTTATCCACCGACGTCGATGCGAGCCGTTTGGCGTCCGGCGAAAAGGCCACGCTGGTGACCGCCCCGGCATGAAGTTTCATTTGCCAAACTCTGTTGCCGGCCGGCAGTGCCCAAATGCCAATTGTTCCATCGTTGCAGCCGGCCGCGGCGAATCTCCCGTCGCGCGAAATGGCGAGCGAATGGATCTGCAGCGCGTCGCCAAGTTCCATGCTCTTTTCGGGCTCGGGCTTGCCGATGTCCCACCAGCGAAGCGTGCCGTCGTTGCCGCCGGTAAGCAGATGGCGGCCATCGCGCGACGCCGCCATCGCCAGGATCAGTCCGCGCGGGTTTTTCAGCGTGGTCTTGACCTGGTTCGTCGGCAAATCGACGATGCAAATCGATCCCTCGTCGGCGCAGGCGGCGCACGAAGTGCCGGGCAGATAATCGACGGCGGTCGCGGGCACCTTGAATTCGTGGCGCAAAAACGATTTGCCGCTAGGCCGATCCCACTCGATGACGCCGCCCTCGCCGCCGGAAAGAAAGCGCCGGCCATGCGGCGACAACGACACCGATTGCACGAGCCCTTTGTGCCGTTCGTATGTCATTGCTTCCTTGGGTTTGCCGCCGTCGTCGTCCGCCGGATCGGATTGCGTCAGGAACATCGAGCGATTGGGCTCGTTGTTTTTGGGCCTCTGCGCGACCGTCGCTGGCGTGGGATTCGAGTGCGTCGTGGGCGTAATTGCTTGCGGTTTCATCCCACTGGACTGTGGAGTGGCACTGGACTGATTGGAACTGAAAATCACCACGGCGATGATCGCCGCGACAATGAACACCAGCACGCCGCCGCCGAGCACCGCCAGAACCGCGACACTTGAGCCGGACGATTTGCGGTGATTACGGCGAGCGACGGCTTCGAGTCCTTGGAACGATGAGGAACTCGGCTTGATGATCGGTTGCGCCGGCAGCGGTTTGGGCGGCGCTTTCACGGCGGACGTCGCCGCCGGCCGCTTGCCGGCATCCTGCCACCACGGCTGCACCGTGCCGCCGCCCGGCGAAACCAACGATGCGACATACTGGACCCGCTTCGACGGGTCGATTAGCACGGCCCGGGCCGCGGCGATTTCCTTCAGCAGTCTCGCCCCCTCGGCGGCCAGCGGCCCGTCGAGGTGTTGTTTGACGCGCTCGACCTGGCGTCGAGCGGCCTCCTCGATCGCCGCCGCATCCTCCACGCCGGCGGACAAGCCAAGCAAGTCAAAGAAATTCGGCGGCCGCTTCTCCGGCGGAATCCGCAGCCAATCCCGATAAAGGTCTGCAGCCATCACAGTCCTCCGAGACACCGGACCGTCAACAAAACCGACTCGGAATTCATATCGTATTGATCCGGCGATTGCGGTCGTGAAGCGGCGTGTAACATTGCCTCGCCCTTGTCCAAACCTGTTGGATGCGGCTAAACTGCACGGAGTTCCGTTCCGGTTCGCCGCGGGGCCGTTTGATGCTGAAATCGCGCATGCCGTTCTGGTTCACGATGGCCGTGCTCGTGCTCATCGCACTGCTGGTGGCCACCATCAAATTCGGCCAGTCCGCCGCCCCGCTTCGCCCTCTGCCCGTGCCGCCCGGCGACCAGGAAATTGCCTGGTTTCATACCGCGACCAACACATTCACGTGGGACCGGTTTGTCGCCGGCGTGCATCACGCCGCCCGCCAGCAGCCGCGGCTGGTGGTTGACGACTCGCGGGCGTTCTTGGATCAAACAACCGGCGTCCCCGAGGTCGCCATCTCGCTCCAGGGCGGCTCGCAAACGCTGCACATTCGCTGGTACAAACAGACCGCGGAGGTCAAGGTCGCCGACTGGATCACGGCGCTGGCCCGGCGCGATCCGCCTCCCATCGCGATCGTCGGCGGCGGCTCCAGCGACCGGGCCCTCGAACTCGCCCGCGACCTCGCTCGCCAAAAGGACTGGCGCGGGCCCCCGCCCCTGCTCCTCATCACCACCGCGACCGCCAACACGGTCTATGTCGGCGGCGACAACGACAGCGAGGATCGCGTCAATCTCATGGGCGTTTATCCCGGCCGAACCTTTCGCTTTTGCTTCACGAATCGGCAAATGGCTCGGGCGGTTCTCAGCTTCGTGGCCCAGCAGCCGGAGTTGCGGCCGCATGGTCAGCCGTTTGCGAGCTTGGCGTCGATCGCCGCCGCAAGCGACGGCAATGTCTTTTCCGCGCTGGCGTGCGCGGCCACCCAGAGCGAATTCCCACCGGAGGTCTTTGCGCTCGAATGGAAAGACGATCCTTACTCGATCGATCTATCCGAACAATTTCGCGGCCAATTCTACGACGTGCCCGCCGACTCCGAAGCCGGGTCCAACCTCCAGGTCTCGCTCGATCGAACCGTGCGTCCGCAGTCGCTGCCAATCCCCTCCAGCGTCGGGGGCTATTTGCGTCCGAATCGCGGCGAGGCACTGGCCCTGAGCCTGCTGCTGAGCGATTCGCCGCCTTTCCCGCTGCGATCGCTGCCCAACGACCCGCTCCAGCGATCGCTGCTGATCCTGCCGGCGGTGCCGCAGCCGTGCGCACGAATCCTCGCCGGCCTCACCGGCGCCAACCCCGATCTGGGCCATCGATTGGTTGCGGTCTCCGGCGATTCGATTTCATTCAACCACGTCTATCGCGACGGCGCCCTCGTCTGGAATATTCGCCTGGTGCCGGTTCCACTGGTGTTTTTCGCCCATCAAAACCCAGTCGCCTGGGACGATGATGCCTCCCCGTCGAGCAAGAAGGACATTCGCTTCGGCCTGCATCCGCCCGACGGCACCGACGACGTCTTGCACTTCGCCGACGTCGTGCGCATTCTGGCCGACGCGGCGTTTGATCTCAAACCGTCCCTTACCAGTAAAGACGAATTGCTCAGCAGTTCCGACGAGTTGAAAACGCGATTGCAACGGCTCGAACCGCCGTTTTTCGACGAGATCGGCAATCGCCGCGGCGGCGAGGGCGAATATGTCCTTTACCTCCGCCCGCAAACGTCTGGCGGCATGCTCTCCGCCACCCTCGAAATCTGGGGCCACAAACGCGGCTTCGGTTGGGTGCCAATCCATCAGCCGCTCAAAGTGAATTACAAATAACCCAAACCACGAAACACACGAACCACACGAAAAGAATTTTTTTTCGTGTGGTTCGTGTGTTTCGTGGGTTCCAATCTCATCCATATTTCTTGTGACACTGCGACCAGGTCATCTTTTTCGCCTTGATCAACCCGCCGGAAAGTTTTTCGCCCTCCGCATCTAGATACAGTCGGCCGGACGGCTCCATGATCGACGGATCGTAACCCACCACATGCACGTTGAAAATGAAGCCCGTATCCAAAGCGCACTTGAACCAGTGAACATTGTCTTTGTGGTCGGAAATCGTCGAGAGTTCGCCCGGCTTGAACGCGCGGTCGATGGTCGGCTTGATGATGTAATGATCCTTGCGCGTCTCGAGCTTGTCGTAATGCTTGCCCCGAAAATCGCCGCGGAGCACGATGAAGCCGGTGCACATGTTGGCGTGCCCGTGCGGCACGATCGAACGGCCCTTCTTCATGCCGAAAATCTGCTTGCCAAAGCTCGGCTTGGCCGGCGCCCTCGATCTTGCTGAAATCGATGGCAAAATTCGCTGCCCCATTCTCCGGCAGCTTGCTGCTCGCCGCCAGTTGATCCAGGCGAATGTGCTTGATCAACTCTGGCAAGTTGACGTGCCGGTAAAGTTCCTCCATCTTCGCTTGAAATTCCGTGTCCGTCAGCTTGTGGCCGCGCAGTTCGCGCGTTGCGTTGGCCAGGTCGGTGAGCCATTGCCCCACGATCGGCTTGACTTCATCGCCAAACAACCGCGCGGCATAAACCGACTCGATAAAGCCGCAGGCGATCAGCGAACCCAGCAACTTCGAATTGAACTCTCGGCGGGATTGCAACATGACATTCTCCTCGTGGCGGGATGGAAGCGACTTCAAGCTTACCCGCCGCGAAGCGCCGAGGCAAACAAGAATTGCCACAAGTCGTAGCGGCGGCATCTTGCCGCCGCGCGTTCGGCGGCCAGAGGCCGAAAATTCAAACGATTTTCATAGGGTCGCTCGAGACCGAGCCGTGAGGCGAGGTCGGGGCCCACTGTGGCAACCCGTGACGACCCGACCGCGCTTGCGAGGCACTCCAAAGGCCTCCAAAGCGGCCCGACGCTGCTTTGGGAAGCATTTTTCGGAGCGAGTCGCCCGTCATTTCGGCCTAGCCATCGGCATGCGGACGCGGATGTCGTCGACGAGTACGTCATCGTCGCGATTCCTGCCGCCATCGTCCTTGCCGTTGAGACCCACGCTGTAAAGCAGGTAGCCATCCGCCGTGCGTTTGTAAATCAATGGTTTGGAACTGAAAATGTCGTCCGGGACTGGATTCAGGTAACGCGGCACAAGCTCTTGCAGTTTGGCGGGATAACGATTCTGCGCGAGCTTGTATTTTGCCAGGGCAATGGCGACATAAAGGTTTCGCTCGATTTGCTCGCAGCGGTTGTATGCGTCATGTATGGCCTGGTAGGCCATCAGGTTAAGATCAGTCGCGCACAAAGAGAGTCCCATCGATCGACTCTTTCGAATCCAGTCAAGCGGCAACCACCACAAGTAGTCGTTGAGAAACTTGACGATGGGATAGCAGGAGTGGATTCGTTCGCGAACGTCATCCGCGAATCTCGTAAACTCTGTTGAACGGCCTGGCGGGTCGCTCATGGACATAGTTCGAGCCAATCGATCGGCGGCTTGAACTTGGTCTCGCAATACAAACGCCCAGTCGATGCTGTCGCGTGCCAATCTCTTCATCCGCTCCGTCTTCTTGTTCGGCAAGATAAGTGCCAAAGATCCGGTAACTTTGGTTGGATCAGCCATTTCGGTGGTTGCATCGCGATGCAGAGTTTGGACAAAGTCCAACATCTCGAACCGGCCGCACGCCTCGAAGTGCTGAGTAAGACTCAGTCGAGTCGGAATCGCTCGCAAGTCGTTCAGACAACGAGTCAGTTGTTTATCAGTCAGCTTGGATTCGCTGAGAAAGATCAGAATCGACCCGGACGTCGCTGATTCGCATGCCAAGCCGACCAGCATCACGATTGTTTGCTCACCACGCTCCACGACGGCGGCAAGACGTCGACAAGCGATCAGGTCTTGCCAAGCCAAGTCAATATGACCTTCCGCGATTCTCAGCATGGCCCGGGACCGCAATGCAGTGAAGACGTCGCGAATCGCCCGCAAGTACTGGTAAGTTCCGCTTATTGAGCCCGATGAATCCTTCCCATTCTGCTGGAGCTGGGCGACACTGGGACAGAAGAATTGCGGCCGTTTTGAGGCTTCGACTACTATCGCGAGCTGCTTTTCCTGGGACTTGATCCATGCCGCAATTTCAGCGTTGTCCTTTGCAGTCCAAGGCGTTCTCGCCGCTAGGCCTAGCCGCTCATTCATCTCAAGGACTTGGTCAATGGCTGCCTTGTAATGCCTTCGATAGTAATCATCGAACGCGACAAAGTATTCGGCCCCGGCGCCAGGTGCGGAAACTCCGAGCAAGTTGAAGAACTCGGCCGGCATTGGTTTACCGTTCGCCGTCGGCCCAAGTGCCTCCACGAGCAACGCCATGGCGTTGTCTTCGGGGCGGATGCCTTTGCCGAGTCGCTCATTGATGATGCGGACGTAATCGATGTAGCCATTGGGGGCCACCGGGCCGAGGACGATGGTCGTGTCCTTGCCGATGGGGATCGTTCCGGCCGACGTGTCCTGCGCGGCGACAGTCGCCGGAAGCGCCAGCAGAATAATCGTGGCAAACCGCATGGTGATCGTCCGCTGAAAACGGGTGGGGATGAGTGGCGATCTCAATCCTATTCGAAAGAAACTAAACCGGCGGAATATTTGCAAAGTCCTCACGCTGACAGGATTTCATTCATTCAAACGATTTTCATAGGGTGCGCTCGAGACCAAGCCGTGAGGCGAGGTCGAGGCCCACCGTGATGAACCGAACGTGCTCCCCGGGGGGCTCCACTGGCGGGCGTTCTGGCGAACGCGACTACAAACTGCTATTCGTCACCTTTGGCAGTCCGAACTTTCTTGGGTTCGACGTGGTCGCCGGGCTTCAATTGTTGACCGACTTCGATCACGACCCAATCGTCGGCATTCAATCCCTTTTCGATCACCGTGCCGGCCTCAGTGCTCTCCGCCGCTTTCACCGTTCGTCGTTGGGCTTGGCCATCGGCGACGACCCAGACGAACAGATGTCCGCTATGGCTCATAATCGCGTTCTGCGGAACGATTAGGACACGCCGAGATGGGCCAAACATGACGCGCACGGAGACAAACATCCCCGGGACCATCACGCGATTTGGATTCGGCACGATGCCGCGCACTCGGATGGCCCCGTTCTGGCTGTCGAAGCGGTCATCGAACGAAAGCAATTTGCCCTTGTAAGGCCATCCTTCCCCTTGCCCCAGGTTCATCAGCAGCGGGCTGCCTTCCTTGTCGAGCTTGCCCGCGCGGACCATTTTCTGGTAGCGAAGGTACGAATCTTGGTCCATGTCAAAAACCAGTTGGATTGGATTCAGCACCTGAATCGTGGTGAGCACGGTTTTGTTGGCGGCAACGGGGCCGCCGGCGTTGACCTGTATCCGGCCGACGACGCCCTCGATGGGCGCGGCAACGCGCGTGGCGTCGAGTTCGCGGCGGGCACGCACCACATCGACCTCGGCGAGACGAACCGCGGCCGCATCGACCTTGGCCAGCGTTGCTTTTCGCTCCACATCCTCGCGGCCGACGGCGTTGTTCTTGGCCAACGCCTGCACCCGCTGGTAGTCGGCCTCGCTGGCGCACCAGTTTGGCTTTCGCCGCATCCAAATTCGCCTCGGCTTTCAGGAGGTTTTCCTTGGCGACGGTCGAGTCGATTTCAAACAGAATGTCGCCTTTCTTGACCAACGCGCCGGTTTTGCAACGGATCGCTTCCAAGCGGCCGTCGGCACGCACTACCACATCCATTGCGTTTGCCGCTTCGAGCCGGCCCGAGAAATCCCTTGTCGGCGGTGCTTCGGCCGCCACGGGATGCATCACGGTTGCATGTTTGACCTGCTTATCCCCCTTCTCGTCCGGCTTCGCCTTTTCTGGAGCATCTTTCGCCAACGGCTTTGTGTGCGTTGGCGGCTTCGGATCGTCCGGTTGGTCGGCGCCGGTCAGGTGCTGAAAGCCGATCGCCCCTCCCAGGAGCAGCAATCCGGCGGTGGCGATTGCGAATAACGCTGCCGTGGTCATTTTCTTGATCGACATGGCTCGCAATACCTCCTGAGTGAGCGAAACTACTCGTTCGGGAAAAGCGGATCGCCCCGGCCCGTCGCTTGAATTCCACCAGTGCACAGGCGGATCGCGGACGAAATCAACGAATGCGATTGAGCCGTGGAGGCTTCCGAGGCGGTGAACACGATCGCCAGGGCCGCGCCGGGCGCGACGCCGCGGTGAATCAACTGCTTCCGCAAGCGCGACCGACCGCGCCACAATCGGCTCGCGACGGTGCCGCGCGGGCAGCCGATCTCGCGCACCGCCTCGTCCACCGTGCGGCCTTCGAGATAGCAGAGAATGATCGGCAAGCGCAAGCGCGGCGGCAGACGGCGAAGCTCCTCATCGACGATTTGCCAGGAATCGTCAAACAGCTTCGCGGGAGCGGTCGCCGACGCGAGTTCATTCGCGGCAGCCAGGGGTACGGACCGCCGGGCCAAAGATGACCATTTGATTCGAGCCGTCGTGGCGCAGCGAAAAGCCACGCGATAAAGCCACCCGGCGAGCGCCTCGCGCTTCGCGATGCTGCCGGCCTTCCGCGCCAGTGCGAGAAAGACCGCCTGAAAGCAATCTTCGACATCGCGAAAATCGGGGAGTAATCGGCGGCAAACGCCCAGGACCATCCGCTCGTGCCGCCGCACCAATAGCTCAAAGGCGGCCTCATCGCCGGTCGCCGCGAAGCGCTTGAGCAAGTCGGCGTCGCAGGGCCCGCAGCCACCCGCCGCCAGCTGCTGGAGTTGGCTCACGATGCCATTGAGTTCGCGGGCAGCCATGAAATTGTTCCCCGAATCGCGTCGCTATTGTAATAGAGGGGCCAGGGCGGAATCCGTATCCCAGTTGATTTTAAGTTGCCATTGCAGTCGTGCCTGCGGTCAGCCGCGGAAGACCGAAATGCGTTTTTGACGCGCATTATTCGACCCGCTGTCGAAATTCGCTGCGAGCAGTCGGCGACTTCGTCATCGCCCAGCGGCAATTGAGGAGTTCGGCGAGGGGCGGTCAGGGGCGAGTCGCCATTTTCCCCGGCGGCTAGGTGCGGGCGAAGTTTTCGAACTTCAACTCTCGTGAGCTGACCCAGATTCGCATGCAGCTGACCAGATTCTCCGCCAGCTCTCGCCAACCCGAATCTCGACGGCATCGGCATTGCAACTGGCAGCTCCCCTGAGCCCAGCTGTTTCCATTGCGAGGGCGTCATCATGGCACTGCGTTCCAACTGGGAGGGCTACGTCCGGCTCAATCTCATTTCCGTTCCAGTGAAGGCCTACTCGGCCACGGTCAGCGGGCGCGGCCGGGTCGGCTTTCACATGCTGCACTCCAAATGCAACAGCCGCATCCGCTACCAGAAGGTGTGCCCGATTCACGGCGAGGTTCCCAACGATGAAATCGTCTCGGGCTATGAAAAAGCCAAGAACCAATATGTCGTCGTTCCCAAAGATGAATTGCAGAAACTCAAGCCCGACGCGGATAAGACCATCGACATCGACGTGTTCATCGCACCCAAGCAACTGGAGCCCGCGTACTTCACCGATCGCACCTACTACCTCCTGCCCGATGGCCGCGTGGCGCACATGTCCTATGCCGTGCTTCAACGCGTGATGGCCAATGAAAACCGCTATGCGATCGGCACCATGGTCTTCTCCGGCCGCGAGCAGGTGGTGGCCTTGCGAGCGGTTGACCGGTTGCTCGTGGTCTCCTTCCTCAGCTACGCCGACCAGATCAAGAGTCCCGCCGCATTCCTGGATGAGTTGCCGAGTGTCAAAGCGCCGGCGAAGGAACTTGAGTTGGCCCGCGGGCTCGTCGAAGCATCGACCACCAAGCATTTCGACATGGCGGCTTACAAGGATGAATACAGCGGCAAACTCTTGAAGCTGATCGAGCAAAAAGCGGCACACCGCGGCATCAAACGGTCTCCCGAAGCCGAAGGTGAACCCGCCATCGTCAACTTGATGGACGCCCTGCGGCAGAGCCTCAAGCAAGTTCACGGCGCGGATCGCCATTCCCATCGTGAGAAGCAGCGCGGCAAGTCTCGAAGCGGCAAACGATCGCATCGGCTCGCGCACAAGAAAGCGGGGTGAGCCGCCATGAGCCTGGCGAAATATCGGCGCAAACGCCGCTTTGACAAAACGCCCGAACCAGCCGGCAAATCGAAGCGGGCCGGCCGCGCGTTGCGGTTCGTGGTGCAAAAGCACGCCGCCCGGCGGCTGCACTACGACTTTCGCTTGGAACTGGACGGCGTGCTCAAGAGTTGGGCAGTTCCCAAGGGGCCCTCGCTCAATCCCGCGGATCGGCGCCTCGCGGTTATGGTCGAGGATCATCCGCTGGAATACCGCACCTTCGAGGGCGTGATCCCGCCGGGCAACTACGGTGCTGGCCGCGTCATCGTTTGGGATGAAGGAACCTACGCAGCAGTCGGATCGGAGAATCGCCAGGACGACGAAGCTCGCCTACGCGACGGACTGGCCAAGGGGCAACTCCACATTGTGCTTAACGGCCAGAAGCTCCAGGGGGAATTTACCCTGGTCCGCATGAAGCGCGCCGGTGAGAACAATTGGCTGTTGCTGAAGAAACGAGATGAACACGCGACGCTCCGCGACGTCATCGATGAGGATCGCTCCGCGATTAGCGGCCACCGCCTGGCTGAGATTACGGACGTGTCCAAGTCCAGACCACCGGGCCGGCGAAGAAAGCCGCGAGCCATTCGCGTTTCCGGTGCACCATCGGCTGCGATGCCGCACCGCGTTCGGCCCATGCTGGCAACGCTGGTTGAGCAGCCGTTTGACCGGGCCGGTTGGCTCTTCGAAATCAAATGGGACGGCTATCGCGGCATCGCCGAAGTCGAAAAGGGCCAGGTGAAACTTTATTCCCGAACCGGCCAATCGTTTGAGACGCGATTTGCTCCCGTCGTCGAAGCGTTGCGACAGCTTGGCCACGATGCCGTGATCGACGGCGAGGTGGTCGTGCTCGACAGCGAGGGCCGGTCGCAATTTCAACTGCTGCAAAACGATCGAACCGCCGGACGCGGCCGTTTGGCGTATCTCGCCTTTGATCTGCTCTACCTCGACGGTAGAGACTTACGCAAGCTTCCGCTCGCACGCCGAAAAGAAGCCTTGGCCCGGATTCTGCCGGCTCAGTCAATCATCCGTCTCAGCGAGCACGTCGAAACCAATGGGGCTGCCTTTTTCAAAGCGGCGGTTGAACGCGGCCTGGAGGGAGTCATCGCCAAGGACGCGAACAGACCGTATCGCGATGGGCAGCGAAGCAAGGAATGGCTCAAGATCAAAACCCGCCGGCGGCAAGAGGCGGTGATCGCCGGCTTCACCAGGCCGCGCGGGAGTCGCCTGATGTTGGGAGCGCTTGTCCTGGGCGTCTATGACGGCGGCAACTTGAATTACATCGGCCACACCGGCGGCGGCTTCACGTCCCAGAGTTTGAAGGAGGTGCGCGATCGTCTGGAGCGTTTGAAACAATCGAGGTGCCCATTTCCAAAGCCGCCACGAACGAACGCACCGGTCCAGTGGGTCCGACCGGAACTGGTCTGCGAGGTCATCTTTCAGGAATGGACGCAAGACGGGTTGATGCGACAGCCGATTTTCGTGGGCCTACGCGAAGACAAGCCGGCTCGCGGCGTGCGACGCGAACTGCCGCAAGCGGCCAACGCCAAGTTGGCCCTGCCCAGTCAACCGGCGCTGACGAACCTCAACAAGATTTATTGGCCGGGAGAAAAGCTGACGAAAGGCGACCTGATCGATTATTACCGCGACGTGGCGCCGGTGATGCTGCCCTATTTGCTCGATCGCCCGCAGTCGCTGCATCGGCACCCGGAAGGAATCGACGGCAAAGACTTCTTTCAAAAGGATGTGGGACGGCATCCGCCGCCTGACTGGGTGGAGACCACTGTGATCCCGAGCGACAATGGCGAGTCCGTGCGTTACTTGCTCTGTCAAAACGAGCCGACGTTGCTGTACCTCGCCAACTTGGGCTGCATCGAGATCAACCCCTGGAATTCACGCGTCGGTTCGCTCGATCGCCCGGATTATCTGGTGATCGATCTGGATCCGCAGGACTTGCCGTTTGCCCAAGTGATCGAGACGGCGCGAGTGGTGCATGCAATTTTGGAAAAGGCCGGCGCTGGGTCGTATTGCAAAACGTCCGGCAAACGTGGTCTCCATATCGATGTGCCCCTGGGCGGTCGATACATGACCGATCAAGTCCGGCAGTTTGCCGAGGTGATCGCCAACCTGGTGCATGTCAGGCTGCCCGATACGACCAGTGTCGTTCGGCCGCCCTCGCAACGGCGTCAGCGCGTCTACTTGGATTTCTTGCAAAACCGTCGCGGTCAAACCATGGCCGCTCCATATAGCGTTCGTCCGGTGCCGGGCGCGACCGTATCCACGCCATTGAAATGGTCGGAAGTGCGCAAGGGGCTTGACCCAGGCAAATTCACGCTGCGAAACATGCGACGCCGCCTGGATCGAGTAGGCGACCTGTGGCAGCCCGTCCTCGGTCCGGGAGTGGATCTTCAAGAATGCCTTACGCGTCTCACCGCATCAGTTCGGTCACATCCAACCGGCTCGTCGTAATCGCAAACCAATTCCTTCGCGGCTTCTGGTTCACTCGGTTATCAACATGCCGCCCGGTGTGACTGGTCCGGCGGGGCAAATGGTCGAAAAACCGCTCGAAGGAGAATCCGCGGCGGCCGGGCCCGCCAGTGATTTCTGAGTGGCCATTCATTCAGATCCAATTGGCCCGAAAAGTTTTTTCAGGATTTCTGCGCTTTTCACTTGACAGCCATTCTCCAGCATGGATAATTTCGGCCATAACTTCGGCCTCTTCTCTGTTCCGGCCCCGCCCAGCTAAACTCGAAAGGGTTTGGTTGGCGGGGTTTTATTGTCGGTCCCAGCTAAGCATCAGTCGCGGCGAGATTGATTGATCGTTCACATTGCGGATTCAGGCCTCGCAGCAGCCCGGATCCAACGGTTCATTTAAGCCGCACTCAGGAATCGAAAGACGACAAATTCGGTGCGGGATTCGCCAGGCTGCAGGATGATCAGGCCCGTATCGATTTCCTGCGCGTGCAAATTGATCGCGTTGGTAACGCAGGTATATGGCTCAAGGCAGAGTGCGTTCCGTGCGGGCGGCGTGAATACGACCAATTCGCGAAAGGCCGCGCTGGCCAGCACCTCAATCGCGCCGACGCCCGCTTGTTCGATGCGGCCGCGCGGCATCAGGCTGGCTTTCCCATCGGTCAATTGAAAACCAGTATAAAGATCGTCCAACAACAAATCGTCGAAGCGTCGCGGTTTCCGCAAGTCCCGAAAGGGATCGACCGGCAGCTTTTTGCCGGTGGGCAGGTTGTGAGTCAACTCCCAATACGATTCGGCGGGAACGCTGACGCTGCAGTCCGACGCCTGCCCGCTCGCCGCCAGCGGGATTCGAAAGTAGGGGTGAAAGCCGAGCCCCACGGGCAGGAGTTCGCTCCCGGGATTCTCGATCGTGCACGACAGCGACAGGGAATTGGGGCCCAGCAAAAATCGGAGCGTGAGCTTGCAGTCGCCCGGCCAATAGGCGGCCTCCTTCGGGGCGTCTCGCGAGGCCAGAAACTCGGCGGTAAGCGTGGCCAGGTTTTCGTTGCCGCTCGAATGCGACACGCGCCAGGGACGCCGGCAGGCGAAACCGTGAATCGCGTTTCGGCCAATGGAATCATTGGCGGGCGGATGAAACTCGCGGCCGCCCCACTTAAATGATCCATTCGCGATTCGATTGGGAAATGGAAACAGCACCGGCACGCCGCTGCGAGTGGGTACGGGAATCGTTTCCCAATCGCGAGCGACATACAACAGATTGAGCGGACCGCGCGGCCCCTGCACCTGCCAGCGAAGACAGTTGCAGCCGAGTCCGGGCCAGATTTCGGCTTCCACGCTGCGATCGGCGCTCGCGAGCAGAATGACTTCCTGAGGCGTGCCGCCGGCCGTGCGAACCGTTTGCTCCACCTGAAACTTCATCGGGGAACCTCCCGAGGCGCAACGACCGTGCCAACAATTTCCGCCGAACGATTATTGTCGTTATCGCAATCGATTTTCCAATCGGCGGGAGTCGCCGCCGATGATGCCGCGATCGTGGCGCAAAGCTGGTCGAATCGAATCTTCGCGGCCATGATTCGCACGGGGTTTTGCGCCTTTCACAATACCTTGAATACTTACGAGATGGCAAATTCAAAGCGAACGTCCCGCTGGAAATCATCGACGAGTCGCCGGCACTGCTGGCCGCCGACGGCGGCTGGGGGCTCGGCCAGGTCCAGGCCCATCGCTTGCTAGGCCGGCTGATTGAAAAGGCACGGGCGCTGGGGCTCGCCGCTGGTACGATCCGGCGCTGTGGCCACACCGGTCGGCTCGGCGAGTATGCCGAGCGCGCCGCCGCCGAAAAACTCGCCTTCATCGGCACGGTGAATTCGCATGGCGGCGGAAGGCGAGTCGCTCCGCCGGGCGGAATCGAGGGCCGCATCAGCACCAACCCCATTTGCATCGGGGCGCCCACTCCCGCCGAGCCGCTGATTTTGGATTTCGGCACCAGCGTCGTCGCCGAAGGAAAAGTGCGCCTCGCCTGCCAAAAAGGCGAGCGCGTGCCCGAGGGTTGGCTCCTCGATGCCGCCGGGCAGCCGACCACGGACCCGAATGTGCTCTATTCCGATCCACGCGGCACGATTCTGCCGCTGGACGGACCGCACGCCTACAAGGGCTTTGGCTTGGGCCTGCTGCTCGACGCGCTTGCCGGCGGCCTGTCCGGCGGCATGTGCAGCCAACCCGGCCCGATCGCGGGAGTCGGCAATTCGCTGCTGTTCATCCTGCTCGACGTGGCCCGGTTCGGCGGCTTGGATCATTTCCTTTCCGAGGTCGGCAATCTCGCCCTGTTCGTGCGCGGTTGTCCGCCGCGTGACCCGGCAGGCCACATTCTTTTGCCGGGCGACCCCGAGCGACTGACCTTGGAAAAACGTCGCGCAACGGGAATCCCAATCCCCGATGTGGTCTGGAAAACTCTCTGCGAGTTGGCCCAGAACGCAAAACTCCAAATGCCGAGTTGAATTCCAACCGCGCCGATTTGGATTTGCCTTGCAAATACGGTGAACCGCATTTAGGATGACTACGTATTACAAAGTATACCCTTTGAGGATACTGCTATGCGGAAGCTTCGTCAGTCAACATGGATCGCGGTTGCCGGTTTTGTCGCCGTGGCCAGCGTTGTGCCGGGATGTACGAAGGTCGCCGATCCCTGGCCGGAAAAGCCGGGGCCTAAGGTGCTTGTGTCATTTGCACCAATCTATTGTTTCGCCTTAAACGTCGCGGGTGACGATGCGAACGTGCTTTGCGTCATGGCCGAGACCGGCCCGCATGAGTTTGATCCGTCGCCCCGGGATGCCGCCGCGGTGAACCGAGCCGATCTGTTCCTGATCAATGGCTTGGGCTTGGACGATGAAATCGCCAAGAAGATGACCGGAAGCGCCAATCGCAACGGCCTGAAGATCGTAAAGCTTGCGTCCGCGATTCCGAAATCGGACCTGATCGAGGGCATATGCGAACACGATCACGCCGATCAAGACGATGCCGACCACCAGCATTTTGATCCGCATGTCTGGATGGGCATTCCGCAGGCGATCATGATGGTCAACAAGATTCGCGACGAGTTGAAAGAGATCGATCCTGCCCACGCGGACGGCTACGAGCGCCGGGCGGCCGCCTATGTCGACAAGTTGAAGGAATTGCAGGAAGAGGGTCGCGAGATGATGAAGAGCAAAAAGAATCGCAGCGTGCTTTCGTTCCACGATTCGCTGCGTTATTTCGCCCGCTCGTTCGATCTGGAAATCGTCGATAGCATCGAATCGGCTCCCGGCAGCGAGCCGGACGCACGGACGCTTTCTGAACTCGTCAAGAAATGTCAGGAGAAAAATGTTCGTGCGATCGCGGTCGAACCGCAGTATGATTCGAATACCTCCGCCAAGACCATCCTGCGGGAACTCAAGGCCAAGGGAATGGATGTCTCGTTCGTGACCATTGATCCGATGGAAACCGCCCTGGGCGCGGATCGCAACGCCGAATTGTACGAGAAGAAAATGCGCGAGAACCTGCACCGATTGGCGGAAAAACTGCAATGAGCCATTCTCTGATTTCGATTCGCAATCTGTGCGTCGATTTGGGTGGAAACTCCATCCTCCGCGGTGTCAATGCCCAAATCGAACGCGGACGAATCACCGCATTGATCGGCCTGAACGGCTCGGGCAAGACCACACTGTTGCGCACGATTTTGAAAGAGACGCCCTATCGAGGTGAAATTCGCTTTCACTGCGGGCACGATCACAGCAAGCCCGCCCCCGAGCATATCGGCTACGTGCCGCAGAAGTTGTATATCGACGCGAAACTGCCGCTGACGGTTCGCGACCTGCTGGCCCTGGCGCTGCAGCGTCGCCCCATTTTTTTCGGCATTTCGCGCAGGACTTCGGCACAGATCGACGCCATTATGGAACGCGTGAAGGCCAATCCGGCGATCCTCGACAACCCCATTGACAAGATTTCGGGCGGCGAATTGCAGCGTGTGCTGCTCGGACTGGCGATTTACCCCGAACCGGAACTGCTGCTGCTGGATGAGCCGGCCGCCGGCATCGATTTCAAAGCGCTCGAGTCGTTCTACCACACCATTGAACGGCTGAATCACGAATCGGGAGTCACGATCCTGCTGGTGTCGCACGACTTAAGCGTCGTCAGCCAGCATGCGCATCATGTGCTGTGCCTGAAAGACGGCCGAATCGAATGCCAGGGATTGCCGAAAGAAGTGCTGACCGGTGAAATGCTGGCGCGGATTTTCGGCGCGGAGAAAGGAATTTTCGCCCATAGCCACGATCATGGGCCTGCCTGCGCGACGAAATAAACAACCGCTGGCGGGCTTTCGCTTTGCAAACCCGCAAGCGGTTTGTCTAAATGCAAATCGCTCATCCGACTTCCAGCAGCGGCTCGTTCAATGGCGGCCAATCCTTCTCCGTGCCTTCCTCTTCGATTTGACGCAGCTGCACGTCGGTAATTTTGTAATGATCGATGATATGTTCGCGCGATTTCGGCACGCTCATGGTGTGCTGATCTTGCGTATCGACCAGAGCGCGAAAAATCTCCTTACGCTGTTGCAAGGTGAGTCGCTTGGCTCGCATGGATATCGGTCCTTTCCCGCCGCAATCGGCGAGGTGTATAGCCCGTATTCGGGCCGGTCTACGGTGTCCTTTTCCTCGGCGGAGGAAACCTGGGGTGCGATCGCCCCGCTCAACGCGGGAATGGACCTGCGGTGATTCATTCCCCCCGACCGCTGGTCGCGACCGTGTCTGGAGAAAATTATACGCAGTGCAACTCCCCTAAAGCCCAAAAATCCCCCTTTTTTCGAGGCGATGATTCCCGCAGTCTCTAATCTGTACGAAAATCCGTCGCAATCCGTCTAGCAACCGGCCGGGCTGAGCCGCAATTGTGGGAGATTCCAAACATGCCGCAACGATTTCGCCAAACTTTGTTAAACTCGCTTGCTTTAACCTCTTTGCTGGCTGGGGCTTTCGGCCTAGCCGGAGGCGAGCCGCAACAAGCCTCCGAAGCCTTGGCCGCCCAATCCAAGGAGGTGGGCGCCCGGATTGCCGCCGAATTTGCGGCTCTGGAACAGCTCTACAAACATTTTCACACTCATCCGGAGCTTTCTCTCCAGGAAGCCGCCACGGGGGCCAAGTTGGCCCAGGAGATGAAAGCGTTCGGCTTCGAGGTCACTCCCAGCTTTGGCGGGCACGGGCTGGTGTGCATCTTTCGCAATGGCGACGGCCCCACGGTCCTGGTTCGCACCGACATGGACGCCCTGCCGGTCATCGAGAAAACCGGCCGGCCCTACGCCAGCAAGGTCCGTGACCCGCGACAAGTCCGGTCGCGAGGTCGGCGTCATGCACGCCTGCGGGCATGACATGCATATGACCGTGTGGGTCGGCACGGCGAAAACGCTCGCCGCGCTCAAGGACAAATGGAGCGGCACGCTGATGTTCATCGCCCAGCCCGCCGAGGAAATTGGCGCCGGCGCCCGCATGATGCTCAGCGACGGCCTGTTCAAGAAGTTCCGCAAGCCCGACTATTGCCTGGCCCTGCACTGCGACGCCCGCCTGCAGGCCGGACACATCGCCTTTACCGAAGGGCTGGCGATGGCGAATGTCGATTCGGTCGACATCGTCGTGAAGGGCCAGGGCGGACATGGCGCCGCCCCGCACACCACCATCGACCCGATCGTGCTCTCGGCGAAAATGATCCTCGATTTTCAAACCATCGTTAGCCGCGAGTTGAATCCCACCGATCCCGCCGTGGTCACCGTCGGCTCGATCCATGGCGGCACCAAGCACAACATCATTCCCAATGAAGTGAGAATGCAACTCACCGTTCGCTCGACCAAGGAGACAGTTCGCAAGCATATCCTTGATGCGATCCGGCGCATCGCCAAAGCCAATGCCGAGGCCGCGCGTGCGCCGGAGCCGGAAGTCACTGTTCGCGAAAGCGAATTCACGCCGGCTCTTTACAACAATAGTAAACTCACCCGACAGATGGTCGGCCTATTCAAGGAACTGCTTGGAAACGGACGCGTTCACGAGCGGCCGCCGGTGATGGGCGGCGAGGATTTTGCCCGCTACGGCCGCGAGGGCATTCCGATTTTCATGTATTTCCTCGGCACGATCGACGAGTCGCGCTGGCAGGCGTCGCAAACGCCCGGGGCGGCGCCGCTGCCCTCGCTCCATGCGGACAGCTTCTGGCCGGCGATCAAGCCCAGCATCGAAACCGGCGTCCATACCATGTCGATGGCCGTACTGCGGTTGGTCGGCAAGTAATTCGGATCCAAAGCGCCTTCGGGTTTTCATCCGGCAATTGCTCCGGTAAGATCACCGAGTGGAACGTGTGAACCAGACTGAGCCACCGCACGGCAAGGAAACATTTCCTCCGCATTCCGCGGAAAGGCGGATCGCGGCAACTTCCGCAGAATCCCTCCTCGTTTGATCGTCTTGGGCATCTTTATCGCGCTATTGGCCGCATTTTATTTTTCCGGCTTGTACAAGTATTTGGACTGGGAACTCCTTAAGGCCAAGCGCGATAGCTGGCGGCAAATGGTCGATGCCAATCGCGCCGTGGCCGCGATCCTGTTTGTATTCGTCGGCATTGTGCTGATGACGCTTTCAATCCCGTGCGGCAGTGTCTTGAGTCTGACGGCCGGGGCGCTATTCGATCTCTGGACCGGCGTCGGGCTCATCACGATCGCCAGCGCCTTCGGCTCGACATTTGCCTTTCTCTCCAGCAGGTATCTGTTCAAGGATTTCGTCCGGCGATGGTTCGGCCGATGGCTCCGACTGGTGGATCGTGGGATCGAACGCGACGGGGCCTCCTATTTGCTCCTGTTGCGGTTGTCGCCGGTGGTGCCGTTTTTCGCGCTCAACGCGGTGATGGGATTGACCCATATGCGCACCCGCACCTATGTCCTGGTGACGTTGATCGGCATGTTGCCCAGTTGCATCATCTATACGATGGCCGGCACCGCCATTCGCGACATCAACTCGCTGGACGAAATCCTTTCCACCAAAATCGTCGTATTGTTTATCTTGTTGGCGGTGATGCCGATCGGCTTTCGATTGCTGTTTCGCCGGCGCGATGCCGCGAAGCAGTCAAGCCGCGAGAATGACGGGCTGATTGATTGATGTTCGACCAGGATTTTTTTCATGATCACCTCGACAATCAGCCCGCGGACGAAGCCGCGCGGTGGCTGTTGGCGGAGTGGCTGTCGGATCGCGGCGACCGCCGGGCCGATTGCTTGCGCTGGATGGTCGAACAGGGCAAATACACCGTCCGCGACATGCTGCGCGCGACCGCATCCACCACCTGGGACTGGTGGTCAATGTTCCCCGGTTGGCGGGAGCAGCCCGGCGACAACAACAAGGAGCACGATCGCCTGCCGCCCGCATTGATGGAAGCTCTCGCGCGGTTCAGCCATAAGTCCAACTGGGCGGATCATTGCGCCTATTGCGAATACCCCAGCCGCGACGCAGCCGAGGAAGCGCTGTGCCAGTCGCTGATCAAAACAGATTGGCTCCGCGGGCCAAATCACAAACCCTCGATGCCGCGCCAGAGCAAATGGCTGCTGACGCGAACGAGCAAAGGGTAACGCTTTATTTGCTTGGCGCCGCCTGCAAATCCAAAAAGAAACCCGCTTTTTGCTTGCGAAATTGCCGCCGCTGCGGTCCACTGGTCTGACTGCGCCGAGTTGAGATTCTCCATGTCACAGTTCACTGACACGTCAAACCGATCGCGTGCCAAGTGGGGCGTCTGCATCCTGCTCTTGCTCGCCACCATGATCAACTACATGGATCGGCTCACGCTCAATCAGAGCGCCAAGCGGATCATGGCCGATCTGGCGTTCAGCGAGGACCGCTACGGCAAGTTGGAGGGCGCCTTCGGCGCGGCCTTCGCATGCGGCGCCCTTCTTTGGTTGGCTCGTCGATCGAGCCAACGTCAGTTGGGTCTACCCGTCGATGGTCATCGTTTGGTCACTTGCGGGAATGGCTTCCGGATTCGCCCGCAATTTCGAGGAGCTACTCGGTTGCCGCATTGCGCTGGGCTTCTTTGAAGCTGCAAACTGGCCCTGGCGCTGCGCACCACCCAACGTTTGCTCCGGCCTGATCAGCGGACCTTGGGCAACGGCATCTTGCAGAGCGGCGCTTCCGTCGGGGCAATCATCACGCCCTGGCTGGTGATCGGCTCGTTCGATGTTCTCAACTCCTGGCGGCCTCCCTTTTACGTAGTCGGAACCCTGGGCATCCTCTGGTCGGTCTTGTGGTGGAGCATTGTCCGCCGCGAGGACTTGTCCCTCTCGACGCTCGCGGCGTCGGACCGCAAGAGTGATGCAGCGGGTTGGGCGCGCCATGCTCGCCGTCTTCAAAGACCGCCGCTTCTGGGCGTTGGTGGTGGTAGTCGTCGGCATCAACGCCACGTGGCATTTCTTTCGCGCCTGGCTGCCGCTTTATCTGCTCAACGTTCGCGAGTATTCCGAATTGCAGACAAACGCCTTTACATCCGGTTACTATTTGTGCACCGATGCCGGGGCGATCACCGCCGGAATTGTCACATCCATGCTCGTCGGCCGTGGCCTGTCGGTCCATCGCAGCCGCATGATCGTGTTCTTCGCGTGCGCGCTATTGACTCTGCTGAGCGTTCCCGCGGCGCTCACCACCCACGCCGCGCTCGCGCCGGTCCTCCTGCTGATCATGGGCTACGCAGCGCTCGGTCTATTTCCCAACTATTACTCTTTCAGCCAGGAACTTACGACCCGGCATCAGGGCAAGTTGACCGGCATTCTCGGCTTCACCTGCTGGGCGCCGATGTATTTCATTCAGAGCGGCGTCGGCACTTGGATCAAGGAGACCAAAGCCGAGTATCTCGCGGCGGGCTTCCTCAAACCCCAGGCGGAGCTGCACGCCTATCAGCCGGTGATGATCCTGGCCGGCATTCCCCCGCTGATCGGATTTTTTGCGCTCCTCTTGCTTTGGCGGACGCCAAGACCGAAAATGATCGATGTGCCGGCACGACCGCTCGAGAAGGCGGTCGCGAAATTCGAATAAATTCGCGCATCTTTTGCTTGCGTCACGTCGCGCCGCCGGTTAATTTGCAGCGTTGGGAAAACTCGCAGGGAGGCTTACTGCGATGCTATATCACTTCTGCCGCGGATGTGACGGACAGACTTCGCTGGTGCTCGATCTCGGCCGCACGGCTCCGAGCCGCCGTTTCCTCTCGCCTCAGATGGCCCATCAGCCGGAACCGAACGCGCCATTGCGGCTGGTCCGTTGCCAGGACTGCGGCCTGATCCAACTCGACGAGGCCTGCCCCGGCGAGCCGAACGAATGGTCGCTGACCCTGCCGGCCGACGCCGACGCAACCGCTCGCCTGCTGGTCGAGCGGCATGGACTGTCGCGAGGCGACCAGGTCATCGAGGTAGGCGACGGCGCCTACGCCGCGAGCTTTCGGCCGCTGGGTGTTCGCACTCGCGTGATCGATTCGCTGCCGATGGCGCGACCTGAAATTCAGTCGGCGAAAATCGTGATGGCCCGAGATGCCCTTTGCCGCGCCGAGCTGAATCCATTCCTTCGCGGCGTTTGCGCCTGCTGAGCCCCGACGGCGTCGCCGATTTCGAACTGCCGCACGTCTTGCCGATGGTGGAGCGGCTGGATTACGACATGATCGGCCATGAGCGGGCCTGCTACTTTTCGATTGACGTGCTTCGCGCCTTGGCGGCGCAATGGCCTGGAACTCATCGACGCCACGCCCGTCGCGAATGACGCGAACAGCATTCGGATCATCGCGCAGTGCGCGGGCGGCCCATTGTTCGCCCGACCCTCGGTGGACGCTGTCGTCGAACAGGAGCGGGCCGCGAGCCTGAATCTTGCCGACCCCTGGGCTGATTTCGGGCATTTGGTCGAACATGGCCGCGACTTGCTGACCTCGGAAATCGAGGACTGGCACTGTCGTGGCAAGCGCATCGTCGGCTACACGCGCGACGGCCGCGGCATGACGCTGCTGTCCTACTGCGGCTTCGACTCGCGGCAAATTCCCGTCGTCATCGACGAAAACACGCGACTCGATGGCCGCCTGACCCCCGGTCATCGCATTCCGATCATTCGGCTGGATCAATTGCGCGAGCAGCCGGCCGATTTGATCTTGTGGCTGGCCGGCGATTCTTGCGACGAATCGGCCGATGGCCTGACGAAGCACTGCCGCCGAGGCACCCGCGTTTTGCTGCCGCTGCCCAAGCCGCACTTCGCCGAATTGTCGTCGAACTCGCCTCAGTGCATGGCGGAACTGCTGCTGGCCGATACAATCGCTCAGGGTTCGTCGTTCTCCGAATTCTTCTGATAGCCCGAGAATCATGCCGCAGCCACTCGCCGAGCGTTTCGCACACTACGCCGTCCGGCTTCGCTACGAAAACCTTCCCGCGCCGGTGGTTCATGAGACCAAACGGCGCTTCATCGATTCCTTCGCTACCGCGGTGGGCGCGATGCCCGCCGACGCCTACGCGATCGCGAAGAAATGCGCCCTCCGGGTTTCGAGCCATCCGCCCGCGACGTTGTTGGGCGGCGGCAAGTCAAGCGTCGAGTGGGCCACCTTCGTCAACGGCCTGCTCATCCGCTATCTCGATTTCAATGATACCTATCTCTCCCTCGAGCCGGCGCATCCGAGCGACAATCTCGCCGCGGTGATGAGCGTGGGTGAGGCGGCGAAGAGCCCGGGCACGGCGATGATCACCGCCGCGGTGCTCGCCTACGAGATTCAGTGCCGCCTCTGCGACGCCGCGAGCTTGCGAAAGCATGGCATCGATCATGTGACCTACGGCGCGATTTCGTCCTGCCTGGCCGCGTGCAAATTGCTGAATCTAAATGAGCGGCAAACAACTCACGCCGTCGGCATCGCCGGCGTCTGCAATGGCGCTTTGCGGCAAACTCGCGCCGGCGAAATGAGCATGTGGAAAGGTTGCGCCTTCGCCAACGCCGCGCGCAACGGCGTCTTCGCCGCCCTGCTCGCCGCCGAGGGAATGACCGGTCCGGCGCCCATTTTCGAAGGCGAACTCGGCTTCATGAAACTGCTGACGCGGACCAATTTCGAAGTCGCCACCATGGGTGGTGAAAACGGCTCCACCGAATTCATGATGACCAAGACGTACATCAAGTTCTGGCCCGTCGAATATCACGCCCAGTCGGCGGTCGATGCGATTCTTCAGCTTCGCCCGCAAATCGGCGATTGGAAAAATGTCGAACGGATCGACGTGCATACCTTCGATGCCGCGGTTGACATCATCGGCAAGGATCCGGAGAAATACCGGCCCAAGACGCGCGAAACCGCCGATCACAGCCTTCCCTATTGCGTCGCCGTCGCCCTGATGGAAGGCGACGTCGGCCTCGCCAGCTTCGACGATGCCCATCTCGCAAACGCCGAACTGATCGAACTGACGAATAGAGTGAAACTGCACTGCGACGCCTCGGCGAACGCCCGCTACCCGCGCGGCATTCCCAACCGTTTCGTCGTCACGCTCCGCGACGGCCGCACGCTCGAAAAGGAAGTCGAATTCCCCCGCGGCCACGCGCAAAACCCGATGACCGACGCCGAGGTGGAGAAGAAATTTCGCACGGTCGTGGAACCGAAATACGGCAAAGATCGAGCCAGCAAGATCCTCGCGAAATGCTGGGAGTTGGACAAGCTCGCGAGCGTGACGGAGTTGCTGGAGTTGTTCGCGTAGTGGCGGCATCTCGCCGGCGCAATGAGTCCTTCCGAAACCCAGCCGAAGCGGACCACGGTCCCTGCCGTCATTGCGACACGATCAAAGGCAAGTTCCACGATCACGCCTGCGACTATGAGCAGTGTCCCCGGTGTGGGGGCCAGAAGATCTCATGCGACTGCGAGTTCGAATGGGCATGCATGGGGGGAAGAGCACGAGTAACAGCTTATGGCCTTCGAAGACTCCAGCGCGTTCCTGGTTCGCGAACGGGTTTTCGCGTCGGTGCGGCGCCTTCGGCGAATACGTTGAATTCGTGATGCCTTCGATTTCATCGGGACGCCGATATTATTGCAAGAATCAGATGTAGAATAACCGGAGCGAAAAGTCCGGCCATTTCTCGAGGTTTCCCGTGCACAGCATCGCCAATCAATTGCCGCCTGAAATTGCTCAGCAAATCCACCCCGACCGCCGTAACAACGAGGCGGGATACTGGGCCGTCCGCGACGAACTTCTCGGTCAGTACCGCGATCAATGGATCGGTTTTGCCGATGGCAAAGTGATCGCTTCGGGCGTCAGTCCTGTCGCCGTGCTTCATGCGGCGGAATCGACCGGACTGCACCCTTTCTTCATTTGCGTGGGGCGAGAAGACGAACCGTCCCGCATTCGTCGCGTTTCTTTTACTTATGATTCGAGCTATCCGACTGAAGCGTTGCCGTTGATGAGTGTCGAGCTTCGCTCGACTCAGGGATCGCCGGGCCTTGTAATAGATCGAGTGATCCCGGACACCGGAGCCGATTCCACCGTACTTCCGTGGGCGGACTGCCAATCGCTTCAATTGACTCCTGCCATGGGCGTCCAGAGTTTGATTGCCGGAATTACGGGTAGCTCCAGGGCAACACTCGCCTTTCAAATCTGGGCATGGCTCGACGGCCAAGAGTATCCTTGCCGGCTTCAGGCCGACTTCGCCGGGAGTGAACGCATCTTGGGCCGGGACGTTTTGAATCGTCTGGAAATCCTCTTCCGTGGTCCTGTCGGCGAGGTCATCGTCAATCCGTGACTTTGAAGCTGAAAACGCGACCTCAATTCCGCGCCATCGCATTCCCCCGCGCCGGCACCCAATAGACCACCACCTTCGCCTGCTCGATCGGCTTCTTCTCCGGCCAGTGATAGACCGGAGTGCCCGCCTTCGCTAGTTGGTGGGCCTCCTCGATCATCATCAATCGCGAGTGTGAATTGGCCGACTTTTCGATGATCACATAGCGCGTGTGTTGCGGCGGGATGAAATCTTTCCCCTCGCGAAAGACGCAACCGGCGTAGAAATGGGCCCAGCAGAACGGGTCGATTACTTCGTCCTCGCTCGTCGCATGCTTCGCCAGCCAGTTGCCGGCCTGGCGATGTCCGGCGCGATTTGCGTGGAGTGGTTTGAGAATCGACGGCAATCCCGCCACGGCGATAAAAAGCAACGCGGCAGCAACGGCAATGAAACTCGCCGGCCTCATCCCCTCCCTGCCCCCCGCGAGCCGGGGGGGGTAGGGGGAGATTGAGGCAGCGCTCAAATTGCGACCGTCGAAAAACTGTCGCAGCCATTCGCCGACCCGGATCACCGCGCGCCGGCCCAGAAGCAGGCCAACAGGGCCAACAGCATCGTATGGCGTTCGGAAAGATAACCGCTTACGATCGCCATCCGCCATAGGATTGCGGCGTGCAGGCCCGCCAGCAACAGCAACAACCATTTCGCCGGGTCGAGGCGGATTTCGCGGCGCATGGCCCAGACGCCGACCGCAGCCCAAAGCAAGCCAAAATAATGGCTGGAGCGCGCGGTTTCGACGAAAAGGCTGGTCGCCGACCAACGCGAGCGCGATTTTCCAGCTTGAGTGGGGTCGCTCAAGAATGTCGCGAACGGCAATTGTGCACGGGTTCCCCGCATTGCTTGCGCTTCCGTTCCGAGCATTTTTTTCGACGTCGGCTTTTTGGTAATTTCGCCTGTGACGCCGACATATATGCCTACGAGCGGCATGACTCCCAAAGCGAGCGCCGCGATGTGGCGGGCAGGAATTTGCACCTTTCGCGCAGCGAGGCCGGTCGCGAGGATCACCCCGCAGATGCAGACGGCGAGTTCTAGACCCTCCGGGCGAACGAAGTAGGCCAAACCCGAACAAAGGCCGGCAAGGACGAAACGCCAACTTGACTCATGCCGCAGCCCCGACACCGCAAAATAAATCCCGCTGGCCATGAAAAAGAAGAAGGCGCCTTCGGAAAGGCCGTCGCAGGTCACTTCGACGCACACCGGCAGCAGTTGAAACATCGCCGCGGCGATCAGCCCGGCGTTTCGGTTGAAAAGCAGTTTGCCTGTGAAATAGATCGGCACGATCGTCAGCAGGCTGGCCAGAATGCTGACGAGTTGCGCGCTAAGCACGATCGAATCGCAACTTGTTCCGGCGATCGCACGCACCGGCTCCGAGACCGCCCAAATCAAAAGCGGATAGCCGGGCATCTGTTGGAAGGAACAGAGCACCTCGGCCCAGGGTCGCTCGCCGAATTGCATCGCCTCGCGCATGAACCCGATGCTATCGCGAGCGGTCACTTCCGTGTGCGCCAGCAGCCAGAAGCGAATCGCCGCGGACGCCGACATCATCACCGCGATGCGAATCCAGTCGTTGCGGCGTTCGGAGCGGGTCCCGTCCATGGGGTTCTCGACAAGGAAGATTGAATTGGCAAATGGTAGGCGAAATGCGCGATTTGGGTCAAGATGACTCGCGGCCGATATGTATATATTTCCCATATCTGCCGCTTGCGGCGTTGCAGGAATCCTCCCGTGTTCGAGATCAATCAGCGCTTTGGCATTCCAGACGAAGAACTCGTCTTCACCTTCGCGCGATCCGGCGGGCCGGGCGGGCAGAATGTGAACAAGGTCTCGTCCAAGGCGATCCTGCACTGGAATCTGTCCGGCAATTCGACCGTCCCCGCGGAAGTGAAGGCCCGCTTGCGCACGCTGCAGCGCAACCGCATCACCGGCGACGGCGAACTGGTCATCCAATCGCAGGAATTCCGCGATCAGGAAAAGAACAAGTCGGCGTGCTTGGAGAAATTGCGCGAATTCCTGGTGCAGGCGTGGTTTGTCCCCAAGGTGCGCCGGCCGAGCAAGCCCACCCGCGGCTCGAAAGAACGCCGACTTCAGGCCAAGAAAAGGCGGGCATCGATTAAATCCGGCCGTGGACGAGTTGGAAATCAAGATTGAACCGCAGATTGCGCAGAACATAAGATTCGTTTGAATTCAATCTGCGAAATCAGCGTAATCTGCGGTTCAGTTCTCTCGAAAACCCGATTCCCTCTTGCGATTTTTCCTCAAGTTCGACTATAGACGCCCGTTCGTGGGTAGGGCGAACTTGGGGAGCGGTACATGAAGCCGAATCGCCGCTGGGGCCGGCGAATCTTGCTGGGAATGCTGATGCTCGCGATGTGCGGCTGCTTCGGCGGCGCGCACAATCCCAGCCGGTTTCCCTATTGGTTCTCGGCAAACGATGTCGTTCAGACGCATGCCAAGCCAGGCGGACTGGGCTATTCCGAGAATTACGATCCGCACGCCGTTCGGCTGGAAGTGCACCCCCTCCGCTCGACCAATCCGGTCCGCTCCCAGCATTTGATCATCGCCTCGGTGCTCGATCAGAATGGCGATGGCCGCCGCAAGCGCCGGATTGAATGGGTGCTCGATGGGGTCGGCAGCATCATCGAAGTCGACGAGAGCGGCTCGCTCGCCGGCCGCGGCTACAAGGTCGATAACAAGTACGCGGTCAGCTACACCGATTACTTCGAGCACACGATCACTCGCGGCAACGACGACCCCGCCGACGACTTCGTGATCAAACCCGGGCAAAGTTGGTGCATCGTTTCCTCGCCGGTCGAGGGCGAAACCAAGATGACGGTTTACGCTCCGGAGGTTTACAATTGGGATCGCCGGCAGGTGACCGCGAACATTCAGTGGGTCGATTGCCAGTGGCAATTCCCCACCTCGACTGCCGTGCGCTCCGGAAGCCCATACACGCTCTCGACGCGAATCCGCCGCCAAAGCGACCAGGCCCCGGCGCCCAACTATCGCGTCCGCTACACTCTACTCGATGGCGGTCCGCAAGCCGAACTGCTGCCCAATCGCACGCGCGAAGCGACCGTACTCAGCGATTCCAACGGCAACGCCAGTATTTCGCTGCAGCAATTGAATGTGCAGCCAGGAACCAATCGCGTCGGCATTGAGGTGATTCGACCCCCCGATGCCGCGAACCCAATGGGCATCCCGGTGGTGCTGGCGCGGCAGGAAACCGTCATCGACTGGCAGGCACCGCAGATTCAGGTGAGTCTGGATGCTCCGCGAAGCGTGGCGATCAATCAGGAAATCCCCGCGACGGTGACTGTCTCGAATTCAGGCCAGGTGGATACGCAATCAGGCCAGGTGCGCTTGCAGGTGCCGACGGGAATGCAATATGTCCGCAGCGATCCTCCCGCCCAGTTTGACTCGCAGTCAAATCAATTGACCTGGCCGCTCACGGGTCTCGCCGGCGGACGCAAGCAGCAATTGAATGCGACCTTCGCATCGAAAAAGATCGGCAGTTTCCCGGCGTCGGTTGTGGCGGTCACATCCGATTCCTTGCGGGCCGAAAACGCCGCGACGATTCGCGTCGATAACGGCTCTTTGAAAGTCGCGCTCGTTGGCCCCCAGGTGGGAGTGATTGGCACGCCGAGCGAGTATCAGATTCAGATCACGAATCCGAGCCAGGCGACGATCAACAAGGTGGAGCTTGATATCTGGCTGCCCGATGGACTGGCCGCCATCACGCCGCGCGGCGACCGACTCGAAAAGAAACTCGAAAACCGCGGCATTCCACCCATCGAGCCCGGCCAGACCAAGACCTTGCCGATTCGCTTTGATGCGACGAAGCCGGGGCGATTCAACGTCTCGGTGATGGCAAGCGCCGAGGGCGGACTCAGCGATCAGAGCAATGTCGCGATCGAATTCGCGCAGCCGCAGGCCAAGATCGAGTTGCGCGGCCCGGCCACGGTTTATGTCAATCGCGAAGGGACTTGGTCGCTTTACATCACAAATAATGGAACCGTGCCGGTGACGAACGCGGTGTTGCGCTATCGGCTGCCACCTGAACTGGTCCTCCGCAATGCCGGCGAAGGCGGACAATTCAATGCCAGCACTAACGAAATCGGTTGGAATCTCAGCAATCTCGCGCCGGGCGAAGAACGAGTCGTCAAGGTCACCGCGCTCGGCGCCCGCCCGACGACGCGGGGAATCCTCTCCGGCGTGCTGACCGCCAGCCCGAATATCGAGGTCAAGAAGGAAAACACGATCGAAGTGCTCGGCGTGCCGGCACTGCGAATCGAAACAACATCCGATGTGAACCCAATCGATGTCGGACGCCAGGTCGCGTACACAATCCGCATCACCAACCAGGGAACGCTGCCGGCGGATCAGATCCAAGTCGTCGCGGAAGTGCCCGGCTTGATGCGTCCCCTCGGCGGGCGCGGCCTGCCGCAAGCCGCGACCGTATCGGGCAACATGGTGCGATTCCCAACGATCAACAACCTGGCGCCCAACCAGGTCGCGACGCTTTACGTCTACGCCCAGGCAGTCGATCAAGGCAACGCGCATTTCCGGGTCTCGGTGCAGTCGCCATCGCTGGCCGCGCCGCTCATCAGCGAGGAGGCGACGCGAATCCTGCCGCAACTCGTGCCGGCGGGATTGCGGAGATGATCACGCCGCCCGCTTCGGGCGACTGCGAATGGCAAACAAGCCGAAGATTTCCTGCTCGGTCATGCCCAACCTTGGCGGCGGGCCATTTTGCGATAGCACTTCTTCGAATAACCGCCGCTTGGTTTCGAGCACTTCCGCGATTCGATTCTCAATCGTATTCTGCGTGATAAATCGCGTCACGATCACCGGCTCCTTTTGGCCAATGCGATGAGCACGGTTGATCGCCTGATCCTCGACCGCCGGGTTCCACCAGCGATCGAAGAGAAAAACATAATTGGCGAATTGGAGATTCAGCCCGACGCTGCCGGTGCCGTAACTCATGAGAATGACATGCGTGTTCGGATCGTTGCGGAATCGATCGAGTACGCCGGGCCGCTGCGAGGTCCGAATCTTGCCGTGAAACTGAACGACGCCGAGCGAGGCGAGTTGCTCGGCGAGTCGTTCGAGCGGTTCGACCCACTGCGAAAAGATGATCGCCTTGCGGTTGCTGGCGGCGACTTCCTCGAGGTCGGCCTGCAGCTGTTCGAGCTTGGCGCTTTCGCCGGTTGCCGGATCGAAATTGCAAATCTGCTTGAGGCGCATCACCAGTTCGAAGACATGTTGCACACTGATGGTGTCGCCGAGTTCGTTGAGCCGGACAATCCCCTCGTCCTCCGCCATCTGATAGCTTTCGCGCTGGGCCGGCGTCAGTTCGAGCACGGCATCGCGGACGATTTTCGGCGGCATGTCCGTCAGCACGTCCTCTTTCGTGCGGCGAAGAATGCAGTCCGCGGTGTATTTGGGCAACATTTTCGGGGGCGTTTCCGGTGGAATGCGCTCGGCGTCGATGAAGTCGAAGATATTGATCAGATCTTCCGGGCGATTTTCGATCGGCGTGCCCGTCAGCGCCCAACTTCGCGATCGACGAAGACTGCACACCACGTGCGCGGTCTTCGATTCCTTGTTCTTGATGCGTTGTGCTTCGTCCAGAACAACGACATCGAAGGCGACGCCGTCCTCGCCGATAATTGATGCGTCCCGCGTCAGCACCTCGTAATTCACCAGTTTCACCGGGCAATTGGAAACCAGCCAGGTCCGGCGACGGTTCTGTGTGTCGCCCGTTATCACCTCGAACGGCAAGTCGCTCGCCCAGGAGTGAATTTCACGGCACCAATTGAATACGAGCGGCTTCGGGCAAACGATGAGCGTCCGCTGAATCAGGCCGGCGTGAAACAGAAGGCGCAGAGCGAGAATGGTTTGCACGGTCTTGCCGAGCCCCATTTCGTCGGCGAGCAACGCCGAATAGCGCGGCATGAGGAAGGCAATCCCCTCCATTTGGTATGGGTATGGCTGACACGGCACTTGCACGCGCTTCCCCGCGAATAGATTCTCCAATGGCGGCTGCAGCAAATACAGCAGCCGGTCCTTGAGCATCACGGTTTCGCCGGTCGGCACCGGACGGGTGCGTTTCTCCACAGGTGCGGCATCTTCGGGCCGCAGTCGCGGGCGATTCGCCGGCATCGTCGCGGGCCCCTGCCCTTCCGCGGACGGCGCCGGGAATTTCCAGCCTTCGGTATTGATTTCCAAGGTGAGCTTGCCCAGAGAACGGACCCATGGCGGCTCGTTCAGGAGTTTCGCCTCGCGCACGTTCAAATTGAGCCTGCGATCGAACGCCGGCAGCGACAGCGATTCAACCTGGAGCGATAAATCGACTGTTTGATCGATGAATTCGATGGCCTCATCCACGAGTGGTGACTCCGAGTTTGCGAGCCTCGGAAATCGCCTCGCGAATTCGGGCAAACGGCTCGTTCAGGTCCAGGCCGGCGTCGAGTTGATCGAGAATGGGTTGGATGCGGCTGAAATCGTCGGAAAAGCTCGCATTCGCGACCAGGCCGGGCCGTGTTTCGGATGCCGGTTTCAAAATCATCCCGGCATCATCGGTACAGACGTCGCGCGCCGCGACCCATACCACCGGAATATCCAGACACTTGCGTAAATCGAGCACATCTTGCCGATCCGTGAAGATCAACGCGGCGGCCGAGGAGGTCTTTTCAATCAACGTCTTGCCGATGAGTTCGCCATGAAGGTAGCCCGGCAAGCTTTGCCCATACAGAATTTGTTGAACACGATTGGGCTGCACGGCGGTCGTCAATCGAAATTCGAGCGGCCGGCCCCAGACATTGGTGACCAGGTAGCCTCCCAAGTAACCACTGGCTTCGTGCAGAACGGTGAGAAAGCCGAGCTGCACGGCCGCACTGGTTTGAATCACGGGTTCATCCCTTTCGGAAATCGCCGTAGCCGATCGAGCGAGCATAGAGAGAGTCGGCCCAATTTACCAAAAGCTTCACCGGCTAACATTGACATGAGCGGGCGACCGGCGGGGCCGTCCACGAACGACCCGGAAGACTTTCACAACCGGTCTGCTCCGATCACTTCGCGGTGAATTGGGTGGTCCGGGCAAATCTCACCGATGATTCCGGCGATGCAGTCGCGCATGCAGCTCTTCAGGTCATCGCATGAAATTGCTAAAACAAACCTGAAGTTGAGCGTGTGTCGTGTCCGGGACATGATCCAGAGATCGCAATGAACAATGCCACGCCGGCGGCAGGCGAACCGAAACGCTCGGCCGTCGAGATTCAGAAAGAACAAAGCCGGCAATTGCGCGGAACCGTCGCCGAGACGCTCGCGGCCGGCGCCGACCACTTGAACGACGCCGACAAAAATGTGCTCAAATTCCACGGCTCCTATCAGCAGGAAGATCGCGACGCCCGCAAGAACCGCAAGAAAGATGGCGTCGGCAAGCATTACATGTTCATGGTCCGCTGCAAAATCCCGGGCGGCAAACTGACCGCCGCCCAGTATCTGGCCGTCGATGAACTCGCCGAAAAATTCGCCAACGGCACCTTGCGATTCACATCGCGCCAGGGCATCCAACTGCATGGCGTTCTGATCGGCGACTTGAAATCCACCCTTAAGGGCATCAACGATTGTCTGCTGACCACGCTCGGCGCCTGCGGCGACGTCGAGCGCAACGTCATGTCGTGCCCGGCGGCGTTCGACCCGATTCGCCAGGAACTGCAGCGCAACGCCAATCGCATCGCCGAGCACCTGGCCCCGCGCACCCGCGCATATCACGAAATCTGGCTGAATGGCGAAAAATTCGAGAACTCCGGCAATGACCCGGAACCGATTTACGGCAAAATCTACCTGCCGCGAAAATTCAAGACCGGGCTCGGGCTCACCGACGACAATTGCATCGATGTCTACGCCCAGGATCTTGGCTTTCTCGCCCTGGTCGAGCGCGAGCAAATCATTGGCTACAACGTGCTGATCGGCGGCGGCATGGGCATGACGCACGGCAACGCCAACACCTTTCCCTTTGTCGGCCGCGACATCTGCTCGATCGAATCCGACAAAGTGGTGGAGACCGCCGAGGCCGCGGTGAAACTGTTCCGCGACCACGGCAATCGCGGCGAACGCAAACGCGCCCGCATCAAGTATCTCGTCCACGACTGGGGCGTCGAGCGGTTCCGCGAGACACTTGCGAACTATCTGCCATTCAAACTGGTTCTGCCCAAACCCGCAGAAATCACCGGTTTTGACCTGCATCTGGGCTGGAAGTCGCAAGGCGATGGAAAAATTTGCCTGGGGGTCAGCGTCGAGAACGGCCGCGTCCGGGATGATGGCTCGATGCGCTTGCGAAAAGGGCTGCGAGCAATCGTTTCGAAGTTTCGCCCGAACCTCAGCATCACGCCGCAGCAGGATTTGTTGCTCCGCGATTTGAATGCCGCCGACCGGCCGGAAATTGACCGCCTCTTGCAGGAATACGGCATCGTCCGGGAGGATCGCATCTCGCTGGTGCAGCAATACAGCATGGCCTGCCCGGCGATCCCCACCTGCGGCCTCGCCCTCTCCGAGGCCGAACGCACGCTGCCCGGCATCGTTGACGAATTCGAATCATTGCTCGCGGAACTAGGCTTACGCGACGAAAAAATCGCCGTGCGAATGACCGGCTGCCCCAATGGCTGCGTTCGCCCGTATCAGAGCGACATCGGCATCGTCGGCCGCAGCGGCGACAAGTACACGCTCTTCGTCGGCGGCCACGTGCTCGGCACGCGATTGAATTTCATGCTGAAGGACCTCGTTCCGCGTGCGGAAATCGTGCCGCTGCTCGCGGGACTGCTGCGAGATTTCCGCTCGGCTCGCGGCGATGGCGAATCATTTGGCGACTGGTGCCATCGCCTCGGCCAGGCGGAGGTACAGCGTCGGGCCGGCGTGATGAGCCCAGCGTAGCCATCACGCTCCGCGTGATGAGCCCAAACCATTCACGCTTCTGCCGACATGCTCAACGCACTTCTCGGTTCCGAGTTGGGCTCATCACGCGGAGCGTGATGGCTACTTTTTTAATCCAAATCCTAACGCAATCATTCGCCGAAGTTGCCGCGCCAATTCTCGCGCTGCCCCAAGCGAAACCCGCATGCACGGCCATGAAAACCAAGGGCAATGTCACTTTCGCTTTCCAATGGCCCTGCTTTAACGCGAGCGGAACCATGGCCAGGAAAATCGCCGCCAAGTACGACAGCAACCCCAGGCCAAACGCAATCGCGAAAATCGGGTGCAAGAACCCAAGAATCCCGCAGATCATCATTCCAACCAAGAAGCTCATCGGGGCCAGCGCGGCGCGGTCAATGACTTCGGATGTTTCCAGCCTAGCCGCAAGCGCCCACGCCCATATCGGCTCATCTGATAGGCCAATCCCTTCAGCGACGATCGCGGATGATAATGCACGACGATGTCCGGTGTGAACCAGCACTTCAAATTCGCCGCGTCGATTCGCGTATTGAGTTCGACATCCTCGCAGGCGTCAAAGCGTTCGTCAAAGAAGCCCACGCGTTCAAAGACTTCGCGTCGATAGGCGACGGCCACGCTGCTCGCGTCGACAAACTGCTCGCTTGACGAAAAAATGAACGAACTGGGATTGTGGCCCAGCCATGAGCTTCTGGCGAGCCCGATGGCCTGCTGCAAACTCGATGGGCATTCGATCTCCAACGGCTGCGGTCGGCCCAGGCAATCGGCCCCACTGCGCTGGAACGCCGAGACCATTTTTTTCAGGTAATTCACATCCGCGATGTCGCAATGGCCGTCCACGATAATGAACAAGTCGCCGCGGCCATGGCGAACGCCCAAATTCCGGGCGGCGCTCGACAATCGCCTCGGATTGTAAAGCAAGCGAATGTTGGAATGTTTCGCCTGCATCCGACGGACGACTGGAACCGTTTGATCGGTCGATCGACCGTCCGCGACAATGATTTCGAATCGGCACGGATCGTAGTTTTGCGCCGTCAGGCGACACAGCGTCCGCTCGATGCAGGCGGCTTCATTGCGCACCGGCACGATCACCGTCACAAACGGTAGAGACCTGGCGTCCATGCCAATCTCCGTCGCTCAGGCCGTCTTGCGGCTGTCATACCGCTCGATCGCGGCGCCGGGGGCGAAATCCTCCGGGATCGCGTCGCGAAGCAACGGCCGGACATGATTTGGCCGCAAGCCGATCGCTCGAATCGCGGTGCAAAACGCGATGCGCAAATCGAGCATTGGTCCGAGATGATGAATATAAGCCTTGTCGAGCACGAGCTTGTCGGCGACATTCGACAGATCGGTGTCGGGCGGCAATTGCACCTGCGCCAGCCCGGTGATTCCGGGCAACACCGAGTGCCGGTCGCCGTAATCATTCAAATGCTTTTCCAGGCTTTCGATGATTTCAGGCCGTTCCGGGCGCGGCCCGATCAGGCTCATGTCGCCGCGAATGACGTTCCACAATTGGGGCAATTCGTCGATATGCGTGGCGCGCAGAAAAGCGCCGACCGTGGTAACGCGCGGGTCGCCCGGCATCGCCCAGCGCGGGCCGGTCAGCGATTCGCAGTTGTCGATCATGGTGCGCAATTTATAGATTCGAAACGGCTTACCGCCGCGGCCCAGACGCGTCTGGACATAGACCGCCGGGCCCTTCGAGGTGGCTCGAATGAGCAGGCCCGCCAACAGCATGATCGGCATGGTCGCCGCGAACAGCGACGCCGAGATCACAACGTCGAATGCTCGCTTGACTCGAAAATATCGTTTGGCCGTCGCCACGTCGGCCGAGTGGTGCATCTCCGCCGAAACTGGCAGATAGGCTCCCTCGCGCCCGGTCGGTTTATATAACTTTTTGCGGCGAATAGCGGCCTCATTCTTGAACGCGGTTTGCGATTTCATCATCCTGTTCCGTTGATGAGGTTGCTGCCCCCAGACGAGCGTCCAGAGACAAGTCACGGTCCGATTTGGCGATTCAACTCAGAGATGTATTGGGTCATGAACTCCCGATACGGCGCGGAGTCGTCGTTGCTTCCGTTGAGCGATACGGGGTGGATCAGATACAGCTTGTGCAGGCGTGGCTTGGCGGCGAAAAAGAGCCGCGGATAAGTCGGCGCCTGCCATTGCCCATCCGCCGTCCAGCCCCAGTAAATCCGGATCGATTCCATGCCGGTGGGCTTTTTCTTCTGGAAATGGCCGGTCCAAAACTTCGCCGACTCGCCGCCCGGAAGAGTCAGTGTTTCCTCGCGAATGGCGTCGGCGATCTTGTAGCCGTTGCCCAGGTAGCAATGTTCGGGATTATGAACCGACACCCGCCCGGCGCGGCCCGAGGTCAGCGAGGTAATCACCCAACGCCCATTGGATCGATTGGTGAACCGGGTGTTGATCACGGCGGTCTTGCTGTCGTCGTCCGCCTGGCGCGGCAGCCGTTCGCCCACCCAGTCGCCGAACTGGTTTTTCATCGTGGCGAAGCGCTTGCCGAAATCCTCGTCGGCGACCGGGTCGGACCAGCGGTCGGTCGCCAAACCGTGATAAACGCCGACGCCCAGCAATACGCCGACAATCATGGCCGCGCTCAGGATTGATTTCATCGTGATTCCCACGCGTAAGAACGTCATTTCGATTCACCCAGGAAAATCAGACCGGTGTGCGGCACGCCCAGTTCGCAAACCCGCTGATAGTTTTGTTCCACCAGCGGCTTGCGGCTGACGTACTTTCGGCGCACACGACGATTGCGTCGCAATGCTGGCCGATCAAGAAGGAATCCGCGACGGGGGAAAAGGCATGCGAATCGATGATGATGTAATCGAATTCCAGCCGCAGCCGATCGAGAATGCGGGCGAAGCGGTCGCGGCCCAAGCCTTGCTGGGCCTCCGCGTTCCAGGTCCCGGCGGACAGGAACGAAAGATTATTGATCGCGGTCGGCTGCACGACATCGGGCACGCCTTGTTCGCCGCGGAGAACTTCGCAGATTCCGGGCGCGGCGGGCAATCCCAAGTGTTCGTGTAGGCCCGGGGCGCGAAGATTCGCGTCCACCAGGATCGTTTTCTTGTCGGCTTTGGTGAGGCTGATCGCCAGGTGGCCGGCCAGCGTGGTCTTGCCCTCGCCGGAATCGGCGCTGCCGATCAGAATCGACTGGGCATGCTTGCCGCGGAACGCGCGCCCGAGCATCAGCCGGACTTTCTCCACGGCTTCCATAAACGGATCGGCGTTCAGCCCCCGCGCGTCGGTAACCGCGGCGGCCGCATCCGCCAAACTCATTTCCGGCAGCACGCCAAGCAAGTTCAACGCGGGATTGTGGGCAAGATCCTTTGAACCATAAAGTCGCCTGACGCGGCCTTCGTACATCGTGATGCAGGCGCCCACCAGCATGAATCCCAGCAGCCCGGCGAACCCGGTCCCGATCAGTTGCTTCTTGATTTCCTTCTTGATCGGGATCGACGCCTTTTGCCATTCGGTGACGCGCGGCTGGGCATTCTGCTGATCGACCGACATCACGTTCAGTTTCTTCAGCACTTCCTCGTAAATGCCGATGGCGTAGACGAGCCCGCTTTCATCGGTGTCGTAATCGGTCGGCGATTTTTCCTTCACGCCGGCCATGGTGTCCTTGCCCGGAGGCGGCATCGTCTCGAGTTGCCGCTTCACGGTTTGCCGCAGCAGAATGCGAGCTTGCACTTCCCCGCTCGACTTCTCCAGCGCGTCCTGAAGCTGCCGCTTGTTGAATTGCTGAAGCTCGCGGCTCAAATCGGTCTTGCGTTTGCGGCGATAATCCTCGACTGCCGTTTGTGCCGTCACCAGTTTTTCACGAGCATTCCGGACATCCGGGTGCGCGGGATTCGCATAGACGTTCGTCATGGACTGGGCAAACTGCTTTGCTTTCTCGACTCGAAACGTCAAGTCCTTGAATTCCGGGTCGCGTTCGAGGGCGGCCTCAAGTTCGGGCTCGGCGATCTCGACGGTGTCGGCCTTGTCGAGCCGAGCCCGCAGTTGTTTCTCCCGTTCGACGGCCATCGTAAAGTCGATGTCGGCCTTGCGCAGTTCGCGATTGATCTGGGCGAATTCGGCAACCCCGACATGGGCCTTCGCCGATTGCTCGGTCATCATCGCCTGCTGAACGCCCGACGAAACCAACGGCAGCGTCTGCTTTTGCTTCGCTTCCAGAATCTTCTTCAGGTTGGTCAGGCGGTCGGCCAACTGCTTGCGACTGTTCTCCAGCGTGTCGAGCGTCGATTTCTTTCTCAATTGATCGACCAGCACCACTTCCTTCATATAGGCGGCTTGCACCGCGTTGATGATGTCCGCGAGATCCTTCGGATACTCGCCGACCATGACGATCTTCATCACTTCCGAATGCTCGGAGTATTCGACCTGGATGTTCTCCGTCAGCCACCGAACTTTGTCGTCCACGTCGGCGAGCGTCGGCGTGTTGGCGATCTTGCTGTCGCGAAGCGCCGCCTTGAGCACGAACTCGCTCTTGAGCGCGTCGGCCTGAGTTTTCACGAACGTCAAGAATTCGTTGCGATAATTCGACTGATTGCTGCTGAGCACGCCGGAATCGCTGGCGGAGACGCGCACAATCGAATAGGTCGTGTACTTGGCGGGAACGAGCATGTAGGCCGCGGCGCCGAGGCCTGCAGCCGCGAGGCCGCCGATCACCACGAATAAAAACCAGTGATATTTCAACGCTCCGATGACGCGCTGGATTTCGAACGGCGAGTCGCTCTCCGCGGCCGGTCGCGGAATTGGCCGGCGGCCGACCAGTCGAAGCGATTGATGGTTCGGCTCCGTCGCCGATGCAGGAGTGTCTTGGGGAGCAGGTACGGGGATCATGTTGGCTCTTCCTTGAGCAAGGGGCGTTAACGCAAGGGCAACAGCGCGGGCCGCGCTTTCCGCGTTTCAATGATCATTCGATTCAGGATCCACAATTCCAGACCCAGGAACGCCAGGCAGACCGGCATCATGAACCAGCCGGCCAGGTCGTGAAAGAACACTTGGGCGAAGTTCCGATTGACCTGGTACATCACGCCGGTCGCCGTGATCCGCATGATGTTGGTGAGCAGCGCGATCGGCACCGCGCTCAGCACGATGCAGGCGCGCTCCAGCATCGGTTTGCGAATGAGGATGGCGACGCCGGTCGAGAAGGTGAAGAAGGTCACCAGCATTCGCAAGCCGCTGCAGGCCTCGACGATGCCGAGTTTCACGTCGTTGACCATGATGGTGTTGCCTTCGCGGACGGCGGGTTGGCCGAGCACCTGCAGCATGAAAGCGCTGCCCGGCGCCGCCAGCGTCTGCAGCGGGCCGCCCAGGGCCACTTCCAACTTGTACGGCAACGGGATCATGAAAAAGAGAAACGCGATCGCGGGCCAACTTGCTTTCAGCGCCGGCTTGCCGCCAAACAGGGCGACCACCGCGGCAATGCAGGGAAGCAGGGCAAGCATGTCGGTCCAGCTAAAGATGAACACGCCGCCGGCCACGCGAAGAATGGCGACGACCGCAAGCATGCTCAGTCCAATGCCCCAGGCTGGCTTGCCGAAGTGCAACTGATCGCGCCGCAGCCAGAGCAGATATCCAGCGAAAAACGGCACCAGCACGCCATGAGAATAGCCGGCGTCGTGAAACCATTTGTCGGCAAGCTCACGAAGAGTCGGCCAAAAGGTCCAACCCGCCACGGCCACCACGACCGCGAGCACGGGGATTGCCGCCGGCTCAATTCCGGACTTGCGTTGTTCGACGACTTTTGTCATGTCCGCTCGAAGGCCAGAGAATCCATTCCACCCAAATGTGGGCAACCATGCCGCCAGCCCGCCGACTGAGCGAAGACGGCGGAGGAACGGGATCCGCGATGCGCCGATCCGGGTCCGAAGGTGTTGAGAGTTCCGTTGGGCGGGCGAATCGTATTCGCTTTGGCAAAATCCGTCAACACGGCTTTTTGGGTCGGCGAAATCGGCTTGCGGCACGCGGTATTCGCCGCCGCCATCCGACTTCATTTCCAATTTCGTTTGTCTGATTTGCATGCTTGCTCGCCTCATGCGCATTTCAAGCAAACTGCGAGTCGAAGGGTGCGTATTGAGCTGAAATGTCGGAAAGTTTTCGGCCCCGGCGTTCCTCAGTTGATTTTGCCGACCGGATAGTATACCTTAGAACACTATCAACCCGCTCGCCCTATTTTCACTCTGGAGAAACGCTCATGGCCGTCAAACCGATTCCCCAAGGTTATCATTCCGTCACGCCGTACCTCATTATTAACGGCGCGGTCAAGGCGCTGGAGTTTTACAAGACCGCTTTTGGCGCCGTCGAACTGTTTCGCATGGCGGATCCGAACGGTCGAATCGGGCACGCCGAAATCAAAATCGGCGATTCGCCCGTCATGCTCGCCGACGAGATGCCGGAAATGAAATACTTCAGCCCGCAATCGCTCGGCGGCACTCCCGTGAGCCTCATGATTTATGTCGAAAATGTGGACCAGCGCTTTGACGCCGCGGTGAAAGCCGGGGCCACCGTCACGCGCCCGGTGAAAGACCAATTCTACGGCGACCGCTCGGGCACGCTCGCCGATCCATTCGGCCATGTTTGGACCGTCGCAACTCATATTGAGGATGTGCCGCCGGAAGAAATGACGCAACGCATGGAAGCGATGATGAAATCCATGGCGTCGAAGTGATCCCGAAATCGCGGATTTTTCCCTCTTGACAGGATTTGCCGGTGCGGCTATCTCCGCACCCCTTCCATTCTTTTCGCACGAGGTGCGCCGGCGGCAAGCCGGCTCAAGGGGGAAAATATGTACAAATGGGGATTGGCTCTGGCGGCCGCGGCGTTCCTTGGCGTCGCGACGCAATCGCATGCTCAAAGTAGCGGCGGACTTACCTTTGTTCCCGTCGACACGACCAAGAATCTGGCGGCGCCACTCCCGGTCTACCGCGGTCCGCAGACCCAGGGATCCTATTTCGATCAACTATACAACACCCTGGCCTCAATCCTTCCGTTCACGCAGCCCAGCCAGCCCAATATGCCGGGCCATCATCATCATGGCTTTGGCCATTGGTTCTCTCGACACCAGCAGCCGCAACCAATGCTTCCCTCGCCGCAATTGCCGACAACGACTCTCCCGGGCACAACCAATTTGCCGCAAGCCCCGAGTCTACTGAATGGAACAATTCGATAACCAGCCGATCGCGAAATCGGCGTGCAGGCCGGAGCCTTTGCAGGCCGCCTAACACGCCGATCCACAACTCGCCTCATCCTTCGGCAGACGCGCTCGACGTGTAATTCTGATCATTTTTCCGATGCCAACCTCGCGCGGATTGGCTTCGTGGAACTGCGCCTGCAGCCGGTCCGTCCAATAGCATGAAAATATAAATGGCGTCTGCGCTTCAATTTGCGTATGATTGCGCTGTTTTCATTGCCTAGCGAGGTTTCCAATGTTTTCGCATTTTCGAATCGGCATCGCGATTGTGATGTTCGCCGTTGCCGCGTCGCCGGCGACTTCCGCCGACAAAAACGACAAAAAAGAAAAGAAAGGCTCCGACACGAAGGCGCCGGCCGCGGGCGAATACCTTTCCGTGGGCGATGTCACGGGAATTCTCGCCAAAGCCGAAAGCGACAGTGTCAGTCTCCGCGTGCCGCAACTGGGGCTGCAAAGTGGAAAAGGCAACAATCGCCGTCCGACCTTGAAAGAGACAAATAAGGATATCGACTTCCAGTTGACCGCCGACGCCAGGATTCGGCTGATCAAGCTGCCGCCCAAGAAAGACGAAAAGGGGCGAAAAATTCCCTACACGCGCGAGGAACTGAACAAGCTCAAGGGGAAAGGCAACCTGCCGGGCTATGAAGCAAGCACCGACGATTTGAAACCCGGCATGATCGTCAAACTGCACCTGGTCCGACTCAAGCACGGCGACAAAGAAGCGCTCGCCAAGCGATTTGTCAGCCGCGTTTATATCGAAGGCGAAGCTCAACTGCCGATGGGCGAGTCCGGCGGCAGACCGCAGGGCGGAGCGATCAAGAACTAGCATTGATGCAGATTCGAACGCCTGGACGAATATTCTTTCGTCCAGGCGTCTTCATTTGAAGCGATGCTCTTCGCCCGGGAACTTCCCCGACTGAACCTCGGCGCAATATTGCCGCACGGCGGCGCGGATCGCGTCGCCCAGTTCCGCGTACCGTTTCACGAACTTCGGCCGGAAATCCTCGAACATCCCAAGCATATCGGGCAGCACCAAAACTTGCCCGTCGCAAGCCTCGCCCGCGCCAATGCCGATGGTCGGAATGGGCAAACTCGCGGTCACTTTCGCCGCAACCTCCGCGGGCACGCACTCCAGCACTACCGCGAACGCCCCGGCGTCCGCCACGGCGTGCGCGTCCTCCATGATGTGCTGTTCATCGCGCTGTACCCGGAAACCGCCCACGCGCCGAACCGACTGTGGCGTCAAGCCGACATGTCCAATGACCGGGATATCGGCCCGGGCAATCGCCTCGACAGCCTTGGCCATGCGCACGCCGCCTTCGAGCTTCACCGCGTGGGCCCCGCCCTCCTGCATCAGGCGCCCGGCGTTGGCCGCCGCCTGTTCGGGACTGACCTGGTAGGTCATAAACGGCATGTCGGCGATCAGCAGTGCGCGGCGAACCGCTCGCGCCACGCAGCGGCAATGGTAAAGCACGTCTTCCAATTTCACCGGCAGGCTGTTTGAATGGCCCTGAACCACCATGCCAAGCGAATCGCCAACCAGAATGCTGTCCACGCCGGCCGAATCGATAATCCGGGCGGTCGTGTAGTCATAAGCCGTCAGCATCGTCAGCTTGACGCCGCGCGATCGCGCGGAGGAAAAGTCCGGCACGGTGACAGGCTTGGATTCGGAAGACGCCATCAGACCTCCGCTGGGAACGCTCGCACGTCCATCGCGGTCCAAAGTTTATTTGGGGAACGCCAGGAAACGCTGATAGGGCTCGCTCCATACGTCCGGCTGCCGCGGTTCATAACGCTTCAGATCACTCGACTGCCGCACCACCTCGCGGCCCTCGGCGAGCGACCCGACCAGCTTCAATCCAATCGCCTGCACCAGAAGATTGCCGATCGCCGTGGCCTCCACCGGCCCCGCGAGGACCGGCCGATTGCAGGCGTCGGCGGTCAATTGGCACAGCAGCGCGTTTTGGCTTCCGCCCCCCACCACATGGATCGTGTCGAGTGTTCGTCCCGTCAGCGATTCCAGTTTTTCGAGCACCCAGTGATAACGCAAGGCGAGGCTTTCCAACGCGCATCGGATCACGGCCCCCGGCTCGCTCGGCGCCGGCTGGCCGGTGCGGGTGCAAAACTCCGCCAGCGCCGCCGGCATATTCTGCGGCAACATGAACGCCGCGTCGTCCGGATCGATCAGGCTGACAAACGGCGGGGCTTTCTCGGCCATGGCCACCAATTCATCGTAGCTGAAATTCAAGCCGGCGCGTTCCCAGGCGCGGCGGCATTCCTGCACGAGCCATAATCCGGCGATGTTTTTCAGAAATCGAATCGTGCCGCCGACGCCGCCTTCGTTGGTGAAGTTGGCGGCGCGAACATGTTCGTTGACCAGCGGCTGATCGAGTTCGGCGCCCATCAGCGACCAGGTTCCGGAACTGATAAAGGCCCAATTCGAACCGCGTGCCGGCGCCGCGGCCACCGCCGCCGCCGTGTCGTGCGTCGCCGGCAGGATCACCGGCACCGGCGACAACCCCGTCTCCGAGCAGATCCGGACCCGCAACGGGCCCAGCACCGTCCCCGGCATCGCGATCGAGCCCAATAGTCGTGTCGGGATTCCGAAGCGACTGATCAATTCGTAATCCCAATTTCGCTTGACCGGATCGAGCATCTGGCTGGTGCTGGCGTCGGTATATTCGTTGGCTCGAATGCCGGTGAGTAGGTAATGAAACAGATCCGGAATAAACAGAAGCGATTCGGCCATGTCGAGCAACGGCGAGCGATCACGCTGCATGGCGACGAGTTGGAACAGCGAATTGAAGCGCATGAACTGAATGCCGGTGCGAGCGAACAGTTCCTCCCGCGGCACCTTCTGAAACGCCAACTCCATGGCGGCTTCGGTGTGCGGATCGCGATAGTGGCGCGGATTCCCGAGAAGAATCCCGCCGCGGCCAAGCAACGCGAAGTCCACGCCCCAGGTGTCGATTCCCACGCTGTCGATGCCGCCAAATTGCTGCGCCGCTTTTCGCAGTCCCACGATGATTTCGTTGTAAAGGTGAAGGACATCCCAGTGAAGCGTTTCGAGCGTCGCGGCCGGCGTGTTTTGAAAGCGATGGATTTCCTGCAACTGCAGCCGCTGGCCATCAAACCGGCCCAGGACGCCGCGGCCGCTTTCCGCTCCCAGGTCGAAGGCCAGAATCTTGCGGGTCGCCGCCATGAATGAACGCCCACCCTTTCCATTCGCACGATTTCATGGGCCGCAATCCCTCGCCGCCGACTTTCGGCCGTCCGTGTGGCGTTATCGTAGCGGCTGACCCGCCGGTTAGAAAGGATAGAGACGCGGAATCCATTCCAGAGGCCGTGGCTGAGCATAAAATTGCACGGATGCGCTTGGCCCGGACAGGTCGGGGCGCGAATGATGAGCCATCAGCATTTTGAGCATCTTGGCATGGCGGTCGTCCTGTATGATGGCGAATGTCCGCTTTGCCTCAAATCCGTGGCCCTCCTAAAACGTCTGGACTGGTTGCGGCGGCTGCGGTTTGAGAACGCCCGGACAGCGAACGCCCTGCCCGCGCTCGGCCCGGCGCGGCTCCTTGAGCAGATGCATCTGATCTTGCCGGATGGCCGCCGCGTGCGTGTAGGATTCGAGGCGTTCCGCTGGATGGCATGGCGGTTGCCCTTGCTGATGCCGATCGCGCCCGGCCTCTACTTGCCGGGCGTACCGGCAATCGGAAAAAGAGCGTACCGGTGGATCGCCCGCAACCGCTTTCGCTTGGTCCCATGCAGCGAGGGAGAATGTCGCGTGCCATTTTCCCGCCCCAGTAACGAGAAACAGAAGAATTGAGGAATCATGAGTCGGCGCTTCGTGAAGGAACTCGCGGACGGTGAAGTTTTGGAGGACGTATACCTCGTTGCGGACAAGCAACTCCGAGCCAATCGCAACGGCAATTTATACATCCAAATGGACTTGCGCGATCGCTCCGGCGTGATCAACGCCCGCCTCTGGAACTCCAGCGACGCCCAATTTCGCTCGTTCGAGCCCGGCGATTTCCTGCTCGTGCGCGGCAAAGTCCAGACGTTTCAGGGCGCGCTTCAACTCATCCTCACGCACTTCGAAAAGCACGAACCGCAAAAAGTCGAACTCACCGACTTCCTGCCGCATACCGAACAGGACATCGGCAAATTGCTCGACAAGGTCCGCGGCGTGCTGCGCAAGCTCGACAATCCCCATTTGAAAGCGCTGGCCGAATGCTTCTTCATCGATGCCGAAGTGATGTGCGCGCTATCGCAGGTCCCGGCCGGCGTCCGCAATCATCACGCCTACGTGGGCGGCTTGCTCGAACATGTCGCCAACTTACTCGAAACCGGCGATCGGGTCGCGCCGCTTTATCCGGGGCTCGATCGCGATCTGCTGCTGATGGGAATTTTCCTTCATGATATTGGCAAGACCCGCGAACTGAGTTGCGGTCGGGTCTTCGCCTACACCGACGAAGGGCAGCTCGTCGGCCATATCGCCATCGGCGTGGAAATCCTTTCCGAAAAGGTGGCGAAGGTGCCGGAACTCACCGGCGAGACGTTCCCGCGCGAGTTGCTCTGGCGGCTCAAGCACATGATCGTTTCGCATCACGGCGAACTGGCGTTCGGCAGTCCGGTTCTCCCCATGACGCCGGAAGCGATTGCCCTACACCATATCGATAATCTCGACGCCAAGGTGCATTCGTTCCTTCGCGATATCCGCGAGGATCAGAATTCGCTGGCGGCCTGGACCCCCTACAACCCGGCGATGAACCGCCGACTTTACAAGGGCGGCTTCAGCCCGGGATCCAACCATTCCCAAGCCCTGGACTTTGAGGGATGAGCACCAAATCCTCCGAACTGCAGTCCAAGATTCTCGCGGCCCTGTCCGCCAAGGGCTACTCGCCCGTCAAAACCAAAATTCTCGCGCAGCGGCTGGGACTGACCAAGGCCAACCTGCCGGAACTGCGGCACGCCCTGCGAACTCTGGAAAAGCAGGGCCGAATCGAATTCGGCCGCAATCACACGCTGCGCTTGGTTGGCCCACACGGCACGGTGATTGGCATCTTCCACCGCACCTCCGACGGCGACGGTTTTGTTCGAAGCAAAACCGGGCCGGAAATCCGCATCCGCGAGCATGAATCACAAGATGCCGCCACCGGCGACGAGGTGATGGTCCGCCTGACGCGCAAACCAGCGACCGGCGGCCGGCCCACCGGCGTCATCACGCGCATCCTCGAACGGGCGACCAGCCAATTTGTCGGCACCTATTTCGAGCGCGACGGCGAGGGCGCCGTCCGCGTCGATGGCACCGTGTTCAGTCACAGTATTTCGGTGGGCGACCCCGGCGCCAAGGGAGCGCGGACCGGCGACGTGGTCGTCTTCGAGATGGTGAAGTTTCCGGCCGCCGGTGACCGTGGCGAGGGAGTCATCACCGAGATCCTCGGCCCGCGCGGCAAGCCGGGCGTGGACACGCTCTCGATCATTCGCGCATTCGGCTTGCCCGATGAGTTTCCGCCGGACGTGCTCGAAGAGGCTCGCGAGATGGCCAGCCTTTTTGACGAAAACAATCGAAATGGCCGCGAAGATTTTACCGGCGATCTCACCATCACAATCGATCCGGTCAGCGCCCATGACTTTGATGACGCCGTTTCGCTGACGCACGATTCCAGCACCGGGCACTGGCTCTTGAGCGTCCATATCGCCGATGTCGGCCATTTCGTGCCCCTAGGCGGCAGCCTCGATCGCGAGGCACGCAAACGCGGCACCAGCGTCTATCTCCCGCGGCGTGTCTTGCCCATGTTCCCCGAATTGATTTCGAACGGTCTGGCCAGTTTGCAGCAGGACAAGACGCGCTTCGTGAAAAGCGCCATTATCGAATTCGGCCCAGGCGGACAGCGGCTCCATGCGCGTTTCGCCAACGGCGTGATTCGCAACAAACGGCGATTCGCCTACGAGGAAGTCTCCGAAATTCTGGCCCAACATCCCGTGCGGGAATCGAACGCCAAGAAAGGCCATGATCCGAAGCCCGAATCGCATTATAAGCATGCGGGCAATTCCAAAGCCGGCCATGCTCATTCGCGCCGAACCGCGCCGCCGAGCGACGAGATCGTTGCCATGCTGCTGCGAATGCGCGAGTTCGCGTTGATCCAGCGCACCGGCGGCGCAACGCGGCGCGCTGGAACTTGACCTGCCCGAAGCCGAACTGGAATTTGACGACGACGGCCGGGTGGTCGGCGCCCATTTCGCCAGCCACGACATTAGCCATCAAATGATCGAAGAGTTCATGCTTGCGGCCAACGAGGCGGTCGCCGGCCAACTCGATGATCTGGACATCGCCTTTCTTCGCCGGGTGCATCCGGCGCCCGATCCGACCAAGCTGCAGCGCTTCGCCGAGTTCGCCCGCCTCTTGGGCTATCGCGTCGATCTCGATCGCGACCGCTTCGCTCTCCAGCGTGTGCTCGAGGAGAGCGCGAAGCGAACCGGAACGCTTCGCCGTGCATTTCGCGTTGCTGCGCAGCCTGAAACAGGCGGTCTATAGCCCAAAGGATGAGGGCCATTATGCGCTTGCCAGCCAGGACTATTGCCACTTCACCTCGCCGATTCGCCGTTATCCGGATTTGACCGTCCATCGATTGCTCGACCGTTGGCTCAAGTCGAGAAAAGTCGCCAGCGACGACACCGAGTTGGAAGCGCTCGGCGATCATTGCAGCCGGACCGAACGCCGGGCCGAAACCGCCGAGCGCGAGTTGATTAAGCTCAAACTCTTGATGTATATGAGCGAGCGAATTGGTTCGAAAATGCCGGCGATCATCACCGGCGTCGCCGACTACGGCTTCTTCGCGCAGGCCGAGCAATTCCCCGTCGAGGGATTGGTTCACATCAGTTCGCTGAGCGACGATTACTACTACTACGATGAGGATTCGCACACGCTTCAGGGCCGGCGCACGAAGCGGCGCTTCCGCCTCGGCGATCGGATCCGCGTGGAGGTCGCCCGCGTGGAGGTCAATCGCCGCCAAATGGATTTTCGGGTTCTCAAATAGAGGATCCGACTCCGGACCTGGGCCGCGCGGCATCGCCGGGCTTGCCGGCGAGCGACTGTGACCCCAGCCAGCCAAAGAGCCCATGCTTCAGGGCATTCAGCCAGGATCGCGACGGTTGTGCGGCCGGCCGATGGGACGACGAGGATTCGGCGGTTTCGGAAGGATGCGAGGTTTCGGGAACGACGTGAGAGATGTTGCAGGTCGGTTCGGGACATTTGCACCAATAACAAATCTTGGCTTCGAGCGGCACCGGCATCTTGCAGCCGCGGCAGGTGACAGCCGTGCTCATGGTCTCCCTCCTTTCGGTTTTGATTTCAAGGAGGAAGGACATATCAGGCACGGCTCGATTCGCAATAGGCCTTTTGCTCCTACTCGTGTACGCCGCCGACTGAAAAGCCAAAGCTTTCGAGATCGAAGTCCTCGCCCTTCTCAATTTCGCCTGGATTGCCACGATCGACGCTGACGCGCAAGAATCCCCAGAAATTGGCTCGTTCGTTGTAATGATCGTAGCCGTCGGCGTCGGTATCGGCCTCGAGCAGCCAGCACCAGGAGCGCTTTTCATTTCCCGGGTCGGCTTCCTCCTGCCAGCCCTTCATCACTCGCGCGACCGCCTGCACGGCGTGCCGCCAGGTCTTTGGGTCCGGCGCCGCCACGCGAATCTCATCGGGCCGCTTCTCGGCGGCGGCGCCCGCGGCTTTGACAACCGCCTCAAAGAGCCTCGTTTCCAGCAACGAGGCGCGCCAGGGCGACCAGAGGTAGAAATGCACGACGGGGGTATCAAAACCAAGGCCGTACAGATCGATGCGCATCGAAATGATCTCCAGTCTGCTTGCGGTTTATCGAGTATCGTAGTCCCCCGCGGCTAGAAACGAAAGGTCCCGCGGATCGCACATTTCAGGTCGCTCGCAAAATGCCATCACGTCCTGAAAGCTCTCATGCATCAATGTCGCCATCGCGCTCCGCGTGATGGCGACTTTGTTCCGGCATCAACGTTGAATTCGACCCAACCAGCCATACCATCTTCCACCGTGGCACGCTTTTTCAAGTATCACTCGCTGGCGGACATCGTCGCCGAGAACTCGCGACTCGGGACCGATCTTCGTTTCAGCGACGACCTCTCGCCGTTGTTCCGCCCGGTTCAAGTGGGGCGATTCAAAATCGACAATTCCCTTTGCATCCAGCCCATGGAGGGTTGCGACGGCACGCGCGACGGCAAGCCCGGCGAACTGACCTATCGCCGATATCGCCGGTTCGGCGCCGGCGGCGCCAAATTGATCTGGGGCGAAGCCGCGGCCGTCGTCGAGGAAGGGCGCGCCACGCCGCGGCAACTCTGGATCTGTGAAGCCAACGCGCCCGAATTCGCGACAATCGTTTCCGAGTGCCGCGACGCCCACCGCCGAACCTTCGGCGATCATTCCGATTTCCTCATCGGCCTGCAACTGACGCATTCGGGCCGATATTCTTACCCGCATCCGTTGATTGTTTGCCGCGACCCGCTGCTCGATCCGCGCACGACCGGGACGCGCCGATTTCTCGACGATGATTACCTCGCGCGTCTTGTGGATCACTACGTTTTCGCAGCGAGAATCGCGAGGAAAATCGGCTTCGATTTTGTCGACGTGAAACAGTGCCATCGGTATTTACTGAACGAGTTGTTGTCCGCCAAGACGCGGTCGGGCCCCTACGGCGGCGACCTCGCCAATCGCACACGGCTGCCGCGCGACATCATCACTGCCATCCACGCCGAGGTCCCCGACCTGATGATCGGCGTTCGGCTGAATGTATTCGATGGCATCCCATTCCAAAAAGGCGCCGAGAACATCGGCGAGCCATCTGCCTGGCAATTACCGATTCAAACCGCGTTTGGCACGTCGGAAACAGATCCGTTCGAGCCGGATTTGTCCGAGCCATTGAATTGGATCGCGGAGATGAAAAAGCTCGGCGTCAAACTGCTCAACGTCAGCATGGGCAATCCGTATGCGTCGCCGCATATCATTCGGCCGTTTGAGACGCCGCCTCCGGACGGCTACGAGTCGCCCGAACATCCGCTGATCGGCGTCGATCGCCATTTCCGACTTACCGCGGCGATTCAATCGCAATTTCCGGAATTGCCCATCGTCGGCAGCGGCTACAGTTATTTGCAGGAATTCATGCCGCCAGCGGGCGCGGCGAACATTCGTGACGGCCGGGTGACGTTCGTCGGCGTCGGCCGCGGCTCGCTGTCGCAGCCGGACTTCGCGACGCAATTGCAAGAACATGGCAAATTGGACCGCAAACGCATTTGTCGAACCTTTAGTTTTTGCACCGCGTTAATGCGATCAAAACATAATGAACAGGGGCAATTCGCCACCGGCTGCCCGCCTTTTGATAAAGAAGTCTATGGAACAATCTGGCAGGAAGCCGTTACAAGCAAGGGAGATTCGAATGCGCACGAATCGCGTGAAGCGGGCCCTCCGCGAGGGTAAGCCGTCGGTCGGCACCTGGCTGTCGTTGGGTAATGTTCTGGCGGCCCGTTTCCTCGCCCGCGCGGGTTTCGATTGGCTCAACGTCGACATCGAGCACAGCATGGTCGGCATGGAAACGACGTCAGCGATTTTTGGCGCCGTCGCCGACGCCGGCTGCACCATCCTCGCCCGCGTCCCCTGCAATCGCCACGATCACATCAAGCGGGTACTGGACAACGGCGCCCATGGCGTGGTCGTGCCGATGGTGAACACGCGCACGAGGCCGAGGCAGCCGTTTCGGCGGTGCTATATCCGCCCGTGGGTACGCGGTCAGTTGGCGGCAGCGCCCACGCCCTCAACTTCGACGCCACCCCAAGCGACTACTACGCCAAGGCGAACGACGAATTGCTGATCGTATTGCAATGCGAACATATCGAGTCGGTCCGCAACGCCGACGCGATCTTTTCGGTTCCGGGCATCGACGCGATCTTCGTCGGACCCAATGATCTGGCCGCCAGCATGCGATCGAAAGACGGCAAGCCGCCTGCCCCCGAAGCCACCAAGGAAGCGATGCAACATATTCTCGCGACCTGCAAGAAGCACAAAGTCGCCGCGGGCGTTCACGCCTTCTCGGCCCGCGAGGCGCAGATGTATATTGACGAGGGCTGGCAGTTCATCGCCATCAACAGCGAATTGAAGTTTATGCTCGACACCGCGACTTCGGTGCTGAAGGAACTGGGGATGGGGTTGAAAGGCGACGCGGCGAAATACTAACGGAGTTGAAAATCGACCACTGACATCCGCCTCACGACGCGGACCGGTTCGAATTGACGACCGGCTCGCATCGGGGCAGTATGAATCGTTCAAATGCTTGAGCAGTCGTAGCGGCAGCGGTGTCTGGCCCCATCATAGAAATCCACAGGCGGCGCTCGCAATCAATACAACGAAGCGTCGCTTGTTCGAATTCACCAAATTCGTCTGGACCGTAAATGTGCGAGCGATTCGGGTCATGAGCATCGCACATTTCGGCTTGCAATGAAAGTCGCTGTATCAGCACCTTCACGAGGTTCAAGAAGCAGCGGTCAATTGACTTCGGATGGCACAACGTGAACCGGCATGAAATGCTGGACGGTCTATCAAGTATTTCAATTTCGATGATGTGATTGCCGTCGTCAAATCGATAGTGCGATTCTCCCTCTTGGGAAAGAGACTGGTCCTGGGGAACAACATGTTCGAGTTGTTGCAGCGTGGTTTCAATCTGCGAAAAGCTCGCATTGCCGCCGCTGAGTCGAACAAGAAACGATTCAAATCCCATAATTCAATGCCTCGAGGGACAGCATCAGCCGCATCGTTACGCTAACGCACATCCGGCAATACATCAATCCAATCAAATGTTGGTCGGTAATGATCGCAATCGAGTAGACCTGTCCTGGAACCGTTCTTAAATCAATTCCTGCAAGAAGTGCCGCGATTACTCGATGTTGCCCGCCAAGAATTTCGCCCTTCGGACCGAGAATAACCGGCTGCTTTGCGGACCATTGCCAGTGAAAAGTTCCAGTTCGCATCGCAGTCGCAAACTTTACAATTTTTTGCGCGACTGAATCTCGACTTGGGTTGAGTCGGCGTAAAGCAGGCCGCAGTCAACTTGTCCGCCAACTGCTATCGAGCCTTCGCGTCGCGAGGGTACATTCTTCCCCCTGAAGCCCTTTGCGATCGAACTTATTTAATGAAGGCCGAAGCGGAAGTTACTCGAACCCGTTCGGATGGCTTTTGTGCCACTTCCACGCCGTATCGACAATCGAATGAAGGTCGCCATAGCGCGGCGACCAGCCCAATTCGTTTCGAATCTTGGAACCATCCGCGACCAATTCGGGCGGATCGCCCGGCCGGCGCGGCCCCTCGCGGACGGGCACTTTCAACCCCGAGACTTCCTCTACCATTTGAATGACTTCGCGGACGCTCGAACCGCGACCGGTGCCGACGTTGTAGGCCAGACCGCGCCCGGGTTGCAATCGCTCCAACACCAGGCGATGTGCTTCGGCTAAATCCTCGACATGGACATAGTCGCGAATGCAGGTCCCATCGGGGGTCGGATAGTCAGTCCCAAAGAGATCCAAATGCGAAATCTTGCCAGTGGCCGCGAAAATCACGCGCGGGATGAGGTGCGTTTCCGGATTATGATCCTCGCCGAGCGTGGCGTCGCTGCTGGCCCCGGCGGCGTTGAAGTAACGCAAAGCCGCGTAGCCCCAGTTGTAGGCCGCGGCGTAATCCGCCAGCGCCCATTCGATTCCAAGCTTGGTATTTCCATATGGATTGATCGGGTGCTGCGGCGCCTGCTCATTGATCGGTACTTTTTCGGGCGTGCCATAGGTCACGCAACTGCTGGAAAAGACTATGCGACTGATTCCGCTGCGGCGCATGCATTCCATCAGGTTCAACGTGTTCACCAGATTGTTCTGATAATACTTGCCGGGGTTCGCGACCGATTCGCCGACATAGGCATACGCCGCGAAATGCACGACCGCCTCGATGCGATTGATAATGAGGGCGTGATCGAGTCGGTCAACGTCTTTGAGATCGCCGACGATGAGGCGATCGGGGGGTACGGCCGCCCGATGGCCGAATGACAGATTGTCGTACGCCCAGGCCTCATGGCCATGGTTCAGCAACAGTCTCAACGTATGGCTGCCGATATAACCGGCTCCGCCCGTCACCAGGATGCGCATGCGTCGCTCACTTGAAATGAATGGGGTTATTTCTGAATCGGCAGAAGCGTTACTTCACTGACCGTGGTTTGAATTTCCTTGGACAACTCTTCGTTCTTGGTGCGAAAGAGCGCCGTTTCGGGGAATCCATGATCCTTGCACAGATGAACGGTAAACTTGTCGGGCCGAATGACAAGCCAGTAAAACAAGACGCCGGGCAATATTCCATAGCCCAGGAGGATGATCACAAATGCCCAGTCAACCACGGAAAACTCGTTCGACTGGACGATTGAAACTGTTTCGTGCGACTTCCAGCGAACATTGATCGGCGGTCGCGCAAAAAAGGCGTAATAACAGATTCGCGTGAGTTTGACCTTGCCTTTCGAATCGCGGGTGAGAATGAGTTTCTCGAACGTTCCGACCAGGAACGCCTGCAATCCGACCGTCATCAGAATGGGCACGATTACAGCGCAAACCGAATAGCCGCTGAACAGACTGACCACCAGCATCACGAGATTGACGATTTGCATCGCCATGAACAGGGCGAGTCGTTTTTGGATGGGCCAGCCGCTTTCCCACTCGCGGTGGATCGGTTCATAGACTCGCTTGGCCTTGGCTTTGGTTTCGAAGTTGAATCCGCAATGCACGCATACTGTTGACCGGGCGTCGCTGCGGCGGTCGCATTCGGGGCACGTGCGCGTCGGCGCGTCGCCGCGCACGGTATACGGATTGAGGTCATCCTCCTCCGTCCCGTGCACGAGGATTTCACGTTCGGGGATTTCAGCCGACTCGCGCGATTTCGCCGGCTTGGGCGCGGCGGGGATGGCAGCCGGCTTTGGCGCTGTCGGCTCGTCGAGGAATGGATAAGCTTCATCCGCATCGCCGTCGGACTCCGCGTCGAGCGGCAATGCGGCTGGCGCCGCGGCCGACTTCTGCGCCGGTCGGGCCGCCAATTGTTCGCGAAGATCCGCGGGCAGATCCGTGTAAACCCCGCACTCCGCACAGCGCAGTTTCGCCTTGGAGTACCCGTCCGGGATTTCCAGGCGCTGGCCACATCCGCGGCAATAAAGCGGGTTGAGCATGAAATCAGTTCGTGATGCCCTTGGTGATGCCCATGAAGACATCTTCCAGGTCGATTTCCTCTTCCTTCAACATTTTCAAGCGCAGATTGGATTTTACCAACAGATCGGCAATGAAGCTTCCATCCTTAACACCATCTTTGAGCGTGACCTTGAGCACGTCTTCGCTGTCTTTCGGCTCGACGGTTTGGACGTCGGGATGCCGCTCCAGGTGGCTTTGAGCCGTCCCGTTCAGCCCGTTGGCGACCGTCACCAGGTAAACCAACTGCTGGCGGACCTGGCGAATGGCGCTTTCGACATCGCCGTCAAATAGGAGCTTGCCCCGTTCAATAATTCCAATTTTGTTGCAAATGTCGGCAAGCTCGGGGAGGATATGGCTGGAGACGAGAATCGTCTTGCCCATGCTCCGCAATTCCTTGAGCAAGCCGCGCATTTCGATGCGGGCGCGAGGGTCAAGGCCCGACGCCGGCTCGTCCAACAGCAAGACCTGCGGCTCGTGCAAGAGCACGCGGGCCAAACCGAGACGCTGCGTCATGCCGCGCGAGAGGCTGGTGACTAGCGCGTCGCGCTTGTAGCCGAGATCGACGAGTTCGAGCACCTGCTCGCACTTTTGCTTTCGCTCAGGGCCCTTGATGCGGTAGGCGGCGGCGAAGAACTCCAAATACTCGATCACTTTCATGTCGTCATAGACGCCGAAGAAATCCGGCATGTAACCGATCAGCCGGCGAATCTCCTTCGAATTGTTATAGATCGAATAGCCGCAAACCGTGGCCTCGCCCCAGGTCGGATTCAGCAATGTGGCGAGGATGCGCATCGTGGTCGTTTTACCGGCGCCGTTGGGCCCGATGAACCCGTACACGTCGCCTTTCTCAAGCTTCAGCGTGAGCCGGTTCAAGGCGTACAGTTCGCCGTACATTTTCGTTAAGTCGCGGGTTTCGATCATGGAATGACTCAGAACCTTTCAATCATGCATGGCGATGATACAATCGCTCACTTCTTGATTTTGACTGGGACAAAAACGCGAATGAACGTGTCCTGCCGCATGTCGCCCGGGACTTCCGCCGCGGCGGAATTCTGATCCCCGGGCAACGATCCCATTCGCAATCGGGTCACGGTCGCCGGGTTCTTGATCACGTCGCGGGCGGTCGACTTTTGGGTATCCAACGCTCCAACCAGGATCGCGTCCTCGCCGGACGAATCGGCATCGACTCGCCATGACTGGTCGAAATCCCGCAACAGCGCGTTGTTGGTGGTGCGATGTTGCGCGGCCTTTTCAATCGCTTCGTGGAATAGAATTTTCGTCACGGTGCGCTGGATCGGCCCGAGTGCGGCCGGTGGGATAGAGTAGGTTGATGATCGAAAACCTGGCACGTTCGAAACGACCTGGGTCGGTCCCGCGGGGAGGAGCGATCGAAACCGCGCCGAGAACATCTCCTTTTTCAGGGAGGTGATTTGTTTGCGATTGGCCGCGCCGGGAATCAGCGTTTCCAGCTTGTAGACATTGCCCTTATAGAAAAGTTCGACATCGCGCAGATTGGCCGGCAGATGACTGGTAATGCTGCCGGTGATTTCGCCGCCCACGCTTTGCAAATCAACCGTAAACGGCGGTTTTGCGGTATCGATCGGATGATACCATTCCGCCTGAAAACCTTTCGTGGACCAAACCTGAATCGGTACGCGCCTCAAGCCGCCGTGTGGGTCGTATTCGTACGAGCGGTGGAACAAGCTTTGACGTTTGTTGTTTGCTCGGCCCATCCACGAAACCAAGGGCGCGGAAACCTCGTCCGGGGCGATTCCCCAGCCCTCGGCCGGCTCAACGCCGAGCGTGTAGTTTTGCACGCGCAGACTGAAAATGGAAAACCACGTCGTTCCTTGCACGGTCCTGGTGCGCAAATCGTAATCGATCAAATCAAGCTTGTTGATCTTTTGGCTATCGCCTTTGAGGGCGTAAGCCGTGAAATAGGCGGCAGCGCTGACGATCAATACGACGATCGGGAATGTCACCCACGTCAACTCCAGGCGCTTCACCACCTTTTTGAGGAATAGGTAGTCGAGCGGCCCGACAATGAGAATGTAAACCAAGATAAACAGCGCCACCCAGGCGAATGAAATCACCGGGACGCCGTCGAAATTCTCCAGGACGTGGCGTTGCAATTGACTCGCATCGTCGTCCGCGGCGCCTTCGGATATTCCGCCGAACGTCCCGGCTTCGGCCGATTTCGATTCAACATAAATCGGCCCGGCCTCGCTCAGAAGCCGCTGCCAGAACGCGCCTTGGCTTTTCCATCGATTGAACGGGGCCAATTCTGGATCCGTGGCCAGAATTGTAATCCGGCCCATGCCGTAGCTCGCCTGGACGACGAAGGGGCGCACCTCATTCCCTTCGCGGACGGAAACCAGCGTGCGCACTCCGCGTCCGGTTTTCGCTTTCAATTTCGCGATCGTCAGCACCGACTTCTTCTGGGCGTCGCCTAACTCGTCGTTGACGAACGTGCTCCAGTTCACCTTCACCGAGTTCGGCGTGACGCTGCCCTCAAAATCCACCGGCAGGAATTCCTTGAGATCCTCGCGATTCTTGAGCAGGGTTTCATTCTTGCCCACGCACAGAACCAGTTTTCCGCCGCGTCGAACCCACTCGATCAACGCTTCACGCCGGGCGCCGTTCGCATCGTCGAGCCAGCCGCTTGTAAATTCGTCGTTGCCGGTCATCAAGACGGCGAGATCGACCGTGTTGTACCCATACCACTTCGCGGGAAGCTCAGAAACTCGATCAAAGGCGGCGATTTCTGAGTTTCGAATCGTGTTTCCAACTCCCGGCAACCGCAGGCCGCCCAGGCAAGCACCCAATGTCAAGTACAGGAAATAGTTGGATTCAAGCGCACCCAATGATTCCTCGTGCGGCTGCCCGATCACTTGACCCTTCGATTTCAGCGTCACGGTAACATTGCTGTCGGTTTTTCCCGGACGGCCATAGACCACCGTCGACACCGTCGGCACTTCGGCGGAAAACTTCACTGTGCCGAGCGGTGTTGAAATCTCGTTGTACACGTCATCGCTATCGACGGTTTGAACGACTAGCTCGGCGTTCTCGAGATCATCTTTGCCCTCGAGCGTGACCAGGATCGGCATCCAACGCCCAGCCTTGAACAACGGCGTGATTCGCGACGCGTTGTCGTCGCCGGACAGCGGACCGGGCGGAATGCCCACGCGCACACTCGCGATGGCGGCCCGACTCGCCGAACCGGAATTGGTCGCGCGATTGCACGACGCGACGCCCAAGGCCAGCAGTGCGATCAATCCCATCCGCGGCAGTATTCGACGCATTACTCGCTCGATTGAGTGTGAGAACTCACGGTTTTTCCGATGTTCCGCAAATGCAAGTCGGCATTCCACAGCCGGGACAACCTGCCCCATATTTGGCTCGCATGGCGTCTTCCAGATCGACGCCGGCGATGTTGGCGAGCGTCGCCAGCCAGGCCAGCACATCGGCGAACTCCAGCACGCCGCTCCGGATGGTCTCCGCCGCGAAGCGCCGCCGAAAGCTCGCCCACTTCCTCCATAAACCACATAAAAGTGCCTTCCAGGCCGCGAGCCCCATCCTTGGCACCATACATGGTACGGATCAGGTCCTGCAATTGGTTCAAAGTCATGCCGTGCACTTAATCCTGCAATAGTTTCTTCAGGCGTGCCGCTTCTGCGTCTTTTTTCTGGGCCTTTAGCGCCTTCAGGAGCGTGTCCTGGACCTCCTCGTCGGACACGTCGATTTCCAGCGCGTCGCGTGCAACTTTTTCCGCATCGGCGACCTTCCCCGACTGGAGCAACAAATCGGCGAGCAGTTTTCGCAAGTCGAATTCATCCGGATCGATGGCGACCAGGTCCTTGATCACCGAGATTCGCTTGTCCTTGTCGTCGCCCTTGCGGTAGATTTTGGCCAATTCGATCAGCCAGTCGGCGTTGTTGGGATCGGCCTTTCGCCCTTGCTCAAACACTTCGGCGGCTTTCGCCGGTTGTTCATTTTCGACCAGCATTTGACCGAGCGCCATCAATACATCCAGGTTCGGCGCGTCCTTCTCTACCACGCCCTCAAGTGCCTTGATCGCATCGGCCAGTTTGCCGGCCTTGGCATCGAGCCTGGCGATGACCACCGTCGCGAGCGGATGATTCTTTTTCTTTTCGAGCACGCCTTCGGCCAGTTTGCGGGCCTTCCCGGCTTCGCGGTTCATCAATCGCTCGGCCAGCCGCGCCGCGATGTCGAGGTCCTCCGGCTTCTTCTCGTGTTCGTCCCGCAATTGAGTCAACGTCATCGGCTTGGCCGCCGGCTTTCCGACTTGCAGGGTTTTGACTTGGTTTAGGATGTACTGTTTGTACGCTTTTTCGAATTCCGCCTTCTCGACGTGGCATGCCTGTTTCAAGGCCGCCGCGTCACTTGACCCGGCGGCATAGGCGTCGAGCAGTTTGCCGATGGCCGCGTCGCCATAGGTCTTCTTGATATACAGGACGTAATAGTGGCTCTGGCAGTAGGCCAGGGCCCACTCGTCCGGCGATCGAGGCCGGACAAATCCAAGAGTGATATTGTCGAGGTTTAGCAGGGTATTCAAACCTGCTCGCTCGGTCAAAACGCGATTCCAATCCGCCGGGTGTTTAATTCCTTCGTTATCCACGGCCAAGCCTTCGGTCAGCCAGTGCGGCACTTGCATGCCGGTCTGATCCAGATTGAAAATGTGCACCAGTTCGTGCCGCAGCACGCGGCCCCAGTTGAATGGCTTGCGGATCCCCTTGCCCTTTGGCGAAACCATCGCGAACATTTTGCCCGTGCAGGCGCCGATCGTGTGCAAGTCGGGCAGCGCGACCGTCCGCCCGCTGAAATACTCGTGACTATTGAAGACCTCGACCAGGATCGGATCCTTCGGCTTGTAGCTGAATTCGTCGGAATACTTCACGTAAAGCTGTTCCAGAAAATCGGCCATGAAGCGCGCCAACAGCGAGTCCTTGTCCGGATCGTATTTCAGAATGAAGTGATCGGTCTTGATCGTTTTATATTTCTCCAGGTGCTTAAGCACCTTGCGCGAGTTGGCGACTCGAACATTGAATCGGTCGGCCTCAAACGCCTTGTCGAGCAGTTCATGGGCTTCCTTTTCCTTGCCCATCCGCATGTAGAGCAGGCCCAGGCCGTTTCGCGGCCAGGGCATTTCGGGATGGGCCCCAATCGCCTTCTTGTAGTAGGTCTCGGCCGGTCCAAACAACCGCCGCTGCTCGACACTCTCGGCCAACTCGTAATAAAATCGACCGGGCTTCGCATCGAACCTGGCGACCTCCTGGATCAGCGTTTCCAGGGCCGCCGGGTCATGCGACAGGATGTGAAATGCGGCCAATCTTCCCAGCGTAAATTCATCGCGAGGATTCACCGCGAGGGCGTTGTCAATCAGTTTCTTGACCGCGTCGAGATCGCCGGCCATCAGCATCAGATCAATTTTGATCCGCATCGCCGACGTGAGCCTCGGATTGATTTTGAGCGCCTGATCGGCAAGTTCCTCGGCTTCTTTGATCTCGAATTTTTGCATGGCCGCGGCGGCCTTTCCCACCAGCGCTTCCGCCGCCCGCGGGTTGATCTTCAGCGCCTTGTCGAAGGCGTCAATGGCCTCGCCGCGGTTGTATTTTTCCAGCAGCAATTGTCCGGCCTGCAGCTCGATGAACCAGGCGTTTGGCTCCTGGGTGAGCGCGTCCTTGTACATCGTGTTGAGAATGAAATCGAATTGATCGGATAGCGCGTGGGCATTGGCGTTTTCGGCGCCGGCCCGGCCCACTAGCGCCAGATCTTCGGCGTCCTTGATGTCGCGGCAGGCGTTGCTGCGCTCGCTATAGGTGCGCACAAACCAACGAAACGCCTGATCGGCTTTTTCCATTTCGCCGCGGTCGCGCAACAATTCGGCTTTGACCATTCGGGCGGCGAAGCATTCGGATTGTTTCTCAAGCGCCAAATCGGCGGCTTTGTCGGCTTCCGGCCATCGGCCGCGCAGGAATAGGATTTGCGCCTTGCGAGCCAGCAAGTCCGGGTCGCCGTCGCGCGATTTGAGGCCCTGATCGATGACTTCCAGCGCCTTGTCATACTCGCCCTGGCTCTGCAGCGCCATGCTCCAGCCAATGAATGCCGCCGCGGCGGGCGCGTTCTGCTTGCACAATTGCTCGAAATCGCTCGCGGCCTCGGCGTAGTTGCCCTTCAATAATCGCGTCCGCGCTTCCTTGATTGCCGAGTCGGCGGCGAGCGCGGGTATGGCGGTCAAAAACAGGATCATGACGCCGCGAATCATGCTGGTGCCCTCAATGCGTGCATCTGATCAGGTTACGGCGTTTAAGCGAGGATTGCAAGGAATCCGCACCGACAGACCCACCTCGTTCATTTCCTTGACTTCCGGCGCCAAAATCGCCAAATTGAGTAGGCGGAATCATCGCCCCAAAACGGTCGGATTCGAGGTGCGGCGTGAGCAAGAAACGAGCCCTGATCACCGGAATCACCGGCCAAGACGGCAGCTATCTGGCCGACCTGCTTCTGGAACAAGGCTACGAAGTGCACGGCATGGTTCGCCGCGCCAGCACCGAGAATTTCGAACGCATCGCCCACCTCGGCGGACGCATTCAGCTTCACCAAGCCGACCTGCTCGATCAACTCTCGATCGTGGATGTCATCAAGCAGGCTCATCCAAATGAAGTGTATAACCTGGCGGCGATGAGTTTTGTCCCCACCAGTTGGAAACAGCCGGTGCTGACCGGCGAGTTTACCGGCATCGGCGTCACTCGAATGCTCGAAGCCATTCGGCTGGTTGACCCCAAGGGCATCCGATTTTATCAGGCCTCGTCGAGCGAAATGTTCGGCAAAGTCCAGGAAGTGCCGCAGCGGGAATCCACCCCGTTCTATCCCCGCAGCCCTTACGGAGTCGCCAAGGTTTACGGGCACTTTATCACCGTGAACTACCGGGAAAGTTATGGCATGTTTTGTTGTTCGGGCATCTTGTTCAATCACGAATCGGAACGCCGCGGCAAAGAGTTCGTGACGCGCAAGGTGACCGACGCGGTGGCGCGCATCAAACTCGGCCTGGCCAAAGAGCTTCGCCTCGGCAATCTTGAGGCCAAGCGCGATTGGGGCTTCGCGGGCGACTACGTCCGAGCCATGTGGCTCATGTTGCAACAGGACACGCCGGACGACTATGTCATCGCCACCGGCGCGACGCACACCGTGCGCGATTTAGTGGAAGCCGCGTTTTCCTGTGCCGGCTTGGACTGGCAAAATCATGTGGTGATCGATCCGGCGTTTCTCCGGCCGGCCGAGGTGGACTTGCTTATTGGCGATCCCAGCAAAGCCGCGCGGAATCTCGGTTGGCGGCCCGAGGTGACCTTTCCCCAACTAGTGAAGCGCATGGTGGAGGCCGATCTCGCGCGGCATCTGAAAACAAACCCGGGAGCGACGCGCGCCGCGCTTTTGTCGTGACGAAATCAATACTGGGCGGCCGAAGTTTTGAATTTGGCGAGTGGAGTGGTGGGAACGCGAGTACTAATCACTGGAGTCAGCGGCTTTGTCGGCGGGCACTTGGCGGAGACCATGCTTGACCGCGGCGGGTTCGATCTACATGGGTTGAGCCGACGCGGCGCCTGGCCCGAAGAATGGGCCCATCTGTCCGGAAGGTTTCCGCTCGTGCCGCATGATTTGGTCGAGTCGCCGGGTCTGCCGGAGATGCTTTCGGCGATCCGCCCGGATTGGATTGTTCATCTGGCAGGCTTCGCCAACGCGGGCGACTCGTATCGTCAGCCGGACGCCGCTTGGCGCGGCAACCTCGACGCCACGCGCCGCTTGCTCGACGCCGTCAAGAAATGGGGCGGCAAACCGCGAATTCTCGTGGTCTCCACCGGCTTGATCTATGGCAACGTCCGCGGCCTGTGCGACGAATCGCGGCCCTTGATGCCCACTAGTCCTTATGCGGCGAGCAAGGCCGCGGCCGATTTGGCGGCCTACCAGTATTTCGCATCGGACGGCTTGGACATCGTTCGTGCCCGCCCGTTCAATCACATCGGCCCGCGGCAAACCGCTGACTATGCAATCCCACGCTTCGCCAGCCAGATCGCCGCCATCGAACGCGGCGACCAATCCTCGAGCTTGGAAACCGGCACGCTCAGCGCTTTTCGCGATCTCAGCGATGTCCGCGATATCGTCCGAGCCTATGTGCTTTTGCTCAAGAAAGGTCGTCGCGGCGAGGCCTACAATCTTGGCTTGGGTCATTGCGTGAGAATCGGCGAAGCGCTGAATCGGCTGCTCGCGCTGTCGTCCGCGAAAGTCGAAGTCAATTCGCTCAGTCAATTCCGCCCGCCCGACACTTCCGAAAGCCGATGCGATCTGACCAAGATTAAGCGCGAAACCGGCTGGGAGCCGCATATCCCGCTCGACAAGACTCTTCGCGACACGCTCGAATATTGGCGCGCCGCGGTTCAGAGACTATAAGATTTCTGCCTGAGCACTTTTAGCAACAGGGAGCAGATATGAAAGTCGCGGTCGTCGGCACGGGGTATGTCGGATTGGTGACATCGGCCTGCTTGAGCGAAAGCGGCAACGACGTGGTCGGCGTCGATGTCGATCGCGCGAAAATCGATTCGTTGAACGCCGGCGGCATTCCGATTTATGAGCCGGGCCTCGAGGAATTGGTGCGGCGCAATCGCGGCAACGGCCGGCTCCGCTTCACTACCGATTACACCCTGGCGATTCCCAGCGCACAGATCATCTTCATCGCGGTCGGCACGCCGGAATCGAAAACTCACGACCGCGAGGCCGATCTCTCGGCCGTCTGGGCGGTGACCGACCGGCTCGCGGACGTCATCGGCTCCTCGACCGTGACTGCCGGCTCCAAAATCATCGTTGTGAAAAGCACCGTTCCGGTCGGAACCAATCAGAAGGTCCTTGATCGAATCCTGGCCGCGGGCTGCAAGGGAGTGGACGTCGCGAGCAATCCCGAATTCCTCAAAGAAGGCGCGGCACTCGAAGATTTTCAGAAGCCGGATCGCATCGTGGTCGGCGTGCGGCGGCCGCAGGTCGCCGACATTCTGCATCAGCTGTATTCGCCGTTCCTGCGCACCGAACGGCCGTTCCTGGTGATGACGCCGGAAAGCGCCGAGATGACGAAGTATGTCGCCAACGCCTTGCTCGCGACCAAGATCAGCTTCATCAATCAAATGGCCGTGCTATGCGACAAACTCGGCGCCGACGTCAATGACGTCCGCCGCGGCATCGGCCATGACCAACGCATCGGCTTTCAGTTCCTGCACCCGGGGCCCGGTTACGGCGGAAGCTGCTTCCCGAAGGACGTGCGCGAGATCATCGCCACGGCCAATCGCGTCGGCGTCGATCTGACCGTCATGAAGGCGGTCGACGCGGCGAACGAGGGGCAGAAAACGGTCTTACCCGGTCGCATTCACGATCAATTCGGGCGCGATTTGAGCGGGCGCACCATTGCGGTATGGGGGCTGGCGTTCAAGCCGCGCACCGACGACATTCGCGAAGCTCCTTCCCTGGTATTGCTGCGCGAACTCATCGACGCCGGCGCCAAGGTTCGCGTTCATGACCCCGAGGCCATGGCGAACATCAAGGAATTCCTGGCGCAAATCCGCCCCGCCGCCTCGGGCCACGTCACCTACTGCAATTTGCCTTACGACGCACTCGACGGGGCCGATGCCCTGGCGCTGGTCACGGAATGGTCGGATTACCGCAGCCCCGATTTTGATGAAATGCGCCGGCGGATGAAAGCGCCGCCCACCATCTTCGACGGCCGCAATATTTACGATCCGGCGGCTCTGCAGGCACTTGGCTTTCGCTACTTCGGCATCGGTCGCGGCGGCAGATAATTCAAGCCGAAACTAATGGATCGGGCGGCCGAGATCTTCCCACTCCCGACGAACTCGACCCAAACCCCATGCGCACAGTTCAAACTGTTCGCTGAGCCGCCGGAGCACCTTCGCTTCGTCCTGAAACGGTTCATCCGCGAATCGGCTGGCGATGAAATACGATCGCTTTCCTTGCGTGAAATAGTCGATCAAGGCGTCCTTTCGATGCGCCACATGCCGCCGTTCGAGCGCTTCGGGAAACACGCCGGACCAGAACAGCGTGAAATCGCCGATATGCCGGTGATACTCGCGCGCCGTCCGGCCCTCCGGCGGCAGCCGCTGCGCCTCGGAAATCATCTCCGCCACTTCGACCAGCGGACGCCCCGAATCGTCGCGCAGCCGGTAAATGTCGTCCGCGTGCAGAAACCTCGCGAGCATGGACGACAGGTAATCGACCAGTTCGACGTCCGCGACTCCTAAATCGGCGAGGAAGGCGTGTTCGGTCAAGCCGGCAAAAAGCCGACGCAATGCGTGATTTTCAGGTGGGGACCACATGGCGGCCCTTCCAATATGACAAAGTGCGCTGGCGGCTGGGAAAGTCGCTACCGAATTCTAGGTTCGAACTTTAAGCCGGGCAAGCACGGACGCGTCAACATGAGATTGATCGCGCTTTGAAAATGAACGCGGCCCGAGGAACTTCGCTCCTCGGGCCGCGTCGGTTGATTTGACCGCCAAGTCGGGTCATTGTTTGCTGCTTCCGCCGCCGCCCTTGTCAAACGGATTGCTCGGCCCCCGGCCCTTGGTATCCGCGGAGTCTTTGGTTTCCTTCTGCCAATTCAGCCAATCCTTTTCGCGCCTCAGGCGATCCGGATCGGCCACATCCGTCCATGCCGAGCGAACGCGAAGTTTCCCGTCCTCGCCCAAGAGCAGTAGTTCGGTGCCCGACTCGTCGCTGACATAGTGTTTGCGGGCAACGTTGGCGCGAATCAGGCCGCCGTCGAAGTCCACCAACAATTGCGGGTGCGCTGAGGTCCAGCGCGAGCATGCCCTTGTCCCGGGCGGATCGACTTCGCCGAGAATTCTTGCCCAACTCCATGAACACGAACGAATCTTTCGTTGGCGACCAAATCGGCATCTTGACTTCCTTGGTGCCGATCACAAACTGGCCGCGAGCGATCGGAAGGTTTTCGACCACCCAATCGCCAATCGGTTCCATCGCCTTGGGATCGTTGCGATCGACGCGAACATTCGAGATCCAGTTTTGAATTTGCACGCGCACATGGTCGGCCGGCGTCGATTCGTTCGTTTCCGGGGCAAATGAATACACGTAGCGCTCTTGTGCCACCCGCACGACCGACGTGGTCCTCTCGCCGTCCTTGAAGGTCGCGAGAACCGGGGCGCTTTCGAGTTCCTCCTTGGCCGCGTGGCTCGGTTGGCTGACCTTGTCCTTCATGCCGAAGTTCGGATTTGCCACCACCACCTGAACCTGGTATTCGTAGCCGAAGCCGGGTTGGACATCCACATCCAAAAACCGCATCAGGAACGCTTCCTGGGCGACCTCCGGCTGCTGGTTCTTTTCGTTGCCTTTATTGGAATCATTGTCCTTCGGCTTGCCCGCGCCGCCCGGCGCGAACATATCGCCGTGGCCCTCGAACTTGCTGCCGCCCGGCAACACGCGGTTGCCATCCTGACTGTTTTTTAGCGCGGCCAGGGTGCGCTCGATGGACGGCAGTTCCACTTTCGGGTATTCGCCGCGCACCAATTTCGGAAGCGGAACCAACAGGCGCGTCTCCGGCGAAGGAATCACCGGCTGCAATTCGGCCGGATCTTGATGGTCGTCGAGAATCTTCTCGACAAAAATCGGTTCATAGGCGGCTTGCCAATCGTAATCCTGCCACTCGCCCACTCGGCCGTCCGGCGCGGTGACTCGGCGTTTGACCTTAAAGCCCTTGAACTGCGGCTGGTCGGCCTGGCTGCCCACCAACGCGGCCAACGAATCGTAGCGAAGCTGTTTCTGATACTCCTCGAGCTGCTTTTTCCACGGGATGCTGGCAGTCACCACAACCGCTCGCATCGGCAGAATGAACTGTGCCGGCGTGAAATTGGCCTTGCCACTGACATAGTCTTTGACCGGCACGGGCACGAGTTCCTGAACGACTTCAGTGGAAAAGCTCGAGCCGCCGCCGGCGCCCGGCTTTCCGGGGAATCCTCCCATACCACCCATGCCGCCGCCTGGACCACCCATGCCGCCGCCTGGACCACCCATGCCGCCGCCTGGACCACCCAAGCCGCCGCCGGGCCCGCCGCCGGGTCCGCCGCCACTCATGCCGCCGCCGCCAAACTTCCCGGACATGCCGCCGCCGCCAGGGCCTGGAGGACCACCGGGCCGCGACCCGCGATTCTTGGACGTATGGCTGAATTTCTTGACCTTTTCTTCGAGCCGATTGATCTTTTCCTGTTCCGATTTTTTCTTCGCCTGCTTGACGAAGATCTTCAAAGGGGTGCCGTCCTTGTCGAGGATGAAGCCATAGACATAAATCGGCTCACGAACCAGATTGACCTGAAATTCGGTCGGCCCAAAAATCATCGGCCGGCCGCGCTTCAAGCTGTCGATTTCAATTCCCACGAAGAAATCGTTGTTCAAATGGGCGGTGGGATTGATGGGGTTCCATTCCACCTTGGCGGTCACCCACGGCTCCAGCGGCGGTACATCGCCCGCAGCTCCCGTGGCGATTCGACTGCGGATGTTCTTGGCGTCGCTTGTCAGGCTATTGGCGCGAGCCTCCGTGTTGATGCTGCCGCTCGCCGCCATAATGCCCCGTATCATCAGGAGCACGGTGATTGCGATGCCGACCCCCACGCCGATCTTCTCGCCTTTTTCCAACATCAATTTCTTGAAATCAATCTTTGGCTTCGCCATATGACCGGCTCCTCGATTCAATTGCGTCGAACTGAGCAGTTTCGAAATTCAGTGAATGTACATTGCCAAACCGATCCATATCGAAGCGCACGACTGGGCGGTGCGCCATCACGCAATCAAGGTTTCTTTGGGGGCGAGTCGCCCGGCTTGGACGGCTTGCCCGCGGCCGCTCCGGAGTTCGGTCCCTTGGGTTGGCCGCCCATCGGGGCAGTTTTGGCATCGCCCGTTTTGGACGGCTTGCCCGCCGGAATCGCGACATCTGGCCCTTTCGGTGCGCTGCCCATGGGGGTCGCTTTCGGGTCCATTGGCTTGACGCTCTTGTCGCCGCCCATCGGTCTCTGATTCGCCGCTGGTGCTGGCGGCATTGGGGAAACCGGGGCTGGGGAAACCGGCGCTGTTACGCCCGTCGTTGAGGCCGGCGCCGTGCTTTCCTTGGGTTTTTCATAAATGTTCGCAATCCCATAGACCGTGATTTCAATCAGGTTCGTCGGCGGTTGGTCGGTGAAGGTCGGCACGTTCGAACTCGAACCGCTCCCTGATCCGGCCATTCCTCCTCCGCCGAACTTGCCGCCGATGCCGGACGCCGCGCCGCCGCCGGCCGAAGGATCGCCACCCATGGGACGCATGCCCCCGCCGCCCATCGGACCAAATCGACCGATCGGTGCGGAGCCGCCAGGGCGTGCCCCCATTCCGCCCATCGGCCCAAACCCGGCGGACGGTCCAGTCCCGCCCATCGGCCGCGAGCCGCCGGTTCCGGCGGACGGTCCGCCTGCACCTGCACCGGAGCCGCTCGAATACTGCAACCCGGCGGCACTGTTCAAATAGACGCGCTTCCAGTGATACTGCGTGACCTGAAAACGCATGCGCGACGAATTCGAGAATGCACAAAGCACGTCGGGCAAGTTGTTCTGGTCGATGACCATCACCACCGCGAGCGGAATTCGGCGGACCTGGTCGGTCAGATCGATGTATCGCGGCTTTACGATTCCGTTTTCGGTTACCTCGCCCGCGCTCGACGAACGGCTTCCCTGGCCATAGCCCATCGTTCCCATGCCGCCCATGGGAGGTTTGCTCATCCCGCCCGGCATCGGCGACATTCCGGTGGGTTTATCACCGCCGGTGGCTGCCGTGTCCGCCGGCTTGCTGAACTTCGCCATGACGAGCTGCTTGTCGGCCATCCGATGCCCTGCCGCATCCAACCCAAAGGCGATTTCCAGCAAGTACTTCACGGGAACCGTCTGCAGATTATGATGCAAGGCCATTCGAAAGATGTTCTCCGGCCGCCGATTCAACTCGACGGTGACTTCGGGGAGTTGACGCTCCTCGCCGGCAGCCAGTGCATCCATTGAATACCGGACGGTTTCGGGACGAGACGGGTCATTGGGCCCCAAATCATGCGTCAGCCAAACGTCGAGCGCAAGTTCATAAATCTTGTGGCGGCGATCGTCAATGTTCTTGATTTTGCCCCCGAAAGTATAGTTGCCGCGGCCCTTGTCATTGATCACCAGGTCGATCTGATACCATCGGTTCACGAACCGCCTGGAAAATCCCTCGCCGAGATTCGATTGAGGCAACTTGGCGTCCTTCGGCCCCGGCTCGCGCGGAGTAAACGCCGCCGTCTCTTGATTCGCCGCCTGGATGATCTTGAGCACCTCGCGGCGAACGCACAGATCCTCAAGCGACAGCCACATTTCTTCGGAAGTCAGAAGCGATTTCGTGCTCCAGATAGCCGGCTGCAAGACCGCTTCCCAATTGGGAACGAATTCGGTGGGTTGAATCAAGTCGGCGAGTTCCTCATAGGCCGGCCCATAAATGTCGCGGCGATATTTGTCGCGATACCGGCGGTCGATCTCGTCGCCGAACTTCGAGTCTTTCAGCGGTTCATGCAACTCGCCTGGAAACGCCACGATGTCGCGTTGCAACCCGTACATCTCGGACCACAACGACTGGCGGCGACCGCTCAGCTGATCGATTTCCTCTTGCTGAGCCTTGGTGTAAGCGTCCGTCGTCGGATTGCTGTTGCTCTTCAGCTTGCTTTCCGTTTCCTTGATCTTCTTCTCTTTATCCTCGATTTCGGCGCCGACGAGAATCGGCACGAGGATGATCAACAAGAGGGCAAACAAACCGAAGACCCCGAGCAGAATCCAGAAATGATGCTTCGCCAGGGCCTGTTTATCAACCTTCATATCCGAGTCTCCGATTTCATTTTCGCCGATTAATCGCTTCCCGAATACGGTCTCGCCAAAACGCCGAAACTGGTGCGAACCTAATGCCGCACGGAACCTGAACGATTATTTCGCCGGCTTGTCCGTCGTGCCGTCGGCCGGTTCTTTCCAGGTGAAAAACACGACGAATTCCAGCCGCGTGCGTTTCCCGCCGCTGGCGCTCGCGTCACTGGCGCCCCCACGCGCCCCGATTGCCGCCCGGCGCGCCGGCTCCGACGGTTCCGCCGCCGCCGGTTCCTCCACTCAGACCTTTGGCGCCGAAGCTGCCTCCGCGTCCACCACCGGGACTCGACGCCGACGCGGATGCGTTTCCGCCGATCGGATGCCAGTTGGACCGATTCGATGCGGCCGCGCCGACTCCGCCGCCTCCCGTCGTACCGAGCGCGCCGCCCCCCATGCCCATTGGGCCCGGCGACCCTGGCATCTTCGGCGACATGCCACCCGGACCAGCCATGCCTCCGCCGCCGCCGCCCACGAGACTCGGCAAGTAAGAGCTATTGATCACCACGAATTGGCCCGGTTCGGGATTCGGGACGCGCTCGGCATAATAGACAAACGCGTGACTGATCTTGCCCTTGATCGGGTCAGACGCGTCTTTTGCTTTCGACGTGTTTCTCGAACCGGGCAACCCATTCGCGCCGAAATAATTCAAATTGAATACCAAGGTCTGACGCAGGAATTCGCGATCTTCAGAAAAGTAGGTCGAGCCGCGAACCTCGACGACCCAGCCCGAACCGCTAGGGAATTCCTCCAAGTAGCGTTTGCCGGGCTTGCCGTCGCTGCCCGTGGGCGAAAACAGTTCGATTCCCAGCAGCGTGTCCTTGAAATTCGTTGTCGTTTCCTCCTTGGCTCGCTCGTAGAAGGATTTCAAGTCGTCGACGTACATGGGGAAAACGGCTTCGATATCGATGTTGATCAGGTTTTGCAGCGACTCCTCATCCATCGGTAGATCGACCACGCGGCCATTGCCGATCCGGCGGTCCATGTATTGGGCGCTCGCCGCCCTCGCCTTCACCGTCCAGAACATCCGCTGATTAATTTCGGGATCGTTGTCGCGGAAGTCCCGGAGGTTCGATCCATCGGGCAACGGCAGGCACTTGCTGATGAAGTCGTTCAAGGCGATCCAGTTGGGCCGTTCGTCCTTGCCCGCGATGATGCTCTTGACGTCTTTAGTCGTGTTGCCAATTTCCTTTTGCTTATTGCCGGCCTCAGTCTTTTTGTCGCCCGCCGCTTTGACCGCACCATCAGCTTCTTTCACCGCCTTGGCGATCCCATCCGTCGCATTGGGATTCAGCGGATTCCCCAGCGATTGGCTCCGCATGCCAAAGCCGAACGACACGAAGCCGACGCCCAGGAGAATCGCCGCCGCCGCCGCGACCGACCAGGGCTTCTTGGCCCGAATCATTCGGTCGAATTGAATCTCCTGTGGCAGCAAATTCGTCGTCAGTCGCGACTGCTTCAGGCCCTGCAGCGCCAGCCCGTAGGCCACCGGGAAACTCAACAGGTTTTCCGTGAACACTGGAGCCGTGACAACTGTCTCGCCGGTCAGATCCTCGAACGCTGTTGGCTTGCGAACGTCGAGCTGAAGTTTCTCGCTGAGGAATTTTTGCAGGCCCGGCAGGCGGAATGCGCTGCCCAGTCCAACCATGTAGGCCACATGCGCGTCGCGGTGGGTGTTCGTGAAATAGCCCAGCGAGCGCTGCACCTCATTCACGAAGTCCGTCAGGACCGGGCGCAAGGCCTTCAAAATCTTGGCCAGGTCAGGCGACTTGGCCGCGTTTCGTTTCAGATGTTCGGCCTTGGCGAAGGTGAGCTTCAATTCCTTAGTCAACGCGCGGGTGAAATGATTGCCGCCAATCGGAATCGGCCGCTGCCAGATGATCCGTTCGCCGTCGGTGATGATCAGGCTCGACCCGTCTGTCCCGATGTCGAGCGCCACCGCGCAACGGCGTTTGCCCGCAGGCGTGTCGTCCGTCGCCGCTTCCTTTCGCGGTTTCCCGTCCGGGCCGCGCTTCAACAGGTCGTAGGTCACATAATTGCACAGCGCCAGCGGCGCCATCTGCACGACGTGAACTTCGACTTTGACCGCCTGAAAGTGATGCAGATAGCGATTGATCATGTCGCGTTTCATCGCGAACAGGCCAATCTCGGTGTCCATCGCGAAACCGTCCGACACCGTGCCGGTGTTCACCTTTTGGAAATCCCAAACCACCTCATCGAGCGGAAATGGAATCTGCTGCTTCGCTTCAAAGCGCACGATATCGGCGATCTTTTTTTCCTCGACCGGCGGCAGTTTCACGAAGCGCGCCAGGCCCGACTGCCCGGCCACGCTCATGGCCACGGTGTCGCCTTTGATTGAGTTGCGCGACAAAAAGGTCTCAAGGGCTTCGCGCATCAATTGATCCGGGTCCGCGTCGGGCTGGCTCAGGATCTTCGGATGCTCGACGTAGTCGAACGCGGTTGCCGTCACCTCGCCGTCGATCATTTCCAGTCGAAGCGCCTTCAAGAGCGCATTGGCCGATATCGATGCCCCAAACGCCGTGTGGAATTGCCATGTGTGCAAAATCCCCTTCGAGACGATGATCCGGTTTCAGTGAACTCGGGGTTTATCGCTATAGTTTATGGGCGCACGCCGCCATTGCCTGCATTACCGTAACATGATCCGATTGGCACTGTCAACAATCCACATTAACAGGTTGCTTCACTGCAAGTCGAGTCATTCGCGCCGGTTCCTGTCCTTGTTCGACCGAACTGTGGATGTCTATGTGTGTTAACACGCCTGTACAAGCATCCGTTGGTAAGAAATGAGAAATTTAATAGAACGCAGCCCGTCCCATGACTTGCGCTGACTGGCCAAGGCCATATCCGGCGGCGTGCCAAGTATCACAGTTTTCAAATGAAGAATCGACGCCGCCAGGATGAAATTGATCATAACAGCGCCGCAACCATTTGACAAGGATTGCCTTACGACAAGCCATTGGAGTACTGGATGAATTCGCGGTCAGACCTGCATAGCAGCCGAAAACTTGGTGTCTCGCGAAAATCCGCTGGTGGCGCCTGGCCCCGATGTGCAGTTCGGTCGGCCCCTTCTGAATTCGTCGCCTGGTTCCAAACGCGGCGACAAAATGGCAGGTTCAGCCGGAACATCCGTAAGATGACAGATTTGGTGTCGCGCCACGGGGAATGTGGCGCCCTTACCCACTCACTAGCGAAAACGCCTCCGTTTGAACGCGCCGGAGCTGCGGGGCAATCATTGCACGAGTGTTCGCCAGGCGCTCACGCCCGCCATTCGCGTCCAAGCGTCCAGCAAGGCGAGTCACTGGTGGAAAACGATTCCTGCGACGCCTCTTCGACCAGGTCGTGACTTTCAGGCCATTGCGCTCAGAGCCCAGCGACTTTCGGGATAATCCGCAATCAGTTCATCCCATGCCGCCAGCAATAGCGCCCGATCATTGTGCTGCCGATACATCGCGACGCCAAGCCAGTAGAGCACTCGGCGGCCGTCTCCGACCCGGCATGACGCCGAGCCACCTCGCGAAAGCGATGGACGGCAAGACCGAGCTGACCGGAATTCAGCCAGTATCGCCCGACGCCGATTGAAAGCCGTCCGAGGAAATCGATCGGCGGAAGCCAGCCCTCAATTCGAAAGTGCCCACGTCCGGTGCAATCCGCCAGAACACAAAGCGGCGTCCACGCGACCAGGAACTCGGCTGCGATGGATGGGTTGCTCTCGACTTGAATTGTTACCGGCAAGCAGAGTTGGCTGATAAACTGGGCGACGCGCGAATCGGCAAAAGTCACGCGCCGCATCGCCGAGCAAGCTTCACAAGCGCGGCCCGTTGAAGCTAATGAGAATGGGCTTACCCGAGGAAATCGCCGCGTGCTGCGTCTGCTCCAGGCTTGCCGCCCAACAGATTTGTTCATGCTCGCCTATGATTTTCCACCCCTTGGGCGATGCGCTTCTGTCGCAAAATAACTATGGCTCGTTCGTCATCGAGAAGTCATACGCACCATGCGCGGTCATAATTCGGCTGGCTTCATCCTGCCGATCATCGTGCGCACAATGACGACGATCCGACCGCGTTGAATTTGTTCGGCGTGTTCCATCGCTTCCGATTCCGACATTTCGAGCGCCAGAAACGGACCGACATACGCTCCCACCGCCGCGCCCGTGGCGGCGGCCAGCGCGCCAAGCACGACGATGCCGACCCCCGCGACCGGCAACAACGCGGCCAGTGCTCCCGCGGCTACTCCCACGCCGGCGCCCGCCACCGCTCCGGTCACGGCCCCATCCGCCGCCACCTCCTGAATCTCAACGCGAGGGCCGGGCAGTTCGTCACCCTTCCAGTCGCGGCCGCCACGACGATCTGCGCCTTGCTGAAATCGGCGGCCATCAGCGCCTTTACGGCCGCGATCGCCTGCTCGCGGCGATCGAACACGCCCACAACTTTCGATAGCGATGATGTCGACATGTCGAATCTCCCGTGCGGCGCAGGCCGCCAAATTGAGAAACGCTGTGCGAGTCCATTGCCTGACTGGGTGCGGCGGCATTCCCGAATCGCGAAATCACGCCCGTTCGGCTGGCCGCGTTAGCGACACGACATCTTCACCCAGCGCGGTCGCCAAATCGATTTGATGCTCCTGCTCGTCAACGAGAATTTGGCGGATTTGCTCGGCCATCGCGAACTCGCCCATTGCCTCGCACTGCCGAACGCGCTCGCGATAGTTTCGCACCGTCTCGTTTTCGTTCTCCAGGTCAAACCGAAGCATCTCTTCAGAGTCGTCGGACACCTTCACTTGCTTCGGCGATCGTTGGCGCGCCGCCGAGATAGTCGATCTGCTTGGCAATCGTGAGCGGCGTGACTCAATTCCTCGGCGGCGTGTTTTTCCAGTTCCTGAGCAATGGACATGTACGCCGCGCCCTTGAGACGTTGCGAATAGACCACGTAGGCGATAATCGCCTGGTACTCTCGAGCCAAATCGCCGTTGAGCGATTCAATCAATTGCTTGCGAGAGTCCTCGGATGACTCATTTGATTCGTCGCGGCCGTTTGCGCGACCCGATTTCTAGTTTCCCGAACAGCCATGACACTCTCCCTGAGTCGAGTCTTGTTTTGTCCGACACGGTCGCGGAGCAAAACGAATGCCATCGACTGACGCCGCGAGGCGACGTTTGGCGAGAGATGAGAACGAAACGATTTACCACCGGACGATTCGGCGAGATCAGGCGATCGATGGGAATCAACCAACGCCGATCAGGCTTCCTCGAGATAGGTGTAGCCTTCCAGCCCGTTCTCGTAAAACTTGAGCAATTGACGTGACTCTTCAAGCGAAATACGGCCGGCCTTGACCGCCCGCTCGACATCCTTGCGCATCATGGCACTGAGTTCCTCGGCGGAGTACTGAACGTATTGCAGCACCTCGCGCACCGTATCGCCTCGAACCACGTGGTCGACGGTGTAGCCGCCGCCATCCTCATCGAGGCTGACGTGAACGGCGTTGGTGTCGCCGAAAAGATTGTGCAGGTCGCCAAGAATTTCCTGGTAAGCGCCCAGCAAGAACGCCCCCAGATAGTAGGGATTGCCGTCAAAGTTGTGCAACTGCAGCGTATTGCGGACGTCGCGTAGGTCAATGAATTGATCAACCTTGCCGTCCGAGTCGCAGGTGATGTCGCCCAGCACGGCGCGGCGCGACGGCGACTCGTTCAAGCGATGAATCGGCGCGATCGGGAACAATTGCTTGATCGCCCAACTGTCGGGCATGGATTGAAACACCGAGAAGTTGCAAAAGTAAGTGTCCGAAAGCATGGTTTCCAGACCATTCATGTCTTCCGGCACATATTCGAGTTCACGCACAATGCGCTGCAGCTTTCGTCCGACTGCCCAGAACAAGCGTTCGGCCGTGGCCCGATATTCAATCGACAAATAGCCGAGATTGAACAGATTGAGCGCGTCATCGACCGCCTTCAGCGCATCGTGATAGTTCTCATGGCAGTTCTTTTTCGAAAGATCACGATGGATGGCGAATAAATCCTGCAGCGGTTGCGGCGCGTCGGCGGGCATGTCGTCCGGCACCTGACTGGTGTCGAAGTTGCTCGTACCCAAAACGTCAAAAACGAGCATGCTGTGATAGGCCACCACGGCCCGGCCGGATTCGGAAATGATCGTCGGAGGCGCAATGCCGACCTCGTCGCAAACACTCTTCACCCGGAACACAACGTCGTTGGCATATTCCTGAAGCGTGTAATTGACCGATGATTCGAAATCGGTCTGCGAACCGTCGTAATCAATGCCGAGGCCGCCGCCCACATCGAGATATTTCAATCCCGCGCCACCGAGCCAATTCGGCGAAAACGCGCGACGCCTCCGTCAGGGCTTCCTTTACTTTGCGAATATTGGTGATCTGGCTGCCGAGATGGAAATGGACCAGTTGCAGGCAATCGGCCATGCCGCGCTGCTTCAAGTACTCCAGCGCCTCCAGCACTTCCGTGAGGGTCAGGCCAAACTTCGAACGATAGCCGGCGGAACTGCGCCAGCGACCCGCGCCGCGCGACGCGAGCTTGACGCGAACGCCGATCACCGGCCGAACCTGAAGATCCTGAGCGTTGCGAACGATCGATTCCAGTTCGGTGAACTTTTCGACAACAGGGATGATTTGCTTGCCGATTTTTCGCGCCAAAACGCTCATGCGGATGAATTCATCGTCTTTGAAACCGTTGCAGATAATCGGCGTATCGAAGCCGTTGGTCAATGCCAGCACGGCGAGCAGTTCCGGTTTGCTGCCGGCCTCCAGCCCGAAGTTGAACGGTCGGCCGAAATCGAGAATCTCCTCGACCACGTGCCGCTGTTGATTGACTTTGATCGGGTAGACGCAGCAATAGCCGCCTTGGTAATTGAATTCGGTCATCGCCGAGCGAAACGCCTCGGCGATTTCGCCCACGCGGTGCCGCAGAATATCGGTGAAGCGAAGGAGGATCGGCAACTGAATGCCGCGCATCTGCAGTTGATCGACCAGTTCCTTCAGATCGATGGCATGTTCGGGCCGTTTGTCGGGATGAACGGTGATGTGACCGCGATCGTTGACGTCGAAATATCCTTTGCCCCAACGATGCACGCCAAACATTTCGATGGCGTCTTGAATCTTCCACTGTTCTTCCATCAGAGGTCGTTCCCCATCTCCCGAAATTGCGTCCGTGTCGAATGCAAATTCTCCGCGATAACAACCTTGTGTATTTCATTCTCCGGCGGCCGTCAAGCGCCAACTTTTTGGAACGCCGGGATTTCAATCGCGAAAACGTCAACCCTGCCGTCACGGAAGAAAACTGCCGTTTTCGTCTGCACTTTTCAAGCCAACCGCGGTGATGACTTCGAACAACCTCAGCCGTCCGAACGGCGCGGAAAATTGCGTTCGATCGCTCGCTTGATCGCGATACGCCGACGCTCGACGAAACGAAACCGCGGCGCGAGTTGAAATCGTCGGCCCCCGATCTGTGTCAACTGATCTTTTCTTTTTTTGGCTTTCGATTGTTTTTTGGACTTGTTGCCGCGTGAGTGAGTCACATAATCTTCACGAGTTCCCTTTCTGGAACATGGAGGTTCCCACATGGCCCCGATTCAATCGCTCGAATCGCCTCTGGTCGATCCGCGGCAAGCCCGAACCGTCGCCGGGGTGCTCGCCATGCTCGTCCGCATGGTCGGCCCGTACACAAGCCTGGGCATCGTCTTGCAACAGGCCCGCAGCGAAGTGATGAGCCTGGTCGACAGTGAAGAAGCGAGGCGCACAAAAGAACCGATCGGCAGCCTGACTCGCACTGCGGGAATGGAATCCTGTGCCACGCAGCCGTGGCACAGGATTCCGTTCCCGCGGCATTCAATCGGCGGATCGCCGTTCACGACACAGTCAGCAACTCATTTCTTTGGTGCACCACGACCAGCCTCAACCAAGTCGATGAGGCCATCGCCATTTCGGTCCAGTCGCGCGAAATCTTCCCTGGATCCAGAAACTCGCGCCGCGAAACATAGCCGTCGCCATTGCGATCCATCTTGCGGAACCACAATGGTCCACGATTCGGCGGCCGCAGCGGCGGCGGATTTAAATAGGTCAATGCTCCGAAACTGATCTGAGCGATCGGGCCAGGATGAACGAGCAGCCGCAACGGCGTCGATCGTTGCGGCCGCAAAATGACTTCGCCGGGCGACTCGTCCAGGGCGCGAGCGATTTCCACGCCGAGCGTAATTCCGTCCGGCTCAAGCGACCGTCATGATTGGCGTCCATTGCCGTGAACCAGTTGGGGTTCACCCGAACCGTGCAAAACGTGACCGTCGCCTCCGACAATTGCGATTGCCGATCAATGAGCCTTGTCCATTCGTCTCGCGTCAAGCGGCCGTCGCGGTTTCGATCTCCCAGGGTCATGTAGGCTTGAAAGCCGCGCAGCCGAGGCGACTTCACGTCGTTGTTGTCGATGAACCCCTTCGCTCCCGCCGCGAATTGAAACGATTGAATCATGCTCTGCCGAAAAATGTTCCCAATCGGCCGTCCGCCGCTGCCAGGCGCACTTCCAATTTCGAGCGCTTCATCGAATTCCAACTCGATTCGCACGCATTTCAAGACGTGCCGAATTCCGGCTGTCTGCGGCGCCATCGAGAATCGTTTCACCTCGGCAAACCGATTTGTCCCTCCCGCATCGAACCAAGCCTCGACATCGGGATTCGCATATTCGAAGAAATCGGCCAGTTCCGGAACATCCAATACGCCATTGTGGTTGCGGTCGAGCCGGTCAAACCTCGCCTTTCCCATCGCATTCTCTCGGCGCGAGATCTGGTAGTCCTTGTCAGCGTCATAAAGTGCGAGAAATCGCTGAGCCAATCCGTTCACGGGCTCGCCGGGCCGAGACAGCAGCCAGCGATCAAGATTGGGCGGGTTCTGATTGCGCGGATATCCGCGGTTGAGATACAGCGGCAATAACTCCTGGACGGTGAGGCATTCATCCTCGTCGAGGTCGTTTTGATCGAGAATTGTTTCCGCGGCGGAAACTTCGCCCTTGTTGAGTTGGCCATCGCGGTCTGTATCGAGGCTCTGAAAAATCGCCCGCGTAATTCCCTCCGCATAAGGATCCGGATCGCTCATCGGCTGGAGCCGGAACGGGACGACGCCGTTCCGAGCGTAAAATGCGGCCAACTCGGCGCGATCGACGCGGCCATCACGGTCTGTGTCGGCCTCTTTGAGCGCCGCAGGGCCCGCGGCCACCACGCCGATGTAACCATTCTGAATGACACCCTTCAGCATTTGCGGCGACGGCAGTCGCTCGCACTCGGCGGCATCGAGGTGTCCGTCGCCATTCGTGTCGAGATCATCGAAGAACGCGTCGAGATAGCGATCCCAGCGTTTGGCGATCACTTCGCCGCCGGCACGAACATGAAACCGGATCCACAACGGCCCCGTACTGCGAAAGTACAACAGATCGTAGTCATCATCCAATTCCGGTGCGATCTTGGGCGTCGGATGCGGAGTATAGGCTTTGGGTTTGTCGAACCCGAGCGCAGTGGGAACCAGCATGAGTGAGATGGACAGGACACAAAAAAACGAAGGGCTTAAGCCCTCCGTTCGTCCAATCGATTTCCGATCTAGAGCAAAATGCAGCGCGGTCATGTCAGAATCTCGTGGATCGGCTTGGCCGATTTGTCGACGATGCGGATGGGCCGGCCGACATTGGAAATGTTTTGTTTTAGCGGGTCGACGCCCAATGCCTTGCAAACCGTCGCCAACAGGTCGGTGACCGTCACCGGGCGATCCTCGACGGTCGCCGTCCGGCGCTGGTCTTGCCGATGGCCTGGCCGCCCTTGATGCCGCCGCCGGCGAGCACCGCGCTCCAGGCGTTGGGGAAGTGGTCGCGGCCGTTGCGCGTTGATCTGCGGCGTGCGACCGAACTCGCCCATCCAGACGATCAGCGTCGTGTCCAGCAGGCCGCGCTGCTTGAGATCGTCCATCAGCGTCGCCCAGGCCGGATCGAGGACGAGCCCAGCGACTTGACGGCTGCGAAGTTGTTGCTGATGCGTGTCCCAGGCCCCCGCGCGTTGCCGGGCGCGCCGCCAGCGTCACCTCGACAAACGGCACGCCGCGCTCGACGAGCCGCCGGGCCAGCAGACAGCCCTGGCCGAACAGGTTTCGGCCGTAGCGATCGCGGCAACTTGTCTGGCTCCTCGTCGAGCTTGAAGGCCCGTGCCGATTCGGATTTCATCAGCCGCACCGCCCGCTCATACGCCGATTGATGCGACAGCGCCGGCGCGTCGGCTCGGCCCTGGAGAAAATGCTTCTCCATGTCACCCAGCAATCCGACGCGCGCATCGTGCTCCTCACGGCTTACGCCCGCCTGGCGATCGAGGTCGGCGACTCGCAGTGCCTGCTCGTAAAAGTTTGCCGGCTGATTTTGCTGCCCGAATCCGGATTCGCCGATGATCAATGGCGCATAGCACGGCCCGAGGAAACCGGAACTGAACGCCGCCTGATTGAACTCGCGAAACGGCGCGATGCTTACCACGTCCGGCAATTCGGCGTTCGGCGGGCTTAGCTCCTTGCCGAGCGACGAACCGATGAACGGGTACTGAATGGCTCCCTGCGGCAGCGTGCCGACACGCATCAAATAGGTCGCCCGACCGTGATCGCCTTCCTTGGTGGACATCGACCGGATCACCGCCAGGTGCTTGCGCGTGCTTCGCCAGCATGGGGAACGGCTCGTTGAACAACAGACCGGGCACGCTGGTTTGCACCGGCTTGTACGGCCCGCCATTGGGATGGCCGGGCTTCGGATCGAAGGTGTCGATCTGGCTGGGACCGCCCGCCATCCAGAGAAGGATACAGGAGCGGCGGCGGTCGGGATGTTTCACCGTCTCCGCCGCAAGACGGCTGAGCCAACCGGAAACCGAAACGCCCAGCGCCGAACAGGCGCCGATTTGAACGAAATCGCGACGGTTCATGGCAAACTCCTTGCTAAGCCGCATACGGCAATGGGAGATCAATGGTTGAAGGCAAACTCGCTGCTGTTGAGCAGAGCCCAGTAAATGTCCGCAAGGGCCCGCGTTGAATCGCCGGTCGGGCCGCCTTTCTCGACATACGCCGTCAGCTTCTTGCGTTCCGCGTCGGTGGGAAAGCGACTCACGGTGGCCAGATAAAGCGTCTCGATCTTTTCGTTGGTGCTGAAGAACGGCGACGCCGTCACGCCCGAGAGCAGTTCGCTTTTCGTCTGATCCGGGCTGGTCATGTCGCCGACGAATCGACCGTTCATTAGCGTGAGCGCCTGGAGGATGGAAGTCTGGATTTCGCTCGGGCGTTCGGTGGAATTAAACTTGGCGAGGAATTCGCCGCGCCGAGTTGGAGCCGACGAATTGCCGCTGGGCAAACGGCACATCGCGGCGAAAACCGGTCGCCAGCGCCAGGCTGTCAAATAGTTGGTCCGGCGTCAGTCCGCGAACGTGCATCCGCGCGAACACGCGCTCGCCGGAGTCGCTCGACGGCGTGTTCGACGCACTCGATCGCTGGTAGGCCTGGCTGTTGACGATGGCTCGGATCAGGAACTTCAAGTCGTAGCCGCTATCGACGAATGATTTCGCCATTTCATTGAGCAGTTCGGGATGGCTGGGCGGATTCTTGCTCGGCTCATCGACGGGGTCGATGATGCCCGCGCCAAAGAAATTTGCCCACATGCGGTTAACCGCGTTGCGGGCAAAGTAAGGATTCCCCTTCGCGGTCATCCAGTCCAGCAGCGTCACACGCGAACTGACGTTGTCCTTGAACTTCGGTTCCTTGCCGTCTAGGAATTTCGCGGTGACCTTCTTTTCAAGTCCCGGAATCGTCAGCGAGCGAATCTCGATCGCCTCGGCGGGCACCCGGCCGCGGCGAGGATTGACCGGTTGGAGTCCGGCGAAGAACGATGCGAATTCCCAGAACTGCTGGCGCGAATAGGTCTCAAACGGGTGATCGTGGCATTGGGCGCATTCGAGTTTGATGCCCAGGAACAGGCGCGACGCCGCCGCCGCGACGTTCTCCGGCTTCATCTCATTGACCTGGAGAAACGCGGTCGAGGCGAACGAGTTGGGGTCGAACGACTGGCCGCCCACCGGTCCCGACGGAGATACCGTCAACATTTCGCGCACGATCTTGTCGTAAGCGCATTGGTGCGAAGTCGGTCGCGGATCCACGGTTCGAACTGGCGCCGATGAACTGAAACTGCGGATTGCTCACCGTCTGCGGAAGCCATTCGCGCCGCCAGAGCGAGGCGAAGTGCCGCTGATATCCCGGACCGTCGAGCAATTTATCGATGACTCGCGCCCGCTTGTCGGGACTCTTGTCCGCCAAAAAGTCGCGGACCTCGCTGACCGCGGGAATGCGACCGGCCAAATCGAGATAGACGCGGCGAATGAACTCGGCGTCGTCGGCCAGCGGCGCCGGCGTCACGCCATTCGCCTTCAAGACCGCCTCAATTCGTTGATCAATTTTCGCGGTGAGCGGCTTCGAATCCGCTGCAATCGCTGGTGTTGCTAGGACGACCGCACCGACAACCGACAGGATGCGATTCATGGCATGCCTCGCCACCGTGTTGTCATTCGACCGCAATCATGACGCTTTAGTTCACGCGAATTAACGCCGAACTAGGTGTATTGGTCACATAGTACACCTGGCAATGTCGCATGTCAAACAAAAAACGGTTCGAAAACAGTTCCAAACTGCAACGGCCAACGATTCGAGTTCCCGGTCATTATTCGTTTCTCGCCGGGTTCCCTTGTTGCGATCGGTTCGTCCGCGTAATTTCATCTCCTGGAACACCCGACTCACAAACCGAGCGAGTGCCAATCATGGCGGAGCCGAAAACTGACCTGTCGCAATCCATGAAGATTCATCGTGAACCGGCGGTCTATTTGCTCGGTCGCCAACAAACCAACGAAGCCGAACTGGCCCGCTTTCTCGCGGATCATGGCGTCAGTTGGCAAACCGACACCGAAGTCGCTTCCGAGATGCTGTGCGAAACCGCCGGCCGGGTCTGTTACATGTCGTTTGCCAAACCACGACCCGGCGGCAACGCCACCTACCTTGGCCATATCAAGGAAGTCGGCCACGGCAGCGTGCTCGAACATGCGGTGTGGAATTTTCTCTTCACCGGAGTATCGCGCAGCCTCACACATGAACTGGTTCGCCATCGCGCTGGAATGGGCTACTCGCAGCTGAGTCAACGCTATGTCGATGAAAGCGTCGCGGAATATGTCGAGCCGATGGCGATCGCCGCCGACCCTGAACTGCATCAGATATGGCTGGAGTCAGTCGCCCAGTCGCATCAAGCCTATATGCGGCTCGCCGAAAAGCTCCAGGCGAAATACAGCGATGAGCCCGACAAGACCGCGCGGCGAAAGATGGCACGGCAAGCCGCCCGCAGCGTTCTGCCCAACGCCACGGAGACGAAAATCTTCGTCACGGCGAATGCTCGGGCCATCCGGCACTTCCTGGAGCAGCGCGGCAGCCGCCACGCCGAAACCGAAATTCGCCAGCTTGCCAATCAGATCTTGCGTATAATGCGAACGGAGTCCCCAAATCTGTTCGGCGATTATCGCGAAGTGCCGCTGCCCGACGGGACCTTCGAAATTGAGACGGATTTCCGGAAAGTTTGAATCGTTGCAGCGGAAGCGGCATCCAATTTTCGGCATTTACAAATGCTGAGATTTTGCCCAAGATTATTGGCCGTTCACCGCTGCATTCGATCGCCATTTTGCTGGAACCCGTTGTTCTCCGACTGGGAATCGAAGTTGCGAAACGCGTGACGAAGCGGGCCGAGCTTGACAGTTGTTCCAAATTGTTCTGCTTGACTTTTTTCGCAGGATTGCGTAAAGATTCAATAAGCCTGCCCGATTTCTCGGCTTGAAATAGACGATTGTAGCTTGCACGCATCTTCCTTTTCCGTCTCCCCATTGCGGTGACTGCCTGCCGACCAGCAGACGGACGAAAGGTCAATTTCCTGTCGTTACGCACGCCCTTCTTGACCCTTCATCTGGGTGGTGCGTTCGCTTGTGTTCTGGAAGGATTGTATGACGACCGATAACTTGACGAATTCCCAAGGCATCCTGGAGATGCACCCGAAGGGGTTTGGCTTTTTGCGCAACCCCGCGCGGCACTACGTCGCTCAGCCGGGCGATGCCTATGTGCCCGCCCCACTCATCCAGCGTTATTCGCTTCGCGAAGGATTGCTGGTGGCCGGCCCCACGGAGGCCGCGCTGCGAGGCTCCGGACCGCGCCTGACCACCATCGAGCATATCGAAGGCGATGTTCCCGATCGCTATCGCCGCCGAAACTTCGACGACCTGACTCCCATCGACCCCCGCGAACACATCGCGCTCGAAACAACCGCCGATCGGCTGACGACGCGTGTCATGGACCTCCTCACACCCGTCGGCAAGGGTCAACGTGGCTTGATTGTCGCCCCGCCGCGAACCGGCAAGACAATCCTGCTGCAGCACATCGCGGAAGCCGTGGCCGAGCGATATCCGGAGATGCACCTGGTGGTGCTGCTCATCGACGAGCGACCCGAGGAAGTGACCGAGATTCCGCCGAAACGTCCGCGGCGAAGTCATCGCCAGCAACATGGATCGCGAGGCCGGCGCTCATGTCCGCTGCGCCGAACTGGCCATCGAACGGGCCAAGCGCCTCGCCGAGCAGGGCCGCGATGTGTTCGTCCTGCTTGACAGCCTCACTCGGTTGGCCCGGGCCTACAACAAGGGCGTCAATTCCGGCCGCATCATGTCCGGCGGCGTGGACATTAAGGCTCTCGATGTGCCCAAGCGACTCTTCGGCAGCGCCCGGCTCTTCGAGGAAGGCGGCTCGCTCACGATTCTCGGCACCTGCCTGGTTCAGACCGGCTCGCGCATGGACGACCTGATCTTCGAGGAGTTCAAGGGCACCGGCAACATGGAACTGGTGCTCGATCGCAAACTTTCCGATCGCCGCATCTTCCCGGCGGTGGATATCAGCCAATCCGGCACACGCAAAGAAGAACGGCTTCTCACTCCCGAAACGCTCCACCGCGTGACCTTGATGCGTCGAACGCTGTCGCAAATGAAGCCGGTGGAAGCGATGGAGGCGCTCGTGCAGCAATTGAGCAAGACCCAGAGCAACGCCGCCTTTCTCAATCGCATGGCCGTGAAAGCCTGAGTTCTTGCGGCTTCTCGCGGGGTTCCTACTCTAATTCCATCGGAAATTCGAGTATTTGATCCCCGGGAAACATCATGCAACGTACGCTAATTCTGCTCAAGCCGGACGCGATTCATCGCCGGCTTGCGGCGCGATTTTGCAGCGCTTCGAACAAAAAGGCCTCCGCATCGCCGGCATGAAGATGCTGCAGGCGAGCCGCGACCGTGCCGAAAAGCATTATCAGATCCATCGCGGCAAGCCGTTCTATGAGTCGCTGCTACAATTCCTGACCGGCGGCCCGACCATCGCCTTGGTCCTGGAAGGCCGCGACGCCGTCCCTGTTTGCCGAGCGATGATGGGTCTGACCGATGGCGCAAAATCGGTGCCCGGCACGATTCGAGGCGACTATGGCATCAGCGTGCAAAACAATCTCATCCACGGCAGCGACAGCCCCGAAAATGCCGCCACGGAAATCGCCCTCTGGTTCAAGCCTGAAGAATTGGTCGAGTTCGCGCCGGTGGATGCGGGGTGGATTGGATAACAACCGGTTTACGTTTCGCGCCACAACCCGTTTACGTTTCGCGTTCGCACCGCGCGAACGCGAAACGTAGACAAATCGCTGAGCATTTCAGTCTTGAAAAATGACCGAGAAGAAATCCGACCCCTGGAATCCCTTCTACATCCTGCTCATCGTCGCGAGCCTGGGCTTCGTTGTGACCGCGCTCGCCTACGCGTTGGTGCCGCTGCTCGAGCAGAAAGCGGCTGAGGCGGGCAGTCCGGCGCCGCCATCGCCGCTGCGCGATTCGCTGCGGTACGATGGCTGGCTTTGGCTGCTCTACGAAGGCGAAGCGATTCTGATCCTCGGATTCCTGAGCATGGGTTACGATCGGCTGCTCCGCGCCTTGAAAAAGGAGCCCTCTCCCGCGACAATCCCCTCGCCATCGGCGGATCCGGTTGGTTCGGCCCCGCCGCCGTCATAAAGCGGCCAACATGCGAAAGTTAAACATCCTTTTCATCGTCCAGGGCGATGGCCGCGGCCACATGACCCAAGCCCTCGCCATTCGGCGAATTCTCCAGGACGCCGGCCATCAGATTTGCTGCATTCTGCTGGGTCGCGAACCCGGTCAACCGATCCCCGATTTCTTCGCGTCAAAAGTGACCGCTCCGATTGTTCGCTATCAGAGTTTCGCCTTCTTCAATAATCAGGCGAACACCGCCATCGATCCGCTCAAGTCGTTGATTGGAAACCTGAAACGGCTGCCGAGTGTTGTCAAAAGCCTGCTCACGATTCGCCGCGAAATCGCCAAACGCAAGCCCGACGTAGTGATCAACTTCCTCGAACCGCTGGCGGGGATCTGCTATCTGCTCTTTCGGCCAAGCACACCACTCGCCTGCGTCGCCAACCAGTATTTGTTCTTGCATCCGGATTATCAATTCCCGCCTGGGCGAGCACTCGATCGATTCTTCATCAAGATCTACGCTCGATTGACGTCGATCGGCGCTTCTAGGCGAATGGCCCTATCTCTCGTGCCGCGTCCTGACCGCCCCGCTGGTTGCGCGATCATTCCGCCGTTGCTGCGGGCGGAAATCCTTCAACAAGGCTCAACCCGCACGAACAACGACCGCCCCTCTCGCTCGCCCGCAACGGCTGACGATTTATCAGTGGCTGATGGCTGCGGGACAAGGGATGGGGGTGAGGGGGCTGAGCCCCGAGTTTTCTCGTCTACCTCCTTAAAGCCGGCCTCCGCGAGCAAATCATCGACTGGCACAAAAACCATCCGGATATTGAACTTCATTGCTTTAGCGATCAACCGCAAGATTCGGATTCGGTTCGCGTCGACGAAACGTTGACTTTCCACCGAATCTCGGAGCAAAAGTTTTTCGATCTGATGGTTCACTGTCGCGGCATGGCGGCGACCGCGGGATATCAAACGCTCTGCGAAGCCATGTATCTTGGCAAGCCGATTTTGATCGTGCCGGTGGGAAATCACTTCGAGCAGGCCTGCAACGCCCATGAAGCCGAACTGCTCGGCGCCGGCGTCGCCGCAACGCACTTTGATCTGGATCGCTTTCTGGACTATATTCCCAAACACAAACACGACCCGGATCAATTTCGCGCCTGGGTGGCCAACGCGCTCGGCGCATGCTGAAAATCATTGAATCGATCGCAAAGCCGTGCGAATGAGGTGAGTCATGCCCACGCCCGCACAACACGCCGCCGAACTACGCAAGCAAATCGATCGCCACAACTATCTCTATTACGTCGAAGCTAAACCGGAGATTTCCGACCGCGACTTCGACGGGCTGTTCGACGAATTGCGAAAGCTCGAAAATGAACATCCCGAACTCGTCACCCCCGACAGCCCGACGCAGCGCGTCGGCGGCGCGCCGATCAAAGGCTTCCGCACCGTCACCCATCGCATCCCGATGCTCTCGATTGAAAAGAGCAACACGCCCGATGACCTGCGCGATTTCGATCGCCGGGTCCGCGATGGACTTCGCGGCGAAAAACCCTGCTATGTCGTCGAACTCAAAATTGATGGCGTGTCGATGTCGATGACCTATGAAAACGGGTTCTTAACTTGCGGCGCGACCCGCGGCGACGGCGAGCGCGGCGACGATGTCACCCACAACCTCCGCGCGATTCCCGAGACTCCGCTGCGACTGCACACCGACCACCCGCCGACGCTTTTCGAAGCGCGCGGCGAAGTCTACATGACCAAGGCCGAACTGGTTCGCATCAACAAAGTCCAGGCCGAGAAAAAACTCGAGCAATACGCCAATCCACGAAACCTGACCGCTGGCACATTGAAACTGCTCGATCCCAAACTCAGTGCCGAACGCAAGCTTCGCTTGTTTGCCTATGGCGTCGGCGCCACCGACGGCCTCGTACTGCGATCGCACTCGGAGGCGCTGCAAACGCTCAAAAAATTCGGTTTCCCCGTCAATCCACATGTGAAAATCTGCGAATCGATCGACGCGGTGATCGACTACGTGATGAGTTGGGCCGAAAAACGCTTCGACTTGCCCTACGAAACCGACGGCATGGTGATCAAGGTCGATGATTTCGAGCAGCAGCGGCGGCTGGGCGCGACGAGCCATCATCCAAAGTGGGCCCAGGCCTATAAGTACGAAGCCGAACAAGCCGTCACGAAGCTGTCCCAGATCGAAATCTCGATCGGAAAATATGGCGAATTGACTCCCGTCGCCATTTTCGATCCGCCGGTGCAACTCGCCGGCACCACCGTCAGCCGCGCCTCGCTGCACAACGCCGCCGAACTGGAACGCAAGGACATCCGCGTCGGCGATTCGGTCGTGGTCGTCAAGGCCGGCGACATCATTCCGCAAGTCATCAAGGTGATGCACGAATCGCGAACCGGGAAAGAGAAGAAGTTCGTATTTCCGTCGAAATGTCCCTTTTGCGAGTCGCCGGTCGTGAAAAAGGAAGGCGGCAGCAGTTTCAATTACGTTTGTTCCGCCGGCGCCCATTGCCCGGGGCAAATCGTCGGAAGAATCAAATCGTTTGCGAAACGCGAGCGCATGGACATCGAGGGCCTCGGCGAGGAACTTGCACAGCAATTGGTTGACGCCGAACTAGTGACCAGCGTCACCGATCTCTATCGTCTGACCGAGGCGGAACTGCTGCCGCTGGAACGGATGGGCAAAAAGAGGGCCCAGAATCTGCTTGCCGGAATCGAGGCCAGCAAGGATCGCGGCCTGGGTCGATTGCTCGCGGCGCTCAGCATCAATGGCGTCGGCGAAAGCATGGCCGACGCGCTCGCCCAGGCGTTTCCCAGCATCGATGCGTTGCTCGCTGCCGGCGAGGACGAGATCGCGTCAGTCGCCGGCATCGGGCCAGTTGCGCGCAAAAGCATTTACGAATTCTTTCACAACCCCGCGGGCGAAAAGCTGGTTTCGGAATTAAAGGAAATCGGCATCAAACTCACCGAGGAAGTGCGGCACGTGCCCAAAACGTCCGGCATCGCGGGAAAGACGATTGTGGTCACCGGCACGCTGAAAAACTATGGCCGCAAGGACCTTGAGGATCTGATCAAAGACCTCGGAGGCAAGGCAGCCGGGAGCGTATCGAAAAAAACCGACTATGTAGTCGCCGGCGAGGAAGCCGGCAGCAAGCTTGATAAGGCAAAGGAGCTTGGCATCAAGGTTCTGACCGAGGAGGAGTTTGACAAGCTGATTGGGAAATGATCCGAATGTTTACGTTTCGTGCTCGCGCAGCATTTCAATCGCGCGAAACAACAACAAGATATTTGCCCGATCCTACGCACACGATAAGATAGAGTTAGTTTCCCTCCCACCCGATTGCCCGCCCTGCCGATATCACTCCCATGAATCCATTCAATATTTCCCGCCGTGATTTGTTGCGCCGCTGCGGCATGGGCTTTGGTAGCCTCGCGCTCGCTCAACTGATGAACGAGGCTGGCCTGCTCGCCGCCGAAAGTGCCGTGTCGCCGATGGCCCCGAAGTTTCCGCAGTTTCCGGCCAAGGCGAAGCATGTCATTCATCTGTTCATGAATGGCGGACCGTCGCACGTCGACACCTTCGACCCAAAGCCGATGCTCACCAAATACGCCGGCAAGCCGCTGCCGACGACCAATCTTCGCACCGAGCGCAAGACCGGCGCGGCGTTCCCCTCGCCGTTCAAGTTCAAGAAATACGGTCAAAGCGGCATCGAAGTGAGCGAACTGTTCGCCAAGACCGCCGAAAGCATCGATGATATTTGCGTCATTCGCTCGATGCAGGCCGACGTGCCCAATCACGAACCGTCGCTGATGCTGATGAACTGCGGCGACGCCCGGCAGGTGCGGCCGAGCATGGGCTCCTGGATCACTTATGGCCTCGGCACCGAGAATCAGAATCTGCCCGGCTTCATCGCCATGTGCCCCGATGGCTACCCGATCCAGGAATCGCAAAACTGGCAAGCCGGTTTCCTGCCCGGCGTTTATCAAGGGACTTATGTCGACACGCGCTACACCGACATCGAGAGACTGATCGAAAACATCCGCAATCACACGACCACGCGCAAGGAACAACGCAAGCAACTCGACCTGCTAAAGGAATTAAACGTTCGACACCGGGCGGCCCGGCCCAACGATCCGCAACTCGACGCCCGCATTGAATCGTTCGAATTGGCGTATCGCATGCAGATCGATGCCGCGGACGCCTTCGATGTCACCCGCGAACCCAAGCGGATCCTCGAGATGTATGGTCCCGGCACCCAGGCTCGCCAGATCCTGATCGCCCGGCGATTGATCGAGCGAGGCGTGCGCTTCGTGCAGGTCTGGCATGGCGAGGGCCAACCGTGGGACAGCCACGACGACCTGGAAATCCAGCATCGCAAGCTCGCGAAGCAATGCGATCAGGCCATCGGCGCTTTACTGAAAGATTTGAAACAGCGTGGTTTACTTGACGAAACGCTGGTGATCTGGGGCGGCGAATTCGGTCGCACCCCGACTGTCGAACTACCCACGCCCGGCGCCAACGCCGGCAAGATCAACGGCCGCGATCATAACCATTATGGCTTCAGCATGTGGCTGGCGGGCGGCGGCGTCAAAGGCGGCCAGGTCCATCGGCGCCACCGACGACGCTCGGCTTTGCCGCGGTCGAAAACAAAGTCCACGTCCACGACCTGCACGCCACCATTCTGAAACTGCTCGGCTTCAACCACGAAAAGTTCACCTATCGCTACGCCGGAAGAGACTTCAGGCTGACCGATGTTCATGGTAAAGTGGTGAAGGAAGTGCTGGGGTAAATGGAAAACTGCTTCCTTAAACGGAGTCGCCATGGCGACTGATAAACCATCTCTGGCTTCGGTCATGAAGGTCTATGAGGTAAATCGTGCCAAATGGACCGAGGAGCAACTGCTGCCATACATGGGTCAGTGGGTGTTTTTTAGCCTGGATGGAACTCGCGCGTTGGCGAGCGCTGTCGACCTGGGCGAAGCCTACGAGCAATTGCGCGGCTGGGATCCAGCCCGAAGACACTGTTTTAGATCATTTGGTAGTAAGCGACGAAATCGAAATCGGATTGTGCGAAACGGAATCCGCATGAGCCTGCACTTTCCATATCTTCCGCAGCCGATTTCCGGTTTGGCCCCGCCATCATTGCCGCCCGGTACGACGCATCGATTCAGGCCTTACTTGCCAATTCGTGTCCGGTCGCTTCAAACCGGAAAATCGCAGCTAATCCAACGTGCAGTCCTTGACACTGGTGCAGACGACACGGTTTTTCCTGAAAACTTCGTGACAAATCTTGGAATTACACTCCTGTCGGACCTCGGTCCGGTTTCGAGGATACGCTGGCGTGGCACGCCCTACCCAATTCGCTTCGCGGAAGTCGAGTTGCAATTGACGGACAAAGTGACCGTCTACAGTTGGCGAGCCATTGTCGGGTTCACGACCCCGGCAATCCCATACCCCTTGCTCGGTCAGGCTGGCTTCTTGCAATACTTCAACCAAACGGGACGCGGCCACGATCGCGAATCGATTCTCGAACCAATTCAGGCGTTTCCCGGCACGATCGTCTGAATTCGATCACGAAGGATTAAACAAGCGCGAACCCATCCGCCTCCACCCGTGTCCCCACCAGATTCCGAATCCACCAAAACCGAGACCCAACCATGCCCGCGAATCCCGACTGGTATCGCACGCTCTTCACCGGCCTCATGGTCGAGGCCCAACGGCGTTTTCCGCAGCAGACCGCCGCGGAAGCTGAGTTTATCCTGAAACTTCTGGAGCCCAAACCGGGTGCAAAAATTCTCGACGTGCCCTGCGGCAATGGCCGACTTTCGCTCGCCCTGGCCGAAAAAGGCTTTCAACTCACCGGCGTCGATCTCTGCGAGGAACTTCTGAACGACGCGCGCAAATCCGCCAACGAAAAGAAACTCGCCATCAATTTTGACCATCGCGACATGCGCGATCTCCCCTGGAAAAACGAATTCGACGGTGTCTATTGCTGGGGCAACAGTTTCGCCTATCTCGGCGACGAGGGCGACCAAGCCTTTCTGAAGGCGGTCTTCGCTGCTCTCAAACCCGGCGGCCGTTTCGCCCTGGAAACGGGCGTATGTGCTGAATCGGTCTTTATCACCCGCCTGCAACGGGCCTGGTTCCCACTTGGAGATCTTTATTTCCTTGTCGACACCGCCTACGACCCCGCCGCCGGCACGCTCACCTCTTCATACACGGTCATTCAAAACGATCGCCAGGAAAAGAAGCAAGCGACCTATCGCGTCTACACCTACCGGCAAATTGCACAAATGATGCGAGACATTGGCTTCGCCGATATCCGCGGATTTGGCTCAATGGAGCAGGCGCCGTATGCACTTGGCTCGCCGCGATTGTATCTGGTCGCCACGAAGCCAGCTTGACCGTCGCTTGCCGATAGCCGCCTGCGCGGAATTCGGATAAACTTCCGCAAGGGAAATCGACAAGGGAGATCAACCGATGAGTGCGGAACTGCAATGGCTGGACAAGAATCATGAAGGCATCGTTCGAAGCCTGGCCGACTTGGTGGCGGTGAAAAGCATCAGCACCGACGGCGAACACCGGCCCGAAATCGAGCGCACCGCCGCGCTGACCTGCCAGCAGATGCGCGAAGCCGGCTTGCACAATGTTGAGGTGCTCAAGGTCGGCGATTCGCTGCCGTATGCCTATGGCGAATGGCTCGGAGCGCCCGGCAAGCCGACCGTCTTTCTCTACGCCCATCACGATGTCCAGCCGGTCAACCGCGTCGGCGACGCCAAGGACGATTGGAAAAGCGACCCCTGGGTGCTGACCCGCCGCGATAACCGCCTCTTCGGCCGCGGCGCCGCCGACGACAAGGGCGCGATCGCCGCGCAACTCGGCGCGATTTCCGCTTTCCTGAAAGCCCGAAATTCGCTCCCCGTCAACATCAAAATGGTCGTCGAGGGCGAGGAGGAAATTGGCTCCAAGAATCTCCTGAGCTTTTTCGAACGGCATAAGTCCAAGATTCAATCCGACGTCATCGTCGTTTGCGACACGGAGAACATCGAAGTCGGTCTGCCCTGCATCACCTATTCGCTCCGCGGCATCGTCTCGGTGATCGTCGAGGTTCGCAGCGCCGCCACGCCCGTGCACAGCGGCATGGGCGGCGGTTACATCGCCGACGCGGCCATTGCCCTCAACAAGATCCTCTCGCGGCTTTACTGGGAAAATGGCCCGCTTCCAATCCCGGACTACTACAAGTCCGTTCGCCAAATGACGGACAAGGAACGAAAGAGCTTTAAAGCCCTGCCGTTCGACGAGGGCGAGTGGCGTCGAAACCTCGGCATTCCCAATTCGGTCGTCAACGCCAATGAAAAGGGCCTCGGATTCTACGAACAAACCTGGCGGAAACCGGCGATCACCGTCATCGCCCAGGAGGCCAGTTCCATCAAGGGCGCGTCGAATCAGGTCCTGCCGAGGGCCATGGCGATCGTCAGTTGCCGCATCGTGCCCGATCAGGATCCCCAGGAAGTGCAACAGCAAATCACCGATTTCCTTTCGAAGGATCCGCCGTGGGGCGTGCAAGTCTCGGTGCAGGCCGCCGGCGCTCGATTGCAACTGGTGGATGACCGATCCGAACGGCCCGGCGTTCGAGGCCGCGATGGCGGCGCTCCGCAACGGCTACGGCCGCGACGCCGTCGGCATCGGCTGCGGCGGCAGCATCGGCTTCGTCGGCCCCCTCTCCGACCTGCTCGGCGGCGCCCCCGCCCTGCTCCTCGGCATCGAGGATCCGCTCAGCAACGCCCACGCCCCCAACGAAAGCCTGCACGAAGGCGACTTCAAACACCTCATGGCGTCCCTCGTGCACCTGTTCGAAAATCTCGGCAAACTGCCGGAGGGCCGGGTGAAGTGAAGCTTGATTTAATACGGCCGGACGCAGGTAACTCCAGGTAACATCTGAAAGTGCCGTAAATTCTTCGTGTAAAGCGTTAATCCGTGTCCGTGCGCAGTCGCTGCGATGAGCGCGTCCGGGATCAGCAATCCGTGGCTAAGTCGATATGACTCCATCCATTGAAACGCCTGCTGCGAACTCGTCGGCGTGATCGGATGAATCGCAAGTAAGGCAAGGAATTGCTGGAGTTGCGTTAGTTCCAAGTTGTTTCGACAACCCACCACCAATTCCATGGCGGCGACGATCGAAAGCTGGATTCCGCCGGCAGTGCGCTGGTCGGCCAGAAATTGCACAGCATCCGAAATGCCGCGCATGGCGTCGATCAGTATATCCGTATCGGTCAATCCTGACGGGTGAGGCGCTGGTGCCACGTCTCACGCTCCTTCCTCACCCACTCGATGCTGTCAGCCATATCAGGCCGATCCGCCCACATTCCAAATACTGGCAACTTCTTAATCTCTAACGAGGAAAGTTTCGGATTCTTGCTCGCCGATTCCTGGCTGTCGGCAAGTGCCGCAATCTTGTAGCAAATTGTTTCAAGCGATGCGTCGTCGGGCATTTCCCGAACGGCGTCCAACACCAGTTGCTTGTCGGACATATTGCTGCTCCGCAAATTCAAACCACACCGCACCGCTATCATATCCGATCTCGGCCCATCCATCCATTTTCGAATCGATCACTGGATTGCAACTGTAGAATAAGTCGAACAGGAGTGAACCTCATGCCTCGCGACTTTATCCTCGGCACCGCCGGCCATATCGATCACGGCAAGACCTCGCTGGTCAAGGCCCTCACCGGCATCGACTGCGATCGCCTGCCCGAGGAAAAAGAACGCGGCATCACCATCGACATCGGCTTCGCCTGGCTCGATCTCGGCGAATTTCGCCTGGGCATCGTCGATGTTCCCGGGCACGAACGCTTCATCAAGAACATGCTCGCCGGGGCGACCGGCATCGATCTCGCCCTGCTCGTCGTGGCCGCCGACGACGGCATCATGCCGCAAACCCGCGAACATCTCGAAATCCTCAAACTGCTCGGCCTGCGTCACGGCGTCATCGCCATCACCAAGGCCGACATGGTGGATGAAACCACTCGCGAAGTCGTGCAGCTGGAAGTTCGCGACATGGTGCAGGACAGCTTTCTCGCCGACGCGGCGATCATCCGCACCTCGGCGGTCACCGGCCTGGGCATGCCGGAATTGAAAGCCGCCGTCGCCGAGGAATGCCGCAAGATTGGCGAACGCCGCGAGGATGAATGGTTCCGCCTGGCCATCGATCGCTCCTTCATCGTTCAGGGGCATGGCACGGTCGTCACCGGCTCGGTCACTTCAGGAACCGTCCGCGTCGGCGACGAGGTCGAATGGCTGCCGCGCGGCGAGCGCGTCCGCGTCCGCTCGCTGCACAATCACGATCGCGTCGTCAACGAGGTCCATCGCGGACAGCGGGCGGCGATCAACCTGGCGGGCGTCGCCCACGAGGATGTCGCCCGCGGCCAGGAACTCGCCGCCCCCGGCTATCTCAAGCCGTCGCGCGTCCTCACCGTCCGGCTCTTTTCGCTGCCGGAGGTTCGCCGTCCGATCAAGCATCGCACCGAGGCGCGGCTCCACGTCGGCACCGCCGAGGTCATGGCGAACCGTATCGCTGCTCGATTGCGACGCCCTGCTGCCCGGCCAGTGGGCGCTCGCCCAGCTCTTCCTCGACGAGCCGGCGACGGCGGTCTGGGGTCAGCCGTTCGTGTTGCGCGAATCATCCGCCGAGCACACGCTGGGCGGCGGGCAGGTGTTGCAACCCGTAGCTCGAAAAATCCGCCGCCGCCATGTCGAACAACTCGAACGCGTCGAAAAACTCTGGACCGGCAGCCGCGAGGAACTCGCCCTCACCGTCGCCTGGTTTGGCGGCTATTCCGGCGTCGCCGTCGCCGACTTGGTCCGCAATGGCGGTTTCGGCCCCGCCGAATCGGCGATGCTCATCGACCAACTCAAGCAAAACTTCAAACTCGTCGAAGTCGCGGTCGGCCACGGCAAGGCTCGATTGTTGCATGGCGATTTGATCGATGAACTCGATCGCAAGCTGCTCGAAGAGCTCGCCGAGATGCACAAGCAGAATCCACTGGTGACAACGCACGATCGGCAAAAAGTGCAGTCGCAACTGGCCTACATCGAGGACGACGCCCTGGTCAGCGCGGCGGTCGATCGCCTTATTGAACGCAAGAAAGTGATCGGCGACGCCCGCCGGATTGCGTCGGCCGACTTCAAGCCGAAACTTGGCGCCAATCTCCGCAAGTTGAAAGACCGCGTCGTTCAAGCGCATCTCGAAGCGAAGTTCAACCCACCCACGCCGGAAAGTTTCGCCAATCAGGCCGGCGGCAACGCGGCCAACCTTCGCGACCTCTACGACGTCTGCGTCGCCGAGGGCTTGCTGGTGCAAATCGGTCCGGATATTTACCTGCACGCCGACGTCGAGGGCGAGATGAAAAAACTCGTCGGCGAAAAACTCAAGGGCTCCAAGGGGATGACCGTCGCCGAAATCCGCGACCTCCTCGGCACCACCCGCAAATACGCCGTCCCCCTCTGCGAGTATCTCGACCGCATCGGCTTCACCCGCCGCGAAGGCGACCTGCGGGTGCTGAACCAATAATTCTCACAAGGAGGCAAGTATGCCGCCACGTTTGATCCTGGAGTCGGGAACTCATCAGTTATACGCCGACCGCGTGAGCGCCGAACGCTTTCACACCGCCGACGACAAGAAGCAGGGCAATTTCACGCTGCACCACATTATTCCGTATCGATATCCATTCTTCGTCGGCTTCGTCTTCGACCAGTTGATCTCGCGCGGCCATTTCAACAACCTGCAAGCGGCCGACAAGTCCGACATGCGGAGCCTTGCGCACGATTTGAAGTTTATCGGCAATTCGCTCCTGCCCGCGGCCTGCAAGCTTCACGGCGACGAAATCCTCGATCCTACCAAGGGCCCCCTGGGCCACAAGTTCGCCTGGATGGGCGTCAATCTCTTCATCGGCCCGTCGGGAACCTGGCGATTGGATGACCCGAAGTCATCGGAAGAGACCCAACGGCCCCAGTCGTTTGACGTTGAGCGCTGGGCGGCTGTGCACGCGCTCAAGACGTTCGTCGATGCCTTCGCCGAGTTCGACGACAACGCCCATACCGTCACCACGGTGAAGCTCGATTCCGAATCGGCCGGTTTTCTCACCGGCCTGCTCGCCCGACTCAACGCGCTGCGATCTTGCGGCAAGGACGCGCACCCATTCACCTACGATGATTGGGTCATTCTCGATTCCGACAACATTGCGTTTGGCATGGCCCGCCGCGGCATGGACAAGGCGAAAGGCGACGACGGCAAGGTGAAAAGCTCGCAAGCCAAGCAATTGCTCGATCAACTCGACCGGACCGGGCAAGTCGATTTATACCGGCCCGTCGCCCATCGCGAGGTATCCTTTGCCGGCGTCGATGCCCAGGAAGGCTGGAAAGTCTTTTGGCGGCTCCGCAAAGACGCCGAACCGATTCCCGAACTCAAGTACAAGGCCAATTTCCAGGTGCAATAACGCCGCAATCCGCTCGGATTTCGTCAAAAACGAAGTTGTCGCCGTGACTTGCTTCAAGCCGCTGGTCTTCCCATGTGGTATTCCCCAGCGTTCGCAAACTGTCCCCGGATATTCAAATCCAAAGGCAAACTTGTCGCCAAGAGTTCGCCCTATCAGCGAATCATCACGCTCGGCTTGCTGAATCGGAAAGTCGTTGTCGATCCGGCAAGACGGACGGTCACAATCAGCCGAAACCCTTTTCTGGTTTTTTCGCCGGCGTCGGCGCATCCCGTTCGATTTGATTCGAGCCGTGACTTATGGCTATCAGGATTGGAACGCCAATTCCCTGGACTGGGGCCACAAGCCCGAGGACTTGTACGAAGTCGGCCTTCGCCTTCACGATCGCAACGAAATCCGCCTGTTTTACTTCTACGGCGAAGGTGAATTCACCAACCAGGGCCCATTGCCCGATTGGATTTACTGGGCCGACTACCAGTTCGATGCTGCCGGAACCCAGGGCAGCGAATCCCGCCTGTTTGCCAAGACGTTGAGCAAAATCCTGGGCACGCCGATCGAGCCGCCGAGCGCGTAGTTTGGCGAATATGATGGCACTGAATCGTCCAATTCTCGTAGCATAAGCGTCCCGCTTGTGCGCTCGCTGCCGCACAAGCGAGACGCTTATGCTACGAGAGGCGACCTCTGCCCGTCGCGAAATGCGATCCCCCGCGAGATTGCCACTGCTTGGCCGCAATCAGAATCATCGCGCTCAATCGGGGACTTGCGCGGCGGCCAAGCAGTGCTCGTTCGCAAAACCGCAAGCCTCCGTAGAGCAAGCGTCTCGCTTGCTCACGCCCCAGAGAGCCACAGTCGGCTCGCGGATGGCACCGCTTGGCCGCCAACGATCGTATTGAAGGCAAGGCGAACGCTCCGAAGACGACCAAGCAAGAGCAATCCAAATCGTTGAGGCCGTCGGGATTCTTCAGACCGACCAGTCTTCCGTTTGCAGCCCCGCGATTCGGCCAAAGTCGCGCATGTTACGGGTCACGATGATCAGGTTGTTTTCCAGCGCGACGGCGGCCAAGCGCAAGTCCATCAGACCGACGTTCAAACGAAGAGCACGCAGTCGTTGGAATCGTTGAATGGTGGGTTGCGGGAAAGCCAGCACGTCGAATCGCCGCCAGATCGGTAACAGGCGTGTGACCAATCGGTCATACCAATCCGCCAATTGGGCCGACGTGGCGAGCTTGCCAAGCCGACCGAGCCAACCCTGCATCTGTTCTTGAAAGCTGATCGCGGAAAGCGCGATATCCGAGTCGACATGGGTTCCCAATTTGCGGATGACTGCGGCGTGACCAAATTGAATTTAGGTGATCGTATCGGTGTCGAGGAGGTATCGGCTCATGGTCCGACCGACTCCTCCTGCCGGCGATTCTCCGCCATCGCATCCGCCAATTCCTGATAGACCCAATCGGTCTTGTAAGCGTCATCCGCGGGAAATGCAGGCGTGACGGCCTGCACCGAGCCATTGGCCATGGTCAGCGCGGCAAGCCGGGCGCCGGAACGCAGTCGCGTCTCCTCCAACTGCACCAGATCCCGCAGGGCGCTCTCAGCATCATCCGCCTCGGCGGTAATCTGAAACGGTTCCCCCATGCGCGCCCGAAAACGGCCGCCCGCAATCGGCTCGATCAGAATCGGCACCTGCATGTGGAATCCCCACTGGAATTATCGAACAAAACCACGCCTCGTTCCATCCTACCAGCCGATCGCTCAGAACGGCAATCGCGAATTGAGGTTTTCCGGTGGGCCGCTATTCAAGCCGAGGAAGGAGATTCGCGGCGCGGGTTAACCAATCGAATTGCGAATGGCAGTTCAGCGTTTTTTCGCAATCGCGATCGAACGCATATACACGCCTTTGGAAAATAAAGTTGTTTGAATTTGAAGCGCCCGGTGGATCTTAGATCCCGCACGCAGGGCTCCCGACTCGTTTTTTCTTCTCAGCCGGAACCGAATGCAACTGCTGGCTGCGGGTGCTTGACAAACGACTCCTTTGCCCGAAAATTGCATCAATCTGTCGTCATCTCAGGCTCGCCGTCAATGATTGTTCTGAAGGCCCATGATGGATCCGTGACCGCGCTCGCCTTTTCGGCGGACTCGGGAACGCTGCTGTCGGCCGGGCAAGAGCCAATCGCCCGAGCCGTCGACACGCGGACCCTTCAACTGATTTGGTCGGTCGATGAACCGCCCCAAATCGCCTCGCTGGCGACCTCGCCACGTTCTGAATTCGTTGCCCTTGACGATGGCTACCATGGCGTTCAAGTTCGCAACTTCGCGACTGGTGAGCTCCTCGCGACTATCGCGGGACAATCTCGCTATCGGAACTACTCCGGTTCGATCATCGCGTTTACCCTCGGCATCCTCGCCCCTAGCAGCGACTTCGTCAGCGCCCCGCCGGCGATGAGGAGTTCGGCGAGGCCTTCGTCGAGGTGCGGGTCGCGGACGACCAGCGGCGAGTCGCCATTCTCCTCGGCGGCGAGGACGGCGGCTTTGCGGAGCAGTTCGCGGATGAAGGCGCCGCTGGCGCCGGCGGTTCGCTCGACCAGGCGCGGCCAGTCGGTGATTTCCACCTTCATGCCCCGGCTGTAAAGGTCGAAGAGTCGCCGGCGACAGTCGGCATCGGGAGGCGGCACCTCGATCGCCTGATCCACCCGGCCCGGACGCGACGCCAGCGCCGGCTCCAGCACGTCCGGCCGGTTGGTCGTCAACACGAACAAAATGTCGATGTCGTTCGCCAAGCCGTCCATTTGATTGAGCAATTCAAAGAGCAAGGCGTTGGCGCCAATTTGCTGCTGGCTGCGTTCGGTGCCGATCAGATCGACATCTTCGAGGACGACGGTCGCCGGTTCGAGCAACCGCGCCAGCCGGCAGGCGGCCTCGATCGAGCCGGCGCCGCGGCCGGTGATCAGCACAACGGTGCGGCCCGCCATCTGCGTCGCCAGATACATCGCCGTCAGAGTCTTGCCGGTGCCGGGCGGCCCGAAGAGCAGGATGCCGCGCTTGAGATGCCGGCCCGCCTCGCGCAAGCGGTCGGCATGTTTGCTGAAGCTGAGCGTGTGCCGCTCGATTCGCCGCAGCAGATCCTCGGGCAGAATCAGATCCTCGCGGCGAATGCACGGCAGCGCGTGATGATTGATCGCGGTGCTGCCGTAGCAATCCTCTTCGACTGATAGCACGTACCCGCGATAGGCTTTTCCGAATTGAGTGAGCCGATTGAGTTCGCGAAGGAACGCCTCGGCGCGTTCCCGATCCGAGGCCATCACTTCCACCTTGATCATCGGCGGATGCGAATAGCGCGGCGTGCTCACCAGGAGTGTGAGCGGGGCCTTGCCGTCGCGAATAAAGTAAATGCCGCTCTTGACGCAACTGAGATTTCGGCCGCCGGGCAGCGGCAGATCGACATATTGAACCGGTCCGGTTTCGAAATTCTTCGACGACGCCGGGCGCGACAGCCGCGCCAGGTCGGGCGAGTCGTGCTCGTGATGGGCGACGACGCCGACCAGTTCCGCGGTTCGCTTGCCGCGGGCCAGCATCTCGTCAATCGCCAAATGCAGGTTCGGCCGCTCGTGCATGCCGAATTGCTGTTCCAGCACCGGCAGCGTCGCGGGGTCGGCGTCAAAATGCTGACGCAGCTTTCGCAGTAAAACCGGGGCGGACTTGGCGCGTTTCTTCTTGCTGGTCGGGTGAGCCATGGGAATTTTCCAGGCGAGTTTTGCGGGCATCCGCTGTCATGGACAATCATACCTGCCAAGCGGCTCGCGCCCACGCCCGGGGAGCCAGCTTCCATTTCAAACGCGTCTTCTCGAGTTCGTTTTTTGCTCAAATGGGCCAATGATTCCAGCCATCGTTTGAACCAGCAAGTTACTTCGGCACAACGGCTTGCGGCAAGAAACTGCGATGATTCCAGAGTTTTGGCATGATTCCACCGAGGGGTGGCGGGGAGCAGGCTGGAGTGATCGGGCATGCCCTGCAGGGAACACGGTGAGGGCCAAGCGTCACGCCAGCAGCTTGGTCACGATGTTGCCGCTCACGTCGGTCAGGCGGAAGTCGCGGCCCTGGAAGCGGAAGGTCAGCTTGGTGTGGTCGAAGCCGAGCAGGTGCAGCAGCGTGGCGTGCAGGTCGTGGACATGCACCTTGTCGGCGGTGACATTGAATCCGAATTCGTCGGATTCGCCGAGGGTGATGCCGGGTTTGATGCCGCCGCCGGCGAACCACATGGTGAAGCAATTGGGATGATGATCGCGGCCGTCGTTGCCGCCGCCCTGAACCATCGGCGTGCGGCCGAACTCGCCGCCCCAGATCACCAGCGTCTCGTCCAGCATGCCGCGAGCCTTCAGATCCTTGATGAGCGCCGCACAGGCCCGGTCGGTGGTCTGGCAATTCTCCTTCAGGTCGTGAACGAGATTGCCATGCTGGTCCCACGCCTCATGGAAGATTTGCACGAAGCGCACGCCCTTCTCAACAAGTCGCCGGGCGAGCAGGCAGGTGTTGGCGAACGACGGCTTGCCGGGTTTGGCGCCATAGAGGTCGAGAATGTGCTTCGGTTCGCGCGAAATATCGACGACTTCCGGAGCGGTCGCCTGCATGCGATACGCCATCTCGAACGAATTGATGCGAGCCGAGATTTCCGGATCGCCGACGACGCCGAGGCGCTTTTCATTGAGCGAACGGACAGCGTCAAGCGTGTCGCGCTGAATTTCGCGATCGATGCCGGGCGGGTTGGCGAGGAAGAGGACCGGATCGCCCGCGGTGCGAAAGAGCACGCCGCCATGGGCGGTGGGCAGGAAGCCGGAGCCCCAGTTGCTGCTGCCGCCGCTGGGCCCTTTCTTACCGGTGCTGAAGACGACATAACCGGGCAGATCGCGCGAATCGCTGCCGAGGCCATAGGTGACCCACGAGCCAAAACTCGGCCGGCCAAACAAAGGCGACCCGGTGCTCATCAAAATCTGGCCGGGAGCGTGATTGAACGCATCGGTGTACATCGATTTGACAATCGCGATCTCGTCGGCGACCGTCGCCAGGTGCGGCAGCAGTTCGGAGAGTTCGGCGCCAGACTTCCCATATTTGGCAAACTTGAACTTGGGACCGAGGAACTTGGAGTCGGGATTGATAAACGCCGCTCGATAGCCTTTGATCAAATCCGCCGGCGGCGACTTCCCATCGAATTTGGCGAGCGCCGGCTTGTTGTCGAACAATTCCAGGTGGCTCGGAGCGCCCGCCATGAAAAGAAAGATGACATTCTTCGCCTTGGCGGTATTCGGCGCCGGCTTCGGATCGAGCGGGCTCGCCGCCTGCGATTTGCGGCCCAGCAGCGACGCCAGCGCGATCGAACCGAGGCCGACGCCACAGTCACGAAAGAACCAGCGGCGCGTCAAGTAGCGAACATCTTCCATTTGCAATTGGTCGCGGAGATTTCTCATGGCGCGCTCACTGGTTCATTCGCGGGTGATGGTTTCATCCAGATTCAGAATCGCACGCGAGACAATCGTATACGCGGCGACTTCGCGAACATCTTCTTCCTTGGTCAGCTTTTCGTGGTCGCGCTGTCCGGAGACGATTTCCGACGCCAGAGCGCGATCGTTGGCGAGCCGGCGCTTTTGCTTTTCAAGCAGTTTGGCCAGTTCAGCTTTTTCGTCCGGGCTCGGATGCCGGGCGACGCACAAGCGAAACGCATAGTCCAACCGTTCGGCGTCGGTCTTGCCGCCTTCCTTGATCGCTCGCCACGCCATGAAGCGAGCACATTCCATGAACAGCGTTTCATTCAGAGTGGTCAGAGCCTGCAATGGCGTGTTCGATTTCGTGCGGCGGACGCAAGAGAAGTCGCCGTTGGGAGTGTCGAAATTCTGCAACGCCGGGTAGGGCGTCGATCGCCGGCGGAACGTATAAATCGCGCGACGATAGCGTTCCGGGCCGGTCGCCTCGATCCAATTGAAAGGGCCATAGCTCGCCGGCGGCTGGAACAGGAATGCCGGCGCAGGCGCAAAAACGCTGGGACCGCCCATCTCTTCGTTGAGCAATTTGCTGGCGGACAAGGCAACGTCGCGAACGACCTCGCCATCCACGCGCTGCCGCGTCATGCGGGCCAGCAATCGATTGTTCGGATCGGTTTCGAGCAGTTCGGGCGTCACCTTCGAAGACTGCCGATATGTGGCCGAGTTCACAATGAGCCGGTGCAAGTTCTTGATCGACCATTTCGGAACACGGCCATCGGATGGCTCCATGAACTCGACCGCCAGCCAATCGAGCAACTCCGGATGCGATGGCTTCTCGCCCTGGGTGCCGAAATCCTCGGGCGTGGCGACGATGCCGGTTCCGAAATAGTGCTGCCAGACGCGATTCACGAAGACTCGGGCCGTCGTCGGCGACCGGCGGTCGACAAGCCACTTGGCAAATGTGAGCCGGTCCGCCGGGGCATTTGGGTCACTCAATGGATGGAGAAATGCCGGCACGCCGGCGCCAACCTTTTTGGTCGGCTTGAGAAAATCGCCACGCGTGAGCACATGAGTTTCGCGTGGCTCGTCGCGCTTCGAAACGGTCAGGGAGGTATCGCCTGCAGGCCATTCCTTCCACAAATCCTCAATGGTCTCGCATGCTTCCTTCCATTCTGGCACGGTGGTGATCCAATAGGAAAAGGCTGCGTCGGTTTGCGGTTCGGTACGGCTGGCTGGCGCGAGGGCGAGCAAATCGCGAACCCGCTTCGGCAGTGGGTCGGCCTCGGCATTTGGAGCCCCAGTCACCGAAAGTCGAAACCGGCCCAGGTTCATGTTCTGGTTGTCGTCGCTGTTCCAGCCGCCGTGCAACTGCGACAACGTGAAATTCAAAATTGTGCCGTTCGGATATGCGACATTTTTCTTCGTGCCAAAGACCGCCTTGCGATCGACATTGCGGCGTCCCGGCCCGGCATCGATGCCCCAGGCCGTCTCATCCTTGCCATCAATGGCGTAAGCGATCGGCCCCGTGACACGCTTCTTATTCGAGCGATCGTCAAAAATCGGCTCGAGTTCCATCTCGGCGTTCGAGAAATCCGCGGTCGCCTTTTCAAATTTGACGTTGGACTTTTTCTTGTGATCCAGCGCGTCCTCGGTCTGAACCTTGAATTCAGTCAAGCCAAACAGACCCTTGTAAGAGCGACCCGGGCCGCCCGCGGGGAGATTTGGATCCGTCAACAGTTCCAATCGGAACGCCCGGATCTCCCTCAAATCACTCTTCGCACGAAACGTGGCGTGGAGCTTGGTGGGAGCATAGCCTTGAGCCAGAAGCGAGCCGTCCTTCTGGCGGAAATAGCGCTGACCGTTGTCACCGGTGTTCTCAATTTCGAGCACGGTCCATTGTGGCTCATTGTTGCGAACCGCTTGCTCCCATTTCGCCATCTTCGCACGCCAATCGGGCGCCGCTTCTTTGAGTCCATCCTTGATTTCGCGGATCTTGCGAGTCAATTCATTCGCTTTCTTCTGTTCCTCAGGCGTGTACACGGCGCGGCACGCTTCGCTGTCGTTGTTCAAAAAAGCAAAGACGCGGTAGTATTCCTCCTGCTTCATCGGATCGAATTTGTGATCGTGACACTGACAGCACTGAATGGTCAGGCCGAGGATGCTTTTTCCGATTGCATCCATGCGATCGTACATGGCGTCCATGCGAAACTGCTCGGGATCGACGCCGCCTTCTTCATTCAGCATGGAGTTTCGGAGGAACCCGGTCGCCACGATTTGATCCTGCGTCGGACGGGGCAAGCAATCCCCCGCGACCTGCTGGAGGATGAATTGATCGTAAGGCAGGTCGCGATTGAAGGCGTTAACCACCCAGTCGCGATAAAAATAGATTCTGCGAAGTTTGTCCTTCTCATACCCGTCGGAATCGGCATATCGGGCCGCGTCGAGCCAATGTCGGCCCCAGCGCTCGCCATAATGCGGCGAGGCCAAAAGCCCCTCCACGAGCCGCTCGTACGCTTGTGGAAGTTTGTCCGCGAGAAACGCATCGATTTCATTCGGCGTGGGAGGCAAGCCAAGCAGATCCAAATACAAACGCCGAATCAAAGTGATCTTGTCGGCTTCCGGCGATGGTCTGAACCCTTCTCTTTCGAGTTTGGCCAAAATGAAGCGATCGATTGGTGTTCGCGGCCATGCTTTGTAATTGACTTCGGGCAGCTTCGGGCGAATGGGAGCGGCAAATGCCCAATGATTCGAATGAACTGGCTGTGAAGATTTCGCCGAGGAATCCTCGACGCGTTGCTTGGGAGGTTTGGACGCGGGCGACGGTCTTCGACCTTCGGCCCGATGCGTCCATCGCAAAAGGAGGCACGAGGCAGCTAAAGCAAGCGCGATTGGAACCCAGCGTTTCATTCCAAGTACCTCGAGTCGCCTTGATCGTGCCTGACGCTGTTGTTCTATCGGGTGGGTAAGCGAGGAAACGGATTTCGCGGATTTTCTCGGCGGGGGTGTCGCACGCGTGCGGGAACCTACAAATCTATTCGAACAGCCCACTTCTCGCGATTGTCAACGGGCACCGACGGGACTTTGTTGAGTATCAGCGTTTCGTCTAATCGCCGAACACGGCAATGCTGGCCGTAAATCCATGGATAAAGTTGCGGCCGCCGATCGGTCCCAACTCGCCGGCACAAAAAAAGCCTGCGAGCGGAATCCCACCGAGTTCGCTCTGGACCGATGCTGCATCGTGATTTGGCTGGCCGAACATTCGCGAACCGCGTCCATTGCACGTGAAGAGGAGGGCCGCGCCGGCATTTTCGTTCTTCATTCGATCAGCTTTGAGCAATGCATGAAGGTCCTCGTCCGCGGCGTCAGCATCCCGCACCTGGAATTGCACGGTTTGGCCGACGCGCACGAAATCCATGACCGCGATGGCTCCGCTGTCCGAATCCAGCCCCGCGATATTGCGGACCAGAAAGTCGCCGCGCTCAAATCTCTCCTGGTATTCATTGAAGACCAAGCCGATATGGGGGCCGCGCTGAAACAAATCGCGATCCTGCGGCGGCAGTTGCGGCCAGAGTTCGCGAAGCTGTTCGAGCGGAGTTTTCCCACCTAGGCCCAAGATAATGTTGTCCTGGCATTTCGTGACGACGAATGGTTTGCCAATCGGCCGGCAGCCCTGCGAAACAACGCTGCGAACATGGACTTGACCCTGCAGCAACACGCCAACCGCGCTGCCGCTAATCATTCCAGTTTGGTTCAAGAGCACATTGCTCCCTGGCCCTGGCATTCCACTGGCCATGCCGCCAATCACCCGCAAACCCGAGTAGTCTTGGTTGACCCGCGGCAAGAACAGCTTGTCGGCCGGAAACGAGTAGGGATCGCCAAGCACAAGCATCAGCGAAGACTTTGGATCGGCTTCAAGCAACGAGTCGGGCCAGCCGAACAGGCTCCAGCCGTCCGGCGTTTGTTCGACGCTCAGATGGAACGGTTCGATCTCGACCGCGCCGCCCCAATTCGCGAGCCAAATGCTGACCGCCGGGGCGTTTTCAATTTCAAGGGCGTCGGCTACAATCGATTCGCCCACGCAACCGAGCAGCGCCTTCGCGCCCAATCGTTTAGCGAGCTCCGTCGCAATATCGCCAATCGCATCAAGGTGATGGGGCGAGAAAAACACCAGCGCCAATTTCGGGTCGGGCAGACGCGACAGGGCTTCATCGCATACCTCCCGGAAGGCATGTTCGGAACTTGCCCGTCTGGAACACGCGGATGCGAACGGCATCAAACTTCCTCGATCAGCGCGTATGGGTCCTATTGTTGTTTTATTGGATCCGACCCATGATCCACCTGAAGATGTCCATTTCGGCGCCGCATTCTGCGTGAGACCAAGCAAGAGCGCCGCGCTCGCGCGTGCGCGGCGGAATCTGTGATCTTACCCTTTCTGTGGGTGAGAAGTGTAAGGGCGCCACACCGCCTGCGCGCACGACACAGAATCTGTCATCTTACACTTTCTGCTTGAGCCGGTGTAAGGGCGCCACACCGCCTGCGCGCACGACACAGAATCTGTCATCTTACACTTTTCCCGGCAGAAACTGCGTTCTTGGCGGGTATTGGCGAATCCGGCAATGGATCACGTAGCGCAACGGCGTGGAACGGGCTTACGGCTTCGCGCAAGGGGAACAATTCGCATCTTCAGCGATTGTCGCCGGAAAACTTCGATTTGCCGTCCACAATCGGTTCTCATCGTCTTGTTCGCTACAACCGGACCTGTTTACCTAGAATGGCCACGCGGAACGGATTCCGAAGTCTGAAGCCCTTTCCTGTTCCTTCTCGATTTGCCGACTCGTCAATTCGCGCAAAATTGAGTCGAAATTCGGGGATGCGCCGAACCGGCGCATTCGAACCGACGAAAGTCTTTCTGAAAAGTCTAAAGTCGGATCGAGTGCATCGAGGTGTGACGATGAATCGCAAGGCGTGGGTGATGACTGGGCTCCTGTTGGCGACTCCACTCGCCACCGGATGCTGCATGCGCGATCGTCCGCTCTTCAGCCGACTGAGAGCCCGAGGATCGATGCCGGAGCAGAATCCGAATTCGACTCCATACGGGTCGCCTTATTATTTCGGGGGGGGCCAATCGCAACCTGCCGGAATTCCCTGTGCAACGCCGGTCGCTCCGTGCCCATGTGAAAGCGTTCCGGGCGGCGTAATACCGGGCGTGATGATGCCCGACGGCGGAGGATTCGTTCCCGGCCCGACGATGCCTCCGCTGCAAATGCAGCCGCCGGCGCCGCCGGCTCAACCCGGCAATGCCCAACCGATGCCCGCAGGTCCCAGCGATGGGAGCGCAGACCGGTTTGCGAAAGCCGGCTGGCGTGGCGGCGTCCAAAATCGGAAAGTGATCTCGCGAGACGGATTCGGGGGAAACGAAGGCCCCGGTCATGATGATCGGGGCTTTCGTACTCATGGCCGATTCGGAAGAGGTTGGCTGAGCATCGGAGCATATGGCGACGCCTGCGGTTGCATGGCCGTCGGCAGCAAATTGGGCTGCGGATAACGAGCGCTCGATTGAATGTTCATCATTCGTTGGCCTTTCATCGAAGCCTGCGTTACATTCATTGCCCCGACCGACTGGTAATTCGCGCCGACGCCGGGGCGAGACGCGACGGGCATGCCAAGAGTTGCTCCGCAGGCCGAGCATCCCCCTTGTGGCGGGCCCAATAACCAACCGCGAGTGCATACGGCATTGCCGCAGCCGCCGATCGCGTTGCATCGATTCGGGAACCACAGATAGAGTGGCGGGCTCCACTCCGATGGGCGCGGACACCAATCGCACGGGATTGACGGTCGGAAGAAAAGGAACCCCCAGAGCCGCTCCATGCGGTCACCACGGTTGCTGCAAGATGCATAGCAAGCGTCACAACCTCCCATGGCCGGACTGGGCTGCTTCACGAACGATCGCTGCATCAGCGACGCTTTCGCACTTGCCGGCAAGATCGCACCCATGGCGTCGTCGTGTATGCTTGATTGGGCGTCACGGGCTCACCAGCCACGGCACAAACCGCCAAGAGACACATTGCCGTTGTCGTCACCGCCGCGAGTTTCATGATTGAATTCCCCTGCCTTCCGCTTGCACCCAATTCCACCGCAATGCTTCCATCGGCGTACCACCGGCAAATCCCGCAGGGAACGTCAAACCGACTTAATCGTTCAGCACGTTTGTCGCGTTAGAATCGGTAAAACTTCGCAGTCTCACCGAATTGAACCGGAATGACGCGAAAACATACAATAACGTGAATTCTTGACTTGGCCTAACGTTGCGGTCTGAAAATGCTTTGGTTTCGGCAGAGCCAATCACGTTCATCAAGTTCCTGCACGCTCGAAGAGATACGGCGAACAATTAATCGCTTGATCATGCCCAATCAATTCTTCTTCGGCGCGTCCCTCAAGTGTTCCATCGAGCACTTGGAAAACGACACGATTTTCTGGGAACTGTTTCGAGGACAGGCGCTGGACCAAGCAAAGACTCGGCGACAGCAGACGTTTGAAGCGTGGAATCTGTACGATCGGGACGATTCGACCTCGCATCGCGAGCCATTGCTTTCGGTCAAACTCGATTGGCCGGCGAAACAAATCCATGTGACGCGGTCGATCGCGTCTCGAAGCTTCGAAACCCATTCGAGTGACAGCACGATTCACAGCCGGGAAGTAGTCCGCCGAATTCGAGAATTGGTCGGCACCCTTGATCTCAATCGCCTGACGACAACGACCGAAGTTGAGGACGAACTCATCGCGTTGCTCTTTTTCGCGGTTGTCGGGACAAGCCGATTGTCGCTTACGTCATTGGAAGCGCCGCTGCCGGAGTTCACCCTGGGTCAATTCGCCTATTGCCCCGGCTCGGGGGGAGATGATTCACCAATTGTGAGCCCGGAGGAACTGATTGGGGTCGGCCTCCAAGCAGATCGCGCAGCTTTCGAACGGGTGCGTGCGCTGGAGGCGGCAATTCGTGCTGAGAGGATCGAGAACGTCTCCGACCTGGCGGAGACGTTTTCGCTCGCCTGCCTTAAGGGCCGTTTTCCCTTGAACGACTTGCCAACGCTGCTTCGCGACATTTTCAACAACATCGCCCTGTCGCCATACACCGACTTCGTCGCGAAAGTGCTGCGGTTTGCCAAATGGTCGCTGCACGAGGACGACGAAATCGATTTCTTGACGCATTTATTGCGTCAGCTTGGCCGGCATCTGACGTCGTTCGATCTCATTCGATTTCATCATCGCGGTGCGAACTATCCCGACGCATTGCTTTTGGACGAAGTCTTGGCCCGGGTGATCGAAATCGCTGAAGCATCGCCAGCGTTGTTTCTCGCGGCGCACAGCGACAACGTGAGCGACCTCTCACGTAAGCGTCTGCGACGACGAGGAATTCGGTCTGCTTGGCTAATCTGCCGGCAATACCGAGGCCATCTTGTGCCGGACGCCCCGACTTCGCCCGGCGAGAACACCCGGGTGCTTCCCGAGCCTTTTTCGCCGGTTCCGGAAGAGCAGATTCTCGACCCGTCGACGCGCACAAGAAAGCTCTTCCTCGATCGGCAATTTGACGATCGACAGGTTGTAATTGACATCCTCAGGCAAAGTGTCGCCGACTTGGCTCAGGATTGCGAACGAAGTGAATTGGGCCTCGGACTTTTTCTCGACCGTCCCTTGGGATTCGCAAAAAAGATTGGCGAACCGGATCGCACCACACTGCTTTCGCACCTGGCCTTTAGTCTCGAAATCGCTCACACTCGACTGCGTTTGTTGAATGAAATCGCCGCGGTTTGCAGTTCTGCGTTCGATCATGTTCCCTCCGGCGTCTCGAGTCGGCAATGCGCGGCGATTCCTCGCCCGGGAGTCGCTTCGGTGCGCGACGCGGAGCTTGCCGCCGACGATTTTCGACTGTTGCAGACCACGCGCAAAACAGTTCGCGACCTGCTTGAGGCATACGACTTCTCGCTACTCAACGAATCGGGGATCGTTCCTTGGCTTCAAACCGAAAATTGCCTGATTGTACCATCGTCGCAATCGCCGCGCGAACTGCTGATCTATGATTCGATGGCATGCGAACGGCTTCGGCTACGACTGGATGATTCGCGCGGATATGTCTCTCGAGCGGGCATCGAGACGCTCGCGGCAGGCTTGGTCGTCGTGTCGGCCTGCGATGAACATGGTCAACCGGTTTCGAACTCGTCTGGGAAGCAATTGGCGAGCCGAGCGTAGTTGACAGTCACTTCGAGGCGTTTTGCCAAGCGACACGAGCCGCCTCGACGCCCAGATTCAAAAGCTGTCGAAAGAGTTTTCGCACCTTGCCGGTGTCGGCCTCCGCCTTGATGCACCGCAACAATGCCACGGACCTCGCCTCTCCTAACCGAGCGACAATTTCCGGTAGCATTTCCTCATTCACGCCATAGGCCCGACCGGCGGCGGTACACGTCGGCACGATGGCGGCCAATCGATCGCCAAACTGCTCGCCGGCGGCCCGGATCGCCGATTGAATTTGCTCTTCCTTGGTTCGCACCGGTTGCCGCCAGTTGTACGGCGGCGACCATTCCATGGCCGGTGTCAGCAGATCAATATGGGTCAATACCCCGACGATCGGCGGCATTCGCAAGTTAGGATTCGCCGCGAACCATGCCCGGAGCCGATCGAGCATCTTGATGTCCGCGGCCCGGGCCGGATTTCGAGCATGCAACACGAGCAATAGTAAATCCGATTGCCGGGCGGCTTCCTCGGTCGCTCGAATTTGATCTTCTCGGGGTCCTTCGTGGCCATACCCGGTCGTGTCCATTATTGCCAACTGCGAATCAACGCCGTTCGGCTGCAGCTGGTAGCGCGTTATTTCATTCGTCAGCGGCAGCACATCGGTGGCGGCCTTTTGCTCCCCGAGGATCACATTGACCAGACTCGACTTGCCTGCCTTCACCTGACCCACGAGCGTAATCGTGACGTCGCGAGCCGGAGCGACCTCCGGTGCGGCGTCGGTGACTGTTTCCCGGGCCGAAGGCGAGATTTGGGCCATCAGTTCGCGATATCGGCCGGCGCCAATTCGAAGACGGCCGCTGTGAAGTTCGATGAGGTACGTTCCGAGTCGGTGGAGGAACGCCGTGTAAAACCAGAGCAGCACATTTTGTTGGAGCAGATTCCAGGTCTGTCCGGTCGTTGCGCGTGCGGCAAAGTACCGCGCCGCCGTCTCAACGGGCGAAAAGATCGCCGACATGATCCAATACAAGTTGTTTGCCCGGCGATACCAATCGACCGCCGAGCGTGCCCGTTTGTAATCGTCGATGGTTAAAATGTGGCTTCCGGGAATGTACCGGTCAACTTGTTCGGACAAGTCCCTGGCGGCTAATTTCGCCACGGCCAGAAGTTCCGGAATGGTCAACATTCCGTAAACGTCTTGAGCATCGGGGTGGTAGAAGCGAGCCAATTCAAAAGCCAATTCCTGCCCCGTCTTGAGGTAGAATCCGGGCTCCGCGAATTGCGCGGCGGGAATTGTTTCGGCCCTTTTCGCTCGCTCCTCGACCAGTTTCCACGCTTGCTGGTCGCGCTCGGATCCGTGGGGGATTGGCTCGAAATTCCAACCGGGAAGTAAACGCTTCTTTCGCTGCCAATACCAGGCCAAAGCTGATGCGAGTGCAAAGCAAATGGCCATTGGCCACCAGGCGTAAAACGCCCAGTGGACATTTAGCAAATAATATCCGCCAATACAGGCGAGAACAATGAATGGCGCAAGCCACAGCGCTAGCACAATCGCCACGCGCCACCGACTCATGATGATGCCTCGCTTACGCAGGAATACTCGATTCGGTGGGCTCTGACTTTCGCTCCGTCCACAGTTTCTTCGCCTCGGTCAACTGGCTTTCGTAATAACGGCGAAGCTCGTCGAGGTCGCGTATGCCGCCGGTTTGGTTGGCGGAATCGTAGTGGCAAAACGCCTTTCCCAAGGCATAGGTGGCGGCGCCCGCTCCCGATGCCGCCGCGACCACGCCGACATACGGAACCAGCTTCAGCAATTCTCGCACCGCGTGCCCACGAAGTTGGCCCATTCCGAGCCGTTCGGCTACCTCGACAAACTGCTCGGCGGAAAGCGGCCGGCCATATTCATTGGCAATTTGCTGAATCATTCGCCGCTGGATTCTTGGCAGCACCAACAAGTTGAGAAACGGAAACGGAATCGCGCCCGCGGATGCCGCCAGGAGTGCGTGCCCCATGATCGTGGGCAGCACCTTTCGGGCGTGCAGTTCGCGTAAGTCGTTGAGGCCGGTTTCCACAACCCTCAAGGTTTGCCGCTGCGCTGCAGGCAGGATTTCCATCAGCAGTTGCCGAAGCGATTCGCCGCCATAGTTCACCGTGTCGAATCCTTCGTCGGGTCGGGTTAAATCGACTGGAATCACATAATCGACAAGGTCCGTGAACCGGCGACGCTGTTCTTCCATGCTTCGAAGCACGTCAGTTAATTGGGCGGGCAATTCCGCGGCGAACAACGGTTCGTCAGCACGCTGGGCTCGGAATGGGAACGGCTGAACGTGTTGTTGCTGCGGATAGGCTTCGTGGAGGCAGGTGAGCACAAGGATGATGGGCCGCGACGGGCGCGCCTCGCGAATGGTTCTCAGATGCCGCAGGACATTTTCCTGAGCATGATCCATCGCTTTCACGGTAACAATCACCACATGAGCGGACGTGTCGAACTTGGCCAGGTCGAGCGTCGGATCGTAACTGGGCTCGTCGACGCCGCGGGTATCGAGAAAGCGAATTAAAGGTGTGTCGGAATTTGGAAAGTCGTAGTCTCGAGAAAATCGCGTGCAGGCTTGAAAGCCGGTGCCGATCTCGGCGTCGTTGGCCCCGGTGAGAAATCGAATCGCCGAGGTTTTGCCGCTCTGCGTCTTGCCGAAAAGCCAGAACACCGGCACGGGGCTATGGCTGCGCAATTCCTCGAGCCGTGCTTCGTATTCGGCATCGGCCTGCTCGCGGCGGTGCGACCACCATCGCCGAACGCGATTGAGCATAAGGAACTCCACGGTTCGCTTCCATCGCCATTCTACGAGCCTTCCACAAAGAAAAACGCGTCGGCGATGAGCCGCCGACGCGTTGGCAAAACAAAATTCGGGGTAGCGGCTCCCAGCGCAGGACGGATACTTCCCACAAGCACCGTCCAACCGCTACCCCGATCTGTTGGCCGAGCCCATGCTCCAGGCCGACAGATAACGCTACAACTCGCGCGAAACCGTCGCAAGCGATCGCACAGGCGTGAGTCGAAGTTTCATCTGAAACCATCCCAATCACCGCGACTTTAACAAGGATGCCGATTCTGTCGATTGTCACATTCTATCCATCGTATGAATGCCCAATAACCCCAAGGTTGCTCGAATTGTCCGTGCCGTGAGATCACATAAAACCAGCCTGCTTTGTCGCAATTCGGGCGTTTCCGCTTTCAGCACGGGGCATTCTTCAAAGAATCGATTGTACGCCCTCGACAATTCCCATAAATACGAGGTCAAATGATGCGGCTCATATTTCTGAGCCGCCACGGTAAGTGTTTCCTCGAATCGCGCCAGGTGCAGCGCCAGCGCCCGTTCCGACGCCGCCGCCAGATTCGGGGTTGCCGGCGCCGAGCGAAATGCGGTCAAATCGACCTCGCCTTTTCGGAAAATCCCCTGGCATCGCGCATAAGCATATTGCATGTAGGTCGCCGAATTGCCGGCGGTCGAGAGCATCTTGTCCCAACTGAATTCGTAGTCCGAAGTCCGGTTCTGCGACAAATCGGCGTATTTCACGGCCCCGATGCCAACCCGCTTGGCGACTAGTGCTCGTTCTTCGGGCGACAAGTCGATTACTTCGTCGCCGCGTTCCATTCGTTCCAGTCGGAGCCGCTCGTAGGTTGCACCGCCATGCTCAATAGCCATGTTTAGCAATTCGCCGAGGTTGGTGGCGCCGCCATTGCGTGTTGACAGAGGTCTCGCGTCGTTTCCCAATATGGAACCGAAGACGATGTGATTCAATTCGATATTCGAATAACCCCATAGCCGAGCGGTTTCAAACAGGGTTTTGAAATGCTGAGACTGCGGGACGCCGACGACATAGAGAATGGAATCCGGTTGCCATTCCTGGACTCGATACTGAATGCACGCCAAGTCCGAGGTCATATACGTCGCGGCGCCGTCTTTCTTCCGAATCACGGCGTCGGCTCGCTGTTCTTCTTCCTCCTCGCACTTGGGTCGGAGGAAAACGACCACGGCGCTTTGGCTCTCGCTGGCGATTCCCATTTTCAGCAGCGATTCGACGACGCCCGGCAGCATCGGGTTGTAAAAGCTCTCGCCGTGGTAGTGATCGAACGACACGTCGAGTAACTTGTAAAGCGGTTCGATGGTATCCATCGTCCACTTCACGAACTGTCGCCAAATTGCAAGATTTTCCGGATCGCCCGCTTGCAGTTTCGCCGTTTCCGCCTGACATCTGGCGTACAGGTCGGCCTCTTCGCTTGTTCGCTGAACGTCACCCTCGTCGTCCTCTCGACCTTTCGTCAGACCGCGCATCAGCAAGTACAATCGTTCGAGTTCGCCGATTGGGTCCTTTTCCAGCGCCGCCCGATCGAGGAAATGTTTATAGCCGTAAATCAACATCCCGAACTGCGTCCCCCAGTCGCCGAGGTGGTTATCGGAAATCACCGTGTGGCCGAGAAACTGCAACATCCGTTTGAGCGAATCGCCAATGATGGTGCTTCTTAGATGGCCGACGTGCAGCGGCTTGGCGACGTTGGGCGAGGAATAGTCGATAACGAACTTCTTCGGCTGCGCCGCCTTGGCGACATCCAGCCGCTCATCGGCCTCCATCTTCTGAATCTGGTTTGACAGCCAACCCGTCTTGACCGTCAGATTAATGAACCCGGGCTTGGCGAGTTGCGGCGGCTCAAGAAGATCCTCGACTTGCAATCGATTGACGACTTCCTGCGCGACCTCCAGCGGACTCTTCCCAAGAACCTTGGCCAGCGGCATGGCGCAGTTCGACTGGTAATCGCCGCCGCGATTGCTCGGTCGGATCATGGCGGCGAATTCCGCGACCCGCTGCGGCTCGGAAAGCATTCCGGCGAGTGCGTTGTGGAACCGTTGCTGGATGAGTGCGATCAGGTTCATTGGCGATCCTAAAACACCGCGGCGACGCAATCCCGCCGCGACAAGGCGCGGCGGGATTGCGTCGCTCGGTTGCTCCTGCTATCGTTTCGCGCCAATTGTCGGCGCGGGAAAATCAATACCGTTCCCAGTCGATTCGCGGCGCGTCGGCCCAGAGGTCTTCGAGATTGTAGTATTCGCGCGTCGGCGCGTCGAAGACATGAACCACCACGTCGCCGTAATCCTGGACCACCCACTTGCTGGAACCGTTGCCCTCGATGGCCAGCCGGCGATCGCCCGCCGCACGCATCGCGGCGTCAATCTCCTCCGACAACGTGTGAATCTGCCGGCGGCCCGTGCCGGTCGCCAATACGAAGAAATCGTACATTGGCGTGATTCCCCGCATGTCGAGAATGACGATGTCGCGCGCCTTGTGGTCGGCGGCGACGCGGGCGGAAAGACATGCTCTATCGAGAGCGGAAGCCAGTTTCGAGGCGGTTGGGCGAGTCAATGTTGCGGTATTCAATGGACCTCCTTTGCAACAAGGTCAACTTGCCGGAGGCCCGACCGACTGCAAGATGCTCGCAATCGCATGATTGTGGCCGTCGCGCACCTCCCGGCGGGGGTTCCGCTTCCCCTGTTACCGAACCAGATCGAACTCGTACGAGACGTTTCGAAGCGGACCATCCTTTATTGGACAAATCCCACCGAAAACATCTCTCCCTGTTGGTATGATCCGCTGGATTCCTTTCGCGGTCAAGAACCTGTTGAAAATTTTTCGGCGAAGCCGGCGGCCGAAAACTCTGGTCAACAGCGTCAGCGTCGCTAAACTCTGCGACCGGGTTCGTCGGCTTCGCCGGGGAAGCCGAATTCAGGACACGGATGCCTGGCCCGAGGTTCAAGAGGTTTTGCCAAATGCCAAAGGTGCTGATCGCGCCGGCCCCGCTCGAGGGGCTCGACGCCGAGTTTCGCCGCGTCCTGCTGGAGGGCGGCTTCGAATTGGTCCTTCCCAAACTCGGCCATCAAATGATCGAGCCGGAACTGAAGCGGTTTTTGCCGGGCTGCAACGCCTCGCTCGCCGGGTCCGAACCCTACACGCGGGCAGCACTCGAATCCGCCCCAGAGCTGCGCGTCATCGCCCGCGTCGGCGTCGGCTATGATGCGGTCGATGTCGAGGCAGCGACCGACCGCGGCATCGTCGTTTGCATCGCGCCGGGCACCAACCAGGACTCCGTCGCCGAGCACACCTTCCTGCTCATTCTCGGCTGCGCTCGCACGATTATCACGCAGCACAACGGCATCGTGGCGGGCAAGTGGCCGCGAAATGCCAACGTCCCAATTCGCGGCCAGACCCTCGGCATCGTCGGCATGGGTCGCATCGGCAGAGCCGTCGCCCTTCGCGGCCTCGCCTTTGGCATGCGCGTCATTGCCCACGAACCGTTCCCCAATCTGGCATTCGTCGCCGAACACAGCATTCCGCTGTTGCCGCTGGAGCAGGTTTTCGGCGAGGCGGATTTCCTGTCGTTGCATGCGCCCATGACGCCGCAATCGCGAAACCTGATCAACGCCAAGAGCCTCGGCTGGATGAAGAAAACCGCGTACCTGATCAACACCTCTCGTGGCGGGCTCGTGAACGAAGCCGACCTGTATGTCGCGCTCAAGTCGGGGCAGATCGCCGGGGCCGGCCTTGATGTCTTCCAGCAGGAGCCGCCAGCCGCCGACAACCCGCTTTTCACGCTGCACAACGTGGTGTTGACCGCCCACACCGCGGGGGTCGATTGGAAATCGCGCGATGACATGGCCCTTTGCGCCGCCCAGGCGATTGTCGATCTCAGCCAGGGAAAATGGCCCAAGGAGAAGATCGTCAACCCCGAGGTGCAGGCGAAATTCCGTTGGTGAGCACCCGCCGCGTCCGTTGTCCGGTTTTGGAGCCGCAAAAACCGGACATTTTCGGACATTCTCATCATCAATCGGCGACCTGCTTTTGATGTAACCTCTTGTTCCCGTCGCCGGTTGCGTCCCGAATTCCGAGCCATCACAAAACTTGTCCGGTTTGTCCGTCCGTCCGCCCGTCCGCTTGTCCGTCCGGTTTCAATTCCCGTGCCAATTAGTCGTTCGGCGACTGACATGACCGTTGACCTCGCTCGAAAAACCGGTTCACGCCGCGCGCAACTTGAGCGCGGAGCTAACGATGGATTATATACAAATGAACAGTATCGATTCAAGGTGAAACGTAAACCACTTCCTCAAGCGATGAAGCCGTTGACCTGACGAAGCACATGGGCCGTGCGCTGATTGAATGGCTGCATGGCGGAAAACGGATTTCGCGCTGAAAATGCATCGTGGACGCCGAAAACTCTTTCAATTCGAACGTGTGCAATTTACTTGGCCCGGCGATCCGACATCCGTACCAACGTAAGTTTTGCCTCGCGAGTGAGAATGGAGGCGGGATCTCCATCCGCCAGTTCTGCTACAAAACTTCGCGATTCTGCTGTCCCGCAGTTTTCCAGGAGTTCGAGCGCGCGAGCATTAATCACCTCGAGTTGCTGCGGCTTGTCGAGCTCGGCGATAATTCGGGTCAATCTCTTCCTGGCTTCGAGCGTTGCGTTATTCTTGAGCGCCGCACGCACCGCGTCCGCCACGAATCCCGCGTGCCGCAAAAGTTGTTTCTGCGCCTCTTCCCGGTCGTTGAATTGCGGCGCGTCGAGTTTTGCGATCCATTTCGCGATGGTCGCGGGATCGGGCTTCGCCGGCATGGCCGCCGGACGAATATGTTGGCGCAGGAGCGGCAAGGCGATTTCTGGTCGCGACTGCAGTTCGCAGGCAGCGCGCCAGGCGTCGGCCGCATTGCCGCCGGCCAGTTGCTTCCAAAGTTCGTCCGCGGAACTCTTCTCGGTTGAATTGCCGGCGCTCCGAAGCGAGGCGTCGTAGAGCAGGATGCTCGTGTCGGAGCAGCCCGCCGCAATTGTCTTCCCATCGGAACTGATTGCAAGACTGGCCAGGGAAACGCCGTCCGGCAGCAGGAATTCTGCTCGCAGGTCTCCAGTCGCCCATTCAATTAGGGCCAGACAATGTGTTTGATCTGCTGCCCGATTTGCGGATCGCTGTGAAAGTTGCTTTATAACGTGCACGACGATAAATCGGCCATTCGGCGAAATCCGCGGCGACACCTTCCAGACCTGGCCAGGCAGCGTAATGGAGTGCAATGTGGTTCCACTGACCATGTCCCAGATGGCGGCCTGGCGATTGGTGCAGGCACAAAGACGGAGCGGCCGTCCGGTGAAATGACGGGGGGGAATGGGCCAACCGCCGTCCGGCTAACGTAGCGTTGCAGGGGCTTGCCGCTGGCGAGGTCGAACCCGATCAGCGTGATTTGCGGGTCGGCCTTGTCGGGGAGATCGATTCCTCCCACAACAAATCGTTCACCGTTCGGCGATAGAGCAAACAATGTGCCTCTGACGGTCATATTGACCGACGAAATTGGAATCTCGTGCGCCAACCGCCCGGTCTTTGTTTCCCACACGCGGGCGACGGGGTGTGGGATGTTGCTGTTATTGTCGCGCAAATGAGAGAGTCCCGCGAGGCGACTGTCATTCGCGAAAAAAGCAGGGCGAGCATAGTTTCCGGCGCGTAATGAGCGCCGGCGAGAAGATAGACTGTTCCGTGCCGCCGCTTGTTTCGATCAATATTTGCTGTCTGGATCGACCCGAAAGCGCCAGCCACCGGCCGGTGGGCGAGAATTCCGCAGTGTAATATGGTCCCTTTTCGTGCGCTCGCACATACTGTTCCGACGGCGGATCCTGCGTTGTCGGCGACTTTTTCGCGGCAGCGACGTTCCAACGCAAGATGCGCCGCTCTCCTCGAACGAGAACAAATCTTTGCCGTCGCCGGAAAACTGCAAAGCGGAGGGCGGCGCGTGTGGCCAATTTCCGGAGTGAGAAGCCGCCTGTCGGAAATGCTCCATACGAGCAGGGCTTGGTTGCGAGCGCCCAGCGCGATCGGCGGTCCCGAAACGGGAAATACGATATCGAGCACTTTCTTACACACCGGCTCGCAAATCATTAGCCGTCGAGCGGTCGCCGTTTCCCAAACCTGGATTGAGCCGCCCACACCGGGTGCGGCGAGTTGTTTCCCATCGGGCGAGAAGAAGAGTCGTCCTCCGCGGCCCCTGCCGGCGCCAAAACGTCGCAGTCGCTTGCCCGATGCCACGTCCCATAACTCGATCGAGCCGGCCAGGCTCGACGTCGCCAACAGTTTTCCATCCGGCGAGAATCTTGCGGCGGATGCCCCATAATCCAGGGTTGCAAACCGCTGTTTCTGTTTTCCAGTGGCGACATCCCAGATTTGCACCGTCTCGGCAAAGGTGGCCAATAGCGAGCCATCGCGGCTTAACGCGGCGTGTACTTCCTGGCTCTTCAGCGGTTCCACGGAGACGACGGCCTTACCGCTGGCGAGGTCCAAAACCGTCACCTTGGGCGAACCCCAACTTGGATTGAATACTCGCGGCGAACACACGACGTATTTGCCGCCGTCGGCCAACGCATAATTCTCTGAAAGTGCCTGTCGCTCTACGGCAAAGTTTTTCGTCATTTTCCCCGAGGCCACATCCCACACGGAAAACGAAGTAGACTCGCACCCGATCAGCGTTCGCCCATCCCGTGGCACAAGTACTCCCTCTGGGCCGGGGGATAAGCGCACAGCTAAAGCCACAGTTGACCGACCCGTAGCCACGTCTGCCAACATAAGGCCCCTTGCGCCGATGACGATGATCGTTTTGCCATCCGCAGACAAGAAAGCTCCACGTGAAAGCAGCGGCATTCGCCAGCGCCCGGTCCCCAGCCGCGCCATTACACCATCGGGCAGCGGATCGCCAAACGAGTCCTTCCGCAGCGGGTCGTCCGCCGCGCTCAGCGTCGCCAGGACACCAACCATCAATATTGCCGCCGGTGCACGCTTCAACACGACCCAGCTCCGATAGGCAGAAACTTGGACTTGAACCAAACGAATCGTACCGCGGCAGTGTCGTCAGTGAGAATGATGGCGGCAAACCGCCAATCGCGTCGACGTTTCATCTGCCCATCAACTATAACGGAGAACCAATTAACCTCGTTTGCAAACTGCTAAATTCTCATTGTCCCAATGCCCTCCTGTTCTCACGCCGCGGTCCTCGTCGCTATTTGTTCCGGTGGAACTTGATGACCCCGGCTGCGGCAACAATTGTTGCCGCTCCACTAATTTGAATACGTCATTCGGCGCGGAGTTACGGGTCGATTATACAAATGAACACTGTCTGTTCAAGGTGAACGGCTGGTTGTCGGGAAGGCGGGCCGAGACGAAGTGGAATCAGGATTTGCGTTGCAAGTTCTTCGGGCCGCGTTACCATCAGAATGGAAGTTGAACAATCAGAAGTAAGCAGCTTTGAGGCTTTCCATGCCCTTTCGCGATGTAGACCCCGAGGAACTTCGTTCGTTGACCGAGGTCTTTCGGCGAGCCGGGGCGACAGATCCTGAATCCTCGGCGCACTCGCAATTGGCCGAAGGCATTCCGCAGCTTGCGATTTTTAGCTTCGCAAAGGCGTTGTGGAATGGGGTGATGCCTGAAGATGACGACGAGTGGATCGACCAGGAGATCGAGTGGGCCAAGTCGCGGCCGCGCGATCCCTGCGCCAAAGTGGCCCCGCGCTGGAAGAGATGCTGGCCAAGGGCGTGAGTCGCAAGGCAATCGTCGATCTGGTTCGCGTCTTTCAGTACAGCGCGCTCTATCACGCCTGCTCAATACTTGACGGGGCTCGTGTGGAAGACGTGCCGATCACTGAATGGACGTTGCACCAAGTCGACGACCAAGGTAAACCGGTTGCGATTATCCAGGGGCTGCATGAGGTCCTCTTAAGCATGGACCCCGCTGGGCGCGAAATGCGTGCGGGCGAGGCGAGCAAGTAACCAATGGCTCTAGCTAACTGAGGCAGCCAACCTAGATTCCCAAGCTTCAACGTAATTGCAGGCGGGTCCGCCAACGTGACCAAGGTCGAGCGCAGGTCGTTGTCCGGCTAAAGACGCTCTTGGCCCTGACCACACAACAATCGGCGGCGCTCGTGCCCGCGCTGCCAATCAGCCTCTTCTCGGGGGCCCGCCGGCACCTGGATTGGATCGCGAAGCGTTGCCAGGATCACGGCATTGTATGCGAGGTCCGATTAGAGCATGGTAGTGCCAGTGCGCGACGGAGATTCGTGCTGCCGGCGTGGGTAGTCAATCCGACTCCGACGCTAACGTATTACGAGAGGATGGATGTGTAACCGCTAAACCCATCAATCTCAATCAAAGTCAATCGAGACGTCGCATCGCGACGAGGGCGATTTTGCTTGTCTCGCAGTAGCAAGGGTGTTTTTGGATTTGCGTTGCAACTCTCTTCGGAGGCGTTACGATCCAATCGGAAGTTGTTCCATCGCAAGTCGGCCAAAGGGGTCGCGGATGTTGTCGAGTCTCGATGTGACCTGGGCGACGCGTGTCGGAGATGGTGGCCGGGCGGAGCGTCGCAATCTGGACCTCGTGATCGACGGTGTCGCGCTCTGCTCACACTTCCGCGCGGACTTTATTCCGCCCTTCGGTTGGTTTGATATCGAAGCGCAGCTTGACATGATTGAGCGACTTCGTCGCAAGATGCCTCCCGATCTCGCTCAGAATCGAACAAGCCTTTGTATTTGCCCGGAGTGTGGGGATCTTGGCTGCGGCGTAATCAGTCTGTCCATCGAGGGCGGCGCTGGCGTAATCGTGTGGAAGGATTTCGGGATTCAAAACAATTACGAGGATTCGATTTACCGAAATGGTTTTGAGAACGTCGGCCCGTTTACGTTTGACGGTGCACGGTATCATGAGTTGATTAGGCGTGTTCGGTCCATGATTATGAACAGCGGCTGAAAAAACGCTTCGATCGGCCGGGCCAGCATTGCAGACCATCCTGACACAAGATACTTGTGACCGGATCGAAACGTGATCGCGGTCGTATTTTGCTTGGGGAGCGGGCACCATGTCTGATAACTGGATTTATCTGGTCCCCGAGGACCCGCGGTTTGTTCCGCACGCGGCAAAGCAACGACGCGCTCGCGAACGGTTTGTTGAAATCGCACCCGAGGCCGACGAGATCGAAATCAGGGTCTTTGAAAAGGTGAAGTTTTTCGATTGCGGTGGGAATTCCGAGCGGATCCTTTGTCCATCGTGTCGCTCGGAAATTCCGGCCAACTGGTGGCGAGAGCGGATGGATGCGGATTATTCGGACGACGGGTTCAGGCTCAATTCCAACGCGACGCCTTGTTGCGGCAAGGAATGCACGCTGCACGAACTCGTTTATGAATGGCCGGAAGGATTTGGCCGTTTTGCGCTCGAAGCCATGAACCCGAACATCGGCGAGCTGGACGACAAATACAAGCGCGAGTTTGAGGAAATACTTGGCACGAAATTGCGGATCATCTATCAGCATCTTTGATGGCCGCACATGGCGAACGATTCAGCTAACCGGCGACACAGCGGCAGAGGTGCGGCGGATGGCGAGAGCGGCATCCCAGATCATCGCGGACATTCGCTCCTTTCAGCCCGCGGACGGCGACTGGCGGCGGCTCGACGACCTGCTCGCGGAACTGTGGGCTTCGGGCGCGGCAGGCCGGCACGTCGCAGAGTTGCTGGAGGTGCTGGAGCGATTCCCGGAGGACGATGGTGCTGGCGTGCTTTGGTCAATCGTCCATGGCGTCGAGTCCTTGCCAGGGTACGAACCGGAACTCGTCCGGTCGGTGCAGCGGGCGCCGTCCGAGCTAGCTGTCACGATGATCGGCCGGCTGCACAACGCTGGCGTGACGCAAATCGGTGGGGTATCGTTGGTCGGCTTGCTGCGTGAGGTTGCAGCCTCGACCGCGGCTTCCGAAAGCGTGCGGGCATCGGTCGCGGGGTGGGTTGCGAGGCAGGGCGAACGCGTAACTGGCCGTGAGGGTCAATAGCGGCGCCGTGATCCGGCGAGATTTTCTCGAACTCTTGTATGCCGCGCGTTGGAACAAACCTTCTTCGAACTTCGGAAATCGTGAACCGGTTCGGCTTCGCCGAACCGGTTCGAATTCAATGGCGAATCGTTCCCAGGGTGCGCTGCGCAGACCCTGGGCTGTGCGATGTATAACCGCTTCGGGGTAAAAAAATTCCGGGGCATCGATTCAACGTGAACGGCGGGTTTCGCCCTCATCGGCGACGCAGCAATTCGAGCATGTTGCGGGCGTCTTCCAGGTTCTTCTTCACCAGTGGTCGGTCGGGGTCCAGTTTCAGCGCCTTTTCCCCGTGGTCGATCGATTTCTCGACTGCGGTTTGGGCGTCGCGCTGTCGGCCCAGATCCAGCAACAGCGTGGCAGCCGTGAGATGCGTACCAGACAAGTTTGCGTGCATTCCTTTGATGTAGTCGGGCGCGTCCGCGTGCTTCAGGACCTCCTCCCACGCGTCGTTCGCCTCGCGCAATAGCGTCTCGGCGCTTACCGGATCCTTGTCGACCCTTACCTGGAACTCCTCGTACTTTCGCCACGCCAACTTGTCTTTTTCTCCGAGCTGTTGAACAATGTCCGCTCGTTTCGCGCCCGGACAAACTCCCGCGCATATGAGAGCTCTTTTCGAAATTCGTCCGTGACTGACGGATCGTTCGCGAAGCGCTCGCCGGCCTCCAGCACAAGTTGGAAGTACGTGGCGGCCAGTTGATTGTTGCCCTCGTTTTTCGCGGCCAGGCCGAGATCATAGAGGACGATCGCGCGATTGACATGGTAACTTGGCGGGGCCTGCGGATTCGCCGTCAACTCGTCCCAGATCGTCAGCGCACGCCTGAATGAAACCTCCGCGGCGACCTGGTTGCCCCGGTTCATCTGGTCGATCCCATCTTGTACCGATTGCTGGGCTTCCCGCTCACGTTCCGGTTTCACCGCGGGATTGTAATCGTACTGCGACATCACATAACGGCCGTATCCCACGAATGCCAGCATGGCGATCGACAGGATCGCGCTGGCGGCCAGCGCCAATCGCGAACGATAATCGGCGAAGGCGGCGTCGGGATGCGTCGTCAACGGAAGAATGGAACGGGCGTCACCCGCCAGCCGCCATGACCGTCGGCAAATCCAGAGGCCGCTCAATGCGAAAATCCAGTTGCCCGGATCCAGGACGTACCTGAACAGATCGCCCGGATCGGCCGAGCCGAGCGACGCCTTGGCGGCGAAATGAGCGCCAACCACAACCAGCCACCGGCCAACTGTGACGGCGAGAATTGAAAGCCCCACCGCTTTCAGCAATCGCGGCGATTTCGTCAGCCAAAGCACCGCGAGAAATGTCAGCGTGCAACCATAGAAGATGCCGATGGTTTTCGCGTGCTGCATCAGCGTCTCGGCGGGACTCAAATCGCTCCAGCCCAGATAACGCGAGGCGTCGCGTCCCATGTTCCAAAGGAACCCCAAAACCACAATCTGAGCGATCAGGAGAATGAGGGACCACTTGACGAGCGAATTGACCTCCTCGCCGAAAAAACGGAGCCGCAATCGGCGGCGCGTGTCCGCATCGGCGACGCGAACGGCCTCGCCCCATGAGTAAGTGCCACTGATACCTTGATCGGCATAGCGGCGGCGCTGGACGCGGATGACGGCGTCAGCCCCGAGCCGGGCGGCGCGAAGCTGCATGCCGCGGTCGGCGTTGCCGCGATCCGCCGCGGAGAAATCCACGCTCCCGAGAAAAATCTGCTCACCCGGCGGCGGCTTCCGCACCAGCGCGACCCCCTCGGGCGCCGGCGGACTCTCCGTTGTCGGGTCCGCCTTTTGCGCCAGCACCAGTTCCCGCTGCCAACGGGTCGCTTCCTTCTCGGTGCGAAATTCCAGAGTCGATTTGTCGACGGCGTTTTCCATTCGCCGTTCCAGCCAGATCCGCTTGCCGGTTCGCGCCGACTCCAGATCGGCCAGATCGCGAGTGAAAATCCTTCGCAGCCGATAGACCTCCTGAATCCAGACCGCCTCGGAGGTGAGCATGACCGTGACCGGCCGAGACCCAGCCGCCCCGCGAAGCGTGGCGGGAGTCGGCCCGATCAATTCCGCATTCGGCACATCGTCCTCCGCTTCGGGCGCCGGCAACACCGGCAACGGTTCGGGTTCGAGATCCTTGCGAATGGAGTGTTCCATGTCCTCGTTCACGGCGACCCTCGTGAAAAATGGAATTCGAACAACACCCCCCGAACAAGCAGATCATACGCGAGGGGAAAGGGCGGCTCAAGGGATGGCTCGCTGGGAGTACGATCCGCGTTCTTAGGTTGCGCAGCAAGAGAATTCAGGATTTGCGTGACAAGTTTCTTGGTGGGTTAATATTCGACTGGAAATTGATCAATCATAAGGTAGGCTGGCGCGGGGGCGATTGGAAAATCGGAGAGCCTGTGGTGGGGAAGGTCGAACTCCGCGGAGGGACGATGCAGAGCGAGCGATCGCGCGTCATGGGCTGGTTGGTTGGGGAGTGGCAATGGCCGGCGGCGAGCCTGTTCGCGGCGTGTTTGCTGTTGCTCCTTCTCCCGGTTTGGCTTCGCGCGGCGGGGTTGGCGCTGGCGCTTGTGTACCTCCAGCTGCCCGTCTACATGCTGCATCAGTGGGAGGAACACGCGGGCGATCGCTTCCGGCAATATGTCAACAAAACCATGGCCGGCGGGCGCAAGGCGCTGACGCCAAGCGCCACGTTTTGGATCAACGCTCTCGGCGTCTGGGCGGTCGATTTGGCGGCGCTGACTCTGGCCTGTTTTGTCAATCCAGCATTGGGGCTGATCGCCGCATATCTTCCGTTGGTCAACGCGGTCGGCCACATCGCGCCGGCCGTGAAACGGCGGAGTTACAATCCCGGCCTGTGGACCAGTCTGGTGCTGTTTCTGCCTCTGGGCGGCTGGTGCGTGTACGAAATCGCGGCGATATCCCATGCCGGGTGGGAGTGGCACGCGCTGGGCATCGGCGTGGCAGTCGCCGTGCATGCCGCCATCATCATTCATGTCGTCCGACGGCTGGCGCGATTGCGCGGAGAAAGTGTAGATCGTGTTCAGAATTGCGGCGTTGCGGGCTGTTCACCGGCAACGCCGCAAGCCACCTTGTCATTCATTCAAGTTAACGATTTCTCCGCCGTTGCGGGTGATCGCGGCTCGCAAAGTTGATTCCTTGATCGTGTGGGAAAGGAAGCGCACCGAGCCATCGGCCATGGCCACCCAGAATCCTTCGGGCGAGATCGCCCCGAGCTTCGGCAGCGGCTTTTTCGGGTCGTATTCAAAACCGTCCGGCCTGGTCCACGGCACACCCTCGGCCGCCTCGACCACCATGATGGTGTTTGACGTGCCGTCGGTGAAGTCGAGGAAGCGCACCGGCTTCTTCAACTCGAACGCGGCGCCGTTGCCGTAGAAGACGCGGTAATGAGTCATGCTGTCGCCCAGTTTCGTCGCAGCCGTAACTCCATAGATTAATGGCATTTGCGACAGCAGTTTCTTGTTGTGTTCGCTGTCCCACGGTTCATCGAGATGGAATTGTTTGAACAACGGCTCCTGGTCGATGAATGGCAGGATGGCGACGCGCCAACTCAACAGCGGCTTGCCGTTCTTGTCGCAGATGGCGGCGGGCGGAAAGCCGCGGTACGTGTCGGCGTAGCTGTGGAGCGCGATTAGGATCTGTTTGAGGTTGTTGGCGCTGCGGCTGCGGGTCGCGGCCATTCGCGCGCTTCGCACCGCGGGCAAGGCGAAACCGGCCGACATGCCGGCGACCCCCAGAATCGAGGCATACGGCCCGATCGGCAACTTCGCCGAGGTGGCGAGCATTTTGCCGTCACGCTCGATGGGCAAATCTTTCAAGAACTCGTCGAGCGTCTCAAGGCCGCCGAGAGCGAGCATCGACAGGACCGCCTCGGGCAATTCCTCGAACGCGGAGGGCGCTTTCGAATCGTTGCCCCGGACCTGCTGGTGGAAATGAATTTTCGCCTGGGCCAATGCGGCGCGTGCCATCTTCAGCCCATCGTGAGCGGCCTTTTCCCCGGACTTCGCCTGGGCCTCGTCGGCGAAGGCCGCATGAACGCTGAGCAGGAGATCCTTGTTCAGATCGATCGCCACGCCAATCGTCTTGGCCCGAGCCAGCGGCTGCAATGGCGGCGGCAGATCGGTCACTACCTCGTTGGGCAATATCGTCGCATTGAGCCCCAGCACCACGTGATGCTTGCCGGCGGCCTCGCGCAAGACCGGCGCGAGCAGGTTTTCCGTCGCCTTGGGCATTTCGAGATATTGGCGCATCGTGCTTGGCGTCGCCACGGCGAAGGTGTGGTCGTCGATCACGCGGATGGCGAGTTCGAATTCTCCATCGGCGTGAAAGGTCGTGCCGCCGGCCGTCATTTCCGTGCCCTTCGGCAACAGCGATTTCAGCAACTTGGCGCGATCGAACGGTTTATTGCACGCCACGACGCCGACGAAGGGCGGCTCCGGGCCGGGGTTGGCCGGCATGATCGCGAAGACCGTGACGCGATCGATCATGGAAGGCGCGGGCACGAAGCGCTGGTCGAAGGCTTCGAGCGCTTTGGGCCCCGCCTTTTCGATCATCGCGCGAAACTGTTTCAGAGCGTCGTTTTTCCAAAGATCGGCGACGCGAAGGTGGACGAACCCGATGGCGTTGCCGGGCACGGCGGCCAGGTCAGGCGGCAGGTTTGGCTCAGCGGCACGCGCCGGCAGGGCCATCGCCGCGAATGCCAGGCACGCCAGGAGTTTGAATCGATTCATTTTGGAATATCCCCACTAATCGGTGTTCAAGGTCTTAAATCATCTTCGGTCAAGACTTGGCCGTCATTTTGAACGATCAACTTATGGAGCGACGCGGCCCTTTTCCCCTTGTGAAAAAAACGAACCGAGCCGTCGGCGAGCAGGACGTGAAAGTCGCCGTCGAAAATCCCGCCCAGCGCGGGCAGCGTCTTTTTCGGTCTGTATTCCAGTTCGTCTGGCTTTGTCCACGGTACCGCTTCACCGGCTTCAACCACCATGATCGTATTGGACAATCCATCCGTGATCTTCGCGAAACTGGTACCCGTCGAAAGGTCGAACATGGCGCCATTGCCAACGAATACTCGATAATAGGTCTCGTCGTCAGCGGACTTATTGCGCACCGCCTGATATGTCTTGGGCATTTTTGCGAGCAATTTCTTGTTGTGCGCGCTGTTCCACGCTTCATTGAGGTGGAACTGTTTATAAAGGTTCTCCATCTCGATGTAGGGCAGGATGGCGACGCGCCAACTCAAAAGCGGCTTACCGTTTTTGTCGCAAATGGCCGCCGGAATCGTGCCAAACGTGTCATGGTAGTTGTGCAACGCCAACCCAATTTGCTTCAGATTGTAGGCGCTCTTAGTCAGCTGCGCTCTGGTTGGTGGTGATACCTTCTTGAGTTCCTCCCTCGGTTCGTCAGCGATCGACATCGCCACACTGACCAACGCAAGCGCAGACGCCCAACCTGCTTCACGGACGATCCTCATTTTAATTCCCCTTCGACAATCGTTACTTGTCCAGATCCGGAATCACCATGCCGTCGTTGCGTTGAATTAGCAGATTCCATGTTGATGCGGGCACGCGGTTAGTGATGAATCGCACCGAGCCGTCGGCGAAGCCGACCTGGAAGCCGCCGGGCCAGAACTTGCCGAGCTTGGGCATCGTTTTCCCGTCGTAGTTAATGTCCTCGGGTTTCGTCCAGGGCACGGCCTTTTCCGCCTCCGCCAGCCAGATGGTGTTGGATAGTCCGTCCGAAAACGCGGCAAAGGTGAGCCTGCGCTTCCACTCGAAAGCTGCGTTGTGTCCAACAAAAACCTGATAGTGCGTCGAGGGATACTTGTCCGTGCTCCTTGCCTTCGGATGCACGTAGACTGGCGGAATGCGCTGAATCAGCTTGATGTTGTGTTCGCTGTCCCAGGGTTCGTCGAGTTTGAACTGTTTATAGAGATTGTCCTGCTCGATGAAGGGCAAGATCGCGACGCGCCAACTCAGAATCGGTTTGCCGTTTTTGTCGCAAATGGCGGCGGCGGGCAACCCGCTATAGACGTCATGGTAATTGTGGAACGCGAGACCGATCTGCTTCAAGTTGTTCGAGCTTTTCAGTCGAGCCGCGGCCTCGCGAACCTTTTGCACCGCGGGCAAGGCGAATCCCGCGGCCACTGCCCCGGTTGAGACAACGGTGCTGTACGGCCCCTCGGGCAGCGTCACGGACGCCGCGAATGCACTGCCGTCGCGCTTGAGCGGAAAGTCCTTGAGAATCTCCTCAACCTGATTGACCAATCCGAGCGCGGCGAGCGCCGCCGCGGCCTCAGGCAAGTCTTCCAGTGCCGAGCGCTCGCCCTTGTTTTTCGCGAAGAGTTTCGCCTCGGCTTCTTTGCGATATTGCTCGAGCGCGGTTTTTGCCAGCGCGATTCCCGCCTGGATGGCCGCATCGGCCGACTTGGCGGAGTTCTCGTCGGCATATCGCAAGTTCAAATCGATTTTCACCTGTTTCCCCGGCTCGATGCCCACGTGCAGCAAATTCGCTTTGAAGATCGGCATGAACACCGAGGGAATCTCGGAAAGGAGTGGACGCGGCACGAGGCTCGGATTGATCGCCAACGTGACCGCGCGGCCCGCGGCGGCGCTGCGGACCGCCGGCTCGAAGGCACCGGGCTTGATGTCCGACTTGCCGAGAAAGGATTTCACCGATTCGGCGGAACCGAACAGGAGCGCGTGGTCGCTGATGACTCGCAACGCCATGTCGTTGCTCTCGTCGGTGAAGTACTTGACGTTGCCCGCCATCGCCGGTTGGGCATGCGGAAGCCCGCGTTTGACCAACTTGTCGGCGTCGAACGGCTTGTTCGTCGTGAGCACGGCAATCATCGGCGGCGGTGCGCCCTGCTTGGCCGGCATCCAGAAAACCACCGTCGCGCGATCGATGCTCGATGGGGCGGGCACAAATCGCTGATCGAGCATTGTCAGATATTCGGGCCCGGCTTTTTGAATGACCTTGCGCAAGTCTTTTATCGCCTCGCCCTTCCAGACATCCGCCACGCGGACATGCAGGAAGCCGAGCGCGTCGCCGGGCACCACGGCGAGTTCGGGGGGCAAGTCTTGCGCTGGCAATCGGCGCGGCGAGGATCGCCGCGCCCAGCATTGCAATTGCGAATCGTCTCATGGTTGGTCCTCTGAATTCAGCCACCGATCGGGTCGCGTGAAACCTCATGGGATTCTGACGCCTTGTCCATCTGATTTTTGAATCAGCCGGTGCAGATTCTGCAGATTGGTTCCTTTTTTGATCGCGGCACCGATCCATCGCCAAGCAACAGATCGCAGCGATCGCCGAAATGGAAACCAAGCTTGGGCGACTGCTTCGGGTCGTATTCGAGTTCATCCGGCTTGGTCCAGGGTACCGCGTCCGCCGCCTCGGCCACCATGATGGTGTTCGAGAGGCCGTCGGTGATTTCCGCGAACCGCGTGCCCTTCTTCAGATCGAACATGGCGTCGTTGCCATAGAAAACACGATAGTAAGTCGAAGGAAGCTCGTGCTTCGCCTTATCGTTGGGCAGCATGTACGTTTTGACGACAAGCTGAGCCAATTTCTTGTTGTGATCGCTGTCCCAGGGTTCATCGAGTTTGAACTGCTTGTACAAGTTGTCCTGTTCGATGAAGGGCAGAATGGCGACGCGCCAACTCAAGAGCGGCTTGCCGTTCTTGTCGCAAATCGCGGCGGGCGGCAGCATGCCGTAGGTCGCCTCGTAGTTGTACATCGCCAAGCCGATCTGTTTCAAGTTGTTTTGACTTTGAGCGCGGGCGGACGACATCATCATCGCGCCAAAGCCTTCCTGAGCTAAAGCCGCAAACGCGCCCCCGGTCTTAACCGTCGCGGTCAAGATTGCCTGATTGTCCTTCGTCGCGATCTTGGCGGTCTTGATCATGGCGGCAATTTCTTCCAGGAATTTCACGCGGCCGGCGGCTTCCTTGTCGGGCTTCAGCTCGGCAATGATTCGGGTTATGAACTTGAGCGCCTCGGATTTCGCGGCCTCGAGTCGCCTTGGCGCCCTCATCGGCAAGACCGGGCCGGGCAAAGTTCAATCGCAGGTTGAATTCGGCGGTCTCCGGTTTGATGTCGCCCACTAGCGTGGCCAAGTGCGCGTCGAACAGTGGTCGGAACGCGGGCGGCGGCTCTTCGGATCGAAAGCTTGAGACATTCAGGCCGGCCAGCAGTTGATGCTTTTGCGCGGCCAGCTTCAGTGCGGGCGACAACGGACCACTCGATTGATGCTCGAGCATTTTGCCGAGCAGCCCGATCGCGCCGCTTTCGGAGATGACAAAAGTCAATGTCTTCGGGCCGGTCAAGTGAACGAAGCCGCGTTGAAGGCGAAAAGCCTTGCGCGAATCGTTGGAACTTGTCGGCTCGCGATCATCGATCGACAGATTCGACAGCACACGCTTCGCGTCGTACGGCTCGGTCGTGACAATGCGAATCACGAGCGGATCGCCGCCCCGTTTAAACAATGCGTCGGGAATGACGATCGTGACCTGATCGATTTGCGACAGCCGCACGCCGCTCATGCGCTCGATTTCTGCTAGCGTTTTAGAGTCAGATTTGGCGAACGCGGTCCGTAACGCCTTGCCCAGCGGGCCGTCCCAGAGTTCGGCAAACCGCACATGGGCGAACGCCGTGCAATTCGGCGGAATCCAACTCAGGTCGGGCGGCAATGTTGTCTGTTTTTCATCGGCTCGTGCCACGCCGAGCAAGCTTGACATGATCACCGCGAACGCACCAGCAGCAATGGAAAGTCGCATAGCGAGCACCTCACGACTAGAAATGACCTCGACCCGTCGAGGTGTAGTACACGACTAGTACACTACGCCAGCCGCGTGCAAGATGCAAGAGTTTTTTTCGGAAAAAAGGGAACGCGGCGATCGACTCCACTCAAAATGTTTCGGTCGCCGGAAGTTGTCAGGGAACAATATCATTGCCCGAGAACGCCTGACCATCGTTGTACTGGATAAGCGCATGCAGTGCGCGGTCCGAAATGGATTTCTTGAGCGATCTTGGCGTGCCGTCGCCAAACACCACATTGCACAAATTATCAAAGTGAAACCCAAGCCGCGGACGCTTCGTATTGTCGTAGTCGAGTTCGTCGGGCTTGGTCCAGGGAACCCCATCGGCGGCTTCGACAATCATTAACGTGTTCGAAACGCCGTCAGCCTCCGAAACCTTCTGAAGCGGCACAGATTTTTGCCAACCAAACATCGTGTCTCGGCCAACCAATACGCGGTAGTAAGTCGAAGTGCGGTCTTTCTCCACCTTGTGGTTGGGAAGCAGGAACACCGCCGGCATCGACTTCAACAATTGCCGATTGTGATTGCTATCCCAGGGCTCGCCGAGCTTGAACTTGCGATAAAGCGCCTGTTCCCCCAGATAGGGAAGGACCAAAACTCGCCAACTGAGCATTGGCTTTCCATTCTTGTCGCAAATCGCCGCTGGCGGCGGTGACCCGCGGTCCGCGTGGTATTTGTGGATTGCCGTGGCCAACTGTTTGAGATTTTTCTGGCTTTGGATGCGGGCGGATGGCTTCTCGTCCGCGAGTGCAGCGCCGTGCAGAAAGCAAAACACCAGAGCGATCAAGATTGATTTCACGGGCGGCTCCATTAATTTCGAATCAATATCTTGCACGTACGAGTCCGCGGTTCATCGGCGCCGTGCGCGATAAGGCACACCGCCGTCCGGCATGGCATATTCTTTGACCGGCGTTCCGTCGCGGTCGAGCACGATGACGCGCCGCTGCAAGGCGCTGGAAACGAGCGTTTTGCCGTCCGCGGCGCGGGTTGCGCTCATTGGCGAGCGCGCGTCGGCGCGCCATTCTTGTTTACCGGTGGCGAGATCGTACTCAACCACGCCGGTGGCATTCGTGACGAGAGCCCGGCCATTCGGCAGCAGTTCCAGCGCGGAGATGCCATAGGTGCGAGTGGTCGCGAATGACTTGACGACTTTCCCTTGGGCATTGACTTTCATGAGCAATCCCAGGCGCGTCAAAAGGACGTACGTCCCATCGCGCGATTTGCGCCCGCCGACGATGTCGCCTTTGTCGCTGTTGTATCGAAACACCTGCTCATCCTTCGCATTGACTTCGATCAGCCCATGCCGGTGCGCGATCACGGTGCTTCCATCCCGCAATCGTTGACAGCCGATCGGCGAAACGATCTGCCGGCTCCAGATAATTCGCCCGCGAAAGTCGCGTTCGGTTACTCGTTGACCGTTGTATTCGGCGATGAGGACGCGATTGTTGTTCGGAAGCACCTGCGCGTCAACCGGATAGAGCAGCCCGTCGAATTGCCAGCGGACCGTCTTGCCGTCGGTAGCGAACTCAAGGGCCTTGCCCTGCCCGTGGGCGCCCATTTCGAGGACAAGGGTATAGCCGTATTCGCGCGTGGCCTCGTCCAGGCGATCCATCTTGATCTTGTCGGCGTTCGCCTGCCACCAATGGGCCCAGGCCTGGCGGCATTCTTCGCGCTCGGTTTGACTGCCGGCCAGCGACACCTTGGGTCCTTTTCCGTCCGCCAAGCGAACGAGCAAGTCCTCGGCTCTCCAGCCGAGTTGTTTTGAGGCCTTTGGAAGCCCTGCGATCACGTAGAAAATAGCTTTTTTATCTTTCGAAAACTCGACGAGCGCCAGAGCGACCCGGAGTCGAACCTCGGAATCAGAGTCATTGAGAAGTTTGCGAACCTGCGGCTCGACGGCCGCGGCCTTTGCAGCAATCAGCGCCTCGGCGGCCGCGCCCCGGCGCACCGCCGACGAATCCGCCAACGCCGTGGTTAGCCTTGGATCCGGCTTGCCATTGGCGACGGCTAGTTTGGCCAACGAATCTCGAAGAGCATCGTTTAGCTCATCGTCCGCGGCAGTCGGCAATTGCGCGAGGATGACCTCGACCGCGCCTGCGGGTTTAAGACTGCCCAGCAGTCGCGCCGCGGCGGCCGCCAGGACATCGCTTGGCACTTTTTCCAATTCGGCCAGTGCTTTTTCGCAGCGCGAACGACTTCGGGATCTGTGTCATTGAGCGAGGCACGCAGGAGGCTAATCGCGGGCAAGCCAATCTTTCTCACCTGCTCGGCGGCGTTCCGCCGAACACGAAACGACTTGTCTGCAAATTGGCGGATCAGTTCCGAAATCTGGCGGCGCTGCTTCTCGGAGGGGGTCCGCTCGCGGAAGAATTCGAGCAATGACGGACCGTCGATCTTGATATCGGCGTCGCGCAGCAACTGCTCATCGTGAGCGGCGCTCGTCTTGGGCGAATGCCGGAAAGACCGCCAAAATGATCGCAAGGATGTTGAAACAGCATCGCATTTCGCCAGTTTAAGCCATCCGGCATGGCCCGGCTATCAGATTCAGGTCACAAAGCCGTGGGTTCAATCCTTGGACGCGTCGCGGGGGACTTCGGGCATGCGGGCCACGAACACCGGACAGTGCGCCTGCTGCAGCAGCGAATCAATGTGCTTCTGCCGCGACTCGGCCCCCTCCGCATGCGGGTCCGGAGACGCCACAATCAGCAAATCGTATTCCCGCTCCTGCGCCAAACTCGCCAGCGACGAACCGACGTCTCCGGTCAACGACTGCGTCCCAATCTCGCGATCCAACTGCGCCGCTTGCGTCAGGTCCTGCTGCAGCGTCGGCGTAATCTCCCCGGCAATCGCAAAGTCGAGCGTCACCTGCTCGTCCAGCATCGTCAGCACCAGCCGGTACAGATCGCTTCCGTGCGCCGTGCCGTCGTGATGCAACAATACCCGACGCACCCCCACCCCCGCCGCCCGCAGTTCGGCCACGCTGCGTGCCTGCCGCTCGCTGATTTTCGGGATGCGGCTGCCCCCGCCCATGTTCAGGTACACGTCGCGGTCGCGACCCAAGATCCGCACCGAAACCGGCGGCGCGTTGCCGCCGTTGGCCACCAGCCAATTGAACTGCACCTCCTCCAGTTGCATATCGGTGGCGTACTTGTTGGAGGCGCCCATCACGATCTCTTGCTTTCAGGTCGTGCGCCGTGCTCAGGACCGCGTTGAGCGGATTGTTGGTGGGCACGATCAGCGGCGTGACATGCTTGCCGGCTTTTTCGGCGCGGTCGACGACGGCGGTCATGAGTTGCTGTTCGTACAAGTCCAGTTGGGGATCGACGGTGGTGTCGCCCTGGGGCAGGACCTTGGCGGTCATGACGACGACGTTGGTGGTCTCCGGGTCGGTTTCCGCCAGCGATTTCTCCAGCATGAACAGGTTTTGCGGCGACCGAATCGCGATCAGTTTCAAATACGGCTTCGGCGGCAGCCGCAGGCCCTCGCGCGTCAACGTCGCATCTTCTTTGGCTTCGATCGTAAATTGCTCAAGATGTTTGTCGCCGCCGGGGTGCATTTCGCGCTTTCGCCGGGCAAACCGCTCGGAGATCGAAAAGACAACCAGGAACGCGGCCGTGAAGATCAGCCCGGAGATCGTCGCCACGTCCTTGGTGAGCAAGTTGGAAATCGCGGCGCCCAGAAGGATGAGAAACACGCCGACAAGCCCGAGTGGAATCTCGATGGAACCAAGCTTGAGATTGAGGGGCATGCGAAATTCGCGAGGCGATTTGTCCTTGTAGCGCAAGATGACCATCGAGGCGGTCATGAAGACGAAGCTCCAGACCACGCCGAAGGCATAGGCCTCGCCGAGCAGCAATACGTCGCCCTGGCTGGCGATGATCGTTGTCAGTTTGAGGGCGAGGATCAGGTAGAGGACGCGATAGGTCGTGCCGTATTTGGGATGAGGCTTGCGCAGCCATGTCGGCAGCACGCCATCCTCGGCGACGCGGTTGAGCACTCCGTTGGAGCCGATAATCGCGGTATTCACCGCTCCGGAAAGAATGAGGCCGCCGATCACCACCACGAAGGCGTTGAGCAAGAGCTTGGCCCAAACCGGCCCGATGACGAACATGGACAGACCGCCGATCAAGTTGTCGGCGTAAACCGACATGCGTACCTGGTCCGGAATGAGCAGCACCGCGAGGAACGAAATCGCGGACGTTAGTCCCATGCTGTAAATGAAGACGATAAACGCGGCCTTGCGGAAGTTCGGCAATTTCGGCGCTTCGACCTCGCGATAGACCTGGGCGAGCGTCTCCTCGCCGCTCATCGCCAGGATCGAGTGACCGAAGGCGATCATGATGCCCAGCAATCCGATGATGGTCAGCCAGTTAAACTGTCCGGAACGAAGCTTTTCTCCGACCGCTGTGTGGCTGATAAACCCGAGCGGATCGACCATCTTTTCGGTGGTCGGGTTTTTCTTGGGTTCAAAGTTGGGAGCGAACGGAACCTCGTTGCGATTCACCTTCGCGGCTTCCGCCGCCGACATGGTTGGCAGCCGCTTGTAGTCCTCGAGTTTTTCGGCGCCCTGCCCTGCACTGCCAGCGTTGCGCCACACCAGCCGAGAATCAACACGGCCATGATCGTGGTCGCGATCATGATCTTGAACGCTTTGTCGCTCGACTCGTGAATGCCCTTGAGGTTTTGCCAGAAGAAATACAACGTCACGCCAATCGCGAAAGCGACCGCGCCCCACTGCTTGATCAAGTCCGCCATTCCTTTGTCGGGCGCGGGCAGGCCAATGTAGTGCCACAATTCCAGAGCCAACCCGAATACATATTGGCCGGCCGAGACGGAACTAATAGGACCGGTGAGAATGTAATCGAAGATCAGCGCCGAGACCGAAAGCTTGCCCATGAAGCCGCCCATGGCTTCGCGGACGACGCGATAGACGCCGCCGCGGACGAACATCGAACAGCTTTCGATGTAAACGTTGCGAACCATGTAGCTGAAGGCCATCACGGCGAGGATGAACCATGGCGCTGCCGGTCCGATCGCCTGCTCGACGATGCCGCCGATGTAGTACGCGGTGCTGGCGATGTCGCACAGGACAACGGCGGCCGTCCGCCAGTACGAAATGAACGTGAACATCACGCTGCCGACGACGATGACCTGGGCCGCGCGTTTGAGTGATGGACTGCCAGATGGTTCGGACATGACTTCCGCCGCCGCGTGCGGCTCATGCGGGCCCAAGCGAACGAGGGAATTCGCCCGCCGGCCCTGGAAAATCAAACGGGGAGCAATCGCCCCCCGTCACCAAGCCGGAAGTCATTATACAATTTCGCTCCCAACTTCGCGATTGGACTCGCCGCGATGACCGTGAATTTCGCAAACTCTTGGCCGGCAAAATCTTACGTCACGCACAAGAGCGCGGTGATCTCGACCGCCAGGCTCAATCTCGACGCAACTTGCTTTCCGGCGCTGCCCACGGCAAAACGCGGTATAGTTCGGCCGCGAACTGCCGGCAAAAACTGAGTGTGGCGCTTTCCGTGAAATCGCCTGCTCCCAACCGATCGGCGCCGATCAGCACCGAAAGCCGGCCGGATTGTTGAACGGGCCCGCCCAAGAGTCGCTCTCGAATCCAGCGATGGCCCGGCGTGCCTTCGAGATGGGCGGCGTCTTCATCAGCGCTGGTCCAGAAGCGGTCCCCTTCCTGGGTCCAGTAACAAAGCACCTGCCGGCGTCCGCCATTCTCGAACTGCCGGACGGTCAGCGGCAATTTTGACGGACCAAGATCGAGTTCATCGACTCGTTTCTCGATGGCGCTCCAGCCGCGGTTGGGCCAACACACATCGGGGTGATGATAGCCACGGACCGACCCCGCCCCGGACCAAAAGATCACCCAGACGTGCATTTCCTGGCCGATGCGGTCGCGATAAACTCGGTGAGTGGCTCGATCATAGGTAAGCATTTCGCGAATCTCGTCTGAAATCGGCAACTCCTCGCCGTGCCAGTCGCCGATCGTCGGCGAGATCGCTTCCAGTGGTGCATTGTGGAACTGGCGTTTAACCGTGCGCCAGCCGAGTCCGGCCGCGGCGATCGAGGCGAGCAACAAAACGGCAAGCACGAGGCTCGGCGACCAGGTTCGAATCCATGAGCGCGCGGGCTTCGCGAATTCAACCTCACGCCGAATGGGCGCCGAAGCGCGAACGAAGCGCGAAAGTCCGAGAAGCGTCGCCAGGCCCAGCAGGAAAGAAGCAAAGCCGAGCAATGCGTGCGGCGTACCTTGAACCGCGTTGACGCCGATCGCTTCCTGAAGAATGCCAGTGGTGGCAACGCGAAACATGTTTGCAACCACGACGACCGGCAGGCTCAGCCCGACAAAAATGAGACCGCGAACCAGTCGCATCCCGCGCAGGTGCGCGACCAGCGCGGCGATGGCCGTGAGGGCGACGACGGAGCGCACACCGCTGCATGCCTCGATCACGCCGAGGTCGCCATGCGGTAGCCGCAAAACAAAACCCTCGCGTTGCACGGCGAAACCGATCAAGGCCAGCAGCTTTGCGGAAAACGAAGTTGTAAGTTCCTGAAGAGTGTTTTGCAGCGGTCGCTCAAAGCGAATTGGCCAGGGAAGCGCGAACAGGAAAAAGCTCAGCGGAAACGCAGCCTGCCCGGAAACCCGGCCAACCGGATTGGATTAGCACGGCTCCGCAGGCGGCCGCGAGCCATGCCGCGGCGAGCCACCATAGGAGAACGGTTCGCGGGCCGACTTGGGCAACCAGGAACCAGCCGAGCGGCGCGATTGCCACGGCGATCAACAGCAGCCCAAGACCAAGGATGGACGCGGACCATTTCGTATGCCCAAACGTGAACGCTTCATTTGAGCGCCACAACAGCCAAATCGACGCGGCGACGACAAGCGAGCGATTGAGGACTTCGGCGGAGTTGCCCCAATAGACGGCGATCGCGGCGAGAACGGCGACGCCATTCATCCCGAGAAGCAGGCCCGGCAGCATCTGGTCAATGCGGCGAGTCACGAAATCATCGGTTTCGAGCAAAGAACGTCTTGTGCAGGTTCGCCGACTTTTCGCGAGCATCCTGAAACTCTGAAGTCGGCCCGAATGTCTATTCATATATATGTATCAACTCGGCACCGAGTAAGGTTTGCCACATGGCTCCTCCAAAATTAGTGAATGCGCCGAACGGCCGGCGCGGCGGCGTCTTCACGCCGCTGCGCTGGTTTACCGCCTTGCGCTGGCGCTATCGATTGATCTTGCTTGGAATGTTCGCCGCGGTCTGCCTGCCTGCGTTCATGGTCTGGAATCGGGAGCGAGAAACGCGGCGTGAAGCATCGGTTTCCGAAGCGTCGCGACGACTAAATCTCGCGCTGGCGACGAACGACGCCCGGGCGGCGGAAGCGTTGCTGGTTCAGCTGACTGACCTGGCTCGGCACGATCCGGCCTTCGAAGCGCGGCTCGACGCGCTGCGCCGCGGCGAATCCCGGCCCGGCGATTTGCCGATGGCGCGCTTGCTTCTCAACGAGCATTTGGCTCGTCAGCGTTGGGACAACGCCGCTCGCGAGGCCGAGAAAATCATCGCGATCGAGCCCAAAGACATGCTGGCCCGAGGCGTGCTTGCGCCAAGCGATTCACCAAGGAAAGATCGCGTCCGGTCGAACGCACCTTGCGGCGATCGCCAGTCCGCATGAAGAGCCCGACGGCGCAGCGCCCGGCGCATTGCTGCTCCTGATTGAACTAAAGCGCGGTCTGGGAGATGACGATTCCGAACTGCTTGAGTTCATCGCCACGCGCATGATGCCGCTGTTGAAATCGCGCCGGGCCGATCGGCTGCCGACCTCGTCCCGCCTTCAACTCGTGCAGTGCTATCATCGTGCCTGCGACGCGCTGGACCGCTACCCGGAATTGGCCGGATACTGGGCGCCGGCGGCGCGTCTAATAACAGAGCTTGGCGATGGCACGGTGACCGCAGCAACTTTGGCCATGCTGCGCGAGCATCATCTGGCCATCCTTTATCGCCTGCGAACATTGAATCGGCTTTCTGACGTCGAAGCGACGGTCCTCACATCGGAATTTGAGCGTCAGGTGCAGGCCAGTTGGGCGAATGCGCACAATTCCAACCCGGAGGATCCGATCCCCTACGCCGGTCTGGCACTGGCCAGCGAGCGAGCCGGACGAAAGGAGGAGGCGGCCCAATGGCTGGAACGCGGACTTCAATCGTCCTCGAATCGGCGCGAACTTTACCTGCTGATGGGTCAATTGCTTCACGACAGCGACCCACTCGCGGGCGCGGCGATTTTGGAAGAAGGATATCGCCGCGATCCGGACGACGCCAAGATCCAGCAATCATTCGCGGAGTTGGCTGCCGCGGCTGGACGACCCGACCGGGCAATTGAGGTGTGCCGGGCGGTGCGCATCAAACGTCCAGATTGCTCCTGGGCGTGCCGACTCGAGGCGGCCATCTGCCTCGACGCAGGCCGGCCAACCCAGTCGTTGGAGGCGTTGGCCCCGATGCACGACGCACTTCACCGCGATGCCGCGGCCATGGAGTTGTATGTTCGTGCCGCCTGCGCGGTCGGCGCGGATGCGATCGCGGCGGAGATGCTAACACCGGAAGCAAAAAACCAGGCGGAAGTTGGTGCTTTGGTCGGCGGCGCTCGCGGCTATTTGAAGGCCAACCGCGTCGATGACGCCGTTCAACTCGCGGCGCGGATTGTCAAACGATTTCCGAACCATCTTGGCGTTCGTTTCGTGCATGCCGAGGGGCTGCGACTCCGGGCCGAGGCGGGCGACGCCGCGCACTGGCCGGCCGAGCGGGTTCGCGAGGCGATCGAAGCGTATGAATGGCTGCGACGCCGCGAGCCCGGCAATTGCCAAGTGGCCCAGCGGATCGCCTGGCTTCAATTAAAGGGGTTGAATGCGCCGGACCTGGCGCTGCAATCCATCGCTCCGCTTCAAAACCGGGAAATGGTTGGCCGGCTCACCCCGGAAATGGCGGAGACGCTCGGCGCGACCCTATTGGCCAACGATCAGGCCGAAGCGGCCCTCGCACCGCTCACGGCGGCCATCGACACCGCACCGACTCGAACCGGCGCCTACATCAGCCGGGCGGCCGCATTCGCACGGCTGGGCAAACGACGCGAGGCACGCGCCGATCTGGACCGTGCCGCGGCACTTCCTCGCACGCCTCGGCAGGCCACCGGATGGCAAAAAGTGTTTGAAATGCTTCGGGGTGATTCATGAGTTCAATGCCGATGCGGTTGCTGGTGTGCCTGATATCCGCGGAGGCGTTCTTTTGTTGGGCCCGCGCCGCCGAACCAACCAAGCCCGAGGAAGTCGTCAAAGCCGAGGCGGCGTTTCGCGACGGCCGGGCGGATGAGGCATTCAAGCTGTTGCGGGAAGCGGTCAAAAAACATCCGCAATTGCCGCCAGCGCGGCTGATGCTCGCACGGCTTTATTTTGCCGCGGGACAATCGGCGGCGGGACGGGCGAACCTCGAACAGGCGGCGGCCGAAGCATTTACCCATCCCGAGGTCTATTTGGCCAACGCCAGCCAGGCGTTGGCCGAAGGTCGCATCACCGACACGATTCTCAATTGTCAAACGGCGATCAGTCTTTCGAATACCGACCGTTGGACCGCCGAGCAAAAGTCGCGATTTTTGCGCGAGGCCCATGCCGGCCTCGCCGCCGCCTTTGAGGCGAGGAAGGATTGGGAAGCGACCCGGGTTCAATTGCTGGCGTGGCTGGAAATCGAACCCAAGAACGGCGTGGCGCGGCAGCGGCTCGCCCGCGCTTTGCTGATGCTCGGCCGCGACACCGAGGCCCTGGCCGAACTTCAGCATGCGTGCCAGGACGACGCGAAACTCGAAGCGCCGGAGATCGCCATCGGCCGCCTGTGGGCGATCAAGGGTGACGCGAAGCGAGCCGAGGAGTGGTTCCAGAAGGCCGTGCAAAAGTACGCCAAAGATGCGCGAGCGCATCGGGCGTTTGGCGGCTGGCTGCTCGATCGCGGGCGCGTTGATGCGGCGAAAATCCACATCGATACCGCGGCCCAACTCGAGCCCAAGTCGCGCGATTCGCTCGGACTCAAGGGACTTTTGCGCGCTATACCAGGGACTATCAAACCGCGGTCAAGGTTTTTGATGACATCGTCCGCGAGGAGCCGGGCAATTTCGTGGCCAACAACCACCTGGCGTTGGCCTGCGTCGAAATCCCCGAGCAGCGAAGCCGGGCGGTGCAACTGGCCGAAATGAACGCCCGGCTACATCCGCGGCTTTCTGATGCGCTGGCGACATTGGGTTGGGCTTACTACAAATCGGGCCGGCTCGATGACGCCGAAAAGGTCCTCTCCGCCAGCGCCTCGGGCGGGCAGATCTCATCGGATACCGCTTACTATCTGGCTCGCGTCCTGAAGGAAAAAGGCAAAACCGCCCAAGCGAAAGAATTGGTTAAGAAAGCGATTGATAGCGACGGTCCGTTTGTGAATCGCGCCGACGCCAAGGCCCTGTACCAACAACTCAAGGGCGACTGATGAAATTGGCGCTCTTCGGTTCGATGGCCCAAAAAAAACCGGCGTGTTCTGCTTGAGAAACCTCAAGGGCGCCAAAGGGTGCCAACCGCGCAGCGTACCACCCTTGGCGGTCTCAAACTTTGTTGATCAACTTAGTGATGTTTAGATACTCGTTTGTTGAGCGTATTGGGTGGAGCAATCGGAACATCAGTCTCCAGCTGAAAAGCGATTTAAATCATAGTTTTCTGCTGAATTTCACAACTTTGTTAATGAGTTCAGCGGGCGAACTGGCTAGAATTGCCCTGCTTTCCCAGACCCCCATAAATTTTCACGGTCGCCCATGCATCGTTTTAATTTCTGGCTGGCGTTGGCTCTATTGGTTGGTGGCGCTGTTTCCTCATCGGCGTTCGCGCAGTCAACCTACACCTGGAACAACACCGGAACCGATTTCGCGTCCGCGGCGAACTGGAGCCCGAACGGTGGACCGCCTCTCGATGGCGACACCGCGCAGTTCAATCCGAATGGCTCGCCGATCGGTTCTGTAGTGGTGAACCCCAACATATCGGGTCACGTCAACCAACAAGTAAAGTCCCTGACCATTGCACCGAACCAGAACTTCGGCCGATGGGCATTTACCGGAAGTGATGGCTTCATAATCGGCGACAGCGGATCGACGGGGTTGACCACGTATGGTCCTGCGACTTACTCATTCAATGGCCCGCAACTCGCCGGTGCGGGACCTTCAATTCCGCTGAACTTCAATATCGGGCATGGAAGCACGTTCGTGCTCACGGGCAACAGCACCGCCACAAGCAATGTCAGCGCTATTAACGTCAATGGCGGTACGTTTCGCCTCGACAACTCCACCTCCATTCAGACCAGATTAGGTACGGGCGGAACGATCGCGCTCACCGGAGGCGGAAGTTTCCAATTAATTGGAAACGCGTCAGCTACAGTCACTCAGAATGTTGGCTTCTTGTCGCAGGGCACCGCCAATGTTACGGGCGGTGTGAACTCGTTCGAAGTGAACTCGGCAGGCCAATTGACAATTCTCAACTTTGCAAGCTCCGGCAATTTCACCAGCCGGCCGGGAACGCGCGGCGTCTATCGGTATGTCGCAACGACCGGAAACCTTGGAGATGCTAACGGCGCGCGGATCACGTTTGTCGGCACGCCGTTGCAGGGGGCGAATGGTTTACTTGCGAACACGTCCGGAAGCGGTTCCGTCGGATTCGCAATCGTGACCGACGCCAGCGGGACCAATTTCGCGACTTACAGTGGCACACTAGTCAATGGCGCGAAGCGTGGAATTGTCGCGACCACCGCCACGAAAACCGTGACAGATGCCGCCGGGTTGGCGACTCTGACCGCCTCGGATCGCGGCCAATTCAATCCTGCCGCAGATACGACAATCACCACATCTGGAAACGTTACAACCGGATCGCTACGAATCACACCCGGGGGATCCGGGGCCGTTCTCGCACTGGGCGGCAGCAACTTGGCGACAAATGCATTAATGTTGGATGGGCCGAATGACTTTACCATCACGGCCAGTAGTGCTTCCGTTTTCGGCGTCTCGGACCCGCACTATATCTATGTCAATGATCCGACTGCGATTTTGACGATCGACGGCCTTAAAGTCGCCAGCGGCGCGGTACCATCAGTTTTCGCGGGCCCAGGATTTGTGGATTTGACTGGAACGGCGTCGCAGAACACATTGTCCGGGACCAACGCCCGATTCGTGATTGCTGGGGGCACAGTTCGCGGTAATAACACGCAGATCGGTTTCTCGTCGAGCGGACCAGGCACGATTTCGCTGACCGGAGGTGTGCTCGAAATCAAGGATGGCGGAAATGGGATCGGCGCGTCGGCTGATTTCACCCGGCCCTTGGGTTCGAGTGCGGGAAATGTGACATGGGGCGCGGCCACGAGCACGGAAATTGGCAGCGGCGGGTTCTCCGCCTTCGGCTCGAACGCCAGCGTCAATATCGGCGGCAATGCGACTCCAACCCCGCTTCAGTGGGGCCAGCCCGATTTCGTCGGCGATGGTTTCGCCCTGATCTTCGGCTCCACCAAGTCAAACGCCGTTTTGACCTTCCTCAATCCACTGCAACTCGACAATGGAACCAAGTACTCCTTGCGTGAAATTCAGGTGATCGGCGGCGCGGGCGGCGATCGCACGGTCCTCGCCGGGGCGATTTCGGGGGCGGCCAACGCCGATCTGGTAAAAACCGGTTCGGGAATTCTCGAACTGACGAGCGCCAATACTTACAGCGGCAACACCTTCGTCCAGCAAGGCACACTGGTGGCGAGCAATGCGTCCGGAAGCGCAACGGGAACCGGCTCGGTCAATGTCTTCACCGGCGCGACGCTTCGGGGAACCGGGGCGATTGCCGGGCCGACCAACATCGCCACGGGCGGCACGCTCGCCCCCGGCGGACTGGTCAACACCGGCGTGCTCACCATCAACAACAGCGTCTCCTTCGTGGGCGGCAGCAGTGCGATTTTCAACATCCGCGCCAACGGCAACAGCCTCGGCGATGGCACTTCGCCAAGCGGCTATGATCAATTGGCGGTGACCTCCGGCACGGTGGACCTGAATAACGCGACTCTGGATGTGTCGGTGGGCTATTCGCCGTCTGGTTCCGATCACCTGCTGATTTTGAACAACTCCACGGGCGTAACGCTCAACAGCACATTCAACGGCCTGGCCGACGGTTCGATGTTCACCGCGGGCGGCGTGCAGTGGAAAATCTACTACGGCAGTTCCGCCGACGGGTTTGGCGGGCTCGATGGCAACGATGTGGTCATTGTGCCGGTGCCGGAACCCGCCGGCTTGTTGGCGATCGGATTGGGAGGTCTTGGGGTGATTGGCTTGGTCGCACGCTCGCGGATCCGATTAGGCGGCTCACGGAAAGGACTCTGCTGATTCCCGGTCGCCGCGGAATTTCAGCACTTGATTCCGACGGCGCTCAAATTAAGATTAGTCTCATCGATCTGCGAGTTTCATGAAAACTCCCGGCCACGCAAGGCCGGAGCACCTTGTGTCGCGAATTGATTCGCGGGCAAACCCAGGCGGTTTGCACGTCCGGATCATCGACAGGAGGATCGCGGAGCGTTTCCGTATCGCAAACTAACTCGGCTTTTTTTCGACTCGCATTGTCGTCGCACCCGCTCAGAATCTGTCACCTGGGGAAGTACTATCCGCCGGCTACCGGCGGCATGGAATCCCATGTGCGCTTGCTCGCCCGCGGCCAGGCCGAACTCGGCGCCGACGTCCGCGTCGTGTGCGTGAATCACCGCAGCGCGGCCGGCCGCGATGTGACCTGGCATGTCGTCCATCGCACCGACACGGTCGAAGAACGGGACGGACCGGTACGCGTCACTCGCGTCGGCCGGCGCGCTTCGCTGGCGCGATTCGACGTCTGTCCGTCATTTCCCCGGCTGCTGCGAAAACTCGCGCACGAAGGCGTGGACCTGTTTCACTTGCACGCGCCCAATCCGACGACCGTGCTAGCCCTGAATCTCTATGGTCGCCACGTGCCGCTGTTCATCACGCACCAGAGCGATGTCATTCGCCAAAAACTGCTCGGCCTCGCCTTTCGACGCTTCGAGCTTCCGGTCTATCGGCGAGCGAAGGCACTCTTCCAAACGTCACCTGAATATGCTTTCGGGTCGCCGCTGTTGCGCCGTTTTTCCGATCGCACTCGCACGTTGCCGTTGGGCATTGATATTGACGCGTATCTCAATCCGAGTCCCGAGTCGCTGCGAATCGCCGGCGAATGGAAAGGGCGATTTGGCGAGCCGCTTTGGCTGTGCGTCGGCCGGCTGGTCTATTACAAGGGGCTCGAGAACGCGATTCGCGCTGCCGCACGTGCCCGGGCGGTTGGTGGTAATCGGCACGGGGCCGCGGGGGCCGGCCTTAAAGAATCTCGCTCGCGAAGTAGGCGTGGCGGATCGTGTGAACTGGCGCGGCAGCGTCGGCGGCGACGAATTGGCCGCCGCCTATTGCGCGGCGACGGCCCTGTGGTTTCCCAGCAACGCTCGCAGCGAAGCCTTTGGGCTGGTTCAAGTCGAGGCAATGGCGTCCGGCTGTCCGGTGATCAATACCCAGGTGCCGCACAGCGGCGTGTCGTGGGTTTGCCGGCACGAACGCGAGGGGCTCACCGTGCCGATGGATGATCCGCGAGCGTTGGCGGCGGCGGCCAATCGATTGCTGAACGAACCGGCGCTTCGCGAACGATTCGCCAACGCCGGCCGCGAGCGGCGCAAGCCGAGTTCGACTATCGCATGATGGCGGCCCGAAGTTTGAGATTGTACGCCGAGGCCCTCGAGATCGGTTGTCGGGAAACGGTCGAGGCGTCGGGACAATGAGTCAGCGCCTGTTGCATGTCAATCCCGGCAACATGTTCGGCGGCGTCGAATCGATGCTCGTGACATTAGCGCGGTTTGGAAACTCACAACCTGGATTGGTGCAAGAGTTCGCCGTTTGCTTTCGCGGCAAGCTGGAAGAGCGACTGCGACGCGAAGGAGCGGCGGTTCATGAGCTTGGGCCGGTCCGGCTGAGTCGGCCCTGGACCGCCTGGCGGGCGCGGCGAGGGCTGCGGGAATTCCTGGAGCGCCGCTCGTTCGACGCGGTGATTTGCCATTCCGCCTGGACGCAGGCGATTTTCGGACCGGTCGTTCTGGCCTCCGGCGTGCCGCTGGTGTTTTGGCTGCACGACCCGCCGCTCGGATCGCGGCATCTATTGAAGCGCCTGGCCGCGCACGTGGTTCCACAATTGGCCATTTGCAATAGCCGCTTTACGCTGGATCGCCTGCCGAAGATTTTCCCCAGGGTTCGTGGCGAACTGGTCTATTGTCCGGTCGGCGCTCCGCCGATCGAACGATCGCCGGAGGCGCGGCGAGCGACCCGGGAGCGGTTGGGGGCGAATGACGCCGCGGTCGTCGTGCTGCAGGTCGGCCGGTGGGAGCCCCACAAGGGCCATCTTCTGCACCTGGAAGCGCTGGCGAAACTGCGTGGCGTGCCGGGTTGGGAATGCTGGCAAGTCGGTCAGCCGCAACGCCGGAAAGAGATCCGTTATATGAACGAGATCCGCGAGCACGCGGCTCGACTGGGGATCGCCCATCGCGTACGCTTTCTCGGTTGGCAGCCGGAACTTTTGCCGATTTTTGCCGCCGCGGACATTTACTGTCAGCCGAACACCGGGCCGGAGCCGTTTGGGATCACCTATATTGAAGCGCTCTACGCCGGCTTGCCCGTCGTCGCGTCGGCGGCCGGCGGGCCCACCGAAATCATTGACGAGTCATGTGGCTTCCTGGTTAAGCCTGGAGATTGCGACGGGCTTGCGGCACGCCTGCGAATGCTGATCGAAGATCCGCAGTTGCGCGAGCGATTCGGAAATGCCGGCCCTGCCCGAGCCGCCTTGCTATGCGACCCGGTCCAGCAAATTCAAACGATGATGAATTGTCTTCGGCTGAACGCAAGGCCGCTGGCAGTCAATTTGTGAGCGAGTCCATTTGAATCGAATGCTGAACGTTGAGAAGTTGAAAGCCGGCGCCAACCCGATGATCGACGTTGGCAGCAAACCACGCGTTGTTCCGCGTCGGCTTCGGCTCGCGGTGTTCAGTTACGGCTTGCCGACGCCGGGCCAGCGGCGCGGCGGCATCGAGCGAGTCGCTCACGAGCTAGCCGATGGCCTGGCCCGCCGCGGGCATGATGTCACTGTCTGGACTCATGACCCGAAGCCGAAGTCGGCGGCTTATCGGGTGGCGTCCCTACCGTGGCAGCAATTCGCCACATCGTGGCTGGGCCGGCGGCTCACGATGGGATACTTAGGAAACATCCTCGCGCTCACGCCTGCTTATGGCGATGTCGATGCGATCATTGCGCACGGGGACAGCCTGCTCTTGCCCCTGCGCGGCCGGCGCGTCGTTCGCGTGATGCATGGCATGCGCTGGCGGAGGCGCTGACGGCGCGGTCGCCTTGGCGCGGCATTCTTCAGGCGGGCGTCTATATTCAGGAACTTCTTACCGCCGCGACACAGCGGAACTGCGTGGGTGTCAGCGCCAACAGCGGCAAATGGAATCCGTTCGTGCGGAAATGGATTCCCAATGGCGTCGATCGAAATCGCTTTTTTCCCGATTCGGCCGCCAAGACCGCGCAGCCGTCGATCCTGTTCGTGGGCGGGCTCGGCGGGCGCAACGCGGCGGACTTATATTGGACTGGTTTGCTAGCCGCCTGCGGCCGCGCTTTCCCGAAGCGGCGCTGGACATGGTGACCGAACGCGGGCCGGAGATCCCCGGCGTTCGCTATCATCGCGGCTTGAATGATGCCGACCTCGCCGCGCTTTATCGCCGGTCGTGGGTGCTCGCTTCGCCGAGCCGTTACGAAGGCTTTGGATTGCCGTACTTGGAGGCGATGGCGAGTGGCACGCCGGTGGTCGCCACGCCCAATCCCGGCAGCCGCGAGGTGCTCGGGGGTGGCCAGTTTGGCGTGCTCGCGAACGATCGCGATTTTCCCCGCGAAGTGGAATTGCTGCTCGCCGATGCCGTGCGCCGGGAAAGTTTGATCGAGGCGCGGGCTGAAACGGGTTCGAGAATACTCGCTCACGCGGACAGTCGATCAATACGAGCAGTTGCTTTGGCGGATATGCAAGAAATAGTCGATCGAGCGAACCGGGCGAAGATCGCCCCGCCCATGCCGTTCCTGGCACTTTTGAATCGGGGGAAGTCTTGGGGCCTGCTGGAAGTTTTTGCGCTGACGATTTATTTATCGTCGGTATTGCTGTTTATCCCGGGCGCTCAGGCCGTGCGAACAGCCATTCGGGCCTTGCCCTATGTTTGCAGCCTCGCGATGCTCGCGCTCGCCATCGCCGAGGGCCGGAAGTTCAGTCGCGGTTGGACCGGGCGCGGTTTGTTGCTGGCGGCGACAATCATCCTGGGTCTGGGCATCGTTCACCCGGAAAGCAACACCTATAGCGGACTGGCGCAGATCGTTTTTCAAATCAGTATCGCGGCGCCGGCCTGGTTCGCCGCGACCGAGCCAATCGGCAAGAAGCGATTGCAACGATTTCTGATGCTGGTGTTTCTCGCCAACGCCGCTAGCGCGTCGGTCGGGTTGTTGCAGATTTATTTTCCCGATCGGTTCATGCCGCCGGAGTTCAGCCGCGCCGCCCTGGCCGCGAATCCCGATCTGGTGCGGTCGCTGTCATTTACCGGCGCGAATGGCGAACTGTTTGTACGGCCGCCGGGCTTGACCGATCTTCCGGGCGGGGCCTGTTCCGGGTGCGCGAACACGATTCTTCTGGGCCTGCTGATGGGTCTGCAATCCGGCGTGTCGATTCCACGCCGGGCGATCTACATGGGACTGGCCGGCGTCGGGCTGGTCACGCTCTATCTCACGCAAGTGCGATCGATGCTGCTGATGAGCGCCGTCGGCTATGCCGCCATGTGTTTATTGCTCATTCGCCAGCGGCGAGTGTTTCAGAGCGGGCTCATGGCGAGCGTCGGCGCCGGCCTTTTTGTCGGCGCCTTTCTCCTTGCAGTGGGCATCGGCGGGCAAAGCGTGCTCGAACGCTTTTCCGGTTTGTTCACCAAGGACGCAGGCGAAACGATCTATCGCAGCCGCGGAGTTTTTCTGGAGTACACCTTTACCGACTTGATCTTTAAGTACCCGTTTGGGGCGGGACTCGGCCGCTGGGGCATGATGCGGATGCACTTTATTTCCCTTACGCCCAACCCGTCGCCCGCCATCTGGGTCGAAATCCAGGCGACCGGATGGCTGATCGACGGCGGCATTCCGCTCTTGGCGACTTATTCGCTGGCCATCGCCGCGGTGATGTGGCAACTGTTTCGACTGACGAAGCCGGAACGAGGCGGGCCGCTCGCGTATCCCGCGGCAATTGTTTTCTGCCTGAACTTGTTCATGATCGGCCAGGCGAACGCGGGGCCGTCATTCAACAGCACTGGCGGGATGCAATTTTGGCTTTGCACGGCGGTGCTCTTCGCCGCAGTGTCGCACCGTGCCGAACTCGCCCATTTATTTCAATCGCCGCGAGTCGCCGCCGAGTGAGTGCTGAAGCCGCTGTCCTGTCGCCGCCTGAATCGACTGCGCCGCCGTATGTCCACGTACGCATAAGGCCGACCACCGGCTGGCGCGCCCTCGACCTGCGCGAACTTTGGCGTTACCGCGAATTGCTCTATTTTCTCGCCTGGCGGGATGTCAAACTTCGCTACAAACAAACCGCCCTGGGCGTGGCCTGGGCGGTCATTCAGCCGCTCTTCACCATGCTGGTGTTCAGCATTTTCTTTGGCAAGCTCGGCGGCATGAAGTCGGATGGTCTGCCCTATCCGCTCTTCGTTCTCACCGCCCTCTTGCCCTGGCAGCTATTCAGCTATGCGCTCACGCAAGCGAGCAACAGTCTGGTCAATGAACAACGGCTAATTTCCAAAGTCTACTTCCCGCGCCTGATCGTGCCGCTTTCGTCCGTGTTGGCTGGGCTGGTTGATTTTGGCGTGACATTCGTGCTTCTGCTGGGAATGATGGCGTGGTACGGCGCAGCGCCGAATTGGGCCTTCATTGCCGTGCCGATCTTTGCGTTCCTAGCCCTGGCATCCGCGCTGGCGGTTGGCCTGTGGCTCTCGGCGTTGAACGTGAAGTATCGCGACTTCCGCTACACGATTCCGTTTTTGACGCAGTTTTGGCTCTTCGCCACGCCCATCGCCTATCCCAGCAGCATCGTGCCGGAAAAGTGGCGATTGTTTTACGGCCTGAACCCGATGGCCGGCGTGGTCGAAGGCTTTCGCTGGGCGCTGCTCGGCGGGCCCGCGCCGGGGCCGATGCTGGTCGTGTCAACCGTCGCCGTCGCCATGATGCTCGTCGGCGGCATGTTTTATTTCCGCCGGCTGGAACGCACGTTCGCCGACATTGTGTGATGCAGGATTCAAATTAACGCCGAGTCACAGAGCACACAGAGACTGATTGGAATGTCTTATTGGGAATTGAATTGACTCCACAACGATCTCTCTCTGTGCTCTCTGTGACTCGGTGGTTCAGATTTATTTGATTTAATGACCGACATTGCGATTCGCGTCGATCGATTGAGCAAGCAATACCGCGTCGGCAAAGTGCCGGCGTATGGCACGCTGCGCGATGCGCTCGCCTCGCTCCGCAAGATTCCAAAGCGATTGCTTCGCCGAAATGAAACAATCGCCGACGATCGATTCTGGGCCCTGAAAGATGTTTCGTTTGAGGTCAGACGCGGCGAAGTGGTCGGCATCATTGGCCGCAACGGGGCCGGCAAGAGCACGCTGCTCAAGGTCCTGTCGCGAATCACCGAGCCGACCGAGGGGGAAGCCGACATTTTCGGCCGCGTCGGCAGCCTGCTTGAAGTCGGCACCGGCTTCCATCCGGAACTGACCGGCCGCGAAAACATTTTCCTCAACGGCGCGATTCTCGGCATGCAGCGCGCCGAGGTGATGCGGAAATTCGACGAGATCGTCGCCTTTGCCGAGGTCGAACAATTTATCGACACGCCGGTGAAACATTATTCGAGCGGAATGTACATGCGGCTGGCGTTTGCGGTCGCCGCCCATCTGGAGCCGGAGATTCTGATCGTCGATGAAGTGCTCGCCGTTGGCGACGCCCAGTTTCAGAACAAATGCCTCGGCAAGATGGGCGAGGTCGCCCGGAACGGCCGCACCGTGCTGTTTGTCAGCCATAACATGCACGCGGTCGGCTCGCTGTGCGAGCGTGGACTCTTTCTCCATCATGGGCGAGTCGTGTTTCATGGTTCGGCGACGGAAAGCGTGACGCGGTATCTCGAAGACGCCCGCTCCAACGGCAAGCAGGCGACTATGCCGGAAGCTCGACCCGGAACCGGTGCGTGGCGCTTCACGGCGGTCAAAGCAGCAAAGCAGGTCTTTGAATCCGCGGAACCAAAAGTTTTCCGATTCTTAGCCGCCCCGATGCGAAGCGGCGCGGGCCGGGCATTCCTCAGGCGCATGTGTTGAACTCGCAGGGAACGGTCATCGCCCAACTCGATTCCCGTTTGTTAGAAACCTGGCTTTCGGGTTCGCAACCGGTCCGCGGCGAACTTCGCATCGATTCGCCTTGGCTGAAACCGGGCCGTTATAGTCTGGACTTGTTCCTCTGTGCTCCCAATGGCGTGATCGATTTCTTTGAGTGCAGCGTTGGAATTTGAGATTTCGCCGATCCTCCCGTATCCCGAGTCGGTGCCGGAAGAAGCCACGGCGATGGGAATGGTTCTAGCGAGCTTTTGCTGGAGCATCAAAGGATAACAAGTGCGAATTGCGCTGCTGCTTAACGCCCCGTATCGACTCGTTGATATGACGATTCGGTATGAACCATATGCCGAGGGATTCCGACAAAATGGGGTCGATGCCATCACGATTTGCCCGGCGGCGATGGAACCCGAATATCCGTATCCCGTTTTGACCTTCGATTCGGAACAACAGATTTGCAGTCCCGCGTTTTGGGATGAGGCCAACTGCGACGCCGTCGCGATGATTACCTGGCATCGGATGACCAATGTCATGAAGGCGATCCGGCAAGCGGGGGCCAAGGTGCTGGCCATCGCCGACTCGGACGGTCGAATCAGCCCGCGGCATCACCCCTGGGCAACTTTTCGCTACATGACCTACCTTAAGCCAAACGCGTGCCAGAAACTCGGGGCCGCCAAACACTGGCTGCTTCGATTCCTGATTCACGCCGCGAGCGAGCATCGCGGCCTGATTGAAAACACTTCGACGGCCGACGCGATCACTCTTCCCGGCGAAGGGCCGGTGAATGAGTTTCGCCGTCTGTTGAGAACGCTCGGCGCCGACGAGCTTGAAGAAAGAATCCATTGGCTGCCATACCCGGTTGGCGAGCGATTTTGCACGGAGCCAATTCGATCGAAACGGTTGAATCGAGTTGTAGCGGTCGGTCGACTGGGATTCCCCGCAAAAGAATGCGCCGCTTCTGGCCGCGACGATTCGCCGCGTCTTGGCGAGCGGCGTCCACCCGGAGTTCATCATCATTGGACGAGGCGCCGACAAAGAGTTTTCGGAACTAGCCCGGTTATCGAAGCTGGTCCAAATCGTCGGGATTCAACCGCCGGATAAGGTGTTTGAATTCATGCGCGAAGCACGAAGCATTATTTTCTCGTCGCGGTGGGAGGGTTCGCCTGTCGCTGCTAATGAGATGCTCGCGCTCGGCGGCACTGTGATCGGCACTCCCATTCCAAGCCTGGTTGGAATCACCACGGACCGCCGATTCGGCCGCGTCAGCCGTGCGCATTCTGCCTCGGCGCTAGCCGCGGCAGCGATCGCCGAACTGCACGCCTGGGATTCCGGCGAGCGCGATGCGGAAAGAATTGCGTCGCATTGGCGGGCTCTGGTTCGGCCGTCGGCGGTGGCCGCTCGGGCGCTGGCGCTGCTCGATCTCGCGCCCGCCGATCGATCGAATCCACTTCGTTCCGCCGGTGTCTGACGCCATGGGCCTGCCCTCACTTATAATTGCCGCCAACGCCGTCCCAAAAGTCGGTGGCCAAGGTTTGAATCTATTTTATATGGCGGAGTATTTGCGCACGGGTTTCAAGGTTGCCGTTTTTTGCAAGGGGGATCTCGCGGGATTGCCGACGCGAGTCATCCCGCCATCGCGACTAGCGAATTTCATTTGGACCAAACCGTTTATTCGCCGCTTTCGCGACTGGCAGACGATGCATCGAAACTCGACGTTCGATCGGGCGGTCGCTCGATCGTTGCCGGCCGGTTCGCGGGTGTTTCACGGAGCGGTCGGTCAATCGCTGCGGAGCCTGCAGGCGGCCCGCCGGCTCGGATGCAAGACGGTTCTCGATGTGGTGACGCTGCACGCTGACGAGTTCAAGTCGGCTCAGGTTGACGCCTGCAAACAATTCGGCATCCGGCCGACCATGCACGCCTGGGAATATCGACGCATCCTTCGCGAGTACAAGGAAGCGGACCGAATTCGGGTGATGTCGCACGTGGCGGCGCGGACGTTTACCGAGGCGCGGCTTTCCCGCGGAAAAAATCATCGTCGCCCAGCCACCCTTCGATGTCGCGGAGTTCCCCGAGGCGAAATTCAAGGAATCGACTTTTCGCGTTTGCTTCGTCGGCCTGGTCGAGCCTTGGAAAGGATTTCAGTTTTTGGTCGAAGCGTTCGATCGGCTGCGATTGCCGGAAAGCGAACTGATTCTCTGGGGAGGTTGCGGTTCGCGGCCGGTCACCAACTACATGAACGCCAAGATGGCGAGCAATCCGGCGATCAAGTTGCGGCCTGTGGAGATTCGCAAAGCGGGGTTGGACGAAGTTTATGGCCGGGCGAGCGTGCTGGTGCTGCCGTCGCTCGCCGATGGTTTCGGTTATGTGGTGGGCGAGGCAATGGCGTCCGGCCTGCCGGTGATCGCCACCACGAAGACTGGCGCCGCGACCTGATCGTCGATGGAGTGAACGGCTATGTTGTGCCGCCCGGCGACGAAAACGCGATTGCGGAAAGGCTTGGGCACCTGGCGAAGAACCCGGCGTTGGTTCGGCAAATCGGCGCCGCAGCGCGCGAAACCATGCGAAATCGGCCCAACGCCTCGAAGTTGGGGCACGAGTACGCGTCGCGAGTGAAAGCGATTTTGGACAGTTGATGGCGAGCCCAGTCGAATGAATTGTGTGCAAAGCAAAGGGCTCCAAATCGAGTTGAGATGATCTTCAAGTCCACAGGATCGGAATCCTGTGCCACCTTAGCGTGGCACAGGATTCCGATCCTGTGGACCAAGTTTCACCGGATCGGCAGCGTCACACAGCAGTTGACTTCGATTTTGACATGACCGAAATGCGTAACGATCTGACGGCGGTGCTGCTCTGCGGTGGCAAAGGCGAACGGCTGCGGCCGTTTACCGAGGCCGTTCCCAAGCCACTCGTGGAACTGAACGGCCGGCCGATCCTCTACCATTTGATGCATTACCTGGCCTGGTCGGGCGTGCGGCGATTCGTGCTCTGCGTCGGCTATCGCGCGGAGATGGTTCGCGAGTTCGCGAAATCGCTTCCGGCCGAATGGAAAGTGGAATGCGTGGATTCCGGCGACGCGTCGATGACCGATCGCCTGCTCGAGCGCGGCCGCATGTGTGCGGGCGTTTTCTCGTCTGCTACGGCGACACGCTCGCCAATGTGGACCTGCCGCAACTGCTCGGGGAGCACGAGCGGGCGCGGCTCGCAGTGAGCATGACCGTGTTTCCGCTGCAAAGTCCCTATGGAATCGTGGACCTGGAAGCGGAGGATCGCGTCGCCGGGTTCCGCGAGAAACCACGCCTGCCGCACTGGATCAATATCGGCTTCATGGCGTGCGAGCCGAGCGCGTTTGAATTTATGTCGCGCGGCCGCGACATGCCCGAATTCCTGTCGCATGTCGCCGCGGCGAGACAGCTTCGCGCCCATCGTCATGAAGATCGCCATTTGACCGTCAATACGCAGAAAGATCTCGCCCAGGCCGAGATCGAAATTCGCGAATTTTACACTCTCCCTGCCGAGAATTGGCATGCGTGATCAGCGAGTCCTCGTCACCGGCGGATCGGGTTTCATCGGGTCGCACCTCGTTCATCAATTGCTCTCGAACGGCGCCGTGGTCGCCGTGACGACGCGTTATGGCAATGTGATGAGAAACGAGCGACTGCGCGACGTATACGATCGGCTCACGGTCATCGAAGCGGATTTACGCAATCGCGGGCGCTGGCGGATATTCGCGAATTCAGCCCCGATGTCGTGTTTCACCTGGCGGCTTACAACCACGTCGGCGAGAGCTTTCGCCAGGTCGAGGAATGCTTCGATGTCAACGCCAAGGGGACGGCGAACCTGCTCGACATGTGCGCGGGAGTGGGCAAATTCATTTACATGTCCACTTCGGAAGTGTATGGGCATCAAACGAGCGTGCCGTTTATCGAGAGCCAATGTCCGGAGCCGATTTCGCCTTACGCGATCACCAAGTATGCCGGTGAACTCTATTGTCGAATGAAGCAGCGCGTCGCCGGTTCGGGCTCGATTGTCGTGTTGCGGCCATTCAACACCTTCGGTCCCTACCAAAGCGCCAAGGCCGTGATTCCGGAATTGATCATCAAGTGTCTGCTTGGCCAGCCGGTCCAAACCACCGCCGGCGAACAAACCCGAGAGTTCAACTATGTTTCGAATATCGTTGATAGCCTGATTCTCGCCGCCCAATCCAAGAGCGCAATCGATGGACCGCTCAACATCGCCGCCGGCGAGGAAGTGGCGATTCGAGATCTGGTGCGAAAGATTGCCGAGCTGTCCGACACGAAATCGAGAATCGAAATCGGCGCCCTGCCCTATCGCCCGACTGAGATTTGGCGCATGTACGCCGACAGCAGCCGGGCGCGATCGATTTTGGGCTGGCAGCCGCAAGTCAGGCTGGAGGATGGACTGAAACGCACCGTCGATTGGTTCCGCACCTACCTGAAGGAAAGCGGCCAACTGCCAAAATGACAGAAACAAATTGAGTCGCCATCCGCGCAAGCCAATGTGCTGTTTTTCTCGAAGATTGCCGAAGATTACGTGCACGCACGAATGCGCAATCTTCGTAATCTTCGAGAGAAGACGCGTGTTTTCCGCGCAATCTTCGGAAAAACCAGGTAAAAAATACCAATTGCCGGTAGTGGTAAGACTTAACTACTTGTTCCAACAAGACTTATGCAGATAGTCATCGTCAACAATTTAAGCGGCTCTTGCGCTGGTTTGTAGTCTAACCCGTGTCGTCAAACTGGCACTTGATCACCGGCGAATACCCACCTCAACCCGGCGGCGTGAGCGACTATACCTACCTGCTCGCGCACGGCCTGGCGGATGCCGGCGAGTCGGTGGCGGTCTGGTGCCCGCCGGCCGCTGGTCCGACGCCGGGCAAAAATCGCGTGTCGGTTCGGCGAGAGCTTGGAGCGATCGGCCGCGCCGACCTACGGCGTGTCGGCGAACTCCTCGACGCCGAACCGCGGCCCAGGCGGTTGCTGGTGCAATGGGTGCCGCATGCATTCAGCCGGCGCGATCAACTATCCGTTTTGCCGGTGGATTCGCGGTCGTGCCGCACGGTGTGGCGACCGAGTTGATGTCGTTGTTCACGAACCGTTCATGGATATCGGCGGTTCGTTGAAACAGGCGCCGCCGCCGTGGTTCAACGGCTCATGCTTCGCACCTTGTTGAAGTCTGCCAGCCAGATCTGGGTGACGATTCCGGCCTGGGAGCAATCGATCCGCCCATACGCGCCGGGATTTGTCGATCGACTTATTGCCGGTGCCCAGCAATATTCCGGTTACCGCCAATTCCGACGAGGCAATGAAGTTGCGAAAGCGATTGGCCCCCGAAGTTGATTCCCTGATCGGCCATTTTGGGACCTACGGCGGACACACCTCCAGTTTACTGCGACCAGTCCTTGAGCAGCTTTTCGCCACAAGATCGGACATTGCCGTGATCCTTCTCGGCAGGAACGGCGATCGGTTTCGCTTGGATATTCTGGAGAAAAGTCGGCTTCCATCCGAGCGCTTGATCGCTCCGGGTTCGATTTCTGCCGAGGAACTGTCAATCTGGCTGACGGCTTGCGACCTGTTCATTCAACCCTACGTCGGCGGCGTCTCCAGCCGAAATGGCAGCCTCATGGCGTGCCTGGCTCATGGCCGGCCGGTTGTGGCCAATCTCGGCAAACTCACCGAACCGTTCTGGCGGCAGTCGAACGCCCTCGCACTGGTTCCGGAACATGACATCGACGGGATTTGCGGCTCCGTTTCCCGGTTGCTTTCCGACGAACGAGCCCGCCGGGAGTCGGGCCGCCAAGCAGAGTTGCTGTACCACGATCGATTCGATCTGAGTCGTCTTGTACGCAAATTGACGGATCGCGCAACGAACTCAGAGGCCTTGTGCGAATCGCATTGACCAACTGGACTCGTCGAATGGTCGGCGGCGTCGAGCGGTACATCGACTCGGTGCTGACCGCCCTCGCGGCTCGCGGCATCGAAGTCGCGCTCTGGACCGAGGGCGATGACCCAGCCAATCGAGCCGCGATTCGCTCGCCGGAGGGCTCGCCGTCGTGGTGCGTCGCGGAACTCGGCGAATCCGCCGCGTTTGATGCCCTGCGAGACTGGAAGCCCGACTTGATTTATGGCCACGGATTTCAGCAACCGTCGCACACGCCACGGACACTCCAATACGCGCCAGGCGTTTACTTCGCTCACGCGTATCACGGCATTTGCGTCAGCGGCGCCAAGACTTTTACGCGGCCCCAAATTGAAGCATGCCACCGGCCGTTCGGGCTCGGTTGTCTCGCCAACTATTATCCCCGGCGATGCGGCGGACGAAACCCGTTCACGGCGTTGTCGCTGTATCGGCAGCAAGCAATTCGCCTGCGAACGCTGCGGCTTTATGCGAGGCGGTTGACGCATTCCCGATACGTGGCGGAAGAATATCGACGCAACGGAGTGCCGACCGACGTGATCGCGTATGTTTTCGAACCGGCGATTGACGCCGAATCGGCGGCCCAAACCAACGACCGCTTGCGTCTGCCGCTGGCGGATGATCGGCTGCTTCGTCGACTGGTATTTGTCGGCCGAATGGACCGGCTCAAGGGCGGAAGCGTTCTGCTCGACGCCATTCCAATCATTGCCAAAAAGCTGAACCTGCCGATTCAGTTGACCATGGTCGGCGACGGTCCCGAACGCCTGGGTTGGGAAAAGCGATCGCTTGAAATTGGCCGGAAAAATCCGGCGTGCCGGATTGAGTTTGCCGGCTGGCGCGACAAGACCGACGTGGCGAGGTTGGTCGGTGAGTCCGATGTCGCGGTGGTTCCAAGTCTATGGCCCGAGCCATTCGGTATGGTCGGGCCCGAAGCGAACAGTTCAGGTGTGCCCGTCGCTGCGTTTGATGTTGGCGGCGTTCGCGAGTGGCTCCAGGACGGAGTCAACGGCCATTTGGCTCCCGGCAATCCGCCGACCGCGTCGGGTCTTGCGGACGCTGTGGTGCGGTGCCTCGAGGATCCGACCCACTTCCGCCGGCTACGAGACAACGCCCGCGCCGCCGCCGCACGATTTTCAATGGCTGTTCATCTGGATGAACTGCTTCGCGTTTTTAAGGACGTTTCCGGCGACGTCGCCGTGGGAAAATAACAAGCTAGTTCAACCTCGCAATTGAGTTCAACCTTGGGTCGACCGCGCGTTCTGTTTTTTGTCGAAGGCTTCACCGACATTCGCTTTGTCGTCGGATTGAGCGAGATTTGTGACTTGACGCTTGTCGTGCCGCAGCGAACGTACGGCCCCAGCGGCCTCAAACAGCGAATCGCCGAAAGCGGAATTCAAGTTCAAGCCGACGAGATCTCGGGCGGAAGATTGCAATTTCAATTCCGGTCGCTGGTGTACCTCCTGAAACGGGCACGGCGCTATGACGTCATCCTCGCCCAAGAAATGTTGCGCGGTGCGCTCAATGCAAACATCGCGGGATTGGTGCACGGCGTGCCGGTGGTCGCCTACATGGGGATCGCCCCGGCGGAATATTTTCGGTGCCGCCGAGATCGTCGGCAGATCAGCTGGTTGAAATGGCGGCTCGGCGACGCCGCGATTCGGACGCTGATGACGATCAACGGCCGCCTGACCGCTCGTTGCCTCGCGATGGGCGATTATCTTCGCGGGATCGCGCTGCGATATTGTCGTCGAAGCGAGATCGGCCTCTATTACGGCGTCGATACCGATTTCTTTAGGCCCGCCGACGCCGACGAGCGGCGTGCCTTGCGGCGCAAACGGAATCTTCCCGTGGATCGCTTTTTGATTTTCTTTTCGAGCCGGATCAGCCATGAAAAGGACGCGGAGACGGTGCTGCAAGCGACGGCGATCGCTCGATCGAAAGGACTCGACGCCGTCGTGCTGAATCTCGGCGGCGGTTACAAAGATTTCTTGCAGTTGGCCAAGAGTTTGGATTTGCTAAGTCCCGATGACTGGGTGATCGGCGGTCCGGCCTTGCATCCGATGTACGAGGTCGCGGACGCGTTTCGCTTCGCCGATGTGATCGCGCAGGCGTCGTTCGCCGAGGGACTCGGCTTATCGCCGCTGGAGGCCTTGGCATGCAGCACGCCGGTGGTCGCGACGGCGGTGGGCGGCATGGCGGTTCATTTGCCCGGACACGCACGTCTCACGCCCCCGCGCGATCCGCGGGCGATGGCACGGGAGTTTCTCTGGATCGCCGAACACAGCGAGGAAGCGCCGCTGCCAGGCGTTAAAGTCTCGGGAATCGCTCATCATTCCCAACTGGACCCGGGCGAAAGCGTTCGGCGATCTGGCCCAAGTTCTGGAATCGGTTCGCCGCCGATGATGCGACTTGCAATACTCCCCGACTTTCTCGAGGAGAATTGGCCGAGTATGGATTTATGCGCCGAAATGCTGCTGGCGCACCTGACCGACGCCCAGTCGATTCGGCCAAGATTTCAGCATCTCTTTTCGCGGATGCCGCTGCCGGTTTGTCACGCACTGGCATGCAACGCGGATCGCCTTGTCAATCGAGTCATTCGCTATCCGTGGTTTCTCAAACGTGCAACCTGTCAATTTGACTTTTTTCATATCGCCGATCATAGCTATGCCCAACTGGTGCACTCATTGCCTCCGGAACGAACGGGGGTCTTTTGCCACGACTTGGATGCGTTTCGCTGTCTATTGGAGCCCGAGCGCGATCCCCGGCCGCGATGGTTTCGCGCCCTGGCACGCCGGATATTGAGCGGTTTGCAAAAGGCCGCCGTTGTATTCCACTCCACGATGACAATACGGGCGGAAATCGAGAAGTTTGGGTTGGTTGATTCGTCACGCCTTGTGCACGCACCCTACGGCGTCGCGCCCGAGTTCACCGCCGACGGTCCGAGTGAAACCATTTGCGGTCCGTATTTATTACACGTTGGAAGCAATATTCCTCGAAAACGAATCGAAGTCCTCCTTCAGGTACTTGTCGCCCTGCGGTGTGAGTTTCCGGATCTACGACTTGTCAAAGTCGGAGAACATTTTACGGCCGCGCAACAATCGTTAGTCGACCAACTCAATTTGCAGGATGCAATCGTACGTCGCGAACGCCTCACGCGGGCGCAAATCGCCGTGCTCTATCGCGGCGCCGCGGTCGTGCTTCTTCCGAGCAGCGCCGAAGGGTTTGGCCTTCCCATCGTCGAAGCGCTCGCGTGCGGCGCGCCAGTTTTGGCCAGCGATCTGCCCGTGCTGCGCGAAGTTGGTGGCGAAGCAATTTCTTATGCACCGGCGGGAGATGTCAATTCGTGGGTCGCAACGACGAGGCAAATGCTCGCGGGACTGGATCAATATCGCACGCGAGCGCAACGGTTCAAGCAAGCTGAGCAATTCTCGTGGGCCAACCATGCACGAATCATTTCCGACGCCTACGAACGGCTAACCAAGAAAATCGCGGTTCGCCAATGAGAGTCGTTTTCCTAACTCCCGTGGGCTCGATCGGAGGCGCCGAACGCGTTTTGCTCGATATGGCGGAGTCGCTGCGGCATGCCGATTCCGGGTTCGACGTGCACGTAATCGTCGGCGGCGACGGGCCGTTGCTGCCGGCATTGTCCAAGGCCGGCGCTCGGACGATTCTTCTGCCGATGCCGGCCACCCTGGCCTGCTTTGGCGACAGCGCGCTGATCGACCCCGGCCTCGATCAGTCGCCGGCGCGAATGTTATGGCGAGGATCATGGGCCGCATTCGACGCCTGGCGCTACGCATCGCGACTTCGTCGCCTGGTTCGAAGCCTCAAGCCGGACATCGTTCATTCCAATGGCAACAAATTCCACTTGCTGAGCCGACTGGCATGCGGACGAACCGTCCCAGTTGTCTGGCATCTGCATGATTTCCTTGTGCGCGCCCAGCCTTGAGGCGACTGATCCGACTGGCTGCGGGCAAGCGTACTTTGGCAATCGCCGTGTCTGAAGCCGTCGCTCAAGATGCTCGCGAAGTTTTGAAGTCAACACCGATCACTGTTATTCCCAACGCGACTGATACCGAGCGATTCGCTCCCGGGCCGTGCGACGGTCATTTGCTCGACCGACTCGCCGGATTGGAACCGGCCGACAATATCATTCGAGTCGGTCTGGTGGCGACCTATGCCCGCTGGAAGGGACAGGATGTTTTTCTGGACGCATCGGCCCGAATCCCGGCAAATTTGCCGATCCGATTCTTCATCGTCGGTGGACCGATTTATCAGACCGCCGGTTCGCAGTTCAGCGAGCGAGAATTGCGCGAAGGAATCGTGCGGCTTCGACTGCGCGATCGTGTTCATTTGGTTGGATTTCAGAATGACATGCCGACGATTTATCGCGCGCTCGACGTCGTCGTCCACGCGAGCACGCGGCCGGAACCATTCGGTCTCGCGATCATCGAAGGAATGGCCTGCGGCCGGCCGGTGATCGTTTCCGCGGGCGGCGGCGCCGCGGAGTTGTTCCAGCATGAAACAACCGCGATTGGCACACGCCCCGGCGATGCCGAGCAATTGGCCGCGGCCATCAGGCGAGTTGCCAGCGACGCCGATCTTCGAAATCGCCTTGGCCGCGCGGCGCGGGAAGCGGTGGTTGCACCATTCGCCCGATTGCGTTTTGAGCGCCAGCTGATCACCGTGTATCAATCCCTGTTCCCCGACTAAACCCGCACAATTGCTGCTTTCAACAGTATTTTCAGACAGGTCTCTCAACGTCGAAGTCGTGCAAGCAAATCATTCAGTCGAAAAATACATCAAATTTCGATCCAAGTCTTGACGTTGCCGGCTCGTATTCTCTAACAAGGATGATAGTCTGCTCCGGAGCGGCATGCTTCAATGCTCGCAATATGTCGCTCCACCAGCATTACCATGAGATTTACGGTTGGTCGATACGAGTTGCGCGCGCGAAGGCCGGTTCTCAGGTAACGTAAACAGTGTCTTTCGCGAAGCACTCAGTGCATCTCAGGCCAATCTTTTCAGGCTCGGCGTTTGCGGACTGCGATCGAATTCGCAACGAGATTTTGACTCCCCAGGCCCGGTTTGTGCACCGATCGAAAACCGGTTTGATTGAACTGGTGAAGGCACTCGGACTTGACCCTCAGCCAATCATTCTGGAGTCGTTCCGCAACGAATCGAATGCACTTTGCCAAGCTGGCACGTTTCGCACTGGCATGACTCGAAATGGAGTCCGGCAGCCCAATCCCAATCGCTGGGCTCGCCAATAGCGCTGGCTCTCCAAGAGCGCCCCTCGAACTCTCGGAGCATGCGATTGACCGTCATTCTGCCCTTATCCGCAGGTTGCGGCTTCGGACTGTCGCTGGTTCTGACGCCGGTGGCGGCTGCACTCGCTTGCCGGGTCGGCCTGCTCGACAGGCCGGACGGGCAGCGGAAGATGCACACGCGGCCTGTGCCACTCGCTGGGGGACTGGCGATCTTCTTCGCCATTTGCATCACCCTCGCGGGCGCGTGCCTTTCGGTCCCGGTCGTCGGCCAGTGGTTTTCGGAATCGCGACTATCGGTTTGGGGCCTGGCGGGTTCCGCCGCAATTCTGTGCCTCGTCGGCGTGCTCGACGATCGACGGCCTCTCCGCGGGTCTTACAAGCTTCTCGGCCAATTGCTTGCCGTCTGCGTGCTCCTCGCATCCGGAACGACCGTGCAGTTCGTCGATCTATTTGGGTTGACCGTCCAACTTGGAGTCTTGGCGGCGCCCGTCACGGTTTTCTGGCTTCTTGGCGCGATCAACTCGCTCAATCTGATCGACGGAATGGACGGGATGGGCAGCTGTGTCGGAGGCGGCATTGCATTGGCGATCGCGGTGCTCAGTCTTTTAACCGGGCAGTTTGCCGCCGCCCTCGTCGCTCTGGCGTTGGTCGGCGCCGTAGCCGGCTTTCTCACCTTCAATCTGCCGCCGGCACGAGTATTCTTGGGAGATTGCGGCAGCATGATCATTGGCATGGTGATCGGTGTGCTGGCATTGCAGTGCGCGTTGAAAGGACCGACCACGGTTATGCTGACCATTCCCGTCGCCCTGTTCACGCTTCCCATTCTTGATACGGCGGCTGCCATTACCCGACGCAAATTGACCGGTCGGAGCATTTACACTCCGGATCGGGGCCATCTTCATCATCGCCTGCAACAAAGCGGGTTGTCACGGCGCCGGGTGCTCATACTTGTTTGCTTCCTTTGCCTTTTGACCGGCATCGGCGCACTCGCAACGATGATCCTGCAACGCCAGCTATTTGCCGCGATTTCCGCACTGTCGGTGATTGCATCCCTGGTCGTCACGCGGCTGTTTGGACATTCCGAACTGGTTCTATTTCGCAAACGCGTTTCGGCATGGATCATCTCTTTGCTGTGTCGCCATGACGGACATCGAACGGTTGAGGTGTGCGTGCACATGCAGGGCAATGCCGATTGGGCCAGGTTTTGGAAACGCGTTCTGCACGCGGCTTGTCGATTTCAGGTGTTTTCGGTCCGTTTTGAAACGAGCATCCCCCTGATTCAAGAGAGATATTTCGCCGACTGGGATCGGCTTGTGCCGACACAGGCCCGGACACACGACTGGGGATATGAGAAGTCGCTGTTTGTGCGCGGCGACTGCGTCGGCAGAATCGAGGTGGGCGGGATATCGGACGATGTGCCGAATCCGCTCAAAGTCGCGATTTTCGACGGCATCGCCAAAGAAGTGGAGCATGCAATTGCGTCGATGCTGGACCAACCCGAGATGATCGGCGAGCCAGCGGTTGAGTTGCCCTTCGCTGGAAGCGTAGCCAGGCCGGTGCATGCCAGCGAATGGATTGAAGATTTTTGAGGAGTTGGAACTTGTCCATGGTTTCATCGATCGCCGATTTTGAAGAGGCTGAGCCGGGCTCGGCGTCACGACTCGGAAATCCGCTATCCGTAATCTGGCGGCGCGAGGCGCGTCGTCGCGCTGGGATTATGCGTCGGCGTCGGCATTGGTTTGTTCATCTACTCGCAGGTTTCGCCGGTCTATCAATCGACCGCCCAGGTGCTCGTCGTCCGAAAGCGGCCCGAACCAATTCCGGTCAACGGCGCGGGACCGAATCAGCAAATCTATGTCGAAGACTACCTGACCACGCACGCCATCTTGATCCGAAGCCAGGAAATCCTGCGGCGAGCCGCCAAGATCCTCGAATCCGAGCGATCGATCACGATTCCGGGCGGGATGGATTGGCTTACCTTCCTATCGAATGGGTTGACTGTCACGCGCGAGATTCGCGACGGCAACGCCGCTCCGACCAACGTCTTGAATTTGGCATTTCGCGGCGGACGGCGCGATGATTGTCCGCTCATCGTCAGCGCGATCATCCAGGCCTACCAGGAGTTCCTGAATGAAACCTATGGAAACTTGAACAAGGAATTCGTCAAGCAAATGCAAGAGGCCGAGCACACGCTCAAAGGCGATATCGAGAAGCGCAAACAGGATTACGAAAACATCGTCAAGGAGAATTACCTCGTTTTTCAATCGAAAGACAAGTTGGGCGGCGTGATCGACCGGATCGGGCGGTACGAGACGAGATACGCGGATCTGGTTCTGCGACAGCAACAAATTGAACGCGACCTCGAATTGATCAGGTCATCCATCAGCCGGGGCGACAAAAAGGACGTCATTCTGAAGTTGATTCAGTCGACGGATCCCAATCGCCCGATCGTCGCCGAACGGCGCGGGGAGGAACAAGCGCTGCAAGCATTGCTCTTGCAGGAAGAGGAAATGCGGCAGGAGCTGGGCAAAGACCATCCGCAGATGGTGTCGCTGCGAAGGCGAATCGAAGCGCTGCGCGAGCGAATCGGGGATCCGGGGAATTCGGACGCCAAGCCGGACCCGCTCGACCTGCAGTTGCGATTACTCAAAGGCGAACTCGACCTCAATCGGGAGATGCAGAAGACCGTTCTGACGATTCTCGCCAAGGAACGAGACGCGGCCACGGCATTGGCCGCGTATCTGCACCGAGTGGAAGTCGCGCGAGACGCCATCACGCCATACCAGCAACTCTATGACAACGTCAACGCGCGATTAAAGCAGTTACAGCTTTCGCCGGATTCGGATATTTACAGCGCTCGCACCATTGTCGATGCAGCTCCCGGGATCAAAGTCGCCCCAATCTCCTGGTGACCTTGGCCGTGGCCCTCCTGCTCGGTTCGATCGGCGGAATCGGGCTCGCCTACGCGGCGGAATGGACCGATGAGGGCTTCCATGATCCCGAGGAAATCCGCCGACGGCTCGGGGTGCCAGTGGTGGGCCACGTTCCGTTTCTATCGGCCTGCGACGAGGCGGATGACGGGGTCGAAGGGCATCTGTGCGCCTATCACGCGCCCAATTCGCCGGAAGCCGAGGCATTTCGCGGTCTTCGAACGTCGCTGTACTTCAGCACGCGAGGTCGCGGACATCAGGTCATTCAGATGACCAGTCCAAACAAGGGCGACGGAAAATCGACGTTGGCGGCGAACCTGGCCATTTCGATCGCCCATTCCGGGAAGTCGGTCGTGCTGGTCGATGCCGATTTTCGACGGCCATCGATCCACGGCCTGTTTCGTCTTGACCGACCGCAAATTGGGTTGGCGTCGGCGTTGATGGGCGAGGTTGAAGTTGAAAGCGTGCTGCGCCGGACCGGCGGCGGGCCTGTCGCTTATTCCGTGCGGACCGCGTCCGGCGCAACCGGCGGAGCTACTGACGTCGCCTAGGTTTCATGAACTGCTCACTCGACTTCGGGATCGATTTGATTTTGTTTTGATTGACACGCCGCCGCTGCTGGCGGTCACCGACCCGGCGGTGGTGGCGCCGCGAGTTGATGGCGTCCTGTTGGTGCTTCGACTTTCGAAGAAATGCCGTCCCAGCGCAGAACGAGCAACCGAATTGCTGGCGTCCCTCGGGGCCAAGATTTTGGGCGTGGTGGTAAACGGCATGAGCGGCTTTGCCAGCGGCGGCGGCTACGGCTACGAATATGGCCACGGGTACGATTGCGGTTACGACGACGGTGAATCCGATTCCGAACCTGCATTGTCTGATTCAGCGGACCGGGAAATCTCGGCTCCAACCCAGCGTCAAGCGAGGTGACCGATGTTGCCGCCGGTCGATGCCCACGTCCATCTCCTGGCCGGCCTGGACGATGGGCCGCGAACGAAGGCTCAGGCACTGGAAATGTGCCGCGCCGCCTCGGCCGACGGCACCCGGCTGGCCGCGGCTCTCGCCCATCAAAACGACCATTGGCCCGAGGTGACGCCGGACCGCATTCGCGCGGCGGCCCGGGAACTCGCAGCCGACCTGCTCCGATTCGAGGTGGATTTGGAAATCGTCCCCTGCGCGGAGGTGATGTTGCGCGCGGACCTCATTGAATCGTTCCAGCATGGTGAATTGCTCACCGTCGGCGATCGCGGAACGTTCATGCTCCTGGAAATGCCCCACGACCTTTACATCGACATTCGCGATCTGAGCGCGGCTCTCTCGCGCATTGGAATCCGCGTGATCCTCGCGCACCCGGAGCGAACGCCGGAGCTTTTGCACGAGCCGGGGACAGTCGAGGAATTAATTGAATTGGGCTGCTTGATCCAAGTGTCGGCCCGAAGTGTGACCGAAGCGGCGAGCGCACGCGACGAGCGAGCGATGAAAGACTGGGTGCGGCGCGGGGTGGTACACCTGTTGGGCTCCGACGGGCACTCGCTGCATCAAAGGCCGCCGAAAATTTCCGCCGCGATCGAGCGGATTCGCCGCTGGGCCGGACCATCGGCCGCGGACCGGATTGGCAGCGCCATCGGGCAATCCGTGCTTCGCGGCGTCTCGGTCCGACCGCGCCGACCCGAGCCGGCGACTCGCCGTTGGTGGGCGCTACCCTGGTAACCAGGATCACGGGAAGTTGAGCGTTGCGGTGCCGGCGGTCCGGTCGGAGCGGAACAAAGAAAACAGGTAATTCAGGCGCAGAATTGAGTTCACGTAACGGACGATCGCCTCCGACGGCTTCTCCTGAAGGATGAGAACGTCGCCGGGTTGAACAAGGATTCGTTCACGTGGGTCGCGCAAAGCCCGATTCAGGTCCACGCGAATCGTGATTTGGCGAGCGTGGCACGTCTTGCGAATGACGGACAGCAGGCTTGGCGACGGGAAGCCCATGCCGCTGGCAAGGAGTTGCGGCGAGAACTGATTGCTTTGATTAAAGCCTCCGTTGACGAGCGGGCCGCGCACTCGAGCCACGGCCTCGACCACATCGAGATCGTAATCGCGCGGCAACACGTATTCGCCGGCGGGTAGAAGTCCGCCGGCATAGAACAGTTCGGTGTCGCGAGCCTCGATAAAAACGATGTCGCCGTCGTGGAGAATGACATCCTCCGGCCGGAAGGTGAGCGGCTCTTCGTCGCGAACACGCAATGGAATTCGAATGGTTTCTCCGACAGCCGGCAGGTTATTCTTCGGCGCGCCGGCAGGAGGACCGCGTTGAATGATGATTTCGTTGTTGGCGTCCAGACCGGGCAGACCGCCGGTTCGAGCCAGGGCGTTGAGTACATCGTTCTCGTAGGCCGGCAAGTCGATCGGAAAGCCACTGCCGCGCTTGGCGCCGCCGAGGATGCCCTGGGGTTCGACGATCAAACCGCCGGCATCCTGCCGGACAACAATGACGTGGTAGCGGCGTTGTTGCATCAGCGTCACATAGATGCGCGCGCAGATCTTTGGGGACGAGTTGTTTCTTTTCAGTGACCGCCACACGGATCGCTTCACGAGCCTCGTCAAGGCTCATGCCGCTGACTTGAATCGGATCGGCGAAGGGAATCGCGATTGTGCCGTCGCCCTGAATCGGCACCGGATAGCCGAGCGCCGGCGGCACGTTGCCAGTTTCGCTGAGCCGCACCGGCGGCACGGCCGATTTGTCGCCCAGCAGATTTTCGATATACACGCCCAAAATGTCGCCCGGACCGAGTCGATAAACGGCCGGTTTCTCCTGGCGCAGCAGCGTGAGCGGCAGCGGCTTCATCTCTTCGCGCGGCGAAGGAAAGATCTCTTCGGGCAGCCGGTGTACCGGAATGCCATCAGCGACGGGGTTCGTCAAGGCAGCGCAACCGCAAGTCCAAACCGCGAGCAACGGAGCGACTGCCCGAATCGCAAGGCCGATTGCCCGAGTTTGGAAGTTTCGATGAACCATGGCGGAATTGCAATCGACCCCCTATGTCGTGCAACCTTAGTTTCGCCCTTGCCGCGGTTTGCCGCCTGTGTTCGGTGGATCCACGGCGACCTGAGTTTGAAACCCGCTGATGACCGGCGGACCGGTGGGCGTCCCGCAGCAAGCGAGAGCAACGGGAACTACGACCTTTTGGCGTTCTCCGCTTGCCAGCGCGTCGGCTGCCCCTTGCTGAAAACCGGCGACATAGTCGTTCGCCGCGGCCATGCGTTGCGGCGTTTGATAAGCCGACCGCCAATACCGATGGGGGGGCGTCGGCGGAGAATCGATCGTCCGACCATCTCGTAGATAATCCGCGAAGCCATCGACATAGCCGCCACGAAAGTCGGTCGATGCAACGAGTGCGTCCGATCTCCGCGACCATGCCTCGTCAGCCAGGCGATGAATTTCATGTTCGAAGTGCCGTTCGGAAAACGACAGCCTGAATTCGTTGCACGCGTTGTGTGTCGCGTTGGCGACCAAACCACAGCCCACGTTGCCAATGAGGGCGGCGCATGCCAAGCAAGTTCGGAACCAGCGTACTCTCACCGCCCGCCCCACGAAACCGGTGACAGGACTTTGGGACTTCTTTTGAATGATCGGCCCCGGCGCGAGGCAAATATTAGCAATGAAATCGGATTTGACGGATTTACGAATGTTTTTGGTTGCACAGAATGCGGCGATTGGGTAAAACAGGTAGCCTGACTCATGTTGTTATTGCTTTCCCGAATTTGAATTCAATACACGACCTCCCCCAGCAACTGGTCGTGACCAGCCACAAGGACAAGCCGCAATGAGATTATCGACTCGAATTCTTGGACTGACCCATGCTATTCGAGAGCAGTTCGTTGGAACGAAAATGCCAACGGTTCGAAATCGATTCACTCCCATGGTCGATCGACTGGAAGAGCGTGAGACTCCCGCGACCCTGTATGTCGATGATTTCTTTCGAATCACGGCCGATACCGCGCCGCGAGGGTTATCGAACGGCGACACCGTAATCTGGGATTATGGTCAATACGACCAGGTTTCCAATTTGACATTCGGAACCAACGCATTCCGCACGGTTGGCGATGCGGTGGCGGCCGCCGGATCGGGCGATACGGTCATGGTCGCCGCGGGAAACTACCGAGAAACCGGTCAGATCGTAATCCAATCGGGCGAATCCATTACCATCATCGGAGCGGGAACGACTCGCACGCGCTTGAACGCGGGCTTCAACTCGGGCGACGAGAACAGCGGCGACAATCGCTCTTGGTTCCTGGTATCCGGCGGCGCCACCTTGAACCTCGGTCAAATGACGCTGAACGCGATCTCCCGCCAAATGGCGGAAGGAGTGCGCTTTACGACCGGCGCGGCCGGCGGCACCATCGATCACGTGGCCTTTCAAAACATCAAGTTGCCGCCCGCCGCGTTTGACGGCATCGGCGTCGATGTGAAGTCCGGCGACGTCGACGTTCTGAATTGCACATTCAACAACATGGGCCGAATGGGCGTTCAATACCTGAACGCCGGCACCACCGGTCAATTTTCGGGCAACGCCTACACCGGCAAAGGCCTCGGCAACTGGCTTGATTATGCGATTGAAGTCGGCGACGGCGCAAATGTGCTGATTTCCGGAAATACCATCAACAACTGTCGCGGATTGACGCGTGACGGCTTTGAGTCCGGCGGAATCCTCGTTGACACACTCTTCGCCCCCGGAACCGTTGCAACGATTTTGAGCAATCAAATTATCAGCAATCGCAACGGCATCTTCGTCGGTGTAACGGACGGCGACACCGATTCAAGCCAGGTTGACGCCGAATTCAACAACATCACCGGGAATATCACCGGCATGTTCGTGAGTTCGAACTCGGCGACGGTGAACGCCCACAACAATTGGTGGGGTTCGACCCGCGGTCCGCGCGCGATCTCGAATCCAGGCGGCAATGGCGATCCCGCCGGCAATCTCGTCAATTTCCAACCATTTTTGCTGCACGTGGCCGCGGTGCTTCCCGTGACATCGATCCCCGAGTACCTGTCGCTGACCTCGAACTTCCTGGTAGTGGGCGGCGGAGGCAACACCGGCAACCCAACCACCAAAGTGGTGAATGTCGACGGCTCCGTGCGCGTATACGTTGAACGCGTTCCCCGATTTCGGCGGACGATATATGAACTTCCCCGTCAACGTGGCGATCGGCGACGTCACCGGAGATGGCATCCCCGACGTGGTTGTCGCGCTTGGCCTCGGGGCGCTCCGTGGGTTCGGGTCGTTGACGGCGTGACCGGCGCCATCGCGAGGCGATTCCTCGCGCCCGGTTTTGCCAGCGGCGCCAGCGTTGCGATTGGCGATGTCAACGGCGACGGAGTGGGCGACGTGATTCTTGGCGCCGGTCCCGGTGGGAATCCATTGGTGAGCGTCTTTAGCGGCAAGACCGGCGGCCTGCTGCGCGGTTTCCGAGCCTTTTCCAGCATTCAGCTTCGCGGCGGCGTCAATGTCGCCGCGGGCGATTTCAATGGCGACGGCTTTGACGACATCGTGGTCGGCCAAGGCATCGGCAACTTCGCTGACGTGCGCGTCGTCAGCGGCCGTTCGCCAAACATCGAACTTCTGTCGTTCCGTGCATATTCGAACTCGTATTTAGGCGGCGTCAATGTCGCCGTCGGCGACGTCAACGGAGACGGCACTCCCGACATCATCACTGCCGGTGCAAAAGGTCCGACCCAGCTCGTGCAGGCATTCGATGGCACGAATGTCGCGACGCCGATGTTCGCTTTCGATCCCGGCTACACACCCGGTTTCCTTGGCGGCATTCGGGTGGCGGCGGGCGATTTGAACGGCGACGGCATTGCCGACATCGTGACCGCGCCAGGCGCCGGCGAACTGCCCGCCGTGAGAATCTTCGACGGAACGGATCAATCCGAGATTATCAACTTCCTCGCGTTTCCGGCCGGTTCACTGGGCGGGGTTTCGGTCGGCGTGGTGTGAGTTTGCTTCGTGACTGATTGGTCGGCGTGAGCCGATGCTCCGCCCGACCCAGTTGCGCACAATTTCGTTGCGGAGTCAATATCGATGATTACAATTGTCTTTGAAATATGAGACTGTGACGAACGCGGAACTCGTTTGCCCACCGGCTGAATGAAACCGAGGGTTCGATGACAATGAACAGCTACTTAAACAAATTGCGAACCGCATTTCTGTTGTCGGTTGGCGTCATCTCACTTTTGGCACTGGCTGTAGGCGCGACGCCGGTCCCGTTGCAACAACTTTCCGAGATCCGTTGGGATTCGGATGCGGCAACAAGCAGCCGGCGCGTGGACGCCGATCGAGATCGACCGGCGGCGACCGAATTCATTGACCTGAGCGGATGGCAGCTGACCGCGGCCGCCAAACGAGTCGGAACATCAAGGACGCCGAACAATCCATCGTCCTCAGGAATCGGAGCGACGCCGGCAGCAATCGACTCTCGGCCAGCCACGACAAAAAAGACCGACCCGTTGCCGGCGATCCCGGCTGCGGCGATTGTGGCGATGAGCCTGGGGGCGTCGCCCAACGCATTCCACGTTTCGCCGATTGTTTTGGGTTCGAGTGCGATTCCTGCCGACGCCGGGGCGTTTCGCGAGCCGTTACCGTTTGGTGCAATTGCGCCAAACGCCTCGGCGTCTTCAAAATCAACAAAACTGGTCGTAGTCTTGGGCCCAGCAACACCCAAGCGAGTCTCGGTAATCCGCCGATAAATGCGTTCGCATATTGATTTCGCTGGAACGGACCGGCGACTTGCGGCCATCCAGGAATTCATTCTCCTGGCGATGCTTGCCGCCGCTCCGTGGGCATTTGGCGCCGAGGAGCCGGCATTTCAAGGAGCCCTGTTGGGCGGGGTCGCGGTTCTCGCGCTCCTGGCGCGGGTCGCTTGCTGGTCGCCCCCCGATTCGTCGGGCGGATTGGCCCCGTCTCATTTTGCCTCGCGCGCTGATCCTCTTCAGCGCCATTCAACTCGCGCCGCTCCCACGATCCGTTCTCAACTTCGTCTCACCAAAATCGATTGCAATTCGCGACGAACTAATGCCTGACCGGCCTGAAGTGTTGGCAGGCAGCGCTGATTCAATCGAACGGCGATTCAATCAGCTTCAACCCATCAGTTTGAATCCAGCCGGAACGCGATTGTTTTTGATTCAGATGCTGGCTCTCTTTCTGGTCGCGGTCATCGTTCAACATCAGATCGCGAGTCCGGGCTTTCTGCAGCGGCTTCGCTGGACGGCACTAATCAATGGGTCAGCGCTGTCATTTCTTGCAGTCACGCAAGCCGCTTCCAGTCCGCCGAACGTGGTCTATTGGAGTGGTCCGACGGACGGTTCGGTCTACGGGCCATTTATTTGCCGGAATCATTTTCCATTTTACATGGCACTTTGCATTGGACTTGCGCTCCCGCTATTGGGAAGTGAAACGTCGCAGCGGTCGCGGCATCGCCGAAGCGCCAGTCCTATTCGAGAATCGGGCGGACTTCTTTCGATTCTTCAGGCCCCGCGGCGATTGTGGATCCTGTGCGGGATCGCACTCATGTCGGTCGCGAGCGTCTTCAGCCTTTCCCGGGGCGGGATCATCGCCATGTCGCTCAGCGCGGTGGTTGTGTTGATCGTGGGCCGCCGACATATTGGCAGAAGTCGATCGTTCGTTGTTCCAGTCGTTGGAGCGGTGCTTGTGGGCCTGCTCGCCGCAGCGCTTGGAATTGGGCCGATCGAGAAACGATTCACAACATTGGAACAGCCGGTTGCGAGCCTCGGCCAGCGACTCGAAATCTGGCGCAGCGTCCTGCCGCATTTGCCGCAGTTCCCGATCCTGGGATCAGGCGGCGGTACGTTCGCGTACATGGAGCCGATGTACCGGACTCAAAGCAACGGCGGCGATTTCTACGTCGCGGAATTTGCTCACAACGAATATGTCGAAGCCGCATTCGAAGGTGGGCTGTTTCGACTTGGCGTTACCATTCTTCTGGTCATTGGGCTAATCGCCGTCATAGTCCCGCGATTCGAGCGAGCAGATCGCGACTGGACAGGCTCGCACTCATCGGCGGCCTATGGGCCATTTTGACCATCGCGGTCCACAGTACTGTCGATTTTGGCCTGCATCTGCCGGCGAATGCGATTTTAGCGACGGTCACGGCGACGAGCCTGGTTTGGTTATCAAGTCGCGACCATCGTGAGTCGCAACTTAGCGACGCCGGCCGGCACGCACGTTGGGCGGCGGCGGCTTTGGCCATCGGAATCGCTATATTTCTCGGCCGGGAAGGCGCGGCCAAATTCCTGGGCGCCCATTACCAAAGTGAGGCAGTCGCGTTGTCAAAGTCTCCAACGGAGTCCGACCGCGACCGCCAATTTGAATACTGGGAGACTGCCGTCGCGTGGCGGCCTCGCGATCCGCACTTGCGCCAGGCAGCCGGCCAAGCCTATCTACAACGATTGGCCGATTTGGAACAAGCCGACGCAAAGCATGACGAGGCCGCACACGTCGGCGCGCTTTTTTCGCGGTTGATTCAACCGGCGGCCCGTCGATGCTCAATTTGATTGCTGAAATTGGCGGAAGGCGGTTTTTCCCAATTCTCGCTCTTACCGATGTCGAGAACCGGCGTCGGCGGCAGATGCTGTGCCAGTCCGCGAAGCACTCGCTTGCAGCACGCGAATTGTGCCCGTTGCTCGCCGAAGCTCACTGGCAATTGGCCGACGCCGTGGGTTGCTTCTCGCAATCGGATCGACCCGAGGCGTACTTGCGTCGAGCGGCACGCCTGCGGCCCACCGACGCGACGATCTGGTACGCCTTGGGACTCAAGTGTCGCGAAGCGAAAGACCATGAGGGCGCCGCGTCGGCCTGGCGAAAATGTCTGGAGATAACCGGTCGCTTCCTGAAGCGAATCCTCGCAAATGCCCGCGGAGGATTCACTATGGAAGAGGTTCGAAACGAACTCCTGCCGCCTCGGGCGGAGACCTGGTTGGCCGCCGCGGACATGCTTTTTCCGGAGTCGGACGAAATAGAACGAAGGCCGTTTCTTGAACGAGCACTGAACCTGCTTGCGGAGCGCGAAGAGAAAAGCGCCGACATTCTCTATCGCATCGCGAAACTACAAGCGGAGTTGGCAGCACCCGAAAACACGGCCTCATGCGATCGCGCGATCGAATCGTTCCGTACGGCATTAAAGCGGGCCCCGACGCGGGACAATTGGCGATTGGAATTTGCTCGGTTCTTGTACAAAATTGGCAGACTCGCCGAAGCCAAGTCGCAATTCGAGATGCTATTGGCTCGGGATCCGGGCAGAGAGGATGCACACAAGCTACTATTGATCGTGAACCGAGAACTAAGGCTGCGCGACGCAGCCGAAAAGAACGAACACCTGCCATAGTCCGTGGAGACTGCCCAAATGAATTTTGCTCCGGCCGAACTGCCCGAGCATGTCCAAAACTGGATTGCGCTACGCACCTCGGCTCATTGGGAGAAGCAAATCGCCGAGTCGCTGAATCGTTGCCGGGTGCCGGTTTACCTGCCTCTGTTGACCAAAGTTCAGATTTACCGCAGCAAGAAGCGAATCACGACGGTTCCGTTATTCCCGGGATATGTGTTTTGCTCGGAATCGGACTTTTGCGGCAACCCGGCCGTGCCGCAACAGCTGCGCAATCGAATTGCTCAAATCATGCGGCCGCCCGATTACCGCCAGCTCCGCAATGAACTAGCCGAGGTGGCGAATTTGCTCGCCAGCCGCCGGATGGTGCAGGAGCGCGTTTATGGGAAGACAGGCGACGCGGTGCGAATCGTCGGGAGTTCGTTCGCGGGCGAACGCGGCATCGTCCGCCAAACCAAGCCTGAAAAGCGGATAGTCGTCGTTGAAATCTCATTCCTCGGCGTGCGCGTCGAAATTGACCTCGACGAACACTTAATCGAAAAGCTTTAAATCGACGCCCGCGACAATCGCGAGAAACAGTCTTGGCTTGCCGAAAAGCACGCGCTCGGACCAGTTTCTCGCTCAAATGACCACCACGTTATTGGCCCCACGTCACCATGCCGGGCTCAAACACATGCGGCAAACTGGCGTTTTTCGGCAGAACCCGGACATTGAAGCCGTATTGACCGCTTGATCGGCAGGGGATGCGCCCGTGGTAGACCCAAGCGGCGTCGCCATTGGCCGAGGGCTCCGGGGCGATGCGCGGTTCAATGGTCACCGTTTGCGGCACCGAGATTTCGCCGAGCGAATCGACAAGCCCGTGATAAATCTGCACCTCGACATCGTCTGGGCCAAGCGGTCCGAGTTGCACCCGCGCCGTGACATCGAGCCCCTCGCCGACATGCAAAGTGTCGGCGTTGTCGGCATCGATTCCGAGCACGCGGACTTGGCCCCAGTTTTGAGCCACGCGATGCCGCCAACTCGCCAATTCGATGGCGAGTTTCATTCCCTCCGCCGTCAGTTCCAGGTAGCGCCGATTGGATGGCAAATAGCATTCGCGCACATATTCTTCCACCATGCGGTGGGTCGAAAACGCCGGCGTCAACGAGGCGATCGAACGCTTCATGGTTCGAAGCCATTCGCGCGGCAGGCCGTCCGTCCCGCGGCGGTAAAATAGCGGGACGATTTCCTTTTCGAGCATGTCGTAAAGCGCCCGGCTTTCAATCAGGTCCTGGATCTCCGTGTCGGGATATTCTTCCCCGGAGCCGATGGCGAAGCCGTTGTCGCCCTGATAGCCTTCGACCCACCAACCGTCGAGGATGCTGAAGTTCATTCCGCCATTGCCGCTGACTTTCATGCCGCTGGTTCCCGAGGCCTCCATCGGCCGCCGCGGGTTATTGAGCCAGACGTCGACGCCCTGAACCAACGTCCGGGCAACGTCCATGTCATAATCCTCGATGAAGACAACCCGGCGACGAAACTCGAGACGCCGCGCATGCTTGAGGATTTCGGCAATCAGTTGTTTCCCGCCGGCGTCTTTCGGATGGGCCTTGCCGGCAAACATCAGTTGAACCGGGCGGTCCTTGTCATTGAGGATCGCGGTGAGCCGGTCGAGGTCCTTGAAAATCAGGTTGCCGCGTTTATAGGTCGCAAAGCGGCGGGCAAAGCCAATCGTCAACGCCTCGGGATCGAGCACTTCCGCCGCGGCCGCGATTTCGGCGGGCGTGGCGCCTCGGCGATGCAGTTGCGACCGCAATCGTTTTCGGGCGAACGCGACGAGTCGCTCGCGGCGGCGCTCGTGAGTTCGCCAAAGCTCCTCGTCGGGAATTCGTTCGACGCGCTTCCAAATTCCCGGATCGTTGGGCCGCTCCGACCACTTCGGCCCCAAATAGCGATCGTAAAGCTGCGTCACTTCAGGCGACAGCCAACTCTGCGTATGAACCCCGTTGGTAATCGATTTGATGGGGATCTCGCTGACGTGCAAGCCGGGCCAAATCTTCTGCCACATGCGCCGCGAGACCTCGCCGTGCAGGCGACTCACGCCGTTGCTGACGTTTGACGTTCGCAGCGCCAGTACCGTCATGCCGAACGGTTCGCTCTCGTTGTTCGGCTCCTGACGCCCCAAAGCCAACAACGATTGCCGATCCAGCCCGAGACCGCGCGCGTACCCGCCGAGATAAAACTCGATCAACGACGGCGGAAAGGCATCGTTTCCCGCCGGTACCGGTGTATGCGTCGTGAAACAGGTGCCGGCCTTCACCGCCTCCAGCGCCGAGTCAAAGTCAAGCCGGTTTTCTTCCATCATCAGGCGGATGCGCTCCAGACCGCAAAACGCCGAATGCCCTTCGTTCATGTGGCAAACGCTTGGCATTTTGCCCAGGGCCCTGAGCGCTCGCAAGCCACCGATGCCAAGCACCATTTCCTGACGAATGCGCATATCGTGGTCGCCGCCGTACAGCTGAGCCGTGATTTGGCGATCCTCGGCAGAGTTTTCCGAAACATTGGCGTCGAGCAAGTAGAGCGGCACTCGACCCACTTGCACCCGCCAAACGCGCAGCCTTGACCTGGCGTTCCGGAAACGGCACGGCCACGGTGATCGGCTCGCCGTTGGCATGCGTTTCCAGCACCACCGGCAAATGGAAGAAATCCGCGTCGGGATACCGCTCCTGCTGCCAGCCTTCCGGATTCAAGTATTGACGAAAATAGCCCTGCCGGAACAGCAGCGCCACGCCCACGAGTGGAACGCCCAAGTCGCTCGCGGACTTCAAATGATCTCCGGCCAGCACGCCCAGTCCGCCCGAGTAAACCGGCAGACATTCGTGAATGCCGAATTCCATCGAGAAGTATGCAATTAGTGGATGGGGAGCGTCGGAATCGCGATTGGCCGGAATTTGCGTTCGAAACCAAGTATGAGCGTTCAAATACTCGTCGAGCCGGCACAAACGCGATCGAGATGCGACAAAAAGCCTTCGTCATTCTCCAATTGCTCGAAGCGTGTCTGCGACGTGGCGGAAAGCAGCTTGATCGGGCTGTTGTCGACCGCCTCGTACAAATCGGGATCGATTCGCCGAAACAGATTGACCGCGTCGGGATTCCAGGTCCACCACAAGTTGTAAGCGAGTTCTCGAAGTTCTAGCAGTTTGTCCGGCAAATGGGGTAAGACGGTGAAGGTGCGAATCGGTCGTCCGGGCATGTTGCCTCTCTCCGCGTTCGGCTCGCGTTTCGGCTAAAAAACCGCCGCAACCTATGCAGTTACGATAACAATTGGGCTTGCCTTTTTCCATTGGTAATGCACTGGATCCGCCGCTAGTCCAATCGCGCTTGATCACCCGGCCGGAAGTCGCAGACATCGAGTTCGACATTCTGGTATCCGTTCCACTCGTTGAGCCGGGGTGTGAATGCCAGGCAACAGCGCCCGCCGGCCGACACGAGTTCCTCGACCCGCTCGGCCATGCCAAAGGCAACGGCCCGCATCGTGGAACGGCCTTGTCGAACGCGGAAATTGAGGTGGCGGTCTCCGCCACCCATGCGTTTCGGCTCGCCGACGATTTCCAGACCGCCGGCGAGGAATCGCGGGCGCGGGTATGCGCCCCGTACGGCTCAAGTCGGTCCATTTCGCTAAGAAGGCCGATCGTCAAGGTCGACAGCGGCGTTTCGGCGTCCAGGACGAGGCGCGGCAGGGGGACCGCCCGGGAAATGCGACGCCGCGTACTCGCAAAATCGCTCACGAAGCTGATCGATTCGGTCAGCTGAGACGCGAAACCCGGCAGCGGCGGCATGCCCGCCGTGACTGATCAAATCCTCGGAGCAGGCCTGCAAGGCCTCGTGCAGCGCGAAACCGGGGATTGATCGGCCCGATCCCGGCGCCGGATTGTTGCGCGAGGCAATGAGCAAAGTCGGCTTGCCGAATTGTTCAGCGATCCGACCCGCGACAATTCCGATGACACCCGGATGCCAGTCGTCGTTCGCCAAGACAATCGCGGGCGAATCGACGAAGCCGGGTTTTTCCAGCATCTCGCGAGCATGGGCGGCGATTTTGCGCTCCAGGACCTGCCGTTCGCGATTCTGCCCGTCCAGATAGGCGGCCAAGTCCCTTGCCTTCGTAATGTTGGTGGTCGTCAACAACTCGACGACAAGTCGGGCACAACCCAAGCGGCCCGCGGCATTGAGCCGTGGCGCCGTTTGAACGCCACGTCTTCGGCTTTGATCGCCCTGCCCGCGGCAAGACCGGCCGACTCCAGCAGCGCCTTCACCCCGATGGACGGCGAGGTTCGAATCCTCGCCAGTCCATGCTTAACAAAGATGCGATTTTCATCCTGCAACGGCACCACATCGGCGATCAATCCCAGGGCGGCGAGGGCCACGCCGTCGAGGAGAAACTCGCGAAGAGGCGGTGAGACTTTGTCTGAACCGCTGATGCGCGTGGCGAGCGTCCAGGCCAGCTTGAATGCCACTCCGGCACCGGACAGACCACCGAACGGGTAATCGGATCCCGGCAGACGCGGATGGACAAGCACGTCGGCACGCGGCAGTTGGGTTTGATACTCGTGGTGGTCGGTAATGATGAGTTCGAGCCCGAGACGCCGTGCCTCCTCGGCCTCCTCGACGGCGGTAATGCCGCAATCGACGGTGACGATGACCTGGACGCCGCGCTGTGCAAACTGACGCAGCGGCTCCACACGCAAGCCGTAGCCATCCTCCAGTCGATGGGGAACATGAAACTCGACCGGCACGTCGAGCAAATGAAGCAGTTGCCAAAGAATAGCGGTGCCCGTGATCCCGTCGGTGTCGTAGTCGCCATAAATGCAAATCTTTTTCTTTTCTTGGACAGCGCGATGCAATTGATCGGCGGCGGCGGAAATGCCGGGCAGTCGATCGGGCGGATGCAATCCGGAGAGCGGCGATTCAAGAAACCGCACGGCCTGGTCCCGGTCGCTGAGCCCGCGATTGATTAGGAGTTGCGCGGCGATCGGGGACACGCGCAGCAGCTGGGCCAGCCGCTGGATCTTGTCCGGATCATGCGGCAACAATTGCCAAACCTTCGCAACTTGCGGCAAAATTCACTCCCAGAAACGTCCGCCGAATTCGATCTTCACTGATTTTGGGCCGCAACTTGATTGTTTCTCGGTCCAGTGGTTAAGCCGTAGCGATTTCGCGTGAATTTTGTTGTATTGAGTTTTTCCAGGTTGCCTCGTTTACCCGGCACGTTGCGCTTTCCCCAATTCCCTGGCAATTGCGTTTCTTTCCGCGCATTCCATAAGTCCGCCGATTGCCCAGTCCGATACAAGTCAACAGATCGAAGCCGCGAAATGGACCGCCCATTCCAAGGATGGTAAGAGCGGCCCGAAAGGAAGGATCCGATGTTCAAGTTAAACCGAACGCATGTTTGGCTTGGCGCAGGCGCGATGCTCCTAGCGGGGCTAAACGCCGGCTGCCGGCACATGCATCATGATAATTGCTCGACTTGCGAACCGAAAACCGCGTGCACGACCTGCAGCACCAACTCCAAGTCGACCGTCGTTTCGAAGGCGGCCACGGCCGTCGCCACCGATGCCGACAAGCTTTCCACTCCGCCGGTCGTCAGCAAGAGCCAACCGGTCAATCGCCGCCCACCAGTAATGAACGCTTCGTGCTCCCGGAGCGTTCGCCGGGCATTTTGCCGGAACCGATTCCGAGCCCAGCCGTCGTGACGGCGCAAAAACCGAAGCTCGAATTGCCGCCGCCGTCGCCGGCCGTCGAGCCGAAAAAGAACCAGGAAACGGTCGTCATTCCGCCGATCGGCAGTCAGGCCGCACCGCGGCGCAGTTTCGCCGACATCACGGCCAAGCCTCAGTTTGGCCATGCCGCCGATTATACCTGGCTGACCGGTGAGATCTGGTATGTCCCGCAGAAGGACCAGTGGCGTCTCCGGTTCGCTTCCATCGATGAAGAGGACCGCTACGGCGGCGCCGTCACGCTCGACGCTCGCTCCGAGTTGCAGGGCTACAAGTCCGGCCAGTTGGTGCGAGTTGACGGATCGATGGTCGATCCGGAATCGCGCGGCATCGCGCCCAAGTATCGCATCAAGGAAATCCGGCTCCTTGCCAAGTAATCGAGGCTGGTTCGGGATGCGTTTCGCGCGTCATGGTTGGAGCGAGACGCATCCGCCTTGCCATTTCTCGTATTTCCCCTGCTGACGTCGACATCTCGCGACAATTTCCGAAAATGTGGGGAGATGAAAATCCTCCACACCGCGGATTGGCACCTGGGCGACCGCCTGGGCCGAATCGATCGCACCGATGATCTGCGCCGGGCGATCGAGCGAATCGCCACGTACTGTCAAAGCGAGCAGGTCGACGTGATGCTAATCGCCGGCGACCTGTTCAGCGAACTCGCCCGACCCGATGGCCTTCGCGATGCGATTCGGCATTTGCAAGAAACCTTCGCCGAATTCCTGCTCCAAAATGGCACGATTGTCGCGATCACCGGCAATCATGACAATGAGGGGTTCTGCCAAACGCTTTGGCACGCGATGTCGCTGGCATCCCCAGTCAGCAACAGGGCCACGCCGGCGTCGCTCGGCCGGTTGCATCTCGCCACGGGTCCCGCCTTACTGCGGTTGCCCGACCGCCGTTCGGGATTCGAAGTCCAATTCGTTTTGATGCCGTTTCCCACTCCCAATCGATATCTCCAGGATGAATCGGTTCAAAAATACGCGAGCCTCGACGAGAAGAATCGACGGCTGAGCGCGGCCTTCCTTCAAAGGCTCAAGTCCGCCGTGGCCGGGGATGGTTTCCGTTCCGATCAGCCGAGCGTTTTGGCTGCTCATTTGACGGTCATGGGATCCGAAGCGCCTCGCTTGTTTCGAATTTCACAGCATGAAGACATCATGCTTGCCGCCGACGAAATTCCCAATCAATTCTCCTACGTCGCGTTGGGCCACATTCACAAGCCGCAGATGGTCGCCGGCAGACTCAACGTCCGTTATCCTGGAAGCATTGACCGGCTCGATCTCGGCGAACAAAACGATGAGAAAGGCGTTGTCGTTCTCGAGATCGGTCCAGGGGGTTTGGTCGGCGAGCCTACCACGTTGCCCCTCGACGCCACGCCAATTTACGAGTTGGATATCGTCAATGCGACCGAGCAACTGCCGACCCTGGCGGAGCGATTCGAAGGCGCGGGACGCGACCTGGTGAACCTGCATATCAGTTACTCCGCGGGCGTGGACAATCTTGAGGAGATTCTGCGACAATTAGATGTGACCTTCCCACGCTGGTATTCGCGCAACTGGAAAGAGTCCGAGGCGCTCGGGGCCATGCCGGCGACGCCGGACGCTCGTGACACGGCGTCGTTCGAGCAAACAGTGCGCGAATATCTGGCCGCTGAATTGCTGAACCAAGACGAGCATGAGCGGAGCGCGCTGCTCGAACGGGCAGAATCGCTCATGCAGGAAATCGACCCATGATTCCCAAGCGAATCAAACTCGCAAGTTTTTTGTGCTACCAGGACGAACAGGAAATCTGCTTCGACGGCTCGTCGCTGTGGATGCTCTCCGGGCTCAATGGCAGCGGAAAATCCAGTGTATTCGACGCGGTTACCTATGCGCTTTTTGGTCATCATCGCGGCGGATCGCAAGGCGCGGTCGAACTGATCAATAAGAATGGGAGCGGTTTTTCCATCGAATTCGAATTCGAACTCGACGCCGAAAGTTATCAAATCCGTCGAACCCTGAAACGCCGCGGCACGACGACCACAGCCACACAGCAAGTGCTGCGAGGCGCCCACGGCGGCAAGTTTGAACCGATCCAGGATACCCATCGCAAGACCGAATTCGATCTGTGGGTGCGAGATCATGTCGGCTTGAATTTTGAGACCTTTACGTCGTCGGTGTTGTTGCTGCAAGGACGGGCCGAGAAGTTGCTCGATTCGACCGCGAAGGGCCGGGCCGAAGTCCTCGCCAGCATTGTCAATCTCGAGCGCTATCGAAAACTGCATGAGAAAGCCGATGGCAAACGAAAAGGAATTCGCGGCCAGGTTGAGACGTTGCAGAGCCAATTCGCCGCGGTTCCTGAAGTCACCGAACTGGAACTCTTGTCCACGGCCAACCGAACCGCGGATGCGATGGAAGACTTGAACGACGCCCAGGCCGACCTTGACCGGCTGCAAACGATTGCGTTTCGAGCCAAGCAGTGGGCCGAAATCCAATCGAAGATCTCGGTGGCACGCTCGCGCCGGCTCGCGGCCGCGACGCTGATCCGAGAGGCCGCCACAATTGAGCGCGAACTGGCCAGGCTCAAGGAACTTCGCGACGCGCTGCCGCATGTCGAAACGATTTTCCAGCGCCGCGCCGATCTGGTTCAGTCCGAGGAGCGAACGAAAGATTTCGCCGACGGGTTGCGTCAGCTTGAAAGTCAATTGGCCGAAGTCGAACACGCGATCGAACAAGCCAAGCTCAAGAAGACAGCCGCATCAGCGGCAAATCGCCGGCGACGAGCAGAAGCACCAGCAGATTTCGAAATTGCTACCGGATCTTTCGGCCCAAGTCGAGCGAATGAAGCTGGTCGAAGCCCGCCGCGAGGAACTGTCCAAACTGGAATCGGAGTTGGCCGGATTTCCGACCGATCTCACTCATCGAATCGCCGATGCACAACGATCGATCGAAGAATTGACCGTCTTGCAGCAAGCATTGCCGCATTTAACCCGGCTGATGCAATTGCACGAGGAATTGAAGCAGACCCTAACTCAATTGGCCCAGTCGCAACAGGTCGAAGCCGAAACCAAATCCCGCGGCGAGGCCATCCGGGCAGATCTCGAATCGATCAAGCCGCGTTTGGACGCAACTCGGACGCCCGAAAGCAGGCCGATGATCGGTTGATCTCGGAGACCGCCTTGCTGCGGCAGGCGATCGAGATGCTCGCGGAGTTCGATCAACTTGACGGCGCGAAAACCTGCCGCACCTGTGGCCAGGAATTGACGGTGGCCCATTTCCGGGACGAAAAAGCCCGGCGGCAAAAGGAGCGGAAAGCACACGAGTCCCAGGTTAAAGCGCTGGAAACCGAGGCCAGGTCGGCTCGCGATTCCGAAAAGGACTTGAGTGACGAAGCTCAAAACGTCGATCGGCAACTCGAAACCGCACGCGAGGAATTTCGGGACATCCGCAATCACGTGCAGCAAGGCGTTCGGGATGTGGCCCGTTTGAGGCAGGAATGCGATCGGGAATACACGGCATTGGTTGAACCGGTCCGAATTCGACTGGCGCCCGAACAGCCGACCGATTGGGCGTCGGTCCAGGTTCCCTCGCAAGCCGAACTCGACGGGATGCGGCGGCAGCTAACGGGGTTGACGATCGCCCGCCGTGACCTCGAGCATGCTCGCGAGGCGATCACGCGGCGTCGAAGCCTGGAGGCCCAGATTGCCGCAGCCGGGCAGGCCCTGGCGGATCTATCCGCCACGGTCCCCGAGAAGGCGCATGATCTCGCCGCGAATTCGCGCGTCTCGATGCGGAAAGCAAATCGCTCGCGGCCCAGTTGCAGGCCACTCGCCAGGAAGAACGCGCGATGCAAATGGAAATCGACCGATTGACCGAAACCGTATCCCGATTGCGCGAGCGAATCGCCGAACACGCGGGCAAGCTTCATTCCGAAGAAGCGACGCGAAAGTTGTGCCAACAGGTCATCGCGACCGTGCGCAAGGCTCTCTCTTTCGACTGGCAGGAACGTGCCGACCGCGTCGCCCTGGCGGAAATGAACCGTTTTCGCGGAGAACGAGAGGACCTAGAAAAACGAGGCGTCGAGGGCCGTGCTGCCGAACTCAGCCAGGCACGCATCGAGGCCGAATCGCTCAATCAAACGCTGGCGGAACTTGACCGCGAAGTTGAGCAGATCCCCGCCGACGCCCGCATCGAACCGGAAAAAGCTGCGGCGCAATTGAAGGCGGCGCGGGCAATTTTCGCGGAGAAGACGGATATTCTAAATTCCGCGCAAACGAACGAGCAAACCTCGAGCTTCGCGTCAAGCAGCGTAACGACGTTCGAGCCCAACTGATGGCGGCGGAGCTTGAACTGAATCGTTACAAATTGCTGTCGGAACTGCTGGGACGCGAACGATTGCAGCGCCATTTGGTTCGACAGGCCGAGCGTCAGATCATTGACTGCGCGAATGGCGTGCTCGACCGGCTGTCCGGCGGCCAACTGATGCTGCGGCTGGCGGGAAACGAGGATGGCGCCGGCGCGGATCAGGCGCTGGAACTGGAATGCTGGAATCGCGCCACCGGTCAAACCCCCATCAACATTGCCTTTCTCAGCGGCAGCCAGCGATTTCGCGTCGCCGTCAGCCTCGCCCTGGGGATCGGGCAATACGCCAGTCGCCAGCATCGGCCGATTGAATCGGTGATCATCGATGAAGGCTTCGGTTGCCTGGATCGCAACGGCCGCCAGGTGATGATTCAGGAGTTGCAAAACCTCCGCGGACACTTGCAATGCATCGTCCTGGTGTCGCACCAGGAAGAATTTGCGGAGTCGTTCGCGAACGGCTACCGTTTCGAGTTAGCCAACGGCGCCACGCACGTGTCGCGTATTCAACGATGAGCCGAGTCAAGGACTCATGATTGTTGATGGGATTGCACCGTCCGATTTTGCAATTCCCTTGGCGCGTTGCTCTGGCGTGGGCGGATTGTCCACTGTTGCCAGCCAGGCGCTTTCGAGCCCGGTGATCGAATTGAATCCGTAGCAATCCTTCGCCGCTTTCGACCAGCCGTGTTCCACGCCCGAGCGGACGAACGTCACGAAGGTCGCTCGGTCCTTGCGGCAGACCAGATAATTCGCGATTGAATAACTCTGGTCGTAAAACAGCTTTGGTTCGCCCGGGTATTCACGCATTTGGAAAAGGTTTTGAACGCCGTACATTCGCCGGGGCGCCGGTTGGGTGCAGAACGCATTTCGATAGCAGTCGCAGCGCGGTTTGCTTTCACTTAGCATAGCCGCGGCCTCGTCCGCCCAACGCGGCACTGGTTTTCGAAAATAGGTCGCGAGCACAACGTGAGTCATTTCATGCGGCAGGACATTTGACAAGATCGTGTCAAGGTCGCCCTGCACGTTGATGCGAACCTGGGGCCCGGTTTCCTGGCCGTTGGCGAAATTAAAATTGGTGTACCCGCCGCACATCGCGTCGAGTCGAATGCAGATTGGGCAGCGTTGCGGCCAATCCGGAATTTCCTTGCCAAGCCAAAGCCTTGCAAGCCGCTTGCGATGTTTTTCGGCCTCCTCGGCGACTCGCCTCGCGATCGCCGTGGTCGGCCCGATCGCCAAGAAATTCTTGGTGCCGAACTCGAGCCCGCGCTCGGCAAATGGGTCTCCGAATCGTCCCGGAGATTGAGCGGATGCCGAATCGATGCAGACGAAAATGACTGCGAGACTAAAAATCCGTACCGTCAAGCACGCAATCCCTGCGCAGATCTTGAGCATTGCTGGTCGAACTCCTTTCACAAGGCGTCGCGTCGTGGCGAAGCGCCTTTTCCTCTGCGGCTGAACGCCGACACAGTCATGGTGTTTGGGGCGAGATGGCCGCGGCGGGGCGATCCCGGGCGGGTAGGAAAATGCTACCGCATCTCGAATCGTTAGTCAATCGATGACTGCAATAAAAATCGCGGCAACCGGCGTCACAACAAGATTTCCTGCACGGGGTTGCGTTCTTCAACGCCGGTGAGCCGCATGTCAAGCCCCTGATGCTTCACGGTCAATCGCCGGTGATCGATGCCGAGGCAGCGCAGAATGGTCGCATTCAGGTCGAGAATGTGGACCGGTTTGTCGACGATATTGTAGCTAAAATCGTCGGTTTCGCCGTAGACCACGCCGGGCTTGATGCCGCCGCCGGCCATCCACATGCTGAAGCAGCGGGGATGGTGATCGCGGCCGTAATTCTCGCGCGTCAGTTTGCCTTGACAGTAAATCGTGCGGCCGAATTCGCCGTTCCAAATCACCAGCGTGTCATCGAGCATGCCGCGCTGTTTCAGATCCGTGATCAGTCCAAAGCTGGCTTGATCGATATCTCGACATTGGTTGGGCAAGTCGCCGGCGATGTTGAAATGCTGGTCCCAGCCGCGGTGGAAAATCTGCGTGAACCGTACGCCTCGTTCCGCGAGACGCCGGGCCAACAGGCAACTGGCCGCGAACGTGCCCGGTTTGTGAACGTCAGGTCCATACAAGTCGAGCACGCTCTTTGGCTCTTTGGAAAGGTCCATTAATTCCGGAACGCTGGTCTGCATGCGAAACGCCATTTCGTACTGGGCGATTCGCGCCTGAGTTTCCGGGTCGCCGACCTCATCGAATTGTTTTTGATTGAGCCGGCCAAGCGAATCGAGCATGCGCCGGCGAACTGCCGGATCGACTCCGGCTGGGTTCGACAGAAACAAAACGGGATCGCCACTCGAACGCAGGGCCACGCCCTGATATTTGCTGGGCAGAAAGGCAGCGCCCCAGAGCCGGTTGTAAATTGCCTGTGCTTCCTTGCGCCCGTCCAGGTCGCGGTCATGACGACAAACGCCGGCAGGTTTTGGTTCATGGTGCCCAGGCCATAGCTCAGCCAGGCGCCGAGGCTGGGGCGGCCGGGCAATTGATGGCCGGTGCAAATGTAGGTCACCGCCGGGTCGTGATTGATCGCCTCCGTCCAAACCGTTTTGACGACGGCGATTTCATCAACAATTTTCGCAGTCCAGGGCAGCAGTTCGCTAATCCAGACGCCGGCTTTACCATGTCGGGCGAACTTGTATTTGGTCGGCGCGATCGGAAATCGGGCTTGACCGCTAGTCATCGTCGTGAGGCGCTGCCCCTTGCGAATCGAGTCCGGCAAATCTTTGTCGAACATCGCCGGCATCTTGGGTTTGTAGTCCCACATATCCTGTTGCGACGGGCCGCCGTTCATGAATAAGTGAATCGCACGCTTGGCTTTTGGCGCGAAATGTGGCAAGTCGGGCAAGCCGCCAGTCACCGATCGCTCAGCCGCACTCGCGTTCGGCGGCAACAACGAAGCCAGCCCGCGGCGCCTAAACCGATCGAGCCATTGCGAAAGAAATGCCGCCGGGTCATTGCCAGGGCGTGTTCTTGAATTGGATTCATATCGCTCTCCCGTCTCGTTGACCGGCGTCAGTTCTTGTTCATGACTTCATCGAGATTCAAAATTGTGTTGCCGAGCATTGTCCACGCCGCCAGTTCGCCCGGCGGCAATTCGGCATTGGGTTTTGTCGCGCCGATCGCGATCAGTTTCTTCGCGGCCGCAAGGTCCTTCGAATAAAAGGCTGAAAACTGACGAAATGCCCGGCCGAGTTCGGCGGTTTCCTCCGCGGTTGGAAATCGGCCGGTGGCGGTGCGGAACATCCAGGAGGTTCGCGATTCAGGCGATTTGCCGCCCTGCTTCATGGCTCGTTCGCCAAAAGCGCAGGCGCATTCCACATACTGTCGTTCATTCATCATGAGCAAGGCTTGCAGCGGCGTGTTGGTTCGCTCGCGCCGAATTGTGCAGACTTCGCGCGACGGAGCATCTTCCGTCGTCATCTGCGGCGGCGCGGACGTGCGCTTCCAAAACGTGTACATGCTTCGGCGATGAACTTTTGCCGCGCCGGAGTCAGCCTTGAAATGGGCCGTGTTGCTGCCGGTGTAGGCCACGGCCTCCCAAAGCCCGGACGGCTGCGGTGGTTTGACGCTCGGACCGCCAAGCCGCTCGACCAATAGGCCGCTCACATACAGCGCCTGGTCGCGAAGCACCTCGGCATCCAACCGATAACGTGGGCCGCGGCCGAGCCACTGGTTGGACGGATCGTGGGCCAAACCATCCGGCGTGACTCGCGAACTCTGGCGATATGTGGATGACATCACCATCAGTTTCATGAGTTTCTTAACGTTCCATCCCGAATCGCGGAACTCCGACGCGAGCCAATCGAGCAGTTCCGGGTGGGTCGGCGGCTGGCCCTGCGAGCCAAAATCCTCGCTGGTGCACACAATTCCTGTCCCAAACACCTGTTGCCAAAATCGATTGACGGCAACGCGGGCCGTCAACGGGTGGTCGGCGCCACCAGCCACCGGGCGAATCCCAATCGATTCATCGGAGCACCCGAAGGCATCGGCGGCAAAAACGCGGGGGTCGCGGCACCTGCTGGCGACGCTGGTCGTATTCACCGCGATTCAGAACGTAGGCCGGTCGCGATTGCGGCCGCTCTTTGAAAACAAGCGTGGTCGGCATCTGCTTTTCAATCGCCTCGCGTTGCTTCTGCAACTCGCTTAATTGATTCCGCAACGCGCGAGAACGGGAACGGCTTTCTCGTAGCCGAGTTCGATGAATCGATCGCGGAGCAGTTGTTTTTGGTCCGCGGTTCGTTTCGCAACGGGCAACTTGAGAGTTTCTTGAAGCGGCTTGGGCAGACCGGCGCCGCCGGTCGCCTGTTGTGCTTTTTCCCATGCTGCGAGCGTGAAAAATCGCTGCTGCCCCTGGGGCGATTGCGTGTTCAGGCCTGACTGGTCCCAGAAAGCCGTGCCGTCGAATTGCGTGAAAGCCCAACCGGTGATTTTCTGGCCCGGCTTGAGGCCAACCCTTGCCGCGTCAATTTCAAGGCGAGTCCACTCGCCGGCTTTCGGCAACTTTCCGGCGTGATATCGTTCAGGCGACTTGTCGCGGCCCCATTCGATCTTGTTTTCGCCCCAGTAAACGCGGCTTCGCCAGGTGTCGGTGTGCCACTGCAGCATGATTTCCTTGGGCGGGTTTTTCGGATCGAGCCAGACATAGGCGAATAGCTTGTCGCCCTTGCCGACGACCAACGGCGTTTGTGCCTGCTCGATCACGATCTGCCGGAGTCCCTTGGCAGTGAGTTTCAACGACTTCTCGCCACGATACACCGGCGATGGCTTGCTCACGAAATTCCAGGCGAGATTGACGCCGCCATCGACTTGCGTTTTCACGCCAACCGGAAGAGCATCATCGATCCACACGAAATCGGCTCGTTTTGCCGGCGATTCGTCTTTCGCGTCAATGCTCTTGTCGTCGCGAAACTTCGCGACTTCCGTGGCGATTTGATTGTGGATCGAGTCAGCCTTGTTTCGAATTTCTTCCAGTTTGTCTTTCAATTCCGGCGTCGCCACCCGGATGAAGGGCGGGAAATTCGCCGCGTTGCCGTCCAGAGCGCCGCCGTCGATGCTGTTGAAAAAGGCAAACATCGAGTAGTAATCCTTGATCGTCAGCGGATCGAACTTGTGATCGTGGCAGCGGCAACAGCCGACCGAAAGGCCCATGAAAACCGTGCCGTTGGTATCCACCTGATCGTCGATATTGCGAACGTAAACTTCCTCGTCGATCGACCCGCCTTCGCTGGTGCTGACGTGGCAACGGTTATATCCCGTCGCGATCAGTTGATCCTGCGTCCGGTGCGGCAAGAGATCGCCCGCGAGTTGTTCGACAATGAACTGGTCGTAGGGCTTGTTGTTGTTGAAGGCGCGGATGACCCACTCGCGGTACGGCCAGATTTCGCGGTAATTATCGAGGTGCAGGCCGTGGGTGTCGCCATAGCGGGCGGCGTCGAGCCAGTAGCGGGCCAGGTGTTCGCCATAGCGCGGCGACCGCAGCAGGCGATCGACAACATTCTCAAACGCGTCGGATGATTTGTCGGCGAGGAAATCATCGATTTCCTTGATCGTTGGCGGCAACCCAGTGAGGTCGAGCGTCACCCGGCGAATCAATGCGGTTTTCACCGCCTCCGGGGAATGCCCCAAGTGTTCGGCATCAAGTTTGGCGAGAATGAACGCGTCGATCGGATTGCGGACCCAACCGGGTTCGCTCACCTTTGGAATCTCCGGGCGCACGATCGGCTGAAACGACCAGTGCCCGGCCCATTTCGCGCCTTGCTCGACCCACAGTTCGAGCTTGGCGATCTGGTCGGCTTTGAGCGGCTTGTGGAAACTGGCAGGCGGCATTCGCTTGGATGAATCGGTCGCGGTGATCTTTCGAATCAGCACGCTTTCGGCGGGTTTGCCCGGCACGATGGCATGGCCGCCGTCGCGCAGTTCCGCAAATGCGCCGTTCGGATTGTCCAGGCGAAGTTTCGCTTTGCGTGCTTTCTCGTCCGGGCCATGACAGGCGAAGCAATGATCGGAAAGGATCGGCCGGATGTCGCGGCTGAAATCGATCGCGGCCGGCTTTTCCGCCGCCCGCGATTCCCGGCGATTCAGCGCGAGCAATGAAAGCGGAAGCAAAACGGCGATCGCGGCCAACAATCGGCGCGAGGTGCGATTTGTCATGAACATGCGACAATCCTGAAATCAAACCGGCGGGATGCCAAATTGGCATGGTGGTGAGACATGGTCATTATCGTTCTTTTTCATTCGGCCCGCAAGCGGTCGGAATGGATTTGAAGACCGCCAACGATTGCGATTGGCAGCCTTTCGATTCCGCAACAAAAAAAACCGCGGTTTTCTGCTTGGCAGACGGACAGGTGCCAAGAGCGCCAACCGTGCGCGCGTACCACCCTTGGCGGCGTTCGACTTTGTCGATCGATATAGTGAACATTAGATCATGCGAGTTTCGTAGCGGCGGCATCTTGCCGTTGCCGGCGGCAAGATGCCGCCGCTACGGGACTTCTCGCCGCATGCTGAAGCCGTGCGGCTACAAAGACAAACAAAAAACGCCGGCGGGAGAATGGTTTCATTCTCCCGCCGGCGATCCGTTCCATTCATCCTTGCTTACTTCTTCGCGCCCAGCACATCCGCCAACTTGCTCGCCTGTTGACGATATTCCTCGGCGGCGTCGGTCTGGCCGGCGCGGTCGGCGTCGTCGGCCAGTTTGCGATACAGATCGGCGAGGCCGGCGCCGACATCGGCACTGATCGCTTGCAGGCGGTCACGATCGCCGCCGATCCGGTTGATCAGCTTCTGGGCCTCGGCGGCTTCATTCGTATTCGCGAAATCATTGACAATTGCGCGGCTGCGTTCGAGCGCGGCCAGGAATAGCCCGCCCGCGAAATCCTTCTGGGCCTGGGCCAGCATGCGCGACGCTCGCAGCCCGCGGGCGGCGGTCGCCTCGGCGTCGAGCTTGTCGCCCGGTTCACGGCCGGTGACTCGGAACGGCCCCGGCTTCTTCGAGTTCTTCGCCGCGTTGGCGATCAAGTCGGCCTTGGGCGTCGGCGCCTTGGCCAGCCCATCATTGAGGAATCCAAGAATCTCCGTCGCTTCGCCATAGCCTTCGTAGCGGGTCAGGATAGTGCGATCCGGGGCGAGGACAAACATGGTCGGAAAGCTCTGCACGGCGACGGCGTTCGCCAGATCGGCCTCGACTCGAGCGTCGATCTTCACCGGGATGAATTTCTCATTGATCAGTTTCGCGACCTGCGGCACGCGCATCGTGGTGGCTTCGAGTTTTTGGCACCAGAAACAGGCCTCGGTGCCGAACTTCATCAGGAGCGGGCGGCCGGTGCGTTGTGATTCCTGATACGCCGCCGAGTACGATTCGCGCCAGCGCACCTCCTGGGCGCGCGCCTGACTCATGATGGCGATCGGGATGAGATTTACGGTGATGGCGACCAGAGACAAATGTCGAAATGACATGGCGAATCCTCCAATGTCCGCTCCCAGATGCAAAGCTTTGAGTTTGAACAGCGTGACGACAGGCACAACCAAACCGTGCCCACGTGCTGTTGCATCAGACATCGGCGGTTCTCAATCCATACTTGTCTCATAATGAAAGTGATGATTGCGAATTGAAACCGCGCGATCCGCAGAATCGGCGTACACGGCGAGAAAAGATTGCGGTCAGGCGAAAGATGTGAAGTCGCGAGGCAGGGATTGAGGCAAGGTGAATGAGCGAGAACTAGAACACGGATTTGACGGATGATACGGATTTTCTTATCGGTCAAGAACCAGAATGGATTTTAGCCGCGGAGCGGCGACCGATGGTAGCCACGGGTGAAACCCCTGAGAAGGAAAAGTTGTGATACGCATTTTTAGCCGCGGAGCGGCGACCGATGGTAGCCACGGGTGAAACCCCTGAGAAGGAAAAGGTGTGAAACGCATTTTTAGCCGCGGAGCCGCGACCGATGGTAGCCAGGGGTGAAACCCCTGGTACGCGGGTCGCCAACATCCGCTCGCGAGCCCCGAAGGGGCTCGTTTGATCGCCCGCTTCGCGGGCGATGGGGAAACGGACACGATTTTCACGGGTTTCAGTTCCAGGGGTTTCACCCCTGGCAACCATCGGTCGCCGCTCCGCGGCTAAAAATGGGTACAATTACAAAGTTCCAGGGGTTTCACCCCTGGCAACCATCGGTCGCCGCTCCGCGGCTAAGAAAAATGCCGGATCGTTTGGCATGAGTTTTCACTCCGCTCAGCCGCCCGCTTCACGCCACGCCAGCCTGTTGGCTCGGCGATCGCGCGAGCAGCTCGGCCCGATGGCGATAGAGAATGGACAGCATCTCATCATCATCGATGTCGCCAAGACCGCGGCCGAGGTGGGCCTCGCCGAGAAAGCCGAGATGAGCGAATAACTGTCCAAGCCGCACATCGGGAGACATCGCCCAGATTTCGGCGAGCAGCGCCAAAGCTTCGCGTTGAATTTCGGGTGTCATGGGATGAGGTCTCCGATTTTCGGTTCCGAATCCAATGCTTTCGGGAGCTTTCCGATTACCTCGACTCGGATGAGCCTGCCCGGCGCCAACTTTGCGATTCGCGTGGCGCGTGTGACGCCATTGTACAACACAACCACACTGTCAGTCCCCTCATAAGCCCAGGGCGGCGGCATTCCGGCAGCGGAACGCCGAACAAGGCGATTTGCCGATTGAGCTTCGTCAGGTCCGCACCTTGCCGGCACGACGGCGGCACTCGCAGATCGCGCGAATCGACGTCTCGGAAATCGGGCATGGGCGTTCCGCCTCACTTGGTATTCATCATTGAACTAAATTAGCGTTCTTTCACCTCACCCCCTCAATCCATTCCAGTACCTGCATAAACGGCACCTCGCTCAGCGCACCATACGCGGGTTCCTTGGTCAGTTTCGCTCGTTGCGCCGCGGGCGAGGGGAGGCCGCAGAGGTAGCGGGCGATTTGCCTGGACGTCGCGAAGGCGGCGAGGCGTTTGCCGCGGAGGGCGCGGACGAGTTGGGCTTCGGATTCACCTAGGGTTCTCGTCGCGGCGGGGGGCGGCAGCGCGGCGCGGTCGCCTTCGCACCAGCCGCAGTGGCCACAATCGTTCGGGAGGTCCTCGCCGAAATAGCGCGTCAAGAAGCAGGTGCGGCAGCCGGGGTGGCCGGCGTATTCGAGCACTTGCCGCAGGCGCTGGTGGTCGCGGCGTTCGCGCTCTTCGAAGCGCTTCGCCATCGTCTGGAGCAAATAATCGCGGACCGGCTCCTTCAATTTGCGAAAGCCGAGGCGCGAGCCGGAAAGTTTGAGCGTGAAATAGCCCTGCTCTTCCAGATAGTTCAACGCGGCGATGATTTTTTGCCGCGGCTCTTTCGTCGCCGCCATCGCTTTTTGCACGTCGAGCATGAACCAGGTTTGCAATCGCCGGGACGAGGCGAACAGCTTGCGAAGAAACTCGGCCCGCTGCGGATCGAACTTATTCAAGATTTCAGTCGATGATTTCAGCGGCCGGAAGCGATACTCGTCGAAAAACTGCCCGGTGGCGGCGAGGACGCCATCGAGTTCGAGATAGGTGAGCACGGTTTCGAGCACCAGCGGGCGAATGTCGTACAGGCCCGAAAGTTCGTAGGCGGAGACATTAAAGGTGTCGCCGCGATTGAGGAGGTCATCGACGAGGGCGGCGATCGATTCAGCGGTGGGCGTGTCGCCGAAGATGAAGTTTTCCAGCGTGACGCAGTCGGCGGGGGTGGCGAACAGTTCGCAGCGCGACGGTTCGCCGTCGCGGCCGGCCCGGCCGATTTCCTGGGCATAGTTCTCGAGGGTCTTCGGCAGGTTGTAATGATAAACCGCCCGGATGTTCGACTTGTCGATCCCCATGCCGAAGGCGATGGTGGCGACGACGATCGCATTGGGAGCGAGCATGAACCAATCCTGGATCACCGCCCGGATGTCGTTTTCCATGCCGGCGTGGTAGGCGCGAGCGGGAAAGCCGGCCCGAGCGAGTTCGCCCGCGACCTCTTCGGCGGTCCTTTGCAGGGTGACATAGACGATCGTCGGCCCGCGCGGATGGGTTTTCAGCCGATCGATCAGCAGGCGGAGCTTTTGCTCGGGCGGGCAAGGCGTGACATACAGTTGCAAATTCTTTCGATAGAAACCGGTGCGAACGACATCGGCCTCGGCGATGCCGAACGATTTCGCGATATCGGAGGCGACGGCGGGCGGCGCGGTCGCGGTGAGCGCCAGCACGCGCGGGACGCCCAACTCGCGGGCCACCTTGGCGAGCTTCAGATACTCGGGCCGGAAATTATGGCCCCACTCGCTGATGCAATGCGCCTCATCGACCGCGAGCAGGGCCAGTTTCAATCGCCGCAGGGTCTGCTGAAACTTTTCGTTGCTCAGCCGTTCGGGCGAGACATACAGGAGCTTGAGGCGGCCATTGATGAGTTCATCCATCGCCGCGCGATAGTCGGTCTCGGTCAGCGACGAATCGATTCGGGCCGCGGCGATGCCCTTGCTGCGCAAGAAATCGATCTGATCCTTCATCAGGGCGATGAGCGGCGAGACGACGACGGTGAGTTCGGGGAATTCGAGGGCGGGGAGTTGATAGCAGAGGCTCTTGCCGCCGCCGGTGGGGAAAATCGCCAGCACGGATTTCCGCGCCAGCAGCCGCGAGACGACTTCCTCCTGCCCCTCGCGGAGGCCTTGAAATTCAAAAACGCGGTTGAGTTTTTGCAGGGTCGATTCGGGCAACGGCATGGGACAACCTCCCGCTGGGGAACGGGTGTTCATTATGCGCAAGGCGTCAACGATTCAAGCGAAATCTTTGATCTGCGGTCGGCGCCGGTTTACAATCAGCAAACGTCGTGCTTGTGAAACAAACTTGACTTTGACGGGCACTGGAGAGACTTTCATGGGAAACTGGGCCGAAGACGCCATTGAAACGGCCTGCGATCGGGCGGAGAAGTGGTACCGAAGACTCGTTCCATTTCAGACGCGAGTAAATCTCGGTAAGTGCGTTGGACGAAAATTCCCGGCAATTCTCTCTGAACAAGACTGTGTGATGCACTTCGCACGTTTTCTCAACGAGGCCGGCATTGCGTGGGAAGACATGCATCATCAGGTCTCTTCCTCGCGATGGCTGTTTGAATTGCCACATGAAGGGGGAATATCCGACCGGTGGTGTGCTGATCTCACGCTGGTGAAGGAACAGGACCTGCAACGCGCCCAGCTTCCCGCAAAGCCGAAAGAATTTCAGTTCGACGCTTGTGTGGAATTCGCCTATCTCTCCGACTTTTACATGCTGCCGCGCCTTCTACTTATGGTGAGCCCGAAAAGGGGAGACAGAAAGTCGAAGAGGATGCGAGACAAATCGGCCGATACCTCAGGGATGGAGTCTGCCGGATAGGCTATGTGATCGTATTTCAAGATAATGACTCGCGATTCAACGCTTCGTTCGCAGCGGACAAGGAGAGGGAACACGGATGCCGCGTTCGCTTCTTGACCGGAACATGAGTCCAAAATTGCTGCCCGCATTGGGGAACTGACGGTCAGCGGGAGACAAAATGATGCCTCCGGACATGCCGAAGTATCTGGAGAATCGCCGACGGTTCCTTGCCAATCGGGCCAGAGTGCCCGCGGAGGATCTTCCAAAACACGCCGGCCGATGGGTGGCATGGAGCCCGGACGGCTCGCGAGTCGCGGCGAGCTCGACTGACCCAGCACAGCTCGATGATTTGCTTCGTGCGGCGGGTGAGGACCCGGCGATTTGCGTCATTGAAGGTATTCCGGATGACGGGGAACTTGGTGGCGAAATGCGCGTGAACTCCGGCGAGTGGACCGAGGAGAAGAATCAGCACGGATAGAGCTTGTACACAAAAAGTACGACCACGGGTTGACTGACGAGGAAGAAACTGAGTTGGCCGATTTACAATCCGGATTTCATGAATATGTGGACCGAGTCGCACCATTGCCTCTCGAATAGGCGCGAAGGCTCTATGACGAGCTACTGCAGAAAGCATTGAAATCGCGGGCGCAGTAGTTTTGGCGAGTGACTGCGATCCTTCTCGGTTTCATTCATCCGTGAACTTTCGGCATATCCTGCGGTTATTCGAGCGGGTCCATATAATTTCGGGACCACTGGAAAGAGAGAAGATCATGGGCGAGCCGATTCGGGTCGGGGCGGTCAATTATTTGAACACGAAGCCGCTCATCGAGAACTTGGAATCGATCGCGCCGGAAATCGCCTTGTCGCTGGAGGTGCCGAGCCGGTTGGCGGATCAGCTGGCGAGCGGAAAAATCGATGTTGGTTTGATTCCGGTGATCGAATATTTCCGGGCGGGTACGGCCAGCAGCACTCTTCCGTCGGCATGTTGGCCGGGGTTCGACCCCCCCAGCCCCCCCCGACTCGGGGGGGGCTGGGGGGGGTCGAACCCCGGCCAAGCTTTGAATTCTCCGGCGATAGTCGGGAAGTTGAAACCGGGCCTTCCCGCGGCTATTCCATCGTCCCCGGCATCGCCATCGCGTCGCGCGGGCCGGTTTTGAGCGTGACGCTCTTCAGCCGGTCGCCGTGGGCGAAGATCAAGCGAATTGCGCTGGATGAGGGATCACGGACCAGCGCTGCGCTGACAAAAATCATTTGCGCGAAGCGGCATGGGATTCGCCCGGAGTGCGTGCCGTTACCGCTGGAGACTGACCCGGAAAAAATCGACGCCGACGCGGTCCTGCTGATTGGCGATCGGGCGATGCGGGCCTGCATGCCGGGATTTACCCACGCTTATGACCTCGGCCAGGAATGGCATGAGTGGACCGGATTGCCGTTTGTCTACGCCTTTTGGGCGGTGCGTTCGGGCGTGGAACTCGGCGCCGCTGAGGAGGCGCTGCACGAGGCGAAGCGGCAGGGACTGGAGCGGATCGGCGAAATCGCCCAGCGCGAGGCGAAGGTTCTCGGGCTCGACGCGGGATTTTGCCGCCGATATTTGCAGACGATCATTCAGTTTGACTTGGGGCGCGCGAGCAGGCGGGTTTGCAGCAGTTTTATGCGCTGGCCTGCGAGCTGGGCCTGGCCCGGCGAGGAGTGAGCCTTGATTACTACGGTCAACGAGATCTTGTCGAAAGCCGTTGACGGCAAGCGGCTGACGCCCGAGGAGGGGTTGGCGCTGTTCGATTGCCGCGACATTCATGCGCTCGGCCGCGCCGCCGACGCCGTGTCGCGCCGCCTGCATCCGGAGCCGTATCGAACCTATAACATCGATCGCAATATCAATTACACGAATGTCTGCGCCGCGGTGTGCGACTTTTGCGCTTTCTATCGCAAATCGTCCGACGAAGACGCTTACGTGCTGCCGCGCGAGGAGCTTTATAAGAAGATCGAGGAGACCATCGCCCTCGGCGGCAACCAAATCCTCCTTCAAGGCGGCAATCACCCATCGCTGAAATTGGAATGGTACGAGGAATTGCTCCGCGATCTGCGAGCGAAATTCCCCACGGTCAATTTACACGCCTTCAGCGCGTCGGAGATCTGGCACTTTCACAAGTTGAACAAATTGCCGCTGGTCGAGGTGTTGCAGCGATTGAAGGCCGCGGGGATGGGGAGCCTGCCGGGCGGCGGCGCGGAGATCCTCGTCGATCGCGTTCGCCATGCGCTCACCGTGAACAAAGTTTTGACCGACGAATGGCTCGAAGTGCATCGCCAATGGCATCGCCTGGGCGGCCGATCGACTTCAACAATGATGTTCGGCCATGTCGAGACGGTCGCCGAACGAATCGAGCACTTCGAACGGTTGCGGCAATTGCAGGATGAGACGGGCGGATTCACGGCGTTCATCTGCTGGACTTTTCAACCCGGGCACAAGATGGCCAATCATCCCGCCGCGGGAGCTTATGAGTATCTGAAGACGCAGGCGATTTCGCGGCTTTATTTGGACAACATTGCGAATATTCAATCGTCGTGGGTGACGCAGGGACAGAAAATCGGGCAACTCGCCCTGCTCTTCGGGGCCAACGACATGGGCTCGCTGATGATCGAGGAAAACGTGGTCGCGGCGGCGGGCACGGTGCACTATCTCACTCTCGACCAGATTAAGTCATCCATTCGCGAACTGGGATGGATCCCGCGGCAACGGAATGTTTTCTATGAATTAATCGATGAGCCCGAACCGCAGGCTTCCATTTCCCGCGATGTCCCGCGTCCCGCCGTCCGAGCGTTGAATGTCCTCAACTAAGTCCGGCTCTCGCCAAATCCTGAAGCGCGTGGTTCAGTCGGTGTGGTTGCGCGTCGCCATTAGCGCGGGCATCCTCGGCTGGCTCTGTTACTTCTTGGATTGGGCGACGCTCACCGCGACCTGGCGCAATTTGCAATGGGAATGGTGGCTCGGCGCGATCGGCGCCTCGATCGCCGCCCAGTTCGTGGTGGGGCTGCTGCGCACATTCTCGTTCGCCCGCTGGGATTTCACGATTCCACGTTGCGTTGCATCGGCCTGGAATTTGTCGGACTGTTCATCAATTTGTTCATGCCCTCGACGCTCGGCGGCGATTTGGCCCGCGCGTTATTTCTCGACAGCGGCCGCGGGATGCGCGCTTGCGCCATGATCAGCGTCTTCGTGGAGCAATCGGGCGGCATGGCTGTTTTGTTCGCGATGGCGCTCGTGGGCAGCATCGTTGATTCTTCCATGTTTCCGCCGTGGCTGCTGCCGATCGTTTTGGTCGTGTCCGGCGGATTCCTGGTCGGCATGCTGTTGCTGCTCTTGATGTCGCGCTGGCTGAGTCGCCGACTGCGATCCGCGAAATCAAAATGGCTGCAAGGCGTGCAGCATTACGCCGAGACCTTGGCCAGCGCGGTCGCCATTTACTGGCGGCATCGGCTCGCCTTTCTGACTTCGGTCGCCCTGGCGTTCGCCATGTATTTGCTGATGTTCAGCTCCATGTGGATGCTATCGCGGGGTTTGGGCCATCCGGTCCCGCTGGTTTATTTCTGCGCCATCATTCCGATCATGACGCTGTTGACGTGGGCGCCGATCAGCATCAACGGGATTGGCGTCCGCGAGGCGAGCCTAAGTTTGTTCCTGGCGCCCTTGGGCGTGCCGCCCGCCGCGTCGGTCAGCCTGGGGCTGTTGTCGTTTGTCAACCTGGTGGTGATTGGCTTGATCGGCGGCATCGTTTTCAGTTTCGGCGTGTATCCAAAACTCGAACCCGACAAACAAGTCGAAACCGAGCTTACCGCCGTTTGAAGTCCAGGTCGAGGACGTGCAGCCCGGTCACTTTCTTGCCGGTGATTTGAAAGGTCGCGAGTGAATTTCCTAGCAAGCGCTCGTGGATTTCAAACGTGTCGCCGTCGTAGTGATCGAGCCTCTCCTTGAACGAGCTCCACTCCCAGACCAAGTCGTCGCCCTTCAGCCGGACCTTGCAGATGCCGTAGGCGGGATGTTCGTAATCGCCGGCGTAGTCGGCCAGCGGCAGCGACGGCTTCGTGTACGGTCGGCGGGCGGCGGTGCGCCGCCGGGCCGCTTCCTGTTTCTCTGCGCTTCCCGCGCCAGCACTTCCGCGAAGTAGGCATTCCAATTCTTCTCCGGCAGTTCCAGGAGCATGTCGATGATCCGGTTCGACAGCGCCAGATTCATGCGCGTGCCGTCGAGGTTGGCGAGGATCGCGAACGCCAGGTGATATTCAGGCAGCAGCGTGAGTTGAACGCGAAAGCCGTCGATCCAGCCGCTATGGCCGATCACCTTGACGCCGCGATAATCCTGCACGACCCAACCCATCGCGTAGGTGAGTTGAACCGTTTCCGGATTCAATAGCTTGGCGATGCCCCTCATCGGAATGATCGTCTGCGGCTTATGGGTCTCTTCTAAATTCTCGCACTTGACCAGCCGCTTGTCGTCCCACGTGCCATCGCCGATTTGAAAACGAAGCCAACTTGCCAGGTCGTGCGCCGAGATGAAGACCGAGCCGGCGGGATTGGGTTCCGGAATCGGATAGCTCGGCATAACCACCGGCCCGTCACGACCCGATTGGTGCCCGCTGGCCACGTCGCCGAATTTGGTTAGCTCGGCCGTCGAGAGACATGGTGTCATTTTGAGCGGCTGGAGAATGTGCTCGCGAACAAAGCCGGCCCAACCGCGGGGATGATACTTGCCCACGATTTTTCCGGCCGCCATGTACATGATGCTCTGATAATCGAAGCTCGATCGAAACTGACCGCGGGGTGGCATTTTCTGGATGCGCCGGATCGATTCGTCTTGGCTCCAGGGCGCGCGATACCAAAGCAAGTCGTGCCCGCCGACGCCGGTGCGGTGGCAGAGCAAGTCGCGGACAGTGACCAGGGCGTCGGCTTTGGGATCGGCCAAGTGAAAGTCCGGCAGGTGCTTGCGAACGGGATCGTCCCAGTTCAGCTTGCCGTCGTCAACCAGCATTGCGAGAGCCAACGAGGTGAAGGCTTTGGTGCAGGAGGCGAGTGGAAAGATCGTGTCAGCTGAAATCGGGTCGGATTTTCCAACTTCACGGACGCCATAGCCTTTGAGGTAAGTCTTTTTCGGACCGACGATAACAAGAGCGACGCCGGGAACGTTCCAGAGCCGCATTGTGGATTGGACTTCGCGATCGATGGCGGCGGTATCGAATTTCTGGGCGCGGCAACGCGGAGGGAACGCGAGAAGGGCCGCGACGAGAGCCAGTGAGAATGAGAGCCTGGAAATGACGCGGCCCGCAACCGGAGAAACCGATCGCGGGCCGTGAAAGGAGCATTGCATTTCAAGCCGCATCACATTCCGTAGAAGCCGGAAAAGCCGATCTTGCCGCCGCCGATGCCGCCCATGCCGCCAAAGCCGCCAATGCCGCCGCCGCCGAAGCCGCCAATGCCGCCGCCGCCGAAGCCGCCGCCGCCGATGCCACCGATGCCGCCGCCCAAGCCGCCGCCCAGACCACCCAGGCCGCCGCCCAAGCCGCCGCCCAGACCACCCAGGCCGCCACCGAGACCGCCACCAAGGCCGCCACCGAGTCCGCCGGCGCCGATGTATCCGGGTCCGATGCTGGGCTGCTGGAAAGTGCCGCCGCCGCCGCCTAAGCCGGTGGAGCCAGTGCCGCCGCCGCCCAAGCCGCCGCCGCCGCCCAAGCCGCCGCCAAGGCCACCGCCCAGGCCGCCGCCGCCCAGGCCGCCACCCAATCCACCGCCAAAGCCGCCGCCGCCCAAGCCGCCGCCGCCGAGGCCACCCAAGCCGCCGCCGAGGCCGCCAAGGCCGCCACCCAGGCCGCCGAGACCGCCACCCAGGCCGCCACCGCCCAATCCACCGCCCCCCAGACCGCCGCCACCGAGACCGCCACCACCAAGGCCGCCGCCGTTACCGCCATTGTTGCCGTTATTTCCGGTGGCGTTTCCAACGATTTGGCCGCCAGTGAAACTCTGAGCTCCCGGGCCTTGCGGAGCGGTGGTGCCGGGCCGCAACGAGCCGGGCACGGGCCGGCCCGGCATCAGGGCGTAATGCGGAATGAAAATGATTCCGTTGTTGTTTTGCTGGCCCACATTTTGGATTGGTCGAGTTCCGCGGACCACATGCGGCGGACGGATTCCCTGGCCATAAACCGCCATCGACAAAACCGACAGCGCGCCAGAATCATGGCGATCCGGCGCCAGGAGAACGTTTTCTTTTGAATGGACATAGATTGCCTCAAATGGATGCCATGGATTTCCGTGAAACTGGGCTCATCCGCGATCGGAAGCCCGCACCCTAACTCTTCCCCACGACAAAAACGCCCATCCGGGGCATTCGTTGGTAAAACTTTACCCTACTATACGCGGAAAGACACCAAATCCGCACAACATTATCAGGTTAGTGGCAGTCAAGCTCCCCCGTCAAGCAAAAACTGCTCTTTTTACCCCATCATCTTGGCGGGGCACGCAAGCAGGCGATTTGGCGGAAGTTTATCGTTTGTAAGGGCGCACCCCGAATCGAATTCGCGAACATTTCCCGGAATTCCGACTGTAGTGAATGCTCCGGTTATGCCGAATGGAAGGGTGGTAACCAAAAGGTGGGTTTTCCCGAATCCACACTTGACAACACGGCCCCGGTCGGTATGGAGATGCGACTTCCCTAAAGAAAGTCGCAAGCCATATGGCGGGCGGGACCGGACGGGCCCGACCGGGCCAACGCGCAATCGTGCCTCGGGGGGTAAGGGGCGTGGTTGCCGGCACAGGCGGCACCGTCACGGAGGAGAACAGTCCAATGCGAACGAGAGCTGGATGGATAGCGCTCGTGCTCACCTGGGGCCTGGCTCTGGCGCCGGCCGCGGTGAAAGGTCAAACGCCGGGTCTAGACGTGGGGCGCGAGGACCCGATCATTCCGTTGCCGATCTACAACAGGTTCCCCGAGGGCGGGGGATTCTATTCGGCACTGGAATTCATCATGTATCGGCAGACGCGCGACCTGTCGAACCAGGTGGTGGCTCGCCGCGGCTTCGTCGATGTGGATGGGTCCGTGCAAGCCGACATCGGCGGCACGTACATCATTCCCGCGCCGGGGGCGACGCCGATCTTCATCCCCGGGCCTCCGGGCGCGCCCGGCACGTTTTTGGGAACCGGCACGCCGGCCCTGAACGTGGCCGACCTGAACGGCACGCGCACGTACCAGCCCGGTTTCGCCACCACCGTCGGCTGGCGATTCGAGGATGGTTCCGCGGTCGAGGCTCGTTGGCGGCATGTCCAGACCGGCACCTACCAGGCCGGCGCGGACATTATCCCACCTGGCTTCGCGGTCGGTCCGCTCTTGATTGATACCTTCTTGACCGCGCCGGTCTACAACTTCCCGAACAACTACGCCGGCGAGGCCCAAGAATTGGGCGTCGGCAACCCCGGCGCGACCTATGGCATCTGGAACGCCGCCAACTCCATGACCATCACCTTTGAGCAGCACTACGACCAGGGCGACATCACCTACCGCGTTCCGGTCCGCAGCGACTCGGTCAGCCGCACGTTCATCACCGCGGGCACTCGATTCTCATGGATCTGGGAACGGTTCAAGTGGCGTACGGTCTCGGAAGACGCCTTGGGACAGGCCGGTCCGTTCGATGTGGCAATCTACAGCAATATCGTGTCGAACCGCATGTACGGCCCGACGATCGGCTGCGAGCAGGAGTTCTACATCGGCACCGCGGGCCGCATTGGCGCCTTCTCGATCGGCTTCAAGGGCGACTTCTCGCCGATGGTCGATGTGGTCAAGGAGCGGGCCAGTTACGAGTTGGCCGACCGCACGACTGCCACGAAGCTGTCGCGAACCGAATATACCTTCGTGCCGATGGTTAGCGGCGACATCCAGATCACCTGGTATCCGATTGCCGGCGTGCAGATCCGGCTTGGTTGGAACTCCCTGGCCTTCATGAACACAGTGAACGCGCCGCGGCCGATCGCCTTTAACTATGGGAATCTGCAGAACAACAACGACTTCGGCGTCCCGCCGAATGTCCCGGCCGCCGCCGAGAATCACCCGATCTTCGAACGTAAGGCCCTGCGATATTTCGACGGCATCACGTTCGGCGCCGCCCTGTCCTTCTAAAGGACGGGACACTCTGGATTCGGGAAGCCGAACGAGCCCGCCTGTGCCAGCAGACGGGCTTTTTCCATTTGACCTTTGTCCTTTGTCCTTTGTCCTTTGTCCTTTGTCCGTGGTCCTTTGTCCGTGGTAAGAAACGATTTCACAACTGACAAAGAACAACTGACAAAGAACAACTGACAAAGAACAACTTACAAAGAACAACTGACAAAGAACAACTTACAAAGAACAACGCACGACCGGCAACTGACTACTGACCACTTTCGGCTCACCGCTCTATAATGGCCTCTCCAAATCGAACCGTTCACGAGACACGGCAGGAGCTAAACGCATGGCCGAGGATCGATTCGCATCTTCCGCCGCGCGCGCGAGGCGTGGTTGTTCCCGAATTTATTTCGAACGTTTCGCGTCGCACTGGACCCGCGAAAATTATTGCTGGCGGCGGCAGGCATCCTGGTCATGTCGGGCGGCTGGTGGCTATTGTCATGGGCGGCGTACGGCGGATACTCCCAGCCAAAACGCACGGAATACACGGCGCGCCCCATTGCCGAACTCGAACGCAAGGAGCCCGGCAAACCGAAGGAAGATTACGACCGGAAGCAGGCCGCGGAGCAGGCCGAACTCAATCACACGTTTAACGAAGACAGCGATTTCTGGCTGCAGTTTCATCGTTTGGCGGGCTCGAGTTACGCTACCGTCGAGTACGCCCCGGAAAGCGGGACACAGCGGCCGCCGAGAACCGTCTGGGGCGGCATGCTCCGCACCGCGCCCTGGTTCGAAGACCGCGGACCGAATCCATTCCTGCTGATTACGGGGAAAACCGGCCGCCCGTGGGATCGCGGACAGTTCGCCGACTGGTTCATTACCCGGGAAGTGCCGGTGCTGCTCGAACCGCTCGTGAAATTCCTGACGCCGATCGTCGAATTGCTCAATCCCAACACCGGTTCGTACACGCGTGCTTACCTGCTGCTGATCGTCCTATGGACCCTGGCGACGTGGGCGTTTTTCGGCGGCGCGATTACGCGGATGGCCGCCGTGGAACTGGCCGGCAAGGATTCTGTCACCGTCAAGGAATCGATGCAATTCGTGACGCGGCGATATGTTTCCTACTTGCTGGGGCCGCTGGTTCCGCTCATCCTGGTCTTTGTGCTGGTGATTGTGTCGGCTATTTTCGGCCTATTGCACATGATCCCATTCGTGGGCGACATCTTCGTGAGCGGGCTTTTCTGGCCGGTGATGATCTTGATCGGCCTGGGGATGGCGCTGCTTTTGGTCGGGTTGGTCGGCTATCCCCTGATGTATCCAACCATCAGCACCGAGGGCAGCGACACGCTCGACGCCCTCACTCGCTCTTACAACTACGTATTCACATCGCCGTGGAACTACATCGGCTATAGCCTGCTGGCGATTCTCTACGGAGCGGTGGTCGTGTTTTTCGTCGGCTTCGTGGGTTCGCTGACGGTTTATCTCGGCAAATGGGGAATGAGCTACACGCCGGGCATCAAGTATGCCGGCCGCAGCCCGGAGTATCTGTTTATTTACACGCCGACTTCGTTCGGCTGGCGCGAAGTGCTCTTGGAGGGAAGTCCGGGAGGCGACCTGGCCAGGATGAATAGCGAATTGAGCATGCAACAACACCGGGGCGACCTGGTCGGTCCGGGGCCGCAAACGATCCCCGAAAACCGCGTCGAAGCCCTGCGGCTGGCGGAGGAGGAAAGCCAGAACTGGCACGCCGGCATGTGGTGGTATCAGAAGGTGGGCGCCGCCATGGTGTCGTTTTGGATCACACTGCTGTTCCTGATGGTCTTGGGCTTCGGTTACAGTTTCTTCTGGACCGCGAGCAGCATGATCTATCTCCTGATGCGAAAACGCGTGGACGAAATGGATCTCGACGAGGTCTACCTGGAAGAGAGCGACGAAGAGGATATTTTTGGCGGTCCGCCGACGATGCCGGTGCAGAAGCCGGAGATTGCGCCGGTCGGGACATCGCAGTTGCAAGAGTCGATCAGCGTGCGGCAAGATCGGTCGATGACGCAAACGGAACCGTCGGCGCAAACCGGGATCACCGCGACCACGCCGGAACCGCCTCCGCCGGAGCCGCCGCCACCCGAATCATCGACATCGCCGGACGGACCGACGAGCTGACGACCGAGAAAATCGGCTCGTAGCACAAGCGAGACGCTTGTGCTACGGAGTTGCGAATCGAGGAAGTTGCATGCCTCGCCCCGTATTGCTGTTCAGCGGCCCGTGGAGCGATTTGCCACTGGACGAGTTGGCGGCGCGGGCCGCGGATTGGGGCTACCAGGGTCTCGAACTCGCCTGCTGGGGCGATCATCTCGAAATCCAACGAACGCACGGCGAAAAGAACTATTGCTCGAAGCAGCTTGAACTGCTCTCCGGGCACGATTTGCAAGTGCCGGTGATCAGCGGTCATCGCGTCGGCCAGGCGGTTGGCGACGTGATCGACGAACGGCACCGCGATATCTTGCCCGAGCATGTCTGGGGCGATGGCGAACCCGAGGGCGTGCGCGAGCGAGCGGTCGAGGAGATGCTCGCGACCGTGCGGGCGGCCGAAAAGCTCGGCGCGGGCGTCGTCGCCGGTTTCACCGGTTCGCCGATCTGGTCGTATATCGCCGGCTGGCCGGGCCCTTCGTCGCAGCGGGTGAGCGAAGCGTTTCGCACGATTCGCCGGCCGGTGGGATCCGATTCTCGACCTCTGCCGCGATGCGGCGTCCGCTTCGCCCTGGAAGTGCACCCCGGGCAAATCGCCTTTGACTTATACAGCGCCGAGGTGGCGCTCGACGCGCTCGACGGCCGCGAGGAATTCGGATTTCTATTCGATCCGAGCCATTTGCACTGGCAAGGCGTGGATCCGGTCGAGTTTTTGCTAAGATTTCCGCGACCGGATCTTTCACGTGCATATGAAGGACGCGATGTTAAATCTCAATGGCCGCACGGGCGTATTGAATTCATGCCTGCCGCCGGGCGACCCGCGCCGCGGCTGGGAATTCCGCTCGCCGGGCCATGGCGGCATCGACTGGGAGGCGATCATCCGTGCGCTGAATCGATCGGATATGATGGCGCCCTGTCGGTCGGATTGGCGCGACCCGGGACATGGATCGCGAGTAGGGCGCCGAGGACGCGTGCAAATTCGTCAAACGGCTGGACTTTGCTGCCCCGCCGCGGGAAAGCAACCTCTTTCAATGATCGCTCGAACGACTGAAAGCAACGAGCCATGATTACTCCGACTGCCGATCAAATTGAATCGCTCAAGAACGAATGGACCGACCAGTTCGTGAAAATCAATCCGGTTCGACCCGAGTTGAAGCGCTTCGAGAATCGGATTGGCCGCGTGGTGACGGTCAATTGGAGCGGCAAGGCGCTGATCGATTTCGCGGACGGCGCCTGGTACGATATCACCGCGTCGCCCGAATTGCTTACGAAAGTGAGCGCGGAGGACGCCAAGGACAAATTCGACCTCAAGGCGAACAGCGCCCAGGCTCGCCCGGAACGACAAGGATAGATTCGGCTTTCGGCCATCGGCTCTCGGCCTTCGGCTTTCAGCCAATGGCACGATGATGTGACCGATTCCGTTTCCGTTGCCGCACACCAATGTTGATAGCCGACAGCCGACAGCCGACAGCCGATAGCCGATGGCCGACCCATGATTCTAGTCATCGACAACTACGACTCATTCACTTACAACCTCGTGCAGCGGTTCGGGGAGATTGACCCGACACTGGAGATGGTCGTTGTGCCGCAACGACCAGATCACGCCGGAGCAGGTCGCCGAGTTCAAGCCGACGCACATCATTGTTTCGCCGGGGCCATGCACGCCGAAGGAAGCCGGCATTTCCAACGACGTGCTGCGGCGATTCGCTCCCCAACGTGCCGATGCTCGGCGTCTGTCTGGGCCACCAGTGCATCGGCCATGTCTTCGGCGGCGAGGTCGTCCGCAACTGGCGAATCATGCACGGCAAAACGTCGCTGATCTATCATGACAATCAAGGCGTTTTCCGCGGATTGTCGAACCCCTTCGAGGCGACGCGGTATCATAGCCTCGTGATCAAGCGCGAGTCATTCAACGACGCCCGATTTCGTCGTCTCGGCCTGGACCGACGAGGGCGAGATCATGGGCGTGCGCCATAAAACTTGGCCGTTGCACGGCGTGCAATTCCACCCGGAGAGCTTTCTTACGGTCGAAGGCCCCAAACTCTTGAAGAATTTTCTCGAACTTCACGTCTAATTCGATTCGTTCGGTCAGGTTGCGCCAGGTGGGCAATTCCTCCCCAGCATTGCGGTCCTTCCGCTGCGAGGCGCGGGTCAAATCCAGAAGTTGAATGCAATTCACTGGCCCTCGAGCGGCAAATCGGCAATGGTTGCGTGAGCCCCGGGCATGGAGGCGTGCTCCGCGCGGAGCGCGGTCCGGGAACACCGCATTGGATACCGCACCATGAGACGGACCCTTCTGTCGGGCTTGGCGGCGCTCGCGCTGCTTGGAGTTGTCGCATCATCGAGTTTCGCGTGGGTTCCGGCCGGCATCGGCTGCCGCAACAAGCGCGTCGGCCGCATCGAAGGCTATTGGTTCCAACCGACCCGCGGCCCGCTGTACGACTACAGTTCCTATTTCGCCACGATGTATCCGTGGCTACCCGGATCGCAGGAATACCGCTGGCAACCGCAGGCCCCGGGCGCGGCGTTTGGCACGGCCACGGCTGTGTTGCCGTATTCTCCGCCCCCGCCCCCGCCCCAACGGCAGCCGGCGAGAACGTACCAGCCAATCCAAATTCAACCATTGCCGCCGAAATGACGCGGCCTGTGATCGGCTCGAACTGTTATTCCTTCGCAAACGCCGGCGCGCCTGCCGGACAACTTGAACGACCCCACCACGGCGAACCGCGCCGCAGACGATTTTTTGAGGAGACTAGAGCATGATGCGTATCAGATTGCTGGCCGTGCCGGCCCTGGCCGCCTTGATGTTGCCCGCGATATCCGAGGCCGGCGTCGGACTGCGGGGCCGAATTGGCACCCGCTCCGGCCACGTCATTAGCGTGACGCCAATCGGCACGACCAATTCCGCCGCTAGCACGACCAAGACGCAGGGCGCCGCGGCCCCGGCCGCGACGCCAGCCCCCGCGCCGGTCAAGCCGCTTCCACCGCCCGTTCCCGGCGCTCCGGCAATTGTCGCCGGCCCCTCGTGCGGGCCAAACGGCTGCGGCGACGGCGGCTGCGGCGGCCATCACCACGGACTATTTTCGAAATTGTTTGGCGACGGCAGTGGCTGCGGCGACGGCAAACATGGCGGATGCCTCGCGAATCATCCGCCGGAATTCGGCAACGGCCACCAGGGCTTTGGCTTCTGCCAACCGCCGTTCCAGGCCGTCGCCGTGGTATCTCTACTGGCCGTACGACGCGCACTTCCAATTGCCCGCACCGATCGCGGCCCAGTATTATCCGCCGCCGCAAACCGGCAACTCGTGGAATCCGTACTTCCCCGGAGCTGGGTTTGGCGCTTCACCGGCGATGGGAATGGGCGCGGGCCCCGGAATGATGGGACCTGGAATGATGCCGCAATTTGGTCCAGGCGCTCCGGGCATGCCGCCGCGCCCGCCGTTCGGCCCCGGCCCACGGCAGTAATCAACCTGGATGCTTGAACGAGCCGGCGAAGGATTACTTCGCCGGCTCTTTGCTTTTTACGAAAGGGCTAGTGGGATCCGTCTCGGCGGGACCGCGGCCTTCGCGATGAATCGCGAGCCCTGCTGAGTGCCGCGGCGTTCGAATTCGCGCTGAATCGCTTCCAGCAACGATGTTTTTTCGAGGCACCATTTCGGCGCCACCAGGTAGTCGGGCGGGGCATCGCCGCTGAGCCGGTGAATGACCATGTCCGCCGGCAATCGTTCGAGAAAATCGCAAACCACACTGACATACTCGTCGCGCTCAAACATGCGCACTTCGCCGCGGTGAAACATTGTTTCCAGCGGCGTGTCGCGGACGACATGCAGATTGTGGATCTTGACGCCGTTCAATCCGAACGAGGCGCAGACCTCCGCGGTGGCCATCATGTCGGCGTGACTCTCGCCCGGCAGGCCCAAGATGACGTGGCGCAAAGGTCCAGGCCTCGGCCGCGACAGCGCCGCATGGCGTCCACGAACGAATCAAAATGGTGCCCGCGATTCATCCAGTCGAGCGAGCGGTCGTGAATGGATTGCAGGCCCAGTTCCAGACAGACCCAGCAGTCCCGCGTGTAACGTTCCACGAGATCGAGCACCGGGCCCGGCACGCAATCGGGCCGCGTGCCGATCATCAGGCCCACCATGTCCGGGTGCTGCAACCCCTCGTCGAAGAGGCGTGTGAGTTTCTCGATCGGCGCGTAGGTGTTGGTTCCGGCCTGAAAGTAGGCGAGGAACTTTTCCGCGCCGTAGCGGCGGCGCATGAGTTCGACGCCATGCTCGACCTGAGCGGCCACCGAACGCCGCGGCAGTCGGCGGTTGGGGCTGAAGCTGCGATTGTCGCAATAAACGCAGCCGCCCACGGCCACTTTCCCATCGACATTGGGGCAGGTGAAGCCGCCGTCGATGCTGACGCGATAGACTTTCCGGCCGAATCGCTGGCGCAGGAACTGATTGAACGAACGATAGGCAAGCGGACCGATCATGAAAAATCGCCCAATCATTATTTCCGCGACCGGGTTTACGAGTTATTATTCTAGGAGTGGAGGCCTTATTGATCGGCCAAATCTGGAGTTTCGAGTCTTCTTTATCCCTTATATCCAGATCATCAGGAGTTGCTTCATGCCATCCACCGTGTTCGGTGAGTTGCTCCCGGTACTCGGGGGCGATGCGATTCCCTTGGTACGGCCCACCATGAAAATCGGACGCCGCGAATCGTGCGACATTTGCCTGCGTTTCCCGAATATTTCCAGCATGCACTGCGAACTGTCGCTCAAGCCCGAGGGTTACTGGGTCGTTCGCGACTTGAATAGTCTCAATGGGATCAAGGTCAATGGCCAGCGACTGCGATTCCGGCCGCTGAGGCCCGGCGACCGGATCACGATCGGCAAGCGCGAATACACGATTCAATATGAACTGCCGCTTACGAGCCAAAAGGCGCTCGATGCCATTCTGACCGAGGATGAGAACATTCTCGGCCAGTCGCTGATGGAAAAGGCGGGCCTGACCAAGCAATCGCGGCTGAATCCGATGGAGTTCGGCATGACCTTCGACGACGACGATGAGGATCGGACGCTGGACGACGACGACGACTGAATCCCGTACAACTTTCGGTGCCGCTTGCCGCTTTGCCTCGGGTTAAGCGACAAGCGGCCTTTTTCATTGGAGCCACCGCCATGAGCGACTCGCCTCGGTTGCTGGGAAAGAAAGCGCTGGTCACGGGGGCATCATCGGGAATCGGACGGGCGACCGCGCTTGCGCTGGCCGAGGCCGGTTGCGACATCGCCATGAATTACTATTCCCTGCCCGAATCCGCCGACGAGGCCGCCGCGAAGATTTGTTCATACGGCCGGCAGGCGCTTCAGTTTCCCGTCGACATTTCCGATCAGGCGGCGGTGGAAAAGATGGTGCAGGAAACCGCCACGAAGTTCTGCGGCATCGACATTCTAGTCTGCAGCGCGGTCTATTCCGACCGCGAGCTGTTCTGGAAAGCGGACATGGCGGGCTTTCGCAGGACCATCGAAGTGTCGATGATGGGCCCGTATTATGCGCTTTCGAGCCGTTGCCAATCAGATGATTCCGCGGAACCAAGGCGGCAATATTGTGGTGGTCAGTTCGGGACACGCCAAATTCGCGTTGCCCAGCTGCATGGCGTACAACATGGCGAAGGCCGCCAACGATCAAATGGCTCGCACCGCCGCTCTGGAGTTGGTCAAGTACAAGATCCGGGTCAATTTAATCTATCCGGGTTGGACCGATACCCCCGGCGAGCGCAAATACTTCGACGAGGAAGTCCTCGCCCGCGCCGCCAAGGATCTGCCGATGGGCCGACTGTGCCGACCCGAGGAAGTCGCCCGCGGCATCTTGTTCCTGGTCGACCCCGATTCGGAATACATCACCGGCACGACTCTTTCCATCGACGGCGGTACGCACCTGCCCTGGTGGTCGAAGCGGGGCACGGGGGAGTTTTGATATGATTGGATAGCGAGGAGTTTGGGCGATGCGTGCCGCGAAGCCTTTAGGCAGATTCACCACAGTCGGCGATTTAATCCGCGAACTTGGGGTTCCCGCGCGGCGGGTGCGCCTCGATCCGTTGCCCGGCACAGCCAGCGAAAGCGATTTGGCTCAAATCAACGATCGAAAAGAGGGACTCTGTGAACTGATCGATGGCACGTTGGTGGAGAAAGCGATGGGGTTTCGTAAAGGCTTTCTTGCTGCCTTATTCATCGAGTTTCTTGGGCCATTTGGCCGTGCGAAAGATCTCGGGATCGTTGTCGGGCCCGATTCGCCGATGCGCCTCCGTCGTGGATTAGTGCGGCTGCCCGATGTGTCATTCGTTTCGTGGGATCAGGTTCCAAACAAGGAGATTCCGGAAGAATCGGTGCCAAGCTTGTATCCCGATCTGGCAATTGAAATCTACAGCAGGAACAACACGCGTAAGGAAATGGCCCGCAAACGACGTGAATACTTCCGGGCAGGTTGCCAGCTCGTTTGGATTGTTTACCCGAAAACTGAAACAGTTGAGGTTTACACCACGCCGACCAAGTTCACGACGCTGAACATCGATGGCGTTCTCAATGGCGATCACGTCCTTCCGGGATTCAAGTTGCCCCTTCGCAAGATTTTCAGCGCCATCCACCGACCAACGGCAGACAACGAAAAAACGAAGTAGCACACCTGCCAAAGCGGCAGCCGCCAGACATTATTCCAAAGCAAAGTTGGCAGGTTTGGTTGATTTGCCACATCGTCTCGCATGCCACAAGTCACTGCCGAAATACGACTTAAGTACGCTCATCGCGCCGGGCACACGACTTGCATAGGCCGCTCGCCATTGCGAAATCGACTACATCACGGAGTAATCCATGAAACTCAAGCCATTGGCAGATCGCTTGATTGTTAAGCGGCATGCGGAGGAGTCCAATACGGGCGGGATTCTGTTGCCGGACAGCGCCAAAAAGAAGCCGCACAAGGGCACGGTGGTCGCCGTCGGCCCCGGCGCGCTCGGCAAGGACGGCAAGGCTCGCGCGATGCAGGTCAAGGAAGGCGATGTGATTCTTTTCACCACGTGGGCCGGCGACGAATTCAAGGACCGCGCCCGCGACGAGGAAGTGCTCGTGATGCGCGAAGAAGACGTATTGGCCGTACTCGAACCGAAATAAGTCCAATCTCAGACAAATCTCAATCACAATGATCGCACGAAGGGGAAAACCGTAATGAGCGCCAAGCAGATTGCCTTTGATCAGGAAGCCCGCGAAGCGATGCGAAAGGGCGTGTCGAAACTCGCCCGAGCCGTTAAAGTCACCCTTGGACCCAAGGGCCGCAATGTCATCATTCAGAAGAGCTTCGGCTCGCCGACCGTGACCAAGGACGGCGTGACCGTCGCCAAGGAAATCGAACTGCCCGATCATTATGAGAACATGGGCGCTCGCATGGTGAAGGAAGTCGCGAGCAAGACCAGCGACGTGGCCGGCGACGGCACCACCACCGCGACCGTGCTCGCCGAGGCCATTTACAACGAGGGCCTCAAGGCGGTCGTCAGCGGCGTCAATCCGATGCTCATGAAGCGCGGCATCGACAAAGCCGTCGAGGACATCGTCGCCAAGCTTCAAAGCGCCAAGATCGACGTCAAGAACAAAAACGACATGGAATCGGTCGCCACCATCGCGGCCAACAACGACAGCGAGATCGGCAAGATCATCGCCGAGGCGATGAACAAGGTCGGCAAGGACGGCGTGCTTACCGTCGAAGAAGGCAAGTCGATGGAGACCACGCACGAGTTCGTGGAAGGCATGCAGTTCGACCGCGGCTATTTGTCGCCCTATTTCATCACCGACACCGAATCGATGGAGTGCGAACTCGAAGACGCCTACGTGCTCGTCTACGAGAAGAAGATCAGCAGCAACAAGGACATCGTGCCGATCCTGCAGAAGGCGATCGTCGAACAGGGGCGGCCGCTGTTGATCATCTGCGAGGAAGTCGAAGGCGAAGCACTCGCCACGCTGGTCGTCAACAAGATCCAGCGCCCGGCACCTTCCGCGTTTGTGCCGTGAAGGCCCCCGGTTACGGCGATCGCCGCAAGGCCATGCTCGAGGATATCGCCATTCTCACCGGCGGCCGGGCCATCTTTGAAGACCTCGGCATCCAGCTGGAAAACATGCAGATCAAGGATCTCGGCCAGGCCAAGAAGATCAAGGTGGACAAGGACAACACCACGGTCATCGAAGGCAAGGGCAAGAAGGACGACATCAACGGCCGCATCAAGATGATCCAGCGCGAACTGGAGAAATCAACGAGCGACTACGACAAGGAGAAACTGAGCGAGCGGATCGCCAAGCTTTCCGGCGGCGTGGCCAAGATCAACGTCGGCGCCGCGACCGAATCGGAAATGAAGGAAAAGAAGATGCGCGTCGAGGACGCGATGCACGCCACCCGCGCGGCGATTCAGGAAGGCATTCTGCCCGGCGGCGGCGTGGCCCTCCTGCGAGCTGCCGCCACGGCCAAGTCGGGCGATGGCCTCACCCATGACGAGAAAGTCGGCTACGACATCGTCGTCCGCGCCTGCCGCTCGCCGTTGAAACAAATCGTCGACAACGCCGGCGAGGACGGCAGTATTGTCGCGGCCAAGATCCTTGAAGAAAAGAACTTCAACTTCGGCTACGATGCCCGCCTGAGCAAGTACTGCGACCTGGTCAAGGAAGGCATCATCGATCCGCTGAAGGTCGTTCGCAGCGCCTTGCAAAACGCTTCGAGCGTCGCCTCGTTGCTGCTAACTTCCGATGCGTTGGTCGCCGATATGCCCAAGGACGAGAAGGGCAAGAAAGGCGGCGGCGGCGGCTACGATGACATGTACTAATCGAAGAATGAAGAAAACCGGGTAACGGAAAACGGAAAACCGAGAATGAAAAATGGATTTCATTCTCGGTTTTCGGTTCTCCGTTACCCGGTTTTCGTCTGAATTCTCAATTCTCGGTTCTCCGTTACCCGGTTTTCTTCTGAATTCTCAATTCTCGGTTTTCGGTTCTCCGTTACCCGGTTTCTTTTCTTCCCCGTTGTCCGGCTTGCTCTCATCCTTGACCGCTGGGTTTGTATCGTCCGGCACTTCGATTCTCACCTTGGGCAAATGCGCATCTTCGGCGATATTCTGGCCCTTTTCCACCAATTTCTTGCCGACACGGTTCAATCGATCGGGATCCTTGCCGTCGCAGCCGGAAAGAGCGACACCGAGCACCGCGATCATGATTGCGCTTCGCCAACCCATGTCCTGCTCCGCGTTCGCGGCCGGAATCATAAACTCTTTCCCAGCCAGGCAGACTATGCCCACGATTCGAAATTCCATCAAGAGGAATCCCGGCCATGCGGTTTCACGAAATGACCTTCCCACAGATCCGGCAGATTCAACGCGAATCGGTGGTCATCGTCGCGCCGATCGCCGCCTGCGAACAGCATTCGTTGCACCTGCCCACGTTCACCGACACGATTCTGGTCACGGCGGTCGCCGACGGAACCGAAAAGCGCTTGCCGGAGCAGGTTTTGCTGTTGCCGACGCTCTGGTTCGGCGCCAGCCACCATCACTTGCGTTTCGGGGCGACGCTTTCGGCGTCGGTCGACACCCACATCGACATGTTGTGCGATCTGGTGACGCCGCTGCTCGACGACGGTTTTTCGCGATTACTGATCCTCAACGGCCATGGCGGCAACATCGACACGATGCAGACCGCGCTGCGCCGGCTGCAGCCGCGCTATTCCAATCGCATCCTCAGCGCCGCCTCGTATTGGGATCTGGCGAAAGACGAACTCGCCGCGATCGCCGAGGGACCGCGAAAGGTGATGGGTCATGCCTGCGAATTCGAAACTTCAATGGTCATGGCGTTGCGTCCCGACCTAGTGAAAAAGGACCAGATTCGCAACGACATCGAAGCGGTGGATCCCGCCTTGCGCGGTTTGTATCTTGCCGACGACATGCGTCAGCGGACTGATCATGGCGCGGTCGGTTATTGCGAACTCGCCGCTCCCGAGAAGGGCCGAAAGATGATCGAGGCCGCCGTGGCGAGAGTTTCTGAAGTCGTCGCGGCGTTGTTGAAGCGACGCCCGCCGAGTTGAGGCGGACCGGTTGCTGTCAATCGAGGGCGCATTACAATAGTGCCGTCGTCAGCGGAATGTGCCGACCGCGCCAAGAAGGCGAAGCCGGCAAGGGTGTTCTTCCTGGGTTTACTGGAGGGGTTCCTTTATGCTGTGCCGCAGTTGGAAATTGGGAGCGCTCGCCGTTGGGGCATGCATCGGCCTGGCCGGGGCTGCTTCCGCGGGCGACGACACGGTCCGGCTCGATGCCAAGAAATCGACCGCGTCGCTGATCGGCAGCCTCGATTCAACGTCCGCGTTCAGCCACGCCGACCGGGCCAAGGCAAGTTCAGACGATGATGATTTGGAAGACGTTCACTTCCGATATCGTCTGGGGTATTCCCGCGGCTATTACGGCGGCAGCTATTTCTTCCCGCGGTTTTATGCTTTTCGCCGCGGCTATTGGAATGGCTACTATGGCGGCGGCTACTATGGCGGGTTCTATCCGCGTTATTACGGCGGTAACTACGCGCCGAGTTACGCGTACTATTCCGCCCCGCTCTACTACTCGGCGCCGACTATCCGCACCTACTACAGCGACCCGTGTTTTTGCTCGATTGGCGGCACGATTGCTCCGGCCGTCGCGTTGACAGCGGCGCGGCCTGCGCTGAGCGATCCGGAGCCGCCGACCGCGCCGCCGCGCGAGTATCCCTATGACGGACCGTCCCAGGCCAAGACGCCGTCGCACCGCTACGATGGCGGTCCGGCCAAATCCGCTCCGATGCCCAATGCACCGGCGCCGAAGATGAAGGACCCGACGCGGATCAATCCGGCCGACGGCCGAATTGTCAAGATGCCGCCGCCCGCGAAGAAATACTCATTCGCGGCGTACGGCGAAGAACGGATGAAGGACCGCGACGCGGGCACATTCGTCGTCAAGGGCAAGAATTGATTGACCGGGCTGCTTGCGGCTTGCCTGCTAAGCCGCAAGCGGCTACTTCACTTTTTCGACCACCGCCAAATCGCAAAGCCCCCAGGGTGTTTCCGTCGCCAGCGCATCGAACAAGACGCCGTGCTCCTTCTCGCGACGAAACGACACGAATTCGGTGAACTTCAAGCTCGGCGGCAAGACGTAGCGCATCGCCTCAAGCGAATGCCGGTGCGTGAACAGCACCACCGTTCGGGGGTTCTCCTCGAGCATCGCGATCACTTCGCGCGAATCCTTGCTGCGGGCCGCGCAGGTCAGCGCGTTGCAAGTAGAACGCAACCGAGTCGCATGATCGCGGAAAACACACAATCGGCTGATTCGGATCGGCGCAGTACTTTGCCACGCGATCCCGTTCGCCCATGGGGGAGCGGACTTTCGCGTACCACGGAATCGAAACGTAATGCAACTGGGCGGTGACAATCAGGCCGACGCAGGCGAGGACAGCCGCCGAGCGCCTCACGAATCGCGATTGGCTCGATACGTAGGCGCCGATCGCGAGCATGAGCAGCGGAAACGCCGGCAGGATGTATGTCGGGAGTTTGCTTCCGGACATCGAAAAGAAGAAAACGCACCAGCTGCCGGCCAAAATGAAAAACCCCATCTCGGCGCTGCGCCGCCGCGATCGCTCGGAATTGCTGGAGAGCAAGAATCGAAGGAACCCGAAGCCGAGCAACGACGCGGGCAGCATCCCACCGATCAGAATCGGAATGTAAAACCAGACCGGCCGAATATGGTCGAACGGCTGGACGAATCGGACCACGTTGTGTTCCCAGAGGAAATAGCGCAGGAATCTCGGTTCGCGAATGCCGATGGCCAGATACCAGGGCAGATTGACCGCCAGGCTGAGCGCGGCGAATATGGCGACATTTTTCCAGCCGATCCGGCACGACGCGCCTTCGAGCCGGCGAAATAGCCAAATCGGAATCACGACCAGAATGATCGCGACCGGCCCCTTGGTCAGCACCCCAAATCCGACCGCCAGCGCCGCGAGCAGCCACCAGCCGCGCTTGAGCGAATTGCCTCGCACCGCTTCGAACGCAGCCAGGACAGCGATCGTCGTGCAGGCCGCAAGAAGCCCATCGAGAATCAGCAGCCGGCCCATGGTGATGAATCCGGGAGTGACGCTCAACAACAGCGCCGCCCAAAATGCCGGCCGCTCGCCCAGGCTGCGCCGGCCGATCAGGTAGAGCGAGAGGATTGTGGCATGAATCGCAAGCGCGGGCGGGATGCGGGCGGCCCAATCGTGGACGCCAAAAATCGAGTAGCTCGCCATCACCAGCCAATACATCAGCGGCGGTTTGTCCAGATACGGCTCGGCCTGCAAATGCGGCACGATCCAGTCGCCGCGCTCCAACATCTCGCGCGGGATTTCCGCGTAGCGCCCCTCGTCCGGTTCGAGCAGCCGGAAGGATAGGCAAGGATAAAGAAGGGCGGCCGGAATCACGAGCACAGTCAAGAGCGACACAAGGCGAAGGCGCGAGTCCGGTTCTTGGTTGCGGCCGGTGAAGACGATTTTCGACCAGATCCAGGGGACCGTCGCGGGCAGCGACCGCGGTGTCGCATGTGAGACAGGTTCAGCCGAAACCGTGGCCATTGCGCCTTCCTCATCGTCCTGATCGGGGTGCCTAAGTGGCTCTAAATGAATGAGGAAGGCAGGAACAATAAACCCGCTATCTTTTCCTGTGTTCCTGCCTTCCTCAGCCATTTTTTAGGCGCTCTAAGTCTGCCAAATTTGACGAAGTGGGTCAACGCGTGCTCGCGCTGATCGCAAAATGACCAGCCCCTGGCGAGTTGTGCTCAAATCGTGCCTGAAAATCGGGATGGAACCGGTCGGCATCTGAATTGCTGCCTACAATACCGCTGATTTCGAAATCTGAACGAGAGGACGCCGTCATGTGCCGCTGGTCTGTCGCCTTGCTGCTCTTGCCCACGTTGGCCTGGGCTCAGGATCAAAAACAATGGAATGAAACCGTCGACAAGGGCGTCGTCTTCCTGAAAAAGAGTCAGGACGCGAATGGTTCGTGGAGCGAAAAGAAAAGCCCTGGCATTACCGGCGTAATCCTGACCGGATTGCTGGAAACCGGGCAGGTCGCGCCCGACGATGAATTGGTCGCCCACGCGTTGAAATACATCGAATCGTTGATCAACCCAAAGGACAAGCACATCGCCGGAAATAATCCGCGGGTGCAACTGCAAAACTACGTGACCTGCGTCAATCTCATGGCGCTTAAGGCAGCCAACTCCGACAAATACAAGTCTGTGATCGCGAATGCGACCGAGTTTCTGAAGAAACTGCAATGGGACGATGGCGAAGGCAAATCGCCCGGCGACGATTTCTTCGGCGGCGCGGGCTACGACAGCAAATCGCGGCCCGATTTGTCGAACACGCAATTTTTTCTCGATGCGATGAAAGCGGCCGGCGTGCCACCGGACGATCCGGCCTACAAGAAGGCGCTCGTATTCGTGAGCCGCTGTCAGAATTTCAAGAGCGAGTACAACGACCAGCCCTGGGCCGGAAAAATCAACGACGGCAGCTTTATTTATTCTCCCGCGGCCGGCGGTCAGACCAAGGCCGACAATCCGGAGGGCTTGCTCCTGAGCTACGGCAGCATGACTTACGCCGGCATCAAGAGCATGATTTATTGCGGCGTGTCGAAAGACGATCCGCGAATGAAAAAAGCGCTCGAGTGGATCAAAAAGAACTACACCGTTGACCATAATCCGGGCATGCCGAAGGCGATTGCGGGCCGCGGGCTTTACTACTACTACCACACGATGGCAAAATGCCTCGACGTGATGGGGATCGACGAACTCGAAGATGCACAGGGAGTCAAGCACAACTGGCGCGCCGACATCACGGCTGCGTTGGCAAAGCGCCAGCGCCCGGACGGAAGCTGGATCAACGAAAATGACCGCTTCATGGAAGGCGACCCGAATCTGGTTACCGGTTACGCCCTCATGGCGCTCAGTCGTTGCAAACCGAAGAAATGACCCCCTGCCGCTTGGGGCGTTGCAGGCCCTTCAGTTTCCCTGCAACGCCGCAAGCGGCGTATAATTCTTACATGTCGCAATTCCTCCCGCTGCTTGAAGCCGCCCTGCCGCGGATCCATGCTCCCGTCGCCATCGTGCTGGGCGCGCTGCGCTTGGCCGCGCAACTCGCCGGCCGCATCAATGTGCCGGGCACGATCTGTTATCAGATGGATCTGTTTCAATCCGAGCGCACTCAGGAAGAAGTCGCGCTTTTGAGTATTCCGGCCGAGGTGACCTCGTCCGCGGACCTGTGGGATTTGCCCGCCGAGTTTGGCTCCGTGGTGTTTCCCTCGCCGCCGCGCGCCGAGCGCGATCTGAAGATCGACTTGGTGGAGCAGGCCTTTCACATTCTCAAGCCGAATGGAATATTTGTCGCGTTGTCGCCGGTTGAGCACGATCCGTTTTACCCGAAGCTCGTGAAGAAAGTATTTGGCAAGGCCTCCACCACGGCGTTGCGGGAAGGCACGATCGTCTGGGCAACGCGACACGACGATCATCCGCGGCGACGGCACGAACTGATGGTGCAGGCCCGCGTGGACGAGAGCGCGTCGCTGCGGTTTCTCACCCGTCCCGGCGTCTTCACCTATGGCCAACTCGACCTCGGCAGCCGCGCCTTGCTCGCCGCCGCGGAGATTCAGCCCGGCGATCGGATTCTCGATCTCGGCTGCGGGGCCGGGGCGGTCGGCATCGCCGCGGCGTCTGCGCGGGGCCATCGGGGCACGTCACCTTCATTGACAGCAATCTTCGGGCGCTCGCGCTGACCGAAATCAACGCTCGCGCCGCCGGGCTCGGCGATTTTGAAGCCATTGCGTCGGCCCACGGCGGCGAGGGCCTCACGCCGGGATCGTTCGATGTGGTGCTGACGAACCCGCCTTACTACGCCCAGCAAACGATTGCCAATTTGTTCATCAAGCGGGCCAAGCAATTACTCAAGCGAGGCGGGCGGTTCTATCTGGTCACCAAGCAAGTCGATGAAGTGGAACCGCTCGTGCGCGAGGCGTTCGGCGAGCCGGAGCTTTTTGAAAATCGCGGCTATGTGATCATGGTCGCCCGCAAGTGACCGCCCGCACCCGACCGCGCGACCTTCGCCTCTATTGACCAACGCCGGATTCGGGTTAAACTCGATCAAAGACCCACCGCGCTTGGCGAACTTTCCCACCATGAAATCACCTGTTCGATCGCTGCTTGCTTGTTTCATTTCCGTTTCGGTCGGTGCGATCGCATTCGCCGCTGATCCGATTGCCCAACACTGGTCATTTCGCCCGGTGGTCAGGCCTGCGGCGCCCGTGGTGAAAAACGGCAATTGGCCGCGAAATGCAATCGATCGGTTTATTTTGGCACGGGTTGAATCGGCGAGGCTCTCGCCATCCTCCGAAGCAGACCGCCGCACGCTGATCCGCCGTTTGAAATTCGACCTGCTCGGCTTGCCGCCGACGCCCGGGGAAGTCGATGCGTTTGTGAACGATCGTAACCCGCTCGCATACGAGAAACTGGTCGATCGCTATCTGGCGAGTCCGCAGTATGGCGAGCGCTGGGCCCGGCACTGGCTCGACATCGTGCGCTTCGCCGAGAGCGACGGCTTCGAGACCAATCAGCCGCGGGCCAACGCCTGGCCCTATCGCGATTATGTGATTCGTGCTTTTAATGAGGATAAGCCGTACGACCGGTTCATCCTCGAGCAACTCGCCGGCGACCAGCTTGGCGCCGACGCGGCGACCGGTTTTCTGGTCGGCGGCCGCGGTCGATCGCGTCAAAAGCCCCGATATCGCGCTGACGCTGCAGCAGCGGTCCGACGAGTTACACGACATGGTTGGCACCACCGGCAGCACCTTTCTCGCTCTCACCGTCGGCTGTGCGCGCTGTCATGACCACAAGTTCGATCCGATTTCGCAGGTCGATTATTATTCCATAAAGGCGGTGTTCGCGGGCGTACAGCATGGCGAACGTCCTTTGAAGGATCGCGATTCTGAGCAGCGGCGCAACCTGGCCGCCAAGCTTCGCCGCCAACTCGATGAGGTCGACCGCCCAGCTTGAAGCGCTCGAACCGCTGGCGCAACCCAAGGGCCCGGCCGGCCGGCGGCTGCCCGTGACGCCACTGCGAAACGTCGAACGTTTCGAACCGGTCGAGGCCAAATTCGTTCGCTTCACTGTTCTCTCGACCAACAACCTGGAACCGTGCATCGACGAGCTTGAGATTTTCACGCCCGAGTCGCGCAATGTCGCCCTGGCGTCGCTCGGAGTGAAAGCGACCGCGTCGGGCACTTATCCGGGCGCACCATCGATCCACAATTTGAAATTCATCAACGATGGGCAGTATGGCAATTCGCATAGCTGGATTTCCAATCAGACCGGCGCCGGCTGGGTGCAGTTGGAAATGAAGGAGCCCGCGAAAATCGATCGAATCATCTGGGCCCGCGACCGGCTCGGGCGGTTTCAGGATCGGCTCGCGGTGCGCTATCGCATCGAGGTCGCCTTGGAGCCGGGACACTGGACGGCCGTCGCGTCGTCGGACGATCGAGTGCCATTCGGATCCAAGGAGTCACCCAGGCTCGATCCGGACTATCGTCGATTGAGCGAGCAGCGTGTCGCGATCGCTCGAAAGCTGGCCGACGCCGAGCGCCTGCCGGCGGCCTACGCGGGCCAGTTCACCAAACCGGAGCCGGTGCATCGGCTCAATCGCGGCGACCCGATGCAGAAGGGCGAGTTGGTGACGCCGGCGTCGCTGTCGCAGTTCGGTGGAAAAATGCACTTGCCCGCCGACGCCCCGGAGGCCAAACGGAGACTGGCCCTGGCGAAATGGATCGCCGATCCGAAGAACCCGCTGGCAGCGCGCGTGATCGTCAATCGACTGTGGCAATATCATTTCGGCCAGGGCATCGTAAACACACCCAGCGATTTCGGCCGCAACGGCGCGAAACCGACCCACCCCGAGTTGCTCGACTGGCTCGCCGACGAATTCGTGAAGCGTGGCTGGAGCATCAAGCAGATGCAGCGATTGATTGTCCTGTCCGCGACCTATCGGCAGTCAAGTGACGCCAATTCGGCCGGCATGGCCGCTGACGCGGGCACGCGGTTGCTTTGGCGCTTTCCTCCGCAGCGGCTTGAGGCCGAGCAATTGCGCGATGCGATCCTGGCGGTCTGCGGCAATCTCGATTCGCGAATGGGCGGGCCGGGTTTTGATTTGTTCGAGCCAAATACGAACTATGTGAAAGTTTACAGTCCCAAGCAATCGTTCGGGCCCGCCGAATGGCGGCGAATGATTTATCAAACAAAACCGCGCATGCAATTGGACGACATGTTCGGCTCGTTCGATTGCCCCGATGGCGGACAGATCACCCCAAAGCGCACCAGTTCCATCACCGCGCTGCAGGCACTGAATCTCCTCAACGGCAGCTTTATCATTCAACAAACGAAGATTCTTGCGAATCGCGTTCGCCATGAAGCGGGCACAAACGAGTCCGCCATGGTGAAGAAAGCGTTCCGACTCGCATTCCAGCGTGACCCGAACGAAGCGGAATTGAGTGGGGCCATCAAGCTCGTTCAATCGGATGGGCTCGAGGCCCTGTGCCGGGCGCTATTGAACGCCAACGAGTTCGTGTTTGTACGGTAACAGCAGGATCGTGGCACAGGATTCCAATCCTGTGATTTCGGAGTACACAGGATTGGAATCCTGTGCCACGACTCGGCGGCTTATCGCCAGACGATGTCGCCGTTTTCGATGCTCCAATCATTGCCAAAATATCCCGCTGCCCGGACTCCTGCCAACCCTTTCGTGATCGTGTCGTCGCCCAGAATGAGCAAATCCGGATAGCCAACACCCGAGACAAAATAGGGCTGGCGAATGGTCGCTCGCATTCCCTTCGCGCCCGTTCCCGCGACGACGCCGACCGTCGCGAAGTCGCTTCCGGGCGCGGACGAACGAACAGGCAGGCGAGACCGCCGCCCTTTTCTTCCTTCGCTCCGACGTGAATCCCGCCGCGATGAACCTGCACTGGCGAATCGCCAAGTAGCGAATTCCAGGCCGAATTCATATCGGCATGGCCATAGAGCACGACGTTCCGATCGCGGTCCGCCTCGGGATTGAATTTCGTATCGGCAATCACCTCGAACGAGCCGTTGCCGCGATACCAGAATGTCTCCGCGTCGAATCGGGCCTTGGCCAGCGCCCAGGCATTTTCCTCCGGCGTGCCGTGGGTGCCGTAGACCAGTACCACTCGATTTCGAAAAGCATCCTTGAACGCGCCGTTGCGACACGGCCCTTTGACCGCCGCCGACGGCTTGCCCGTCAGTTTCCATTTTCCTTCGACTCGCTCCAACCAGGTCGTTTTTTCGGCCGATCGAATCGATTTCAGACTGTCGCCGTCGAGCGAAACGGTGATTTCCTTGTCCGACGGCAGGTGGCTCACATCAAGCGCAAGCAGGGCAACATTCTTGGTTGTTCCCTTGAAGCTCGACTTCGCGGGATCATGATCGATGTTGATCGTGCTAAGCTCATTCGGCTTGAGTTGCGCTTCCACCCGCGCCCAGAAGCAGTCGGCGGAGACGCCCGGGCTCGCCGTGGCGAATTCGACATGGCGAACATCCTTCCGCTCGGGCAACGTGCGCTCTTTGAAGAATTCAAACATTGGCTGCCAGTCGACACACGGGTTGCCCCACCAGTGGCCCGCGCCGGGCTGCTCGTGGTAGGCAAAGTCCGGGTGGAATTTGGCGAGTAGTTGCGCATGGTGGCGCCTGCTGGACCGGCACGTTGTCGTCCTGGTCGCCGTGGAGGATGAAGATGCCCTCGCGCTTGAAGTTTTGGGCGAGGGCAACGGTGTTGCTGGGCGAGGCGGCACGCTGGAGCATGGCCTCGATCGAATCGGGATTCTGGGACCGTCTCATGCCCGCGTAGCTGAACATGCTGATCCAGCCGGCGCTGGGGCCGATCGCCGCGAATTTGTCGGGGAAGGTCACGCCCAGATGCCAGGTGCCGTGGCCGCCCATGGAATGGCCGGTGAGCCAGCGGCGGCGCGGATCGGTGTGCAGATGCTTCTCGGCGTCGTGCAGCACTTCGAGCGCATCGAGTCGGCCCCAGTCCTCCCAGTCGAAGCCGAACGGCCGCCGATTGGTCGGCGCGACGACGTGCGTCCAGCTCTTGGGCGTAAAGCAGGCCGCCTGCCCGCTCGCCTCGACGCCGGCGCCGTGGAGGGTGAGGGTCAGCCCCGGTTTTGTGCCGTTCGCGGGCTTCGCGGGAACAACCGCGTAGTACTGGACGCTGCCATCGATGTCGCTGATGAACGTGCGGCGATATTTGTCGTCCGGCGAGCGGACCGGCAATTCGAATGCAAATGGCTTCGCGTTCAGACGGTTTCCGTCGGGTCCAACCATTTCGACGCTAATGGCCGCCTTGTCGCCGGCCAGTTCGGCCGTTTCGATGGCACAGGCCACCTTGGATTGGCTCAAGGGCGGCAAGTCTCGAACCGGCGTATCGTGTGATTTTCCGCCGACTTGTGCTCGCAGTCGTAATCCCGATTTTGTCTCGTTCGTGGCGTTTAGAATCTTAACGCCGATCCAATATTGCCCGGCGTGACCGCGAATGAGATCGGGTGTCGTCATGTCAACATTGGTCAGATAGAGATCCGCCTCGGGCGCCGTCAATTCCGGCTTGATCGAATTGCCGCGCGATTGAATGATGATTTCGTTGACGCCCTTTTTCATGAGCAGCGGCGACTGCACCCAGCCCGTGCCATACGGGTCGCCGACGCGCGGCTCGCCGTTGACGGTCATGTGCAGGAACCCGGCGGCATGAAAGATCATCGCGCGATCGGCCTCGGCCTCGACTTCGAGCTGCAAATAGCCGCCCTGGATCGCCTGGCCGCGAAAAACGCCGTCCTTGTCGGCGGCGATCTTTTCCCACTTTCGTTTCTGTCCATTGGGCAGCGTCACCTCGTCGCCTTCCTTGACATTGGCGAGCTTGCCCTCGAGTCGCAGGGCTTCCATCACGTCGGCGATTACGGGAGTGCGGCCGCCGCGGCTGCCGACCCTCGATAAAACCAGCCCTGTTTGCGGAATTTTGGGAAGGTTTGGTTCGGCCGCGGCCAGCGCACCGCCGGTGAGCACAATGGCGATTCCCGCTGCGATCGAAGCGGTACGATTCAATGCGAGCTGAGTCAATGAGTTTTTCATGGCAAGATGTCCGCGAGCATGGGGATGAATGGTGAGTCTAGGTGATTCGGCTCAACGCGGCGAGTGAAAAGCGCTGGGGCCAAATGAGCTGAAGCCGCAATGAGCATTTAAGCGCCGCGGGATGCGAAGGACGTTTCACAAAATGAGCAATCAGTTCTGAAAACTGAAAGATTACATGGCTCGCTGTTTGCGAGTGGCCAACTTGGCTTTGTTTTTCGCCGAGCGAAGGAGGAGCTTTTTGCGGCGTTGTTGTTGTTTCAATCGCAGGATGGCGGCCAAAAAGGTGGGGGTATCAGGTTCGGCGTAAAGCATTTTGTCCGGTCCTCAAACCATGCGGTCTTCTTTTCTTTCCTATATCATGCAGTTCGGCGGCGTGCAATAAAAAAAAAGCCGCGATGGAAATCGCGGCTTCACAACAAATCGACTTCGCTCAACTGCAGCCGGAGGACGCCCCGCACGTGTCGCACTTGCAACAGGCCCCGCTGCGAACGAGCGTCAACTGGCCGCATTCGGAGCATGGGTCGCCTTCGTAGCCTTTCAGCTTGGCCTGGCGAACTTTCTCCTCGACCCCCAAGGCGACGCCCGTCCCGGCCCAACGACTGACGACCGCTGGATCAAAGGCATGCTTGCCATTCCCATTGGGATGGCCATTCCCGTTCGCATGGCCGTTCTCACCTTCGCCATGTCCGTTGCCGTTCATCGGCTTCATGTGCGTGGTCTTGGGCGTGGCAAATTCCTTGGGCAGCGGCTTGGCCTGATCGACGACTCGTTCGGAGACGATTTCCTCATCCTCGAACTCCTCGTCGTCCTCATGGTCGTGCATCGCGTCGCCGCGAAGGTCGTCCGGCGAGACATGGGCCAGATCGTGCCGCGACAAATAGGTGATGGCCAACTCGCGGAAGATGTAGTCGATGATCGACGTCGTCATCTTGATATGCGGATTGCCCATGACCACGCCATGCGGCTCGAAGCGCGTGAATGTGAACGCGTCGACAAACTCCTCGAGGGGCACGCCATGCTGCAAGCCCAGCGAAATGGCGATGGCGAAGCAGTTGGTCATGCTCCGGAAGGCAGCGCCCTCTTTGTGCATGTCGATAAAGATCTCGCCGAGCGAGCCATCCTCGTATTCGCCCGTGCGCAAATAAATCTTGTGATTGCCGATGCGGGCTTTTTGCGTGTAACCGGCCCGGCGATCCGGCAGACGACGACGCCTCGCGATATAGCGATGCACGATCTTTTCGGCGATCCGCACCGGTTCGGAGCGCGATTCCTTGGTTTCGGCTTTCACCGGCTCCTCGTCGGCGTCGGCGACCGAGTTCAATGGCTGGCTCAGCTTGGAACCGTCGCGATAAAGCGCGTTCGCCTTGAGCATCAATTGCCAACTCAACCGGTAGGCGTTTTTCACATCCTCGACCGTGGCGTCGTTGGGCATGTTGATGGTCTTGGAAATTGCCCCGCTGATGAATGGCTGGGCGGCCGCCATCATCCGAATGTGCGACTCGACCGAAAGGAACCGCTTCCCGGTTTTGCCGCACTTATTGGCACAATCGAAGACGGCATAATGCTCCCTCTTCAAATGTGGATGCCCTCGATGGTCATCGTTCCGCAGACATGGCTGCTCGCCTCGGCGATCTGCTCACGCGTGAAACCCATCGCGGCCAGCACGTCGAATCCCGGCGATTCAATCTGCGTTTGGCTAAAGCCAAGCTCATTGCGCAGCACATCGTCGCCGAGGCTGAAGCGATTGAATGCGAACGCCAGCTCAAACGCGGCCGGCAACTGAGCTTCGACCTTGTCGATTGAGACCGGCGAAAGGCCCTTGCTCTGCAGCGAGACGCGATTGATGCGCGGGCAGCCCTTGAGCGACCCGGTGCCCCGGCAATAGCGAATGATGTCGTCGATCTGCTTCGCGGAATATCCCAACCGCGCCAGCGCCGGTGGAACCGACTGATTGATGATCTTGAAATAGCCGCCGCCGGCCAACTTTTTGAACTTCACCAAGGCGAAGTCCGGTTCGATCCCCGTGGTGTCGCAATCCATCACTAGCGCGATGGTGCCGGTCGGAGCGATCACCGTCACTTGCGCGTTCCGGTATCCATGCTTCTCGCCCAATTGGACCATGAGGTCCGATTCCGCGCGGGCGGCCGCGAGCAGGTATTCGGGACAATGGGCCGGATCGATGCCCACCGGCCGAATCGTCAGGCCTTCATATTCGGTGTCGGGCACGTCGAACGCGGCCCGGCGATGATTGCGAACCACCCGCTGCATCGATTCGCGATTGGCTTCATACCTTGGGAAAGGCCCAACCTCCGCCGCCATCTCCGCGCTGGTCGCGTATCCGGTCGCATGCATGAGCGCCGTGAGGGCGCCGCACTGAGCCCGGCCCTCGGCGGAGTCGTACGAAATCCCCTGCACCATCAACAGCGCACCGAGGTTCGCGTAGCCCAGCCCCAGCGTGCGGAAATCGTACGACTTCTGCGCCACCGGCACGCTCGGGAACTGCGCGATGTAAACCGAGATTTCGAGAATCAAAGTCCAGAGCCGGCAGGCATGGCGATACGATTCGACATCGATCTTCCCCGCCGCCGAATCGAAGAAACGCATCAGATTAACGGACGCGAGATTGCATGCGGTATCGTCGAGGAACATGTATTCGCTGCACGGGTTACTCGCGTTGATCCTCCCGTCCGCCGGGCAGGTGTGCCATTCGTTGATGGTGGTGTCAAACTGCACGCCGGGGTCGGCGCAGGACCAGGCGGCGTTGGCGATCTCGTCCCACAGGCCGCGAGCCTTCAGCACTCGCCGCGGCTTCGGCGAACGCTTTTCACGAACGGCCTTCTCTTTTTCGGTTCGCCAGAAGAGCGGCCAGTCGCCGTCGCGGTCGAGCGCTTCCATGAACGAATTGGGCACGCGTACCGAATTGTTGCTGTTCTGCCCGGAGACGGTGTAATAGGCCTTGGAGGTCCAATCGGTGTTGTATTCCTCGATCAAAATCGACTTCACGCCCTGGCGGGCCAGTTGCAGCACGCGGGCGATGTAGTTTTCCGGAATCAGATCCGAACGGGCCTCGGCGATCGCCTTGTGCAACGCGGAATTGTGCTTCGGATCGAGCGGCGATTCCTGACCGGGTCGCTTGGCACGACTTCAGAATCGCGTTCAGGTGGCGATTGAGCAACTTCGAGCCGGTCACCAACGCCGCGACTTTTTGCTCTTCAACGACTTTCCAGTTGACGAACTCTTCGATGTCCGGGTGGTCGAGTTGCAAGACGACCATCTTGGCGGCTCGCCGCGTGGTGCCGCCTGATTTGATGGCCCCCGCGGCCCGATCGCCGATCTTAAGGAAACTCATCAATCCGCTGGATTTGCCGCCGCCGGAGAGCGGTTCGCCCTCGCCGCGGAGGGCCGAAAAGTCCGAGCCGGTGCCGCTGCCATACTTGAAAATGCGGGCTTCGCGGACCCACAAGTCCATGATGCCACCATCATTGACCAGGTCGTCCCTGACGCTCTGGATAAAGCAGGCGTGCGGCGCGGGCCGCTCGTAGGCGGAAGTCGATCGAGTCACCTGCCCCGACCTGGGATCGACATAGTAATGCCCCTGAGGCGGCCCTTCGATGCCGTATGCCCAGTGCAGACCGGTGTTGAACCATTGCGGACTGTTTGGCGCCGCCATCTGCGAGGCCAGCATGTAAAGCGTTTCGTCGTAGAACGCGCGGGCATCAACCTCGCTGGAGAAATAGTTGCCCTTCCAACCCCAGTAGGTCCAGCAGCCGGCGAGGCGATGAAAGACCTGGCGCGAATCCGTCTCGCCGACGGTCGCGGCGCCCTCGGCGGGCTTGCCGCGGCGCAGCCATTCGGGCACGCCCTCTTCCAGCAACCGTTCGAGGCGCGACGGCACCCCGGCCCGGCGGAAATACTTCTGCGCGAGGATATCCACCGCCACTTGCGACCACGATTCCGGCACGTGAATGTCCTTCATCTCGAAGACGATGGACCCATCCGGATTCACGATGCGTGAAGAACGGGAGGCAAAGGGAACCTGCGCGAGGGGATCGCTCCCCTCGCGGGTATATTGGCGCTGGATCTTCATGATTTCCGTTCCGTGAGTTCGGGCTCCGTGCGACTCGTATCCATATTGAAGGGGTCGCTTACGAGCGTGTCGTGACCGGTAAGCTACCCAATCCGTGACGACAAAAAAAGAGCGATCGCGCGAAAAACCGATCTCGAAAAAACAAACCGCCCCGAACAACCGGTAATTGTGATCAGCTCTTCATGTCTTCTTTCAGGACAAACGGCAGTGTGAGCCCAGACTGGTCCTGATACTTTCCCTTCTTATCAGCATAGCTGGTCCGGCATACACTGTCTGCACGAAAGAACAGGATTTGCGCAATCCCCTCTCCCGCATAGACTTTGGCGGGCAATGGCGTCGTATTGCTAATTTCGATCGTCACTTTTCCGCGCCACTCGGGCTCCAACGGCGTCACGTTCACGATGATGCCAATTCGAGCATAGGTCGATTTCCCGACGCAAATCGCAATGATGTTGCGCGGGATTTCCAAGTACTCGACCGTCTCCGCCAGCGCGAAGCTGTTGGGCGGAATCAAGCAATAGTCCGCCTCGATGTCGATGAACGATTGCGTGTCAAAATCTTTCGGATCGACGATCGCGCAGTGCGGCGTTGGTGAAGACCTTGAACTTCCTGCCGACGCGCACGTCGTAGCCATAGCTGGTCACGCCATAGGAAATGACTCCTGGCCGCCGCGCATGTTCGGCCAACGGTTCGATCTTGATGTCGCGTTCAATCTGCCAATCGGCGAGCACGCCCATGTGCGAGTCTCCGGGTCGAGGAAAACGGCGAATGAAGGTTGTTGGACTCACCTTACAAAATCCGCCGCGGTGTGACGAACAATCGACCATGAGAGACCCATTCGATTCATGCAGCTCGCAGCTGATGCGAAGCGGCACGATGATTGAGCCGAGATTTGAGCAAAAATTGAGCCAAACGATGTGGGAGATTCATTCAACATTACGGCGAAAAGAATGCGGGCGTTCCATCGCCTCCAAACACAAAAATGTCCGCTGTTCAATTTCTTGCATTGCGGCCCGTCACGGCGTGGTTGGGCCGGATAGGGACGCGACCACAACAGCCGGGCTCAAGACGGGAATCGTGCTGGCGGCGAAGCCACGCGAGTCGCGAGTTACGATCGCGTCAACTCCCGCCTGCAACGCGCCAGCGATTTGAAGATCGTCCTCGAAATCGGGGCCGCCGAGCGCCAGGGCTCTGAGCAAGGTTGTTTGGTCGGTGGGGGCGATGTCGAGAGTTGCCAAGCAGGCCTGCACAGCGTTTCGTGCGACAGGTATTCCGGACTGTTTGCGAACGATGTAAAAAATGGTCGGAAGCGAGAATGCCGAAACGATCGCTCGAATTTGACCTTGGCGATGTGCGTCCCAAAGAGTCGCTGCATCCGATGCCCAAGGCAAGCGATTCAACAGCAGGTCCAACAGCACGCTGGTGTCGAACAAATACTGTTTCATCCGTGTTTTTCCGCTCGACGTTCCTCCAGCCACCTTTCGATTGTCTCGTCGTCCGGAATCGAGCCACTGCCGGCGGCAATGCCGCGAATGGCCGACGCCGGCACGCCGCGCGGGCCGGGGCGCCTTGACCGCTGGCGACTCAACGGTGACCACCAATTCGGCCTTTCCGGTCGGCACCTCGTCCGGCAGGGTCAAAATAACTTTGCGGTCGTCTTTGATGTCGGCATTCATTCGAAGGGTAATCATCATCGGATCCTTTCGAAGATTATTATAGCCGCGCCTCGAGCGTTGGGTGGGACCGCACCTCACATTCGACCTCGCCGATGAATCGACTGATCGCCTTCCTGCCGGTCAATTTGATTCCCTGGCCCTGGTCGATCTGATCGAACCGCTGCCTGGCGGCTCGCCGCAGTGCCACGAGCTTCGCCTCGCGTTCCTGCTCCCGCTCCTCCAGCAAGTGCAGGGCGTCGCGCACGATCTCGCTGGCGTTGCTGTATCGGCCCGACGAAACCTGGCGCTCCACGAAGCGGTCCAGTTGATCAGTCAGATTAATGTTTCGCGTCGGCATGGCGTTGCCCGTTTCTCGCAGCTCTATCGCGATTGGAATTGCCAACGCTTTTGCGCAAGTGAAGGAGTTCGATTGTTGCAATTTGGCGATGCCTTTGATCGCACTTCGGCCGGAGAGGAACGCGCCCAGGCTGCGGAAATAGCGCCGCCACTTGTAACGGGTAGGCATGTTGGCAATTTCGCCGAACACATTGCGTTCAATGAGTATGGCGCGGCGGAAATGTCAAGCGGCGGTTTTGCAGGACAAAAGTTCTTTGAATGGCTTTCCACTGCTAAGTTGGGATTTGGAAACGCTGACAACGGAATATCCGCTGATCAACGACTAAATTCGGCGAACCATGAGCGGAAAGCCGATATGATTTTCGCTGCGTCCCGCCCTTTGGCGATTGCTGGATCACATTTTTTCAAAGCAGCGTACATGGATTCGGACGTGCGATCACAAGCCGACAACGCTGCACGCCAACGCTCAATGCGTTGGCCTCTCGAGCCGCGAGGTTCGGTGCCGGCTACGTATGGGAAAATCGCCGTGTCCAGCAAATGAAGTAGGCGGTCAATTGATCTTCGAGCGACGTTGCCATCCGGCCCAATATCAGCCGAATTGACTCGTATTCCGGGCTTTTGTTCCCTGCCCTTTTTCGAAACGGTGGCGACTGGACCAACCTCGGTTCCCGACGAGCCTGTGGACTGCGTGTCTCCGTCGCCCTCGACCGGAAACAAGGTTGCTTCCTTACCCAATTTCGATTCTGCCGATCCATCAGACTTCCTTCTTGCACGGCCCGGATCGGCTCGCGACTCGGGCTTTATCTCAACCTGAGTCGCCGGCCTTACCATCGCGCTTGGGCATTGATCGTCATCGTGCAACTCTTCATTCCAAGCGGCACGTAACTCGGCGGCACGACGGCGAATGGCGACAACGAGCGAGTCTTCGTCGCTAATTAACGGTTCGGCGCTTTTTCAGGCGGAATCCCCGCCTCTTCTAGCTTCTTGAAAACACTTTGCATTACCTTCTCGGGGTCGCGGAAGAAGGCAGAGCCACGAATCCTGATGAACCGCCAACCTAGCCTTTCCAAAATTGCCTGGCGCTGCATGTCTTGAGGCAGACTCTCGAGATTGTGGTACCTGTCGCCGTCGCATTCCAAGGCCACTCGTCGGCCGCCTCCTTCGACGACAAAGTCGATCCGATAGCTTCCGACGGCCCACTGCGGTGTTGCCCGGTACCCTGCACGAACCAGATATCCGAGCACTTCGCGTTCAAAACGGGACTCGGTTCGCTCAGACGATTGTTTCAGTTCTCGTGTGATTGCACCGGGATCCAAGGCATGCTCAATGAGGCGTCGGCGCAAATCACCGGGTTTTAGGTCCTTGGCGGGATCCAGCGAGTAAACCAGCCACATTTGGTTTTTCGCTCGGCTCGCCGCAACGTTAAATCGCTGTCGAAACTCTTTACGATCGTTGAGACGCAAGGGCGCTTTCTTCTGGTGAGTCAACCATCGACAGGAACATCACGTCGCGCTCGTCGCCTTGAAACTGGGCAGAATTACCGCAGATTATTCGGCGCCGTTGATATTCATCGACTGGAAGGTGCTTGAGCAGAATCTGTTCGATCTCAAGTGCCTGTTCATCTCCCAGCAGCGAAACCACGCCAAATGTCATGTCCCGATATTCGGGGCGCTCAATGGCCGCTGCCAACAGCGATGCAACAGTCATTGCCTCCTCGCGATTAATTTTGCTGTCGTACTTGCGAATTCCGTCGACACGGAACGGAACCAGGTGGGGACAAACTGGGCCGCTGCTCTCTTCCCGTAATGGCTTGATGTTGCCGGAATAGCAAAGGTGATTGCTAAACTGAATGATGTCCGGTAAGCAACGGAAATGCTCCAAGAGAGTTATGACGCCGCCGAACGACTGTTTGGCCAAGTCGTATATCGAAATTCGACCGTCATATAGCTTGGCGTTGGGGATTCCTGTGAGATGCTCACTTATTAAACGAGTAACGAAATCGAGGTCTTGTCCAACTGCCAACGGACTAACCTGTTCATCGTCCCCAACGATTACAACCTTTTTCGCAAGTGAAAGTGCCAACAAGGCCATGACATCGCATTGGCTGGCTTCGTCGATTATTACCACATCAAAGCATTGCTTGGTGAAATCAAAGCTTTCTACCAACCTTGCCAACGGCATGATCCAGACGGGCACCGCCGATTGACATTCTTTCATGAGTCGCTGCGCTTCACTCTGCAGCTGTGGGACGTGCTTTCCAGTTCCTTTTCCAATTCTGTTTATGATTCCCTCCCAACCCATCAGTGCTTGCCGTTGCTTGAGTGTCGTGCGCCGTACTTGGCCGGCCCAAGCACGTTTGTCGATGAGTTCACCAGTAGTCCTCTTGAGTTTGTCGTCAATTTCAGCAATTCTGTCCGCAACTGCCGCCAAGTCTTGGCTCGCTCGTCGATCCAATTCATCATTGAGTTGTCGCCATTCCCATGCCCGCATAGCGTCGCCGGGCGGACATCTCTTTCCATGACTGCCAACGCGGTTCCGAATGGCGTTGGACCATCCCAGAGCAATCACCTCTCCTGATGGCGTTCGACGTTCGAGTTTCTGAAGCAACTCAGCGCCGGTGGGCGGTTGCTCGACGGTCTACTGCTTCGATAAGTTCCTTGTGAGCCAAGCGATAGGCGGCTACGTCGCCCTTCTGCATGGCACTGCGGATTCCCGCAACCTCCAGACGGTCGAAGTGCTCAAAGTTCTTTTTGGCACTCGCCACCTTCTTTTCAGCTTCATGTATGCGTAGGCGATTTGATATTTGCAAGAGTTCGTCGTTCATGCACGCCTCAATGGCGCCGACGAAGCGGAGTAATTCGCCATGAGTCTCCGTTCTCGCGGGCCGAACGGCCAAGAAATCGGCCCAATTGAATCCAATGGCGCAATTGATCGATGAGAGTCGAGCAGCGGCTATTCCAGCAACCAAGCAATTCCTTGATCATCTGCGTGAATTGAATTGCAGTATTTTCTGGCTCTGCTAGGGAGTGAATTGGCGTAAGTTCGCCGTTGGCGGTCATCAATCCATTCCACAAGTTTCGAAGCTGACCTCGCTTGAGCATGATTTCGAGCAACCGCCTAAATGCATTCACCTCTTCAATTGTCTCGGGGGCGTGACCGTTCGTTTGCCACGCGTCGTATGAGTCTTGCCAGGACGTAGGCATCGACCAGCCCAGGGAGAAAAACGACCACTCTTTGAGTCCACCACCTCCGAGCAGGCGAGCAAAAATCTCGCCGGCAACGTTTAATTGCACGTCGAGGGGGGGGCCATTTGTAATCACTGGTTGGAAACGAACAAAATCGGCATGAGCCTTTGCGGCCAAATCGCGAACTTCCTCGATTACTAAAATCAGTTCCTCCCAAGCCCGGCACTTGCCCAAGTTGTCGCGCCCCGCATCAATAGCTGCAAGCTGCCAGTCGGCAAATCGTTTAAACTCCGCGACGAGATTGGCCAAAACATGGATCAACTCATCAATTTGCGGCTCTTTGCCAGCGAGAATCTCCAGGTTAATCCAAAGCCCTTTGTCAATACTCGCAGCTTGCGACTTGAGTGCCAGCGAGAATTCTTCAGGTGAGGGGATAGTCGATACGGCTGGCAAGGGCGAGGTAACCATACGCTCGTCGTCAGGAAAGGTCGCAGCGTTCGTCGCATACAACTCCTCGACTTCGGCAAGTGACAGTGGCAACACTTCGCCTAAGGCAACTGGTCCTGGTATCCAGTCATGTCGACCACGCTGTTCAGCGACTCTTCGGGCGGCGTCGGACGGATTGAAGCTTTCGCCGCCAAAAACGATGTCTCGATATTCATCTGCACTTTCCCGAATTTAGCTAACGGCGTGTGCACTCGGATCGATTTTAGATAGACATAAGCCGGCCCTCCGGCACGATGGAGTTATCACCCAACCATCGACGCTCGGAGAGCCAGCCATGTCAGTTTGGCAATTGCCGCGGGAGTCGGCCACCCTGTTTGCCCCTTCGTGCGCCTTGGATCGGCGGCAGCATCGCCGCTTCGCCCGCTTGGTCGCCGGCCTGCTGTTCGCCCACGGCCGCCGCACCGTCACCGCCTGGTTTCGGGCCGGCGGGCTCAGCCACCAGTTCCGCGCGGCTACAACCTGGTCGATCGCATCGGACAACGCCCGCCCGGCTGGCCACCGAATTGTTGGTGCGTGTGCTGCTGCCGCGACTGGCGGCCGGTCAGGACCGCCTGCTGTTTGGCCTGGATGATTCGCCGACCAAACGCTATGGCCGCCGCGTGCAGGGAGCGGGTCGGCACCACAACCCCAGCCCGGACCAGCCAGCAGCAGTTTCTCTACGGCCACGTTTGGGTGACGTTGGCCTGGCTGGCTCGGAATCCCCGCTGGGGAGCGATCGCTTTGCCGCTGCGGGCCGGCTTGTACATTCGTCGTGGCGATGTCGCCAAGTTGCCCAAGGGCAGCGATTGGACGTTTCGCACCAAGTTGGCGTTGGCCGCGGAGTTGATCCAGTGGTTGGCGTTCTGGACGCAGAAGTGGGGACGAGCGTTGTGGCTGGTGTGCGATGGGGCGTATGCCAAGCGGGAGGTCTTGAAGGCGGCGGGTCTCGGTCGCGTGACGCTGGTGAGTCGCTTACGCAAGGATGCGGCCTTGCACACGCTGCCGCCGCCGCGAGCCAAGGGCCAGCGTGGTCGGCGGCGGCTCTACGGTTTGCAGCGCATCCGTTTGGCCAAGCGGGCCGGTCAGAAACGGGGTTGGAGCCACGGCTGGTTCCGGCTCTATGGTCAACTGACCCGCAAACGTTACAAGACCTTCCTGGCGACTTCGGCGCCGGCGGGCGGCATGATCCGGGTGGTGCTGGTGCGGGAAGCCCGCGGCGCCTGGCGGGCCTACTTCTGCACCAAGGCCGAGGCCAGCGTGGCGGACATTCTGGAGGCCGTGGCCAACGGCTTCAGCATCGAACAATGTTTCCACGACGTGAAAGAGATCTGGGGCGCGGCCAGCAGCAGGTGCGTAAGCTGTGGGCCAGCATCGGGGCATTTCACCTGAACCTGTGGCTGCACACGCTGATCGAGTTGTGGGCCTGGAAGCGGCCGGCGGCGGACCTGGTGGCGCGGGGCCAGTCGCCGTGGGACAAGCGTCGGCGGCGTCCGTCGCATGCCGATCGCCGCCGAGCGCTGCAACGGCACTGTTTCGAGCGGGAATATCAAGCAGCGGCTAGCGGACCACGCCAAGCCGCGAAATTACGAACCCTGGCCCGCCGCCTGCTCCGCATGCAAACATGAATTAGCTAAATTCGGGAAAGTGCAGTATTCATCTGCACGGGCCTTTCGCAGGTCCTCTCCGCTCGTTCAAGGGCGTCCAACAATTCAGTTCGTCGTCGGCTTAGCCAACTGGCCTCGGATTCCAACTCTGGAACATCCGACTGGCCCAGTCGTGCGGAGATCCCCAAAACTGAGTGTTTTAGCTGTTGACGGCTTTCGGAATCGCTTTCCAGCACACTCACGCATAACGGCTTCAGGTTTTCAACAACGTGGCCGCGAAGCACTCGCAATGCCTTGGTCGTGTGGCTAGTCACAAGCACGTTTTGGCCATTGGCCAAAAGATGCCCAATCAAATTGGCGATCGTATGGCTCTTTCCGGTTCCCGGAGGCCCCTGCACCAAGACCGAGCCGTGCTGATTAGGTGCTTCGCGATACGGAACTGCTCGTGGTTGGCATTTTTCGCAAAAAGCACATCCCGCTCACCCAAATTCGCCCGACCAGCCGTGTTGTCGTCACGGCATCGCGTTTCGCAACCGACAATGTTAGCGATCGCTTCGCAAAAGTCGTCACGTGAATCAATACTTTCAATCACTTGTCGAATTGCGTTCCCGAAGCCCTTGGTTCTCGATCGAAGCATCAGCACAGGCCCGCCCCAATCGTCGGCACCTCGCAAGCTTGGTTAGGTCGCCCCGAGTCAACGAATGTGCCATGCGAGGAGATTTGATC
>CAWFFC010000022.1:0-80743 GCA_963815035.1 uncultured Gemmataceae bacterium
ACGTCGTGCCCTTGCGCGCCGCCGCCGGCGACTGCTCGGTCCGGATTGAAGGCGAGGGCGGTCACCCACGAAAGCTGCTGAATGGTGGCGATTTGGCTGCCGTCGCGGGTATCCCACAGCGTCACGTCGTCGCTGGCGCTGGCCAGCGTCATGGCGTCGGGACTGAACAGCCACAGCGTTTCGAGGTCGCTCAGCAGGGTTTCCCGGAGTTGCCGGCCGTCCGCCGTCCAGCGGCGCAGCCAGCCGGCCTCCTCGATCGACCACAGCAGGCCGTCGGATGCATAGGCCAGGGCCGCGATTTCGCTGTCGGTGTGGAAGCCAGGATCACCCAACACGCGGCGGATCCGCGGTCGCGGATACTCGCCGGCCTTCTCTGCGGCAGCCGAAGTAGAACTCATCGTGCGTCTCGTCCCCAAGGAGGGCAATCACTTCCAACGGGCTTTATAGTCTACCATCAAATGAGTGGAAATGTATACGGACTTGGTAGGATCCGAAAATCGCCTGATCGGACCGCCGTTGCTACACGCCTGCGCCGGCCGGTCAATGATTTGTGCGCGGGATATTCAGGTTATTTCGGTTTTTTTGGCTGGGCGCGGCAGGATTTAATCGTTGCATGGGTGAATTCGAATACATCGATTGGCTTCGCCGGCAAACTCCCCCGGCCGGGCGTGTGGCAGTCGGTCCAGGCGACGATTGTGCGGTCCTGGACTGGAGCGAAGGCAAGCCATGCCTGGTGACCACCGACATGCTAATGGAAGGCCGGCATTTCGTTCTTGCCGAGGTGGGCGCCCATCGCGTGGGACGCAAGGCCATGGCGGTGAACCTCAGCGACATCGCCGCGATGGCCGCAAGACCGATCGCCGCGGTTGTGGATGTCGCGCTGCCGAAAATCGGCGGGCGAAAGCTGGCCGAGGAGTTGTATCGCGGCATGCGCGAAATGGCCGATGCGTTCGACACCGCTCTGGTCGGCGGCGACACCAATAGTTGGGACGGCCCGCTGGTGATCGCCGTCACGGTGCTCGGCGAAGCCGCCGGCCGTGGGCCGGTGACGCGCTCCGGCGCCAGGCCCGGCGACTGGCTCATGGTCACCGGGCCGCTGGGCGGCAGCCTGCGCGGCAAGCATCTCGACTTCACGCCGCGAATTCGCGAAGCGCTGCAGCTTCATGCACTGATTGAACTCCACGCCATGATCGACATTAGCGATGGGCTCGCCGCCGACGTGTATCACATTTGCGACGAGAGCCATTGCGGCGCGGTGCTGATCGCGGAGGACATTCCAGTCAGCAAGGATGCCGAATCGCTCGAGCAAGCGCTGCGCGACGGCGAGGATTTTGAATTGGCCTTTGCCGCGTCGCCGGCCGACGGCGAACGCTTGCTGCGCGACCAACCGGTTGGCGGAATTCAGTTGTCAAGAATTGGCGAGTTTGTCGCCGAAGGATACTGGATCGAAAAAAACGCTCTCCGAGAACCGCTTGAGCCCAGGGGATGGACGCACGAGTTCGATTAGGCCTATTGCTATTTGCCGAGCATTCCCTTGAGGATGGTCAGGATGACGCCGCCCGCGAAGAGGAAAATGCCCGTGAGGAGCGCAATGAGCCAAATGATGAACTTCGGCGTGCTGTCGAGCGGTTCCAGAAACGCCATCACAATCGCCCCGATCAGAACCAGGAAGCCGACCGAACTGCTCGAACAGCCCAGCAGGATCTGCCCCACATTTACGCCGTGAGCAGGTTGGGGCGTATAACCGTAGGACTCGCGAGTTCGGCCTTGCGCGACGGGCGCAGCGGCGACACCGACTTGGTGTGGCCGAGTTCCGCGGCGGTGTATTGAGACTGGTCGGCGGGTTGCGACTCCCATCGAGTGTCGGCGGGCGGTCGCTTGGGGCTCAATCGACCCTTGCCGCTGGCCAACTCGTCCGCATCGACCACATCGATGACGGGCGGCGGTGGCACCTCGCGCCGACGGACCGGCGGCAGGCCCGCCTGGTCGGACCAATGAACCTCGGTCGAATCGGCGCTGGGAGCGGAGCGGGCCGGCACCGGCACGCTGGCGCCGCACGAGGGGCAGCGGGCCGAACCGCCGCGCGTGCGTCGTCCACACTCATTGCGGCGCCGCAGTTCCGACAGGGAAGCGAGATCATTCAATTTGACCAGGAATGCGAATTGGCTCACCCATCGCCCACGCTACCGGGCCGGGAATTGCTTGTCAACCGGAGCTGATGCTTCTATACGATCAGCCAAAGAAATGTTATAGTTTCGAATCGTGGACCAGCGCCGGCTCGGAGAATCGCCGTGTTTGAAAATGGCCGCTTGCATGAGCCGGAGGAGGCGGTTGACCCAGCCTGGGCGAACGGGGTGGCGAACGATCTCTTTTGGGCGCGTGCGCCGCCGTGAGCCGCCGTTTCAGTCCGGCCGTCGATTCGGGCTGTCGTTGCAGCGGCGGTTCGTGGCCGATCTTCTCCATTTCGCTCGCAAGGTGCCGAGCATCCCGATGCAGCGGCGGATGCACCTGCCCGATCTCGTCGCGGCCCGCGCCGAACGCCGCGTCGCCGGCTGGTGCGCGGTCTTCACCAAAGCCTACGCGATCGTCTCGGCGGCACGCCCCGAACTCCGCCGAAGCTTTCTGTCCTTTCCCTGGGGCCAGCTTTACGAACATCCATTCGTGATCGCGTCGATCGCGTTCGAACGCGAATATCGAGGGGAGCCGGGCGTTTTCTTTGGCTTGGTCCCCTCGCCGCAAAACCTTCGCCTGGCGGAGGTGGAAGCGATGGTTCGCTATTACAAGAGCACGCCGGTCGAACAGGTCGGCCGTTTTCGCATCAACCTGAACCTCAGCCGTCTACCTTTGCCGTTGCGGCGCTTTATTTGGTGGTTCGGCCTGAACGCCCGCGGCCTGTATCGCGCCAGTTTCTTCGGCACCTTCGGCGTGAGCACGGTCTCCTCCCTGGGCTCCGCGAGCTTGCATCAACTCTCACCGTTGACAACGACGTTGAACTACGGGACATTCGCCGACGACGGCTCGATCGACGTCCGGCTGACGTATGATCATCGCGTGATGGACGGCGCGACGGTCGCGAGGGTGCTGGCCCATCTGGAAGAAGTGCTTCACGGCGAAATCCTCGCCGAAATGCGCGGCGGGCCAAATGGCCGCCGTGTCGGTTCGCGGGATCGCCTAACTTCACTTCAAAGTCGCGCTCGGAGCTTGTGGCACTTACACGCAATTTGGCCGGAATGTTCACTATTTTGATCAACAATTTCTAAGAAGACAGATTTGGGGGTGGCGCGCCGGTGAGATCTGTCCGCTTAGAGTTTTGCAAGCGGAAAACCGCTGGTTTCAAAGAAGACACATTCTAAGAAGACACTCGCTGTTCTAGGAAAAGATTTGCTGGACCACCCTCCCCGCGACATCCGTCAGGCGGAAATCGCGGCCGGCGTAGCGGTAGGTCAGCTCGCTCGTGGTCCAGGCCCATCAGCGCCAGCAGCGTGGCGTGCAGGTCGTTGATGTGCATGCGGCCTTCGACGGCGTGGATGCCGTACTCGTCGGTGGCGCCGTAGGAGAAGCCCTTCTTCACGCCGGCGCCGGCCAGCCACATCGGGTAGCCGGTGATATTGTGATCGCGGCCGTCGGGGCCCTGCGCGGTCGGCTGCCGGCCGAACTCGCTGCCGAACAGCACCAGCGTTTCGTCGAGCAGGCCGCGCTGTTCCAGGTCGGTCGAGCAGCGCGGCGGTCGGCTGGTCGATCGACTGCGCGGCGATTGATCAGACCCTTGTGCAGGTTGCTGTGATGGTCCCAGCCGGGCTGGCAGATCTCGACGAAGCGCACGCCCGCCTCGCTCAACCGACGGGCCATCAGGCACTGGCGGGCGAAGCTGCCGGCCGGGCCGGGCTTCACGCCGTAGGCGTCGAGCACGCGTCTGCGGCTCGCGCGAGATGTCGAGCAGCTCCGGAACTTTGTCCTGCATCTGGAACGCCAGTTCGTAGGACTGAATGACGCCGTCCACCTGCGTCCGGCGCACCGGGCGATTGCCGCCAGATCGCGGTTCATCGACTGGATCAGATCGAGTTGCTTGCGCTGCAGCGAGGTCGCGGCAGTCTGCGGCTTCAAGTTCGGCATGTAGCCGCGGTCGTTGATCCGCGTCCCTGGATAATGGGCCGGCAGGAACGCGCTGCCGTAGTTGACCGCCCCGCCGAAGTTGGGCGGCGGGTTGATGGTGATGTAGCCGGGCAGGTCCTGGTTCTCGGTGCCCAGGCCATAGAGCAGCCAGGCGCCCATGCTCGGCCGGGTGAGTGCGGCGATGGCGCTGCCGGTGTGCAGTTGAATGACTGCTTGCGGATGGGCCGGCGTATCGGTGTGCAGGCCGCGGAGGCAGCAGAGCTTGTCCGCGTGCTTGGCCGATGTGCGGGAAGCAGCTCCGAAACCCAGGTGCCGGTCTGGCCATACTTGCTGGAATTTGAATTTCGACGCGGTCAGCGTGCCGCCGCCGGGCCCAGGCCTTGCCGCCGTCTTTTTGCAGTTGCGGCTTGTACTCGAACGTGTCGACCTGCGAAATCGCGCCCTCCATGAACAGGAAGATGATGCGCTTGGCTTTGGCTCGAAAGTGCGGCGCTTTCGGGACCAGCGGTTTCGATGCGAGTCGTGGAGCGGATCGCCCGGGCTCGCCGCTTCGCGCCTGCAGCCCAGGATCCCAGCGGCGACATAGCCAAAGCCGGCGCCGGCGGATCTTCAGCAGCTTCGCGGCGGGAAATTGCGAAACAGGGCGTCATCTCGAAGGCGCGAGCATCGGCCGATTGCCTTGGGGGCTCGGCTTATTTGCACAAATCGAAACTCGGCGGAGTCGCAAAGAGCGACTGGGCAAAAGCCATCCAGGCGGCGGCACGCATCGTCGGTTCGATGAGTTTCTCGATCGCCGGTTCGCCGGCATGGGCAGGCCTTCATCCGGATTCGCCGGTTTTGGTTTGGCGGCGACGGCTTCGCCGGCTTTGAGGCCGGAGCCTTGGTTTCACCGGCTCGGTCGCGATAGGCCGACTCGTATTCGTCCAAGGAACGCTCGCGCCCGATCGATTTCCTTGTTCGTCGGCGTGCGGCCAAGCGCTGATCGATAGGCCGCTTCGAATCGCGATCCACATCGTCGGCAAGTCGTGTTCGCGAGCAGCCGCTGCGCAAGGACAAGGACTGCTGCCGGACGAATGATCGAATTCAGCAAGATAGAGCGCCTGGGCGGGCACCGTCGTGGCATCGCGACTCGCCGGTGACGAGCGACTGCTCTACCGGGTCGAAGGCCTCGAGCGAGTCGCGGCGTCACGCCGCGAAGCAAGCGGCAGGTAAACGCTGCGATGCGGCTCGCTGTCCGCCTGCTCGTTGATGGTTCGCGCCTCCGGGCCGTTGTCGCGCATCTCGACCATCTTGAGATCCTTGGCGGGCGAACCGACTCGGGCGTCGTCATGTCGAGCGATGCCGGCAGCCAGCAGCATGGCATCGCGAATTTCCTCGGCATCCAGCCGGCGTGGGACTGTGCCGCCAAATCAGTTTGTTGGCCGGATCGAATGGCCGATTCGCTCAGCCGGGGCTTCGGAGCCGAGTTGATAGGCCCGCGTCAACACGATCGCTCGCACCAGCTTCTTGATCGACCAGCCATCGTGAATGAATCGGTTCGCCAGGTGATCGAGCAGTTCCGGGTGGGACGGGTCGTCGCCCGTGACGCCGAAATTATCGACGGTGCTCGACGATGCCCCGACCGAACAGATGCTCCCAGACGCGATTGACGATCACTCGCGCCGTGAGCGGGTTCTTCTCGCTGGTCAGCCACCGGGCCAACTCGAGCCGGCCGCTATGGGTCGGGTTGATCTTCGCGCGTGCCGGGCACATCGAACGCCGTCAGGAAGCCACGCGGGACCACGGGGCCGAGCTTCTCGGCCTGGCCGCGAATGCGCACTTCGGTGTCGGCGATCTTCTTCGCTTCGCGGACGCCGTGAACCGCGTGGCCGCGGGCGGCGGGATCGGTCAGTGCGGCCAATTCGCCTTGAAGCTTTTCGTATTTGAGCCGGAACGGCCGCTGCGTCGGCTGGCCATTGGCTGCCGGCTTCAAGTCCTTCCGGCGTGCCACGAATCTTGTCCCACGCTTTCTTCGCCTCGGCGACCTCGCGCCTTCAGCTTCGCGACCTTTTCGGCGGGCGGCGGCGGCAGGTCGGTGCTCGAGGCGAACGAGCATCGACGGGTCGTAATAGTCCAGTCCGCCGCCGCCCATCTTGTTGCGCACGCCGGCGCAGTTGTCGGTGCTGGTGAAGATGCCCGCCAGGGCGTAATAGTCGGTCGTCGGGATCGGATCGAACTTGTGATCGTGGCAGCGGGCACAGCGTCACCGTCAACGCCAGGATCGATCGCGCTGACGGCGTCGATCTGCTCGTCCACGTTGTCCATGATGAAGCGCACTTTGAAGCGCTGGTTGACATCCTTGACGCCCAGCGCCAGGAAGCCGGTCGCGGTCAGCAGCCGATCGCGCTCTGCCTGTGGCGAATCGCGGGCAGCAAGTCGCCGGCAATCTGTTCCATGCACGAAGCGATCGTACGGCATGTCGGCGTTGACCGAGTCGATGACATAGTCGCGATATTTCCAGGCGTGCGGATAGGGGATGTTTCGCGAGGGCCCGGTCGATTCGCCATAGCGAGCGACATCGAGCCAGTGCCGGCCCCAGCGCTCGCCGAATTGCGGCGACGCGAGCAGCCGATCGACAACTTTCTCGAAGGCGTCATTGGCAATCGTCCTACAGGAATGCGTCGATCTCCTCGGGCGTCGGCGGCAAGCCCGGTCAGATCGAACGTCACTCGGCGGAGCAGCGTGCAGCTTGTCCGCGTCGCCAACCGGGCTGCAGCCCCTTCGCTTCGAGCTTCGGCCAGAATGAAGCGATCGATGTCGTCGCGTGGCCACGCCGCGTCGCGGACCTGCCGGCAGCGACTCGGATTGCGTCAGCGGCTGCCAGGCCCAGTGTTCCTTCTTCAGCTTCTCGTATTCGGCTTCGGCTTGGCCAAGCGACGCCGGCACTTGCACCGCCGGCCAGGCGGCGCCGTCCTTGATCCACTGTCGTCAGGTCGGCGATTTGTCGTCCGTCGAGCAGTTCCTTCCTTCGGCGGGCATCCGCCGCTTGGCGTCCTTGAGCGTCACGCGCTTGATCAGCAGGCTCTCTTCCGGATCGCCGGGCACGATCGCCGGCCCGCTATTGCCGCCGTTGAGCAGGCCGTTGCGATCATCGACGCGCAGGCCGCCCTTGGAGTTCGTGTCGGCCGAGTGGCAGGTGTAGCAATTGTTGACCAGAATCGGGCGGATCTTCTTCTCGAAGAACTCAATGCGAGCCGCGGAATCGCGAGGCGATGGCCCTGCCAGCAAAAGCGACGGGACCAAGCCGCCAAAAATCGAAAACAGCAGGCGGAAGCGATCCGAGTGGGGATTCATCGGCGGGATTCCTGACACGATTCAACTTATTCGATCGTCCAACAAATCATCGGCGGTGTCAACAATCTCCTTGTCTTTGCCGGAAAAAAATCAACCGAGTTTTTTCAGACCGGTTTGCCCCAACTGCCGGCGAATGCAAACTGCGAGAGCGGTTTGCGTGGCGAGGGAGTCTGTTCGCGCTCGCGAAGTTTTTCCGGCAGCGAGTTCGGATCGCCCAGATAACCAATGGCGACGCCGGTCACCGCTTCCCAGCCGTCGGGAATTGCGAGCGTGGTTTTCGCGACGTCGGGCAGAATTCCCGCCATTTGATGCACATACAGCCCTTCCGCCGTCGCCTGGACGAGGAGGTTGCCCATCGCCAATCCAACATCATGAAAAGCATGCCGGTTTGGCTGGTTATTGTGTTCGAAGTTCAGGCGAGCGGCCGTAATCATCACCACCGGCGCCGATTTGGCCCATGATTGATTGAATTCAATCATGCAACTGAGCACTTTGGCGAAATCCTCCGGCCGGTCCTTCGTACCGACGACAAAGGCCCACGGCTGCCCATTGAACGACGACGGCGCCCATCGCGCCGCCTCGAGCAAGCGCTTGAGCTTGTCCGCTTCGACCGGCTTGTCCGCGAACGCTCGCGGGCTCCAGCGCTTTTGCAACAGTTCGTGAATGGGGTAATCGGTTTTCGCCAGTCGGGACATAGGGAGGGCTCCTGGTGAATCCAAGAGAACTTAACGCGCGGAGCGAGTCGAATCATTTCACGCCGTGAGCGGCTTGATCACCTGGTCTGCGAAGCGTTCCATTTCCTCGTACTGCGGGCTGCATTGCAGCAGGAGCAGATTCACGCCGACCTTTTCGAACTCCGCGACGCGGTCGTGCACCTGACTTGGCGTGCCGACCAGGCCGCTGCGGAGGCCGCGGTTCGAGACCGAGTAATCCTCCAGCGACACGCGCTGTTCGAGCTGCGTGCCGGCCAGCCACTGCTGGTAGTTGTGGTAACCCGCCGCGGTGGCTTCACGTCGGTGATGCGGGCGAGTTCCGCCTTGGCCTCCGGCTCCGTGTTGCGCACGATGCTGTAGGCGGCGACGCCGTAGATCATCGGCGGCAGGCCGAACCCCTCGCGCCGGCTTTCGCATGTCCGCGATGCTGCTCGCCGATGTGCTCCGGCGGGTCGCCGTGCATCACGTAGGCGTCGCATATTTTGGCGATGAGGTTCTTCGCCGCCTCCGATTCGCCGCCGGCGTAGATCACCGGCCGCGGCCGCGTCACCGGCTTGGGCTGCAGCACTGTGTCTCGACCTTGTAAAACTTGCCCTCGAAATTGAAATGGTCGCGCTCCCACATGTTGCTCACCACGTCGAGCCATTCGGCGGTGCGGGCGTAGCGGTCGTCGTGCTGCTCGAAATGGACGCCGTACTTCGTCGCCTCGTCCTTCCACCAGCTGGAAACGACGTTGAGCGACAGCCGGCGCCGCCGCCGATGTGGTCGATGTTCGCGGCCTGCTTGGCGAGCAGCGCCGGGTTGTGGAACGTCGGCCGCACCGCGACCATTAGTTCGAGCTTCGCGTGACCGCGGTCAGTGCCGCCGCCGTGCTCCAGGCGTCGAGCGACGGGCGCTTCCTCGCCCTTGATGTCGTTGAGGTTCAGTTCGGCGACGAGCGAGAGGTCGAAGCCGATCTGCTCGGAGCGCTTCGCGAGTTTCTTCGTATACTCCCACGTCGGGGCCATGCCCTCGTCCTCGACATTCCGCAGCCACCCGCCGAACACCGGCATCCAGTAACCGTAGCGCATCTCAATGCACCTCCACCGAAAACCCGGCTTTCGCGCTCCAGAAAATCCACCAACCGCCCGAACGGATCGAACCCCACCACATTCACCGCGTCGGCGACGAAGTTCGAAGCGCGTTGATGTCGTAGTAGACCAGCTGGCCGTCGCGGTCGTCGATCATGTACTCGATGCCGCCGACGTCGATCTCGGCCGTCTGCATGATTCGCTCGCAGGCGGCGATCACTTCTCGCGGCGGAGTGTAGCCCTCCACCTTCAGGCCGGTCTTCGGCGCGTTGACCGGGCAGGCGCTGCGAACCAGTTCGACGCCGTCGGTCCGCTGGCAAATGTCGGCGGGGCAGAGGTTGAACGACTCGCCGGTGGTGTAGACCTTGATCGCGTAGAGATACTTGCCGCCGAGCGTCTCGACGCGGGTGATATGCCCGCCGCGGGCCGGGACGAACTCCTGCACCAGGGCGGTGTGATCGACGCCGAAGTCGAGTTTCGCCCGCCTTGGCGGCGCGGGCCAGGTCTTCGCGGTTGTCGAACTTCACGATGCCGGCGCCGCTGCCGCCGACGTTCGCCTTCACCACGACCGGGAAGCGCAGGCCATCGGCCGCGGCCGGCGCCTGCGAGGGATGGTTGATCACTCGCGCCTTCGGGTACGCCAAGCCGAGCGATTCGAGCAGCGTCAGTTGCGGGGCTTTGGAGGTCTCGTACGTAAACGCGGTGCGGCCGTTGACGACCGGCACGCCGAGCCGTTCCAGATGGGACAGCCAGTGCAGCGTGAAGAACATCCCCTGCATGCCGCCGCGAAGATACGCCGACGGGCTCATGCGGTTGAAGACCAACGAATAGGGGCAACTTTGTTCGGCGGGGTCGTAGAGATGCGCGCGCGGGTCGAGCCGGACGAACGGCAGGCCGCGGCGTTCCAGTTCCGCGAACAGCGGCCGGAACCAGTCGGGATGTTCGTGATAGATCGCGATTGGCTTCATTCTCGCGCCCTAGTTGCCAAGATTCCGAACGTGCTTCAACGTTGCATAGCTTTACGATAGGCATCGCAAACGAAAAGCAAGGTTCGGAACTCCGTTGAGCGGCGTTGCGGTGTGGACGATCAATGGCCAAGTTTGATTGGTGTAATGCCAGTGATTCATTGGAGAAACCGCGCGTCAATCTGTAAAATAAGTCTTCAATCCTCCCGCCCTTGAGAAAAGCCATGTTTCGCAATTCTCCCACCTGGCCATTGCTGGCGATACTGTTCATCGCGATGCCGGTCGCTGCGGCCGATGTCAGTTTCGATCGCGATGTGTTGCCGATTTTTACCGAGAACTGCTTCAAGTGCCATGGCCCAGATGCCAAGGCGCGGAAGGCGGGCTTGCGGCTCGACACCAAGGAAGGTGCTTTTCGCGTTCGCGATGGCGAGCCAGCAATCGTCCCAAAAAATAGCGCGAAGAGCGAACTGGTCCGCCGGGTGAGTTCGACCGAACCGGAATACATGATGCCGCCTCCGGCGTCGAACAAGAAGCTCACTCAAAAACAGATTGCAACGTTGAAGCGCTGGGTGGATGAAGGCGCGACCTGGAGCAAGCATTGGGCTTATGTCCCGCTGGGACATCCGGCGGTTCCCACGGGGATAAACCCCGTGGCTTGCAAACGGATTCGGTATCCGATCGATGCGTTTGTTATTTCACGTTTGGAAAAAGAAGGTCTGCGGCTTTCGGCCGAGGCGTCGCGGGAGGAATGGCTGCGGCGCGTGACGCTCGATCTCACGGGCTTGCCGCCGAGCCTGCAAGAGGTCGATGCCTTCCTTGGAGATCAATCACCAAACGCCTATGAGATTGTGGTCGACCGATTGCTTCGTTCGCCGCACTATGGCGAGCGCATGGCGGCCGACTGGCTCGATCTGGCCCGCTTCGCCGACACGCATGGCTATCAATCGGACCGCTATCGGTCGGTTTGGCCCTATCGCGACTGGGTGATTTCCGCGTTCAATCGCAACCTGCCATTCGACCAGTTCATCACCTGGCAACTGGCCGGCGACCTCTTGCCCAACGCGACCAAGGAACAGCGACTCGCGACCGCCTTCAATCGCATGCACATGCAAAACGAGGAAGGCGGCATCGTCGCGGAGGAGTTTCGCGTGGCGTATGTGACCGACCGCGTAACGACCTTTGGCACGACCTTTCTCGCCCAGACATTTGAATGTTGCCGCTGCCACGATCACAAGTTCGACCCGTTCACGCAGAAGGATTTCTACTCGCTGTTCGCCTTCTTCCAGAACATCGATGAGTCGGGGCAGACGTCGTATTTCACGAACTCCATGCCCGTGCCGACACTGTTGCTGTCGACGCCCGAGCAGGACAAGCGGATCGGCGAGCTACAGGCCAAGATCCACGGGAAGGAAAATGAGCTATTCGCCGAGCGCGCTCGTGCCGCCGATGCGTTCGCCGGCTGGCTCAAGAAACGCCCGAAGGAATTGGCGATCGCCGGCCTGATCGGCGATTTCGATTTCGACGAAATCCAAAATAACAAGATTAAGAATCTCGCCGATCCGAACAAACCGGGCGTGGCTCACGAGTCGCCGAAACTCGCTCCGGGTTACCGCAAAAACTCGGCGATTCTCAACGGCGAAAACGGCTTCGAGTTTCCTGGGATCGGTCATTTCCACCGCACCGAGCCATTTTCGCTGAGTCTGGTGATCGGGTTGGCGAATGAAGCTCCGGCGCATCGCGCGGTGGTGTTGCATCACAGCAAGGCGCCGATCGATGCCGGCAGCCGCGGTTATGAATTGCTGCTCGAGGATGGGCATGTCGCATTCGGCATGCATCACATGTGGCCGGGTAATTCGCTGAAAGTGCGCAGCAAAAGTGTGTTGAAGCCTGGCGCGATGAACCACGTTACCGTGACTTATGACGGTTCCAGCCGGGCGAGAGGCGTCGCGATCTATGTCGACGGCGAACCAGTCGAATTCGATGTCGTGCGCGATGGTCTCTGGAAGGACATCACCTACAGCGGTGGCGAGCCCAACCTGCAACTCGGTTTCCGCTTCCGCGACAACGGCTTTAAGCGCGGCATGGTCGATGACCTGAAGATTTACAATCGTAACCTGACATCGCTAGAAGTCGCTCAGGTTGAGGGCTTGGCATCGGCGACGGAAACTTGGCACCAACAATCGGAAAAGCTGAATGCTTCGCAGCGCAAGGAACTGTTTGAGCAGTTCTTCGCGACCGAATATGAACCGGCGAAAAAGCTGCGCGCCGAGTTGCATGCCCTGCGATCTGAACAAAACCAGCTAGTGAACCCCATTCCCGAAATCATGGCGATGAAGGAGATGGCGCATCCGAAGCCGGCATACATTCTCAAGCGAGGCGCCTACGACGCGCATGGCGAGCCGGTGACGGCGAACGCGCCCGCGACTTTGCCGCCATTGCACGCCACGAATCCAAACCGCCTCGATCTGGCCCGCTGGCTGGTTCAGCCCGATCACCCGCTCACCGGCCGGGTGGCGGTCAATCGCTTGTGGCAGATGATGTTTGGCCGCGGGATCGTCGAGACCAGCGAGAATTTTGGCCGCACCGGCACGCCGCCCACGCATCCGGAACTGCTCGATTGGCTAGCCCGCGATTTTATCGACCATGGCTGGGATGTGAAACGCAGCCTTAAGCAGATCGCGCTTTCTTCGACGTATCGGCAAGCGGCGAGGGTGACGCAGGAGTTGCTGGCGAAGGATCCGTACAACTATTTGCTCGCGCGCATGCCGGCGCGGCGGCTCACCGCCGAGATGCTTCGCGATCAGGCCTTGTTCGCCAGCGGCCTGCTTGTCGACAAGATCGGCGGGCCGAGTGTTTATCCCTATCAGCCGGACGGCATCTGGGACGAGGCGATGGGTCGGCCGCATTATCCGCGCTCGAAGGGGCCAGACCTATATCGGCGAAGTCTCTACACGGTCTGGAAACGGACCGCGCCGCCACCGTCGATGGTGACCTTCGACGCCGCCGACCGCAGCATCTGCACTGCGAGACGGCAATCGACCAACACGCCGTTGCAGGCGCTGGTGCTGCTCAACGATCCGCAGATCGTGGAAGCTGCCCGGTTCCTCGCCGAGCGAATCCTGAGGGAAGGCGGAAAGACGCGAGCCGAGCAGGCAGTGTGGGCCTTCCGCACGGTCACAAGTCGGATGCCAAGCGATAAGGAAAGCAAACTGCTAGTTCAACTCTTCGACGAACAGAAGGAACTGTTCGCCGGCGATGTGAAAGCCGCGGAGAAACTGCTTTCCGTGGGCGACAAGAAGGCCGACCCGAAATTGGACAAGACCGAACTGGCGGCGGCGGCGACGCTGGCGTTGGCCATCTTGAATCATGATGCGGCCGTGATGAGACGCTAACGTAAAGTTTACGTTTCGCGCCCTGCGCGAGCGCGAAACGTAAACGACACGTAGACGAGGGTTCTTGATATGAACCATGAAATCCTTCCTCCGATCAATCGCAGAATCTTCTTGCGCCGTTCGCCTGTCGGCCTTGGTTCGATTGCGCTTTGGCATCTTGTCGGCCGCGATACGCAGGCGGCGCCGCCCCAATTCGCGCCGAAAGCCAAACGAATCATTTACTTGTTCATGGCGGGCGGGCCGTCACAGCTCGACCTCTACGACTACAAGCCGCTTTTGAACAAGATGAATGGCCAAGATCTGCCGGCGTCGGTGCGGATGGGCCAGCGGCTCACCGGCATGTCGGCCCATCAGGCGACGCTGCCGATGGCCGGATCGATTTTCAAGTTTGCCCGGCATGGAAAGAGCGGCGCATGGCTCAGCGAGCTATTGCCGAATACAGCCAAGATCGTTGATGACATTTGTATCGTGCGATCGGTCTTCACCGAGGCGATTAATCACGATCCGGCGATCACGTTTTTTCAAACCGGCTCGCAACTTGCCGGTCGACCGAGCATGGGGGCGTGGCTCAGCTATGGCCTCGGCAGCGAGAATCAAAACCTCCCGGCGTTTGTCGTCTTGGTCTCGAAAGATCGCACCGAGCAGGGCTTGTACGCGCGGCTGTGGGGCAATGGCTTTTTGCCGAGCGTGCACCAGGGCGTGCAATTCCGCAGCGGCAAGGAGCCGGTGCTTTACCTGGACAATCCGAACGGCGTTAGCGCCGCCAGCCGGCGAAAGATGCTCGATCGCCTCGCAGAACTTTCGGCCCTTCAGGAGCAGCGAACCGGCGACCCGGAAATCGCCGCCCGCGTGTCGCAGTATGAGATGGCTTATCGCATGCAAACAAGCGTGCCGGAGGTTATGGACATTTCGAAGGAGCCGGAGTCGATCTTTGCACTTTATGGCCCCGACGCGAAAAAGCCGGGCAGTTTCGCGGCCAATTGCCTGCTCGCCCGTCGACTGGCCGAGCGCAACGTGCGCTTCATTCAGCTTTACCATCCCGGTTGGGACCATCATGGCGGCCTGCCCGCGGGCATTCGCCGGCAGACCAAAGATGTAGATCGCGCCGGCTTTGGGCTGATCGCCGACTTGAAGCAACGCGGCATGCTCGACGACACACTTGTGATTTGGGGCGGCGAATTTGGCCGCACCAATTATTCGCAGGGCAAGCTCACCGCCACGGATTATGGCCGCGATCATCATCCGCGCTGCTTCACCATGTGGTTCGCCGGCGGCGGCATCAAGCCCGGCGTCGTTTACGGCTCGACCGATGATTTCGGCTACAACCTCGCCGACAATCCCGTTCATGTCCACGACGTGCAGGCGACCATTCTCAACCGCATGGGCCTCGATCACGAGCGGCTCACGTACCGCTTCCAGGGCCGCGACTACCGGCTGACGGATGTGCACGGCAAAGTTGTTAATCAAATCTTGATTTGATTCAAATCCAATCGAGTTCATCGTTTACGTTTCACGGTCACGCGACATGTGCGCAAACGCAAAATATCAGCTGTGAAGTATTCAAATTTTTTATGTTCCGACCTCTTGATATTCATTTTTTTCAAAGTATCATCTGGAAATGGTGATGGAGGCGCTGAAGCTGTTTTGCGATTTGGCCGGGATGGGCAGCATTTCGAAAGCTGCCAAGGCCAACGAGATGTCGCAGCCCACGGCCAGCCGGCATGTGCGGCAATTGGAGGAGCGGCTCGGCGGGGAACTGTTTGACCGGTCGAAGCGGCCCCTGCAGCTGACCGAACTGGGTCAGGCCTATTACGACGGCTGCAAGCGGCTGCTCGATCAATACCTGGAGCTCGAGGCCTCGCTTCGCGGCGGACCCGCCGAGGCGGCCTTGGTCGTTCGCGTGGTGGCGATTTACTCGGTCGGATTGTGGGACATGGGCCAGTATGTCGAGTGCTTCGCCGAGCAATATCCGCACGCCAGGGTGCGAATCGAGTATTCGCACCCGAACCAGGTGTATGAACGGGTGCTCAATGGTACGGCGGACCTGGGTCTAGTGTCATTCCCGAATCGGAGCCGCGAGTTGACCGTGCTGCCCTGGCGCGACGAGGAGATGGTGGTCGCCTGTTCGCCGAGCCATCCGTTGGCGCGGAGCGCCGGCGTGCGGCCCAAGCGGCTGAGTGGCGAGAGACTCGTGGCCTTTGATAAGGGGCTGGTCATTCGCCGAAAGATCGATCAGTTTCTACGCGATCATGGAGTCGACGTGGAGATCGGCATCGAGTTCGACAATATTGAGAACATCAAAAAGGGCATCGAGGCCGGCGCCGGAATTGGCCTCTTGCCCGAGCCGATGCTGTGCGCCGAGGTCAAGGCCGGCACGCTGGCGCCGTCCGGCTCGAAGGAGGCAAATTCATTCGCCCCATGGGCATTATTCATCGCAAGCATCATTCTTTGAACGGCGCGACCAACGCCTTCGTTCATCTGCTTCGCGTCAACGGGGCCGGTCCCATCTCAAACGGCAAACATCGCAAACGATGAGCCGCCCGGTTTCATCGTTTCCCTCTTGCTCCAGCCCGAGTACCTCTCATGACCCGACCACTCAATCCGACCAAGCAAGGCTTGTACGACCCGTACTACGAGCACGACGCCTGCGGCGTCGGGTTCGTGGCCGATCTCACCGGCGCAAGTCGCACGACATCATTTCCAAGGGCCTCAGAATTCTGGAAAACCTCGAGCATCGCGGCGCGTGCGGCTGCGAGACGAACACCGGCGACGGCGCCGGCATCCTCATCCAGATGCCGCATGAATTCTTCGTCGAGAAATGTGCCAAACGCAAAATCAATTTGCCGCCGCCCGGCGGATATGGCGTCGGCATGATGTTTCTGCCCACCCAGCCGGACGACCAGCACCGTTGCGAGCGGATCATCATCGACATCATCAACGAGGAAGGGCAACAATTTCTCGGTTGGCGCACGGTGCCGACCGACAATCGCATGCTCGGCGCGACGGCAATTGCGACGGAACCGAAGATGCGGCAAATCTTCATCAAGCGAAATGACGCCATCGCCAACGATATGGCGTTCGAACGCAAGCTGTATGTCATTCGCAAGCGCATCGCCAACGCGGTTCGAAAGGCCACTGATATCGGCCAACGCGGCATGTTTCATGCGCCGAGCATGTCATACAAGACACTTGTTTACAAGGGCATGCTCAACGCCACGCAGGTGCTCGATTATTTTCCGGACCTGCGCGATCCGCTGATGGTCTCGGCGCTGGCGATGGTGCATTCGCGCTTCAGCACCAATACGTTTCCCACGTGGGCCCGCGCTCATCCATATCGATACTTATCTCACAATGGCGAGATCAACACCCTCCGCGGCAATATCGGCTGGATGCGGGCCCGCGAGAGCATGTTTCGCTCGGAACTATTCGGCGAGGACATCAAGAAGATCCTGCCGGTGATCGACGAGACCGGCAGCGATTCGGCGATGTTCGATAACGCATTGGAGTTGCTGGTGTTGGCGGGACGCTCGCTGCCGCACGCCATGATGATGATGATTCCGGAGCCATGGACCGGCGATCCGCTGATGAGCCCGGAAAAAAAGGGCTTTTACGAATACCACGCCTGCATGATGGAGCCGTGGGACGGCCCGGCCTCCATGGCATTTACGGATGGAAACCAGATCGGCGCGGTGCTCGATCGCAACGGCCTGCGGCCGTCACGCTATTACGTCACCTACGACGGCCTGGTCGTGATGGCGTCGGAAGTCGGCGTGCTCGATATTCCCGCCGAGAATGTCAAATTGAAAGGCCGGCTTCAGCCCGGCCGCATGTTGCTCGTCGACCTCGAGCAAGGCCGAATCATCGACGATGATGAATTGAAGCACTCAATCTCGACCGCCAAGCCGTATGGCGATTGGGTCGCCGAACATATCATTCGCCTCGAGGAGTTGCCGGCCGCGCCGGAATCGTACCCGACGGAATTCGATACGCTGTTGCGGCGGCAACAATTGTTTGGATACACCAATGAAGATTTGAAAATCCTGATGACGCCGATGGCGGCCGAGGGGAACGAGGCGATCGGCTCGATGGGCACCGACACGCCGCTGGCCGTGCTCTCGGACAAGCCGCAACTGCTTTACAACTACTTCAAACAACTTTTCGCCCAGGTGACGAACCCGCCGGTCGACGCCATTCGCGAAGAGATCATCATGTCGATGGATCAATGCATCGGCGGCGAGCACAACCTGCTCGAGCCGGGCCCGGAATCGGCCCGCGTGATCAAAATCAAGTCGCCCATTCTCACCAACCAGGAACTGGAAAAGATCCGCGCACTCGACGGCACCGGGCCGGGAGGATTCAAATCGATCACGCTGCCGATCCTATTCAATCTGCGCCAGGGCGTGCGCGGGCTCGAACTGGCGTTGAGCTTTCTGTGTATGCAGGCCGACGAGGCGACCAAGGACGGCAACAGCATTTTGATCCTTTCCGATCGCGGCGTGAACCGCGAGAACGCGGCGATCCCGGCGTTGCTCGCAATCTCCGCCGTGCATCATCATCTGATCGAAAACGGCAAACGCACGCACGTCGGCCTGGTGCTCGAGAGCGGCGAGCCGCGCGAGGTGCATCACTTCGCGCTGTTGATCGGCTATGGCGCCGCCGCCATCAATCCCTATCTCGCGTTCGAAACAATTGACGGCATGATTGATTCCGGCGAACTGGTCAAGCAGGAAGCAGGAACGAACGGGCAATTGCACTCGCCAAGCGGCAACGGCAAGAACGGCCACATTTCAAGTTCGATCCTGAAGACGTCCCCTTTGTATGAGAAAGCGATCAAGCAATATGTCAAGGCCGCCAACAAGGGCGTCGTGAAGGTCATGTCGAAGATGGGCGTGTCGTGCGTGCAAAGTTACTGCGGGCGCAGATCTTCGAGGCGATCGGATTGAATCAGGAGTTTATTGACAAGTATTTCACCTGGACCGCGTCGCGCGTCGGCGGCGTCGGGCTGGAGGCGATTTTCGAGGACGTGAAGGCGCGGCATCGCCGGGCGTTTCCGACTCGCCAACTCAATGGGCATGTGCTCGATGTCGGCGGGCTGTATCAATGGCGGCGCGAGGGCGAGCATCACCTCTTCAATCCGGAGACTGTGCACAAGCTGCAATACGCCGTGCGCAACGGCGATTACCAGGTCTTCAAGGAATACACCGCGCTGGTCAATGATCAATCGAAGCGGCTGTGCACGCTGCGCGGGCTCTTCGATTTGCGCTTCACCGACAAGCCGATCCCGATTGAGGAAGTCGAGCCGGTGGAATCGATCATGAGGCGGTTCAAGTCGGGAGCGATGTCATACGGTTCGATCAGCCAGGAGGCGCACGAAACGCTGGCGATCGCCATGAACCGCATCGGCGGCAAGAGCAACACCGGCGAGGGTGGCGAGGACCCGGCCCGATATCATTGGACCGACGAGCGCGGCGATTCGAAGAACAGCGCCATCAAGCAGGTCGCGTCGGGGCGATTTGGCGTCACCAGCGAATACCTGGTGATGGCGAAGGAATTGCAAATCAAGATGGCCCAGGGCGCGAAGCCGGGCGAGGGCGGGCAATTGCCGGGCAGCAAGGTTTATCCCTGGATCGCGCGGGTGCGATTGTCGACTCCCGGCGTGGGGCTGATTTCGCCGCCGCCGCACCATGATATTTACAGCATCGAGGACTTGGCGGAACTGATTCACGATTTGAAAAACGCCAATGCGACGGCGCGCATTAGCGTGAAATTGGTGGCGGAAGTGGGCGTCGGCACCATTGCCGCCGGCGTGGCCAAGGCGCATGCCGATGTCGTGCTCATTTCGGGCCACGACGGCGGAACCGGCGCGTCGCCGCTCACCAGCATCAAGCACGCCGGAGCACCGTGGGAACTCGGGCTCGCGGAAACACATCAGACGCTGCTGTTGAACGATTTGCGCAGCCGCATTGCGGTGGAAGTCGATGGCCAACTCAAGACCGGCCGCGACGTGGTGATCGGCACGTTGCTCGGCGCCGAGGAGTTCGGCTTTGCGACGGCCCCGCTGGTCGCGCTGGGATGCATCATGATGCGGGTCTGCCATCTCAACACCTGTCCGGTGGGCGTGGCGACGCAGGATCCGCGCTTGCGGAAGAAATTCGCCGGCGACCCCAACCATGTCGTGAATTTCATGCGCTTCATCGCCGAGGAAGTGCGCGAAATCATGGCCCAGCTTGGTTTCCGAACGATCGAGGAAATGATCGGCCGCAACGATCGGCTGGAAACCGCCAAGGCAATCGATCATTTCAAGACCAAGGGCCTCGATTTTTCGAACATCTTCTATCAACCCGACGTGGGCGATCATGTCGGACGCTATTGCCAGATGCAACAGGATCACGGATTGGAAAAATCGCTCGATCGCAAAGTATTGCTGCAACTTTGCCAGCCGGCGCTCGATCGCGGAGAACGAGTCGAACGGACGCTCACAATCCGCAATGTGAACCGCGTCGTGGGCACCATCCTCGGCAGCGAGATCACGCGAAAGCATGGCGCAAAGGATTGCCCGAGGACACCATCAAACTGACGTTTCACGGCTCCGCCGGGCAAAGCTTTGGGGCGTTCATTCCCAAAGGGATGACGCTGATTCTCGAAGGCGACGCGAACGACTATGTGGGCAAGGGGCTCTCCGGCGGCAAGATTGTCGTCTTTCCGCCAAAGAGTTCAACGTTCCGAGCGATCGACAACGTGCTCATCGGCAACGTGGCGTTTTACGGCGCGACTGGCGGCGAAGCCTACATTCGCGGCATGGCCGGCGAGCGCTTTTGCGTTCGCAATAGCGGCGTCAACGCGGTCGTTCTTTCGGTCGGCGATCACGGCTGCGAATACATGACCGGCGGCCGCGTGATCATCCTTGGGCCGACGGGGAAGAACTTCGCCGCCGGAATGTCCGGCGGCATCGCCTATGTCTACGACGAGGACGGCTCGTTCCCTAAAAAGTGCAATCGCGAAATGGTGCAACTATTCCCGCTCGAAGAGGCTGAGGATGTCGAAGAAGTGAAAAAGATGCTGGAAAGGTTTTGGAAATACACTGGCAGCCCGCGGCCACGACGGATGCTCGACAATTGGCAGGAATTTCAGTCAAAGTTCGTGAAAGTGTATCCCAACGATTATCGCCGGGTGATCGAGACGCAGAAGCGATTCAAGTCGCTGTGCCTCGCGGAGGACGAAGCCGTCATGGCGGCGTTTGAGGAAAACGCCCACGACGCGGCGCGGGCGGGCGGGAAATAGGGAGTAGGCGAGAGAGTTTGCTATTATTGCGGATGTAATCCGGCTGAACGACAATCGTTTGACTAGGGTGATTCGGAGGCTCGAACAATGTTCGGTGATGGCGCTGACACTTCGGGAGTTTGCGATGGGTGAATCGTTACCCCTGGCCACAATCCATGCTGCCGTACTGGAGTTCTTGCGCGGACGAGATGATGCTGCGGTCTTCGGCGCCCAAGCAGTCAACGCTTACGTCGATAAGCCGCGAATGACAGAGGACGTCGACATTCTTTCTCCGAGAGCGGAGGAACTGGCGGACGAGTTGCGCGCGTTCTTGAACAAGAAGTTTCACATCGCGGCGCATGTGCGCAGTGTGAAAGGTGGCGTTGGATACCGTATCTATCAGGTGAGAAAGCCGAAGAATCGTCATTTGGTCGATCTGCGGCCTGTCTCTGCACTTCCGGCTATCCAACGGGTTGATGAGATTCCGGTGCTTACTCCGGTCGAGCTAATCAGCAGCAAAGTCTTGAGCATGATCGCGAGAGGAACCACCCTTGAAGGAGCACAGGATCGAATCGATCTCGGAAGGTTATTGTTAACTTTTCCTGAATTGAAGGTGGAAACCGGACCAGTCGCTGAAACTCTGCGAGCTGCCGCGGCTCCCAAAGAAGTGCTTGCTGCTTGGAAAGAAGTCGTTGCTCAGGAAATTCGAGCCCAGGACGAAGACGAAGGCTACTAAAGATCGGACGAGATGAATTCATGGGCAAGGTGACGGGGTTTCTGGAGTATCCGCGGGAGTTGCCGTTGGCGGCGGCGCCGGCGGAACGCGTGCATCATTGGCGCGAATTCCACGGTCATGGCGGCGAGGATCTGCTGCGAAAGCAGGGCGCCCGCTGCATGGATTGCGGCGTGCCGTTTTGCCACACCGGCAACATCGTCGCCGGCATGGCCTCGGGATGCCCGATCAACAATCTCATCCCGGAATGGAACGATCTGGTCTATCGCGGCCTCTGGCAGGAAGCGCTCGAACGATTGCACAAGACCAACAACTTCCCCGAATTCACCGGCCGCGTCTGCCCCGCGCCGTGCGAGGGCTCCTGCGTGCTCGGCATGAGCGAACCGGCGGTCGCCATCAAAACCATTGAGTGCGCGATCATCGACAAGGCGTTCGAGGAGGGCTGGGTGATGCCCGAGCCGCCGCGGATGCGCACGAAGAAAAAGGTGGCGGTGATCGGCTCCGGGCCGGCGGGCCTGGCCTGCGCGGCGCAGTTGAACAAGGCGGGCCACTGGGTCACCGTCTTCGAGCGGGCCGATCGCATCGGGGGCCTGCTCATGTACGGCATTCCGAACATGAAGCTCGACAAGAAACTGGTGGTCGAGCGGCGAGTGAAACTGCTCGAAGAAGAAGGCGTCACCTTTGAGACGAATTGCGAGATCGGCAAGGATTTTCCCGCCGAGAAGTTGCTGAACGATTTTCATGCGATCGTCGTGTGCACCGGCTCGACATTGCCGAAGGACTTTTTCACCAAGACTCTCGGCCGCGATTTGACTGGCATTCACTTCGCGATGGAGTTTCTGCGTGCGAACACCAAGAGCCTGCTCGACAGCGGACTCGAGGACGGCAACTACATTTCCGCGAAGGACAAGGACGTGGTGGTGATCGGCGGCGGCGACACCGGCACCGATTGCGTCGGCACCGCCCTGCGGCATGGCTGCCGGAGCCTGGTGCAACTGGAAATCGTGCCGAAGCCGCCGTTGGAGCGAGCACCGGACAATCCCTGGCCGCAATGGCCGAAGGTTTACAAGCTCGATTATGGCCAGGAGGAGGCTGAGTCCTTGTGGGGCGCCGATCCGCGCCGATATGCCGTGCAGACCACGAAATTCATCGGCGACGCCAACGGCCATGTCGCCGCGGTTGAAATCATGGATGTCGAATGGGTTCGCGACAACGGCCGGACGGTACCGCGAAATATTCCGGGCACGGAGAAAACGATTCCGGCCCAGTTGGTGCTGTTCGCGCTTGGCTTTTCCGGGCCGGAAGCGCCGCTGCTCGAACAACTCGGCGTCGAGCGCGTCAAGGACATGCACGGCATGGCGGTGAAGGCCGAATACGGCAAGTTTCAGACGACCAATCCGAAAGTCTTCGCGGCGGGCGACGCTCGGCGCGGCCAGAGCCTGGTGGTCTGGGCGATCAACGAAGGCCGCGGCGCCGCCCGCGAGTGCGACCGCTTCCTCATGGGTTCGACCGATTTGCCTTGAGGGCGCCAACGCCAGGTTGGCGCTCTTCGACAGATTGCCTCCGAAAGACCCCCTGTTTTCTGCCTGAGAAACGCAAAGGGCGCCAAAGGGTGCCCGCCGTGCGCGCGTACCACCCTTGGCGGCATTCGACTTTGTTGATCAAGATAGTAAACATTTGTTCACATTCGATTGCAACGATGTTTAGCCGCGCAGGCCGCGGTAGCGGCGTAAGCGCGTTTTCAATTCAAAACACGCTTACGCCGCTACCGCGGCCCGCGCGGTTCTACCGCACATTCGATGATCGAAGTCCGAAGGCCGCAGGTTCGGCCCTTGTCAGCGAGCCATCAGCACGCGCTTGCGCAACAGACGACCTGTGTGGCTTGCGGCGCCCCGGCCGTGGCCCCACGGATTATGTCGTCGCCACGGTCACGCGAGATGATCTCGATCTCCGGGTGCTGCTGAAGCCAAGCGCACAGGCGCTTCGGCCGACCGCTCAGGCAGCAGGTCGATCGGGCCGGCGTTTTTCCAGATCAAGCAGAATGGTGCCGTAGCGGTGCCCTTTGCGGAAGGCAAAATCATCCACGCCCCGCACGCGAACGGGGCTGCCCGGCTGCAGGGCTGCTTGGCGAACCCGGCGAAGCAGCGTGTCGGGGCTGGTCGGCATCGCCAGCTTGGTCGCAAGACGGGAGCCGCCTTCGCCGCCAACAGCGGCACCGATTTGCGTGTGGGTCTGATGGAGATCAGTGGTTGAGCGGGCATAACGCCTGGCCAGATCCGGCAATTGCTCGGCAAAGATGCGTCGCGGACAGTTCGGTGCCTGGCAAACACAGCGGTGTACCAGCACTTCGAGTCCGAGTCGGCAGCCGTTCCAAGGCAATCCGGCCAAGGTTCGGCGGTAACAACTGTGGACTTTTGCCGACAAGACGCCGCAGTTTGGACAACGGCCTACCGGCTCGGCCGTCTCCACCACAAAGCCAATCGCTCCACGATCCATGAAGACTTGTCGCAATTCCAGACGAACAGAACACGGGAAGAGGTCGAGGGGATTGAACATCAACACGGAAGCAGGACTGCCTTGTCAAAAGGGGGACTCAATTTCCAGCTGCTTCATTCTACGGGTGCTGTCATCGAAAGTGCGGGAGAACCGTTTTGAAGCGCCCGGTGACAAACTTTTGCCGAGGAGACGCCGCAGTTTAGACAGCAGCCAACCGGCTCGGCTGTTTCGAGCATAAAGCCGACCGCACCACGATCGATAAAGACTTGGCGTAATTCCAGACGAACGGAACACGGGAAGAGGTCGAAGGAATGAACATCAACACGGAAGCAGGACTGCCTTGTCAAAAGGGGGACTCAATTTCCAGCTGCTTCATTCTACGGGTGCTGTCATCGAAAGTGCGGGAGAACCGTTTTGAAGCACCCGGTGACACAGCAGCCAGCGTTCTCGAATGGCCTGTTCGCGTTTTCAGAGGCTTAAGGACCGATGGCTTCCCCGGGCCAAGATCACTGATGACTATCCGAATGTGTGCTTCGACGGCCGACGTAGGAGTCGGATGCGGTAACTCCGCACGTCCTGATCTATGGTGGAGGCTGTGAGCAACCCCAGCCGCTACCGCGACCATCAATCTCTTGATCGCAAGAGCGCAGAGTTCGCTGCTGCCTTAACCTGACCATCGCTTGATTGAGCCAGTCTCTTAATTGTTTCGCGAACGTTTGGTTGCTTCCAAATTTCGCCAGCCAACTTGGATAAGTGAGTTTCCATTTCCCCGTTGCTTAATTTCTCGTCTTTGAATTCGACACTTGCTAACCAATACAAGGCCTCAAGCTTTTCTTGCTGATCCGCATCGACAAGAAATTTGCCCCAATTCTTTGGATCCCGTAGTGCAAGCGCCGGTCCGGGTGCGGGTTCAACCTCAAATTGCCTGACCGAGAAAGATTGTCGGCTGCGGGCTCCATTTGCTGACCGAATCTGGATTTCGATAATTGGACAATGCAAGAACTTGTCGTTGCCAAATTCAACGCGATACACTCGATGTTTACGTGCGACTTGCAGTGAACGAGCCCCCTTCCATTTTCCGGAAGCATCCAGCGCATGCAGAGCGACAATCCCCGCGCTCTGATCGGTGAGTGGCTGAGTAACCTCAACCAGAATGAAGCCGATGTTTTCTTGTCCTTGCTCGTTACGCCATAAACGCCACGGCTCAAAGTGAACCAGTGAATTCGACCTGTAGCAATGCGGCAAGATCCGGTCCAACTCCCGCACCAATTGCAAATCAGCCAATTTATCCAGCTTTCGGAGATCGCGGTCGACGTATCGCTCCAATTGGGTTGATCGATCTTGACTGGTACAGATTCCGCATGTGCACGACAGCAAGAACAATGCCAAAATGGACCGCAGCATATGCGACTTCTCCAATTTACGGCTGGGATTAATATACCAGTGTGTATTCTGCCAACCGTCCCAAATCCGCCAGGGTCATTCGGGATCCCTTGCCTTAACTGCAATCTTCATAGGTCGGCACAGGTATCAGCCCCCGTAACAAATGGGTGAGGAAAGCCTCCCGCAACCGTGGGGTTCTCAAGGCTCATGATCCAGAGCCATTTCGCGCCAGCCAGCAAGTTTCTTTGATAATCAGCATGGGCACCCTGCTCATTTGGGAAAAAAGCAATCGTTGCTCGTGGAATCAGCGGCTCCCAACGAGTAACACGATAGAATACGCCTGACTGAAGCAATTGTTTCAGGAATCGTGATTTGTTCTTACGAGATCTACACGCGATCCCAACCATTTGCGTTACACCCGACCAATAGCCCAATGTGAAATAGTAGTCAGGTATTCCAGGCGGCAGAGGAATGCCGCCCCAAATTGCGGAAATGCTTGGATAATCGACAAATGGAACTTCGGCCGTTGTTCGAATCTGAAGTATGGGCGACCCGGGTTCGTAATCCCAATGCCATTTATGAAGCCCCTGAGGAATTTCGAAAAACAAAGGGTATTTGTCAAATTCCAGGTTACCAAATGCGACCCAAACGCATCTCCTTTTCCACAGCAACAGAATTGACCTTTTTTAGGATCGAAAAGTACAATCGGAATTCCAATTTGTTCTGGACCAAAGTTGCTCTGCGTCAGCGTGCTGACAAGAGAGCCGATCGGACCCAATCTACGTGGATCCGCATCCAGTTCCGCCAAGCCCGGAAGCCCTCCGATTACGACAGGAACGGGCGTTATGATTGAATTGATTGCGATCCGGAACAGGCCGCTGGGATCAACACAGTTAGTCGGCGAGTTGAGGCAATAAACGTATCGGCTACTACCCAAGTCACCAGCGTACAATGCATCGCGACTCAAGAAACGTTGCAGCGACGCGCTGTATACTCGAGCGCGTACACTAAATAGATCGCGCGAGGTGTTTGAATAGTAACCGACACGTCCTGCAAAACGGTATGGGGTGAAACTCGTTCCGCTGCTAACGTATTGTTGACCGAATCCTTGATATCCGTAGCTGTCAGTTGGAGTTGATGATGAATCCGTTAGTTTGTCCGTACTTCCGACTTGGTCATAAAGGTAAAACCTTGAAGTATTATCCATTCGATGCGAGACTAGTTCCCCATACAATGAGGGCTTCAAGGTCGATCGAAATTGAGTTGTACCGCCGCTATCAGTCTCAAACAGTATGTTTTGGCCATCCCAGATCAATTTCGCCAACCCCGAGGAATCCTCTCGCTGCACCCGTTGTCCGTCACCGTTGTAGGTCGAGGTGTTCCGCACCCCCGCGGGCAACAACGCTTTGGTCATCCGGTTGTCAATGTCCCATACGTACGTCGTTCGCGTCGCGTCCGGCGCCACCTGCAGGCTCTGATTGCCATTGGCATCGAAGCTGAACGTCGTCCGGCCCGTGTTGTCCTGTTGGTATACCAACTGATTGGCATTGTCGTAACTGTACGTCGTCCTCGCCCCGCTGTCGGTCTTCAGCGTCTGGTTGCCCACCGAGTCATAGGTATGGGTGATGTCGTACGCATTCGCCCCCGACCGCTGCTCCCTCGTCAACTGGTAGGTGTTGTCATAGCTCCAGGTCACCCGGTCCCCATTGACCTCCACCACCCCCGTGCGGTTCCCCACCGCGTCCAAGGCGTAAGCAAAGCTCGAGATCGTCGTCCCATCCGACTTGATGTTGGCCAGCCGCGTCAGCCGATCGGCCGAATCGTAGCTGTAACTGGCGCGAATGCCGTTGGCCAGGTACTGCACCGTCCGCCGGCTGGCATTGTCATAGCTCCAACTGGTCCGCTCGGCCCAGGGATTGATCAGCTTTGTGATCCGCCCGGCATCATCCCAGGAGTAGCTTGTCCGTCCACCGTCCGGATTGCGCAGGAGCGTGCGCTGGCCCACGCCGTCATAGGCGTAGGTCAGCCGCTTGCCTGCGGGGTTCACCACCATGCTCAGCCGACTGGCGGCATCGAAGCTGGAAGTGGTCCGGCCGGTGGGGTCGTTCAGGAGAATGCGCCGATTGGCCGCGTCATAGGCCTGGGTGACGCGAGTGCCGTCGCTGTAGCGGCGGCCGGTCAGGCGATCGGCGGCATCGTACATGTAGCTGGTCCGTTGCAACTTGGCGTCCAGCCGCAGGGTTTGCCGGCCGGCATTGTCATAGGCGTAAGTCAAAATCCGATTGAGCGAATCGGTCATGCGGGTTTGCCGGCCGGCTGAGTCGAAGGCGAAGCTGGTGCGCTTGGCCCGGGCATCGATCAGGGCCACCCGCTGACTAGCTGCATCATAAACCTGGGTGGTGCGCAGTGCAAGAGCGTTGATGGTGGCCGAGGTCCGGCCGGTCGCATCAAAGACGGTGGTGGTGATGCGGCCGTTGGCGTCGGTGACTCGGATTTGCTGACTCGCCGCGTCGTAGCTGGTTGTGGTACGGTTCAATAGTGGATCGACGCTGGCGGTCGTCCGGTCGGCATTGTCATAGATGGTCGTGAAACGGTTGCCCAAGGGATTGGTCATTCGCACCGCGCGATCGGCGACGTCATAGGTCGTTGTCGAGCGGTTCGCAAGCGGATCGACCGAGGCAATCGCTCGATTTGCCGCGTCAAAAACCGTCGTGAACCGTTTTCCAAGGGCATTCACGTTGGCGATGTTCCGGCTGGCGGCATCGAAGATCGCCGTGGTTCGATTCGCCAACGGATCGACCGTGGCTTTGGTCCGGCCCACTGAATCGAAGGCAGTCGTGCTGCGTTGCCCCAACGGATTCGTCACGCCGACCTGCCGGCCCAACACATCCAGCGAGTAGAGAATAATCAGTGTCAGTTCACTTTTCCGTTTTCCTCGGCCGGCCGCGCGGCGCGGCAGCAGGGACACGCCGAGTCGCTGAGCCATGCGCTTGACCCAGCGCTCCGAGCCAAACGGCCGGCCCGACACGATCGACTGACGCAACGCCGCGAGTTCCTGTTCGGTTTGCGGCGTGTGCAGCCAACGCTTCCAGTACGCTCGCCGCTTCGCCTCGTCAGCGCCCAACTGAGACCAAACCGGCGACTCGCTCACCAAGTCATCGCTGTCCAGCCCGACGTGAACGCGATAGCTCGACCACAGCCAATCGGCCAGGTCGCTCACCAGGCCGGCCCGCAGCGGATTGCACTCCGCGTAACGCATGACCGTCAAGAGATGCTCGTCGCCTTCGATCACCGGACTCTTGAACCGGCCCTGCCAGACATGCCCACTGGACGGTCGCCCGCGATGAACACGCCAGGTGTGGGCGACTGTCAGCGATTGCAGGATGCGGCTGATCGATTGCCCGCGCTGCGGCGCCAGCACCAGGTGAAAGTGATTGGACATCAGGCAGTAGGCGTAGAGATCGAACGGATAGCGTTCGCGAGTTTTCCGCAGCGCGTCGAGAAAGGCGCGAAAGTCGGCATCGCGGCGAAAGACCGCCTGGCGATTATTGCCGCGATTGATGGCGTGGTAAACCAAACTGTGGTCAATGAGTCGGGGCAGGCGGCATGCCAGAGATTTAAGCAGACACAGCTGGGAAAAGCAAGTAAACAAAAAGAACTGACACCAATTATTCTCGTTCACTTCGACCCGATCTCGAAATGCGGAATTCTCCAAAGCAACACAGTTGTATCACTCGACCCGGATGCCAGCCACCCACTTCTCGATGCCACAGCCAGACTTGTGACAGATCCTACGTGGCCGAGGCACTCAGCGACGCACTGGTCCTTCGGCACATCCCAGATCACAATCCTACCGTCCTGGCAACCCAGCGCTAACAACCGATTTCCAACAAAACTTATACTCCCGACTTCCGAAGGAAGACGAATAATCCTAGCTCTACGAGTCTTGATGTCCCAGACCTCAACCCTCCGGTCTCCGACCGTTCGAGCCACTGATCCACCGTCGAGAGCAACAGCTATAGCACTGTTGCTGGGAAAAGTACCGTTCTGTCCAACTAGTTTTAGGACTCGACTTTCGGATGGCCAATACACGTGAAGCTGTCCAAAAAAGTAGGTCGCAATCGCGCAAGGCTCCGTTGGCGAAAACCGAACTGCGGTGCAGTTTCCAGCACGATTGACGCTGTATTCGTTCAGCCTCTTAGACAACTCCGAATCGTAGTAATCGACCACAGGTCCGTGCGCCAAAGGCAACGATTTTCCCATCACGTGAACAGCTTACCGAATCGACATCCTCGTTGCCAATCCGAAGTTGCTTACACTCCATCCCGTCCTCTGACCTGTAAATCACTACAGTTCCATTCTTACCTCCGACGACGACTCGACCGCTTTGCGGCATTACGTCCAATGCAAGTACAGATCCACAATTCGCGTCGATGGTTTTCACCAGTTTTCGCTCTGGAATGTTGATTATCGACAACTTGCCGTCAAGGCTGCCAAAGGCCAACGTTTTCTCATCATTTGAAAATCGCGTTGATCGAATTTCCGCAAAATGGCCGCTAGCCGGATCCAATTCCTTGCCTGAGTTAACGTCCCACAGCCGCACAGCATTCCATGTCGCAACTGCCAAAGTCGACGTACTTTTGTCAAACGACAGCGCCTGTACAAATGACGTACATGCACGAAATCGTTTCAGTACCTTCTTTTGTGCTATGTTATACAATACGATATAGCCAAGGTCATCACTAACTGCGATCGATTCATTAGAAGTAAACGTGGCGTTTACAATGGCTCTGCTCTGTCGATAGATCGGCTTTGGCTCGAGATTGTTTCCCGAAACCCCAGCCAGTTCGTTCGAATCTCCAACGAGCAAAATGGTCGTACCGTCAGGCGATGCACAAAGGCGTTTGACGCGATAGGAACAACTGATTTTGGTCGGAGTCGTTTGAGTCGCTAGACTCAATAGCCGAACTTGTCCTCCAAGATCGCAGGCGATCATCGAGCTATTTCCCTTGAGGAATACTGCATCTAAGACTGGCCGATCAGAAAGTTGAATGACAGCCTTTTCTTTGTGCTTCAAGACATCGTAAACATGGATTGACGAGTCACTACAGCCCGTAAGGGCAAATCGCACGTCTGCCGAGAAGGCGACACAATTAACCTGAGACTTGTGCTGCAACGTTAGTACTGGCGCGGATTGTGCCAATCGCCAGATTTTTGCAGTCTTATCGCCTCCAGCCGCAATAAGATAGTTGCCATCGTTTGAACAGTCGCAAGCAACAACAATACCCTGACGTCCGTCCAGTTGGCGTATCACGCGTCGTGTGCGGATGTCCCAGAATCGTATTAGCGATTCGGCACCAGTGGTAATAAGTACTTGTCTGTCCGGAATAAATGCACAAGTCGAGATTTCACACGGATGTCTTAAGTCTGTTGTGCCAAATCTCGCGGTGGGCCGGAGAACGACGGGCCTATCACCGGCAAACAACATGCCTTGAACAACGGCGAGGTTAATAACGGCAAGCAAAAGTAACAAGTGTCTCTTACAAATGTCATACATTTTGTTGCGCTCCGTCGGGAATAATCGGTGTCAGTTCACTTTTCCGCTTTCCTCGGCCGGCCGCGCGGGCGCGGCAGCAGGGACACGCCAAGTCGCTGAGCCATGCGCTTGACCCAGCGCTCCGAGCCAAACGGCCGGCCCGACACGATCGACTGACGCAACGCCGCGAGTTCCTGTTCGGTTTGCGGCGTGTGCAGCCAACGCTTCCAGTACGCTCGCCGCTTCGCCTCGTCAGCGCCCAACTGAGACCAAACCGGCGACTCGCTCACCAAGTCATCGCTGTCCAGCCCGACATGAACGCGATAGCTCGACCACAGCCAATCGGCCAGGTCGCTCACCAGGCCGGCCCGCAGCGGATTGCACTCCGCGTAACGCATGACCGTCAAGAGATGCTCGTCGCCTTGGATCATCGGACTCTTGAACCGGCCCTGCCAGACATGCCCACTGGACGGTCGCCCGCGATGAACACGCCAGGTGTGGGCGACTGTCAGCGATTGCAGGATGCGGCTGATCGATTGCCCGCGCTGCGGCGCCAGCACCAGGTGAAAGTGATTGGACATCAGGCAGTAGGCGTAGAGATCGAACGGATAGCGTTCGCGAGTTTTCCGCAGCGCGTCGAGAAAGGCGCGAAAGTCGGCATCGCGGCGAAAGACCGCCTGGCGATTATTGCCGCGATTGATGGCGTGGTAAACCAAGCCGTCGTCAATAAATCGGGGCAGTCGTGGCATGCCAGAGATTTAAGCAGACACAGCTGGGAAAAGCAAGTAAAAAAAGAGAACTGACACCAATTATTCAAAAAAACGAACTGACACCAATTATTCAGCGGATTCGTTCGATGCTGTCGATTTGATGGTGAAGCACCGTTTCCCCGTCCCGAGCTGGAAGCAACAACGCCAATCGCTTTCTGAACTCCACGAGCAATAACTTACCCGCGACTCGATTCGAGTTCTCCCACGGGAAGCTCGATTCCCGATCGACGATTTCGCCGCCGGCAGGAATGAATGACAAATGTTCCTCGCGAATGATCAACCAGCGTACTTCGCCTGAGGCAATCGCTTGCCGAAGCAAATCGGCATCCTCGAATTCCTGGATTGGCGCCGATTGGTCCAGATAAAACACCGGTTCGCGTGTGCGGAAGAACGCCAAATGCCCCATGTCGCGTCTGAGTCGAACTTTCGCGCGCAACGCGAAAGCTTTTTTGTCGCGCAGCGATTCCGTTCGCGGGAGAGCGACCAGATTCAAATAACCCAGCACGGCCAAGGCAATGGTAGCGGCAGCGAGCGCGATCCAGCGCGAATCGAATCGCCACAGCGCGAACGGGATCGTTGCGAGGCAAGCCAACCAAAGTACGGCTAGGATTGGAAGTCCCGGCAGGGCGGGATAGCCCGCGCTGATTCCAGCGGGCCGCCACGCGGACGCAAGGAATGCGATCGTCGCGCCCGCGACGGCGATGGCTAGCGTGCCGAAGCCGGCGACGAGCAGGATGCGCGCGCTTCGGCAAAGTTGTTCGCGCGGCGTAGTCAACAGCCGGGCGACGAGCATCGCGCCGGCGGGAAGGATCGGCAGCAGATAGTAGCTTCGCCGCGACGCCGCCAGGGTAAAGAAAGCGAAGATGCCCCAGAAAAACGCCAAGAGAAAGCGATCGCCGCGACGAAAAACGCCGCCGGCTCGGCAGACGTGATGAGCCTGCGCCAGCGCCGCCGGCAGGAACAGCGACCACGGCGCCATCAATTCAAGAATCACATAGGCGTAAAGATAAATCGGGCCGCGGTGATTGTGCGGGTTGAAAAAGCGCTTGACGTTTTCGCGATAGACCAGATCCAGCCCATTGGAGAGCCCTTCGCGACGCCCGGAAATGGCGAAGGGCAACAGGAATGCCGCTACCGCTAGCGGGACCGCCAGCAGCGACCAGCGGTTGAGCAACCAGGAGAACCGGCGAGCCAGGCTCGCAACGCGCTGAGCGATCGAGCCGTGCCGCGTCTCGTCGGCCAGCGCGCTCCAACCATTTCGCAAGCACGAATCGACGCCGTAGACGAGAAGGGGCAGCGCGAATCCGAGCAGGCCCTTCGTGAGGGACGTCGTGGCCATGATGAGCCACAAACCGACGACCCACCATCCGCCGCGGAGATTCTCAAACCTAAGCAAGAGTGCAATTGTGGCCAACATGCCGGTCAGGTTTTCCATGTCGGCACTGGCGTTCCGCGCAAAAAAGACGAAGCTGAAACTGGTCGCCAATACCAAGCCGGCGAGAATCGCGGTGCGGCGATCGAACAATCGCCGGGCGATCAGCATCAATAATCCGACGCTGAGAATGCCTGAAACCGCGCACGGGAGGCGCGCAGCGGTTTCGTCGACCGCGCCCATGAAAAGCGAGGCCGCCAGCACCAGCCAGTAAGAGCCGAGCGGTTTGTCATAGTAGCTGTGCCAGTTAATGGTCGGCGAGAAGAAGTCGCGATTGACGAGCATTTCGCGAGGAATCTCGACCCAGCGCAGTTCCTCGGACCAAAGAGCGCGATCTCCCAGCTTTGCCAGATAGAGGACGGCCGCCAAGAGAAGGACCGCCGCCGGCAGCAACCATTTTGCGAACGAACCGACGTAGGGCCGAAGGCTCCGAGTCGAGCGGTCGAGTGGTGGTATTCGATCCATGATCCCGCCACGCAGATATTCGAATCGCCGCAATTCTTTGATGTACGGCCCAGTTTTTCGGCCAATCATGGCCCATTCTTGGCGCTGATCGGCAAAGTCAGAACGAATCGGCTGCCTTTGCCCTGTTCGCTGAAGGCCTGGAGGCCGCCGCGAAACAATATCGCGATCCGCATCGCGACGGATAACCCCAGGCCGACGCCGGTGCGGCCCATGGCTCGCCCGTGGGCCGACTGAAAAAATGGCTCAAACAGGTGCGCCAGATCCTTGGGCGGAATGCCGATGCCTCGATCCTGGATTGAAATCACCGCCTTCCCCTCATTGACCGACATTCGGATCGTGATCGGCGTCCCGGGCTCACTGTATTTGCAGGCATTGTCGATCAAATTATCGAGCAACTGGCCCAGAAGCGGGGCCTGGACCTCGACACAACAACCGCTGGGCGCGATCGATTCGAAATGAATATCGGCGGCTCGCGCGTGCTGGTCGCACGGCTTCAGATGAGCCGGCAGCCAGATCGATAGGTCGACCGTTTCCAAATCCTCGAGCCGGGCCTCGGCGTCCGACCGGGCCAAATAGAGCAGCATGTCGACGATTCGATTCAGGTTGCGACCCTGCTGCTGCACATCGTGCAGGGCGGCGCGCGTATTCGTCGGTCGAGCGGGGGTGTCGCAGCGCGACCTCGACTTGGCCGAGCAACGCCGTCAGAGGCGTGCGCAATTGATGCGAGGCGTCCCCCGTGAAGCGCCGCTGACGTTCCAACGCTTCGTGCAAACGCGAGAGCACGCCATTGAACGATTGGCCTAACGCTTCCACCTCGTCGCGCGAATTCGGGATCGCGAGTCGCATCGTCTTGTCATCGACGTTCATTTCGCGTGCCTGATCGGCCATTCGAGTAATTGGGGCCAGCGCACGGCGACAGAACCATCGGCCGCAGAGGAGCGCGACCAGCCACACGGCCGTTGACACGCCGGTGAGAGCCAGCGCCACGGAGCGCAAGAAATTCTGAACGGGCGCCGTCGAGATCGCGACGGTGAACACGAGCGCGGCGTACTTCTTCTTCTCCTTGTCGGCGCGATCGGGTTCGAAGCCAATTTCGCGCAACTCCATGCTGAGAAATCGCCATGATCCATCGGCCGGCGGCGCGGTGGACTCGAGATCGCGATACAAGGGGTCGTCCAACGCCAGCGATCGTGAAACATCGACCAGATGGCCCTGGTCGTCGCGGACGGACCAGAAGACCGGGATTTGGGCGAGGGAATTTCCCAGTTGCCCAGCGCGTTCTTTTGGATCCCACTCGAGGCCGCCGGGCTCCGACTCCACCGTGGCAATCAAAGTGCGCGCGGCGGCTTCAAGCCGCTCGTCCAGCTGGCCGTTGTAATACGAGCGGACAAACAGATACAAGGTGACCGAGAAGCCGATTAGAACCAGAGCCAGGGCCGCGAGAAAAAAGGCCGACAATCGGTTGGTGAGAGTCATGGTCGATCTCGAGCCGCCTCGGATGCGGCGCCAAAGAGGTAACCGCGGCCGCGCAGCGTATGAATCAATCTCTCGCCGTGCGCCTCCAACTTGCGGCGCAGTTCCATGACGTGAACTTCGAGCGTGTTGGAAAACCCGTCGTAGTTTTCGTCCCAAACCTGCTCATAGATGCGGGTGCGCGACAGCACTTGCCCGGCATGCCGCAAGAAGAAAACCAGCAGCGATTGTTCCTTGGCGGTCAGATCAAGCCGGTGGCCGGCCCGCTCGGCGCAATGCGTCGCCAAATCGATGGCGACATCCGCGGCGCGGATCACCGTGTCTTGGCCACCGTGGCGGCGGCGAGCCAGGGCGCGAACCCGGGCCAGCAACTCTTCGAACACGAACGGCTTGCAGAGGTAATCATCCGCTCCGGCATCCAATCCCTTCACCCGGTCGGAAACGGCATCTCGGGCGGTCAGGAACAGAACCGGAGCGAGGCCGCCCTCGGTGCGAAAGCGGCTTGAGAACAGCTAGGCCGTCCACGCCCGGCAGCCACCAGTCCAGGAGCACCAGGTCCCAGTCGCCGGATTGCAGCGCAGTGCCGCGCCGAGTCGCCGTCGGCGGCATGCGCCACCGAGTAACCTTCCTCGCGCAATCCGCGCACGAGAAAGTCCGCGATCGCGGGCTCGTCTTCAACCACCAGCAATCGCAAGCCCATGAGTCATTCCAAAGACGGCAGGCGCCGCGGCGCCGCGCCGCCGCGTCAAACCGGTTTTTCTTTTTTCTCTTCCTTCTTCTTATCCTTGCTTTCCTCTTCGAGAAGTTTGCCGGTGGCATCGAATTTCGCTTCGATCTTCTTCTTGTCGGTGGTCACGAGCAAGATCTCGTACGACTTGCTCTCGCCCTTGGAAATCTCCTCAACGATTTTGTAAGTCGCCTTGGGATATTTCGTTTCGAGGGCCTTGGTCACCGCCTCGGGGAGATCGCTCGCCTTGATTTGTTTCTCGATGAGCACGATGTCGCCGCCCGGCAACAGAGTCACGTCGTAATGGACTCCCTTGAGTTTGAGTTCGACTTCGTAAACCTCCTTGCCGTCCTCTTTTTCCTTCGATGCGCCAATCAAATCGGCGCCGGCGAATTTCGCGTTCACCGCGGCGGTCACTTTCGCGGGCAATTGATCGAGTGGGACTTTTTCCTCGTTGTCGTCGGCTCGAACGCCAGCAACGAACGTCAAACAGGCCACGATCGCCGAGGCGCAGATCAAACTCCGCATGGCAGCTTCCTCCAGATTCGGCAATCCGAGCGGCCGGCGCGTCCAGCCGAGCGGTTGCTCGACACGGGTCAACATAACAAAGTTGCATAAGACGAAAATGAAGCGAAGATAAAATCGAGTTTATCTTGGGCGATTCGACTTTCGCCAGGATAACATTGACAAAAGCACTCGAATGTTGTCGAACGCGAATTCAGCAAGCCGGAGTCGGATCGTGTCAAATCGTGCTCGTATTTCGAGGTCTTTGAATCGGCAGCGACCGCTGGCGGCGCCTGGTCCGCAACGTTCCCCTGCCCGCCCCGACTCAGTGGGGGCAGTGGGGAGGTGCAGACCACGCGGGCTTGTTCTCGTCGCGATCGGATTGGGCCTTTGCGTCGGCTGCGGCCGTTCGAATTCGTCCGGCGAATCGGAACCGCCGCCGGCGGTGGTGAAGTGGGAGGCTCCGCGGCCGGGCCCGCTCGAGGAATGGACCGAGCTATCGGGCACGACGACGCCCTTGCTCGATCGAACGGCCCGGGTGAGCGCACCGGTGGAAGGGCGAGTCGAGACGGTGCTCGCCGACGCCGAGGGGAAGACGGTCGAAAAGGGGACGCTGCTGGTGCAGCTCGACGACACCATCGTGCGACACAACCAGGAGAAAGCCCAGGCCGCGCAGGAGGTGCTGCGCGAGGAGGAGCGACAGGCGAAGTTGACGGTGGAACTGGCCCAGAGCGAGGTCGATCGCCTGGCGAAACTGCGTGCCGAGGAGGGCCGCGCGGGGGGCAACCGCACGCAATTGGTTTCCCCCGTGGACGTGCAGAAGGCCGAGTTCGCGTTGAAAGACGCCCAATCAAAGTTCAAGGCCGCGAGCGGCCGCGTCTTGGCCGGGAGCAAGGAATTCGCGTCGTTGCAAGCGCAATTGAAACTGCTCAGCCTGACGGCGCCGATTTCGGGCCGCGTCGGCCGAATTCAAGTAGTTCGCGGGCAGACGCTAGCGGTCGGCGCGCCGGTCGCCGAGATTATCGATATTGGAGATCGGATCGACGTGCTCTGCTATGTGCCGCCGAGCATGATCGGCAAATTCCAGGTTGGCCAGCCGGCCAAGACCGGCGGCTTCGATTCGACCGAATCGCCCGTGGCCGAGGGGCAGGTGCAATTCATCGCCGACCAGGCGGAGCCGGAGACGGGCAATTTCGCCATGAAGGTGCGCTTCTCAAACAAGGATGCGCGCTTAAAAGCCAATCGCGTCTTGCGAATTCGGGTGCGAACAAAACCGCCGCGCGAGTGCCTGAGCTTGCCGGAGTCGGCGGTGCAGGAGGATCAACTGCCGCCGACGGTCGTCGTGGTCACCGACGTCGGGGCGAAAAAAGACGACGCGGGAAAGGAAATGACCACCGGAACGGCACGCCGGATTCAGGCGACTCTCGGCGTCCGCGATCGAATCTTGCATCAGGTTGAAATTGTCCGCCTCGAGGATCCTGAGAAAGACCCGGAGAAGAAATGGCATGGCGAGATCAAAGACGCGCTGTTCGTAACAGAAGGGGCTCCGGGGCTACAGACCGGGGATGCGGTGAAACGGGAGGAATAGTTGGTTGTCCGTTGGACTTTGTCAGTTGCGTTTTGCGAATTCACAATGGACAAAGTCCAACGGACAACTGACAAAACACGAAATGTTTAACCTGGCTTCCAAAGCTCGACCATATTTCGGCGCGGCGGTGCTGACCTGCGTGCTGCTGACCGCGGGCGGCATTTATAGCGCCACGCGGATGCCGAGCGCGGTCTACCCCGAGGTAACCTTCGCGCGGATCGCGGTGGTGGCGAAGGTCCCCGATCGCGACATCGCCAACATGGAGGCGAGCGTCACGCGGAAGCTGGAAGACGCGGTGGGCGGCGTGATCGGCGTGGCGTCGGTGCGGTCGAAGACCATTCGCGGGGCGACGGAGATTTCGATCGATTTCAATCCCGGCACCGACATGCGGCTCGCCGAGCAACTCACCTGGAATCGCATCGGCGCCCATCGGTCGGAATTGCCGGCGAACATGGAACTGACCGTCGAACGAATGACGCCTTCGGTATTCCCGATCCTGTCGCTGATTTTAACCGGCGGCGACAATCCGGCGAACTTGCACGACTACGCCTTTTTCGAGTTGGCGCCGCGAATCAAGAATATCCCGGATGTCCTTTATGCGAATGTCGCGGGCGGCGATAGTCGCGAGATCGAGGTGATTTGCCGGCCCGACGATTTGCTGGCGCACGGTTTGTCGGCCGCCGACGTCGCCGATCAGATCGGACAGTTGACGCCGTTGCAGCCGGTGGGCCGGGTCGAGAATCAGCCGCTCGCGTTTCAGATTATCGTCAACAACTTGCCAGCAAAAGCCGCCCGAGTGGGTGACCTGGTGATTTCAACGCGCAAGGACCAGCCGGTGCGCGTGCGCGACGTGGCCGACGTGCAGATCTTGCATCAAGATCGGGTGATGTCGATCGGCTTTGACCAACGCGATGCGGTGGTGATCACGCTGTTTCGTCGCCTCGGCGGCAATACGGTCGAAATCTCGCGAAATCTCGAAGCACTTCTGAAGGAAAAGGGCCTGACGCTTTCGCCGGACGATCCGCACAAGCCGCCGCCGAGAAATATTCAGGCGACGATTGTTTACGACCAGGCCGGTTTCGTGCAGTCCGCCGTGGACAACGTGCGCGACGCGATTCTGATCGGTGGGCTGTTTAGCATCCTGATTTTATTGGCGTTTCTCCGCAGTTGGCGGGCGACCCTGATCTCGGCCATCGCCATTCCCACGACGCTGGCAATCACCTTCCTGTTTTTGCACTGGGCCGGCGAAACGCTGAACTTGATGTCGCTGGGCGGACTCGCGGTCGCCATCGGCTTGATCATCGACGATACGGTGGTGGTGATCGAGAACATCGCGCGGCATTTGACGCCAGATGGCAGCAATCAGAGGTCAGAGGTCGGAAGTCAGAGGTCAGAGGTCAGAGGTCAGAGGACAGAAGTCAGAGGTCAGAGGACAGAAGTCAGAGATCAGGAAGTGGTGGCGGAGGCGAATGGACAGGTGGATGGCCGAGAGCCGAGCGCCGAGCGCCGAGAGCCGAGAGCCGATCCGGTGGATGCCGCTTCGGGCGAAATCACCGGGGCAGTGGTCGGATCGACTTTGACCACGGTGCTGGTGTTCGTGCCGCTGGCGTTCATCGTCGGCGTCTATGGCCAATTCTTCGCGGCGCTCAGTTGGTCGCTTTCGATTGCCGTGCTCGTTTCGATGGTGATTAGTCTGACGTTGGTGCCGATCTTCGCGGCCAAGTTTCTTGCCGGCCGGCCGATGCCCGCGCCGGGGCGCATCTATCGAGCGGTCGAGCATGGTTACGATTGGCTTTTGGCGCGGGCCCTGCGGTTGCCTTGGCTGATGCTCGCCACGTCGGTCGCGGCGGTTGGGGTCGGCATCCTATTATTTGCCGGCATTCCCAATCCCTTTCGCGGCCATCAGGCCGGCCAGGCTGCGCCGCGCCGCTCGTCAAGGGCGTCGAGACCGGGCTCATGCCCAAGATGGATGAAGGCGCGTTTGTCGTGGACTACTGGGCCCCCTCGGGGAGCCCGCTGGCAGAAACCGAAAAGAAGGCCCGCGAGATCGAAAAGATCCTGTCGAAGAATCCGGACGTGCGGCGTATGTCCGGCGAACCGGGGCCGAGATGGGGCTATTCGCGACGGAAACCAGCCGGGGAGATATTCAGGTTGTGCTGCGACCGGATGAGATTGACCCGCTGAGCCTGCTGATCAAGCCGGTGCGCCCGCCGCTGGACGATCTGGAAAAAGAGTTGGCCAAGCTGGGAAAGACAATCGAAGGCGAGAAGGAGAATATTCGCAAGAGATATCGTCGCCGGCCGGCTGAGAAAGTAATGGAGGAAGTCTCAGACGAGATCAAGGAGTTGTACTCGGAGCATCAGTTGCAGATTGAGACGTTGCAGATCATGGAGGATGAGCTGGGTGATCTTTCCGGCGCGAATAAGCCGATCGAAATCAAACTGTTCGGCCCGGATTACGATCAATTGCGCAAGCTGGCCCGGGAGGTCGCGGAGACCGTTGAAACCAAGGGAAAGGGTCGCGGCATTCGCGAAGTAAACAGCAACGTCCGCGCGGGCAATCCCGACCTGATGATCCAACTTGATGGCTTCTACGCCGACAAGCTCGGCCTGAAGCCGGACATGGTGGTGCGGCAACTTCGGGCCATGTTCCAGGGACAGATCGCGACGCAGATTCCGGAATCCTCGCTGCGGCTGACCGACGTGCGCGTGCGCTATCCGGACTCGATTCGCTTTGGAACGAATCCGGCGGCGCCCGGCCAAGGCTACTTTGATCGCCAGCGCAGTGCTGGATCGACTGATTCTCCTGCCCGAGACGAAAGCGCCGACCGCCGGGGTGACGCTGGCCGGGCCGGTGCGCCGTGCCATTGCGTGGGCTCGGCGACATCACGCCGGTGCGCACGCCCGACGAACAGTTTCGCGAGAATCAGCAGCCAGCCATCTTCGTGACCGCCGAACAAAACGAGGATGAGGCCGGGCTCGGTTCGGTGGTGGCGGACATCAAACGCTGGATGAGTTCCGAGGTGCAGCTTCCGGCCGGCTATCGCTGGGAAATGGGCGGGCACTATGTTCAAATGCAGGAGGCGTTTCGCAGTCTGCTGCTGGTCATGGTCGTGGCGATCATCCTCGTCTTTATCATGCTGGCGTTTCAATTTCGTTCGGTTGTGCTGCCAATGCTGATCTTCTTGACGCAGCCCTTGTCGCTGGTGAGCGGCTTGTTTGCATTGTGGATTACGGGCACGCCGTTAAATGTGTCAAGTTACATGGGTGCGATTTTGCTGATCGGGCTCGACATGAAAAACGGTATCCTGCTGGTCGAGTATATTCAGCAACTTCGCAACGAAGGGATGGAACTGCGACCGGCGTTGATGTTAGCGGGGCGAACGCGATTTCGCCCGATTCTGATGACGAGCCTGGCGGCGATCCTCGGCCTGTTGCCATTGGCCTTGGGAATTGGCCCCGGGGCGCAGATGCAGCAGCCGCTGGCGGTCATGGTCATTGGTGGGCTGACTGCGAATATGCTCTTCACGCGCATGATCATCCCTGTCGGTTATCTGGTGCTGGAGCGACGCAAGGAAAAGCCGGCGGCAATTGTGGCTCCGCCCGCGCCGACGCCGGTGGCCGCGAAGGCGTAGGCGAAATGCGCCCAATCAAGGCTTTTGTGCCGCAGCCGGACAGAGCGCCAGGACCGGCTCCCCGGTGGCCGCGAGCAAGTCGGCCTGGGCCTGACGCACCGAGTTCAGCGCGTCGAGATAGCCGTCGCGGGCCTTGAGTAGTTTTCGACGCACATCAATGACGCGCAACAGATCGATTCCAGGTTCGCCGGCCTGGAAGAGTTTTTGCATGCCTTCGACCGCGCGTTGCAGATCGGGCAGAGTCTTGGATCGAATCAACTCGGCACGTTTTTGTGCGGCGTCCAGGCGGGCGAGCACGACGCCACATCTTGCCGAACATTGATTTCCGCCTGGCGCAGCGCCAGAACAGCCTGGGCTTGCTCCGCCTCGCTTTGCAAGATTTCGCCGCGATGGCGATTCGGGAATGGAATGGGAACATTGACCTGAATGCCGATGGCGGAAACTTTCGATGGATCATAGGTGAACGCGGGTCCGACGACGGGATTGCCGCGGCGATTGGCGATGGCGAGTTTGAGATTGGCGGCGGCCTCGGCGACCGCCAGCCGCTTCGCCTGTAGGTCGGCCCGCCGAGCCTGTGCTAAATCGGTCAAAACGGCTGCGTCCCATTTCTCCTCGGGAGATTCGAGCGGGCCTTCGACTTGAAAGCCCGCATCGACAATTCCCATGACGCGGAAGAGATCCTGGCGGGCGGCGACCAGCGATTCCTGGCCCTGGCTCACCAGGTCCTGTGTGTCGGTCACCTCCGTTTGGGCCACAATCAGGTCGGCGTTGCGAAGCTTTCCGGCGTTCACCAGTTGACGCACATCACTCACCAGCCGCTCGTTGAAGCGAAGCGTTTCGCCGACGAGTTGCTGCTTTTCCTGGCGATAGAGGAGCGTCGCATAGACGCGAATCACCTGGATGGCGAGCGCTTGTTCCTGGGCGGCGATTTCCCAATCGGTTCGCGACAGGGCGGCCGCGGCGCCCTCGCGGCGATAGCGGCGCTGGTGATGCACTTCGACTTCCCAGAGCAAGATGTGTTCGATGGGCAGATTGTTGGTGATGCCCGCCGAGGCCGGCCCGCTGGCGACTTGAAACCTGTTTTCAAGCGAGGGGTTGAACGGATAGGTATCGGCGATCACGACCTTCGCCGCGGCGATGCCGCGTTGTTGCCGCGCCGCCGCCAGCGCCGGGTTGTTTTCGAGTGCGTAATGCATCGTTGCGTCGAGCGACAGCACGGGCGGAGACGCGGGCTTTGAGCGATCCGGCTGGGCGCCGGCAATTGAAACGGCGGCCAATAGATAGCAGATGCAGGTGGCGAGGATCCGCGGCGTTCGGCGGTCATGCTTAGAGGGCTCGATCATTTCCAGCCACACTCCAGGTCCAGCGCAGATCCTCTCCGACGTTGCCGATTATTACGTATTTGATGAATCGGCCGATTCTTCCAGCCGACTTGACAGGTTTCCGGTCTGCCTCGCCGCGAGAGCCTACGCAGTTTGCCGAGTCAAAGCGCCTTCGAGCTGCTCCACGGGTCCTTTTCGTTGCGACAGGCTCAAAGCCGAGTTGACCAGGCTGACGTGAGAAAAGGCCTGGGGAAAATTGCCGATCAAGCGTTTGTCGCGGGGATCGTATTCCTCGGAAAGGAGCCCGACATCGTTGCACAGGTCCGCGAGGCGATCGAAGATTTCGCGGGCCTTGTCGCGGTCGCCCATCACGGCGTAGTTGTCGGCGAGCCAGAAGGTGCACGGCAGGAACGCGCCTTCGCCGGCGGGAAGGCCATCCGCGCTCTTGGCGGAGTCGTAACGGAGCACAAAGCCGTCGCGCATCGAGTTCTTTTTCGATCGAGGCCACGGTGCCCTTCACGCGCGGATCCTCGGGCGGCAGGAATCCGACTAGCGGAATCATCAGCAAACTCGCGTCGAGCAGGCGCGAGCCGAACGCCTGCACGAAGGTATTGCGCGAAGAGTCATAGCCATCGCGGCAGACGCAATCGTGAATCTCCTGGCGAATTGCTCGCCACTTGTCGAGCGGAGCGTCGAGTTGCCAGCGCTCCGCGGAGCGAATCGAGCGATCGAGCGCGACCCAGGCCATCACCTTGGAGTGAGTGAAGTGCTGTTTTTCCCCACGGACTTCCCAGATGCCCTCGTCGGGCTTTTTCCAGGCGGACTCGACCTGCTCGACCAGGGCGCGCTCGAGGTTCCAGCCGGAGGCTTCCGGCTTGAGCCCGACGCGGCGGGCGTGATACATGGCGTCGCAGACTTCGCCGTAAACATCGAGCTGGAATTGCGAGTGGGCGGCGTTTCCCACGCGGACCGGCTTCGAGTTTTCATAGCCGGAGAGCCAATGGACCTCATACTCGTCTAGACGGCGCTCGCCGCGAACTCCGTACATGATTTGGGTTTGGCTGGGATCGCCCGCGACAGCTCGCAGCAACCATTCCCGCCAAGCGCGGGCTTCGTCCGTGTACCCCGCGTTGATCAGGGCGAGCAGGCTGAGCGTGGCGTCGCGCAGCCAGCAAAAACGATAATCCCAGTTGCGGATGCCGCCGAGGTGCTCCGGCAGCGAGGTGGTCGGGGCGGCGACAATGCCGCCGCTCGGCGCGTAGGTCAACGCTTTTAAAGTAATCAACGATCGCAACACGAGATCCTTGCGATCGCCTTGATACTGACACCGATTCGACCATTCCTGCCACCACGAAAGCGTGTCCTTCAGCGCTGCTTCGGGCTCGATCGGTTTGGGCGGCGCGACAAATGACTGAAACCACGTCATCGTGAACGGTACGCGCTGCCCGGCCTCGACGGCGAACTCGGAAACCGTGCTGAGGTTTTCGCCATGCATCTCGGCCGGAGTGCGAATTTCGACGGCGTCCGGCCCGGCAATCGCCGTGATGCCATGGTCGACCCGCTGAACCCAGGGCACGATCGAGCCAAAGTCGAAGCGAAGCGTCAGGTCCATGCGCATCGGGACGCGGCCGCGGCGGCCCTCAACGATGCGAACGATGTCCGGAACAACGTCGCGGATCGGCATGAAATCGATGATCGCGACCGTGCCCGAGTCGGTCTCGAACTCGGTTTCGAGAACCAGGCTGTGGTCGAGGTACTTTCGGCGAATCCTCGGATCAGGATCAACCGGTGCGATCTGCCAGCGCCCGTTGTCAACGTCGCCAAGCAGGGCGGCAAAGCAGGCGTGGGAATCGAAATACGGCAGGCAGAGCCAATCGATCGAGCCGTTTTTTCCAACCAGCGCGGCCGTCTGACAGTCGCCGATTAGAGCATAATCCTCGATTCGCAGGGCCATCGGCGTATTCTCCGGCACATGAAGTCTCGAGATTTCAATTAAATATTATCAGGCACAGCATCGTGCAATCACCGTGCCAGAGCAATTCGCACAGTCGCATCGAATGCTGAATGAGCGGTTGCAACGAATGCGCGATTGCGAACGAGAGGCGAACCGGGCTCGGATTCAATCGGCTTGTCCGGCTGCAAGGCAATGCTAAACTAGGCATGTAGATCAAGATCATGACTCGCCCGCGAGAGATGCTTCATGCCTTCACGACGCTTCCTGATGAACGCGGGGCGAACCACCAAGCAAGGGCAACAGATCAACATCGGCAAAGATTCGCCCGAGTATCTTGCGTCACCACCACGATCATTATGAATCCGGACGATATGAAGGAAATCGGAATTCAATCGGGTTCCAGCGTCCGCGTGCGATCGGAAACCGGCGAGGCGATTTTCCTGTGCAAGGATGGTAAAGTTCCGTCCGGGATGATTTTCGTTCCGTATGGCCCGCCGACCTGCCGATTGATGGGCCAGACGACGGACGGAACCGGAATGCCGACGTCAAAGGGGTGGGAGGTGGAGGTGGAGCCAGCTTGAGTACAGAAGTCAGAAGTCAGAGTCAGAAGTCAGAAGTCAGAGTCAGAGGTCAGAAGTCAGAAGTCAGAAGTCGGAAGTCAGAAGTCAGGATAGGGTCAGTTGTAAGGGGGGGAGTGATGAAGAGGGCGGAATTCGCTGAGGGTGTCGCCGGGAAAGAGCCGGCGGAACTCGGGCAAGAGGGTGTAGAGCCGGCTGTGCCGTGGGAAGAGATTGCGAGCGGGCGGTTTCAGCCGAAGCGGATTCGCGGAAGTTGCCGCGGGCGGGCGCTGGGCTGAACGTTTACCGTGCCGCCCGGTCCGGGCGAATCAAAACGAGGCGATCAATGAACCTGACGGTGGTGAAGAACGCGACCTGCACTTTTTGCGGCTGCGTCTGCGACGATATCGAACTGCACGCCGAGGGCGACCGCATCGTCAAGGCCAAGCACGCTTGCAGCCTCGGCGATGCCTGGTTTCGCTATCACACCGCGGAGCGGCTTTACCCCGACGCGCTGATCGACGGCAAAGAAGCTACGGTCGATGCGGCGGTGGAAGCGCGGCCGAGTTTCTGCATGCCGCGAACATGCCGCTGGTCTACGGCATGAGCAACATCACCTGCGAGGCGCAACGGGAGGCGGTTTCGCTCGCCGAGTTGGTCGGCGGCGTCATCGATAGCCATACGTCGCTCTGACACGGTCCAACGGAAATCGCCGCCCAGTTGGGCGGCAAGGTGTCTTGCACGTTGGGCGAAATCAAGAATCGAGCAGACCTGATTATCTATTGGGGCGGCAATCCGGCCGAGTGCCATCCGCGGCACTTCACCAAGTACACCATCATGCAAAAGGGCAAATATCGTGCCCAATGGCCGCAAAGGCCGCACCATGGTGCTGGTGGATATCCGCGAGACGCCGAGTGAAAAAGCCTCGGACATTTTCCTGCAAGTCAGGCCGGGAAAAGATTTCGAGATGGTCACCGCGCTGCGGGCGCTGGTGAAAGGTCATCGCGTCGATCCCGACCTGGTCGCCGAGACGGGGCTGACGGTCGAGCAGTTGCAGGATTTCGCGAATCGGATGAAGACCTGCAAGTTTGGCGTCTTGTTCTTCGGCATGGGGTTGTCGATGACGCGCGGCAAGCACATGAATTCCGCCGCGGTGCTGACGCTGGCAACGGAATTGAACGCCTTCACGAAATTCGTCGCCATGCCGATGCGCGGACACGGCAACGTCACCGGTTCCGACATGGTGATGCGCTGGAGCACGGGTTATCCATTCGGAGTGAACCTGTGCCGGGGCTACCCACGCTTCAATCCCGGTGAGTACTCGACTGTCGACTTATTGGTCCGCGGCGATGTCGATGCCTGCCTGGTGCTCGGCGCCGATCCGGGCGCGACGATGCCGCAGCCGGGGATCGATCACCTGGCGCGAATTCCCACCATCGTCCTCGATCCGAAGGTGACGCATTCGAGCAAGATCGCCCGCGTACACATCACGACCGCGGCAACCGGCGTCAGCGCGCCGGGCACGGTCTATCGCATGGATGAAATTCCGCTGCCGTTGCGGCCGGCGTTGAAGTCGCCTTATCCGACCGATGAAGAAATCGTGCGCCGGATTCGCCAGGCGGTGGCGCGGAAATCGCCATGGGTGCCGAGCGCGAACGGCATGGCGGCGGGATGACTTCGTTTAGCTTTTTTGGGGCAGGTGGTAAAATAAACGATTGAGCCGATCTATTTTGCGAGTTGAATGCGATGATTGCTGAAATTACACTTGTCGATCGCGGTCGAGGGTTGCAGCTCTCAACGAGCCGAATCACCGTGATGGATCTGGTGCCTTATTTCCAGCAAGGATGCTCCTACGATGAAGTCATCCGCTGGATACCCTCGCTCACGCGCGACGAAATCGCCGTTGTCGAAGCCTATTATCGCGAACATAAAGATGAGCTTGACGAAAAGGACCGCCAAGTAAAGGCCTATCGCGAAGAGCAACTTCGCATTCAGCGGCAGCGATTTCCTGAAAAAGTTGAAACCAAAGAGGAACGAATGACTCGTTTCCGGAAGATTCAAAGAACAAGGAGTCGATAAGAAGGCGCTCGCGTCCAGAAAATGGTGGCATTCATGGCAACATCCTTAGAAGACAGTTTCGACGCGGACATGATGGACATATATCGGCGTGCGAAGACCGAGGCGCACTATAGCGCAACGCCATTTTTCCAAATGTTGGCGGAACACCGTGGCGTTGAGACTGCTCGAATTTTATTGCACGCCGATGCGGTTTCGGAAGGTTACACGGCGCTCTGGGAGCGAGGCAGGCTCGATTTAACTGTCGAAGCGCTCATTCACGACCATGCCGAGTATCATGCGCTTTTCACTTCCGAAGAGCGAGAAATCGCACGAGCACGGCTGCAAAAATATCATTATGCTCCGGCCATCGACCCAATGGAAAAGTTCATTGGAGCTTTCCCGAGCGATGTGCAGGATTGGGCGGACGAGCACGATCGGCATTTGGGACAGACGCAAGCGGTGCAATTGACCGGGAAAGGCAGCGAAGGAAGCTGAAATGCCGGAGTTGTTCGCCGACACTTCAGGCTGGGGTTCACTAGTTGATCCCGCCCAACCGTTTCATTCCTTGGCGACAAGCATTTACCGTTCGGCTCGCAATCAGTCGCAAAAAGTTATTACAACAAATTATGTGCTCACGGAAGTCGTGGCGTTATTGACCCGCCCGCTTCGAATTCCGCGGCCCTCGATTGTCGCCTTTGTCGACGGGATAAAGAGTTCACCCTTCATCGAGGTAGTTCATGTGGAGATCGCAATCGATCAAGATGCGTGGAACCTGCTGCGAAGCCGGCTGGATAAGGAATGGAGTTTGGTTGACTGTGCCAGTTTCTCGGTGATGTCGCGCCGTGGAATTTCCGATGCCCTGACCACGGATCATCATTTTGAGCAAGCCGGATTTGTTCGCCTCCTGAAATGAGAACTTCATGCTTCGCATCAAAGGCGGCAAGGTTTACGACCCCGCCAACAACATCAACGGCGTCGTCAAGGACATCTGCATCGACAATGGCCGGATCGTCGCGGATGCGCCGGGCGGCCGGGACATTGACGCGACCGGGATGATCGTCTTTCCCGGCGGCGTGGATATTCACACGCACGTGGCGGGGGCGGCGCTCAATTTCGCGCGGGCGATGACGCCGGAGAATCAACGCGTCGCCGCCAAGTTCCTGCACACCCCGGAACGGCGCATGGGCATCGGCGGGCCGACGCCGACCACCTTCGCGACCGGCTATCTCTACGCCGGCATGGGCTACACGACCGTCGTCGAAGCCGCGGTGCCGGTGCTCTCGGCCAAGCACACGCACGAGGAACTGCGCGACACGCCGATCGTCGACAAGGCCTGCTGCGTGCTGATGGCCAACAACGAAATCGTGCATGGACCTGCTCGAAGCGGGCGAATTCGAGCGGGCCAAGGACGTCGTCGCCTGGCTGATCTGGGCGGCCAAGGTCTACGGCGTCAAGGCGGTCAATCCCGGCGGCGTCACCGCCTGGAAGTGGGGCAAGGACGCCAAGCAGCTGTCACGAGCCGGTCTATGGCTACAGCAAAGTCACGCCGGCGCAGATCATCGCCAGCCTGGCGCAGCATCGTCGATGAACTCGGCCTGCCGCACCCGATGCATCTGCATTGCAACAATCTCGGCGCGCCGGGCAACGTCGCCACCACGCTCGAAACCATGAAGGTGCTGGAAGGCAATCGCGGCCCACATGGCCCATCTGCAGTTCCACGCCTACGGCGGCGACGACTGGCACACGATGCGCTCCGAGGCCGCCGCAGATCGCCGACTATTTCAACACGCATCCGAATCTCACCGCCGACGCCGGCGCCGTCCTGTTCGGCAACGCCGTCACCATCACCGCCGACGGCCCCTGGCAGCACCTGCTCTACCAACTCACGGGCCGCAAGTGGGGCAACCTCGACGTCGAGAACGAGACCGGCTGCGGCATCGTGCCCTACACCTACAAGGGCAGCAACCTGGTCAACGCCGTGCAATGGGCGGTCGGCCTGGAACTGTTGCTGCTTGATCGACGATCCGTGGCGAATCTTCCTGACGACCGATCATCCCAACGGCGCCTGCTTCTGGCGTTATCCGGAAATCATTCACCTGCTGATGAACGCCGACTGCCGCAGCGAAGCGCGTGAAGAAGCTGCCGGCCAAGGCGCTGAACGCGCATCGTGCTGGCCGACCTCGACCGCGAGTATTCGCTGTACGAAATCGCGATCATCACCTCCGCCGGCCCGGCGCGGGCGCTCGGCATGAAGCAAAAGGGCCATCTGGGCGTCGGCGCCGACGCCGACATGACGATCTACAACCAGAATCCCGACGGCGAGCAGATGTTCCGCTATCCGCGCTACGTCATCAAGGCGGGCGAAATCGTCGTCGAAGAAGGCGACATTCAAGAACGCGTCGACGGCCACGAATTCGTCGTGCAGCCGACGTATGACGAGAAGATCGAGGAGTTTCTGCGGCCCGTGTTTCAGCAGCAATACACGATGTCGTTCGAGAATTATCCGGTGGAGCTGGAGCGGCTCGAACATGCGCCGGAACGTGCGGCAGTCCGGTGCGAGCCCAGCGTGCCATGATTACGACTGACGCTCAAAGAACAACCGACCGTGCCGCTCGAAGCCGAGAGCACTCTCGCCCGACGTGATGGCGGACCTGCCGCATGACGGCGATTCGCGGCTTGCACGTGTTTCTGGGCAAACGCCAATGCCGGCTCGACGAATTCTTCGAAGTCGAGGGCGAAGCGCGAGCGACGAGATCGAGATCCACGGCGACGCGGGCAAGGTCAAATGGATCGGCCAGCGGCATGACGCGCGGCCGCATCCAGGTCGTCGGCAACGCCGGCATGCACCTCGGCTGCGCACATGAAAGGCGGAACGATCGAGGTGACCGGCAACGCCTCCGACTGGGTCGGCGCCGAGATGACCGGCGGCCTGATTCGCATTCACGGCAACGCCGGCGGGCAGGTCGGCGCCGCCTATCGCGGCAGCCTGGCCGGAATGAAGGGCGGCACGATCCTCATCGGCGGCACCGCCGGGCTCGAAGTCGGCATGCGGCATGAAACGCGGCATCATCGTCGATCGGCGGCATGGTGCGCGATTTCGCCGGCCTGCAAATGAAGGGCGGCACGATCTTTCTTCTCGGCGGCGCCGAGATCCGCACCGGCGCCTGGATGATTCGCGGCACCATCGTCTCGCTCGCCCCGATCAAGCTGTTGCCGACTTTTAGCTATGCGTGCTCATACAATCCGACGTTTCTGCGGCTCTATTCAAGACACTTGCAATCTTTGGGGATTTCCCTCCCCGTCGAGCCGAAAGCCGGTTCCTATCGCCGATACATGGGCGACTCATCGGTTCCCGGCAAGGGCGAAATCCTGGTCTGGCAGGCGGCGGCCTAACCGAGCCCACCGGGTGGTTCCTTGTATCCGCTCCAGCAATACGATAGCTTCAACAACTGGATTTTCGCTTCTCAAGACCCCGGTCGCCAGTAATGCTGCCGCACGCTATCATCGCACCGCTTTTCGCCGTGTCGGCCGAACTCGTGCTGGTCTTGATACTGGTCGTGCTGGCCGCGCTGATCGGCGGCGCGGTCGGCTTGTGGCGGATGTTGGGCAAGACGCCGCGGCTCAATCGAACCTACGAGCATGGGCGGCAGTTGCTGGCCAAGGGCGACTGGCAGGGCGCAGTTCGAGCCGTCGAGGAATTGCGACAGCTCGGCGCCGACGATCCGCCCTGGCCGGGCCGAATCAACAACCTCGAGGGTGAATGCGAGCGGGCCGCGGGCGATGAGGCGCTCAAGGAGCGACGGTTCGAGGAGGCGTTGGATCATTTCGCTCGCGCCGCCAAATTGCTTGGCCTGTCGCGCGACGAAGGTTCGGACCGGGTCGTCGAGGCGATGTTGGCGGATCTTCGCGCGGATGGCCGAGTCGAACGATGCCGCCATCACCAAACTGGCCCAGCGCATCCTGCAACTGCGCTCGCCCTGCGCCGAGGCATCATTTTGGCTGGGATTGTCGTACATTCGTCAGAACCGCCCCGAACAGGCGACGCAAGCTCTGCGCGTGGCGCATGAATCGGCGGATCGAACCAGCGTCGAACCGACTCTGTACCTGGGCATGCAACTTTTGCGCGAAGGGAAATCCAAGGAAGCGTTGCGCTACTTGTCCGACGCCAACCGGGCCGCGCCGAATTCGCTCCTGGTGAACTGGCAACTCGGCATGGGGCTGGCCGTGGGCGGCGGCGACACCTCGCTCGCCATTCGCGCCTTGCAAAAATCGTTGGCGACCGATGGCCTCCCACGGTTGGCCAAATCGCCCGAGAGCTTTTGGCGAGAGTGATTCCCAATGGCGCCTACATTCCCAAGCTCCATGGCCCGGCCCGATTCATTTGTCCTCTCTTGGGCGGCAACCCCGCCGGCATGATCCGGCAGGCGAAACTGGCGTTGGGACAAGCCCTGTTTCGCGCCGAGCGCACCGCCGAGGCGGCCAATGTTTTCCAGGATTTGGCGAACGAAAGCGAACCGACTGCGCCGCTACTACGAGCGTTGGGCCTGGCACTTTGTAAGTTGGAGCGTTACGACGAGGCATATCCACAACTGCACCGCTTACGAACAGGAACAAACCAAGTCGCCGGCGACGGCGTGTTGTTTGGCGTTCTGCGCCGCCAAGGCGAAACCGAATCGCCCCGAGGATCGGCCCGCGAATGTGCGCTGGGCCGTGCGGTTGCTGGTGGACCTGGCGTTGCCGATCGAGGCGGAACCGGCGCGGATGGCGGCTCAGGTTTACGCCGAGGGGCGCTCGCTGGGCATCCCCGTCCCGGTCGAGGATCAGTTGCGGCTTTGCGACACGCTGGTCGCGTTAAACGCCGCCGACCCGGTCGCGGCGGGGGCATTCGACCAATTGGCCGCGACCATGTTCGAATCGGTCCGACCGCCGTACGCGTTTCATTTTGGGCAGGCGGCCCAACTTCACGGCGTTCGCGGCGAGCGCGACCTCTCATTGCTTGAGAAAATCTTCCGCCATGGATCGATGGCCCGCGAATATTTCGAATCGCGCGGCTGGAACCTGGCCGGCGTCGAACGGCTGTTTCTCGAACGCTGGTCGGAGCACCACAAGGGCTTCCCCGAGGTGTTCGGGCCGGATTACCCCGCCCAGTGCGAGCAGGCGCTGCTCGAGCAGGCGCGGGTCGAGGAGGCGGCGGGCGAAAGCGCGGCCGCGCAAGCCAGCATCGATTTGCTGCGAAGGCTTATCCCGCCCAACGCCGCCACGTGCGATCGCTTGGCTCGACTTTCCTGGGCCCGCGGCGATGCCGAAGAAGCCGAGCGCCTGCTCAGCGATTGGATCGAGCAGGAGCCCAAGAATGTCACTCCCCATTTGCGTCTCGCCGTCATCGAACAAGCCGGCGGCGATTTTGAATCGAGCAATCGGCGAATTCAAGCCGGATTCGACCTGGCCTCCGCCGACGCAAAAGCCCGAATCGCGCTCTGGGCGCGAAACTGGCAATAAAAGCGCAACATTTCGACTCGGCGAACGATTGGTTGCAAACCGCGCTCCAGTTCGATCCGGCGAACGCGGAAGGACTTTCACTGAAAGCCCTGCTCGCCTGGCGGCGCGGCGATCGAACCGCCTTCGCGGAGATGGCCCATTCGATCAGTCAGCCCACCGCGGTGGACGGACCCATTCGGTACCTGGCCGCGGCGTCCGGATTGCTGGCGGGCGATCTGGATGCCGCACACGAATTGGCAATGGCGTTGCGCTCCGAGCACGGCTGGCAATCCGACGCGGAACATTTGTTGGGGCTCATCGAACTTCAGCGGCGTGGCTGGACGTCGGCCGCCCGCCATTTGCAGGCGATTGAACCGACGGCCGGAGCGGCGATGCCCCAGCATGCGCACGCTCTGCTCGGGCGCGTGAGCATAGAACAGGGTGAATTCACCGAAGCGGCAAAGCTGTGGTCGAATCTCACGGCGCAGAGGCAGCAAGCGTGGGGATTGACCGCCGCATTGCCCATGCTTTCCTATTTGGCGGGCGTCCAGGCGTTGCGGATGGGCGACCATGTTGGCGCCTGCGAATGGTTTGGCAAGGCGCGCGAGTTGGGCCTGAAGGAGCCGCGGCTTGCTCCGCTGCAGGAGCGAGCGGCAGTGCTTGCCGCTCGTCGCCGGCTGGAGAGCGATTTTCATGCCGATTTGGGATCATTGCTCGCGCATCTCGATCGGCCCGCGAAGAGCAAAGGCTCGCTGCAGATCGCGGCGATCCAACTCCTGGCCCGCGATTATCGGCGTCAGAACAAATTGCCCGAAGCGCGCGAGGTGTTGCGCCGCATCACGCCCCCGCCGACGCCCATCCTCATGGAGTTGGGCATGGTGGCGGTGCAGGATCAGCAGTTGTCGCAAGCCGACGAATGCTTCGCACAAGTCTTGCAGAACCAACCCGAAAACGCCGCGGCGCGCTACAACCTGTTTTGGACCAAGCTGTCGCTGGGGCAAACCGCGGTGGCGCTGCAACTCACGCCGGAACTCATTCATGACGCGACCGACCCCGAACCGCGGCGCCTGCTGACACACTTGCAAATCCTGATGCAAGGCGGCTCCGGCGCTTCCGCATTGCTCGCGGACATGACCGGCGAGGAGGAAAATCGGCTGATCGCGCGACTGTTCGCGGTGAGCAAACTCGATGTGACGGTGCCGCTGTTGTGCGTCCTGGCCGGCGCCGCACGCACAGCCCCTCGGCCCGCGAAGCACAAACCGTGGGAATGATTCGATTGGCGAAACAACGATTCGATCGCGGCGATTGGATCGGCTGCGAAAAATGGCTCTCGCCCTTGGCCAAGGCCCGCCCGTCGGCATCCGTGAGAAATCTGCTCGGTTGTTGTTTGTGTTTGGGCCAGGATTTCGCGGGCGGGATTTTACACTTCCAGGAAGCGCTGCGGCTTGCCGGCGACGACCCGCGCATCCATCAAAACCTGGCTCTGGGTTTTTCCTGGCAGGGCGACCAGCAGGAAGCCGATCTTTGCTGGGGTCGCTATCTCGGCACCTACGATAAGCGGATCCCGCGGCCGCCGGGAGTATTCGACTATCACGATCAATTGCGCTTTCACGTGCTGCGGCATCTGGGAAATCTGCATTACGAACGAGAAAGCTGGGCCGAGGCGCGAGCCTATCTCGACCAGGCGCACGAATTGCGGCCCGACGACATCGATCTCGCGGAGCGCTGTTTTTATTGCAAATCCAGGCGAACAACCGAAGCGCGGCGCGAAAGGTCTTGACCCATTTGCAGCAATTGCGCCCGAAACATCCCCCCTTCGAACTCTATGAACTCGATTTGATCGAGGTTCGCAACGCCGCCGACCTGGAACGATTGCTGGACGCGCTCGCCCACGCGGTCGAGCGACTGGTTGATGATCCCGGTTCCCAGGACAAGGCGGTCGTCCGGGTGTTGCCGCAATTGCAGAGTCGAACCGACCAGATTACTCGCGTGCTGCGTGAGATTCGCGAGGATCTTCACAAACTGTATGAGGACTCGCCGGGCTGGTTCGACGCCTTGCGCGATTTGCGCGGTGAAAAGGGACTTGCGCCGCCTGCGGCAGATTGTGCGTTATTGTGCGTCGCTGCGAGTCAACGAGTCGACTCGTCGAAAACTCGATCCGATGACCGAAGACCTCGAGCGAAAAATCGACTATTGCCGCCGTTGGGAAGAGATTGATTAGCGGAGTGCGTTATGGCCGAATCAAGACATGATCCGATTGTGCTGGATGTCGCGGCCCTGCCGCGCGAGCAGGTGGGCCCGTTTCTAATTCTGGGCGTCGACAAGGACGCGGACAATAACGAGATCGAAGCGCATTGGGCTCAACGCTTGATCTGGGCACGATCCAAACAAATCCGCGTGGCGTTGGAGGACGTGAACTGGGCCAAAGAGACGCTGCTCGATCGCGACAAGCGGATTGTGGCCGACGCCGTCAGCCTGAATCCCGATATTGCTTCATGTGAGTTGCGACAGTTGTTGGAAAAGCACGGCCCGCTCGAACCGGAAGTCGCTACGTGGGCGCCGCGGGAGAGCCCGCTTCCGGAAGTGCCGGAAGCGCCCGCCGGGCTCATTCCCGAGATCGAGTCGCTGCGATCGCAACTCGCCGTGCCCGAGATTCCGCTGGAATTGCCGGCGATCGATCGCATGTTCGAGGAACTGGTCGCCGCGCCGCTCGATCCCTGGGCAGAGTAAGGCGATTATCGGTTTCAAATGACATTGCCGCGTGGTAAATTGATGGAAACCAAAGGAACGTGTGGAATTGTTCGAGGGGGCCGCATGACTGCCAAGAAAGTCACACCTGGATCGCGGCGATCCGCTGCCGACCGGAACGGCCACGCGCATGTGCGCAAAAAACGGCTTGACCACCGTCAATTACACGCAGGCCGATCTGGAGGGATTGGTGACGGAGGACGATACGCCCTTGGACAGCATTTACCAGGAAAAGCAGCAACGGCTTCTGGTCGATCCGCTGCAAGCGTCGTGGCCCGGTCCGCCGGGGGGTGCGTTCATTGCGACTGCCAATGTCGGAATCTTTACCTCGATCGAGGAACCGCCGATCGTGCCGGATGCCTTGTTGAGTCTCGGCGTCCGAGTTGGCGAAGACTTTTGGGAAAAAAAGAACCGCTCCTACTTTGTGTTTATTCTCGGCAAGCCGCCCGATGTGACCGTGGAGTTTGTGTCGAACAAGAAGGGCGGCGAAGACACCGACAAACTCAAGCGCTACGCCGAAATGGGTGTGCGCTACTATGCCATTTTCGACCCACTGCACTTCATCAGCCGCGAGAAGCTGCGTTTGTTCGTGTTGCAAAAGAAGACCTATAAGCGGTTCAAGGCTCAATGGATGCCGGAGGTTGGCCTGGGCTTACGCTTGTGGTATGGCCGCTACGAAGATATGACGGTGGAATGGGTGCGCTGGTGCGATGACAAAGGCGTTGTGATCCCGACCGGCGCGGAGTGGGCCCAAACGGCGGTCGCGCACGCACGGCTGGCAGAAGTACAGGCACGAGCCGAATTCGAGCGGGCGAAGGCCGAATCCGAACGGGCGCGAACCGAAAGCGAACGCGCCCAGCGCCTGGCCGCGAAACTTCGGCAACTTGGCATCGATCCGGACAAAATCTGACCGGCCATTGAGAATCGCTATGTTTCCATCTTCTCGCCGTGAATTCCTGTGGCAGTCCGGCGGCATCGGCGGGTTGGCTCTGGCGCACCTGCTGGCCGGCGAATCTGCGCCGGTTCGCCCCAAGCGGCGATCACGCATCCGGCCAAGATTAAGCGGATCATTCATCTGTTCATGAACGGCGGCGTCAGCCCCATGGACACCTTTGATCCGAAGCCGAAACTGGCCGAACTCGACGGCAAGAAATTCGATCCCGGCGGCGATGCCAAGGTCGAATCGGTTACGACGTCGCCCGGCTTCAAGGTGATGAAGTCGCCCTTCAAGTTCAAGCAACACGGCAAGTGCGGCCGCTGGGTCAGCGACGTGTTTCCAAACGTCGCCAAGCATGTCGACAGATTTGACCTTCCTCATGTCGATGGCGTCGAAGACCAACGTGCATGGCCCGGCCAGCTACATGCAAAACACCGGCTTCGTGTTGCCCGGCTTTCCCGCCATGGGCGCCTGGATCAGCTATGCCCTCGGGAGCCTGAGCGACAATCTTCCGGCGTTTGTCGTGCTGCCCGACCCGCGCGGCTTGCCTTACAACAATCAAGGCAACTTCAGTTCGGGGTTTTTGCCGGTGAAACATGCCGGCACAATCATCCGCCCGAATTTGCCGACGCCGATCGCCGATCTTCGCGCACCGAAGTGGGCCAAGGAAATCACGCCGGAAAACGAACGGGCCACGCTTGCACTGTTAAATCGGCTCAATCACGAGAACATGGCGGAGAATCCCGGCGACTCCCGGCTCGAAGCCCGCATCTCCTCGTATGAACTCGCCGCGAAGATGCAACTTTCCGCCCCCGAAGTGCTCGATGTCTCGCGCGAGACGCAGGTCGTGCGAAATCTCTACGGCCTTGACGACAAAGCCACGGAAGCCTTCGGCAAGAATTGTCTAATTGCCAGGCGAATGATCGAGCGCGGCGTGCGCTTCGTGCAGGTCTGGAGCGGGGCCGGCGGGCCGAGCAAGAACTGGGACAATCACGCCAACATTCCAACCGAGCTTCCGGCGATCGCTCGCAGCGTCGATAAGCCGATCGCGGGCTTGCTGCATGATTTGAACGAGCGCGGTCTCTTGAGCGACACGCTGGTGATTTGGACCACCGAGTTTGGCCGCATGCCGTTCAGCCAGGGCCAGGCCGGCCGCGACCACAACGCCGGCACGTTCGTCACCTGGCTTGTGGGTGCTGGGCTGAAGCCGGGCGTCGCTCACGGTGAAAGCGACCAATGGGGCTGGAAGGCGGTTACGCCGATTTATTGCTACGACCTGCACGCGACGATTCTGCACCTGCTGGGCATCGACCACACCAAACTGACCTTCCGCCAAAACGGCATCGACCGCCGCTTGACCGACGTGCATGGGCATGTGATCAACGAGATTCTGGCGTGAATGTGCATCGCACGGCGGATTTCAAAGTCATGATGGCGATATGTTCTGCCAAAGTTCCGCTGCGGTAAACAGAGTCAAATGCCGTACATTGACGGTGGCAATCAGTGGAGTTGCATTGACAAGCGACATCGCCTGACCGACGAGGATCATATCTGCATCGATATTCTTGTCGCCTGCGGTTGGTTTGCCTTGTTGTCGCGCCCTCGACCATAATTCAGCCGCTTGCCGCATGGCGATGGTAGTCAACGGTATGTACTCGACAATTTGAGCAAGTGAATCGAGCTGCCGTAGACCGCGCTTGCTACCGAGGCGCAGCAACTCACGCCGAATCTCATAGTCCACGATTTCGGGCAAAATGACGCGATTGTTGGCTGCGAGCAGCGATGCTAACCAACGACCACACTCCTTGGCAGACGATTTTTTCGGTGAGGCGGTCAGCAGTCCAACGGGGCCAGAATCAAGTACAATGACCCGGCTCATTACTTGGCATCCTTGAGCACTTCGGTGAACAACTTGGCGTGCGCGGGCCGTTCGTCGTCAATTGCACGAAGTACTTCGCGATTGACGGCGAATTCCTGTTCCGACATCGCGTCCAATTCCGAAACGAACTGCCTAAGCCAGGCATCGACCTTGGCTTGCCGTCCGGTGGGCGGCAAATGTCTCTCAAGTAGTTGGACCGTGACTGCAGCGGATGAGACTCCTTGTCGCTCCGCTTCATGACGCAAGCGTTGTTCCAATTCCGCAGGGAGGTCGAGTTGTATCGGCATTGCAATATACTCCGAAACTCAAATTCATATTCTATTGCAGTTAACGGGCGCCCACAAAGTCAATTCGACGCCGCGCTTGACGTTGCCGCAATCAAACGGGACAATCATCAGTATCCCGCCGAGTTTTTCTTCGAGACCCACCATGCGCCGGATTCTCTGCCTGTTGTCGGTTTCACTGTTTGCCCTTTCTGCTCGCGCCGCGGAGCCGGCGGTCGATTACACGCGCGACATCGAGCCGATTCTTTCGGAGCATTGTTACGCCTGCCATGGTCCTGATTCGGCGAAGCGAAAGGCGAAGCTCCGACTCGATCGGCAGCGACGGAGGCGGTCAAGATCGCCATCAAGCCGGGCCAGCCGGCGGAAAGTCCGCTCGTTAAACGGGTCAGCAGCACCGACGCCGACGAAATGATGCCGCCGCCGGATTCGAACAAGAAACATCTTTCGGCGAAGCAGATTCAATTCATCAAGACTTGGATTGATCAAGGAGCGAAGTTCGCGCCGCACTGGGCCTATGTCAAGCCGGCGCGGCCGACGGTGCCAAACGCCGGCGGCGACTGGGCCCGCAACGCCATCGATCGGTTCATCGCCGTCGACTTGAAGCGGCACAGCTTCGAGCCGGCGCCGGAGGCCGGCCGCGTCGTGCTGATTCGTCGTTTGTATTTCGATTTGATTGGCTTGCCGCCGAAGATCGAGGACGTGGATGCGTTTGTCAACGACAAATCGCCGGACGCCTATGCCAAGTTAATCGAGAAACTGCTCAGTTCGAAACATTTCGGCGAGCGCATGGCCATGTATTGGCTCGACTTGGTTCGCTACGCCGACACCGGCGGCTATCATCGCGACAATCATCGCGACATCGACGCCGTATCGCGACTACGTCATCAACGCCTTCAACAGAACAAACCCTACGATCAATTCACGATCGAACAACTGGCCGGCGATCTGCTGCCCAACCCAACGATCGAACAGAAGATCGCCAGCGGCTACAACCGGCTGTTGCAAACGACCGAAGAAGGCGGGGCCCAGCCGAAGGAATACACGGCGAAATACGCAGGCCGATCGCGTCCGCAACGCCTCGGTGGTCTGGCTCGGCTCGACGATGGGCTGCTGCGAGTGCCACAATCACAAGTTTGACCCGATCCGACGAAGGAGTTTTACCAGCTTCGAGGCGTTCTTCGCCGACATCCAGGAAAAGGCCGTCGGCCGGCAGGATCGAGACGCTGATGCTGTCGCCTCAACAAGCGAAGGAATTGAAAAGGCTTGATGAGAAATTGGCCGAGGTGAAAGCGAGACTGGCGAAGCCGAATCCTGAACTTGATGCCGCCCAGGCGAAATGGGAAGCGGACCTGAAGGCGAGCAAGAAAAAGCCGAAGCTCCCCAAAGCCCTGAGCGATGCGCATTCGCGATCGAGCCGGCCAGGCGGAAGAGCCAAGCAGAAACAGGCGATCATGGTCCATTATCCGCGGCTGTCGCGCCGCTGCTGGGCCGCGATTCGCAAAGAACTGACGGAGGTTCAGGGAAGCAGAAGGATTCGCTCAAGCAAATCCCATAGACGCTGATTTCGATTTCGGGCCAGCCGCGGACGGTGCGCGTGCTGCCGCGCGGCAATTGGCTGGACGAATCGGGCGAGATCGTGCGGCCGCACGCGCCGAGTCTCCTGCCGCGCCAGGTTCGAGCAAATCGTCGCCTGACGCGTTTGGATTTGGCCAAGTGGCTGACGGCCCCGAAAACCCGCTCACGGCCCGCGTGTTCGTCAATCGCTTGTGGAAAATGTGTTCGGGCAGGGGATTGTCAAATCGCTGGACGATTTCGGCACGCAGGGTTTCCCGCCGACGCATCCGAACTGCTCGACTGGCTGGCTACTCGAGTTCACCGACAGCGGCTGGGATGTGAAGGCACATGCTCAAGCTGATGGCGATGTCGGCCACCTATCGCCAGTCGTCGGTTGGCGCGAGCGAGCTGCAGCGAGCGCGATCCGGGCAACCAGTGGCTCGCCCGGCAGAATCGCTTCCGCCTGGACGCCGAGGTGGTACGCGAAACGGCCCTTTCCATTGGCGGCTTGCTTTCGTCGCATATCGGGGGGCCGAGCGTGAAGCCGGCCCAACCCGCCGGCTACTGGTCGTTCCTTAATTTCCCGGTGCGCGAATGGCACAAGGATTCGGGCGAGCGGGAATATCGCCGCGGACTCTACACCTACTGGTGTCGCACCTTCCTGCACCCGGCGATGCTGGCCTTTGACGCCCCGAGCCGCGAGGAATGCACCGTGGAGCGGCCGCGCTCGAGCACGCCGTTGCAGGCGCTGGTGCTATTGAACGATCCCAACTTTGTCGAGGCGGCACGTGCATTTGCCGAGCGGATTTTGCAGCACGGCGGCAGCAGTGATTCCGAGCGATTAAATTGGGCCTATCGCCAGGCCCTGTCGCGAGCGCCACGAAGCGAGGAAGCGAAAGTTCTGATGGAGTTGCTGGCGAAGCATCGCCATGAGTTCACGAAGGATATCGAAAGCGCGAAGAAACTGCTGGGAGTCGGCGATTGGCCCGTGCCGAAGGAAATGTCCGCGACGGAACTGGCCGCCTGGACCTCGCTGACGCGCGTGATTTTGAATTTGCACGAGACGATTACGCGGAATTGACGGTGCTCGACTCGCGGTGTGAGTTGAGTACTTTGAAACCAGCGTGCGAAGCGAGTTCAGTAAACGGAAATCGAATCGCGCGTATGAGTTGATTTCCGTGTTGAGTTAACCGGTGGTCGAGCATGATGGCCGAAAGCGAGCTCGCCATTTTAAGCCGGGTGATCGGTCCGGAGAATCCGGAAATCCCTTCGCCCTTGGCGCGGATGATTCTAAAGTGGCAATTCCCGGAATCGGATCGAAGGCGAATGCATGATCTGCTTGACAAAGCCAAACGCGGTGCATTGTCCGATGCTGAAAAAGAGCAGGCCAATCGCTATGAACGCGTCGGACATTTGATCTCGATTCTCAAATCCAAATCCCGGCAGTCCTTAAAACCTAGGCGGTTGAGTTCTTAAGGATTGCAATGAATGCATCCCTCGAACTACTGGTGTGGCAGCGAGCCGGCGACCGCTGCGAGTATTGCATGGTTCCGCAAGCCGCGGATGTGTTGACGCATCACATTGACCATGTGATTGCGGAGCAGCATGGCGGCAAAACCGAGCCCACGAATTTGGCATTGGCCTGCGACTCTTGCAATCGATTCGAGGGCCAAACGTCGCGGGGATTGACCCGCTTTCAAAGAAAATCTTGCCCTTGTTCCATCCGCGCCGGCACAAGTGGAGCAGACATTTTCGATACGACGGTCCGGTGCTGACCGGCCTGACTCCGGTCGGTCGTGCCACGATCGCCACTTTACAGATTAACGATCCTGATGCCGTTGCACTTCGCGGAGGCATAATGGAAAACGGGGCTTGGTAAATAGCACATCAAACGCAAAGTCGTCGCGGAGTGCGAAGGATTCCTCCGTCGGCTCACCCGCCTCCCCCATCAGTAACGGAGGAAAAAGGGTTGAGTCGAGGGAGTTTGGATCCGGCTGTGTCGCGCCAAGCTTTCGTGATGGAACTATATCACCATGCATGATTTGGCAGCAGAACCGTGCACGGATATTTAGCACTGCTTGGCCGCCTCTGGCGATTCTGCACACTGGCACATCTCCCGCAGGCGGCCAAGCAGTGGCAATGCAGTTTGACAGTCATGATTCCTTGCACCCGCATAGGTGATTGCCACTGCTTGGCCGCCTGCGGGGACTTCACCATCAATCCCAACCATCGCGAGCGGCCAAGCAGTGCTGCACGAGCGACATCGAAATAACCCCGGGGGATTCAGGTGCACAACGCGACGAAAGAAGCCCTCAAACGCAGTCCGTCGATGATCGACACCACGGCAGAATCGTGCACTGTCATTTAGGTTTCATCACCCCCGGTCGAGATTCTCGAGCGCCCATTCGAAGTGCTCGCGGTCGAGAATCTCGCTGGACTCTTTCGACATCGTGTTCGGCAACTCGCTGCGGATCGGATCCTCCATGAGGTGCTCCATGTAAGGCAACGGGTCCAAAACGCTGGGAGACTTGTTTTCTTTCGGCGGGCACCAGAGCCAATTTCGCGGTTTGCCGGGAATGCAGGTGAATTTCGACTTGATCCCCAACGAGCGCTTGGCCCGATCGAGAGTCCGTTCCGCGATGCCGTCGGTCTTGGCGGCGGCGAGCAGTTCGATCGCGGGGTGCTCGCCGTTCGCCAGCGCTTCCAGCAGCCACAGCGTGGCCCGAACCACGCCGGGCGATTCGCCGTGCGCCGGGTTGCGCAGGCGATCTGGCGCTGCCCTCGATCGGCCCCAGCCACTCGATCGCCGGGGAACCGTCGCGCGACGCCAGCCGAAATCCCAGCGGCGGCGCCGCCGCCGCGAGGTTGCTCTTGGTGATCGCCAGCATCCCGATTTCCGGGTCGCGGATGCCGCCCGACGATCAGCCCCGTTGCGCCAGGCCGAGAATGCTCATCGAACCGAGCCCGCGACGGATCGCCCGGTCCGATTGACGCTTGGTCAGATGGCGAACAATGAGGATGGCGGTGCCGGTGCGGGCGGCCAACTCCTCCAACGGCGCCAGGACAAGGCGCGTTGTATTTTGGTTGGCGAATGCCAGGTTTGGCGGAACAAACGCCGGCAACGGGTCAATGACCACCAGACCGATGCCCGACGCCGCGACCAGCGCTTCGATCTCCGCAAGATCGCGGGGAACTTGCAGTCCGTTGGCGCGGCCGCCCGGAACGAAAACCTGGGTTCGATCGGCCCCGGCGGCCTCGAGCCGTGGCATGAGGGTGTCGTCGGGGTCGTCCTCGGCGTTGAGCAACAGCGTTTTGCATACGCCACGGCCGGTCGTGCCGTCGGGGAGCGATTCTCCACGCGAAAGATGCGCGGCGATGTCGATCGTGATCATCGATTTGCCGGTGCCAGGGTCGCCATCCATGATCGTGAGTTTTCCCGCCGCGAGGTAAGGCGGCCAAAGCCAGCCGATTTGACTCCGCTGAGGCTTCGTTTCGTCCATTCGTCGCAGATAGAGAGACATGGGAGACTCCAAAAGTGATGTGAAAAGGCTGAAAGCTGTCAATAAAGAATTGGGTGTTGTGAACAAATGTCAAGTACATTGATCAACAAAGTGGAAGGCCGCGCGGGTGGTACGCGCGAAGTTGCGCGCTATGGCACCCTTTGGCTTTTCCAAGCGAAAAACCCCAAAGTGTTCCTGAAGCATTTCGCATAGAGCGCCAAGGCCGCCAAAGATTCTCTTGTTCCCGGGCCGTCGCCAGAGGATAATTGGGCGATCTTCCCGTCGAAAGGATGCGCCATGAAGAACCGGGCATTCGCGTGGGTGTTGCTGGCCGGATTGGCCGCCGCGTCGCCGTCGCCGGCCCAACTGGCGTTGCCGACCTATGGGCTGGGCACGCCGTATGGCCGCGGCTTTTCCTATGGTGGCCGCCATTTGAGTATCGGCGGCTATATTCGCGGCGGCTATCCGCTTTTCTGGGGACCCTACGGCTACGCCGGCGGCTGGTCGTCCGCCACGATCATCATTTCGCCGCCCGCGATCGCGGTTCGGTCCGCCGCGCCTTCCGTGGAGTTGCCGAGCTTTCCGCAGATACCGCCTCTGAACGAGCGCGACATTCTGGCCATTAAACCGATTCCGGGCGGCGTGAAAAACCTGCCGCCGATCCGCAAGGCTGTTGTCGCCGCCGCCCGCAAAGAAAATCGCGCCGCCGCCGGCTCTGCTCGCGCCGCCGCCGGCCGCCGACAAGAAGAGCGAGGCTCAACGCCAAATCAAGCTCGGGAAGGAATCATTCGCCACGGGCGAACCCGGCGCGGCGATCGAACGATTCCAACTAGCCATTAACCTCGATCCGGAAAATACCGAGGGCTTCTTCCTGCTGGCCCAAGCCCAATTCGCGCTCGGCCGATTTCGCGAAGCGACCACGACGATTGTGAAGGGCTTGAAGTTGAAGCCGGATTGGCCCAAGTCGGATTTCAATCCCCGCGAGTTGTACGGCAAGCGCGGCGTGGATTTCATGGATGATCTGGATCGCCTGCGCGCCGCCGTCGAGCAAAACCCGGCCGAGCCGGCCCTGCAATTCCTCTACGGCTACCAACTCTGGTTCGTCGGCCGGCGAAAAGAAGCTCGCGAGTTGCTCGGCCAGGCCGCGAAGCAAGTCGCCGACCCGACGCCGATTCGCCGCTTCCTCGACACGCCGTAGTTCGCATGGCCGCTAGCGAATCCAACTCCGAAAATAGCATCAGGATAAAATGAATGGCGTAGGAGTCGTCGCGGGATCAACTGATGCTGTTGTTGAGTTGCACCGATCTTTCACGAGCGTTCGATCGCGGGCCGCTGTTCGAAGGCGTCGTCGTTTGAACTGTTCCATGGCGAGCGCGTCGGACTGGTCGGCCCCAACGGGGCCGGCAAGACCACGCTGCTGCGCATCCTCGCCGGACTCGACCGCCCCGACGACGGCGAAGTCCGCCTGCACGCCGGCGCCCGCGTCGGCCTGCTGCGGCAGCAAGCCGGAATTCGCCGAGGCCGCACCCTGTTCGACGAGGCCAAGCAGCGCCCTCGACGAAATGCTCGCCGCCCAGGACGACATGGTCCACACCGCCGAGGCGCTCGCCCATGCGGCGACCGAAGACGAACGCAAATCCCTCGCCGCCCGCTACGATCGCCTCAACGAACTGCTGCGCCACACGACGCCTACAACGTCGATCACACGTCGAGCAGGTGCTCGAGGGCCTCGGCTTCGAATCCGAGGATTCGACCGGCCCGTTGACGACCTTCAGCGGCGGCCAGCAAAGCCGGCTGCATGCTCGCCAAGCTGCTGCTCGCCTCCCCCGACGTCATGCTCCTCGACGAGCCGAGCAACCATCTCGACATCGACGCCACGCGCTGGCTGGAGGATACCTGGTCAAGCAGCCCGAGGCGATGCTGATCGTCAGCCACGATCGCTATTTCCTCGATCGCGTCGTCACCAAGGTGTTCGAGCTGCACGGCAAACGGATCACTTCCTACCCCGGCAATTACAAGCAATACCTACGCTTGCGGCAGGAACGCTACGAGCATGAGCTGAAGGCGTGGGAGTCGCAGCGGGAGTACATCGAGAAGCAGGAGGAGTACATTCGCCGCGTGCATTATGGGCAGTTGCACAAGCAGGCCCAGTCGCGGCAAAAGTGCTCGACCAGCTCGAGCGCGTCGAACGGCCGACCCTGATCGAAGTCGCCGCAGCATGCACTTCGGCGACGTCGCTGCGCACCGGCGACATCGTCTTCGAAGTCGACGATCTGGGCAAGGCTTTCGTTCGAATGCCGCTTTTCGAGGATCTGAGCTTCACCCTGCCGCGCGGCAAGCGGCTCGGCATCATGGGCCCCAACGGCAGCGGCAAGACGACGCTGCTGCAAAATCTTGCTCGACGAAATCAAGCCGACGTCGGGCGAAATCCGCCGCGGCCATCTCGTCGATACGGTTACTACGATCAGCATTTGAGCATGTTGGACGAGGATAAGCCGGTGCTACGCGCGGTCTGGCCATTTCCCGACCCGAATATCGACGAGAAGAAAATGCGCGACTTGCTGGGCCGTTTCGGCCTGATCCGGGAGATCAGGTCAATCAGCCGGTCAAGGAACTCAGCGGCGGCGAACGCAGCCGGGCGTGCCTGGCTCGGTTGGTGGCCTCTGGCGTCAATGTGCTCGTCCTGGATGAGCCGACGAATCATCTCGACCTCTGGGCCTGCGAAGCGCTGGAAGACGCCCTGCGCGAGTTCGAGGGCACGGTCATGGTCGTCAGCCACGACCGTTACTTCCTCAATCGCGTCGTCGACATGTTGATCGTTCTCGATGGCGAGCGCGTGCAGGTGATTTACGGCAATTACGATAGTTACGAACTCATGCGCGCCGCCCAGGCCAGCGACGATCGAAAAGCCGCCGAAGTCGAAAAGAATGGCGCGCACCGCCGCTCGAGCCCAAGCGCCGGCCAAGCCCACGAAACGCAAGCGCAAGTTCCCTTATCGCAAGGTGGCGGATTTGGAGACCGAAATCGCCGCGACCGAATCGCGCGTGAAGCAGATGGAGGAGTCGCTGGCCACGGCGGAATTGTATCGCGACCCCAGTCGCTTTCGCGAGGTGGTGAAAGAGTTCGAGGAAGGGAAAGCGAAACTCCAACAGCTTTATGAACATTGGGAGGAGGCCGTCGAGTTAAACTCGCGGTGACCGTCATGTCGCCATTGATCGATGTCGCTAAACAATTGGCCGACGCCGCCATTGAGTCGGCGCCGATCGAGGGCCTGCACGATCATTTGATGCCCTGGCCGACGCCATCGAAATCAGCAACGCCGGCGATCGCGATGAGTCGCTTCAAATGCTCGCTCACGCCATCGAAAAATCCGAACTTTCGCAAGCAGGCGCTGGCTGCGCTGGGTTGCGGGGCCATTGTCGAGCATGGCGGCAATGCCACTGTGGCATTCGAGGCGATCCTCAAGCGGTTGCCCGACGCTCTCCGGCAGGCGCTCGCCTATCGCGACGCCTGCCACGACGCGGAGAAGAAGGCCGCCGCCAAGCGCGGCGGCGAACCGGAGCCCTTCTTCTTCCACCAGGACAAGAACTCGGCGGAGCAACCGGCGAGCGACCCGTCGCAAATTTGGGAATGGCTGGATTCGCTCGCTCGCGGCGCCAATGCCATGTTGTCGCGATCGATGGAAGCGCGAAAGCGCGCTCGTTCGATCCCCGAAATTCGCGAGCTGGCCGGCGCCTGGCGGATGATCACGAGCAGGCCGGCTACCTCGCTGAATTGATCGACGTTTTGGACGATGAAGTGTTGCTGGTCATGCATCCCGAATTGAAGCTGGGCTACTGGGTGCGGATCCGCGGCGTCGCCGACAACTTCCAATTGCACACCCTGTTGGCCGGCGCACTGATTGGCGATCCGTTCGCAGGTTGGATTCCCGGTGTGCCACCCGACCCCCGGGTGGCTGCCGCCGCTCGCGATGGCCCGCCCGCCGGCGATCTTGTCGCCGAGGCGCGGTTTAATCTGGTCGGGTGGCGAGGGCTTCAGTCGGATGGCACATTGCCCACCGGCCTGGATGGCAGCGAATTCTGGATTTGGGGCGAGGGCATCCCCGCCGACATCGAACGGTTCCAGGGCACGCGCGTGATTCTGCTGGGTCCGCCGCCCTATCCCCGCACCTGGAGCGCCGAGAGACGCTTCGAGGGCATGCACGCCGAAATCGAAGTGATGGAAATGCTGCCGTTTGACAGTGTGCGCGACCGGCTGGCCCGGATTGCTCGATCAGAACACTGACGCCATTAACAACCGGGCGGTCCAGATCAATGTCGCGCGCTCTGTTGTCGTATAGATTTTTTTCTTTACGATCAAATTCAGTTTGTCGCAGGTCGACTGCACGAGCTTTTGCTGCTTTTCCGTCAGCCCATAAGCGACGGCTTTCTGCAACACTCTCGATAGCAAGAGATGAATCGTTGCGACCTCATCCAGGTCCGGAGGCAAGCCATCCTTCGCCCATCGCGGTGGATGCTCCGCGTCCGCAAGCTTCGCGGTCAGCTCGAAAATCCAGTTACTGATGCGGCCGAGCTTTTCGTAGTCAATTTTGTCCGGCGTATCCCGAACCGTGTGATAATCGGGATGCTGGCCGGTGCTGAAGAATACAAACGGGATCTTGCGATCGCGAAACGGGCCATAGTCACTGCGCGTGCCGATCATGTCGGCCCCGACCCGCCCGACTTTGAGGCCTGGCCTCGGCGGATTCTCCTCCAGCAGCTTTCGAATCTCAAACGAGTTTTCGCTGCCCAGCGCGAACACGTATTCGTCCATGACATTGCCCATCGATCGACCGATCATGTCGGCGGTAAAAAACCCTTTCAAGTTTTTGATCGGCAGCGGCGGATGCCCCGCGAAATGCTTTGAGCCCCAGAGCCCGGTCTCCTCCTGATCGAAGACGACGAACACGATCGTTCGCCGTGCACGGCCTTTTTGTAGTGCAAATCGCTCGGCGACTTCCATCACCATCGCGCAGCCGGTGGCGTTGTCGTCGGCCCCAGGAAAGAAAGTCGCTCCTTTTCTGCCCAGGTGATCCAGATGGCAGGTGAGCAGGATCCATTCGTGCTTGAGTTTGGGATCGTTGCCCTCAATCATGGCCCCGACATTGTTGCCGATAAAACTCTGGTCTTTATTCGTGCTCTCGGCGAGCGACCAGGGAATCGGCTGGAGATACGACTCGCCAAAGGCCGGCTTGAGTCTCAGCGTCTTGAAGGCCGCGGCGATATGGTCGGCGGCCCGTTTCGCGCCCGCGCCGCGTCGCCCGGCGAATCCCGCCGACGCCAGCCGATAGACATGCGCCTTTAGCTCGGCGACATGAATCTCCTCGGACAATTCGGTTTCAGCCTTCTCATATGGAAATGGCTCGGCGCCGAGCCCAGGACAACGCGAGGATCGAAAGCATGGACTGTGCCCCAAATTTACTACGACAAGTCCGATCCTATCCGATTCCCGGTTCGGTTGCAAACGCGATTGGCGTCGCCGCCCGGCGATGTAGCATGATGGTAGCAAACTCAACAATCTTGTATCCAGGGCGGGACTCTCTAAATTGCCTCATCTCCGGATTCCGAGGACCGCGCCATGACCGCGCTGCGAACCCCCCTTTATGACTGGCACGTCGCCCACAAGGCGAAAATGGTCGAATTTGGCGGCTGGGACATGCCCGTGCAATACACCGGCATTCTCGACGAGCACGCGACCGTGCGCACCGCCGCGGGACTATTCGACATTTCGCACATGGGTCGGCTATCGTTTGGCGGACCCGATTCGACGGCGCTGATTGACTATATGTGCACTAATAGCGCCGCCACGATGAAGGACTTCCAGGTTCGCTACAACCTCATTTGCAACGAGCAGGGCGGCATTCGCGACGACGTGCTGACTTATCGCTGGCCTTACGGCTGGGCGATGGTGGTGAACGCGTCCAATCGAATCAAAATCGTCGACTGGATCAATCAAAATAGGGGTACGCACAATGTCCAAACGGTCGATCAAACCCTGGAATCGTGCATGGTGGCGGTGCAGGGCCCCAAAGCCATTGAGATTTGCCGGGGCCTGACCGATGCCGATCCCAGCCAACTCAAGTACTATTTCGCCGCGCCCACGCGATATAAGGACCGCCAGTGCGTGATTAGCCGGACCGGCTACACCGGCGAGGACGGCATCGAGATCATGATCGCCAAGGCCGCCGCCGTCGAGTTGTGGGAGGACCTAGTGCAGCGCGGGGCCAAGCCCTGCGGACTCGGCGCCCGCGACACACTGCGACTGGAGGCCGCCATGCCCCTGTATGGCCACGAACTTGGCGAGGAAATTGATCCGTTTCAGGCCGGGTTGAGTTGGGCTGTAAAATTGGATAAGGGCGAATTCATTGGTCGAATCGCGCTGAAAGCCGCGAAGGAAAAGTCCAGGCCGCAGCGCGTGGGCTTGGCCCTCGAAGGAAAGCGAGCGGCGCGGCAGGGTTGTCCGGTATTGGCCGATGGCCGCGAAATTGGGCAAGTGACTAGCGGCAGTTTTGCCCCGACGTTGCAGAAGTCGATCGCCATGGCTTATGTCGAGCCGGCGAAAACCGCCATTGGCACGAAGGTGCAGGTGGACATTCGTGGAGACAAGGTCGCCGCCGACGTGGTGAAGTTGCCGTTTTATCAGCGAGTGAAACAATAACGCTATTCAAACGGGAGAGTCGAACCGATGGATCCGACCAAACTGCGTTACTCCAAGACGCACGAATGGGCCAGCCTTTCCGGCGATATCTGCACCGTCGGCATCAGCAAGTTCGCCGCCGACCAGTTGCAGGACATCACCTACATCAAGCTCCCCGCCGTCGGAGCCAAGGTCAGTGTGGACGCGAGTTTCGGCGAGATCGAGACGGTGAAAGCCGTCAGCGATCTTTATTCGCCCGTGGCCGGGGAAGTCGTCGCGGCGAACACGAAAGCCGCCGAGGACATGGAACTGATCAAGAACGATCCCTTTGGGGAAGGTTGGCTGATTCGCGTGAAGATGGCGCCCGGCGCGAATCTGAATCACTTGCTGGACCACGCGGCCTACGAACAGCAATGCAACGCCGAGCCGCACTAACGGGAAATGAAACCATGAGCAGCGCCACCGTAGCAACACCGCCTGCATCGTCGCCGCCCGCCGCTCCCGCCGTCGAGCGCATTCGCATCGACGATGCCGACTGGCAGACCTACGAGAAATTCCTGGACGCCATCGGCGACCGCGGCCTGCGCTGCACCTACGATCGTGGGAGACTCGAAATCATGGCGCCGATGCGAATCCATGAACGCGAGAAGAGATTTTTGGGCCGAATTGTCGAAACAACGACCTATGAACTGGACATCGCGATTTGTTCCTGCGGCTCGATGACCATTCGCCGCGAGGATTTGCATCGCGGCTTCGAACCTGACGAATGTTATTACATCGCCAACGTCTCTCAAGTCCGGGAAAACCGCGAGCTTGATTTCACTCGCGATCCGCCTCCCGACTTGGCGATCGAGGTCGATATCACCAGCAGTTCGCTTGATCGGCAGGCGCTCTACGCGGGCATTGGCGTGCCCGAGTTGTGGCGATTGGACGACGACGGCCGCGTGTGCTTCCTGCACTTGCAGCCGGATGGAACCTATAAGCAATCGGAACAAAGTCGGGCGTTTCCATTTCTGACCCAGACGATCGTCAGTCAATTCCTGGGCCAGGCGTTGTCGGCCGGCGATGAAACAGCTGTGCTAAAGAGCTTTCGAAACTGGCTGTTGGCGACGGTTCGGCAGAAACCGCCGGCCGTGCACAAACTCAAAAAATGGAGCATAAGCCGCACCACATTGGGGCAAACGTCATGACCAGCGCAACGATTTCGAAGCAAACTGCCTCGCCTCCGCCTGCCGCTGCGCCGGTGGTCGAACGGATTCGCATCGACGATGCCGACTGGCAGACCTACGAGAAATTCCTGGACGCCATCGGCGACCGCGGCCTGCGCTGCACTTACGATCGTGGGAGACTCGAAATCATGGCGCCCATGCGAATCCATGAACGCGAGAAGAGATTTTTGGGCCGAATGGTCGAAACAACGACCTATGAACTGGACATCGCGATTTGTTCCTGCGGCTCGATGACCATTCGCCGCGAGGATTTGCATCGCGGCTTCGAACCTGACGAATGTTATTACATCGCTAACGTCTCTCAAGTCCGGGAAAACCGCGAGCTTGATTTCACTCGCGATCCGCCTCCCGACTTGGCGATCGAGGTCGATATCACCAGCAGTTCGCTTGATCGGCAGGCGCTCTACGCGGGCATTGGCGTGCCCGAGTTGTGGCGATTGGACGACGACGGCCGCGTGTTCTTCCTGCACTTGCAGCCGGATGGAACCTATAAGCAATCGGAACAAAGTCGGGCGTTTCCATTTCTGACCCAGACGATCGTCAATCAATTCCTGGGCCAGGCGTTGTCGGCCGGCGATGAAACAGTCTGTGCTAAAGAGCTTTCGAAACTGGCTGTTGGCGACGGTTCGGCCGAAACCGCCGGCCGCGCCAAACTCAAAAAATGGGGCATGACTCGCGCTCACCCGTCTTGGAGAGACTCCCTTGTCCTTGGCATATATTCTCAACACGCCCGACCAACAGAAGGAGATGCTGGCGAAAATCGGGGCCGACTCGATCGAGGAACTGTTCGCGGCCATCCCCGCCGACTTGCGTTTGCGGCGGCCGCTCAACATTCCGCCGGCACTCTCGGAAATTGAACTGACGCAGCACCTGCAAAGCTTGGCGGCGAAAAATACCTCCGCCGCCAACGCCATCTGCTTCCTGGGCGGCGGCAGCTACGATCATTTCATCCCCACCGTGGTCGACGCCATCGCCGGCCGCAGCGAATACTACACCGCCTACACGCCGTACCAGGCCGAGGCCAGTCAGGGAAGCCTGCAGGCCTTTTTTGAATATCAGACGCTGATCTGCCAACTCACCGGCCTGGATGTCTCCAACGCCAGCCTGTACGAGGGCGGCAGCAGCGTCGCCGAGGCGGTGCTCATGGCGATCAACATCACCGGCCGCAAGGGCCAGGTGCTGATCGCCGAGAGCGTGCATCCCGAATATCGCCAGGTGCTCGAAACTTATCTCCTGAACTTGCATGTCCCGCTCACAACGCTCCCCACGCCGGATGGCTATTTGAATCCCGACGATCTAAAGAACAAAATCACCGACCAGACCGCCTGCGTCGTGGTTCAGAATCCTAATTTCTTCGGCAACATCGAGGAGATGGAAACGATCGCGGCGATTGCCAAGGCGAAGGGCGCGCTCTTTATTGTGAGCTTCGATCCGATCAGCCTGGGCATCCTCAAACGTCCGGGCGACTATGGCGCCGATATCGCCGTCGCCGAAGGTCAAAGCCTCGGCACGTCGATGGGCTATGGCGGGCCGTACCTTGGCATCATGGCTTGCCGCAAGGAATTTGTGCGGCAGATTCCCGGTCGGCTCGTCGGACAAACCATCGATCGCGACGGCAAGCGCTGCTGGGTGCTCACCTTCCAGACCCGCGAACAACACATTCGCCGCGAAAAAGCGACCAGCAATATTTGCACCAACCAGGGCCTCTTTGCACTGCGAGCCGCGGTCTACCTCGCCGCGCTGGGGCCGCAGGGATTGCGCGAAACCGCCGAATTGTGCCTGAAAAAAGCCCATTACGCCGCGGACCAGTTGGCGAAGGTGGCGGGCGCCGAGCCGCGCTTCCGCCGGCCATTCTTCAAAGAATTCGTCATCCGCATCAAGGGCGACGCTGCCGCAACGCTGGCCCGATTGCAGAAGTCCGGTTACCTCGCCGGATTGCATCTGGGACGCTGGTATCCGCATTTGAATGATTCGATCCTGGTCGCCGTCACCGAAAAACGCACGCGCGCGGAAATCGACGGGCTAGCGAAAGCATTGAACGCCGCGCTCGCCGAGCGATAGATAATTGAGCCGAGTAAGTTGAATGAATAACACGCAATCGACCGAACTGCTATTCGAACTGAGCCATCCCGGCCGGCGTTGCCATCTGCTGCCGCCATGCGACGTGCCCGTGGCGACAGTTCGCGACCTGCTGCCCGCATCGGCCCTGGCCGCCGCGCCGCCGCCCCTGCCCGAGGTTGGCGAAATCGACCTGATCCGCCATTTCACCAATCTCTCCACGCGGAACATGTCGATCGACACGAACTTTTACCCGCTCGGTTCGTGCACGATGAAGTACAACCCCAAGCGGCACGAGCGCTGGGCGAATATGCCAGGATTCGCCGATCTGCACCCACTCCAGGTTGACGATACAACCCAAGGGATGCTGCAACTGCTCTACGAGATGCAGCAGTTTCTCGCGGAAATCTCGGGTCTCGATGTGGTCTCACTCCAACCGGCCGCCGGCGCTCATGGCGAATTGACGGCGCTTTACGTCGCCGCCGCCTATTTCCGCGATCGCGGCGAGAGTCAGCGCAAACGCGTGCTTGTGCCCGACAGCGCCCATGGCACCAATCCCGCCAGCGCCGCCCTTGCCGGCTTCGAAACTGTCACCGTCAAAAGCAACGCCCAGGGACTCGTCGATCTCGAGGATCTGAAATCGAAGCTCGACGAGCGCACGGCGGTGTTCATGATCACGAATCCGAACACGCTCGGGTTATTTGAAAAACAGATCAAGACCATCACCGATTTGTTGCATGCCAAGGGCGGACTGGTTTATCTCGACGGCGCGAACATGAACGCCATACTCGGCTTCACCCGGCCGGGCGATTTCGGCGCCGACATGCAACATTACAACGTACACAAGACTTTCACCGGCCCGCACGGGGCCGGCGGCCCCGGTTCCGGCCCGATCGCGGTGCGAAAAGATCTCGCCCCCTTCCTGCCCGTGCCGCTCGTGGCGAAGGAAGGCGATCGCTATCGCCTCGATTACGACCGGCCCAAGTCGATCGGCCGCGTCCGCAGTTTCTTCGGCAACGTGGGCATTCTGCTTCGCGGCTATTGCTACATCCGCACGCTCGGCCCCGACGGCCTCAAGGCGATCAGCGAAAACGCCGTGCTCAATGCGAACTATCTTCTCGCGAAAATCAAACAGGCGCTGGAGGTTCCCTTCGGCGATCGCTGCATGCACGAGTTCGTAGCGACCGCCCGGCAATTGCTCCGTACCAAGAAAATCAACGCCATGGCGATCGCCAAACGGCTGCTCGACTACGGCTTTCACGCCCCAACCGTTTATTTCCCGCTCGTCGTCTCCGAGGCGCTGATGATCGAGCCGACCGAAACCGAAAGCAAGGAGACGCTTGACGAGTTCGCCGACGCCCTGTTGAAAATCATCGACGAGGACTCCGCGATGCTGCAAAAAGCCCCGCACACCATGGGCATCAGCCGCCCCGACGAAGTGCGCACCGTCAAGGAGCCGATGCTGCGTTGGGCGTAATGCAAGAAATTCACCACAGAGTCACCGAGGACACAGAGAAGGAATTTCAATGGCTTTCTCTGTGATCTCGGTGACTCTGTGGTTCAATAAACTTCATGCTCGAAATTCGTCTTCTCCCCTTTGAATCTGCCGACGGCGTCACCAACATGGCGGCCGACGAAGCCCTGCTCGAATCGGCCGCGGCGGGCGTCGCCTCGCTCCGCTTTTACACCTGGCACCCGCCGACATTGAGCCTCGGCTACTTCCAGCCCGAGGCGGTTCGGCATCAAACGACGTCGCCTGGACCCTCACTCGCCAACCTCCCCTTCGTCCGCCGCGCCTCCGGCGGCGCGACGCTCGTGCATCATCTCGAACTCACCTATGCCCTCGCGCTCCCCGCCGGCCTCCCGTGGCAGCGCCGCGGCCAATCCTGGATCTGCCGCATGCACCAGGTGCTCGCCCGCGCCCTGCATTCCCTGGGCGTCGCCATCGACATGGGCCTCTGTGGCGTCGAACAAAAGCTCGGGCCCACCCTTTGCTTCCTGCACCAGACCCCCGGCGACTTGATCGTCAACGGCCACAAAATCGCCGGCAGCGCCCAACGAAAACAACGCGGCCACCTGCTCCAGCATGGCGGCCTGCTGCTCGCCCAGAGCCCCTACACGCCCGGCCTGCCCGGCCTCAAGGAACTCGCCGGCTTCGAAAAATCGATCCCGGAACTAGCCGATGCAATCGTCCGCGAGTTCCAAAGCGACACTGGTTGGCTTGTCCATCCCGGCGACTGGACCCCCAATGAACGTGACCGCACTCGCGAATTGATTGAATCCAAATACCGCGCGGATGAATGGAATCTGAAACGCTAGCTTTATCCGCAGATTACGCCGATTTCACAGATTTGATTTCCAATCTGCGAAATCGGCGTAATCTGCGGATCAATTCTTGTTTTTCTCCTCTGTGCGGCTTTTTTCGGACAAGCGTTGCTGCGACCTGGATTTTCGACGAGAACGATAAATTGATCGAGGTTCGCCTCGGATATCACTTGCTTGATTTATCGTGAAACTACTTAACTCAGCGAGCGCCGGCGCCGCAAATTCAACGAAGCGATTGCCACTGCTTGCCGGCTTCGCGGGACCTTCGCCATCATCGCTGTGCGTCGCCTGGCCGGCAAGCAGTGCCCATGCCGGCAAGGATTGCACTGCTTGCCGGCCAGGCTCTGCGCGGCATCAAGTCACCGACAGCAATGGCCGTCAAGCAGTGGCAATCACCCCCGGCTCAATTTGTGACTGCCCCGTCCAAGCGGACTGTAATTCTGCTTGGCTTCGCCTGGATCTGAAGGGCGGGGCGTGCCCTGGACCGGCCAGCGATTTCGTGCGATACTAACGGCCTGACCCGAATGGTAACCACACGGTTTCTCAATTTGCCAAGTCCATGCGATCCGCCGACCACATCCTGATTTTTTTCGCGTTCTTCATCGGCGCGTTGTTGGCATCTTTGTACGTGTGTTCGGAGTTTATCGAAATTGGAGCATCACCGGGAAATGGCACAAGCACAATCGTTGTATCATTTGAATCATCCAGTCGGTCGTTGATCACGGTCCAGTTTGTTGTCCGCCGTTCAAACCAGCATCTGCTGCTTTGGGCAATCCCAGTCGCGGCCATCGTTGTGCTAACCGTGATGCAGCTTGTGTTGCTTTGCGGCGCATTCGCGGCGCTTCGAGTCTGGCAATCGAACAGAAAGCGAACGTCGGGCTAGCAAGGCGAGCCGCCGCAACGAGGCCCAAAAGTGGCCATCGTGAATCAGAACGGCAACCGCAGCGAAGTGTTTGCCACTGCTTGCCGGCTTCGCGCGAACTCCGCCATCATCGCTGTGCGTCGCCATGCCGGCAAGCAGTGCTCCACAACCGAGATCGAGAGCACTGCTTGGCCGCCTTGGACGTCACTGCACAATGGCACGTCTCCCGAAGCGGCCAAGCAGTGGCAATAGAATGTGGCTTTTTGTTTGTGGAGAATTCGAATCAATCTTATCATCGTTTGATTGCCACTGCTTGGCCGCCTTCGATGAAGTCGCCATCAATCCCCTCCGTCGTTGGCGGCCAAGCAGTGCTCCACAACCGAGGTCGAGAGCACTGCTTGCCGGCCGGCTTGGGCGCGGCATTCAGTCACTGGTAACAATGGCCGTCAAGCAGTGGCAATGGTTGCGTTACTCCACTCAGGAGGCGGGACATGTTCGAACCAGATCGCGGGCGAAAGGCCATGTTGCTTGCATACCAGCAAGCCGCTCGATTTCGAAGCGAATATCTCCTTCCAGAACACATCTTTTTAGGGTTGGTTTTGGAAGGAAACGGCGTTCAAGCCAATGCACTCAAAAACCTCGGCGTCGATCTGGACAAACTCCAGATCGAAATTGAAAAAATCCTTCAGCCTGGAAACGGTGCCGACAAGGTGGCGATGGGCAAGCTGCCGATTTCGACGGCGGCCAAACGAGTGATTTAACACTCGATCGCTGAGGCTCGCCATCTGCGTCACAACTATGTCGGCTGCGAGCATCTCCTTCTCGGATTGCTTGATTTGAATCAGGACCCCATCAAAAACGTTGTGGCAAGTTTTCGATTGACGCGAGAGCGGGTCCGGGACGAAATCTGTTGGCTGCTAAAAGAACCAGAGATCAGCGAAGACGACACACAGGATAATTAACACGAATCGTCCGCCGCGAAACGCCCGGCCCGCAAGCCTCCGTCTTGCCGAGCGTGCCCGGCCCAACGGGCGGCGAAGCCGCCCAGGCAGCGGGTCGCCGTGCGGTGCGCGCCGGAGACTCTATCCACATTGCGCATTGACCCATACAGCATTGCTTGAGGATCTCCGATGTCCAACGATCGCCCCGATGCTGATTCGCCCGGCGACCTGCTCGCACGCGGCATTTTAGTTGACCAAAACGGCCGCCCAATTGCAGGGGCGAATGTCGAGATTCGATTTCTGGATGTGTCGCCGCACCGTTTTTTCACCTTTGTCGATCTTGGTCGATCGCCGGCTCGCACCGACGCGACAGGCCAGTTCCAGATGCCCTGGCCAGATCAGCACGATTCCCGGGTCTGGGGCCTCGATACACGCCCAAATTATTGGCGTGACGGTCGCTTCCTTTTTCTGGCGACAAACGATCAGCGGTTCATCGGCTTTGCGATTGCACGCGCCGCGGATCTCACAACCTCTCCGGTGCAGATTTCCGCATTGCCGACGGCGCATTTCGAAGGCCGAGTCGTCGACGAAACCGGAGGTCCCATCCGCGGCGTGCGTGTCGCGATTGATCATCACATTCTCGATGTCGGTCCCGGCGAGGACCCGGAGTCTCAGTCTCACGCCACGTTCTCGCTTGACTGGATCGACCGAGAATCCGGGAGTTTGAGGAATTCCTTGAATGACTTGTGCGCGGTCACGAGCGTGGACGGCCGATTCATCATTCCCGCCGTTCCCGTCTTCCCGGGTCGATTTCGATTCAGCGCGACACACCCCGATTTCGCCTATTTGGAAACCGAGTTTTCCGCCGGCCAACCGCCGGTCGAGTTGTCCCTAGAAGCCGGATCGCGAGTTGGGCTGCGTGTCAATCTGCCGGACGGGAAGCCGGCGTGCGGGTTCACATTCAGATCGCATAGTCGCAACGCAACAACGGACATGACCGGGACCTGCGAGCTCTCATCATTGCCGGTCGGCGACTGCTGCATCCAATTCGTTGGTGAGCCGACTCGGGAATGGGCCGTGCCCGATGTCTGGCTGCCCGAGCTGTTCCCAGGCGAGCGACGCGAAATCACTGTTTTAGCCGTGCGCGGCTCGATCTTGCGCGGACGCCTTTTGAACGCTGAAACGAGGGAGCCCGCCCGACATCAATGGCTCAAGGTGGAAGGCGATTTGCATCCAGTCGGCCAAACAACCCATACCGACAACGACGGCCGTTTTGAATTTGAACATCCAATCTCGCCCGGCCGAGTACAAGTGCGAGCATCCACGGCTTGGATTCACCACATCATGCCGGTTGAGGTTAGCTCGATGCCGAAGACCGAAGTGACATTCCTGCTTTCGGATTGAAAAGAGTGATTCTCTCGTAGCACGCCCTAAGAGCCGAACACCCGGGCCTGACTCCGCCTTGCCGAGCGTGCCCGGCCCAAGGGGCGGCGGAGCCGCCCAGGCAGCGGGTCGCCGGGCGGAGCCCGGCGACCAGAGGGATGTTGGCGCTGGACCGATTTGATCGGCTATGCGATACTGGTGCCTGACTGAGGAATCCGCTTCAAGTCGCCCGGCGTCGATTCGCGCGGGCTGAGGAGGCCGAGAGTTGAGACGAGCGATTCCTGCAATTGCATTGCTCATCGTTGGTCCTTTGTTTGCGAGTGAGCCTTCGACTGAATCTAAACTGCTCCAGCAATCGGGTTATGTCGAAATAGCTGTTGGGCTAATTCATAAAGTGCCCTCGCAAATCAAGCCTGGTGTCATGGTAGACGTTGAAGCATTTGGTGTTCGAGGGGCGGAGTGCTTTCTTGCGCCGGATCTTCCGAAGGCCGTCCAAGTGAAATCGATCGGCGGTGATCGAAAGTCCGCGATTCTCATCGTGAGCAGACGCGACGCAAAAAAGCTGCGCCACGAAAAGCCTCGATGTGCTTTTTACCTTGTTCTTCACGATCCACGGTGAAGTGCAAGTGAATTCATCGCGTACCCGCGCCGCGAAACGTCCCGCTCGCAAGGCTCCGCCTTGCCGAGCGTGCCCGGCCCAACGGGCGGCGGAGCCGCCCAGGCAAACGGGTCGCCGGGCGGAGCCCGGCGACCAGGACAAAGGTTGCTCTCGTAGCACCGGGTTGGGTGAGGTAAAATCGCGTCAGCATTGATGGCTTGCTCCGCACAGGCCGACAGGCGCAAATCTCGGTGCTGTTTCGGTTGATTGCGGTAGAGGAGTTTACGATGGTGCGACTAATTTCACTTCCATGTTTGACAGCAATCCTATTCCTTTTTTGCTGCGGGACGCGCTCGTGCCGACGAAAAGCCAGATATTGTCGGCAAGTGGGTGCGAAAAGCAAATTCGAAGCACATAATCAAAATCGAGAAGAACGGCGACACGTTTTGTCTCACCGCCGTCGATTCAGAGAGGATAATCAACTCAACCACGTTTGGCATCGGAATTTGGCAGGGGGAACTGCTAGCCGTAAGTTATAGCGCCGATGAATTGCGCCGTACAACCCGCAAGCGTTCGGGGTGGGCGGGACGGCAGTCGCAAGACCGGTTGTTGTCGTTTACAAACTTGGCAAAGACAAGCTCGTCGGTCGAATGGCAAATGATTTCGTTAGCGGCAAGATTCAAGAAGACGTGTTGATCCGGCAAAAATGAAATCCGATCTTGAGCTTCTCCGCCGCCGTGAAACGCCCGGCATAAAGCTCCGCCATGCCGAGCGCCCGGCCCAACGGGCGGCGAAGCCGCAAACGCCGCGTGGT
>CAWFFC010000023.1:0-490270 GCA_963815035.1 uncultured Gemmataceae bacterium
ATTATGTACATCTGCTTCAACCAGCGTATTGCTCACCGATGACAAACAAGGCCGCAACCGGATCGCACCGCGACCGCCCGGGAGCCGTTCGGGCAGGCGTTGACGTTCACGTATGACGCCGTCGGCAATCGCACCGTGGTGCAGGATTCGTAGAACGGCGTCACCACCTCGACTTACGACGCCGCCAACCGGCTGACCGCGCAGAGTTCGGCGGCGTCGAGAAATCAATCAATTGCGGGAAGAGAACACGAGATTGTCCGGCGAACTCAAGCGGGCATCTGCACCACCCGAAGTGACACCAAGAACGGTGCATACTACAAGGGCGACGACGGGCCGTTCTTCACGTCCTGTTACGACAACAACGGGAAGCTTATCCGACTGATTGCCGCGACCGATCCGGAAAGGAAATTGATGCGGTTTAGCAAGTAATGCCCTGTTTGTAAGGCAACCTTTCAAATCTGATGCACGTCAATTCCTACTCGGCCCGATCCTTCTCACGCCACAGCCCCTGTGCAGCTCGTACGCCTCGATGCTCGCCTTCACGGTATCGTACACCAGCCGGTGTAAGTCCCGGCGACGAGGCTCAGTTCGGCTCCAAAGACTCCGAAAAAAGATTACCAACATTATCGAATTTCAGTGCGGCTAATGCTCCGTCGTCTTTCACCACAAAAGCTCCCTTGCCATTTGCAATCGCCTCCCTGATAGTCTCGAAGATGGCGGTTTTTGCGTCTCCTCCCTGACTATTCGCATCGATCAGCGTATGCTTGGCGATCACGAAGCGCCATTCATTTCCAACTTGTATTCTTCGACGACTAGCGATTCGGCCTTTACCCACGCGGCCAGTTCCATAGGGCCGGTCGCAAGCTTCCTTCCAGACGATGTATCTATCGACCAGTAGGCATCCCACTTCGCAGATGCTTGGCCGACTTCGAAAACCGCCTCATGAAAGCTAGCGGCCGCATCTGGGTATTTTGCCTGAACGATATTTTTGCACGTCAGCATGTCCCATCCCTTCTTTTTCAAGAGTTTGCCGCTCGCTGCTCCGCCCATTCCTTCCACCGATGCCTCTTAGCCTTCGTCTTGGCAGTCATAACGTGCACGAAAGCTATGAGGGCTTGGGCTTCGCGCTGCTACCCGCCTTGAACGCACCTGTTTGTTTAGTGTGCTCCTTCGAGGTCGAAACGTAGTGAAAATACATCTTCTTAAAGCTATCCCAGCGAAAGTATTTGAGTTTTCCGGCCCCGACGAGTTGGATCTTGTCAAGAATAAGCTGGATATCTGTCCTCGAGTACAGAACGGCCTTGCCGATCTGGTGATAGAAGATCGACCAGGCAACGACCGAATCCGACCAATAGACCTCTCCCTCATCATTCCCGACCGTCGTGAATACGTAAGCCGGCGGTTCGGGCTTGCTCTTGGACTTCGCCTTCCCCTGAAAAAAGTTCGTCAGCTTTTGGTTCGAGGCGCCGCACGCGGAGATAACGAGAATCCTGCGGCCGGGATAGTGTTCCATCTTCCTGAAGAAGCCCCAGAGACACTCTGCCAAATCTTCCCATGACAGGCTGTCCGCGCCGAGTCCTAGACCGCTGCTATTACCGTCGCGCCGATATGAAGGCAAAGCGGGCGCCGTCTCTCACCCTCCGGAATCTGGTCTGGATGTGATGCTTGTCAAATGGTCGAGGGCCGTCCTGAATTCGGTTTCAGACCGGACGATGGTTGAAGCAAATTCATGGCCAAGCAGTTTGCAGACGGCCTGCAGGGTCTGGCACTCGTTCCGGTCCTCGAAGAAGTCCAGAGCACTCGGGCTTTCCACGGCGAACACGCGGACCCGCTCGATTTTTGGGATCTTGGGCATATCTCGCCACTCGCAGTCTTCGATGCAGATCCGGGGACTCCTTCCGCGAATCTGCAGCCCCCATTTTACAGCTGCCGATCGCACTTGTCCGCTGAGGTGCAGCCATTGTTCTCTTCCGCGCACTCAACAGCCGCATCGCATCCCGAGCCGGGAAACTGAAGCTGCAGCCCATTCCCGCAAGCTGCCACTGCCGCTTTCCGGAGGAAGCCTTCGGCAGTTCGCTTGCCGGATCGAGCACGCCGCCGCGTCGGGCGTTCCCCATCGGGACGCAACCAAGCGTCCTGAAGAGCAGAAAGGGAACGACAATGAACACACCAGAATAAATGGTGTCGCTTCATATTTCCGCGACCTTCCGTCGACCTCGCAGCGCAGAGCCCAGCACCTAGCCCAAATGGCTGCTCAACGTTCGCGTCGAATCAGATAGGGCAGTTTTGACGCTTGTGATTCCGTGAGTTGGTGATGCCACAAACAAACAAAACCTGATTTGACCCCAATTCTGCAGGCGCACCTACGATGCCGCCGACCGGGTCACCGGCGCTATCGACAACGGCGCGGCGGTGAGTTACAGTTACGATGATACAACCAACTCACCGCCGACGGCTCGGCGAGTTACAGTTTCGACGCCAATGGGAACCGCACCATGGCCGGCTACGCCACCAGCACCGGGAACCGGACCACTAACGACGGGACCTGGACCTACACCTTCGACGACGCCGGCAACGAAATCAAGAAGAGCCAGGGCGCCGGGGCCGAGACCTGGAATTACCTGTACGACAGCCGCAACCAGTTGATCGCGGCGAAGCAGCACGCAACCGACGGCGGCACGCTGTTGGCCAAGGTGCAGTACAAGTACGACGCGCTGGGCGACCGCATTGAGCGCGGCGAGGATGCGGAAAGACAAACCGACGTTATTTATTCGCTGGAGCCGGCACGAAGAGGACATTCCGGCACAGCGCCGATCGCCGGCGTTGCTTATCGCGAGGAACAAGGCGCTGGCAAAGAATCGGCGTGTTTTCTGATCGCGGTTTAATTCTCGATGTGACGATCTGATGAGTGAGGCAATTCATCGCCGTTTCGACCGCGGCGACTTGGTGACCCGTGCCAGCGGGACAGCGTGAATTCTGATGCAACCGGCCAGGGCGCGAAGACTTGAGTAAAGTGCCACCATTTTTCCACAGCGATTTGCCACCGTCGGCGAGATTTGGGCTTGTCTTGTGGCTAATTCTCGTTTGCAATCAGGTACATGGCTGATCGTGTTTTCGTTTATGTCGACGGGGAGTCGCATTTCATCCGTTCAGAGAATGCATGGCGCAGATTTGCACGGTTCGGATGCGAGCCTTGACGAACTCAGACACAACGGCCATTCGAATGACCGATTGATACTCGTAGACGCAAGGGCGAAGGTTTTTTGGACGCGGAAGATGAACCCCGGCGTGGATCGGGCTTATTACTTCACGTCATTCGCAGGAGATGGTCCTGGGCTGCACAATACTAAGGTGATGCTTCGAGACTTTGATCTGGAACCGTGCGTCACGCATGAGCGGCGCGAGCTTGCACGCCAGCGACACAATTCCCTTCAAACGCAGTATTTGATCGAAAAGGCGAAGGGCGTGGACATTGCTTTGGCCGTCCGAATGCTCGAGGACGCCCAGCGCGAGGCATTCGACGTTTGCCATTTGTACACAAGCGACATTGACTTCCTGCCTCTGATCACGGCGGTGCGAGGAAAGGGAATGCGCGTGTACGTTCACGGTTACAAGGAGGGCTTGGCGACGGAGTCTGAGTTCTTTCACGAATGTGACAAGTTCTTCGAACTTGCCGAGATGCTGCGTGATGAGTGTCATCGGGTAAGATAACTTTGTTCAGCACAGGTATGGCAAATGGCCAAAGTGAAACAGTCAGTTCTTCGTTTTGTCCTTACGGCCAGCGGACACCCGAAGGACGTTTTTTCTCGCTTTCTCCCGCAAGGGAAAACGGTATTAAACCGCACCGAATGGCGCGGTAAGGAGCCTCGATCTTGCGCCGTTACTGCTGTAAGAGGACGAAATCATGCGTTTGGCAGCGACGAACCAATGATTTTTGATTTGGAAGTTACCTGTCGACCTAGGGGCTGCATCGTTTACGTCGGCAACACTCGATACGATGGCTGGACCGCTATGATGCTTGATCGAGCCAAAGATGGAACCTTGCTTGACGGACACGGGAACCCCTTACCGGAGGGACAGCAGCCAGTTTTCTTGCCATTTGAGGTATACCAGGACGTGGACTTCAACGAGCTCGACTTCGGCGAGTTTAAAGGCGAATTCGACGTCAACGAGATACGACATGTCTCGTTTGACTTTGTCCTCGAACAAATGCAGAACGCGAAGCGCGGTAGCGTGTCAGTCATGTCCAGATTCATGGCGCCGCGACGACACAGGCCGCCGGTGAAGATAATCGTTTCGAGCGCACCATCCGGCGTACAGTCAGATGGATTTGGCACGAGAATCATCAATGTGAACAAGTTCACTCCCCAATTGCGGCAGGTCTTGTTTGACGAATTGAATGACGTGATCAACGGGTTCATCGAAGGACGCAACTCGATCAACAACATGAGCACTGACGATTTGTGCTTTGCCGAGTTGACTTCACTTCTGGTGGATTGCACGCCGAATGATGAAGGCAAACCGTCTCGGTTTAATTGCCTGACCGAGTACATGCCGGAAACGTACCTCGAAGACTTGGCGAAGCGGCTCTTTGCGACCTATGAAATCGACGTCGCCGTCGTGGACGGGCCAAAGGGCGGATTGCTGTTGAAGAACATCGACCCGGAGCCGGATAAATGATTGCCGCGGCGACTTGGCCTTTCTAATCGCCCTAGCACTGGTCAGCAATTGCCCCGACTTTTGGTTACCGCTCTGACCGCTGGCCTCACGGCGTCGATAATCGCGTGCGTCGAATCGTGGTGTAGAATGAATAGCTGAGATCATCAATTGCGGTCTAGTACGCCATGCCAACAGTTCCTTATGAGTACATTCGGGCTTTGGAACTAGAGGGGCGACATCCTCGCGACGCGGGTTGTTGGCCCCAGACGATGCACCGACTTGAGATTGGAGAGGGCACTCTCCCTCCCGACAACCCAAGCGCCTTCATAGCATTTGACGAGTCAGAGCCATTCCCGACGACGAAACGCGCGACCGAAAAACGCGATGCATCGGTGCTTCTATTACCGCAGAATCCATTCATCCGATGATTGTGCCAATCATATGCAACGTGTCCCATTTGGACTGGTCCAGCCTGCAATCCATCTTACTGCGTCGTGGGCGGATGCTCCTGGCGGGATGATTCCGAAGCCATCCGTTGCGGATCCACAAATTCCGTTCACACACGCCGCTGCATTGACGAAGTGCGTTCCCGAAAGTCGCCTTTTCCAATTCATGGTGAAGTGGCCAAAGTGGGGTGAGGGCGGCATCGGCTACATGCCGTATGAATACTTCGATCGATATATGTTTGAGTGCTGGGCGCTATACTTGCATTCAAACATGCTCAGATTGTATAAGCTGCAAAAACTCGATGCTGAAGGGCGGGTTCGATGGTCCGCACATGACGAACTTGACGACCGCATCTATGCGTTTGAAGTACGTGACCCGCAGTATGATGATCGTCGAGCCTGGGCCTTTGCAGTCGAACGCGATGGTGGGCTAGAGGTCGAAGAACTATACGTTCGCCCAGAATTTCGACGCCTAGGGCACGGCCGGTGGCTCGCAGATCGTGTGGCTCAATTGGGTCGCGAAAAGAAACTGCCACTACGCTTCTGGATCGGATTTGCTGATTGCAAATCGGAAAACGCGAGTAACTACGCCGCGCTGGTGGCTACGGCTCGTCGATTGGGCGTGAAGTTTCAAATATGCCCAACCCGATGGGCGGCATATTTCGCGACCTCCGAACAACCGGGGGCCGAATCACCAATTGAACCGAATGTCGTACCCGATCGCCCGCGCGCTCCTCTTAACGCGGTAAGAGCCTTCGTGCTTTCGTTGTCCCTTGTACAACCTCAATACAACGCAAATAATGCCGCACTAGTTGATGAGCAAGGACTGGCCAACGTGCGGGCCAAGGCAGTAAGTGCGGACCCAGGAACAACGGTGGAAGTCGGAACGGCGCAATGGCAAGCAATGAATAAACGTCGGTACGATCTGAACGTCAAAAAAGTTGACGGCGTAATTACTCCTGAGGAACAAGAAGAACTCAAGCAGCTCGAATTCCCAATCGACGGAGATTCTCAATAAGACTTTCCCGAGAAAGCAGTCATTGTTCACAGAAATTCAGTCGCTCCTAGGGGCGAACGAACGTGCAGACGAAACTTAGAGCCAAATGACTCCGATCACCCCGTTCGGCTATCCGACCAGTCGACACGTGCGAAGTCACGCACCAGTCGGCTATCCATCATACATCCAGTTCAAGAAGTGGCTCAGGGACGAGTTCTCATTTCGGTGTGTGTATTGCCTTGAACGCGAAATGTGGAACGATCAGAGGCACCGAGTATTCAGCGTGGATCACGTAGTTGCCCAAATCGCCGACAGATCCTTAATCACATCTTATGTGAACCTTGTATATGCATGTTCACGGTGCAATGCCCGAAAGCAGGCTGTAGCGCTCCTTGATCCAACCGTGGAAGCATTTGGCAAACACTTCGTCATTGAAAAGAGCGGCCATATCAAAGGGCTCACTCGTGAGGGCTTGATCACTATCGAACAACTGAGATTGGACGACGAAGAATTCGTTCAGAATCGTAAGGCATGCTTTGACTTAATTGAGTTGAAGAAAGAGTTGCCGACAAATGAAAGGGTCCACAGACTATTCGTGCATTCATTTGGGTTTCCTTCCTTTCTCCCGGATCTTCGTGGGTGTCGCCCACCCGGTGGCAACATATTATTGCAGAATGCAGCAAACTGCTATTTCGCGCGGCGTGAGTCGAAAACTCTTCCTGATGTCTATTAGGCGGCGGAAACACAAAAATGTAAGCACCCACTATCGGGCGCATTCAATGAAGCGCCTCGGAGATCGCAAGATCGTGTTAAAATGGAACCGCGGTCCCGACGTCGCGGCGGCCGATCACGAGACGCTGGCGATTAAAATAAATGGTAAATGGTGTCGCTTCACTTTTTGCGCGATTCTGCCGACCGCGCGTCGTCGCGGGCGAAGCACTTCGCCCAAGCGTCTGACCAATCGCGTCGCTCCAACTCGATCTGACAAGGTCGACGTCTGAGATTCCAATCGTTGCTCATTCGCCAATCAAGCGAACGCTGATTTAATAAATGGTGTCGCTTCATATTTCCGCGACCCTCCGCCGACGGCACGGCGGGTTACAGTTACGACGCCAATGGGAACCGCACCATGGCCGGCTACGCCACCAGCACCGGGAACCGCACCACCAACGACGGGACCTGGACCTACACCTTCGACGACGCCGGCAACGAAATCAGGAAGAGCAAAGGCGCCAGCGCCGAGACCTGGAATTACCTGTACGACAGCCGCAACGAGTTGATCGCGGCGGAGCAGCACGCGACCGACGGCGGCACGCTGTTGGCGAAGGTGCAGTACAAGTACGACGCCCTGGGCGACCGCATCGAGCGCGACGAGGACGCGGAAATATGAACTGACAGGATTGTGCGCCGTGCTAGTTCTCGGTCGCGGCGCCTGCGAGACAGGTGCAGCAAATCGCGATTATCAATTCCGCTCGGAAATCACTTGCAATCGGTCGGCGCGTCGGTTACACCGGTATTCGATTCGCAAATCACCCATTCCCAAGTTTTTGCAACTGTGTTTCGACACGGTGGAAGGTTGTCATGCGCCCAAATTCTCAGCCGGATGAGCTGGTTGTCATCCAACAACAGATTGAAAAGCTGTCAATCGAATGCAAGGAGTTGACGTCCGCCTTCGCGCGCCACCGCCGCATCAGGATGTTCTTGATGCTGGCGGTGATCGCGTTCGTGGTCGTTGTTTGCGCGGCCTTTTATCGGCTCGGCAACGGATTGATGAAGGACGAGTACACGCAGGAGCTTTCGAAAGTCGCAGGCAAGCGGCTGGAGAAAAACCAGGACCGCTACATGCGCCATGTCGAGTCGCTCGTGCGCAACACCAGCCCCGCCGTGACCGATGCCTTCACCAAGCAGGCGAACAAGGACATGGCGGCCTATCTGAGCCTCGTGGACCGCGAGCGCGACGCCATGGCTGCGGAGTTGAAAACCAAGTTGGAAAAGAAACTCCAACATCGCTATGAGACATCGCTCGACCAGCACGAAAAAATCCTCAAGGCGGAGTTTCCGCAGGTGAAAGATGAGGTGCTGCACGAGCGGATGACGAAGAACATTCACGTCGCCGTGGATCGGCTCTTGGACAAGTACTACGTTTCGGAACTCGAGCGGCAGTTGAAGCAACTGTTCGCGGCGTGGGATCGCTTTCCCGCCGCCGAGCTGCCCCGCAAGGGTGAAATGCCCTTGGAGGAGCAGTTTTCAGCGGAACTTTACCGCTTGCTGGCGATCAAGCTCGGCAGCACGCAAGCCGTCGCCCCGTGAGCCGCACGCCGTTTATTCCGAACGTCATCATCCCTCATCCAAGGAAATTCGCCATGTCCGAGAATTCAACGATCGCCACTCTGCAGAGCCGGCTGGAGCAAATGCAACAGGATTTGGCCCGCGAGCGCCGCCGCGTCACGTGGTCCGCCAGGGCCACCGCCGTGGTCGGTTTGCTCGCTCTGATTCTGTTGAGCGTGTACTTCTACTACGGCTATCACGAATTTGCTTATGCAACCCAACCCGAGCATGTGGTGGACGCGGCCGAGGTCATGCTCGATAGCCGCTTGCCCGAGGCCCAGAGCACGCTCGAAGCCCAAATCATCAAATCAGCCCCCGACTTTGCCCAAGGCCTGAGTAAACAAGCGCAGAACTCGGTCCCCCAAGCGCGACAAATGCTCACCGATCGCTTCGTCGAAGCGGCGGATCAGATGACCCAGGAATCGCTGATCATGTCGGAAGACAAGTATCGCGGTTATCTGCGCGACAACCGGCCGATGCTCGAACAGAAATTCAAGGAGCTTGCCGAGGATCCGAAATTGGCGGAGCAGTCGCTGCACGATTTGCAAGTGCCGCTGGAGGCGAAATTGGGGACCGAGATGAAGGTGGACGCCGCGGTCCTGAGCAAGGACATCGCATCGGTGACGCGCAATCTGAATCATCTGGCCGCCGGCAAAAATCTGTCGCCGGAGCAAAAGGTCGAACGCCGCGTGTGGATGATCGCGCGGCGTTTGCAGATTGAAGCCGAGAAATCGCCGCACAAGTTTGTGCCAACGGTGAAATGATTTGCTGGGCCTGAATTGATTTCCTTGCTTGCGCTTCGGGCTCAGTCGAGTTTCTTGGAGCCCGCAGCGCAAGCAAGGGAACGAAAACTCAGTCGAGTTTCTTGGAGCCCGCAGCGCAAGCAAGGGAACGAAAACCCCTTGCTTGCGCTTCGGGCTGCATTGAAATTCTTGGAGCCCGCAGCGCAAGCAAGGGAACGAAAACCCCTTGCTTGCGCTTCGGGCTCCCGGCGCTTTGGGCTCCCGGCGCTTTGGGCTCCCGGCGCTTCGGGCTCCCGGCGTTTCGGGCTCCCGGCGCTTCGGGCTCCCGGCGCTTCGGGCTCCCGGCGCTTTGGGCTGCACTAATTCGGTTTGGTAAATTCGCTGGCGTCGATCGAATCCAGAATCTCCACGCTGGTGACCTCGGCCTCGAGGTATGGTTTGCCGTCGCGGACCACTTCGACTTTCTTGGCCACCTTGCGGCCGGAAGCGTCCTGATACTCGGTGATATACCGCTCCTCCTGGATCTCCTGCATGGACTGAATGTCGCGCTTGCGCATTTCAACTTTGACGATGAGGCCGGACGACTTGTCGACATAGAGCGTCAGATCCTTCTTGCCCTCGCGGGAGATCTTAACGCCGATTGCCGGCTTGTCCCGGACTTTCGTTTCGCCGACCAGGCTGAGTTTCAACGCCTTGTCTTTGAGGAACATGCCCTGCATCAGACCCATGGTGTAGACGGCGTCCTTGAATTCCTGGAGGATCTCCTTGGTGACTTCAACATCCTTATCGCCGGCGTGAATCCAGGCCTGCTTACCGTCGTAAACAGAAACGACGTTGACCTTGTTGCCCATCACATCCAATTCCATCGTCTCTTTGAGTTTGTTGGGCAACTGAATGGCCACTTCTTGCGTGAATTCCAGATCGAGGCCCATGACATGCAGCGTGCCCTTGCTCTTGGTGCGAACGCCTTTGTGCGTGGTGTCGAGCCCTTTGGGGAAATGTGCTTTGATCGCTTTTTCGATGACGGCCTTGGCGTCGTCATCGGCCGCCCGGACCGACATGACAAAAGCCAAATGAAAACCGAAGAGCGCCAGACCGAAAGCCATTCGACGCATTGTTCACCTCGTGGAGGTTTGAGGGGAAAGAAATCGATCATTGACTCCAACTTATTGCTGGCGATATCAGCGTAGCGCTTTGCGATCGCCAAGACGAGGAATTTGGGACGAATGGCGGGATTCTGAGGACGAAATGTCGCGATTGTGGGATCAAGCGGTGAAACAATCACAGAGCGTGGCCCAGCGTTTCTTCCAGCCGGTCGCGGCAATTGCGGCTCAGCGGCAACTCGGTGCCGTCGTAAAGAGTGATGACATAGTCGCCGCGGAACAATGGCTGCAAGTCGCGAATTCGCTCGATGTTCACGATGGTCGAGCGATGGACGCGGACAAACCGGCCGGGATCGAGGCGTTTCTCCAAGGCGGTCATCGATTCGCGGAGCAAATGGTCCTCCTTGCCGACGTGCAGTCGAACGTAGTTCCCGGCGGCCTCGATCCAATCGATATCGCCAATGCGCACGAAGTACGTCTTGCCGCCGGATTTGATCGGCAGCCGTTCGGCGCCCGCCTGGCGACCTTGCACGAACGTTAAGAGTTCCCTCAAGCGTTGATCCAGGTTGGATTTACTTCCTTGGTGCAGGTGAGCCTTCGCGTGGTCCAACGCGGCAGCAAAACGCGCTTTATCAAACGGCTTGAGGAGATAGTCGAGGGCGTGCACTTCGAACGCTTTCAAGGCGTAGCGATCGTGTGCGGTGACAAAGACCACCAGCGGCAGCGATTCCGCCGCGAGCGCTTGCAGAACGGCAAAACCGTCGAGCCCGGGCATTTGCACATCCAGGAAGACCAGGTCGGGGCGCTGTTTGCGGATCTCCGCGACGGCTTGCGGGCCATCCGATGCCTCGCCCGCGATCGCGATTTCCGAATCGACCTCGAGCAGGCGGCGCAGGCGCTGGCGAGCCAAGGGTTCGTCGTCAACAATGAGGCGGCGGATTTTCACGAGGCCTCCGCCAGGGCGCCGTTGGCCATGTCGCGAAATGGGATGGTGATGCCGACTTGCAAACCGCCGTCCGGGCCTTTGACCAATTCGAGACTGTGCCCGGCGCCATAAAGCTTTTCCAGGCGGGCGCGGGTGTTGGCCAGACCGATTCCCTTGGCGGCGCCATTGGGGGCCTGAAGTCCGGGGCCGCTGTCCGAGACCGCCAGGCGAAGGCAGTCAATTTCGCGATGCGCGTGAATCCGGATGACGCCGGGGCCGGGACGCATGGCGATGCCATGGCGAATGGCGTTTTCCACCAAGGGTTGCAAGATGAGGTTCGGCACCCGGGGCCGAGAACGGCGGGTTCGACGTTCAAATCCACCGTGAGGCGCTGGCCCAATCGAGCCTTCTCGATTTCAAGGTATGGCTCGATAAAGTCCAATTCCTGTTGGAGCGGCACTTCCTGTTGGTTGGCAGTGTCGAGCGTCGCTCGCAGCAGGTCGCCCAGCCGGGCGATCATCCGGTCGGCCAACTCCACGTCCTGGTGAATCAACGCCGAGATCGCGTTCAAGGTGTTGAACAGGAAATGCGGCTGCAATTGCATTTTGAGAATTTGCAACTGGGTTTGAGCAAGCTTTGTTTCGAGTTGAGCCGAGAGCAATTCGCGTTCGCGAAATTGCCGGTAATACCGGACCACGTGAACGATGGCGAGGATGGCCCAGTAGAAGAAGATGTTGTTGTTGAGCTTGGCCACGAAGTACAGGAACATCACGTTCGCAGTGATGGTGGGTTTGGGGAATTCACGGCGAATGAATTCCGCGGCGAGCGTCGATAAACCGACTTCCAAAAAGCCGCAGATCAGGCAGGCGACAATGTGAATCGCCAGGCATTTCAGCCATTGGCCCTGGCCGAAGGAAAACCGCCGAGCCAACCAGATGATGCCGAGCGTGAGCATCGCCCAAATGAAACATTCCGTAACGCTGCTCAAGAACAGTTCGGACAACGCCATGGGCGGCGTCCTCGCGGGCAAGTCGGCGCTCGCCTGAACCGCCAGATACATGATCAGATAGGCCTGGCCGGTCATGACGATCGCGATGGCGGTCCAAATCGCCAGCACGATGCCGACGCGCGTCCAGATGGTCGATTGTCGATTCGACATGGAGGATTGATTAACCAGTGGGAAATCGTTCGACGACCATTCTGACAATCGGTGCGGGCAAATACAAGTGCCGCGGCAAAAAGACGGGACCGGCTGTGCTGTTGATGAATCCGGATTTTTCAGGCTGACTCGCGGGGCGTGGGCATTAGATTGGTAAATGCCGCGAAGCGCGAGGATCAGTCATGTCGCGAAGTGCGATTCTCATCGAACAGGTGCAACGCCGGGCGCGGGCGGAGCAGACCGACGTTCAGTTGCTCGAAGCGTATGTGACCAGTAAAGATCGCGCCGCGTTTTCGGCATTGATGGACCGATACGAACCGCTGGTCAGGAGCGTTTGCCGGAGACAATTGACCGACGAGCACGCGGCGGACGACGCCATGCAGGCGACGTTTGTAACGCTAATCCGGCAAGCGCATCGGGTACGACCGGCCGCGCTGCCGGCGTGGCTCGTGTGTGTCGGCCGCCGAATATCCCGTAAGGCACGTCTGGCGGAATCGCGGCGAAAACGACGGGAAGCGACCTCGGCGAAGCGACGGTCGCCATTGTCTCCCGGCGACGATCTAAGCATGGGCGAAGTGATGGCGATTCTCGACGAGGAAATCCTTCAATTGCCGAGCCGATATCAATCGGCGTTCTTGGCTTGCTATTGGCAAGGGCTTTCACAGGCCGAGGCGGCGCGGCGGCAGGGCACGACGCAATCCGCGTTGAAAGGCCTACTGGAGCGCGGGCGAACCAAGTTGCTGGCTCGCTTAGGGCGGCGTGGATTGACGGCCGATGTGGCGCTGCATGGCTTGCTGATCGCGCCGTTGGCGGTGGCACTCAAACCAAGTTCGTCGCGAGCGGATGCCGCGGCGACTTTTCGATCGGCCGCTCCCGGCAAGCGTCGCCGCGCTGGTTCCGAAATCCAACATGGCTCGCTGGGTGACGGCGGCCGTTCTTGTCATGGGAATGACCGCGGGACTGATCGCGGTGCCGGGCGCCTCGCCGCAGAATCAGCGGAAAGAGCCGCCGAAGGCAATCGAAAAGCCCGCTGTAGTCGCCGAGGCGGCCAACGATCCATTGCCTGACGGGGCACTGCTGAGATTGGGAACCACACGGTTTAAGCACCCCAACAATGCCGAGGAATTGGCGTTGTCGCCGGACGGAAAGGTTGTCGTCACGATCGGCAGCGGGACACTGGTCGCCTGGGATCGCGCTCGGGGAAGGAGATGTGGCGGAATTCGGACATGGGATACGGCACGATCTCAGGCAGTATCGCCGCATCGAAGCGGCTTGCGTTTCTACCGGACAGCAAGCATCTGATTACGCCGTTCAAGCGAAATCAGTTCGCGATCTGGAATGTCGTCAGCGGGCAGCGCGAAATCATCACGCTCAAAGGCGCGGATGCGCCGCCGGCGGGCGGATCGCCGAACATGCGCTCCGCCGATGTCGCGCCGGACGGAAAGAGCCTGGCCGCGGGGACCACCGAGGGTGTGTTCATTTGCGATCTCGATGGAACGATCCGGCGAAAGATCCCCCGACTGAGCGTGCCGAAGCCACCGGCTATCAACGGCAGACTTCCGATAAGGAATCAGGATCGTTTGCTGTTTTTCGGAGGCGAAGGCGGCTTTGCGCAGTTCTCGCCAGATGGAAAAACACTGGCAGTCACCCTTTGCTCATCGAAGATGCTGTGGCTGTGCGATCCAAGAACCGGAAACGAACGGCTTCGAATCGATCTGGACGCTTACCTGGTGCGGATGGCTTATTCGCCGGACAGCAAGCAGATCGCGGTGACCGAGCGCGACAACGCCGTGCGCGTTTACGACACAGACAACGGCAAGAGGCTGCGTTCCTGGGTGGTGAAACTCAATAACCCTTATGAGAATTACACCTCCGCGGTGGCTTATTCGCCCGACGGGAAGTGGATCGCCGCGGGCGCCACCGATCACGCGATTTATCTTTTCGATCCGGGCACCGGCAAAGAAGCCGGTAAACTCGCGGGCACGGGCTGGTATCCGTGGGGCCTGGTGTTCGCGTCCGACAGCAAATCTTTGTTTTCGACCGGTTGGGATGGCCCGATTCGCCGATGGGACGTGGCCGCGGAAGAAATTGCCGTTGCCGGACGGGGCGGTTCGCGGCTCGGAGGTCGTGGCCGCGTCGCCCGATGGAAAAATGCTCGCCTACGCCGATGGCGAAGGCGGCTTGCGATTTGTCGATCCGCAAACACGCAGGCAAATCAAACGGATCGTGGCGCCGATTGAAGATGTCGTCCGCTTGACGTTTTCGCCCGATAGCCGATTGTTGGCCGCGGGAGGCAGCCGGGCCGATCTGGTTCATGTGAGCATGATTGAAGTGGCCATCGGCAAGGTGGTGCGAAAGTGGGAGTGGGAGAAGGGGCGCGATCCGCATTCGACCGTGGAGGACCTCGCATTTTCGCCGGATGGGAAGCAGCTTGCCGTGGCTGTCTTTCGCCGAAGCGAATTTCGCCTCCTCGATCTGTCACGACCGGGTCCACGAACCATTGGGCACCAGATGATTTACGGTCTGGATTACTCGCCCGACGGCACCACCTTGGCGACCGTGGGTTGGGACAAGGTCATCCGCCTTTGGAATCCGGCGACCGGCGAATTGCGGGATCAGGTCGAGGTCAACTTGTCGCAGGTAAAGGATCCGCGCATGTATGGCGTGAAGTTTTCGCCGGACGGGAAATTGCTGGCGACTGCCAATATGTCCGCAACGGTTCTCATTTGGGATGCGAAGACGCTCGCGGTGAAGCGACGGATTCAGATGGATCGTGGGTTCATCTTCAACGCGCTTGCATTTTCGCCCGACGGATTGCGGCTGGCGACGGGTGACATGGGTGGACGAATTCAAATCTGGGATCCGGTGTCGGGCGTCAAACTTTGGGAGCGCGGCCGGCATGGCGGTGATATGTATGTCGTCGGCTTCGGCCGCGACAGCCGCACGCTCCTGGCCGGCGGCAACGGCATCGGTTACCTGTGGGATGTGCGGCCGAAGGAATTGCCCAAGAAAGAAATGGCCGAGCTTTGGAACGACCTGATGGGCTCGGACGCGGTGGACGCCGAATATGCGTTCTGGGCGATGGTTGAGAAGCCGGATGAGGCGGTGGCGCTGTTTTCCAAGCGAGTTCAGCCGCGGCGAAAAGACGCGATCGATCCTGAACGAGTCAAGAAGCTCGTTGGGGAGTTGGACGACGCGACATTCTCGAAGCGCGAGGCGGCCAATGCGCAGTTAGCGAAGATGGGGATTGCCGTTGTACCGGAGTTGAAGAAATCGGTTGCACGGAATCAATCGGCCGAGGTGCGAGCACGATTGACGAAATTGATTGATCGACTTTCTGACAACGAAGCGACATTGCTGAAGTATCGCCGACTGGTCAGCGTCTTGCGTCACGCCGGAACTCCCGCGGCGAAGGCATTGCTCGAGCACTGGGCAAAAACCGCTGGTGATAGTCTGGCTGAATTGGCAGGCCAGGCGCTCAGGTATGACAAGCCATGAAACCGATGCGTTATCGCCTCGGCTTCTCCCTTACCCCTGCCTTCGACGCGTCAAACGGTACGAAGCCGATTTTCTTCGCGTTCCGTTCGTCGGTGAATGAGAAATCGCCATGCTCGGGGTCGCGGAAGTGCGGATCGGCGATGATGGAGTGTTTATCGTGGCCTCGCTTTTGCCATGTGGCGAGTGAGCCGCCTGGGAAGTCGATTGGTTTGCCGCTTTTCCAATACAGGTTGTGGTCGATCACGAATTTGTTGTCATTCCAGACCGAGCCGAAGAGCGGGCCGTCTTTCCAGTAAACGATGTTGCGTTCGAAGGTGAAGCTGAGGTGCGGCTCGGCGCGGCTGCGGATGATTTGGCCCTCGCGAGCCAATGCGAAGATATTGTTACGAACGATGTTTTCCTTGCCGTAGTGCTGGTGGAAGCCGCCGCTCTTGGTGCGGTAGACGAGATTGTTTTCGATGAGGATGCCGGTGGAGCCCTCGTCGGGGTAAATGCCCCAACCGCCATAGGTCCAGGAATCGACGTCGTGGATCACGTTGCCGCGGAGGACGGTCCCGGGCGAGACGCCGAGGGTGTAAATGCCGCCCATGTCGGAAAGGAATTTCTGGCCGACATCGTGGATGTGGTTGTATTCGATCTTGTTGTCGCGGCTGACGCTCGGGCCATAACCCCAGACCCAGCCGACAGAAATGCCGGTGTAGTAGAGATGATGAATGTGATTGTGGGCGATCGTATTGTGATCGGCGTGCATGAGCAGGACGCCGACGCCGGAATGGAAGATCTCGCCCAGGTGATGCAGATGATTGTCGGTGATGACGCAGCCGCCGGTGCGCCGGTTGGCGGGTGAGCGGCTGTCGCCGCCGGTGAGTTTGATTCCGCCGGCGCCGGTGTGCGTGATTTCATTTCCAACAAGGCGAAGGTCGCGGCAGCCGTCGCCCATTTCGATGCCGTAGCCGTCGACATTTTTCACGACGCCGTCGTCGAAGGAACAATGCCGAGCGCCGCGAAAACGAATCGCGCCGGGCACGATGCTGGCCGCCTGGGCATCGATGGCGTCTTTCGCGGGCGGCTCCCAGGATGCGTCGCTCACGGTGACGCCGCGGAATTCGATCCACTCGACGAATTGGTTCTTTTCCGGATGCCCCTCGAAGCGGATCACGGAGTCGAGCCGCGGAACGATGATTTGCGTCCGCCCGGGTGTCTCGCCAGGCAGCGGCTTGTAGTGCAGCACGTTGGTCTTGCGATCGTGGTAGAACTCGCCGGGGCCGAGCGCCTCGAAAACATTCGTCAGATAATAGCGCGCGAGGCGATTTTGATAATCGTCGGTGAAATGCCGCTTACTGTAGCGATCAAATTCCACGACACGCTTCTTTGCATCAACCGATTTCACTTTTAGGTGCGTATCGACCCAAAAGTGCAAGACGACGGCTTCGACCTCATGGAGGTTTTTCCAGTTCGCATCGATCTCGCCGGGCTTGAATTCGAACTTGTTGGCGGGCGTGTTGTACTTGCCCTTGGGATCGGCGCCGGCCAGGCCGGCAATGACATAGGCGCCGGTCTTCGGCAGTCGCGAGCGATGGCGGAATTCGCCGTTGACGCTGATATGGCGAAACGTGCGATTGCCGATTGCGTCGGGCAACGGGTAGCGTTCCGGACCGCCGGAACGGAGCACGATGCCGCCGCTGATAATAACGGGACGGCGGTCGCCGGCGATCGCCATGAAGATGGTGGGCGATTTTTCGGTGCCCGAGTCGGCGGGCGTTAGAACGAACGGCTCGCTTAGCTCGTAAAGACTGCCGACGATACCCACGACAATGGGCCGATCAAGTTTCTGCTTGCCGCGTAGGGCGCGGACGGCGTCGCGGGCTCTGCTGAGCGTGCGAAACGGGCCGTCGGTTCCCGCCGCGTTTCCGCCGGCGAGTTTTCCGGACCAGGAATCTTTCCCGGCGGGGCTGACATAAAAATCGGGCTTGGGCGCGGCGAAACTGGTCGCTGAGCAAAGAAGGAGAAGTGCGAGAGTTCGCATCAAGGACCTCCAGGTAGGTCGTTTCGGAGCGCGAATGTCGCGGCTGTCTATCCCGCTACCAAGATCACGAATGTGAGCACAATGAAGTTGTTCATTCCATGGGCGATCATGGAAGGAATCAGCGTGCCGCGCCACTCCCGCGCGATGGTGAGCGCTATGCGCGATGCCCATCAGCGGCGGAATGCCGAGCCAACCCTGCGGATGAATCGAGGCGAAAATAAAGCTGGTGATGACGGCGCTGAGCAGAAAGCTCGCGGCGCCGCCGAAATGACGCGAGCCCTCGCGCAGATGGCGATAGAGCACGCCGCGAAACATCGTCTCCTCGACAATGGGCGCAATCACCGCCGCGAAAATGAGCAGGATCAACTTGAACCCCAGGCTTGCGTCTGCCAGCAGCGGCGCGACCGGGTGCACCGGAGCGGAGGGGCCCTGTCCGCCGGAGGCATGCCGGCTGATCGCCATGAGCAAGAGCGTGATGCCGACGCCGATGCCCGCGAGCGGCAGGGCCATGATGTAAGTGAGCGGCCCGGCGAGAATCTCGCGCCAGAGGCCGCGACCGGCGGTCCAGCCGATGTCATTTCGAATCTGCGCCCACGACATTCCTCGGAGCCGCGGCCAGGCCAAGGCCGCCAGACTGATGAGGGCAATCGGTCCCGAGATTCTCAATCGCTGGGCGGTGGACAGGCGCATGAACGAAATTGCCAGGCTCATTCCGAAGAAGAGCAACATGTACAATGTGAACGTTTGAATCCAAATTGGAGCGTGGCTGTGAGTTGTCGAGATGCCGGCGCGGATCGATCCGGTGACCCAGGCGACCAACAGCGCGAGCAACGCGATGGCGCCAAGGCCCAACAACGCCAGGGCCGCCACGAAAATGCCGATGACGGTGAAGAACGTCCGCCGGGCCGGCGCAAGAGCGGCCATTCGCGCTGCCTGGTCCGGATCTTCCGGCGGGGCCAGCGCGAGATCGCCATACCAACCGAGTCGCTTTCGCAGCGTCTGCTTTTCCTCGGGCGTGACGCTGGGCGCGGTCCATTTTTGATCCCTGTAATCCGAGTAAAGGCGGAAAAGGATGTCCTCAGTTTTGTTGGAATGATTGTTCCAGTCGCCCTGGAGCCGCTGCTGGGCGGCGCTCGGCCCGCCCAGCTCTCCGGCCAGCACCGCGACCCGCAGCCGTTTGCCCTCGCTCAGATTTCCGTCGGCGGGCAGTTGATGCATGAATGCCTGTTTATTGGCGCCGCCCTGAATCTGGGCGGCCCCGACCAAGTAGCGAGATTGAAGATCAAAGGTGAAATCGCTTCCTTCCTGGACCTCCTGCTTGGATTCGCCGCCCATGGGGCTGGCGAGCTTGAATACGATGAAGGCCAGTATGACCAACCATGCGAGCGTCGCCAGAACCAGGTCGCCGGCATGAAAGCGCCGCGGCGCGGGCAGCACCAACGGTGCGTCCGAGTCTGATGAGCCAAATGAATCAAAGCTGTCGTCGTGGTGGTTCATGGTTCCAGGCGCCAGTAGGCGTTGTGGCTGTTGTAGACAAACGAAGGAGCAGCGAACAAAGTTTTGCGATGACCTATCATGCGAAGTTCGTGCCGCCGGCTTGTTCGTCGCCGGGCGCGTGAATTGCTCGAATTGAAAAACTTCCCAACTGTTGGTTGTGAACGAGGTGCTGAATGTCGGATCCGATGCTGTTTCAGCCGATCACGCTGCGATCGATTTTGATTCGCAATCGCATCGGCGTGTCGCCGATGTGCCAGTATTTCTGCCGCGACGGCATCGTCGGCGACTGGCACCTGGTGCATCTGGGCTCGCGGGCCGTTGGCGGGGCCGGGCTGGTGATGGCGGAGGCGACGGCGGTTTCCGCCGAGGGTCGCATTTCGCCTGAAGACACCGGCATCTGGAACGAGGAGCAGGTCGCGGCTTGGCGGCCGATCGCCGCGTTCATTGCCAAACAGGGAGCCGTGCCAGGGATTCAACTGGCCCACGCCGGCTGGAAGGCATCGACCGCCGAGCCCTGGAAGGGCGGCAAGGCCGTGGCCAAGGAAGATGGCGGCTGGCAGCCGATCGGCGTCGGCGACCGGCCATTTACCGATGGCTATCCCACGCCGCGATTGATGACAAGCGCCGATATCGATCAGGTTCGCGGTCAATGGCGCGATGCGGCTCACCGGGCGCTGGACGCCGGTTTTCGTTTGATCGAGATCCATTCCGCCCATGGCTATCTGCTGCACAGTTTTCTCTCGCCGCTCTCAAACCATCGCAGCGACGAGTATGGCGGATCATTCGAAAACCGCACCCGATTGCTGCTGCGGGTCGCCGCCGATCTTCGCGGGCTGATTCCGGCCGACCTGCCGCTCCTGGTGAGACTTTCATGCACCGACTGGGTCGATGGCGGCTGGTCGATCGATGATTCCATTCAATTGGCGATCAAACTCCGTGAACTCGGCGTCGATATGGTCGATTGCAGTTCGGGAGGTGCGGCGCCCAATATAAAGATTCCGCTTGGCCCCGGCTATCAGACGGCGTTTGCCGCCGCCATTCGCGGGGGGAGTAAGCTCGCGACTGCCGCGGTGGGGATGATCACGAGTCCTCAACAGGCTGAGACTATTCTGCGAACCGGCCAAGCCGACATGGTTTTTCTCGCGCGGGAGATGCTGCGCGATCCGTATTGGCCGGCGCGAGCGGCGAGCGTGCTGGTGCGAAGGTTGAAGCATTGACGCCGGTGCAATATGGGCGAGCGTGGTAGAACGGCTTGGGGCCCCGGCTAATCCAGAGGGTGTCAACACTCAAGTCCGAATTCGTCAGCATTGCCGAAATTCCCAAATCCGAATTGACGAAGAAATGGAAAACAGGCGATCCCCTGAAATCCCGCGGGAGACGAGGGAACACCAACAGCACGGACTACCTGGTCAAAGTTTAATAAAGGAAGTCGAACTTGAACGGCGTAGGTTGGGAATGTTCCCGAGTACGCTCCGCCAAGCCTGCAAGGCTTGTCCGGGTTGCCGTCGCAATGCAGACAATCGTCTTCATCCAGAATGACCGCGAATGCCGAATGTCGCGCCCCGCGCCGGAATCGGCAAGCAACCGTCGTGTAATGGATTGGCCAGTGAGGGCAAGGGTGAGCGAAATCTCAATGCAAGGCCGACCGCGGTGGAGCGGCCACTGAACACGAGGCATTAATTGGATCCCCAGATTTCCACGACCTCGTCGTAATTCCGACTTGCTTCCACGCAAAAAGTCTTGGTTGGGTCCGGCTCGACCTGGCGCAGTTGGCGAACCATCTGGTCGAGCGTATCCGCAATCACGACAATCTGACCGTTGGCAATGCCGACGAACTTATTCGTGTACGGAGATTGCTCGGGATTCTTGCGAGTCTCTTCGTTGATTTTGTCGGCGAGTTCCCGATTCATTCGCTGAATCCTCGCGCTTGCACCCATGTGTTCGACCTCCAAATACGTCGCTCGGAACAACCCTTATCATAGCCAGTTCCGCGGCGCATATGTCGCGATTCTTGCAATGGAACTGAAACGGTCAGCTTGCATATGCCCATTCTTCAAAACTGCGACGCCACTCGGTTGCGAGCCGAGCACGCAATGCCGTCGGCATTTCGGGGAATTCGTTTTTCTTATAGCCGGCGATTGAATCCAGGTATTTCTGCAACGCCGGCTGGACGTGGCTGAAGTCGGGTAGGTTCAACGCCGCGTATGTCTTTCGCATCTCCTCGATGGGGTTGGCTTCGAGTTCTTCAAATCCGATCTCGTGATACTGGCCGTTTGGTATCATTTCTCGTTCTTCGAAAAAGGCGTCGTACATCCGGCGATATTGGTCGATGATCCAGTCGTCGAATCCATCCGGTTGCAATCGTTGAAGGCGGCTCATTTCGATGACTACGGAAAACGTTTTCTTGCTCGACTGAAATACCGTTAACGGATTTCGGTGGATATGAACGAACCTGGCCCCGGGAAACATTTCCAACAGCAGCTTGATGCGGGCCGTATGTTGGGGCGATTTCAGGACCAGCGGCCTCTGGTACTTGTACGTAAGCTTCTTGAGAAACAGCATGAACCCGCCGCGCCATTCGGCGATTTCGCTTTGCGGCACGTCGCGGAAGGTTAAATAGCGATCATAGTATTCCCGGCGCTGCGGCACAATCCAGCCCATGCACGGCGATTTGAATGTGGTAATGCACAGGGCGAATTCGTCCTCTTGCGGCGAACGCATATTCCACACGATGTTGTCCATGGGCCGCTGCTTCGGCAAGAATGGGCCCATGATCCGGGAGTTGATGGCCTCGGTGGTGAGGAATGAGTGTGGAAAATTGACCTGATAGTTATTCGGAAAGGCGAATCGGTCATCGATGGTCAGCAAGTTGTGCAAATGCGTCGTGCCATTGCGCCAATGCCCGAGAATGAAGATTGGCGGCGGAACGGCAATGTCCTTGAGCTTCCGGCCAAAACATAGGTTTTCGACGCGGCGAAGCAAGCTGGTTTGGACGCAACAGGTGCTGATCGCGCCGGCGCGAAACAAATATGAAGGCGCGACGCGGAAACCGATCTGGCGCAGGAGCTTGAACCAATCGCCGCAGGCAACGCCGCCCAGAAGGCCGGTGCCGAACCGTCTGAGAAACCAGTAACGAGACGGCATACCTAGCGCTCAGGTTTTCATGGTCATGTCGGGGCTTTCATATTGATCGGTCGCCGAACTGGGCACCGTTCTTGCAAGGAAATTGACGCTGCAATTCCGGTTTCGCCCTGAGAGTTTGCGAAGTTCGCTTCCAACCGCGACGCAAATCTTGACGCCGACATTCGATATGGAGGAATTCTCATGGTCGCTCCTACTGCAAACAAGCCATCGGTGGCCCGACAGGCCGCGAACCGAATTTCGAGTCTGGTCCGCGATGAGAATTTCGCGCGACCGGAGGTCAACGTAGGGCGTGCCGAGCGCTGGGCGTCGATCGCGGGCGGCGGCGCCCTGACGGCGTACGGTTTGTCACGCAAAAGCCTGAGCGGCTATTTGCTGGCGGCCCTGGGCGGCGCCATGCTTTACCGCGGGCTGAGCGGGCATTGCCATGTTTATGACGCCTTCGATATCAGCACCGCGGACCAGCATCGCAATCGGAATGTCAGTATTCCGGCCGGGCAGGGGGTTCGCGTTGACGAAAGCGTGACCATCGATCGCCCACCCGAGGAGTTGTTCCGCTTCTGGCGTGACTTTTCCAATCTCCCGCGCGTCATGCGGCATGTGAAATCGGCGACGAATATTCAGGACAATCGCTCGCACTGGGTGGTGCTCGGTCCCGCCGGCAGGGATGTCGAATGGGACGCGGAAATCGTTATGGAACGGCCCAACGAATTGATCGCCTGGCGAACCCTGGAGGGATCGACGGTCGCCAGCGCCGGCTCGGTGCATTTTCGACCGGCGCCGGGCAACCGCGGCACCGAAGTTCGCGTTGTGCTCAAATACGAGCCGCCGGCGGGAAAAGTCGGCGCGGCGGTGGCGTGGCTGTTTGGTCGGGAACCGAGTCAAGAAATTCGCGAAGACCTGATTCAGTTCAAGGCCACGATGGAAGCCGGCGAGCTAGCCACCGTTGAAGGCCAACCCCGCGGACAGTGCCGATAGTTTGCAAGGCCGCTTTTTACTTCGTTGAGGATTCGTCATGAAAGCAGTTTGCTGGTGTGGCAAGGAAAAAGTGCGCGTTGAGAATGTGCCGGATCCGAAGATCCTCAGCCAACACGACGCGATCGTGAAGATCACTTCAACGTGCATCTGCGGATCGGACCTGCACCTTTATGACGGCTTCGTGCCGACCATGAAAAAGGGCGACATCCTCGGCCACGAATTCATGGGCGAAGTGGTCGAGGTCGGCCGCGATGTCCAAAAGGTCAAGAAGGGCGACCGGGTCATCGTGCCGTTTGCGATCGCCTGCGGCAAATGCTGGTATTGCAAGCAGGAACTCTGGTCCTGCTGCGACAACACCAACCCGAATGCGACTCTGGCCAATCGGCTTTACAACTATTCCGGATCGGGGCTGTACGGCTATTCGCATCTGTTCGGCGGCTTTGCCGGCGGACAGGCGGAGGCGGCCCGGGTCGTGTTCGCCGACGTCAACTGCTTCAAAATCCCCGAGGGACTCAGCGACGATCAAGCGGTGTTTCTGACCGACATCTTGCCCACCGCCTATCAGGCCGCGGTGAACTGCGGCATTCGTCGCGGCGACGTGGTAGCGGTTTGGGGTTGCGGGCCGGTGGGATTGCTGTCGCAAAAATGCGCATCGCTGCTGGGGGCGGAGCGGGTCATCGCCATCGATCGCTTCGCCGATCGGCTCGATGTCGCTCGCCGCGAGTGCGGGTCGGAGATCATCAACTACGAGCAGGACGATCTAAATGAAAAGCTCAATGAGTTCACCGGCGGCCGCGGGCCCGATGCCTGCATCGATGCGGTCGGGATGGAATCGCATACCGGCGGAATCGTCGGCGGCGCCGATTGGGTCAAGCAAAAAGTCATGCTGGAGTCGGATCGGCCGCACGTCTTGCGGCAAATGATGTTCGCCTGTCGCAAGGGCGGGACCCTGTCAATCCCTGGCGTCTACACCGGTCTGATCGACCACATTCCCTTTGGTGCGGCGTTCGCGAAGGCGCCTCACCTTCAAGATGGGGCAGACGCACGTGCATCGATATGTTCGACCCCTGTTGGACCACATCCAAAAGGGCGACCTGGATCCCACATTCATCATTACGCACCGGCTAACGTTGGATGATGCGCCAAATGCTTACGCCATGTTTCAAAAGAAACAAGACGGCTGCGTGAAGATTGTGTTAAAGCCGTGACGCCGCCCGAGTGGGAAAGACTTCGCGCAGGAAGGCGAAACCAATGCGCACGGCCGGCACGCCTTAACTGAAACTTCGCGGAGGACGAGGGGTCGCGATCCGAAACCTCCGCGCCCGCCGAACTAAGTTCGTCGATTGAGCCCGCTTATGGTTGAAATCCTCCGCCTTGGCCCCGAATGTGCTGTCGATTTGAAGAGATTGCCGGTCCGTTCCATTCAATTCGGCCATATGGCGGTAGGCGGCACATCATTTGCAATTCACCGCGTCGCCCATGTCGGGCGAGCATCACCAGCTTCAAGGAGAGACACATGAAGAAGGCTATCGCATTGGTGGGCGGGATTCTGTTTGTCTTGGCGCTGCAGGTCCAAGCCGACGACAAGGCGGATGCGCAGAAGCTGATTGGTAAGTGGACCGTTCAATCGGAGTCGAAGAACGGCAAGGAGGAAACGGCTGAGAACCTCAAAGGCAAGCAAGTGGTCATCACTCGAAACATGATTACTTGCAGCGGCGTAAACCAGCAGAAAGAGATGGCCGCGAGCTACGAGCTTGATACCGCGAACAAGCCGTGGACGATCACGCTGACCCCGACCGAAGGCGAACACAAAGGCAAGACCATGAAGGGCATCGCTCGCTTGGAAGGCGACGATACGCTTCAAGTTTGCTTCGCCGAACCCGACCAAGCAGCGCCGACCGATTTCAAAGCCAACGAGCATCACACCTGCTTAACGCTCAAGAAATCGGGACAATAATTCGGTTCACACAATTCATTAAATGCTGGGCGGGTGGCGATTCGACCACCCGCCTCTTTTTTTTGCGCATGTTTTTTCCACATGTCCGCGTTCTGGCAATCCAGGTGGCTTTTGTCGGATCCACCGGTTGCGCCTGAGTTGCCGGAGATAATGCATCGCAAACCTATGCGGAATCTGCCGCCGGATTGCCGAAATGTAGAACGCGGGCCGATTCCCGCCGCGCAGTCAATTGCGTAACTTTGGCAAACGGCAGCGACTGGTGAATCGGGCCGAGAGGATGACGAAATGAACTGCGTCCTCGAGTGCGCGGTTGTCGTGAGTCTGGCCGCGGGTCTAGCGGCCGGGCGGGCGGACGATTTGGAATGGCATGCAGCAGCGCCTTCGGCCCGGCTGCAAACTCCGACCGCGGTGCGCCCCGTCGCTCACGAGCAATTGCAAGAACGGCAGGCGCCGATTTTCAAGATTGAGGCCTACCGGGACGCAGCGGCGAGCATGGCGTCGTTCCAGACCGTCGTGCCGGCGAATCCGCCCGTGAACCCGGAACCAATCGGGCCGCCGCGAACGATCGAATCGGAACCCAAACCCGCGCCGGCCCGGAAAGGCGCGTGGCGGCAGCCGGCAAGCTATCCGGCGATGCCCGCCGCCGAGCCCTGTGCCGCCGCCTGCGTTCTGAACGAAGTTGCAAGCGAACCCGCCCGGCGGTTTTTCTTTCGCAGCGAATACCTGCTCTGGTTCACAAAAGAAATGAAAGCGCCGCCGCTGGTGGCGACAGCCCCCAATCCCGCCGGATCGCCGCCAGACAGTTTTGGTTTCATTGGGCAACCGGGAACCTCGGTCTTGTACGGCGGCGGCGCGATCGGCGATCCGTTCCATCAGGGGGCGCGGTTCTCATTCGGCATGTGGGTGGATGATTGCGAGACATGTGGTTTGGAGGCCAGCTATTTTTTCCTCGGCGACTCCATCGAGAAGTTTCACGCCGACTCGAACGCCTTCGCCATCCTGACCCGGCCATTCTTCCGCCAAAATCCGCCGAACCCCCAGGAATCGGGCCAGATCATTTCTTTTCCACCGGGATTCACGTTTGGCAACGGGACGGCGATCGCCGATGTGCAAGGCGCGATCGATGTCCGCACGCTCACGGGAATGTGGGGCGCCGAGTTTAACGCCAAGGAATGCCTGTGCCGCGGCGGCGACCGCTGCGACGGCTACCGCGTTGACCTGTTCGCCGGGTTTCGCTATCTCGACCTGCAGGATCGGCTGACGATTCAAGAGAATTTGCTCGTCGGTCAAAATGACCCGGTGGTTCCCGCCGGTACGCAGGCGAGCGTCACCGACAAGTTCAGCACACACAACCAGTTCTATGGCGGTCAGATCGGCTTCAAGAGCGAGTATCACGTCGGCTCGATCTTCGCCGAGATGCGCGGCTCGGTCGCGATCGGCGGCACGGCTCAGACGCTGGTAATCGATGGCGGCCAACAGGTGACGCAGCCGGGCCAGCCGACGCAAATCTTTCGGGGCGGCCTGTTGGCGCTGCCGTCCAATATGGGGCGTCATACCCTCGGAGCATTTTCCGTGGCGCCCGAACTTGCGATCAACGCCGGCGTCGATGTCCGGCCGGGAATTCGGTTGTTTGCCGGCTACGATTTCATGTTGTGGACGCGGGTCATGCGAGCTTCGGAGCAAATCGATCGCGTCATTGACGTGAATCAAGTGCCCAATTTCGTTCCGCCCGGCCTGTTCAATCCCATATTTCCCGAGCGGCCGATGGTACTCTTTCGCCAAAACGACTTCTGGGCCCAAGGCGTGCAATTCGGCATGGAGCTACGCTGGTGACTTAAGTTCGGTTCCAGCTTTGGGTTGTCGCTCGCCGCACGTCACCAATCGTTCCGCCTGTTCATTTTCAGCAAAATTCGGTATATGACATCTCGCTGCCCGGTGGCCCGGTAGAATGCCGCCGAGGGACGGTCCGCGCAAGTTTGTTCCCGGCAGCCGTTTAGTCGGCGAAGTCGAACGTAAATTGCCCACCCGTGAGGTTTTCCCCATGTTCCGAAAGTGCAAACGATTTGCAATCTTCGCGGTCTTTGGCCTCCTCTTCGCCTGCGGCGCGGCGCGTGCCCAGGAAGGGGTTGAGCCGCAGGCCCGCGGTCCCGTTCACGAAGCCTATGCGAACCCGGTGGAAAGGCGCGCCCAGCGCCGGGCCGATCGTGGCCCAGGAACCGCCGCCCGCAATCGACGAAGTACCGCCCGATCAAAAACCGGAAGGCGAAAACGTCACCTGGGTTCCAGGCTATTGGGGCTGGGACGACGCTCGAAGCGATTTCCTTTGGGTCAGCGGATTCTGCGCATTCCGCCGCCGAATCGCACTTGGGTGCCGGGCAGCTGGCGTCAAGCCGGCAATGGCTACCAATGGGTGGCGGGCTACTGGGCCCAGCCGGAATTGCCCGAGACGCAATATTTGCCGCAACCGCCGGCGCCGATCGAGGCCGGCCCGAGCGTGCCGGCGCCTGGACCCGACTATGTCTACGTTCCCGGCTCCTGGGTCTATTCGACCAACCGGTACTTGTGGCGGCCGGGCGTCTGGACCATTTTCCGTCCGGGTTGGGTTTGGATTCCGGCGCACTATCACTGGACGCCGGTCGGTTATGTGTTCGTCAATGGTTACTGGGATTACACGTTGCGCGATCGCGGCATTCTCTTCAGCCCGGTCGTGATCGACCGGAGATATTGGCGTCGGCCGAACTGGCATTACGTTCCGAGCTACGTGGTTTACGACGAGTCGTTGTTCGGAGCCTTGTTCGTGCGTCCGGGTTACAGTCACTACTATTTTGGCGATTACTTCGACGTTCGTTTCAGCAAGCTCGGCTATCACTCCTGGTTCAGCGTGAGCTTCAGCCGCGGCTACACCTACGATCCGTTGTTTAGCTATTACAGCGTGCACTATCGCCGCGACCCGCACTGGGCCCCGGCGATTCGCGAGGTGTATGTCGCGCGGTATGCCGGCGATTTGCCGCGTCCGTCGGTGCGCGTCGGAGTTAGCGTGAATTTCAACTTCAATACCTTCGCGGCGAATCCCGCCATGGCGCGGAAGTATACGAACATCACGCGAACGACCAACGTGGTGAATGTCACCAACGTCACCAACAACGTGGTGAATATCAAGAACATCAACAACAACACGGTCAACCGGACGAACGTCAACAATCAGTTCACGAAGTTCAAGCTGCAGACGGTGACGCCGGCGCAGAAGGAACATTTCGTGGCGGCGGCCAAGCAGTCGCACGCCGTGGCCAAGCAACGAGTGGAAATCGAAACCAAGCTTCACAACCAGGGCGGCGCCGTGGGGAAAAACGGCACGCCGCGGTCGGTGAAAATGAATCTGCCCAAGCCGGTGATCTCGACGCAGAATTCCGGTACTGGAACCAAGACCGGCACGACGATTCACCACAATCCGCCGCCTCCGGCGACCCGCCACGGCGCTCCGCCGAAACTTGGCACGGGGTCCGGCGGCAACCAGCCCAAGACGGGCACCGGCGGCAGTGGTAACCGACCGAAGTTGGGGACCGGTTCGGGCGGAAATCGACCGAAGCTGGGCGCCGGCGGCGGCAATCAGCCCAAAACCGGAACCGGAGCCAGCGGTTCAGGCAACCGGCCAAAAACGGGCGTCGGCAGCAATCCTCCCCGGCCGGGACCCGGCGCCGGACCCGGCAAACCACTTGGCGGTAAGAGCGGAAGTACAGAAAAGGACAAGGAAAAGAAGAAGGATCGTTGATCCTGCAAATGCGTAGACAGACAGCCGGGAATCTTCCCGGCTGTCTGTGTTACTGATGTTCAGAATCATCCCGCCAGACGAAGAAGACCAGAAGTATAAGGAAACCAGGACGGCAGGAATCAAACGCGCTTTAATTCCTGCCGTCCTGGTTTCCTTATATCTCTTAATCGAGAATACGTTTGGAGATTGACTCGTACGAATCGATTCGACGGTCGCGTAAGAAGGGCCAATTGCGGCGAACGTCCTCCATTCGTCCTCGATCGCAGGCGACGATGAGCAACTCCTCCTGATCGTGCGACGCTTGTTTGAGCACGACGCCAAAGGGATCGCAAACAAATGATGCGCCCCAGAACTCGAGTCCGCCGTTGGCCGGACCTTCATGCCCGGTGCGGTTGATGGCGGCGACAAACACGCCGTTGGCGATCGCATGACTGCGTTGAATCGTCTGCCAGGCGTCGTATTGCGATTTTCCGAACTCAGCTTTTTCCTTCGGATGCCAGCCGATTGCGGTCGGATAGACGAGCAGTTCGGCGCCGCGCAGCGCGGTGAGGCGCGGCGCCTTCGGGAAACCACTGATCCCAGCAGACCAGCGTACCGACTCGGGCCGCCTTCGTGTCAAAGCAGCGAAAACCGAGGTCGCCCGGCGTGAAGTAGTACTTTTCGAAATAAAGCGGATCGTCGGGAATGTGCATCTTGCGATAGATCCCAAGCATGGTCCCATCGCGATCGAAAACAACGGCGGTATTGTGATAAACGCCAACCGCACGCTTTTCGAACAGCGACGCCACGACGACGACGCCGGCATCTCTGGCTACGCGCGACAGCGTCTCGGTCGAGGGTCCTGGAATCGGCTCTGCCAAATCGAACAACGCGATGTCTTGCTTTTGACAGAAGTACGGCGAAAGGAACAGCTCCGGCAGGCAGACGATCTGCGCCGGCCTGCGCCGCCTGGCGGATCCGCTGTTCCGCGGTCGCCATGTTCTTCGCCGGCTCCGGATCGCAGCGCATTTGCACCAGAGCGACCGTAAATGAATCCGCGTTGGCCATTGATTCTCCGCGTTCGAGGCGTGCAGTGTCGCGATATTATACGACGCATCACCCTCGCCTGAATGATCCGCCATGAGTACGATTTCAAAAAGCAAGAGTCAATGCAATGAGTGAATCCAATCTCAGTCGCGATGAGATCGCGCGGCAAGTTGGCCAGCATATCCAGCGGCTCCAGGCGGCGGGGCTCGACTGGGCCGGCGCCGAATCGCGACTTGCCCATGCCCGAACCGGTGCAACCCACGGCGTCGCTGTTCGCTGCCGAACAGACGCCTGCTGCGGGTTCCGCTGCCGATCGTCGCGTGGCCTTGGCCGTCCTGTCGGAGGAAGTCAAGCAGTGCGTGGCCTGCCCCGAATTGGCCTCCACGCGAACGCAAACTGTGTTTGGCGTCGGGCCGTTCGATCCCGAGCTTTGCTTGATCGGCGAGGCGCCCGGCGCGGACGAAGATCGCCAGGGCGAGCCGTTCGTCGGCGCCGCGGGGCAACTGCTCAATCGAATCATCGCGGCCTGCGGCATGAAGCGCGAGGAAGTTTACATCTGCAACATTTTGCGCTGCCGGCCGCCGGGAAATCGCACGCCCAAGCCGGACGAGGCTGCGAATTGCCGCCATTTCCTCGAGCGGACACTGGAGTTGATCAACCCGAAATATATCTGCTGCCTGGGAGCCTGCGCCGCCCAGAATCTACTGCAAACGTCCAGCCCCGTTGGCAAGCTGCGTGGGCGATTCTACGACTACAAGGGCATTCCGGTCATTTGCACCTACCATCCCTCGTATCTGCTGCGCAGTGAATCGACCGAACCCAAACGACAAGTTTGGGAAGATATGAAGATGCTTCTAACGCGAATGGGAAAACCAATTCCTGCGGCGAAAAAGAATCAGGCGTGAGACGGTTGCTTCAAGTCGGTGCCGAGAAGTTGTTCCAAGGCGCGTTCCAACTCGCCCTTCTTCAGCGGGAAAATCAAGAGCGCGGTATCTGCATAGTCGGCGATTTGTTCGCCGAGCTGGGCTTGCTCTTCCGCGAGCAGGATCAAGCCGGCGCAGCGGGCCTGCTTTTTCTTCGCCTCGGCTTGAATGCCGCGGTAAACCGGCAAGGCCTCCGCGCCGACGGTGCCGACGTCGAGAACCAGCGCATGATATGGTTGGCTGCGGAATCGTTCCAGCGCCCGCTCGGGTTCGATGGAGACGAGCACGCGGAACCCCAACGATTTGAATTTCTCGCGAAGTTGCTCCTGGAGCTTCTCGCGCTTTTCAACGACGAACACGGTGCGCGGGCCATGCGGAGTCAATGGGCCCGCGCTGGAGCCGCCCGCGATTTCCATTTGCACGGCGCGAATGGCGTCGTGCAATTGCGCCGGCGTCTGGAATCGATCGTTCGGATTCAACGCCAGCATGCGGTCGAGCAAATGATAAACGGCGCTGGGCATCTCGACGTCGGCCGGCGTCAGCGGCTGGATATGCTCAAACCGCGATGCGAGCATTCGGGCACGGCGGTCGCGCGTCGGGGGCAGGGCGGGGCGGCCCGACAGCATTTCGTAAAGCACGCAGCCCAAAAAGAAAATATCGCTGCGGACGTCGCCGGCCTTGACGTTGGTCGCCTTCTCGAGCCCCGCATAGTCCACCGTGCGATCGACCACTGTGTCGTCATCGTTCAGAATGTATCCCGCGCCGCGAGCGATATCCGCCAGGCCGAAATCCACCAGCTTGGCGGCCCCGGTGCTGGAGAGAAGAATGTTGCTCGGTTTGATGTCGCGGTGGGTCAGGCTGTGTGAATAGGCGTGGGCCAGGCCGGCGGCGGCTTCCTCGGTGATTCGAAGCGCTTCCTTCACGTCAAGTTTCTTGCGGATCGCCAAGAGATCGCGCAGGTTGCTCCCCTCGACAAATTCCATCACGATGAAGAATTGCCCCGAGGCGCGGTCGCAGTGAACCGCCAGGATCTGGACGATGTTCGGATGCTGCAAGCGCAGGCCCATGCGGCCCTCGCGCTCAAACAGGTCGACCTTGCGCGGGTCCTCGGTCCAGCGCCGGCGCAAGACCTTGATCGCCACGGCCGCCCCGGTCCGCGGATCATCGGCCCGGTGAACGCGCCGAAACTGCCCGACGCGATCTTGTACAGAATTCGGTAGCCGCCGAGGAAAAACCCGTCGGCATCGCCCTTGAGCAGCTTTTGGCTTTGAAAGCCGGTGAGATATTGCTTGCGCTCCAGCGTCTGGATCAGAACTTCCGGCGTCGCCAGCGGGCTGATTTCGTCGGCGCAATTGCGCAGTTGGTCGTCGGTGATCAGACCAAGCCGCACGGCCCGTTGTCCCAAGTCGGTCGCTTCGGAGTTCGCCATGCCTTACCGTGCCGCTTCGAGACAGGAAGATCGTTCCCAGGCAGCCAGACATGGACGCACTTCCCGGCCGCCACATTGCTTAGCTTAATGCCGCTCGCAGTCAGGTCAAGCGGAATAGGCTGCGGGGTCTGTCGAAAACGCGGGGGATTAGCAATTGCACGACCCCAACCGTTTGTTTATAGTGGATTGGTTATATCGATTCGCAACTCCCTTTGATCGTCATGTACGCGATTGAGGGTGACGCTCATGAAATTCTATCTCATCGTCGCGAAGGGGAGGCACCAGGGGCTGCCGATTCCGATCGACATCGACTTGTTTCTTCTCGGTTCGGACAAGATGTGTCAATTGCGATCGCAGCTCGAGGGCATCGGCGGTCAGCATTGCGCGCTCGTTTGCCGCGAAAAGAAAGTCTTCATTCGCGACATGGGCAGCGGCGAGCCCACCATCATCAACGACGCTGTATTGCCGGAGCATGCGGAATGGCCCCTGCACGCGGGCGATGTGGTCAAAGTGGGCCCGCTGGCATTCGTGGTCCAATTGCGCGAGCGACCGCTCTCGCAGCGCGATCTGGAGGAATGGGCGTTACGGTGTCTGGACGACGCCAACACCAAGAAAAACTTGCACGTGGTGGACGAATTGGAGATGGCGGCCAACTCCAAGACCCACTCCTTGGACGCCTCCTCGGCGGCCAGCGCCATTCTCGATCGGCTCAATGCCCAGCGAGGAGTCGTCAGGGGCCGTTTGCGGATCGCCCGCGAAGGCAATATTACCACGGTTCGCATCAACGACGTTTACTTGGTCGAAGAGGCGGAGCTCGCGCTGATCAGGAAGGAACTGCACGAAAACCTCGATCACCGAAACTTGCGCGTGCTGCTCGATTTCAAGAATGTCCGCCGGATGTCCAGCAATGCGCCGCGCATGTTCGCCGATTTGGTGGCCTGGCTGCGGCAGCGGAACGGGTCGTTGGCGATTTGCCGACTGCGCTTGGACTTTCGAGAAATGATGGCCACCTTGCTGGGCAATTCCATCCCCATCTTTCCCGACAAGCCATCGGCGCTCATGGGCTCGTGGTGAGCGTGCTCGCATCAGATCCAAATCTGCCAGGCGACGATGGCCGCGATCGTCAGTTGCAAGGCCAGAAGCAGCCAAAAGACGAATCGGAATTCCGCCTTGATGGTTTTGTGGCGAAAGAGCCGCATTCCCGTCCAGGCGCCGATCGCGCCGCCAAGGAATCCTAGCGTCAGCAGGCTTTTCTCGGGGATGCGCCAACCGGCATTGCGAGCCTGAAACTTATCGATGCCGTAGGCGCCGAAGGTGGTCGCATTGACCGCCGCGAGCCAGGACAGCAGCCACGGCCATGGCATCCAGGAACGGCTCAAGCCATACCACAGCGAAATCGTCAATAAGATCGCAATGGACACGGCGACGAGAAGGGTGCTTTGGACCGGTTTGCGTTTGAACCATTTCATCCGTGTTCGCCTTGACGCTGAGATGCCGCTTATGCTATCGCCGCATCGACTGCATTCCATGCGACGAAAGGGGCCGCGGATATGCGACGATCGAGCGCGCGACGGCTGGCGCAATGTGTTCTGCTTGCGGGATTGGCGTTTCCCGCCGGCTGCAGCACCTTCGTTGACACCGTCACCAGCCATGACTTCCGCGTGCGCGACCTGTTCTCGAATCCCGACCCGATCGCGGTCTTGCGGACGCAGGAAGACGGCGACGCCCGGGCCAAGGCGATGTTCAATCTCAAGGAGCCCAAGAAATCGGGCGGATCGGACGAATCGCAGAACGAAGTCTTGGGCTTTCTGTCCGAGGCCGCGCTCAGGGATGCCCGCCCGCTTTGCCGCCTCGCGGCGATCGACGCGCTGGGCCGTTTTGACGATCCCCGCACGGCCGCGCTGCTGATGCAGGCCTATCAGGCTTCGAGCGCGTTCTCGACCGAGACCGCGAATTCCATTCGCTGCCAGGTGATTCAGGCGTTGTCGCGCAAGAACGACGCCGAGGCCCTCAATCTGATGGCGACCGTGGCCGCGGCACCGCGCCAACGGCCGGCCCCCGCGGACGTACGCCAAACCGGCTTCAATGCCGATGACGAACTGAACAAGCTGCTGGGTCGTTATGACCCGGACGCGCAGGCCGCGCACGACACTCGGGTGACGGCGGTCCGCGCCCTGGGCGAATCGCGCAACCCGCAGGCAATTCGCATCTTGATCCCCATCCTCGCGGAAAAAGATATCGCCCTGCACGATCAGGCGCAGGAATCGTTGCAAAAGATCACCGGACGCAAGGACATTCCCGCCGACCCCGAGGCCTGGAAACAAGCCTACGGAAATCAGTGACCGGAAATCCCCCGCCGCCACGCGCCAAATCGAATCGCAAATCATTTAATAACGAGCACCTTACGGCGAAGTACATTCAAAGCTCACTCGAGATCGGGCCAACCGCGCCCAAGAGGTTGCCGTGCGCTATTTGGACTCCATTCGCTTTGTCTTCAACAAGCCAAACTGGTTCGTAAACACGCTGTTGTGCATCGTGTGCACGTTGATTCCCGTGATCGGACCGATCGTTCTACTGGGATACATGTACGGGGTCTTCGACAGCCTGCACCGGCAGCGCACCGACACGAGCTACCCCGACTTCAAATTTGAGCGATTCACCGAGTACCTGGTCCGCGGCGTGTGGCCTTTTCTCGTGCAGTTGCTGGCCCAGGCCGTGCTGATGGTGCCGATGTTCATCGCCTATTTCGTTGCCATGATGGTCACGGTCGCCGCCGGCGAGAAAGCGAAGATTCTCGTTGTCTTCGCTTGGCTTGGCTATGTCGCCGTCGCGGTAATCGGCGGAGTGATCATTGGCTTGGTAATGTGGCCGGCGCAAATGCACGCCGGTTATGGACGGCAAATCAATTTTGGCGGCATGGTGGCCTTCGTCAAGGATTTCTTTAAAAGGGTCGGCAAGGAACTGGTGCTTTCATTGCTGTTCTTGTTTGCCGCCGCGTTGATCCTCATGCCGCTTGGGTTTATCGCATGCTGCGTCAGCGCCTGGTTTGTTGGGATATTCCTCACCTACAGTCAATTTCACCTCAAGGATCAACTTTACGAGCTCTACCTGCAGCGCGGTGGCACTCCAATCCCGGTCAAGGGCGAGCCGAGCGGAACGCCCGCCGGGGACATTTCGACCGCCATTACGGCGGAGCCGGCCGACCGGTTGGAGCCGCCGCCCAGAGGTTGACGCCGATTCCCGTTGCAACCGATGCAATTCACCCGGGTTGCGACGCCTTGATTTTTCGAATGTCGGGCTTAGAATTTCTGCGAATTCACCAGATTTGCACTTTTTCACGGGACCGGGGTCTCGGGTGGCTTTTGGCGAACTCCCTGCGCTTTGTTGAGACCGGCAGCGATTTTGAGCGCAAGGCGACGGGACGCAACGCACGATGGAATGGATTGGCGTAAAATGGAAGGAGAGGGAGCCTTCCAGAAATCCCGAGGATCTTTCCTTGTACGCCAAGGTTCCGGCCAATATTGCCCCGAATATGAGGTCTTTCACTTGTTCTCGCCGCGGGGCCGCGTGGATTCACTCAGGAGACGGCAGGAATGTATGAACGATTTACAGACCGGGCTCGCAAGGTGATGCAGCTGGCCAACCAGGAGGCCCAGCGCTTCAACCACGAGTACATCGGCACCGAGCACATCCTCCTGGGCCTGGTCAAGGAAGGCTCGGGCGTCGCCGCCAACGTCCTCAAAAACCTCGACATCGACCTGCGCAAGATCCGCCTGGAGGTCGAGAAGATCGTCCAGTCCGGCCCGGACATGGTGACGATGGGCAAGCTGCCCCAGACGCCCCGGGCCAAGAAAGTCATCGAATACTCCATCGAAGAGGCCCGCAACCTCAATCACAACTACGTCGGCACCGAACACCTGCTGCTCGGCCTGCTCCGCGAGCAGGAAGGCGTGGCGGCCCAGGTTCTCATGAACCTGGGCCTCAAGCTGGAAGACGTGCGCGAGGAAGTCCTGAACTTGCTGGGGCACAACATGGCGACCGGAAGCGAAGGCGAGCGGCGGCGAGCGGTCAGCGGCGAGCGACAGACGCAACAAGGGCAAGTCCAAGACCCCGGCCCTCGACAGCTTCGGCCGCGACCTCACCGAACTGGCCCGCCAGGGCAAGCTCGATCCGGTCATCGGCCGGGCCAACGAAATCGAACGCGTCATTCAGGTCCTCAGCCGCCGCACCAAGAACAACCCCGTGCTGCTCGGCGAGGCCGGCGTCGGCAAGACCGCCATCGTCGAGGGCCTGGCCCAGCTCGTCGTCGACGGCAACGTCCCCGAATTGCTGCGCGATACGCCGCATCGTCGTGCTCGACCTGGCCATGATGGTCGCCGGCACCAAGTATCGCGGCCAGTTCGAGGAACGCATCAAGGCCGTCATGAACGAGGTCCGCCGCGCCAAGAACACCATCCTGTTCATCGACGAGCTTGCACACCTGGTCGGCGCCGGCGGCGCCGAAGGCGCCATCGACGCCTCCAACGTGCTCAAGCCCGCCCTGGCCCGCGGCGAGATCCAGTGCATCGGCGCCACCACGCTCGACGAATACCGCAAGTACATCGAGAAGGACGGGGCCCTGGAACGCCGTTTCCAGCAGATCATCGTCAATCCGCCGTCCAAGGACGAGACGGTCGAGATCCTCAAGCGGCCTGCGCGATCGCTACGAAGGCGCACCACCGCGTGCAGATCAAGGACGAGGCGCTGGAAGCCGCCGTCGAGCTGTCGGACCGCTACATCAGCGGCCGCTGCCTGCCGGACAAGGCCATCGACGTGATCGACGAGGCCGGCGCTCGCGTCCGCCTCAAGGCCATGACCCGGCCGCCGGACCTGAAGGAATCGACGGCCAGATCGAGCAGCTCAACCAGGAGAAGGAAGCCGCCGTCGCCGAGCAGGACTTCGAGAAGGCCGCCCACCTGCGCGACCAGGCCGACAAGCTCAAGAAGAAGAAGGACAAGCATCACCCGCGAATGGCGCGAGAAGGCCAAGGAGATCGACGGCGTCGTCGATGAGGAGGTCATCGCCGAGGTCGTCAGCAAGATGACCGGCGTGCCGCTGAAGCGGCTCGACGACAGACGAGACGCAGCGGCTGCTCAAGCATGGAAGACGAACTGCACAAGACGGTCATCAGCCAGCACGAGGCGATCCGCGCCATCGCCAAGGCCGTGCGCAAGAGCCGGGCCGGCCTGAAGGACCCGAAGCGGCCGATCGGCAGCTTCATCTTCGCCGGGCCGACCGGCGTCGGCAAGACGCTGCTGGCCAAGCAGCTCGCCGAAGTTCATGTTCGGCGACGAGAACGCCCTCGTGCAGCTCGACATGTCCGAGTACATGGAGAAGCACAACGTCAGCCGGCTCGATCGGCGCTCCGCCGGGCTACATCGGCTACGAAGAAGGCGGCCAGCTCACCGAGAAGATCCGCCGCCGGCCGTACAGCGTGGTGCTGCTCGACGAAATCGAGAAGGCCCACCCCGACGTCTGGAACATGCTGCTCCAGATCATGGAGGAAGGCCGGCTGACCGACAACGTCGGCCGGATCGTCGACTTCAAGAACACCATCCTCATCATGACCACGAACATCGGCGCCGAGCAGATCACCGGCAGCAGGAGTTCGGCATCGGCTTCGTCGGCACGACGGATCGAGGAGGCCACCTACGAGAAGATGAAGGACAAGCTCTGAAGGCAGGAGATGGAACGCAACTTCCGGCCGGAGTTCCTCAACCGCGTGGACGACATCATCGTCTTCCGCGGCCTGACACAAGGACGACCTGAAGCAGATCATCGACATCGAGCTTGGGCAAGGTGTCGAAGCGGCTCAAGGAGAAGGGGCCTGACGCTGGTCCTGACCGACGAGGCCAAGGAACTTCCTGATCGAGAAGGGCACCAGCCTGGAGTTCGGCGGCCCGTCCGCTGCGCCGGGCCATCGAGCACTTGCTCGAAGACCCGCTCGCCGAGGAACTGCTGCGCGGCGCCTTCACGGGCAAGGACACCATCACGGTGCGCGTCGAGGAGAAAGACGGCGAAAAAGTCCTGGCGTTCGATGCGACTGCCAAGGAGCCGGAAAAGCCGGTCGAGGCGCTCGCCGGCGCCGGGTGATTCGGAAGTTAAAGCCAATTTCATGGCGGTAAGCGGTGCCCCTCTGCCCCACACCCCCTCGCCCGCATTTCCAATGCGGGTGAGGGGGTATGGGGCAGAGGGGCGTTCCCGTTATGTCATCCTGAACAGCGCTCTGGAGACCCGAAACACCCGAAGGACACGAACGAAGACATATTTTCGTGTCCTTCGCGTGTTTCGTGGTTGAGAAAAAACATGATCGCGATCGCGCCATCAATCTTGTCGGCGGATTTTGCTCGCCTGGGCGAGCAAGTTCAAGAGGCGGTTCGCGCCGGGGCCAATCGCATTCATGTCGATGTCATGGATGGCCATTTCGTCCCGAATCTGAGCATGGGGCCCGCCGTCGTTCGCGGCCTGCGGCCCATCACCACCCTGCCGCTCGAAGTGCATCTCATGGTCGAGGCCCCCGCCAAATTCGTCGAGCCGTTCATCAAGGCGGGGGCGGATTCGCTCATCGTTCATCACGAAGTTTTGGCGGACCCGAGACCCTTGCTCCGCGACATTCGATCGCGCGGCAAAAAAGCGGCTTTGGCGATTAATCCGGATGGGCCGGTCGAACTGCTCGAACCATATTTGCCCGATATGGATCTCGCCCTGTGTATGACGGTCTTCCCGGGCTTTGGCGGTCAAGCCTATATCGGCGAGAGCCCAGGCCGCATCCGCCGGCTCCGCGCCCTGATCGATCGCATCAATCCCCGTTGCGAACTGGAAGTGGATGGCGGCATCGAGGTCGATACGGCCAAGCTCTCGGTCGAGGCCGGCGCGAATGTGCTGGTCGCGGGCACCGCAATTTTTGGCTCGAAGGCGGGAATCGCCCACGCCATGCAGGCGCTGCGCGAACGCGTCGGTTGAGTCGATCGTGCATAATAGTTCGAGCAAGACGTTTCCCGACGCGGTTCATATACTACAAGTTGCCGCATCAGCTCCAGTCGCCGTTCGTCAATAATCGAAAAGAATCAATGCCCTCGGACGGATTCGCCAAGACGGTTTCGCATCTGGCCTGCCGAATCTGCATTTTTGCGATATGATTGTTTAACCGAACGATTGTTCGTCGGGATCTCCATGCGCCGCACGTTTGCCTATTTATTGATATGCCTGCCGCTCTGTCTTTTCCTGGTGCCAGAGCGGTCGCCGGTTGCGTCTTTCGGTCCCCCCACAAAACGGCGATCAATACTGCGACGACGGCGACCGGCTCCCCAGCGACGCCGTGATGTGCCGCCTGGCAGCCCAGAATCCCCTCGAAATGCTGGATGTCTGCCTCAAGCGATATCATCGCGAAGTGAATGGCTACTGCGGCCGCATGCGCAAACAAGAGCGGATTAAGGGCAAGCTGAACCCGCCGGAGTTGATCGATTTCTGTTTCCGCGAGGAACCCTACAGCGTCTTGATGAAGTGGCGCGAAGGCGCTCGCGACGTCAAATCGAGCCTCTACATTCAGGGACAAAACCGAAATCTCGCGGCAATCGTCACCAATACGCGAATCCCGATTTCCTGGGACATCGATCCGGAAGGCCGCCGGGCCCGCGACGCCGGCCGCTACTCGATTCGCGAGTTCAGCATTCGCCAGGGCACCGAGCGCGTGCAGCGGGCCTGGCTCGACGCCGCGGAACATGGCACACTCCACGTTGAATACCTCGGCAAGATGCCGGTCGCGGAACTCGACGGTCGCATGTGCTACGTCCTGAAGCGCACCTGCGATCCACCCGAGGACGATGGCATCGCCACGGTCGAGATCGACATCGACGCTGAAAACTGGCTGCAAATCGGCTCGACCCTGCGGGATGCCGACGGCGAATTAATCGCCAAGTACCAGTTTTTCAATTTGAAGATCAATCCAAATTACGACGAGCACCAGTTCGATCGCGCAATGCTGAAGAAATAACTTTGCGTAGCCGCGGCATCCTGCCGCCGCGCCAGAAAAACGATTGGAACGATCAAATCTCGAACTTCGAATCGTTCCAAAGAATATCTCCCAAAGCGGTGTCAAGCCACCGCACTCCGAAAGAGCCCAATTTCGGAGTGCGGTGGCTTGACACCGCTTTGGGAGTTTTTGGAAGTTTTTCGCCGACGGCAGAAATGATCCACGGTTGTGGCCGGGCTCCGGAGCGAGCCACCCGGTTGCGAGTCTGGTGCCTCTCTCCAGCGAGCAGATCCAGACCAATTCGCCGAGTCGCGGAGATCCTGCATTTCGTTAACGGATGTCATTGCGCGTCGACTGATTAATGGGGCGACGCGAAATGGAAATAGCGCGAGGGCCAAAAAACTGCGATCGACATCAAGCCGCGACTTGCTCTCCAAAAACTCCCAAAGCGGTGTCAAGCCACCGCACTCCGAAAGAGCCCAATTTCGGAGTGCGGTGGCTCAACACCGCTTTGGAAGATTTGCGGAGCCTTGGGATGCTCCGGGCGACATCTTGCCCCTTGCCGCGCACGATTTAGGATATTCGCAAGATCGTCCCAGCGACCCAAACAATGGATTCCCGCCCATGGATCCAAACCAGCTGCGCCTTAAGTTGATCGATTCGATCTTGCATCTTCCCGACGACCGCCTGCTGGCGGCATTCGAATCGATGCAAGCACTGCAAGGCATCGGCCGGACATCTCTCCCAGGCGACGGCGATCGTCCGTCTCGAAATTGGCCTCATGCGCCCGACATAGCTTTAATCAGCGCGGCACGTACATGGTCACGACCGGCACCTATGACAAGGCTCATTTTTCGGCGCCGCCGAACGATTGAGCATCCTTGAAACGCATTTGTTGTCAATTGCCTGCAAATATGAGTGGCAATTGGAAGCCTGGGCTGTGTTTTCGAACCATTATCATTTCGTCGGATACACCCTCGGCGATCCCAAGAATCTGAGTGTATTTCTCAATGAACTCCACTCGACCACAGCGCACGAAGTGAACCAATTGGACGGCGTCAAAGGACGGAAGGTGTGGCACAACTTTTGGGACAAGCAAATTACTTTTGAAAATTCCTACTCGGCGCGGCTGAGCTACGTGCATCAAAACGCGGTCAAGCACCGACTCGTAGACGTTGCCAACCAATACCGCTGGTGCTCGGCGGCATGGCTGGAACAGAGCTTTCCGCCCGCACGAGTGAACACGATTTACAATTTCAAAATCGATCGTGTCAAGGTGTCGGACGACTTCGAACCATTGCTGATTCTTCCAAACAGCTAGAGCGGCAAGGGCGATCGACATCAAGCCGCGACTTGCTCTCCAAAAACTCCCAAAGCGGTGTCGAGCCACCGCACTCCGAAAGAGCCCAATTTCGGAGTGCGGTGGCTTGACACCGCTTTGGGAGATTTTGGACGTTTTTCGGCGACGGCAGGAATGATCCACGGTTGTGGCCGGGCTCCGGACCGAGCCACCCGGTTGCGAGTCTGGCGCCTCTCTCCAGCGCGCAGATCCAGACCAATTCGCCGAGTCGCGGAGATCCAGCATTTCGTCAGCGGATGTCATTGCGCGTCGTTTGATTAATGGGGCGACGCGAAATGGAAATAGCGCGAGGGCCAAAAGACTGCGATCGACATCAAGCCGCGACTTGCTCTCCAAAAACTCCCAAAGCGGTGTCAAGCCACCGCACTCCGAAAGAACTCATTTCGGAGTGCGGTGGCTTGACACCGCTTTGGGAGACTTTGGAAGTTTTTTGCCGACGGCAGGAATGATCCACGGTTGTGGCCGGGCTCCGGACCGAGCCACCCGGTTGCGAGTCTGGTGCCTCTCTCCAGCGAGCAGATCCAGACCAATTCGCCGAGTCGCGGAGATCCTGCATTTCGTTAACGGATGTCATTGCGCGTCGACTGATTAATGGGGCGACGCGAAATGGAAATAGCGCGAGGGCCAAAAAACTGCGATCGACATCAAGCCGCGACTTGCTCTCCAAAAACTCCCAAAGCGGTGTCAAGCCACCGCACTCCGAAAGAACTCATTTCGGAGTGCGGTGGCTTGACACCGCTTTGGGAGTTTTTGGATGCTTTTCGCCGACGGCAGGAATGATCCACGTAGTGTCAGTTCATTTATTTGCGGTCGCGCAATCGTTTGTTGAAATATGAAGCGACACCAATTGTTCTTGGGCTCGCCGAGGGTCAGTTGGATGCTCCATGCGGCGAAAATGTCACGCCGAATTGTTTTGCAATCCGTTGCAAGTACGGCACCCCATACGTGAGAAGTTGGTGCAGCGAATCTTCCACCAGCTCCGGTATTCTCGACTTGCCCATCTCGATCGGCAAAGGAGCCGGAGCGCCAGTTTCCGTGATCTGCCTCATCTCCTCCATGATCTGCTCGAGCGACTTCTCTGGCAGCACATACCACCAACGGTCGTGTGGGGGATCCATTAACCGGCCAAGTCGAAACCTGCACACGAGCTTTGGCGAACCGTCTATATTGGCTACTCCCGTTGTTCCTTCGTCGCGATAGAAACTGCTAACTGATTCCGGTAAATCGCTAACTCGATTCCACGCAAGCTCAATGGTGAAGCGGTCCTCGCGAAATGACGAGATAAATGAAAAACCATATGTCGCCTTCGGTCTTGCACGAATAAATCCTGTTGCCAGTCTTTCCTTTCTCCATTGCGAACATCGGGAGCCCGCTTAAGCGACGCATCGAATGTTTTCTTGAGATTCTTCGCAAGTTCGCGATTCATGATTGTCGGTTCATTACCGCCGAATTCTGGCTGTCGAAACCCCGCGAAACGCTCGCGTCCCGGCCTCGCCGCGATTGAAAATCGGCGGCTCCTTGATGTCGCGCTGGAAGTTCGCGATGGGGAGCGTCAGCGTTTTTTCGATCTTGCCGCTCGGTGCGACTTCGTAGGCCGTTCCAAAATCGATGCCGAACTGCGTTCCGTACCGTAAGCCGTACTGCCGCACACTGGAACCAACTTTCCGGGTCGCGACGGCGATCGGCGCCGGCTTTCATCGTTCGTGCGCCGCCCAGGTCGATATTCACGCCGCCGGCGTACTGGTATTCGCCGTCGGAAATCGTGGTGCGGAAATGGACTCGCAGTCGCTTGGCCTCGGGTAGCCAGGTCACGAACATTACCGCGGCGCGTTCACGCGGTCCGGTGGCCTTATGATCCTTGATCGCACCCGAGGCGGCTTTGGCCATTCCAGAGTCGATTTCCCGGACCTGATCCTTGACGCGTTGCTCGTATTGCTGTCGCACGTTCGCAATGACATCGTCGAGTTTGAAGGGAAATTCTTTCGTGTCATCAAGCTGCCGCATCTTCGTGGCCACGAATGAATCGTCCGCCGGGCTGCCAAGTCCGCCATTCACTTCGACCTCGACCAGGGCGTATCGCCCCTTGATGCCGAATTGCTTCACCGTTTCCGGCGTCGCCAGGCTCAAGCTGTCGAATCGTTTTTTTTCGCCCTTGTCGCCGACCGGCAGGTTCAGCGAACCGATCATCGGCCGCTCCTTGACCTGCACATAGACCCAGCGATAACTGCTGCCGTTGTAGCCGATGCACAGTTGGTTCGCCGGCCCGCTGCGGCCCTCGAGGCTCAGAACGGGCTGGGCGTCGGGCAAGAGGATCGCAACGATCTTACCCGGAAGCGGCACATGTTTGCGGCGAGGAATGTAATTGGCCCGATCCTTGATCGTCGCCGAGTTGGCGGCCGGCACCGGGACCGCAAAGGAACTTGATGCGATCGAAAGCAATATCAGAGCAATCGTTCCGCAGCGGACGCAAGAAATCGCCATGGGGCTTCCTCCAATTCTGTCCACGCCCGAACGCCGACCCCAGTTTAGCAGTCGGAATAGTGCGCACCACAGAAAAATGACAAAATGGACCCGCGCATCGATTCCGGCCTGCAGGCTGATCCGCGGAAGGCGCAAAATGGCCGGAAACTTCACTATCTTGATCAACAATTTCTAAGAAGACAGATTTGGGGGTGGCGCGGCGGTGAGATCTGTCCGCTTAGAGTTTTCCAAGCAGAAAACAGCAAGTTTCAAAGAAGACAGATCCTAAGAAGACACGTCGCCTCAGTAGGCGCCGTCACCCAAGACGCTGGCCGCGCCGCCGCCGAATGAGCCGCCGTAACGCAGGTGCCAGCCTTCGGCGGCGCGGACGCTGTGCAGTTGCTCGGCGGTGATGCCGTAGCGGGCGAACCAGGGCAACGCCTTGGCCAGCACGAGATCGTTGATCTGTCGGACGCGGTCGGCGCAAGTTTGTTCGAGGTATTCGGCTTTTTTGTCGCCGCCTTTTTGCAGGAAATATTCCTTCCAGAAGGCGCGGCCGCCAAGAACGCCGGTGGCCCCGGCCGCCATCGCCATTTCGACCTGTTTCTTGTAGTCTTTGAAATCGACGCCGGCGCTCAGGAGCACCCAGGGGCGCTCGCAGGCGGCGTTCAACGCCTTGAGATTCTCAGCCAATTGCGAGTCGGACTCGACCTCGAGCGTGCCGGGAAATTCCGCCTTGTAAACGTCGCAGTATCGCGAAAGATAGCGGGCGGTTTCGATGACGGTCGCGGCCTTGCGTTGAACGTAATTGTCGCGATCCTTCGCCTTTTTACTTTCCTTGATCGCCTTTTTGACCGGCTTGCCGTCTTTGTCTTTTTTGTTCGGGTCGTCCTCATAACGCTTGACGAACTCGAACGCCACGGGTTCAAGCACCATGAGAATGTCGTGTCTGCGGCATTCCTCGTGGATTTCCTGCACGAACGCCATTTGATGTTCCGCCGAATCGTGCTGAGCCGGTTCAAACGGGGCGAGTAGCTTCACGGCGTCGGCGCCCATCCGCTTGATCTTGGCAACGCTCAACCCAAGCTCATAGTCGGCTTTCGGCAGATCTTTCGCGGGCCCGTTGTCGAATTTGGCCCCGGAACGCTCGATGCGGATGAGCATGCCTTTGTGGGCCGGCAGGCTTCCGCTCGCCATCGCGCTGAGCGCCCCGTAGTAGGCGTCGATCAGAATGCCGCTCGCATACGGTGCCATCGCCTGGGCCAGGGCACACTTGGCGTCGACCATTTCGTCGTATTCGACAGGCTGGCCCTTATTTTCGCGGGAATCCTGAATCATACTCATCATGGCGCTGTTCTGGTCGGTGGCGACCATGGTCAACGTACCGTTGGCATTGCTGATTCGCTGCAAGCCGCGAAGCTTGCCCGGCGTCAATCCGAGGCCAATCAGCCTCGTTATCGACATTTCCGACCTGGTTCTCGTCGCATACCCGACCGGCAACTGCTGAGCCGCCATTTCGCCAATCTCCTTTTTGGGGCGTCGCGGACTTTGGCGATAATCGCTCCAAGTCTTGAACCGCTCCGCGTTGCCGATTTTATGGCGAAACGCCACTCGGACAAGCAAGCAGAGATCAGAGCTTTGAGTTTTGCCAGTTCCAGCGGTGGAAAATGAAGAAACCCCCGGATCGGCCTGTTGACCGAGACCAGGGGTTCTTGGATTCACCCGCCGAATGCTAGATGCCGGCAAGCGCCAGATATAGCCGAGCCAAATGGTGCCAGGCATCATCTTCCGGCAGAAGTGCAATGGCCTGTGTCAGAGCCGCGCGGGCCGCTGGGGCCTGGTCGCGGAACAACGAAGACATGCCGCGATTGAAACAAACCGGAGCGCTTTCTGGAAGTTTCTGCCAAAGTTCGGCGGCGCGGTCGCAGTCGCCGCGGTGCCACGCCAGAGCGGCTTCTTCGTTCGTCAGGGCTGCCTGCCAGCGGTCGCCTGCCTTCGATCTCAATTCGTCGATCTGTTGGCCCGCAGCCTCGAACTTGCCGGCCAAACGCAGCGAGCCGACCGCGATCAACGTGTCGGGGAGCAGGCCTTTTTTGGCAACTCGAACAGCCCAAGATTCGAGTGACGAACCATCCAAGGCCGCCGTCGGTTTCGGCTGCAATTCCGAACGGCGTGCGGTCCGAATCAACGCGGGCAGATCGCGAACCAGCTGCGGAAAATTGCCCGCCGCAAATGAGATCGCCGCGATCGGGTCCAGTCCCGAAATCAGGCTCGACCAGTCTGAAGGCGGGGCGATATTGAGTCGGGCCATTTCGGGATCGAGCAGGCGCACGGCGGCGACCGCCTCGTCCCAGGCCGTCCGCGGTTCGACCAAGGGAAACGCCGCGGCCTCGTAGGGTTCGACCTCGTAAACCGGCATTTCGCCGACGCCCGCGCCGCGAGCTTTGGTCTGATTCTCGAGGTATCGAGCCATGAGTTCGCCGATGTTCGGATGCGCCGCTTTGGGCGGGGTGTCGGGAGCCATGCCAAGCCTCCACTCCATGCTCTTTGTTCCGTTCAATGTCCGAATGCACCAGGTCGGCAAACTTGCGCGAGGACATTGTAATGAAAACAAGCGGGGCGGCTCCGCGATTGCCTCGCAAAGCCGCCCCGCGGAAAAGTTTAGGAAAAGTCGCTATTTCCCGTCCGGGCTCGGGGCCTTGGCCGGCCCGGATAGCGGCCGATAATCGATCATGCGACTGAGCCACTTATTGCGTGCTTCTGGCGAGGTGAAGTTCTTGAGCACTCGCTCTCGCGGCAGCGTTCCGAGCACCAGCGAAACGCCGGCCTTGACGTCCGGATTCGCCTCGACATCCATGAGCTTGATCAACCCGGCAATCTGCGAGTCCGTAATATGGGATGACCCAAAGCGCTGCACATGGCGAACAAGTTCCTCGGCGGCCTGCGCCGAATGGCGGCGGGACGGGCCGTCGCGAGCACGACCTCAGCCAGCGCTTGTTGGGCTTCTTTCTTGCCGAGGCGGCCCGTCGCCTCGATCGCCGCGGGCGCCAGATCGTCGTTGCGAGTGGCGGCGATGATTTCATTGGCGGCCGGGCGAACGTCGAATCCCGGGATGACGCCCGTCGCCATCAATCGAAGCGCTTCGATCGCCCGCTTTTGGTGATTTTTTCGCTCCGACTCGGACAAAGGAGCGGCCATGGGGCCAGTCGTCGTTCGCATCTCCCGCATGGCGTCGGCCACGCCTTCGGCCAACAGCGGTTGTTGAACCACCAGCACGTTTTGATATGGCTTGGCAATTCGAGCGAGTCGAGCTTCCAATTCCGGCAATTCCGACACGCGGGCGGCGGTGCGATCGTCCCGTACTGTACCGGGGGACGAACGAACCACGAAATCCTCGTCGCCCTTGTCGTTCGGGCCAAGCGTCCTCGGGGCACGGGGAGGCAGGGGCGGGTAGGCGTTCACGTTCGTCAAAATAATCCAGGTCGGCCGTTGACGCGAGATTCGGATCACCCGATTTCGAGCGGCGCCAAAGTCGCGTTCCAGGTTCGCCAACCGCGTCATAAGCAATTCCGGGGGCTGAATCGACCCATCCATTTCCAGGGTCAACACCGTGGCGGGATCGCGTATGGCATTGACTTGCGGCAAGTTCTCCACCAGTTCACGCAGGCGTGCTTCCAGTCCCGGCTCGTCCTTGTCGGTGATCCCGATTCGAATGATCAGTTTCGAGCGGATCGTGGCGCGGATCAACGGTTGCTCGCGCGTCAGCGTCGCCAGCCATTCATCGAGCGCCGCCTGTTCGCTGCCGCTCAATTGAAATGCGTCATATTTTAGCGTTGCTTTGAGCGGCATCTTGCTCAGGTCGATTTTGAGTTTGCGATTGCCGCGTACGTCGGCGCCGACCAAATGATCTGCCTGCTCCAGCCGCACGGACATTTCTGGGAGCCGCAGCTTATTCACATCCTGGGAGATCGCGATGAACATCGGCAACCGGCCATAACGATAATCGGATCGGGCCTGGGCGAGAAACTCGGGCAGCATCGGATAGGGCAGTTCGTTGCTGACCCAGATCACGTCGATATCCGCGGCTTCATTCAGCCGGCGAAGCGTTTCCCGACCGGTACGCGTGATGACCGGGTCGAAACCGGCATCGCGAATGGCGTCCGAGAACAGCTCGGCCCGCGCCGCATCCGGGTCGGCGATCAGCGCCTTCGGTCGGCGAAATGCGCCTTCGCCCGGCGGAGCGCCCGCGAGCACCGCGCGGTAGACCTCAATGATTCGCGTTGACATTTGCTGGCCCACGTTTCCCGGCAGGCGGCTCAGCGCATCGGCCGCGGCCAGGGCAACGCGCCGGTCCTGGCTGTTCAACGCCCGAACCAGCGCGTCGATGCTTCCTTTCACGCCGCGGACTTCGGCGCGCTCGCCGATGATCTGAACGACGCCCAACGCGACCGTGTAGTGATTTTCCTTCAGCGCGCGATCGAGCATCATGTAGAGCGTCGCCGGCGAGGCTTCCGCGAGCAACTGATGAACTTGCGGATCCGCCTTCGCGAGTTTGGCTTCCAAGCCGGCGCGCTCGAGTGCCTTTTCAAGGGCGATGCTAAGAAACGCAACCTTCGCCGCCTCGGAATCCGGCTCCGCTTCAATCGCCCAGCAGCAAATCGGAGACCGTAATATTCCTCGGCCTGAGTCGACGTTAATTTTTGCGGCACGACTTGCTGGCCGTTGTATTTCCAAATGGTGACGTTCGGGTCCTTATTCAGCGTCGACTTGTGTTGATAAATATTCTCGGCGGCTTCGGTCAGGGCGGCCGAGGCCTTGGGCATCCGAGTCGCCGGAATTCCGGTCAATGCACGCAACAGCGCCTTTGCTTTTTGGGCCGCTAAGTCATTGCCGGTCGACAAGTGCCAAAGCGTCGGTCGAACATCGGTCAGCGTGTGATGCTGTAGTTCGAGAATATCCGGGCGGGCCGCCAGCGCGTTGATGAAGTCGACGCGCAAGGTGACGTTGGGAATGTCAAACGCGGCCAAAAGCGGCGGCACCGTGTCGCGATCCAATTTGGGAAGAACCGCCAAGAGGTCGCCGCGCTCTTGCAAGTCGGAATGCTGGATCGTGCCGATCAACTGCGGCATTACCGCGGCGCCCGATTTTTTCAATTCAACCAGGGCGTATTCGCGTTCCTCGGGGCTGGCGCTGAGATTGCGAATGAAGACTTTGATTCGTTCCGGATCGGACCGCAGGGCCTTGACGGCCGTGGTCACCTTGCCGATCAACGTTCGAACGTTGTTTTTTGCTTCCTGATCGACCTGTTTGTTGTTGGACCACTTGGGAATGTTGTTGAGGGCGAGAAACGCGGCAATGCCTTCCTTTTCCTCCAGGGCGAGGAAATCTTTGTCGCTGGGGTTGAGCGCCAGCAAACCTTTCAGGTATTCCGCCGCGGTGTCGAACTTGCCGAGCCGGATTTCGAGCTTGACGGCATCCCAATACTGGGGAACGGTTTGAGGTTTGCGCAATTGGTCCAGTTCGGTGCGCTGGGCAAACGCGGCAGTCGAACCGGCGAGCAACAGAGCCATGGCCAGGCCATAGCGGACGGAATGCTGTGACACCGGTGTCATCTCCCCAAGTCGTGGTTCAACTTCCCAACTCATTCATCGACAATGAATTGGCGTGTTTGAACGCGATTTCAAGATTCTCCGTTCGGGAATCCTACCACATCAGGCCGAAACCTCCTGTTCGGCCCGCACGAGATCTTCGTAAGTTTCGCGGCGACGAATTAAACGGTGACGATTGCCCTCGACGAGAACCTCGGCAGCCCTTGGCCGACCGTTATAATTGGAACTCATGGCCATTCCGTACGCTCCCGCGCTAAAAACCGCCAAGAGTTCGCCACGCCGCATCGCCGGCAAATATCGATCCTTCGCCAGAAAGTCCCCCGATTCACATACCGGGCCCACGACATCCTGCCTGCGCGTGCCCGGCATTTCGATCTCATAGTCGCTCGGAGGGCAGGGCAATCCATCGGCCGGCTCCACCGGCCAGATCCGATGAAACGAATCATAGAGCGTCGGCCGAATGAGATCGTTCATCGCCGCGTCTTGAATGACGTATTGCTTGCCGCCGGTCGATTTCGTGAACACGACGCGGCCGACGAGTATGCCGGCGTTGCCGACAATGAAGCGGCCGGGCTCCAAGACGAGCTGGCACCTGGTCTGTTCGACCGCCGGCACGATCACCTCGGCGAAAGCCGACGCCGGCAGCGCTTCCTGTTTTCGATAATGAATTCCGAAACCGCCGCCCATGTTCAAATGGGTAATTGCGTGTCCCTGCTCGCGCAGCTTCGCGACCAGGCTCACGGCTTTCGCCACGCCTTGTCTGTACGGTTCGGCGGATAAGATCGGCGAACCAAGATGCATGTGAACGCCAATTACCTTCAGATGTGGGTGGCCGACGACTTGCTGGGCGACCTCAATTACTGTATTGATATCGAGCCCGAACTTCACCCCTTTGACGCTGGTATCGGTCTTGGCGTGCGTCTTCGGCGGCAGGTCCGGATTCACGCGCAGGCGCGGCGCTCGCGACCGCTCCCATCGACCGGGCCACTTCGCCCAGATTCAAAAGTTCTTCCTCGCTTTCGACGTTGAAGAAGCGAATGTTCGACTTTAGAGCGTAGCGAATCTCCTCATCTGTTTTGCCGACGCCGGCGAAAACGATGTCGTCGCCCTTCGCGCCCGCAGGCGAGGCGCGGAACAATTCGCCGCCGGATGTGACATCGAAGCCCGCCCCGTGTTCGGCCATGAGCCGGCCGATGTGAATGTTCCCGTTGGTTTTTAGGCTGTAGCAGATCAGCGGACGGGCGGGCGAAGGCGGTTTGAACTTGCTTCAGATGATGCAGCAACGTGGCGGTGCTGTAAACATACAGCGGCGTGCCGTAAACCCGCGCCAATTCCGGCACCGGCACATCCTCGCAATGCAAAACCCGATTTTGATATTCAAAGTGATCCATCGAGGCTATTGACCTTTCGGCAACAATTGTGACCGCCAAAACTCCAACTGCTTTTCGACTTCGGCCGGCGCGGTCGATCCGGCGCCGCGAAACGCGGCCAGCGCGTTCTTGACTCCCAGCACCGAGTAAATGTCGCGTCCGAGGCCGGGCTGGATCGACTCATAAGCGGATGCCGGAAGATCGACCAGGCGGCATTTTTGCTGCTCGCATTGGCGCACTAGCTTGCCAACCGCTTCATGGGCCAGGCGCATCGGCATACCGCGAAGGATGAACGATTCCATCAGCGTCGTCGCATCGAGGAAGCCGTCTTCCAGCCGGGATTCAATGTTTTCGCGGCGAAAGCGCATGCCGTCGATGAGCGGGGCCGCGACATTCAAGCAAGCGGCGACCGTATCGTGGGCTTCGAATAACGCCGCCTTGTCTTCTTGCAGGTCACGATTGTACGCGAGCGGAAGTCCCTTCAGCAACACAAAAAGGGAATTTAGAGGCGCCGATGACTCGCCCCGTTTTCCCTCGGATCAATTCAAGAACATCCGGATTTTTCTTGTGCGGCATGATGCTCGATCCGGTGCAAAACGCGTCGGGCAATTCGATGACGCCAAACTCGGTGGTGGTCCAGAGAATCCATTCCTCGGCCCAGCCGCTCAAATGCAATGCGATCGTGGAAAGTGCGAAGAGGTATTCGAGCAGAAAATCGCGGTCGCTGGAAATATCGAGGCTGTTCGCGGCCAGCGCCTCGAATTCCAGCTTTTCGCGGACACTGTCGCGATTGATTGGTATGGAGGTGCCGGCCATCGCGGCGGCGCCAAGCGGAAGGAAGTTGGCCCGTTTGCGACCGTCGGCGAGCCGCCCGCGATCGCGGTGAAACTTCTCGATGTAAGCCAGAAAGTAATGGGCCGCCAGCACCGGTTGAGCACGCTGCATGTGAGTGTAGCCCGGCAGCACGAGATCGCGATTGCGCTCGGCTGCCGCCAACAAAGACTTTTGCACAGACGTCAATAGTTCGACGGATTCGTCGATGGCGTCGCGAAGCCAGAGCTTGACATCGGTAATAACTTGGTCGTTGCGGCTGCGGCCGGTGTGCAGTTTGCGGCCGAGGTCGCCGAGCCGCTGCACCAGTGCATGCTCGATATGGGTGTGAATATCTTCAAGTGCGGTTGTAAACGTCAACTTGCCCGATTCGATTTCTCCGCCAATTTCGTCGAGGGACGTTGCGATTTGCTCGGCTTCATCCGGCTTCAACAAGCCGACCTCGGCCAGCATGCGCGCATGGGCCTGGCTGGCACGAATGTCGTACCGGTATAGCCGGCGATCAAGGGAGATCGACTCCGTGAACTCCTCGACCCGCTTGTCGGTGCCGCCCTCAAAGCGGCCGCCCCAGGTCTTCTGGCCCACAACCGAACCTCGTCAATCAATGATCTTGCTGAGCGGGTATTCGACGATGCCGCATGCTCCTGCTTTCTTCAAACTCGGGACGATATGACGAACCGTGTCTTCGTCGAGAATGGTGTTCACCGCGACCCATTCGGCGTCAGAAAGCGACGAAATGGTCGGGTTTTTCAACGCCGGGAGAATCTTCAGGACCGCTTCCAGGTCCGCTCGGCGCACATTCATCATCAGACCGACCTTGTTCTCGGCGGCCATCGCACCGCGGAGCATAAGAATCAGGTCGTCCATCTTTTGCCGCTTCCAGGGGTCCTTGGCGGATTCCGTATTGGCGATAAACCGTGTGGTGCTTTGCATCAGATCGCAAACAATGCGGAGTTATTCGCGCGGAGCGAGCTACCGGTCTCGGTGACCTCGACGATCGCGTCCGCCAGGCGCGGCGGCTTGACCTCGGTCGCTCCCCAACTGAATTCGACCTGGGCTTCCACGCCGTGCTGTTTCAGCCAGCGCTGCGTCATATTGACGATTTCCGTGGCGATCCTCTTTCCTTGCAGATCCTTGATCTCCCGAACTGGCGAATCGTTCGGCACCGCCAACACCCAGCGAACCGGGCGACGGCTGACTTTGCTAAATACGAGTTCCGCCAATTCCGCCACTTTGGCATCATTTTCAAGAATCCAGTCGTAGCCAGTGAGCCCACAATCGAACGAACCGTTTTCAACGTAACGCGGCATTTCCTGAGCGCGCACCAATGTGCATTCAATCTCGGGATCGTTGATCGAGGGATAATAGCTTCGGCTGGCGAACGTGATCTTATAGCCCGCCTTGCGGAACAAATCGGCGGTCGCCTCTTGAAGGCTGCCGGCAGGCAGGCCGAGTTTCAGAATCGCTTTGGTCATCGTCATTTTGTCTTGGGGCCGTACACGGCTTTGGGATCGAACAGTCGCTCGGCGACAATCTTCAACTGGCCGCCTTCCAGCTTTCGGAAAAAACAACTGGCATAACCTTCATGACAGGCGGCGCCGCCGACCTGATTCACTTTCAACAGGATTGTGTCGGCGTCGCAGTCCACGAAGATTTCTCTCACTTCCTGAACATGGCCGCTTTCCTCGCCTTTGCGCCACAATTTGCCGCGGCTTCGCGACCAATAAACGGCGCGGCCAGTGCGCACGGTCTCGTCAAACGATTCCTTGTTCATCCAGGCCAGCATCAGGACTTGTCCGGACGCGGCGTCCTGCGCGATCGCGGGAACCAGTCCGCCGGATTTTTCGAAGTCGATCATTTCGATTCGCATCCTAGATTGCGCTGGGTCGCCGCTCAGTAGGTGATCAGGCTGAACACCTCGCGCGGCTCGAGTTTCTGGCGGCCTTCGAGGAACGATAGCTCCACCAGGAATGCGCAACTGGCGACTTTGCCGCCGGCCTGCTCGATCAACTGGCAACCGGCCGCCATGGTGCCGCCGGTGGCCAGCAGATCGTCGATCAAAAGCACTTTGGCGCCGTCGACAATGCTGTCGATGTGCATCTGCAGTTCGGCGCTGCCATATTCCAACTCGTACTTCAGGCTATAGGTCCGGTAAGGCAGTTTCCCGGGCTTTCGCAAGGGGATGAGCGGTTTTTTGAGTTCGAGCGCCAGCGGGGCGGCGAAGAGGAAGCCGCGGGCCTCGGCCGCGGCGACCGCGTCGATCTGCCGCGAGCGATACTGCTCCACGAATCGGCGAATGGCCTCGGCGAAGGCCGCCGGCTCCGCCAATAGCGGCGTAATGTCCTTGAACAAAATGCCGGGCTTCGGAAAATCCGGAATATCTCGAATGAACCGCGTCAGATCCATTGGGCGTCCTTTCGGGAACGTCTTAGAATCGTTAGATTACGGAGTCCAACAATCGAGGCAACCATGTCCTTTATTGTCCGTCCTGCCTCGGCCATCGACGCGGCGGCGATTGTCGAATTCAACCGTCGCCTGGCGCTGGAAACCGAAAACTTGGCGCTCGATCCGGCGGTCTTGCAGGCCGGCGTCGCCAAGGTATTGGCCGATCCGCTTCGCGGCCGCTATTTCGTTGCCGACGACGGCGGCGAGGTGATCGGCCAAATCATGATTACCTATGAATGGAGCGACTGGCGCGACGGTTGGATCTGGTGGATTCAAAGCGTCTATGTCCGCGATGATCGGCGAAAGAACGGCGTATTCCGCTCCATCCTCGAATTCATCGAGCGACTCGCCGAGATCGACGGCAATGTCGCGGCCATGCGGCTATACGTCGAAAAGGCCAATCACGCCGCCCAACGGACCTACCAGCGAATGGGATTTGATGAAATCCACTTCCGCTTGTTGCAGAAGTTGATTTCCGGACCCGCGAGTACGTCTTAAGCGAGCGTTTTGCGGTCATGATCGTTTCATAAGGGCCGTGCACCCCTTTTGGTGTCACGAAACTCCAGCTGGTCAAGTGAATACAACGAATCGGCACTGCCTTGAATGTGAGCGGAATCATCAAACTTCGGCCGAAACCAGCCGGCTGACACGTTGAAGAAATGGCGAATCGACCAGCGCCTGCACCCCCGCGTCGCCGATCAAATTGTTGGAAAGCTTCAGCGTGGTGAGTCCGGCCAACGTCGGCGACGATGCCAGGATTCGCACTCCCGCGTCGGTGATGCGGTTGTCGCTGAGGAGCAGGGTTCGCAGGCCGGCGAGATTCGGTGATCGCGACAGGAGTTCCGCCCCGGCATCTCCCAGCGCGTTATGGCTCAAATCGAGTGACTGCAGGCCAATCGCGTGCGGCGATTCAACCAGCGGCGCGATGCCCGCGCTATCCAGCCCATTGCCGTTGAGTGTAAGCGTGCGCAATCGCCGAAGCATGCGGGCGTCGTCCAGACGCAAGAACTGCGTGATATGATTGTGGCCCAAGCGCAGGCAATGAAGCGAGGGCAGGCGATTGCTGGTCAGGAGCGCGTGTGCCCCGCCGGTGCCGACGCGGTTGTCGTTCAAGTTCAAAAGGGTCAGTTGCGACAGGTGAGTGGATGAGGCCAACGAAAAAGCCCCGATTTCGCCCAGGTTATTCTCGCTCAAATCGAGCGACGCAAGCCGCGAAAGGTTTTCAGATTGAACCAGGGCGGCGACGCCGTCATCGCCGATGCGGTTTCGCCCGAGATTCAATTCGCGCAGGTTGCGAACGCAGGGCGAGGCCGCCATGGCCCTGGCCACCTGGTCGCCGGCATGGCTGGCGAAAATCGTCAAACCGCTAAGGCGCTCCAAGTGCCGCGAACGGGCAATCGCGCCAATTTGCTCGGCGACATCCAGCAAATGGACGTGCCGAATCGGGGCTGCCTGAAAAATGTGCTCCGCGTGCTGAAGGAAATTGAACGGATCGATAAATATGGTTTCAGGAAAGCCGCGATGAAAGCGATAGCCGCTGACCAATCCCTTGAGCCCGCCGATCCAGTCGGCCTGGTGGAGCTTTAACAGCGAATCGACGGTCGCCTGCAACTCCGCGCGACGCGATTCCGCAATGCCGGGCTGGGCCAATTCACATTGAAAGCGAATGAATGATCCGCGTGGGTCGCCTCGCTCGGTGAGCCAATCGGCGTAAATGAGCCGCGGGCCATCCAGTTCGGGATGGTTCGTCACCAGCCGCAGCATCGCTTCGGTGTCGCGCATGAGGCACGCAGATCGGGATTGGGCGTCGTCCAAGCATAGCATAGCCGTGGCGGTTATCGGACCTTTCGCAGCACCATGCAGGTGTTGCTGCCGCCGAAGCCGAAGGAATTGTTCACCGCGATGGAAACGGGGCGTTCGATGGCTTGATTCGCGACATGGAGCAGGCCGGCGCATTCGGGGTCGAGTTCATCCAAATTGATGGTGGGCGGAATGGCTTGATTTTCAAACGCTGCGATGCAGGCGATGGTCTCGCATGGCGGCCGCGGCGCAAATCAAATGGCCCGGACATGCCCTTGGTCGAGCTGACCGGCACTCCTGACGCGGCATCGCCCAGCGCCAGGCGAATCGCCCGCGACTCGCCGACATCGCCCACCGGCGTGCTGGTAGCATGGGCGTTGACGTAGCCGATTTCCGCCGGGTGAAATCCCGGCGTCCGCCAGCGCCTGGCTCATGGCGTTGGCCATCGGCTCCGGGTCGCTGCTGGGAATGACCAGATGAAAGGCGTCACTGCTGGCGCCGAAGCCGGCGAGTTCCGCATACCCTTTTGCTCCGCGAGAACGAGCTGATTGTTCCGACTCCAGCACAAATATGACGCCGCCTTCGCTCATGACGAAGCCATCGCGGTCCTTGTCGAATGGCCGTGACGCTTGTTGCGGCGACTCGTTTCGCTTGGTGGAAAGGGCGCGAAGATTATCGAACGACGCCAATCCCAACGGCGAGACGGTCAAGTCGATCGCACCTGCCAGACAAAGTCGACCCAGCCGCGTTGAATCCATTTTCGTGCTTCGTTCAGGGCATAATTGCCGCTGGCGCAGGCGGCGGCGACGGTGACGGCGGGGCCGGATAGCCCGAGCCAATTGCGCAGCGAATGGGCCGGCGTTTCGCGATCGTCTTTTGGGTCGATCACCCGGGTGCCTCCGGCATCCGCGTCGGCTTCCCACAGACGAAGCCATTCGCCGCCATTGCCCAGTACCAGGCCAAAACGGCGACTCGATTGCCGACCAAGCCAGCCGGAGTCGCGCACCGCCTCGACGGCGCACCAGGTCGCCAGGCGATCCATTCGCTCGAGCATCGCGAATTGAGATTCAGTCCAACCCGAGGGCGTTGGAATCGGCGCGATCAATCCGGCGATGCGGCTGTTTTGTTTTCGGATGTTGAAACGATCGATGACGCTAATTCCCGAACGGCCCGCGAGCAAGGCCGCGGCCGTTTCCGCGTAGGAAACCCCCATCGGGTTGGCGGTCCCAATGCCGGTGATCCAAACTCGTGAATGCGATCGCATCAATCAATCGATGGTCGGGAATATGGGCGAAAGAGTCAACTCGATCGATCCCAGTCCGTTCAGTCCGCACTTCCATCCGCATGGCCGTGGAACGGTCTGGATGAAGTTTTGAAGGTCACGAACGAAACCGGGAAGGGCAGGATCCAATGAACGACTCAATTTCAGCGAGCCTGCCGATGCTCCGGGTGCGAGGGCAATCGCCACGGCATGGGCCGCGACATCATTCAGGCACTTTCCCGCCCCGTCGGGTGTTCGGTTCCGGGTTGAATTCGGCGACGACGACCCAGATGCCGGGAATTCGATTTTCGGCGAGGACCGACATCGCGGTAGCGAACGATTCCGGAACTGCTCCGGCCCGCCGCCGACCCCAAAGTTTGGCCCACGAATTCCAAACGCCACGCTCGCCGCTCCGGAAAGCGAATGCAGGCAGAAATTCGGAATAATGTGCGGCGAAATGCTGAAATGCGGATCCGATTTGCTCTTTTGAATGTTGGCCGCGGTGATCATTCGCCCGGCAAATCGCGGCGAGCCGACGACGCCCCACTCGGCGAACGATTGTTCCTTCATACGGAAATCATGGATCGCGCGCAGCATCGCCGCCGTGCCGGCGACGGTCAGTTCGTCCGCGAATCGAAACGTCTTTGGTCCGACCGGCTTGATATGAATCGGTCCAGGCTGCGGCGCAGGCCGTCGATTTCGCCCAGGGGAATCGCGACGGAAGCCCAGGCGGCGATCGGGGACTCGGCCAACACCTCATGGGTCTCGCTCACTCCCGCTCCCGCGCGTTCCATTTACCTGGCGGCCGATTCCGCGGCGCCGGCCGCGATCTTGGCCTCCAACAGATCCAATAACTGGCCGACTTGGGCGATTTTCCGCAACTCCTCGGTCGCAATTTTGACTTTGAAGCGGTTTTCCACCTGCACGACCAGACCGATCAGGTCGATCGAATCCATCCCGAGTCCATCGGTCAGGACGGTGTCATCGGCAAGTCGGTCCGGTTTGGCGCCCGTTTCCTGTTCCACCAGTTCGGCCAGCGCCTGGCGCAAGGCGTCGCGATTCATTCAGATTCTCCTTTGACTAGAATCGAACGGATTTCACGGAATCAGGCGGACATTCGCTGCTCGTTCTCCACTTCGGCAGTCGCCGTCAGGTCCGATGGCGAGGGCTTTTTGCCGGTCTGTCGCCCAGCGTTCGGCCAACTCGGTCAAGTGTAGAAATCGGCGTTCAATCCGGCCCCTATGCTGTTCCAACTGAGGGCGGCTCAAGCCGGGCGGAACCTCGATCGGCTCCGACAGCACCGCGCAAGTCACGCTTCCCGGGCAGGGCAGGCTGAGCCGGTCCCAACTCTTCAGTCGTCGCGCTGCGGAATTGCCAATCGCGATTAGCACGATTGGCAGTCGGGTCATGGATGCCAGGCCGACGGTCCCCAACTGCAACCGATGGCGCGGGCCCCGCGGGCCATCCGGCGTGATCAGCACATGCCTCGTGGCACGCGAGCGGGCAATTGCCAGCGCCGCGGCCATTCCGCCGCGAGTCGTCGATCCGCGAACCACGCCGACGTTCAAAAACCGGCAGGTCTGGGCGATGAGTTCGCCATCGGCATGCTGGCTGACCAAGACGTCCATCGGGCTCTTGACCGCCAGCAGGCTCAAAGTCGATCCGTGCCAGACGGCATAGATGCATCGCTCGTCGTGTGGATCGACCGGATGCCGACGGCCGTCCGCGGCAATTTGCGCATCCGCAACGAGCCGATCCAGATCCGCACGACCCAGGCCATAACGAACGCGACGATTCGAATCCAAATCGGATGTCGTAGCTTCATCGACGGCGGCCCTCCTGGCCAACCCAACCTATCCAGCATGAAACTTTTAATGGAATCAGGCGAGTTTTTCAATGCGAACGAGCGAAAAAAGGGCCGCCACCTACCAAGGCGGTCTTGGCGCTCTTCGCCCATGTGCGGTTCAAAGTCCGCTGTTTTCCGCATGGAAAATCTAAAGGGCGCCAAGGGCGCCACGTGTGTGCGCGTACCACCCTTGGCGGTCTTCGACTTTGTTCATCAGAATAGTGAACATTTGTTTGGAAAATCGTCCAGTTCGTGCATGCGAGCCCGGTCGCGTTCGGGAACGCCGTTGCGGCTTTGGTCAGTTCGCATGAGCATTGCTCCGGTCGCCAGGTCGCACGCACTCCAAAGCGAAGGAGTCAATCGACGGCACTTATGCTTTGGACTGCGCGTGACCGGTCACCGCTTGAGAGCGCTTCAAAGAATGAATGAGGAAGGCAGGAACGCAGGAAAAGATCGCGGGTTTATTGTTCCTGTCTTCCTGCCTTCCTCATTCTTTAGCCTCTTAAGAATTCAGATTGCTCGCCATCGCCGCCTGCCCAAGAATCGAGGGCGGCCTCGGGCGGCTGGTGACGGCGGACTTCCGGCATTGGCAAGGCGAGACGTGGGACCTGCATGTTGCCGGCGAGCCGGTCCCGATCGTCGTCACTCATTAACAGCCGTTCCGGTCCGCCGATCGAACCGCTTGGGTCCCGGCCTGGCAACTGCGTCCGGGCGAGCGGCTGTCCGCGGAAGACGGGTCCACGCCGCGGGTGCTCGGCGTTTCCCCGCGCGAACACGTCGAGCCGGTCTTCAATTTGGAGGTCGAGGGGGATCATTGTTACCGCATCGGCGACAGTTCTCAACGCCGAAATTCGTCGAATCATTTGTCAGCATTTTCCGGCACCGTTTCACGTTGTTGGCCGAAACAGGCCATCTTGAATCAGAGCTTCGCGGACGGCGACACGGAGTGGATCGTTGATCGCGAAAACTTCGATCGTCGCGCGGCCGATCGCGGTCTTTCCAACCAGGATTGGACCATTCCAACGAAAATGACGCGACCATTTGTGCCGCCGCGGATGAAATAACGGCACGAGCACGGTTCGTGAACCAATTCGCGCGAGCCCGGCGATGTTCGGACCTTTGAATCGGTTGCATCGCAGGCAGCTAAATGCCAGGTTCCTCAGTTCCGTCTCGCCGCGATGCTGCTTGGCGATGATATGCTCGATTTCAAATGGACCTGGGTGGGCGGTCGCAGGCAATCGGCAATACTCGCAGGCGTTTCCCGCGCGGCGGCGGACCTCGGCCTGCAATTGCTCGTCCATGACGCACTACGCCGATTTCTTGGTTTGCAGGGTTCGCCGCGCCTTGGACTGGAGCAACGCCATCAGGTCGCCGGCCAAGACGTAATTGTCCAATTCATTCAGCTCGGCGTCGGAAATCGTGCCTTCCTGGTTTTTCATGGCCAGTTCGTGCATGCGCGCCCGGTCGCGTTCGGGAAAGCCGGCCTTTAAGACAAGCCGAGCCAGCGTTCGGGAGAGCTTGCCATCGTCGGATTCCCACATGCGGGTGAAAATCGCCGCCGGACTGGCGCCGTTGCGGCTTTGGTCAGTTCGCATAAGCATTGCTCCGGTCGTCTTTGAAGGTAGTATAAATCGCCGGGCCGGTTCTTGACAACATGCGACCTGAGCTTCACCGACTGTGCTCGGCGATCTTCCGGCATGGGCAAGGCGAGACGTGGGACCTGCATGTTGCCGGCGAGCCGGTCCCGATCGTCGTCACCCGGGAACGGCCGTTCTGGTCCGCCGATCGAAACGCTTGGGGCCCGGCCTGGCAACTGCGTCCGGGTGAGCGGCTGTCCGCAGGTGCGGGGCTTTTCGCCCGCGAACGGCCCGAGCCGGTGTGCTGCGCGGCCGATAGAACACGGATGACACGGATTCTACGGATTCGCACGGATCAGAGGAAATCATGTTCTGATCCGTGTTGATCCGTCGAATCAGTGGCATCCGTGTTCTATTCTCATTTCGCAAATCACTCTCCGCCGCGACGCCGGTCGTGGTGATGTGGGAGCATCCGTCAGGCACGCCCCGAAATTCTTAAAGCGGCGACAGGTCGCACGCAGTCCAAAGCAAAAGACGTGCGCGGACTCTTTTGCTTTGGACTGCGTTGCGACCTGTCGCCGCTTTCAGATTTTGGGACGGCCTTCGATCGCGTTGACGGTTATTTCTTGTCGTCTTTCCCGATATCAATATCCGGCTTGTCCTTTTCAAATTCGAGATTGAAGTCCATCCAGTCCTCGTCCTTTTTTTCGACGGCGTCGACTGGCGATGCGATCTCGACCTCCTCTATGGCGGGGACGACTTCATCGAGTTCTTCAATGCGCTTGGCTTTTTCGACAGTCTTGGTCGCGACGCTGCCCGCGATTTCGGACGCGGGAACGACCGCCATGTCGTTGAGGCCCTGATGAATCCGATTGCCGTTCACTTCGAGCGTAAAGTAGGCGGAACCGGCGGGCATTTCGAATTCGAGTTTACCGGGCACGCCGGTGTCCGAAAAATCGCGAACGGTTTTGCCCTGCGGGTCGAGGATCTTGCCGCGCTCGGCGACGCGGGCGTGTTCGTCGATCACCTCGGCAAAGATCTGTTCGAGCCGCGTCAGCTCGGCGGCCAATTTGTGGTCCCACAAATCGATCGGCGTGCCGGTGTCGAGGTCGTCGAGTTCCTCCATTTGCTGCTCGTTAACCTGATCACCGATGCCGATGAGGACGAACTTGAGCGGCTTGCGCTGTCCGACGGCAATCTCCTTGGCCAACTGTTTCGAATAGCGCTTCACGTCTTCGAGGTCATGCAGTTCACCATCGGTGATGTAGACGTAAAAGCCCCAGGGAGCGTCCTTGAAGCGCTCGACGAAATACTTGACCGCGGGGAGCAACTGCGTGCCGGTGCCAAAAACCCTGGGCGGACCAAAAGAATGTTTCTCCGCCTGGTCGGCGGTGAGGTCGCCGACCTCCTCGATGCGTCCGCCGGCCTGGCCGGTGGCCCAGTAAATACAGGTGGTTCCGCCGTCGGCGTCGAGCGTGCGCGCCAGGTAGGAGCAAAGTTTCTGCGCGACGGGCGTGATCTGGTTAGTGGCTTTTTTCCCGCCAAAGATCGACGACACCGCGCCGCCGCTAGCGATGCCGTACATGTTGCTCATCGATCCCGAGCCATCGAGCGCGATGCCGGTTTGCGAACCCTCGCGGTGCGGCTCCATCAGAATGGTGGCGACGACGCGAATCTTGCCGGCGGACGGATAAACGTTGACTTCGCCGAATGGCTCAACGACTTTTTTCAATTGCGACATGTCGAATACACCTCCCGGGGTGTTTTGGATTGCACTTCAGTTAATGTATTATTCGCGGACCGCGGGAGAAATTGGCAATTCCGCAATGGCAAGTCGCGATCGCGGTATTAAATGATCCTGCCGCCTGAAGTGAACGACTGAACGACGAGCGCGACGCCACGCCACGAATCGGTATCCGAGCCAGCAGGCTTGGCCGATGCCCAAAGTGAACCACAGCCACATCAAGGGCGGCTTTCGCCAGGGGCCGCCGCTCCAGGCGATGAGCGACCAGATCATTCCAAAGGCACTGAGGATGAGAAGATCGGTCGTGAATCGCGGCCGCTCGCGGAGGAGCAACGCAATCGCGAAAAAGCCGGGCGCCAGCAACGGTACGAACCAGCGGACCGAGACACACAGTCCCGAGTAATTGTTCGATGCGGCGGCATAGGCCGCGAATGTTCCGGCTCCAGAACAGGACGCAGAGCAGTTCGGGTTTTTCACGGAGTTTTCGAGTGAGCACAAAAGGAATTGCTGCGAATCCCAAGATCAGCATTTGATTGTTGCTGATGAACCCTTTCTTTCCAAAAAGCAAATCCAGCGAATAGACGAGAAAATCGCGGAGGTTGTGATGTTGCCAATGCCCGGTCATGTTGGCGGAATTGAACGGGCTGCCGGGCCAGTTCAGATACTCGGGGTTGGCATTGGCGGGGCCGATCCTGCCGGCGATGGAATAGTTGATCGCATGATGAAGGGCGAGCCAGGGGAGGGCACCAAGGGAGAAAACGACCAGCGAATGCATGCATCGTCTCAACCCCCCCCCACCCCCCCCGACTCGGGGGGGGTAGGGGGGGGTTGAGACGCTGGAACCCTCTTCGATCCGAGCTAAGTCCCGACTCGCACCCTCATCCGGTTGATCGTTGACTGGAAGTGGCGTCGAGCATCTCACCCTCCCGGGACGGGGGGGGTAGGGGGGGGTTGAGACGCTGGACGCAAGCGGAGAATTCGTTGCACGTCCTTTCGGCGAGCGAGCGCGACACGCGAGCCAGATGAGTGTGCCGAGAAAAAGGACTGGGCCGATGCCCAGGTCGATCGTGTAACCGAGCCCCGCGAGAAGGCCGATCCGAAAGAAATTCGCGGGTTCAAACTCAAGCATTTCCGCCAGCAATGCCGCGACGATTCCCAACAGCATGATGTGGTTGTTGACGTTGCGTGAATAGGCGAGCGCGCCGGTGCCGAGCGCGAAGGAAATGACCCAGAGCAGGGTTGTCGTCCGCGGCAGGCCGACTGTGCATCCAATACGATGCATGCTTCTGACGCCGACGACATATGCCAGCCCCGAGGTGCAGACGGTCAACAGCCAACAGAACCATTGCGGCGACTCGCGAGCCGACAATCCCGTTATTGTTTGAACGACTTTGTAGATGCCTGCCATCAAAAGCGACGGCACGGGCGTCTTGTCGGAATAGAAATGGCCGTGAATGAAAAGCTTGTCGAGCGTGCCGGTTTGGTTCGCTGCGTCGCCCGGTTCATACGGTCGGCAATTGGATGGCACGTTGACAAAAACCGAATCATCAATCGCAAACGTGCCGCGATCGACGAGCGACTCGACCGCGGCGAGCCGGCTGCCGTCGTTCCAGCCGCCGGCGTAGGGTCGGGCGCTGACGAGGGCGATGATCGCCGCGAGAATCGTGAGAGTTGTGCGATCGCGCATGAATCCTCCATGATTCATGGTGAAGCCGAGTCGGATTGAACCACAGAGTCACCGAGAACACAGAGAAAATCTAGAATGGAAGGTCATTCTTAGGTATTTCGCTGTGATCTCGGTGACTCTGTGGTTCGATTCTCATACTACAGCGTCGGCCCGATCTCCACGGGGCGAACTCCTCCTCGCCGACGCCGTTGATCTCGCTCTTGGTCTTCTTGCCGCTGGCCACCGCCAGGATCTCCTCGAAGATCTGCCGGCCGACCTCTTCCACCGGCGTGCCGTCCAGGATCACGCCGGCGTTGATGTCCATGTCGTCGATCATGTGCTCGTACATCGGCGTGTTGGTCGCGACCTTGATCGACGGCGCCGGCTTGCAGCCGAACACCGAGCCGCGGCCGGTCGTGAACACCAGCACGTTGGCCCCGCCGGCGACGATGCCGGTCATGCTCACCGGATCGTAGCCCGGCGTGTCCATGACCACGAAGCCCTTCGCCTTGCACCGGCTCGGCGTAGTGCGACGACATCGACCAGGGCCGTGCTGCCGCCCTTGGCGATGGCCCCGAGCGACTTCTCGTAGATCGTCGTCAGGCCGCCTTCCTTGTTGCCCGGCGACGGGTTGTTGTTGATCTCCGCGCCGAAGATGCCGGTGTACCATTCCCACCACTTGATGCGCTCGACCAGCTTCTCGCCGACCGCCCGGCTGACGGCCCGGCGCGTGAGCAGATGCTCGGCGCCGTAGATTTCCGGCGTCTCGCCGAGGATGCTGGTGCCGCCCTGGGCGACGAGCAGATCGGAGGCGACGCCGAGGGCCGGGTTGGCCGTGACGCCGCTGTTGCCGTCGGAGCCGCCGCAGTTGGTGCCGAGGATCGATCTTGTCGCGCCGGCAGGCTGCGTGCGCTGCACGTCGTTGACGCTGCGGCAGCAGTTCGGCGATGGCCTTGACGCCGGCCTCGACCGTCTTGCCGATGCCGCCGCACTCCTGAATGCGTCAAGACCAAGCGGCGTTGTTTCCGCGAGCCGTTGAGCTGAATCAGGCCCTGATGCTCGATCAGGTGGATGGCCTGCCCGGTCTCGCAGCCGAGGCCGACGAGGATGTACGCGCCGACGTTGGGATGCTTGGCGAAGCCGGCCAGCGTGCGGTCGAGCTGGTTGTGGTCGGGGCCGTCGTACTGCATGGCGCAGCCGGCCTTGTGCGTGATGGCGCACGACGCCATCGACGTTGGGATACTGCTTCAGCAGGTCGGTGCCGCGGAAGCGCTCGGAGATGTACTTGCTGGTGCTGGCCGAGCAGTTGACGGTGCTGATGATGGCGATGTAGTTGCGCGTGCCGTAGCGCAGGTGTCGGGCCGATCGGGCCGCGGTCGTAGCCCATGAAGAATCGCGGCTTCGCGGGCTGCGCCGGCGGCGGCGGGCAGTCGCGGCAAAAGGCGTAGTCGCGCTCGAAGGCGTCGGCGGCGACGTTGTGGACGTGGACGTGGTCGCCCGGCGCGAATGTCCCTGCTGGCGAAGCCGATGATCTGGCCATATTTCAACACCGGTTTACCGTCGGGGATGGCGGACAGTGCGAACTTATGTCCCATGCCGACGCGGCGATCGAGTACGAGCGTCTTGCCGTTGAATTCGATTGCGGCCCCTTGCGGCAGATTTTTGGCGGCGACGGCGACATTATCTTGCGGACGCAAATGAACGGCGACTTTCGCGAGCGGCTCGGCGGACATTCTGGCAACCTCGGGGTGCGAACGATGACTCCCACACGGTAACGATTTCGGCGAGAAAATGCAAACCCGATGAGTAGTGGAACAGTCTGCATTTCTGTAGCCGGCCTCTCTGAGGCCGGCCCGGGCTCGCAGAGCCCGGCTACAGCAGACCGGGCTCGCAGAGCCCGGCTACAGCAGCATTTCTGTAGCCGGCCTCTCTGAGGCCGGCCCGGGCTCGCAGAGCCCGGCTACAGCAGACCGGGCTCGCAGAGCCCGGCTACAGCAGACCGGGCTCGCAGAGCCCGGCTACAGCAGACCGGGCTCGCAGAGCCCGGCTACAGCAGACCGGGCTCGGCTATAGCGGTTGACTTGGCTCGGATCGCGGTTAAACTCAAGGCAATCCCGCCGGTTTGCGTTTCGCGCTATTTCATTCCGAAGAATTGCGATGTCGTGCCGGATTCAAGTACTTGCACTGTCGCTCGTCGCCGTTGGCGCGTCGCTGCCGGCCGCGCCGCCCGCTGCCAGCGCCCAGGCGAAAAACCATTGGGCCTTTCAGCCGGTGAAATGTCCGCCAGTTCCGGTGGTTCGGAATCGCCCGTTCGCAAATCCGATCGATGCCTTTGTACAGGCAAAGAGTCAAGAATCGTTCCCGGCGGCCGACCGGCGAACACTGATTCGCCGGGTGACGTTCGATTTGATCGGCTTGCCGCCGACGCCGAAAGAGATCGACGCCTTTTTGAGTGACAAGTCGCCCGAAGCCTTCGCGAAGGTGGTCGATCGCTTGCTGGCGAGCCCGCATTGCGGCGAGCACTGGGGGCGGCACTGGCTGGATGTCGTGCGCTACGCCGAATCGACTGCTAACGATTCGAACGCGGTGCTGCGTTACGCGTGGCGTTATCGCGATTACGTGATCGATGCGTTCAAACGCGATTTGCCGTATGACCGGTTCATCATTGAGCAACTCGCCGGCGATCTATTGCCGCCAACCAGTGACAAGGCAGAAAATGCCCGACGGATTATCGCCACCGGTTTTCTGATGATCGGTCCCGAGGCGACTCGCCGAGACCGACAAGGAGCAGGTTCGACTCGATGTGATCGATGATCAGATCGATGTCATCGGGCGTGGGCTGCTCGGATTGACCTTGGGTTGCGCTCGCTGCCATGATCACAAGTTCGATCCAATTTCGGCGGCGGATTATTACGCGCTCGCAGGGATTCTGCGCGGCACCGAAATCTTCCGCGACGAGGCGGCGAATGCACAGATGTGGCAGGAGTTCGCGGTTCCCGGACCCAATGGCAAATCGATCGAATTGATGGCGGCCGAAGGAAGGGAAGCCGATCGACTTGAAGATTCATCTTCGCGGCAATCGCTTCAATTTGGCGCGGTTGCGCCGCGGCATGTGCCCACGATTGTGGCGGGGAAGTCGCCGCCGAGATTCGATTCGAAACATAGCGGCCGATTGCAACTGGCGAAGTGGATCGCAGCGCCGGACAACCCGCTGACCGCCCGCGTGATGGTCAATCGGCTCTGGCAGCATCACTTCGGCGAGGGGCTGGTCGCGACGCCGGACAATTTCGGTCTTCGCGGCGAGCCGCCATTGAATCCCGAACTGCTCGACTGGCTGGCGGCGAAACTTGTCGAGTCCGGCTGGTCGATCAAGAAGATGCAGCGCATGATCGTCTTGTCGCAGTCATACCAGGCGGTTCGCAAGCCGCGGCGACTGGAGGCGGAGTCGATCCGCGATGCAATGCTCGCCGTCAGCGGACAATTGGATCGCACCGTCGGCGGAAATGAATCGGGCGAATTCCTGTTCAAGCGCGGCGAGGTGATCGACAAGAAACGCGAATTCTTTCGGCCCAATCGCGTCAATGGCGACGATCCATTCTTTACCAATTCGCGCCGGCGGAGCATCTACCTGCCGATGGCCCGAAACGCCGCGCCCGATGTGTTGACGGTGTTTGATTCTGCCGATCCGAACGCCGTGACCGCCGCGCAAAACGACACGACGGTCGCGACTCAGGCGTTGTTCTTGATGAATTCGCCGTTTGTGCGAAATCAGGCGAAACATTTCGCCGAGCGCTTGACCGGGAACGACGCGGAGCGCGTCCGAATGGGATACCGGCTCGCCCTCGGCCGCGAACCGACTGGCGACGTGATCGACGAATCGGTGTCATTCGTGCGAGAATATCAAACGCGAATGCAGGCGAAAGGAAAAACGGCAGTTGGATCGCGACTAGCGGCGTGGCAGAGTTTTTGTCAGACGCTGCTGTGCCGGAATGAGTTTCTGTATGTGGAGTGAGTCGTCGATGGATCTGACTCGCCGACAATTGATCGACTTCGGCCTTGGCGGGGCGCTCGGCCTGTCGCTTGGCGGGTTGTGGCGCACAGGCGGCAATACCCAAGGAAGCGGCGAATCCGAAATCGATCCGTGCATGCATTTTGATTTTCTTCTATGGCGGCCCGAGCCATCTTGACACCTTCGACTTGAAGCCGAATGCCCCGTCGGAAGTGCGGGGAGAATTCAAACCGATCATGACATCGGCGCCCGGACTTCAGATTTGCGAACATTTGCCGCAAATGGCGAAGATCATGCACAAGGTCGCGCTGGTGCGCGGCATGCATCATGCGGCCCGACTGCACGATTCGGCGTCGATCCATGCGCTCACCGGCCGGCCGCTCGATGGACCCGACCGCGAACTGTTTGCCCCGCTGCCGCAGTTTTATCCGAGTCATGGCAGCGCCATGGCGTACATGCATCGCGAACGCCCGTGCGATGTGCCGTTCGCGGCATTGCCGTTCGTTTTTCGCAATGTGCATGACGTGCCCTGCCAGGGCGGGGGATTTCTCGGCAGTGCCTACGATCCATTGACGATCGAAGCGGACACGGTCGGCCGATCGTTTCGTTCCGATCAGTTGCTGCCGGCGGCGGGGCTCTCGCGCTCGCGATTGCGGCGACGCCGCGAACTGCTTCATGAAGTTGAAGCGCGGCTGAAGCAGGGATCGCCCATGAGCAAGCTCTACGAAAAGGCCTACGCGCTGCTGGATTCGGAAAGGATCCGGCAGGCGCTGGACATTTCGCGAACCGGCGAAAGTGCGGCAGCGCTATGGCTACGATTCGGAGCCAAAAGCCGTCGGCGAGGGCGGTGGCGGCGGCAATGGGGCTGAATTGGCGTTCGAACGGCCGATTCGCGGTCAGAGCATGCTGCTTGCGCGGCGGTTGGTCGAGGCCGGCGTGCCATTTGTCAACGTTCACGATTTTCGTCAGCAGGGCCGGAATTGGGACGCCCATTTCAAGAGTGCCAGCCAGCACAAAAACTATTTGTTGCCGCAGGCGGATCGCGGATTGTCGGCGTTGATCGAGGATCTTGATGCACGCGGGCTGCTCGATTCGACGCTGGTCGTGGCGATGGGTGAATTCGGGCGGACGCCGAAGATCAATGGCGACGGCGGGCGCGATCACTGGCCCGACTGTTACACGGTGTTGTTTGCGGGCGGCGGCGTGAAGGGCGGCTTCGTATATGGATCGAGCGATCGGATCGGCGCATTTCCCGATCTCGACCCGGTCACTCCAGGCGACCTCGCCGCGACGATTTACTGGCGCTTCGGAATCGATCCGAACACGGAGATTCGCGATCAGGCAAATCGCCCGCACCGGCTCGCCGAGGGCCGGCCGATCACGCGGCTGTTTGAGGGATGAGGATGGCAAACGAGATTTCGCGGCGTGATACGCTTCGGGGAATCGCTTGCGGATTTGGCGGCGTAGCGCTGGCGGCGATGCTTGGCGAACAATCGCTCGCCGATACCACCGGGACAAGCCCGGTGGCTCGCCCCCAATTGATTCCGCGAGCCAAGCGCGTGATTTTCTTGTTCATGCATGGCGGCGTTTCGCACGTCGACACATTTGATCCGAAGCCGAAGCTCGCCGCGATGAATGGCAAGCCGTTGCCGATCGCCAAGCCGAAATTTGAATTTGCCGCGACCGGGAATTTGCTTGCTTCGCCATGGAAGTTCAAGAAGCACGGCCAAAGCGGTATTGAAGTTAGCGAGCTTTTTCCGGAAGTCGCCTCGTGCATCGATGACATTTGCGTGATTCGCTCGATGAACGGCGGCAATCAGGTTTCGCATGGGCCGGCCCTGCTGGCGATGAACACGGGCGACGCGGTTTTCAATCGCCCGAGCCTCGGCGCCTGGACGCTTTATGGCCTCGGGACCGAAAATCGCGATTTGCCGGGATTTATTTCATTGAGCCCGTCGCTTTATCATGGCGGCGCGCAGAACTATGGCTCGGCCTTTTTACCGGCGAGTTTCCAGGGCATGCGCATCGGGGATGGCAGCACGCCGTTCCAGCAGGCGATCGTCCCCAATTTGAAGCCGGCGGACGATCCGGAATTGCAACGACTGCAATTGGATTTGTTGGCGAAAGAGAATCGGCGTCACCTGGCTCGCATTGGTTCCGATGCAACGCTCGAAGCCCGAATCGAGACATTCGAGACGGCGTTTCGGATGCAATTGAAAGCGCCGACGGTGTTCGATCTTTCGCAGGAATCAAAATCGATGCACGCGCTTTATGGCGTGGGCGAAGAGCCGACCGATGAATTTGGCCGGCAATGCTTGCTGGCTCGGCGGCTCGGCGAGGCCGGCGTTCGCTTTGTGCAAGTGAATTTCAGTTATCCGCGAAATTACTGGGATGCCCATAGCGACCTGCGGAACAATCACACGACCAACGCCAAGAAAGTAGACAAACCGATCGCCGGATTGCTCCGCGATCTGAAGTCGCGCGGCATGCTCGATGATACGCTGGTGGTGTTCGGAACCGAATTTGGCCGCACGCCGGCGGCGCAAGGAAAAGATGGCCGCGATCATCATCCGCACGCCTTCAGCATGTGGATGGCCGGCGGCGGAGTGAAAGGCGGCGTCGTCCACGGCGAAACCGATGAATTCGGCTACTATGTCGCCCGCGATAAGGTGACCATTCCCGATTTCCATGCGACCATTCTTTACTTGATGGGCCTCGATCACAAGCGATTGACCTACCGCCACGCCGGACGCGATTTCCGGTTGACCGACGTGAGCGGGCGAGTCGTTTCAGAAATCGTCGGTTAATCACGTTGCGCATTGACTTCCCGGTCGGTTAGCATGTCGGCGGGCGAAATTGGATTGACTTTGCACCGCAAAGTATGAAATAATCGGTCGCGGTCACTATCATGGAGATGTAAGTGACAAATCGCTGTCATGGTATGGGGCGCGACGCGATTGACCCGCGACATTGAGCCATTGTTATCGGAGTATCGCGGCCGGATCGACGAGCGCTTGCGAGAATTGGTCCGGCTGATGGATGACGCTCCGCCGCCGCTGCGTGAGGCGGTCGAGTACAGCCTGCTAGCGCCGGGCAAGCGGCTTCGCCCGATCCTGACCATGCTGGCGGCCGAGGCGAGCGGCGGGAAAGCCAACGACGCGTTGTCCGCCGGCTGTGCAGTCGAAATGGTTCACACCTACTCGTTGATCCATGACGACCTGCCGGCGATGGATGACGATGACCTGCGGCGAGGTTTGCCCACGGCGCACAAGACATTTGGCGAAGCGCTGGCGATCCTGGCCGGCGACGCGCTGCTGACGCTCGCCTTCGAGGTGCTGGCCACGCAGTATCGGGGAGCCACGGCGGCGGCGATGTGCCGCGAAATGTCACATGCGGCCGGCGGCGCCGGATGATTGGCGGCCAGGTCAACGATTTGATCTGGGACGGGAAGATTTCCAGTCCGAAATTGTCGCAGGATATGGATGGCCTGACCCGAATTCATTCCGCCAAGACCGCAGCGCTGTTCCTTGCGAGTTTGCGCCTGGGTCTGCTTATGGTGCAAGGCGAACGGGATGGCGGGCCGGATCCGGAAGTCGAGACGGCATTGATGTCTTTTGGCAAGTCACTCGGATTGGCGTTTCAAATTACGGACGATTTGCTGGACGTAGAAGGCAACGAACAGGCAACCGGCAAGCGAGTGGGTAAGGATGCGGGGCGAGGAAAACCGACCTTTCCGGGATTGCTTGGTGTCGAAGAGAGCCGGCGGCGCGTAGAATCACTCATCGAGCAGGCTGACGAGGCATTGCGGCCGCTGGGTGAGCGAGGCCAGGCGTTGGCGGCCGTGGCATGGATGGTGGCAAAGCGGGATCGCTGACGATTCCCAACGCGGAGGCGAAAGCATGAGCGAACTCCTCTCACAGATTGAATCTCCCGCCGACCTGCAACGGCTCTCGGACGAGCAGTTGCAACAGCTCACCCAGGAAATGCGCGACGAACTCGTCCGCGTGCTCAGTCTGCGGCCGGCCCATTTCGCCAGCAATCTCGGCGTGGTTGAACTTTGCCTGGCCCTGCATCTGACTTTTGACTTCAAACGCGATCGCCTGATCTGGGACACCGGCCATCAAATCTATCCGCACAAATTGATCACCGGTCGCTTCAAGCAATTCAGTTCCATTCGCACTCGCGGCGGATTGATGGGATACCCCAATCCGAACGAAAGCGAATATGACCTGTTCATGACCGGGCACGCGGGCTGCAGCGTTTCCACGGCGCTCTGGGTTAAAATCCGGCGACGACTTATTGGGGGAATCGGACCGGCATAGTGTCGCGGTGGTGGGCGACGGCGCGTTGGTTTCGGGAATCGTCTTCGAGGCGCTCAACAACACCGGCCATCTCGACAAGAACCTGCTCGTCATTCTCAACGACAACAAAATGTCGATTTGCCCCCGCGTCGGGGCGCTGGCGTCGTATCTCGACCGCTGCCGGATGTCAAACGCCTATACCGGTTCGAAACGGGTAATCAGTGAATTGCTGTCGAGCATCCCGCTGGTGGGAAATGTCGCGCACAACGCCCTGGAGCATTTCCGCGACAATCTCAAAGCCGTGCTGAAGAACGGCATGTTGTTCGAGGAAATCGGTTTCCGCTATTACGGGCCGGTGAATGGGCATGACCTGCCGTCGTTGCGGCGGACCTTGCAGGATGTCAAGCAAATTAAAGGGCCGGTTTTGCTGCATGTGTTCACCGAAAAGGGTCATGGCGTGCCGCAGGCGAGCGCCGACCCGGTGACTTATCACACGCCGCCGGTATTCGATCAAGTTGGCCCGGATCGCCACATTCTGGCGCTGCGCAAGGGCGGCAGCAAGGCTTATACGGACGCCATGAGTTTCGCCATCGCCCAGGCCATGGAGGAAAACCCCAAAGTCACGGTTACGACCGCCGGCATGTGCCAGGGGAACAAACTGGAAAAAGTGCGGGAGAAATCCCCCGAGCGATTTTTTGATGTGGGAATTTGCGAGTCCCACGCGGTCGCCTTCGCCGCCGGGCAGGCCAAGGCCGGCGTGCGGCCGATTGTTGACATTTATTCGACCTTCCTGCAGCGCTCATACGATCAGATTTTCCAGGAAGTGGCGCTGCAGAATTTGCCCGTGACCTTCACGCTCGACCGAGCCGGGCTGACGGGGCCCGACGGCCCCACCCATCACGGTTGCTTTGATATCGCCTATATGCGGTTGTTCCCGAACATGGTGGTGATGGCGCCGGGCGACGAACTTGATGTCGCCCCCATGCTGAATTGGGCACTCGAGCACCATGGACCGGCCTCGATTCGTTATCCCAAGGCGAGCTTGGAACGGGTCGAACGCGAAACGGCGCCGATCGAGCTTGGCAAGGCCGAACTCTGGGAATGGGGCGAGGATGCCATGATCATCGCCTTTGGCAGTCTGTTCCCCGCGTGCGTCAAGGCGGCGAAGAAGTTGCGGGAAGAGGGGCTCAGCGTCGGCGTGATCAACGCTCGGTTCGCCAAGCCGCTCGATCGCGAGATGATCCTTCGAGCAATCGAACAGGCCCAGATGGTGCTAACGGTCGAGGAGGGAACGCTCGTGAGCGGATTCGGCAGCGCCGTGCTGGAGGCGGCCAACGCCGCAGGGGTCGATTCACGCCACGTCGTGCGACTTGGAATTCCCGACCGGTTCATCGAACATGCGGAACGAAACGAACTGCTCGCGGATCTGAACCTGGATGTAAACGGCCTGTGCCAGGCGGTGCGATCCGGACTCGCTTGCGACGTGGCGGGACAGCTTGAGCCATCGCGGCGAGCAGTTTGAGAAGCAAAGACCAGTTCGACTGATTGCGGGGAATCGCATGCGGTTCTTCGTCTTGGGCAATGCCACGCGGGCAAACGTTCGTGCCGAGGCGCAGCGACTGGCGCCGTTGTTGCGGCAGCACGGCGAAATCGCCGCCTTCGATCTTGAGCAAAAAGAAGATCTTTCGAAATTCGAGGCGGATGTCGCCCTGGTTCTGGGCGGCGATGGGGCCATTCTCCGCGCGGCCAGGCAAATGTGCCGCAAGCAGGTGCCAGTCCTCGGGATCAACCTCGGCAAGCTCGGGTTCCTGGCGGACCTTTCCTCCGGTGAGGTCATGACCGCGATTCCGCAGGTCGCCGCCGGCCGATTTCGCACGACTTCGCATCTCATGTTCGAATGTGAATGTCACACATCCGCCGGATCGCAGACATTTCTGGGTCTTAACGACGTGGTGATCCAAAGCGGTCCGCCATTTCATATGCTGGATATGGAACTAGCCATCGACAACGAGATGGTGTCGAGTTATCGCGGCGACGGGTTGATCGTTAGCACGCCGATTGGCTCGACGGCGCACGGGCTTTCGGCGGGCGGGCCGATTTTGGCTCAGGAACTGAGAGCTTTTACGGTCACGCCGATTTGTCCGCATTCGCTGACCAGCCGGACTCTGGTTGACACCGCGGACAAGGTGTACACCATTTCCGTGCCGAGTCTGACAACGGCCTTTTTGGTGGTCGACGGTCAGGATGTCATCGAATTGGATCGCGGGGCCCGGGTGACGATTCGCCAGGCCCCCGTCTCGTTTCAATTGGTGAAGGTGGCCGGCCATAGCTATTACCGCACGCTGCACGACAAGTTGAACTGGGGGACGTCGCCAAACTATCGCCGCGAGCGTGAACCAAAGCCGGACTGACCGCGTAGCAACCACATTGCCCCCCTGCTCTCGAATTCTGAAGCTGAATGTGACTCGCCATGGGCCAACTTGCCAACCAATTGATCCCGTGTCTGATTCTGACAGCCGCGCAATTCGTGCTGGCCTTGCCGTGGCTCTGGGCGATTGACCCGAAAACGTTTCGGGAATACTCGCGCCGAGCGTCGGCTTGGGGCGTGGCGGCGGCATTGATCGCCGGCATCGCCCTATTTGGCGCGTTCATCCTTACCTATCAGCGCATAACCTCGAGCCTGGAACTGGCCGGACGGTTCTACGGCGCGGTCATTTCAATTCAGTTGTCGATTGACGGGTTTCTCGCCACGATTTTCGTGATGCTCAAGCTGTGGCCGAAGGGCGGGGCGGTGGCCTTGGCCGCGTTCCGGGAGGGAATTCGCCAGCCGATGTTTTGGCTGATCGGATTGGCCGCCATTGCCGTCCTCTTCGTCGCAACGGTGTTCCCGTACTTCACCTTCGGCGACGATTACAAGATGATGAAGCAAATTTGCTTCGACACCACCTTGCTCGCAGGGGTGATGTTCGGCGTTCTGGCAGCCAGCATATCGATCAACGAAGAAATCGAAGGCCGCACGGCGGTGACGCTGATGAGCAAGCCGGTGACCCGCCGGCAGTTCTTGTTGGGCAAGTACTTGGGAATCCTGTTGGCGTCCTGGGCGCTGACGCTTCTGATCGGATGGTTCTTGATTTGGGTGCTATATATCCAGCCCCAGCTCAATACCTACGATCAGTCGGTCGATCCCATGGCGAAACAGTCGATGACGATTTTGCAGCCGGTGTTTTCCGGCATCAGCAAGGCGGACACGAGCCAGGCCATTTCGGGATTGAACCAATTCGAATTTGGCGTTCAGTCGTGGACCGCGGACGCGTTGGCGAACGGCCTCGGATTGATTCTCGGGTTTGGAAAAGTGGCGGTCTTACTGGCGATCGCCGCCACGTTGGCCACGCGCATGTCGATGGTATCGAATCTCGTGCTGTGTCTGGCGATTTTCTTCTTGGGCCATCTCGCTCCCGTGTTGCGGCGCGTTTCCGAGGAGCTGAAGGCGCAAAATCCGGATAATACGGCGCTGTCGCTCGTGAAATTCTTGACCCAATTGCTGGAGACTTTCACGCCGGCCCTGGAATATTTCAACATGGGCCCCGCAATCATTCGCGATACACCGCTGAGCATCCCCGCGTTTGCCCAGTACGTCTGCTCCGTAGTCGCATACTCCGGCGTCTATACGGTGATTGCGCTGCTGTTTGGCTTGATCCTTTTTGAGGATCGCGACTTGGCCTGAACCGGCGCGCTTGAGCTTACTTCAATCCGCACCGACCAAAAACCGGTGCGGATTTTTCGTTTCATGGTTAGAATGCCATTGGACTGATCGGCATGCCTCGTTCGGGAAAAGAAAGGCTTTTCCATGGATCGCTCCGCTTTCTCGCGCGCCTGGGATTACGTGGGATATGCACCGACCGCGAAGTGGCTGGCCGTATTCGGGGCCGCCGCATCGGGCGCTTCGTTCGTTTTGTTGATCATGTTGCTGGGCTTGTTCGCCGATCTCATGATCGGCCGCGGCGAGATTCCGACCTATGGCGATTTGTCCGCGTCCAAACGCCTTGTATTTCAAAATCGGTGGAATTCGCTGCCGGTCGAGGCACGGTCGGAGGCCCTGTCGCAGGTCCCGATCGACGAATCGGCGCGGAAGCAGTTGGTTTCTGATTTTGACATCGACACTGCGCCCTTCGCGAATCTCGCGACCCGCTGGAAGGCCCATGTTGGGCAGATGCTGGACCGGCGGGTTGGCCCGGACGCGGCGAACGAATATCGAGTGCGGACCGTGCCGAGCGGGCGCTCCGAAACCGCCGACCCCGATCATGTCCAATTGGGAGTCTTAGGCCTGATCGTTCGAAACGATGACTCCCTGGCCAGCCGAGTGATAGGATGGATCGCGCGATGGAATCCCTGGATGTGGAAACCGAGCCGTTCGGGCCGACCAAATGAACCATATCTGTTTGGACTGTTAATTTGCGCGGTCGTGGTCGCCGTGTTTCGGGCTCTGTTTGTCAATCTCATGCATCATTCGGCGGCCGTGGCCACCCTGGAGGCGGTAACGCGATTGCGGCGACTGCTCTACCATCACACCTATCGCCTGGGATCGTTGACGATTTCATCCGACGGACCGCGAGGCGGTCGGATTGTTCACGCGCGAGGTTAACGCGATTCACGACGGGCTCTATGCCCGATTGACAATCGCCGTTCGCGAGCCAATCAAGTTCCTGCTGTTGATCGTATTCGCGCTTCTGATCAATGTCTGGCTGGCGCTGGCGACGTTTTTCGCCGCGGGCCTGGTTTGGCTGGTGGGCCGCCAAACGGCGATCGTATTTCGACGCCGGGGACGCATTGGCGCTCGGCGCACCGGCAATCAGCTTTCGCTGCTGGAGGAAAGCCTGCCAGTCATTGCGCCTGGTAAAAGGCTATCTGATGGAGCCATTCAACCAGGGGCGGGTCGAGCGGCAACTATCGGAATATGAGCATGCCCAGTTGAGTCGCTTTCGCGGCGAGTTGATTTATCGTCCACTTTTGATTTTCCTCGGCACCCTGGCGGGGGCCGGCTTGCTTTTTGTCGGCGGTTGGATGGTGCTGCACGACCGTCTCAACGCCGCCAATCTTGTGGTGTTGTCGATCACGATGTTCGCGATTTACTTCCCATTCGACATCTGGCTGGCGCAACGACGGCTCATTCGCCGGGCGGAGGAATCGGCTGTCTCTCTCTTTGATTTCCTCGATCGGCGCGGGGAAGTCGGCCAGGTCGTCGGGGCCGAGTTTCTGAAGGCCATGTCCAAGAAACTCGAACTGGACCGGGTGTCCTTGCGTGAGCCGGGGACCGGTGGCATGCTGCTGGATGACTTGAGCCTCACGATTCCGGCCGGGCATCGCGTGGCGATCGTGGGTTCGGACGATGCCGAACGGCACGCCCTGATTTCGCTGATTCCGCGATTTCTCGATCCAAGTTCCGGCGAGGTTCGCATTGATGGGAAAAACGTTCGTTGGGTGACGCTCGATTCGCTCCGTTCGCAAACCGCCGTGGTCTCGCCGCGGGACCTCGTTTTCAATGACACGGTCGCGAACAACATCGGCTGTGGCGATCCGAGCTTTTCGGTGCCGCAAATCATCGAGGCGGCCAAGTTGGTTCATGCCCACAATTTCATCCAGCGCCTGCCGCACGGTTATGAAACCCGCATCGGCGACATGGGCCATTCGCTCACGATCGGCGAGCAGTTCCGCATCGCGCTGGCCCGGGCCGTGCTCCGCGACCCGGCGATCGTCGTAATTGAGGAACCTGGCGACGCGCTGGACGATGGCACCAAGAAGATGCTCGACGACACCTATGCGCGAATCTTGCCTGAGCGCACGGTCATTTTCCTGCCGCATCGATTGTCCACGCTCAAGTCGTGCGATCGCATTTACGTCGTCTACGACGGCAAATTGGCGGCCGAGGGCCAGCACAAGGAATTGTTGCAGGAAAGCGAACTTTATCGCCATCTCTACTACCTTCAGTACTATGTCCTCGCGGAACAGTAGCCGGGGCGGCGCAGGAATCCAATCTTGCGCGAGGGGATCACAGAATTGGAATTCTGTGCCACGATTTAGAATTCGTTCCGCGTTAGAACAGAGATTTTTTGGAACGCGCTGCCCATGAATCATGAACTGGAACTCTCCGTCGCCTTGGAGGCGGCGGAGGCTGCCGGCGAATTGGTCCGCGAAGAGTATGAACGATTCGCGGCGATTCCGGATGCGCCGTCGGACATCAGCACGGAAGCCGATCGCGCGTCGCAAGAATTGATCCTGCAAACCATTCTTCGCCGCTTTCCCAACGATGCCCTGGTCGCCGAGGAACGAACTCCCACGCTGGAGTCGGCGCGCCACTCGGGGTCGCGACTATGGATCGTGGATCCAATCGATGGGACACGCGGCTTCGCCGTCAAGAACGGCGAATTTTCGGTCATGATCGCCTTTGTCCATGACGGACAAATCGAGATCGGCGTCGTGCTTGAACCGGCGACGGGGCGCACGACCTTCGCGACGCGCGACGGCGGTTGCTGGCGCGATCAAGGCAAGGGCGGCGCGAAAACGCAGTGCCGCGTGGGAACTGCCGCGGACCTCGGTTCCGCGACACTGATTCAAAGCCGGTCGCGGACGGCGAAGGAATCGCCGGTGGTGAGTCAAATCAAGCCCGCTCGGATCGTGGAATCGTTTTCGTCCGGGGTGAAACTCGCGCGGCTCGCCTGCGGCGAGGCCGACCTGTACGCGAACATTTATCCGCAATTCAACGACTGGGACATCTGCCGCCGGCCAAATCCTCGTCGAGGAGGCCGGCGGCAAGGTGACGACGCTCGCCGGCGCCCCAATTGTCTTTGGTCGAGAGGGGAACAAACAGCGCGACGGCTTGCTCGCGAGCAATGGCTTGATCCACGATGCGGCGATCGCCAAACTCAAGGCTTCTTGAAGTCGGTTTGTTGCGAGGTCTTGCCCTGCAGTTCGCCGAGCCGCACCTGCGCGATCTGCGCATGGGTCGATCCCGGCGACAACTGCTGAACTTTCTCAAGGCAGGCGGCCGCCTGGTCCGCCTTGCCCTTCTTCATCCACGACTCGGCCAGCGACAGGTACATTCGGCTCAGCCGCTCGTTGAGATTGTAGCAGGCACGAGCAAGCGCTTGAGGATTGGCCTTGATCTCAGTGGCGATTTTGGCCGCCTCGACCGCTTCCGGCAGATCGGTGTAGTCGGCCGCGATCGATTCACATTTTTCGAGGCAATTGAAAAACTTCTGAGTCCGGTATTCATCCTTGGCCTGGGCGAGCAGCGACGCCGCGCGCCGTAACCGCTGCTGCTGGCGGAATTCCGGTTTCATGGCCAAAGTCGATAACAGATTCTTGGCTTCGGCCGCCGCGGCGGTGCCGGGGTAAACGCGGAGCAAATCGGTCATGGTGTCGATAGCTTCGAGGACATTGCCGTTGTCTTCGGCCTTGCGCGCGTGCGCGAGACGATTTTCCGCCTGCTGTTCGAGAATCTTCAAGTGTTCGCGGGCCTTGAGTTGAACCGGGCGATCCTTGCCGTCATCGATGATGGTGTGAAAAATGCGCAATTGCCCGGCTGTTTTCACCCAGCGCGATGGCCCGGGATGCCTCCTGGAAGTTCTTAGTCATCCAATCGGGCGTGGAGGCGCACGCCGCGACCGCCGCCTGCAGATGGGGCATCAACTTGGCGGGCTCGAGATATCCTTCGAGGACGGCCAGGATTTTTCCGTCGGGCGCGGCCAGCACCAGGGTCGGATAGCTCGAGATCTGAAGTTTCTGGGCCAGGGTCGCCTCGCGCTCCGCATCGATTTTCAAGGGGATAAACTGAGTGTTAATCAGATTCGCGATCGTCGGATCGCGGAAGGTAGTCGCGTCGAGCCGTTTGCACCAGAAGCAGTTTTCCGTGCCGAAATCGAGCAGGATGGGGCGTTTCTTGTCGGCGGCCTCGCGCCGGGCCGCGTTGTAGTCGTAGCGCCAGGATGGGGACTGAGCCCGTGCCGCGGCCGCGCCAATCAACAACACCGACAATCCAAGCAAGGTTTGGGCAAGGGTCCGGTGAATGCGAAACATGGTGCGGCCTCGTGAGGTTGGCAAACGGAACGATCTCCAACGAAATCGTGGGGCGTCCGTGCCGGCAAACGAAAGATTCCGTCAGGCTCGCGGGTGAGCCTGCTGATAGCTGTCTTGCAGTCGCTGCGTCGTCACGTGCGTGTAAATTTGGGTGGTGGTGAGGCTTTTGTGGCCCAGTAATTCTTGGACGCCGCGAATGTCGGCTCCGGCGTCGAGCAGGTGTGTCGCAAAACTGTGCCGCAGCGTGTGCGGGCTGGTTCGTGCGTCCAGACCGGCCTGAGCCAAGTACTTCTCAAGCAGCCGGCCGACGCTGCGAGTTGTCAGTCGGCCGCCGCGCTGATTCGAGAAAGACGGCCGGTTGTTTGGCGATGACCGGCGTCAGCGACTTGCGCATCGAGCCAGGTTCGCAATGCAGCGATCGCGGGAGCGCCGAGCATCGCCAGTCGCTCCTTGCGCCCCTTGCCGCGCACGGTCACGCAGCCCGAATCCAGATCCAAGTCCTCCAGATTCACGCCGACCAGCTCGCCGACGCGAAGACCGGCCGAATAGAGAGTTTCCAGGATCGCTCGGTCGCGCCGGTCGATGGCGTCGTCGCCCTGCGGCGTTGCCAACAGGCGAGTGACGTCGGGGCCGGTCAAGAAATGTGGAAGTTTCTTATCTTGCCGCGGCCCACGAACCCCGTCGCATGGATTGCTCCCGATCGTGCCCTGCCGGCACATGTAGCGGAACCAGGAACGCAATGCGGCCAGGCGTCGGGCAGTGGTCGTGCGTGCATAACCCTGCTCGCTAAGCCAGGCAACATAGGCGCGAATATGGCGGGTGGTGATTCGGTCAGGGGAAACGGCGGAAGAGCCGATTTTGTCGCGGAGAAAACCAAGCGCCTGAGTCAAATCCTCGCGATAGGATTTGACCGTGTAGGCCGAAGAGTTTCTCTCCAGGCCAAGATGTCGCAGGAAGTCGGCCAGGGCGTCGTCCATTCAATGGTTGTTCGTCATAGGCGCGATTCGGCGGGCGGCTCGTCGGCGGCGGTTCGGGTTTGTTCCCTGGCCTTGGCGGTCAGCACCGCCACGTCCAACCAACTCAGGCTTAGGTGCGGGTCGGCCGCCTGGTCGCGAAACACGTCAATCAAGTCGCACCGGCTGCCGTCTTCGTACACGTACACATACTGTTCGCTTCCCTTGAGAAGGGCCAACACGTTGAGTTCTCGTGGCACCTGGTTCCCTCTCATGGGGACCGTCCTTGGCGGGGTCAGCGGAATTGTCCGTCGCAGGGTGGTATCGGTCCGAAACTGCCCGGCATTAAAGAACTTCCGCGAGATTTGACGCGGATGCGGCTGCGGGTCGCGTGATGACTGTCCCGCTTTGCGCCATGCGGACGACTGGAAAACTTTGCCCGCGTTGCCCGCTTGCCGTAAGTCCATCGTCGCAAACGGTAAAACTTGAATTGTCCTTCGCGCCGCCGTAGCATCTTACCATTCGACGCAAGCGCGATTTCGAGGAACCAACTACGCCCGCCCATTGCACGAGAAGGACATGCCTGACAAACGGAAGAAGTCTCCTCCGCGGAAATCGGGGCCGATTACATCCGACCGGGCTGCCCGGCTTTACCGCCTTCTGAAACTTCTCAAAGACCGCCCCAGGGCTCGGGAATCGCTTATCAAGGGCTTGCGGATCGATTCCCGCGGCTTCTATCGCGACCTGAAAACGTTGCGGGGCCTGGGTGTGCGCATCCTTTCCGTGGATCACCATTACCGCCTCGGAGAACGCTTCGAACAGGCCGTGACGCGCGTGCCGTTCCCCGATCCGCGCCTGAATTTGCATGAAGCGATGCAATTGTCACGCGGGCGAACGCAAGCGCATCAGAAACTGCGCAAACGGATCAAGGCGATCGTCGGTTGATGCCGTTAGCGGCGAATCGCTCGGTTGCCGTTGCCCTGGAATCGCCGGTTTGTTCTAATCTGGCGTTGCCCAGATTCACCCGCTTCGCGACACGGAGGTCGTATCATGCGGACAGCGATTATCATCCCCGCGCGCTATCGGTCTTCGCGACTGCCCGCCAAGCCGTTGCTGAAATCGACCGGCAAATATCTGGTGCAGCATGTCTATGAACGGGCCTGCCAATCGCAGCGAGCTCGGTATGTCATCGTGGCGACCGATGACACCCGCGTCGCTGCCGCCGTCGAATCGTTTGGCGGTGACTGCGTGATCACCCGCGGTGATCACGCCACGGGAACCGATCGCGTCGCCGAGGTCGCCCAGGACCTCGATGTCGATGTGATTGTCAATTTGCAGGGCGACGAGCCCGAGGTTGATCCGGCCGCGATCGATCTGCTGCCGGCGATGCTGGACCGCGATGCCGACGCGGACGTGGCCACGCTGGCGGTTCCCGTCGCCGACGAGACGGAATGGCAGAGCCCGAGTTGCGTGAAGGTCGTGTGCGATCGGGAGGGAAGGGCCCTCTATTTCAGCCGGCGCCGATTCCTTTTGTGCGCGACGGCAAGCCGAACTTCCGCGTTCGCCCCGCGCGGTTCCTACGTCACCTGGGGCTGTATGCCTATCGCCGCGACTACTTGCTGCGGCAGGCGCAATTGGATGACGATCCGCTCGAAGAGATGGAGCGACTCGAACAGCTGCGCTGGCTCGCCACCGGCTGTCGGATCCAGGTCGGGCTCGTCAATTTCGCGCCTTGCGGGGTCGATACGATCGAGGAATACGAGGATTTCGTTCGCCGGTTTCGCGGCCGACGTTCAGCTGTCGCCGCTTGAATTTCTCGATTCCTTCTCAAACATTGGCACCTCGCCGCCACGTGGATATATTGATTGGAGGCGAATGCCTTCAAGCCCACGGGAGCCCCCGTGGGCTTGAGTCGTTTGCGGGCGCATTTTGGGGGCGGAGGAATCGATGGCCAAACATATTTTCGTGACCGGCGGCGTGGTTAGCTCGCTGGGGAAAGGACTGACGAGCGCCGTCGATCGGCATGCTGCTCGAACACCGCGGGTTGCGAGTGCGACTGCAAAAGTTCGATCCCTATATCAACGTCGATCCCGGCACCATGAGCCCGTATCAGCATGGCGAGGTTTACGTCCTCGACGACGGCGCCGAGACCGATCTCGACCTGGGCCATTACGAACGCTTCACCAACGCTCCGCTGAATCGCGATTGCAACTTCACCACCGGCCGAATTTACCAGTCGGTCATCGAAAAGGAACGCCGCGGGGAATATCGCGGCAAAACGGTCCAGGTCATTCCCGCACGTCACCAATGAAATCAAGGACGCAGTCCGCAAACTGGTCACGCCCGATGTCGATGTCGTCATCACCGAGATCGGCGGCACCGTCGGCGACATCGAGGGCATGCCGTTTTTCGAAGCGATTCGCCAATTCGCGCTCGAAGTCGGCAAGGCGAATTGCTTGTACATTCATTTGACCCTGATTCCTTACCTGAAGGCCGCCGGCGAATTGAAGACCAAGCCCACGCAGCAATCGGTCGGCATGCTGCGGCAGATCGGCATCCAGCCCGACGTGCTCATTTGCCGCACGGAGAAAGAATTGCCGCTGGAGGAGCGGGAAAAGATCGCGCTGTTTTGCAATGTCGAGGTGAAGGCGGTCATCGAGGAGCGCGACAAGGAAGTGACCGTCTATGAAGTGCCGTTGAGCCTCGCCAACAACAAGCTCGATGAAATCATTGTCGAGCGACTCAATTTGACCAATGTGAAGCCGCTGGTGATGGACGATTGGCGGGAGATGATCGAGCGGATTCGGCATCCGAAGAATGAAGTGAACATCGCGCGTGGTCGGGAAATATGTCCGGCATCACGACGCCTACAAGTCCGTGTACGAAGTCGCTCGATCATGCTGGGATTGCCCACAACGCGAAGGTGATCATTCGCAAGATCCAGACCGAGCAGGTGGAGAAGCGAAGGCGCCGAGCACGTGCTGGCGGGAGTCGATGGCATTCTGGTTCCCGGCGGCTTCGACAAGCGCGGCATCGCCGGCAAGATCGAGGCGATTCGCTTTGCCCGCGAGCGCGAGATTCCGTTTTTCGGCATTTGCCTGGGATTGCAATGTGCCGTGATCGAATTCGCCCGAAATGTTGCCGGCCTGGCCGACGCCGATTCCACCGAATTCGACCCGGAGACGCCGACCCGGTGATCTGTTTGCTCGACGAGCAACGCAACGTGACCAACGTGGGCGGCACGCAGCGGCTGGGGCGCTATGACACGCGTCATGAACGAGGGGAGCCTCGCTACCGCGCCTACGGCCGAGCGAAAGTTTCCGAACGCCACCGGCATCGCTATGAGTTCAACAACGCCTATCGCGAACGCTTCGCCTTATTCGGCCTGAATGTGACCGGGACAAGTCCCGACGGGGCGCTAGTCGAAGTCATCGAACTCGCGGGCCATCCGTGGTTTCTGGCGGTGCAGTGTCACCCCGAATTTCAATCGAAGCCGAATAAGGCGCATCCGCTCTTCCGCGATTTCGTGGGGGCCGCTGTCAAATTGCACGCGGAGAAGAAAGCAAACCGAGCACTGGCGCGGTCGCGTCATAAGAATCAAACGACGAAAAACACACGAAAAGAATTCTTTTCGTGTGTTTCGTCGTTTGAGATTTTCTACTTCGCGGAGACTTTGAAGTCGAGTTTCTTGGTCTCACCCGCCTTGAGCGTGAACTTGTTGCCGCCCTCGACCGGCGGGTCGAACCGTTTCGGCTTGACGCCTTCATGCCAGCCCTTGAAGGTGAGTTCCACGCCCGCCGGCACATTCTTGATTACGAAATGGCCCTTGGCGTCGGTCTTGACCGCATAAGGATGGTCGAAGGTAAGGGCATAGCCTGTCATCCACTTGTGCACGTCGCAATTCATCGACAGTTCCTGCACGTCGACCTTTAGTTCCTTGAAATCATAGCTGCTGACCTTCCCCTTGTCCGTTTTGGCCGGAACGCTGCTGCCGCGAGCCGGATTGAACTGGCTGCTGCCGGCCACCTTGATGTTATGACCGACGGCGGCAGAGTTGAGCACCTTCAATTCCTGGCCGGTGGCAACGCGATCCTTGCCGTTGAAGTACTGGGGATACAGGACAACCACGTGCGGCACGAACGAGCAGAACGGCTGATCCACGGTGACCACGTCTTGCCATGTTTTGGTTTTGTCGTCGGGCTTCGGGAAATAAGTTCCGCGCGGCGGCATGACCCAGACGACGACATTTTCCACACCCTTCGTGGCCGAATCCACCAGCCAAGTGTCGTCATGGAAATCGCCTTGCATGCAATAGGCCTTGTCCTTGTGATTTCCCATGTCGATGACTGGCCGTTCAGGCGGTGTGCCGTCGTAGGTCACTGTTCCCTCGATCGTGCCATATTCCTTGGCCTCGACTGCTTTCAGTTCAACGCCGGCGGCCTTGCCAAGCACAGGCGGAATCAGCCCCTCGTCGCTGGTGTCGTCGGTGCCCGTTGCGCATCCGGCGACGACCAAGCAACACGCACAAAAGAACGCCGGAGCCGAGAATCAGAAAATGGGATCGGTTCATAGGGTATCCTAATCGCTAATCGTCAACCTGCCGAAATCGTAGAAATCGTAGGGTGGGTCGAGTCTTCGAGGCCCACCAACCAGTCATTTCAAATACTCCGGCTTGAACTTGATCGGATCGAGTTTGAACGCTTGGCCGCCGGGAATCGTGATTGGCTGTCCCTTACTGCCGCCGACGCCTTTCTTCGGCTCCCCAGGCGAATGCAACCAACCCGCCAGTTCGTGTTTCATGTAAATGAGGTAATCGCCGGCGGGTGCGCCTTTAATCTCGAAATTACCGTTTGCATCCGTAACTGCGAAATACGGGTGGTCGAAAACGTAAATCTGCCCGCCCATCCAACCGTGAATGCCACAAGAAAGTGCGATTGCATTCTTTTCCGCCTTCAATGCGGTTGCTCCCTTGAACACGCGTTTTCCGCCCGCGGGGATCAGCACATTTGGGGGTGCATTGATCTTCCCCCGAACATTCGCATTATGCGCAATCGGCTGAACTGTTACGAATCTCAAGAGTTTGACCGGTGCGAATGATTGTCACCCGCGGTTCGAACAAGCAACACGGTTGATCGATGATCGCGGCCTTCTTAGGGACGGCTACGGACTTCGGATTCACCGGCATCTTGGCGTTGCCAACCGCCGCCAGCCACACCGCCACATTTTCCACGCCCTTGTTCTTTGGATCGATCACAACACGTTGCTGAGCACCGGCTTGGCGCATGGGCAACCCCTGTTGTTCACGGGAATCCGCGGCGGGACGTTTTTCCCCGTCCACACAACTTGCCCTTTGATGTCGCCCCATTTCTGCTGGGCGAACGAAAAGGCAGGGGCCAGCGTCAGCAGCGAGGCCGTGGCAATCGCCTGGAGCATCGGTCGCATGAGCCGGCCCTCCGCGAATCACTCGTTCAGGTAATCGGGCTTGAACGGAATCGTGTGGAGGTCGAGCACGCCGCCCGCGGGTACGATGACCGACTGTCCGCTGCTGGTGCGGCCCTTATGCAGCCAACCGGCCCGCTCGTGTTGCATGAAGATCAGAATCTTTCCCGCCGGCGCGTCCTTGATTTCGAAGCTGCCATCTTTCTTTGTCAAAGCGAAATAAGGATGATCGAACACGCCGATGCGGCCGCCCATCCAGCCGTGGATATCGCAATTGAGCAACAGCGGGGCGTTTTCCGCCTTCAGAGCCGTCGCGCCTTCGCGGACGATCTTTTGTCCTGGCGGGATAGTCAAGTTTACCGTGCCGTTAATGTTCGGGTTGCCCGAGATCCGCGTGTTGTGCGCAATCGGGGAGCTATTGTGAATCTCCAACGCCTGCCCGGCTCGCATCATCGTGATGCGCGGCACGAAGCGAACGCGGTTGATCGATGAGGCGTGTTCCTTCGGGATCGGAGCGAGCTTGGGATCGATCTTGGCCGGATTGAGTTTGCCGTCCTTGGAGTCGGCGAGCCAGATCATGACGTTCTTGACGCCTTTCGACTCAGAGTCGATCAACAGATCATCCTTGTAGATCGGGCCTTTGCCAAGGCAGTGCTGTTGATCCTTGGTGACGTTTTGCTTTTCGACCGGCGGAATGTTCTTGCCGGCGAACACGACTCGTCCCTTGATCGTGCCGTACTCCTGGGCGGCCAATGGAGACGAACAGAATGCCAGAATCGCGATGCCAATCAAAGTCGTGGCGCATTATTTACCTCCATCGGGGGTGTTGCTGGTGTCGTTAACCCCAGGATCGGGCGGGCTCGAAGGACCGGCCAATCCCGGATCTGCGGATAGAGGAAGAGGAAATCGCGCGCGGCCTCAATCTGTTCCATCGAGGAGCCCACGAACGCGTCCTGATTCTCGCGCGCCGTCGCCTTGAAGTTGATCGGCATGAGCGAGGAATAGTGCAAAAACCGGCTGGGGTTGGTGATCCAGGCGCTTGAGCCAGTCGGGCCGCAGCCGCTCCGCCACGCCATCCAGGTTCGGGCCCTTGTTTTCCTTGCCGTCGAGGCCCGCGGCGTGGTGGCAAGTAAGGCAGATGTTTAAATGTCCGACCATGCGGCCGGCATCCGCCACGTATGCCTCCGCTCTTCCCATTGTTTGACGAACTGCGAAACGTCTTTCTTCGATGCTTTCGCCTTCAAATCATCCGCCAGCTTCTGTGCTTCGTCCACTTGCTTCTGGGCGTCGGCCTTGGCGGCGGCCGGCGCGGCGTTCAACCGTTCTTTCGCTTCCGTCAGTTTTTTGTCCGCGTCGGCCTTTTCCGCCGTCAGTTGCTGCTCCCAGAACGACTGCAATTCTTTCTTGCGGCGTCGTCTGGTTCTCCGCCTTGAGGCGCGATGTATTCCTGAGTCTTTTGAAGGAGATAGCTTTCCTGCTTCTCGGGCATTGGCACATAGGGATAGGTCAGGCCGATGCCGACATTCGTGGTCTTGTCGACCGCCCCGAAGTAATTCACGAGCTTTTGCGCCTCGTCGGGGCTCATGTTGAATTTCGGCATGCGCAGCACGGTCAGCGGCCGAATCGGGTGCGGGTTGAGCAGGAATTTGTAAAGCCATTCCGGCAGAACTTTTTGGCCTTCGCCGATCAGCACCGGCGGCGCGGCGGCGTAGGCATTGCTCATCTTCGCCTGCCCGCCGAAATTCTCCCGATCTTTTCGCTGCAAATACTCGGCGACGAGGTGTGTGAAGCGCGCCGCCCAACTGCGGCGCCGTGAACTTGTTCGGATCGTTCGGGTCCGGCGAGAGGATCCAATTTGGCGGAATAAACAGCGTCGCGCCCGCGGGGATGTCGCGCGCCTTGCCGTCTTTCTGATTGTCCTTGTGGTAATGGAGGGCCTGCATCAGCCAGATCTTGGCGTCCTTGCTGGGCTCATCCTCTTCGCCGAACTTCACTTCGATCGGCGGCGTCACGCCGTGAACCGTCAGTTTGTCCGGGTTCGTCGGCTGGTGACCGGTCCAGGCGATGTCCTCGGGATAGACGTAGTCGTCGCCGGTGTAGGGCACTTCCTGCTTGCGGACGTTCGGGTGGCCTTCGAAGCGTTTGAGATCGACCGGCTTGAAGTCGATGCTTCCTGGTCGGATGATGTGGCAGCCGGCGCAATTGAACTTGTCGAGCACTTTTCGCCCGGCCACTTCCGCCAACTTGTCACCGGTCGGGTTGTGGACAAATTGCGGCGGCACCGGTTCGGCGACGAGTCCGAGAATGAAGGTCATGACCGCCTCGCGGCCCTCCGCCTCCTCCTTTAACAATCGCGCCTCGTCGAGCGGAGCCAGTTTCGCCTCGAGTTCGTCGGTCTGTTCCTTTTCGGGCTCGTCAACCGCCGGCGTGCTCACGCCGTAGCGCTGCAGTTCGGCACGCAAGCGGTCGTAGTAGACTTTCATCGTCTCGCTCGCCCGCTTCTTGGGGTACGGCTCGGCCCGCGAAAACTTGAATTGCGGCATGCGCAGGCGATCTTCCCAACTCTTGATGCGATTGTAATCGTAGCTGCGCGGCTCGGTCAGTTTCAGGCTCAGGAAGCCTTCGCGAGTCAGATGATGGTGGTCGAGCATGTCGGCGAAGTACTCTTCGTATGGCTTGAGCACTTGGCCGTTCTTGTTTGTGACCGAATGCCATTCCTTCGCCGGCAGGCTCTTGTCCTTCGGATCGTCGCGGCGGCTGACGATGTGGAAGTGTTGCTGCACGAATTTTTCCGAATCCTCGTAGGCGATGCGGGCGGGGTCCTTCTTGCCCCAGTCGTTCAACGCCGTGCCGATTGGCTTGGCCTTTTCAAAGCCGGGGATCGAATGGCAACCGTAGCAACCCATGTTGCCGATCGCCTTTTTGCCGACGTAGATCTTGAGTTTGTTGTCGTCGAGCGGGGCCTGGAGTTCGCGCTCATCGGCGTCGGCCGCGAGCGATTTCAGGCGGTCGTCGGTGATGCCGTTGTCGAGGATGGTGCGCGTCTCGCTCCTGGTGAAGACCTTGTCCAGATAGATCTTGGCCATGTCCTGCAGCGTTTGGTGATCGGCGGGCTCGACCGCGACCTTGTCGTTCCATTCCGGCTTTTGCGACAGCAGCCAGGCGGCGATGTCGTTCGCCTCCTCGGTGGTCAGATGCACGTTGGGCATCTTGGTTCGCGGGCTGTGCCCCGGCGGATTGAGCAGCCAGGAAACCAGCCAGTGGCGAGCGCCGTCGGCGCCGCCCGCGGGCGTCAGCTTGAGCGCAACGCGCGACAGGTCCGGGCCGAACTGGGCGTCGCTGTACATGGCCGGAACCTTCAGGTTGTTGAACGGTTCGCCATTCTTCTCGGTCCCCGAATTGCGGTGGCAGGCCATGCAGCCTTTTTCCTGGAACAGCACTCGGCCGTGTTTGTCGTCGCCCGCGGCCGGCAGTTTCAGCAGTGACACCGGCGGAGCGTCGGCCAGCATTTCCGTGCGATGCGCGACCTTCGCTTCGGCTGCCGAGAGTTCGAGCCGAAGCAGTTTCACACGGGCTTCGATTGTTTCGCGGTTCTTCACCTTCGGATCGTCGAGTTGCTTTTCGGCGTCGGCGATCTTCTTTTTCGCGTCCTCGACTGCCTTGAGATCGGCCTGGCGGCGCCGCGGCGGTTTCGGTGTGATATTTCTTGATGTCGTCGATCTCATGCCGGCTCTTGGTCATCAGGTAATAAGCGATGGCGTTGATTTCGGTGTCCGGGAATTTCTCCTGGCCGGTGCCCGCCAATGCTTCCGGGCTATTATTCGGCTGCATGTAGAAGTGCGGCATCTTGGTGTCGGGCCGAAAGCCGCGCGGCGACTTGATCCATGCCTTGACCCAATCTTCGTTGGTCTTCTCGGCCAGCCGATGGAGGCTCGGGCCGACTTTTCGCTCGGTGCCCGGCGGATTGAGCGGATCGGAAAGCGCCTTCATTCGTTCGGCCGGCGACATCAATTCCAGCGGCGTCTCCGTTTCGAGCCGCAAATCGGGACCGACGACGCGACCCGATTTATGCCCGAGATTTCATGGCAACCGAAGCAGCCTAATTCGCGAATCAGGTTGTAGCCCTTGACCAGTTTGGGGGCTTCAACCCGATCGCCATCGCGAATCAGGTCAGTCACTTCATGATGGCACTTCAAGCACGACGATTCCACGAACCGGCTGGGCAGCATCGGCATTTCCCAATCGTGATTCTGGTACCAGCCGTACTCTTTCTTCCATTTATCGCGAACGACTGCGTCGTTGGGATAATGCGAGGCGTCGACGAACGCGGTGCCGCTGCCTTGGCCACTGTGGCAAATCGTGCAGCCGAATTTCTCCGCTGCGTGCGGGCTATTCGCGTCGACAAACAGGTCAAGCCGAGGATGAACGCAAAACTGCTCGACGCGGCCATCGGTAAGCCGCGATTTGTCGATCATTCGCGGGCGAATGTCTTCCGACTTCGGCAAGTCGGGCACGCCATCGGCCCGGCGCTTCCTTGAGGATTGCCTTGGCGCCGGCGTAGCGGTTCGCCAATTCCTTGTTAAGCCCCGGATCTTCGGTCAGGCCCGCCAGCGTCGCCTTGTCGAAGGCGGCCTTTTCGAGGCCCATGTGACAGGTGGTGCAGCGATCGTAACGCGTCACGTACTTGAAACTGTAGTCGATCGGCAAATCGGTGAGCGTGTACTGTTGAATCTTGGTCGGCGAAGCGAAACTATCGATGATGGGTAGTGCCCGAAACGTGTCCTTCCAACTCCAGCGCTTTTGCATCGACAGCTTGATGAAGCGGTCGAAATCGGCGAGCATCTCCTTGTACTTCTTCTCGGCCTCAGCGACCGCTTTTTCCATATCGGGGATGCCGGCCTTCTGAGCCGCCTCATCGTATTCGGTCTGGTTCTTTTCGACCTCGGCGGAGACTTCCACCATTTTCTTGTCGATATCCGTGAGCCGCTTGCGGAGTTTCTTCACTTTCTCGGCGTCGAGGCCCTTGTCGTATTTCTCCGTCTCCAAATTGATGAAACTCATGATCGAGTCATGATCGGCTTTCACGGCGGCCAACTCGGTCTCTTTCTTGATCTTGCGCGACAGCAGGGCCGTCTGCTGTTTTTCGAAGTCCGTTTTAACTTGGGCCAGCGCGCTTTTCTTGTTCAATAAATCGGTTTCGACCGCGGAGATTTCCTGGACGCTCTCGCCGGTCGGTGCGGCCGCCAACACGCCGCGCTTGGCCATCTCCTCTTCCACGTCGCGGAAGATTCGCTGCTCGACTTTCCAATCGCGGTAATAGTCGTCGGCAAACATGCCCGCGATCGTGATTAGCATGAGGATGCTGGTCACCGCGAAGACGATGTGCAAGATTTTCGTGCTGCGATAAGTCGTGTCGGTTGCGGCCATGCGGTATTCCGTGTCAAACTCGCCGCTCGCCGATCATGCGAGCGGCCAAATCGGGTCAAATGTTGAAGAAGAATTCCGGAATGAACACGATGTACTTCAGGTTGATGGTCCAGCGCAGCACCATCTTGATCGGCAGCGCGGCCATGAACTGCAAGCAGCGTGATCAGCATGAAGAAGCGGACAAAGCCCATCTTGATGAAGAACGGCCGGAAGACGGTCCTGGCCAGCAGCGGCGGCAGCACGAACAGGTACAGCGAGCACCAGGATGATGCCCGGCAGCTCGCGGATGATAGCCAAGATCGCATGCCCGTGTCGACGCGGCTCGGATGCCCAGCCAGCTGCAGCCAGAAATAGTCCGACAGGTTGACGTTGTTCAGCGGCACGACCTTGTGCGGGTCCCAGTACTCGAACGGGCCGAAGAAGTTCCAGTTCGGCCCGCGCAGGAAGGTGCCCAGCACGATCAGCACCACCCACAGCACCACGAAGCCGAACAGGAAGGTGCGTCACGGCGAACTTGCGCTCGTCGAAGGTGAAGTAGCCGTTGCCCTTCTGGTTGAAGTCGATGTAGGGCATGGCGATCAGGCCGACGATGATCATGGTCGGCAGCACGACGCCGGCCATCCACGGATCGAAGTAGACGAGCATTTCCTGCAGGCCGAGGAAGTACCACGGCGCCTTCGACGGGTTCGGGGCCTTGGCGCTGGTCGCCGGCTGCTCCAGCGGCGCCTTGCAGCAGCACCGCCCAGACCACCAGCACGAAGGTGGCGATGATCATGGCGATCAGTTCGGTGTAGACCAGGTCGGGCCAGACCAGGACTTTCTCGTCGTCAGCTTTTCCAGCACCGGCTCGCCGCGCGCGATGCGGTCGTCGTTGACGCACCGCTCGTCGCAAGGCCAGCCAGGTGAAGAAGCCGACCGAGAAGATCAGCATCACGATCGGCACGTTGTCGGGCTTGGTGACGATCGCGCGGAAGTTGGGGTCGGTCATGGCCCAGCCGGCGAACCAGCAGGCTGACGTTGCAGCATGCGCCCAGGCGACGATCGGCTTGGTGAAGAACTTGCGGAAGTACGAGCAGCAGCAACGAACAGCCGACGACGGCAGCGCACGAAATAGATGATCGGCCCCATGAAGTGATCCATCACCGAGTTGGTGAAATTCACCAGCGGTTCGGGCATGATCGGGCCGGATGCGGCGCAACCGGCCGGTGGCAAGTAGATCAAAGCGTGCAGGAGGAAGAGACAGCCAATCGACGCGCCCAGACGTCCTGAGCGTGCGTCTTGCCCGTTGAACGCCATAGGCGCGAAGCCGACGTTCAGCAGGCCGCAAGCAAATAATAAGAGGCCAGGCCGTATCTGAAAGCCGCTCGTCATCGAGTTTCGTGCATGGGTGAAGTCCGTTGCGACGCATGCGAGCGCAGTCGGCTACGCGCCGCGAGGCGGCTGATCGTTACAAGCGCCCCGCTGATGCCGCCGTCCTTGCGCACGCGCCAGAAGTGGACGGCGATCAGCACCGCCACGGCCAGCGGAATGGCGACGCAGTGCAGCACGTAGAACCGCAGCAGTGTCTCGCCGCTGACGAAGCGGCCGCCCAGCAACAAGAAGCGCGCATCGCTGCCGGAGTGGATCAAGTGGCACCTCGCCGACTTTGCAGGAAGCGTCGCGCCTGGGCCTTCGTGGCCCAGGAACGGCGTGGCGCGGGCCATGTTGCTGCCGACGGTGATGGCCCAGATGGCCAGCTGATCCCACGGCAGCAGGTAGCCGGTGAAGCTCAGAAGCAGCGTCAACACGAGCAAGATGACGCCGACGCCCCAGTTGAATTCTCGGGGCGGCTTGTAACTGCCGGTGAGGAAGACGCGATACATGTGCAGCCAGATCGTGATGACCATGGCGTGGGCGCCCCAGCGATGCAGCTCGCGGAGGATGCCGAGCGTGGCCACGTCGCGGAGCGACGAGGATGTCGTTGTAGGCGTGTTCCAGCGTGGGCCGATAGTAGAACATCAGCAGCACGCCGGTGACGGTCTCGACCAGGAACAGGAAGAACGTCAATGCCGCCCATGCACCAGGTGTAGCTGAGGGCGATGCCGCTCTTGCGGACCGACACCGGGTGCAGGTGCAGGAAGACGTTGGTGAGCATCACCACCACGCGGTTGCGGCGGTCGCGCGGCGCCGGATGGCGGAAGATGCTTTTCCAGACCTGCGTATTGCGGATGAAATCGCCGACGGACATCGATTGGTCCTTAGTCCGTGGTCAGTCGTACTTTGCCAGTCGCGTGATGATCTCACAACGGACAACTGACAATGAACAACTGACTAAGCCGAGAAGAACGATTCCGGGTTGTCCCACTGGCCGAGTTCTTTCTGGAATTTCTTGCTCTTGTCCACGACCAGATCTGGCCGTCTTCGCCGATGCTGATGGCCCAGCGTTCCAGCGGCCGCGGGGCCGGGCCCTCGAAGTTGACGCCGGTGATGTAGAAGCCGCGAGCCGTGGCAGGGGCATTTGAATTTCTGGTCGCGCTTCGAGCCAGTTGGGCGTGCAGCCGAGGTGCGTGCAGGTGGTGCTGAGGGCGTAAATCTTGCCCTCTGTAATGCACCACCCAGATGTTTTGATCCTTGAACCGCTCGACGACCTTGCCTTCCTCGAAGGCGTCCGGCGGACCGACCTTGACCTTGCTGGGCGGCTCGGAAAGCACGTTGGGGAACATGAAGCGAAGGGTGCCGAGCGTCATGCCGGCCATGGCGGCCGAGAAAGCAACCCAGGCCAGGCCGAACCAAGTGCAAAACGTGGTGTATAGAAAACCGCGTCGCGACGGCCCGGCCGCCTTCGATACGGCGGGCTTCGGCGGCATCGGCGGCTTGGGTGGAGCGGCCGGCGCGGCCGGCTTCGGAGGAGTCGCCACTGCCCCTTCCGGCGGCTTTGCTACTTCGGACATTTGGCTACCGTTCCCTGTTAGGGCTCGAATTCCGGTGAATGTTCCGTGTTCTAAGACTCGTGCGCGGAGTTGTCAACCAGCAGACCCCCCAGCTCCGCGAGTTCGACGAAAAAACCGACCGAACCGCAGTTTGCAAAGGGAATGCCAATGCGCAAGCCCTGCATTTGCAAGGCGAAATGACCAGCCCAGACTCGAAATTTCCCGGATTCGACAATTGCCCGCCGCCGCATTCTCAGCGATAAGAATGCTACGGCCAAAGGGTTGCTTGATTTGGCAGTAATGCGGCTTGCAGCTTCCGCGCCCTCGCTATGCGAACTTGACGCAATAGACCGGCGGCAGGTTGGAACTGAGCCACAAAGATAACCGGAAACAACCGGTTCGTTCGATCGCTAGAATCTCTCATTTAGTCGTAAGGTATTGAAAAGAAACAACTTATGAATCAGACGGTTCGATTCGACCAGCCGACACCGGTTACTTTTGATTTCACGCTTTAAGCACGCCTAAAGAATTATGAATGAGTTTGCCGGCACTCGATTGGAGAGTCAAGAGCAAATGTTCAGCATTTCGAAATTGGTCGATTTCGCACTATGCGCGATTGTTTGGACTCATCTGTCCCACGTGGCAAACGGCGCCGTTGGGGCAGAGACCGCCGCTCCCCTTTTCGATTTGTACGGTCGCATGTTCGATGCCGAATCGGTCATGAAGTTCACGATTCACGGTTGCCAGAAATTGATCTTCATTGGCGATTTCGGGGATGACCAGGTGCGCGGTCAGGGCTGCTTCCCGCGTGCTCAGACCCCAGATGTGCAAGTCGTGAACTTCCTCCACGCCGGGCAGCCGGGATAAATAATCCTGTACGGCTTGCGGATCGATTCCGCGGGGGACGGCGTCCATCGCCAGGTCAAACGATTCACGCAACAAGCCCCAGGTGCCGATGAGGATCGCCGCGGCGATGCCGAGACTCACCGCGGGATCGAGGCGTGCCCAACCGGTGAATTGGAGGATAATCCCGGCGACGACGACGCCGAGCGACACGCCGGCGTCGGCCGCCATGTGCAAAAACGCGCCGCGAATGTTCACATCTTTTTGGCGGCCGCGCAGAAAGAGCAGGGCGGTGCCGGTGTTGATGACAACACCGGCCGCGGCGACCCAGATGACCGCCGCGCCAGGCGGCGGCTCCGGATCAATCAATCGGCGAATCGCTTCCCAACAAATCCCGCCCACCGCGACCAGAAGCAGCATGGCATTCAGAAGCGCGGCGAGAATCGATGAGCGCCGCAGGCCGTAGGTTCGCCGCTGTGTCGGCCGGCGACGCGACAGGATCGTTGCTCCCCAAGCCAGCAATAGCCCGAGGACGTCGCTGAGGTTGTGTCCCGAATCCGCGAGCAACGCCAGCGAGCCGGCGACGACGCCAAACACCGCCTCGACGATGACGAAGCCGAGATTCAGCGCGACGCCGATCGCGAAGGAGCGATCGCGCGCGATGTCGCCGTGCTCGTGTTCATGGGCCATTTGGTCATCTCTGGCAACGCAATTTACAGCTTCCCAGGAGAGGCTCTAAGAGAATGAGGAAGGCAGGAAGGCAGGAAGGCAGGAAGGCAGGAACAATAAACCCGCTATCTCTTCCTGTGTTCCTGCCTTCCTCATTCACTCTTTGAAGCGCTCTAATCAACGGTTCCGTTGCTGACGCACCAGGCTGACAATCAGATCGCCCGGTTTCGGGATCTGCCATTCGGTGGCTGTCCGAATTTGGATCGCGCCATCCGGTTTGATTACGAACAGCGGCAGAACCGCGTCGCCATGCTCGGCCTCGAATTTCCCGAAATCAAATTCCGCCGTCAGCCGAGTCTTCTTGACCTTGGGATCTTCGCCCGCGAATTCCTCGATCGCGGAGAAGTTCCATTCCGGGCCGAATAGCAAACGGCCGCGATGTTCCTGCGGCACCGGTTCGTGCTTGCCTTCCTTGGTCGTGGCGAACGGAAGCTGATACACCTCTTGCCGCCCGAAATCCTCGGTATAACGCAGGCAGGCGAGGGAATTCACTTCATTATTCGAAGTCAAGGCAAGCATTCGACCGAGACCGGAGTAGCCGATCGCCTCGCGAGTAGCCTCGGCAAGCGCGCTGCCATACAGACAGGTCAGTCCGGCCATCTGGCAACGGCGAATGTTTTCGCGATCGGTATCGACCAAGAAGACCGTGCAGTTTTCCTCCTGAAGCGCAACCGCGAGCGCCCGCACCCAGTTTTCGGCGCCGACGAACAAGATACCCTGCGGATTCGTCTGGACCAGTTTGAGCCGGCGGCCGAGCGGGCCGGCCGCCAGCCCGTAGAAAAGCACCGTCGCGAACACAACCAGGAATGTCACCGGCACGATTTCGCCCGCCTGCGCATACCCGGCGTTGGCGAGGCTGAGCGCGAATACCGAAGAAATCGCCGCGGCCACGATTCCGCGCGGCGCCATGAAGCAAAGAAACCAGCGCTCCGACCACGATAGTCCGGAACGCCAGGTCGAGGCCAATACCGACGACGGCCGAACCACCGCGATCAGCACCGCGACATACGCGAAGCTTCGCCAACCGAGTTCCACCAGATGCGCGCGCTGCAAACGGGCCGCGAGGACGATAAACAGACATGAGATCAGCAAGAGCGTGAGCGTTTCCTTGAATTCGACGATGTGCCGAATGGGCGATCGATTTTGATTGGCAAGCACGATTCCCATGACCGTTACCGCGAGCAGGCCCGCTTCCTGCTGAATCATGTTGGCGGCGGCGAAGGCAACAAACATGAGCATCAGCGAAATCGGATTGTGCAGCGAATCGGGAATCCAGAAGCGCGACAACGCCACGATTAAGACGAGCGCGCCAATGACGCCCGATGTCACGCCCGCGACGACCGTCAAGCCGAGGTCGAACCCCGCGTGGTTAAATGCTTCGCGCAGCGCGTCCGATTGGACGATGGTGAAAACCAGCAGGGCGAGCGTCGCGCCCACCGGATCGATGATGATGCCTTCCCATTTCAAAATCGCGCCGACCCTTCCGCGCAAACGGAGGTGGCGAAGGATCGGCCCGATCACCGTTGGCCCGGTGACCACGAGAATCGCGCCCAGCAAGGCCGCGACCGGCCAGGAAAGCTGCAGGATGTAGCGCGCGGCGAGGGTAGCCAAAATGCAAGTGATGGCCACGCCGAGGGTGGACAGGAATATGAACGCCCGCCCGACATGCCGCAGTTCGCGAAACTTGAGGCTGAGCCCGCCTTCATACAAAATCACCGCCACCGAAAGTGAGACCAGCGGCAGCATCAAATTGCCGAACAACTTGTCGGGATTCAGCCACCCGGAAATGGGACCGGCCAGGACCCCCATGGCCAATAGCAACAAGATCGATGGGAGCCGGAGTCGCCACGCGGTCCACTGGGCGAGCACGCCCAGCACGAGTATCCCGGCCAGTTGCAACAAGGTGTCGTGGGGCAAGGCGGCGGCCTCAACAGAATTCCAATTGAATCCGAGCCCGCGGTTGGGCAATTGTTCTCAAACCGGCAGCAATTTCCTTGCCGCCCAGATTATCGGTCGATCGCGATTTGAAAAGCTCGAAATGATGTCAGATTGAAATGCCCGGACTTGCAATTCCTCAATCAGCCATGCGGCTGAAACATTCGCCAGAGCCAAACAAACTCAATGATTCCGACGGCAAGAAGAACCAAAGGCAGCATGATCCGCAGACCGCGGACGCGAGGCGTCCCTCAGCTCCCGCATAATCGTTCCGCCATTGGCCGACCCCGACCGCTGACGACGCCGCGGGCCAGTCCGTAGAGCTTGATCAAGCCAAACAGGGTCATGAACACGCCGGTCAATGCGACCGGGAACCAATCGGAAAAGGAGGGCATTTGAAACGCCTCGAAATAGAACGGATATAAGAGATTCGCAATCGCGGCGTTGCCAACTACCGCGGCTCTTTCACTTCATCATCGTTTTGCGGCAGCGGATTCCTCGCGAAAATCCATTCCTCGATCGGCTTCCCGTCGACCAAGTGTTCCTGCACGAATCGCGGGATGCGATCGGCGGTCATGCCGCAGTACCAGGTTCCCTCTGGGTAGACGACCATGATCGGGCCTCCGGTGCAGATGCGCAGGCAATTCGCCTTGGTGCGGTAGCAGGCGTTGGGGCCCGTGCCGATCGACAGTTTGCGTTCTTTGAGTTCTTTCTTGAGTGCTTGCCAGGACTCGTTTCCGGCTTCCGGCTCGCAACAGTCGGGGCCAAGGCACAGCATGACATGGCGATGGTAAGTGCCCACGCCATACGATTCGGCGATCGATTTCAGTTTTTCGCGATGTTCGTCCATGGTGATACTTTATCAGCCCGATACGGTGGGCCTCGCGTCCTGCTCGACCCACCCTACGTTTTTGCAAGCGGAGGTCGGCCTTTTCGAATGAATCGCACCAATTCTGAAAAGACCAAAACGGTTGATGTCGCCGCGGCGATCATGAACCAGTCAAGCAAGCTGAGCGGCTCCACTTTGAATACCGCTCCGCCGATCGTGACGATTAGAATCTGCCCGATTAACGTCAGGCTGGCGATCGTCAGAAACGCCGGGTTGCGGAATAAGCCGGCCAGGCCGCTCAATGCCGGCGTCAGCGAGCGGCAATTGATCTGGTTCCACACCTGGAACAGAACGTAAACCGTAAAGAAGATCGTCACTTGCCGCACGTTAAGCGGAAAGAATTCGTAATCCTTCTCGCGCATTTCGCCGCCCGCGAACCAGCGGAAATGCTCCATGCCGTAGAGCAACACCATCATTACCAGCACGAAGAACGCCGACGTGGTGAAGATGGTCACCAGCATCGACCGGGTGACGATGCTTTCGTTTTTCCGCTTGGGCGGCATTTGCATCAGGCCCTCGCGCGGCGGTTCGGAGCACAGCGCGATCGACGCAAAGGTGTCCATGATCACGTTGATCCACAGCAGCATGAGCACGGTGAACGGCGGCCGAATTCCAACGAATGGCCCGAGGAACGCAATTGTCAGCGCCTGACATTGATCGTCAGTTGAAACTGAATGAAGCGTTGGATGTTTTCGTAAAGCGAGCGGCCCCAGTGGCAGGCTTTGACGATGGTGGAGAAGGCGTCGTCGAGAAGGACGATTTTGCTCGCTTCCTTGGCGACCTCGGTGCCCGCAATGCCCATCGCCAGGCCGACATCGGCCCGGCGAAGGGCCGGGGCGTCGTTTGTGCCGTCACCCGTCATCGCCACAACGTGATCCTGCTGCTGCAGGAGGTTGACCATTCGCAGCTTGTCGAGCGGCCGGGCGCGAGCCAGCACGCGCAGCCGAGGAAGTTCCTCTTTCAGCTTGTCGTCGGTCATTCCCTCGAATTCATCGTGCGTCAGGGCCAACGAGTTGGGCGCGTCGAGCAGTCCGATTTCGCCGGCGATGGCTCGAGCGGTTTCGATGTTGTCGCCGGTAATCATTTTCACTTCGATGCCGGCGGCGCGGCACTGGGCCACCGCCTCCTTCACATCGTCGCGAAGCGGATCGCGAATCGCCACGAAGCCGATGAACACCATCTCACGCTCGAAATCGTTGCAGATTTCTTGAAGGCCATCCGAATCGGTCGTGGTTCCGGCGGGCATGATGCGATAGGCGAAGCCGAGCGTCCGCATTGCCTTGCCCGCCGCCGACTTTAACGCGGCGTTCAGTTTCTCTTCCACCTCCGGCGTCCACGGGCGCGCAGAGCCGTCCGCGGCGAGATAATGCGTCGTATGGCCGAGCACCACTTCTGGAGCGCCCTTGGAAAGTAGCGCTACGCGGCCCTCATACTCGATCGCCGTCGTCATCCGCTTGCGATCGGATGAAAAATGCAGCACATGCAATGTGGGAAATTGCAGCCGCAGATTCTGATACACGACGCCGGCCTCGTGCAGCCACATGAGCAGGGCGCCCTCGGTGGAATTGCCGACAGCGACCCATTTGCCGGCTTCCTTTTCTTCTAGATTCGCGGTCGAATTCACCGCCGCGTTGAGTGCGAGCCAGTCGAGCGGCGAACCTTGCCGCGGCCACGCCGCGTGCGGGTCGGGCCTGGGCCAGTTCGAATGGTCGCGCTCAAACTCCTGGCCAGCCCACCAGATCCGATCGACACGCATTTTGTTTTGCGTCAACGTACCGGTCTTGTCCGAGCAGATCACCGTCGCCGAGCCGATGGTCTCGCATGCGACTAATTGACGCACTAGCGAGTTGGCCCGCGTCATTTTTCGCATGGCCAGCGCGAGCGAGACCGTGACGCTCATCGGCAGCCCTTCCGGCACCGCCACCACGATCACGATCACCATGTAAACAAACGAGTCGAGGAGATACTTGACGGCGGAGAAGAAACCCTTGCTGAATTCGCCATTGATGATGCCGAAGACGAGCATCGCCAGGAAAATCAGCCCGGCGGCGATATAGCCGACCTTGGAAATCAATTCCGCAAGATCGGTCAGCTTAATTTGAAGCGGCGTCTGCTCCTTGGAAATCGTGAGCTTCTTCTTGACGCGCGTGACGCCGGCGTCGCCTTCGGCTTGCTCCTCTTCTTCCTCGCCTTCATCCGCGGAGAGGTGGCGAGCGATCTGGCCGATCATCGTGTCGTCGCCGACCTCGGCGACCATCATCAAGGCCACGCCATCGGCTACCTGCGTGCCGCGATAAAGGCAGCCGAGGTTTTCCGGGCCATCGGCGGTTTCATCCAAGGGCCGTGGCGACTTCTTGACCGGGACCGACTCGCCCGTCATGAGCGATTGATCGAGATACAGATCGGCGGCCTTGATGATGCGTCCGTCGGCGGGCACCTCGTCGCCCATCTCCAATGTGACCAGGTCGCCGACCACCACATGGTCGAGCGGCACGGTGGAAAATGTCCCATTCCGCGTCACTTTGACCAGGATTTCATCTTTGTGCGCGTTGAGTGCTTCGAATTCGCGGTCGCTCTTGTACTCACTCAAGAAGGCGACGCCCGTGGCCAATACGACGGCGACCATCACCGCCAGGCCCTCATAGGAAGGGTGGCCGGCGAGCGCGCCGATGACAACCCAGAAAATCGCCAGCACGAACATGACGCTGGGCGCCCAACGCCGCAGCTTTGCGACGCCAAACGCCGCGCCCAGCCCGGCCGCGACGACGAGGAAGGCGATCCACCCAACCGCCCGTAGGTTCTTGAACAAATCGACGACGATCGAAAGCAGCGCTGCCGCGAGCAGAATCTTGATGATTGGCTCGTCGAACTTCTCGAGGAATTTTTTCCACAGCGGCTCGCGCGGGATCGGCGTGAGACGGTTGGGCCCGAACCGCACCAGGCTTTGCGCCACGGCGTCGGAATTCAAACCGGTTTCGAGATTGGCGGGGAGTTCGTTGAGAATTTGCTTGATGGAACGCATGCAACCATCGCTCGTTTGCGTTTCGCGCTCGAGTGTTGCCGCGAGCGCGAAACGCGAATCCTGTGGAGACTACTCCATGATCTCCTTCGACTTCTTGTCGGCGAGATCATCCACCTGGCCCTCATATGTCTTCAGCAACTTTTGGACCTCTTCCTTGCCCTTGTCGCGTTCGTCCTCGGTGAGGTCGCCGTCCTTCTCCGCCGTGTCGAAATTCTTATTCGAATCGCGGCGAATGTTGCGGCACGCGACCTTGGCATCTTCCGCCAGTTCCTTGACGCGCTTGACCAGCTTGTTGCGCTGGTCGCCCGACATCGCCGGGATCGACAGGCGAATGATCTTGCCGTCGTTGTTCGGAGCGAGACCCAGATCGCTGGAGCGTATCGCCTTTTCAATGTCCTTCAAATCGCCCTGGTTAAACGGGCGGATCACAATCTGCGTCGGATCGGGCGTGCTGATCTGCGCCAGTTGCTTCACGGGCGTCGGCGAGCCGTAATACTCGACGCGGACGTTGTCGAGCAGCGCCGGCGTCGCCCGGCCGGTGCGCAGTCCGCGAAGCTGGTCGCGGAACACGCCGACCGCTTTCTCCATCCGTTCCTCGCAGTCCAAGAGGATTTCGTCGCTGGACATGGTTTATTTCCCTTCGCTAGCACAGATGAGCGTGCCGATCATGTGACCGGCGATGGCCCGCTCAATGTTTCCTTCACGTTTGAAATCGAAAACCAGGATCGGCAGTCGAGTGGCGCGCACCATTTCGATCGCCGAAATATCCATGACTCGAAGATTGTCGCGAATGACCTGCTCGTAACTCAATCGCTCGTAGCGAACGGCGTGCGGATTCAGATCCGGGTTGGCGCTGTAGACGCCGTCCACCTTGGTGGCCTTCAGGAGCACGTCGGCCTGAAGCTCGCGGGCGCGAAGCGCCGCGGCGGTGTCGGTGGTGACGAACGGGTTGCCGGTGCCGCCCGCGAAGATCACCACGCGCTTTTTCTCCAGATGGCGGATCGCCCGGCGGCGAATATAGGGCTCGGCGACCGTGGCCATGTGGATGGCCGATTGCAAGCGCGTTTCGCAGCCGATGCTTTCCAGCGCGTCTTGCAATGCAAGCCCGTTCATAACAGTCGCGAGCATGCCCATGTAGTCGGCGGTCGAATCCTTGATGATGGTCGTGCCGGCGGAGAACTGGGCCCCGCGCAGGATATTGCCGCCGCCGACGATGATCGCCAATTCCACACCGCGATCGACGATGCGCTTGGCCTGATTGGCGATTTTCAGCGTCTCGTCGAGATTGATGCCGCCGTGGCCGCCATCGCCGCGATCCCCAAAGCCTTCGCCGCTGAGCTTGAGCACGACCCGTTTGTATTTTGGTACGAGGGAGTCTTCCATTCGCGGTTCCTGCTCCAAAAACATTAATGCTTCGGCGATTATATGGGGAAACGCCTCGCCATCGTAGCGGCGGCATCTTGCCGCCGGCCCGACGGCGGCAAGATGCCGCCGATACAAGGTTTCGTATCGGCGGCATCTTGCCGCCGGCCCGACGGCGGCAAGATGCCGCCGATACAAGGTTTCGTAGCGGCGGCATCTTGCCGCCGGCCCGACAGCGGCAAGATGCCGCCGATACGTAACTTCGGTGCCGACGTCAAACGCTCAATTCCCGATCCGCGCCGCGATATCCCAGCGCTCAACCACCTCGCCGTTTTGCACAACCAGTGCCTGCCGATGCAGCGCCACCGTTGGGCAGACATGCGCGGGCATCGCGTAAATCACGTCCCCGGGAACGAATTCCTTCGCATGGGGCGTGCGGATCACCAGGTGCTCCTCGCTTTGAAGCACCGCTTCGTATTCGGCGACATTCAGCAGGGCGCAGCGCTTGCCCGCCGGTTGATCCGGCGACACCGCCTTGTAGCCCAAATCGAACGTGACGCGATCGTCGGTCGGTCGACTGATAACGCGCGTTAACAGGATCGCTGCCGGCGTGATGCCAAGCTCGGGATAGCGATTGCCATAATTGAAATCGTGGAGTGACAAGGTGCCGGGCGAGCACTCAACGCCCGGAAAATCGAGTTTCGCATGCACGGGAAAGGTCGGCGTGCCGCCCACCACCAGTTTCGCCACGGGCAGGCCGCGCTTTTCGAGCCGCCGGCGAAGCTCAAGCACCGGTGCGAATAAATCGTTCACGGCTTTCTCGCGCTCGGCGAGCGCCTCCTGGCTATTGTGCCCGTCGTAAACGTGGAAGCCGGCCGCTCTCAGGCCCGGCGACGTCGCCATTTGCTCATACAGTGCAAAGGCCGCGTCGCCGGACGCGATCCCAGTGCGATTCATGCCGCAATTGATGTCGAGATACACATCGACCGTCTGACCGGCGGACGTGACGGCGGCCGATAACTCCTTGAGCGGTGTTGGATGATCGACGATGACGCCAAATCGCGTCGAGGGAAACTTGGCGGCGAGATGAGCCACGCGCTGACAATTCGGGCCAACCATCGGGTAGGCGATCAGCACATCCATCGCGCCGCAGGTGGCGATCATTTCCGCCTCGGCAATCGTCGCACACTTGTGTTTGCTGATTCCCGCCGCCATCTGCATGCGGATGATTTCGCGTGTCTTGTGCGTCTTGGCGTGCGGCCGCAGGCGCTCCGGACCGCCGGCGATTTCAATCGCGCGCTCGATGTTGCGGTGAATGAGGTCCTTGTAAAACAACAGCGCGGGGCTGAAGACGCCGGACGGATCGCGAAGACGGTATGCAGGATTCATAGGCGTGGCTCGCATGGGAAATCGTTGTGGGTAGTGTAGCAATTCGTCGAAGTTTCGGGTTGCCTCGGCGATGGTTCGGGCTAACATCAGTTTTCAGTCAAATTGAGCCAGAGGATCGGGCATGCGACGTCCAGTCAGTCTCTTCGCGGTGCTTCTTGTTTGCAGCGGGACCCTCGCTGCCGATCCGCCAGCCGATTACTCGCGCGGCCAGCAAATGCAGGACGCCTACTTTCGCCGCCGGGTGAAGGAAATATCTGATCGCTGTTTAAGCGATATTCGTTCGAAAGAAGATTGGGAAAAGCGCCGGCCGGAACTCAGGCGGCAATTCCTCGACATGCTCGGGCTCTGGCCGTTGCCGGCCAGGACCGATTTGAAGGCAACCATCACGGGCAAGCTGAAAGGCGACGGCTTCACCGTCGAAAAGTTGCACTTTCAATCAAAGCCCGGTCTGTATGTCACGGCAAATCTCTACGTGCCAGACGGAGCGAAATCGCTGCCTGCAATTCTGTACGTCTGCGGTCATGGCAACGTGGTGAAGGATGGTGTCTCATACGGCAGCAAGGTTTTTTACCAGCATCATCCCGCGTGGTTCGCCAAACATGGCTACGTCTGCCTGATTCTCGATACGCTCGAACTCGGCGAAATCCCCGGCGAGCATCACGGCACTTACAAGCTCGGCCAGTGGTGGTGGCAAGCTCGGCTACACGCCCGCCGGAGTCGAATGCTGGAACGCGATCCGCGCCCTCGACTATCTCGAAACTCGCCTGGAGGTCGACGCAAAGCGGATCGGCGTGACCGGCCGCTCGGGCGGCGGCGCTCGAGCTGGTGGATTGCCGCCGCGGACGATCGCCCGCGGTGCATCATCCCGGTCGCCGGGATCGCCGACTTGCATTCGCATTTGATCGAGGGCGACGCGCCGCAATACCAGAAGACCGGCGTCATCGCCGGTCACTGCGACTGCATGTACATGGTCAACACCTATCAGTGGGACTTCCCAATGGTGGCGGCGCTATGCTCGCCGCGACCGCTGATGCTTGGCAACAGCGACGCCGACACGATTTTCCCAGTCGGCGGCTATCGCCGGCTTGCCGAAAAGGTCAAAAGAATCTACGAGCTTTATGGGGCGGCCGACAAGTTCACTCTGCTCGAAACGAAAGGTCCGCACCAGGACACGCCCGAGCTTCGCCTCGGGGCTTTCCGCTGGATGAATCGCTGGCTGAAGAATGATGATCGCCCCGTGACCGAGGAGCCGCCCAAGCCGTTCGCGCCGCAGGAGTTGAAGGTGCTGAAAGAAGTTCCGAATGATGCGATTAATTCGCGAATTCAGGAATCGTTCGTGATGCGAGACAAGCTCGAAATCCCGAAGGATCCGGAAGAGATCAAGAAATGGTGGCCAGCTTCAACGGGCGAAATGGCTTGCGACGCTCAAGACTCAAGTCTTTGGCGGCTGGCCGAAAAATCCGCCGCCGCTGAATGTCCGGCTCGCCAAGGACATCACGAAAGATGGCTTACGATTGCGAGCCTACGATTTTGAGAGTGAAGATGACGTGGAACTGCGGCTTTGGGTCGAGACGGCGGCGGGCGTCGATTCGCCGTCGTTGCTCGTGCTCACGCCCGTGGATGAAAAGGGGTGGCAGGACTGGTTGAAAGAGATTGGCCCGAGTTTCGCCGATGCATTTCCCGACCTGGCGATTCCGGCACGCGATGAAGCCCGATTCGCGGCGAAAGTGAAAATGCTGGCCAAGCAGAAATGGGGCTTTGCCACGCTCGCTCCGCGCAGGTGTTGGCCCGACCGTGTGGGGTGCGATCGGCGGCAAGGATGATACGCTGGCAAGGCGGAAATTCGCCCTCGTTGGTCAGACGCTCGACGGAGAGCGTGTTTGGGACGTTCGGCGCAGGACTGCAAACGCTGGCTTCAAACGATTCGTTCCGCAAGACGCCGTTGTGGTTGCAGGGCACGGGCGAAATGGCCGGCGTCGGCGTGCGTCGGCCATTTTCGAACCGAACATCAAGCGCGTCGACCTCCACAAGTTGCCCCGAAATTCTCATCAGCCGCCGATGCTTTTGAACGAAGCGAGGCATGGCGAATTGCGCGTGACCCTCGCGCTCGCTTCGCTTCATCGGCTTGTTCTTTATGTGAACTCATCCGCCGAGGCGGATCGTCTGAGTGCGCTATTGACCGTTCCGCGAGCCGTTGCACCGGATTCGGTGAAAATTCGCGTCGCGGGCGACTGATTCCAATTCGGTGCGTACAATGCCCATTCGAATCAAGACTCAAAACTCGAACTCAATGGAGCCATCATGTCCGAAGAACGAATTAATATTGACGGCGGCGAGCGGGCTCGACAACAGCAACAACAGCAACAACAGCAACAGGTGCAAATCCCCGTCGATGCGAGTGGGCTCACCGCGACTTACGCGAATTTCTTCCGCGTAACCGGCACGCCGGAGGAACTGGTGCTCGATTTCGGTCTCAACACGCAGCAAATGGCGCAAGAACGGCCCGGAGGTAGTAAAGTTGTCGCACCGCCTGGTGTTGAGCTTCTACACCGCGAAACGCCTGCTTGGCGCGCTGCAATGGGCCGTTAGTCGCTACGAGAATAACTTTGGTGTGCTCGAAACCGATTTCCAGAAGCGCATGCGCGGCCCGGTGCGCCCGACATGAAATTCGATTGGCCGCGCCTCCCGGTTAGCCGCGACGCGAGTCTTCGAGCGGAGCGCGCGATGACCGAGCCGGGGAGCGCGTCGCGGCTAACCGCGCAAGCTCGGTGGCACTTCCAAACCGTGCGTTTCCATCAGCGATGCGTTCGATAGCACCTCGCTCACCGGTCCATTCGCGCAGAGTTCCCCCGCGTCGAGCAGCATCGCACGCGTACAGGTCGAAAGCACGAATTCCAGATCATGCGTGGCGATCACCCTGGTGCAGGGAATCTCGCCGAGAAACGTCGCCAACTCGCGGCGGCCGCGCGGGTCAAGAAACATCGTCGGCTCGTCGAGCAAGAGAATATCCGGCCGCATGGCGAGCACGCCCGCCAACGCGGCGCGGCGTTTTCGCCCCCGGAGAGGTGAAACGGCACCCGCTCGTCGAAACCCGTCAAGCCCACTCGATCGAGCGCCTCGGCGACGCGCTCTCGAACGTCATCCTCCCGCAGCCGTAAATTGAGAGGGCCAAACGCGACATCGTCGGCGACCGTCGCGTGGATCAGTTGATCATCGCTGTTTTGAAAAACCACGCCAAGTCGCGACGGCAATTGCTTGCGTTGAGCCGGAATCGCCGGATCGAGGCCATCGACCGCAATCGCCCCGACCGAACTCTTCAAAATGCCGGCAAGGCAAAGAAACAGCGTCGTCTTGCCGGCGCCGTTTGGTCCAATCAAGCCGACGGTCTCGCCGGGATCGATGGAGAAGCAAAGTTTCGAAAGAGCGATTTGCCCGTTGGCGTAGGCATAGTTCAGTTCGACGACGCGAATGGCGGCTAGTTTCGACACCGGCGACCTCACCCACGCGGAAACCCATCGCCGGCCGCCAGCAACACTGAAAGGGCCAAGGCCACAAGAAAAGAATCACATCGCTCGGCGAGTCTTGAACTGATGCAACGAGCGAAACCGCCCGTCAAAGCCGCGGCAGTGCATGGCCTGGGCAACGCGCTGGGCTCGCTCGTCGCCGCGAATCAACAACGACCCGGCGACGTAGCCAAACGTGCGATAGGTGTGCCGATTTGTCGCGGCCCGAAATCCGCGCACTCGCATCGCGGTGCGAATCCGCAGAAACTCATCGCGCAGAACAAATAGGTAGCGATAACTCATCAGAATGATCTGTGTGAATACACGCAGCGCACCAATCGCCTGAGCCGCCTGCATCGTCCGATGAAATGGGGCGGTACCGATCAGGACCAGCGACAGCAGGAAGATCGATGCGGCTCGCGCGGCGATCCGCGCCGCCGAATTCACTCCATCCCAACCCTGAACGAGCGGCAGGTAAATCACAAATGGCAATAGGAAAAGGCCAAACGCGCTGAACCGCGCCGCCAGCCAACTGCCGGGCAACCGGGCCATGAGGACAAGCGCAATGATCATCGCGAGCGCTGCCGCGATCATTGGCAGCGATTGCAACGTACCGACGGCAATCATTGCCAGGACGATCGCCGCCAATTTCCAGCGCGGATCGAAGCGCCAGGCGCCGAGTCGGGACAGAGATTCGCGTCAAAAGCGAGCGTCATGCACTCATGATAGGGCGTGCCTGCGCCACGGCTTTCCGGTAGCATTCTCCGCATGGCTCTCACCCCGGCAACAACGCCGCGCCCGCCAGGCCAATCAAGCGCTGGCCAAACTCTATCCCGACGCCCATTGCGCCTCGATCACCAGACGCCGCTGCAACTTCTGGTCGCCACCATCCTCTCCGCCCAATGCACCGACGTCCGCGTCAACCTGGTCACGCCGGCGCTGTTCGCCCGCTACCCGACGCGCCAGGCTTTCGCCGACGCCGACCTGGCGCGAACTCGAGAAGATGATCAAGTCGACCGGCTTCTTTCGCAACAAGGCGAAGAACATCATCGCCTGCTGCCAGGCGATCGTCGAGCGAGCACGGCGGCGAGGTGCCCGACACGCTGGAGGAGCTGGTCACGCTGCCCGGCGTCGGCCGCAAGACCGCCAACGTCGTCCTCGGCAACGCCTTCGGCGTGCCCGGCATCACCGTCGACACGCACGTCGGCCGGCTGAGCCGCCGGCTCGGCCTGACGACGCACTCGACCCGGTGAAGGTCGAACACGATCTGATGAAGCTCGTTCCCAGCGAAGGACTGGACGATCTTCAGCCATCGCATGATCTTCCACGGCCGGCAGGTCTGCTTCGCCCGCAAGCCGAATTGCGACGGCTGTGCCTCCTGAAATCGTCTTTGCCCAAAGATTGGAGTCGAAACCCAAATGAATCATCGTTGCTCGAACGCTTTTGCCGCTATGTCCGCATCGATACGCAGGCGGACGAGGACGCGAAGACCTACCCAGTTCGCCCGGGCAGCTTGATCTGGGCCGGCTTCTGGTCGGCGAATTGTTGGACATCGGCTTGAACGACGCCACGCAGGATGAATATGGCATCGTCATGGCGACGCATCCCGGCGACCGTCTCGCACCAGGCCCCGGTGATCGCCTGGATCGCCCACATGGACACCTCGCCCGAAACCAGCGGCCAAGGACGTGAAGCCGGAAGTCCACGAGAATTACAACGGCGAAGACATCGTCCTGCCGGGCGATCCGACCAAGGTGATTCGCGTCGCCGACAACCCCGATCTGCTCGCCCTCAAGGGCAGGACGATCATCACCACCGACGGCACGACGCTGCTCGGCGCCGACGACAAGGCGGGCGTCGCCGTCATCATGGAGGCGATCGCCCACCTCGATCGCCCATCCCGAAATCCCGCACGGGCCGATCCGCGTCTGCTTCACCTGCGACGAGGAGATCGGCCACGGCGTCGATCACGTCGATCTGAAGAAACTCGGCGCCGACGTCGCCTACACGCTCGACGGCGGCGGCCAGGGCGAGATCGACGGCGAGACCTTCTCCGCCGACCTGGCGACCGTCACCATCACCGGCGTCAACATTCACCCGTCGATCGGCAAGGGCCGCATGGTCAACGCGATCCGCCTCGCCGGCCATGTTCATTGACCGCTTGCCGCAAGCAAGCCATGTCGCCGGAAACGACCGAGGGCCGCGAGGGCTTCCTGCACCCCTATCGCATCGAGGGCGGCGTCGGCCGAGGCGATCGTGCGCATTCTGCTGCGCGATCTTCGACACGCCGCAATCTGGCCGAGCAGGCCGAACTGCTCGCAGGCGATCGCCGGCGACCTCGTGCCGCGAGTATCCGCAAGCGAAGATCGATGTCGCGATTGACGAAGCAGTATCGCAACATGGCCGACGGCCTGACGAAGGAGCCGCGGGCGGTGGAGTTCGCCGAGGAGGCGATGCAGCGAGCCGGCCTGACGCCGAAGTTCCCGATCGTCCGCGGCGGCACCGACGGCTCGCGGCTGACCGAACTGGGCCTGCCGACGCCGAACCTCTCCACCGGCGAGCACAACCTGCATTCGCCGCTGGAATGGACCTGCCTGGAAGAGATGGAGGCCGCGGTGAAGGTGCTGGTCGAACTGGCCCAGGTGTGGGGGAAGGAAATCTCCGCCGGATGAGGTTGTCTCGGGCTCGATCAGCATGAACAATATCACTAACGGCGCTGAGAGTATTGCCATGAGAGTTAGCGAAACATCGACGAAACTCGTGACCGCCGACGACATCATCGCCCACGTGGATCGCATCGCAGCTGCCTTCAAGCCCGAGCGAATCGTTTTGTTTGGTTCCTACGCCTGCGGCAGTCCCACCAAGGATTCCGACGTGGACCTGCTGATCACACGAAAGCGTTGGTCCATGTCGCCGCTTACCGCCGCCGGGAAATTGCGAATCGAGCTGGGCGTGCCATTTGCGATGGACTTGATCGTCCGATCCGAGGCGGATGTCGAGTGCCGCATCGCCGGCGGGGATGGTTTTTTGCTGCGAAATTCTCCACACGGGAATCACACTCTATGCTGCCCATGACTCGCGAGTGGGTCGCCAAGGCCGAATCCGACTACGACGGCGCCTGCGAGGCCCTGCGCTCGCGAAAGAAGTCGCGGCGGGATAGAATTTGTTTTTTCTCGCAACAATGCATCGAGAAATACCTCAAGGCCCGCTTGACCGAAGCCGGCATTGCATTTCCCCGCACGCATGAGTTGACCATCCTTTTGCGCTTGTGTTTGCCAATCGAACCAACCTGGACTCGGTTTGACGCGGCACTTGCAGCCATGACGCAATTTGGTGTCCTCGTTCGCTATCCGGGAACTTGGGCGACTTCGGCCGAGGCCCAGCACGGCATTCGCACCTGCCGGCGCTTCCGCTCAAGAGCGAGACAATCGCTTGGTTTGCCTCCATGACGGTGGCGAATGCGCTTCCACCAACAAGACAACCATCGAACTCTGCGTAACGAGCTCATGCCCAATCATTTCACGCGAACGTGCCATCAACCCGCTGGAGGTCTATCTTGATCCCATATCATCACACGCCAACTTCGAGGCTCCCCATGCGCTCCTCTCTCAGGCTCAGCCAGATCCTGCTCGCGATGTTGGTTGCGGCGCCGGCGATAGATGCCCAGGAATACACGCTCCACAAATTCCAGCGCCAGCAATTGACCAACATCTACTACTCCGAGGGTGCCAACGCCGGCGACATCAACGGCGACGGCAAGCCCGATGTGGTCTACGGACCTTACTGGTTCGAAGGACCCGATTTCAAGATCAAGCACGAAATCTACCCGGCGAAGCCGCAAAACATGAACGGCTACGCCGACAACTTTTTCAACTGGGTCTACGACTTCAACGGCGACGGCTTCAACGACGTGCTCGTAGTCGGTTTCCCCGGTACGCCCGCCTATGTCTACGAGAACCCTGGCCCGGGCCATTTCGACAAGGCGTGGAAGAAGCACAAGGTGCTGGACTCGGTCAGCAACGAGTCGCCGCAATTCGTTAATCTCATCGGCGACGCTCAGCCCGAACTCGTCTGCACTTCGAACGGCCAGTACGGCTTCGCCACCTTTGTCCCGAAAAAAGGCTTCGAGCCGTGGACCTTCCGCCGCATCTCGGTGATGCAGGCCGATAAGCCGTTCGGCCACGGCCTCGGCATCGGCGACATCAACGGCGACGGCCTTAAGGACATCATCATCACCACCGGTTGGTTCGAGCAGCCCAAGGAGAAAGCCGACTCCAGCCGCTGGGAATTTCACAAGGTATCGTTCACGCCATCCTATGGCGGCGCGGAAATGTACGCCTACGACGTCGATGGCGACGGGCATAACGACGTCATCACCAGCCTCGCCGCTCACGATTTCGGCCTCGCCTGGTACAAGCAAACCCGCACCGGCAGTCGCTCGACCTTCAAGCAGCAACTGATCATGGGCGATCGGCCGGCGGATAATCCCTTCGGCGTCGTCTTCAGCGAATTGCACTCAGTCGCTCTCGCGGACATCGATGGCGACGGGCTCAAAGACATCGTCACGGGAAAGACCTACTACTCGCACCACCAGAGCAGTCCGATGTGGGACGCCGGCCCGGTTGTTTACTGGTTCAAACTCCAACGCACCAAGTCCGGCGTTCGTTGGATCCCGTACAAGATCGATGATCAGGCCGGGATCGGCCGGCAAATCAGTGTCGCCGATCTCAACGGCGACGGACTCCCCGATATCATCCTCGGCGGCATGCGCGGTGCGCATGTCCTTTGGCACAAGGTGGAGAAAGTGACCAAGGAACAATGGGAAGCCGCCCAGCCCAAGCTCGTGAAATTTGAAACTCCCAAACCGGTTCGCGGACCGGCGTCGGTCTTCGACAAAACGACCGGCAAGGCGGCCGACGCCATCGAGGGTGAGGAAATGAAGGTCCTGGAGATTTCGGCGGGAAAGACAGGCGTGCAAAAAATGGGCGGCTTCAAGAAGGACCACTGGAGCGGCGACGCCCAACTCTTTTGGACCGGCGGCAAGAAAGACGCCGCGCTCACCCTCGAACTGAAAGCCCCCGCCGCCGGCAAATACGACCTTTCCGCCGTGATGACCATGGCGAGAGACTATGGCATTGTCCAGTTTTCCCTCGACGACAAGCCGCTGGGCAAACCGATCGACCTGTACAACTCGCCGGACGTCATCACCACCGGCGTCCTGCACCTCGGCGCCGCGGAGCTTAAGGAGGGCTCGAACCGACTGAAGATCCAAATCGTCGGCGCGAACCCCTACGCCGAACCGCGTTTCCTTGTTGGCCTCGATTACGTCCTACTGAAGCCGGCGAAGTAACGATCGGCCAAAGTGGCCGTCACGCTCCGCATGACGAGCCCGCTGACGACGACATCGCGATAATTGCATTCAACCACCAGCAGTGCGATAATTAGATCATTCACAGGCTCGCAGAGAAAAACAGCGATGAGCAGCTTCGAAACGACCGCAACAGTCGAAAATCAGGGTGAGGTTCGCGTTGCCGGTGTGCCATTTCCACCTGGAACCGAGGTCGAAGTCACGATCAACCCGGTCCATCCCGCCGCCGGGCTGCGCTGGGAAGGCAACGTGCTCGTGCATGAAGGCGTCGGGTTCGGTCGCTCTGTTGCCGACTTGCGGGATGAGCGATTGGACCATCTCGGCGAGGAACGATCAGGATGAAAGCGTTGCTCGACACATCCACGTTGGTGGCGGCGATGCTGCCCGATCATGCGCACCATTCCTATTCACTCCCCTGGCTCTCGCGGGCCAAAGGCGGCGCATTCGAGTTCATATGTTCCGGGCATAGCCTTGTAGAACTCTATGCAGTGCTGACTCGATTGCCGCGGAAGCCGGCAATTGTTCCGAATGATGCCTTGCGGTTAATCCAGGAAAACGTCACGTCGCACGCGCGAGTAGCCGCGCTTTCTGACGTCGAATACAAGTTGCTAATTGAGTTGTTGGCCAAGAACGGGATCACCGGCGGAAGTGTTTATGACGCCGTGATCGCCCGCGTCGCCGAGTTGAACGTTGTGGACTACTTGGTCACGTTGAACGTTTCTGATTTTCAGCGCGTCTGGCCGGCAGGGGCAGCGCGGATTGTGTCGCCTCAGACCCATGCACCGCCCTAAGGCTCGAAGGAGAAGTCGAGGCCAACCATCAGCACGGCTGAGTTTTTCCAAATCCCCACCGCACCTTCAAAGCTCCCGCCAGTTCAATCCTTCGTCAAAAACGCGACTCGCACCGACATGCCGGGCTTCCAGCGATTGTCTCCTGGGGGAATCTTGAGCGCGATTTGAACCATGACGGTGGCGGTCGCCGGGTCGACCGTGGGCGCGATCCGCCATACTTTCCCTTCCAGTTTGGTTCCCGACAGCGCATCGGCTTCGACGCGGGTGCGCTGGCCGATGGAAATGCGGCCGATATCTCGTTCGGGGATTTGCACGCCCACCACCAACATTTGCGGGTCGATTATTTCGAAGAGCCGGGTCGCGCCAGCCTGGCCTTGAGCGGGGTCGACTGTGTCGCCGACGTCGACCTGACGCTTCACGACAACACCGGCAATCGGCGCGGTTAAGTTCGTCTTCTCCAGCCGCAACTGGGCTTGAACGAGTTCAACTTCCGCTCGCTTGATTTCGGCCTGAGCGACCAATACACGCGCAGCAGCAACATTAGATTGAGTTTGCCCATTGGTCGTCTGTCCGGCCTTGGCTTCCTGAAATCGGGCCTGAGTCAGATCGAGGTTCGCCTTCGCCCGCTCCACTTCGTTCCCAAAGCTGCCGGGATCGAGCGACGCGAGAAGTTGGCCCGCCTTGACCATGTCTCCTTCCTGCACGTGTACCTCAATAACCTTCCCGGCGACGCTCGGCGTGACTTGCACGACTCGGGCGGCGCAAGTAGCCCTTAACCTCAAGCATGGCGTGGCCGGCCTTCGGCTTGTCGGGCGAATCCTCGGGCCTCGGCTCTGCCTTCGCTCTGCGGGCGACGGCCGCTTTAAGTTCATCTTTGGCGCGATCGAATTGGGCCTTGGCGACCGCCGCGTTCGCCTTGGCTCGTTCCAAGTCCGCCTCGGCCTGATTGAGCTTCGCTTCTTGAACGTCGACCCTACGCCGGGCCGATTCAATCTCCGCGTTCGCCTGTTCGTTCGTAGCCGACTTCTGCGGACCCTTCGCCGACGCTCCCCGCGGCGGTTGCGTCGGATCGGCGCCAGGACCATCGAATGCCAGCACGCCGGCGCCGATGACAACGAGGCTCGCCACCATGGCGGCAGCCAATTTGAGTTTGGAAAGCAGCATGGTCTTGAGCACTCCTTCCGCGAGGGCGGCGGCCTTGCCGGGAACAAGCCCGGCGGCCGCGGCCGATCCCGCCGCGAAAAGAACCGCGGCTTTGATTGTGTTGGAAACAATTTCATTCGGCACGCACGCCGTCGCTTGCGCCGCCAGTGCGCCGCCAAGCGTCGCACCGGTGACGGCCAGGCCGCGCCGAGCGAGCCGCTTCGCCAGGAGCCGATGCGCGGTCGTGAGCCGGCCCGACAGCGTGCCGGTGGGCAGGCCAAGTTGGCGGGCGGCGTCGCGTCGCGTGCGGCACTCCAGGTCGCAGAGAATGATCGGCAATCGGTACTTGGCAGGAAGGCGCTCAAGCTCGCGATCAAGCCAGTGGAGCAATTCCGCGCGATCGTCCGAGTTTGCTTGTGCTTGCGGCATATCGATCATGGGCCGCTCCAGCAGGCGGCGGCGACCCGCAAGGGACCGGGCCTTCAGGGCCGTCCGATAGGCGACGCCGTAGAGCCAATTGCCGACCAGTTCGCGCGGCACAATCGATCCGGCCTTGCGGACGAGCACCAGAAAAGTGGCTTGAAAGGCGTCATCGGCGTCATGGCCGTTGCCGACGATCCGCCGGCAGACGCCCAGGACCATTGCTGCGTGCCGGTGCACGAGCGCTTCGAAGGACGCGCCGTCGCCCCGGGCGACAAACGCCTCCAGAAGCTGCCCATCGGTCGGCGCACCATCTTGCTGCAGCGCCATGCCACGTAGACGGTCAACCACGTCGTTCATTTCGCCGGGAAGCATGTGCGTCAAACCTGGAGGGCGGGCTTCGACTCCCTTTAGTATCTCCTCGAGAGAGCCCCGCGCCGATGATTTTTCTGAGAAGTGTGCTTTTTCAAACCAACGAGTGGGGTGGAAACGGGCACGTCGCACCGGCCCGTGCCCGTTTTCGTTCTTACTTCTTCACCGGCTCGCGGAACGACCGCTCCGCCTGGTCGTTCGGGTCGGTTGACACGGGCCCGTCTCGCCATAGCCAACGCATCATTTCGGGGAGGATCGCCCCGCCGAATTTCTGCCCATGGCGATTCATCCCCCACGAGTAGTTCACATCGTAGCCCTTCTGCGTCAATGCCTTCATCAGGCGAACGTTCTGGTAAAACCAGTCCACCTTCTGGTCGTACCGCCCACGCCGCTGCCCGCGGTTGTCGTTCCGCCCATCGCACAGGAACACCCGAATCGGTTTCTTCTCACTCTCCAGCACCTTATCCGGGTAGATGTGGCCTCCCCGCAGGTTCACAAAGCTGCCCACGTTGCTGAGCACTTTTCGAAAATGATCCGGCCGCTCCCAGGCGACGGTGAAGGCCGCGATCGCGCCGGAACTCGATCCGCCGATCCCGTGCATTTCCGGGTCCTTCGAAATGTTGTACTCCTTCGCCAATGCGGGTATCAATTCCTCGGTGATCACTCGGGCATACTTGTCATCGAGCGAGTTGTATTCGGTCGGCCGATTCGTATCGCGGTCGCCCCAATTCCGCGGCGTCGGCTCGGGCTGATCCGGTCGCCTGCCAGGATTGATGAACACCCCGATCATCACCGGAATCTCCCGGCGATAGATCAAAATGTCCATTACGTTTTGGGCTCGCATGTCGCCCTTCTCGTCCTTGAATGCCTGCCCGTCCTGGAACACCATCAGGGCGGCGGGCAGTTTCGGATCATACTGCGCGGGGACGTAGACCCAATAGGTGTGCTGCGTGCCCGGGTAGACTTTGCACGGAAGCGTAAACGGCCCCTTGATTTCGCCCTTGGGCACGCCTTCTTGCGGGAGCGAGTCCGGCCCCAGGCGATATTGCGAATCCGGATTTGGCCGCGCGGGCGATTGTCCTTGGGCATGCGCAAACAACGAGACGGAAATGGTCAAACCGAAACTGACGGCGCACGTGATGGCAGTTTTCACCTAATGACCCTCTCAGCATGACTGTTCGGGTTCGTTGAAACGAGGAGGGCTTCCTGCCCGTTCTCGTTTTTATTCCTTCGGCGGCTCACCGAAAGATGCGTTGGGCAAACAACCACAAATTATTCCGCCACTCCGTGGGGTCGTGGGCGTTGCCGTCCACGTGCCAAACGTGCGGCACGCCCTTTTCCTTCAAATAGGCGTGCACGCCCTGGCTGATGCCGATAAGTCCGTCGCGTTTGCCGCAGGCGATCCAGAGCAGTTTCAATTTCTGCTTGGCTTTCGCCGGATCGGGCACCAATTCCGCCGGTCGCTTTGTGTTCGGCGCCGAGGAGAAACCGCCGACCCAGGCGAATGTGTCCAGGTTCCCCAGCCCAAAGTTCAGCGACTGGCCGCCGCCCATCGACAGGCCCGCCAGTGCCCGGTGCTTGCGGTCCGCCTTCACCGAGTAATGCGACTCGATAAACGGGATCACATCCTTCAGCAGGTCCTTCTCGAACGCCGCGAACGCCGGTGCCGAGCGGAAGACGTCGCCGCTCGCGCGGTCGTTCTTTTGCGCACGGCCATTGGGCATGACCACGATCATCGGCACGGCCTTTTTGTCGGCCAACAAATTGTCGAGCAGGAGATTGGGGTGGGCGAAGCGCTGCCACTCCGTTTCGTCGCCGCCGATGCCGTGCAGCAGGTACAGCACCGGATATTTCTTGGCCTCGGAATATCCGGGCGGCGTGTAGACCTGCATCTTCCGCGTCGTGCCGACCGACTTCGATTCGTAGCTGACCATTTCCAATTTGCCATGCGGCACGTCTCGCCTTTTGTCGATCCCGGCGGGCGGGTCGGGAAACGCCGGCACGTCGTCGGCGTTCAGCACGATCGGGCCGCCAAACCGCGGCGGGCCGCCCCGGGCTCCTCGCGCAGGCGCCGGCGGCTGGGCCGTCGTGAACAACAGCGGCGCGAATTCGTGCAGGCAGCGCCGCCACGTCAGCCACTCGTGCGCTGTGCCGGGTGACTCGTAATACGTGTGCTTGATGCCGGCTTTTTCCAACGCCTCGTGATAATTCTTGATCCCCGTGTACATTCGGCCCTCGGCGGTGCCGATTCCCAGCCATAGCAGACGCATTTTCTTGTTGAAGGTGTCGGCGTCTGCCATGACGCCGCCGTTGGCTGTCTTGGGGTCAAACGGGGTGCCGAAGCCGCCGCCCGCGCCGCTGAACCCGCCGAGGAATGCAAACAGATCCAAGTGCTTGAGCCCGATCGTGAAGGTTTGCATGCCGCCCATGGAAAGCCCGGCCATCGCCCGGTGGTCGCGATCCGCGATTGTGCGGTAGGCCGAGTCGATCATCGGGATCAGGTCGTTGACCATCACCTCCTCGAACGCCGAAAACATTCGCGTGAAGTCGCGGCGCACCTGGGGCCGGGCGCGTCTCGCCGGGCTTGCTGGCATAGCCCTGTTCCATCACCACGAGCATCGGTTTTGCTTTCCGCTCGGCGAGCAGGTTGTCCATGATGAACGACATTTTGCCCTGGTTCGACCAGCCGCGCTCATCTTCGCCCGCGCCGTGCTGAAGGTACAGCACCGGGTAGCGCGTCTCGCGGTTGGCGTCATAGCCGGGCGGCGTGTAAACATAGGCGCGCCGCCATTGCTGCGTCGTCTTGGAGTGGTACCAGCGCTCGCGCACCTCACCGTGCGGCACGTCCTTGGGCAAGTAATAATCGACGCCCTTTTCCGGGATTTCGATCCCGCTCGTCTGCCGGCCGGTGCCGTAAAACGTTTCGCTGGCGGGGTCGTTGACCTGCACGCCGTCAAGGAACACCCGATAGTAATGGAAGCCCGGCGCTTGCGGCTCCGTGGTCGCGGTCCAGAAGCCATCCTTGTCCTTCTCCGCCGGATACCGCTTGGGCGTAAAGAACCCGAATTCGACCTTCTGGACGTCCGGCGCCTTGATGCGAAACGTCACCCGCAAATCGGCATGCACGCGAGGATATTGCGCGCCCCGAATGTTGCTCGGCGCGGGAACGGATTCGTCGGGCTTCGATGTTTCCTGAGCCGGCGTCGCGCCGGCCAGCACGAGCGCCGCCGCGATTGCGCCGGCCATGCGATTGATGTGCATCATCTGCGTGCTCCTTTGCTCTGAAGTGTCGGCCTGCCGTTGCTAACGTATGCGCAAACGACCGAACGCCACTATAAGCTGTGCGCACGCCGTCTTGAAATGAAAACCTGCCAGCGGCGGTGAAAATGCTGATCGAACTCGCCAAGGTGTCGAGAAGAAAGCCAACGTACGCACGGGATTGCAAGCGCGACCGTGGTAAACGGCAGGCTCTCCCGGCGCGTACCTTGGCTTGAGCGGCGCTTGGTCCCAATCCGGCGTTCCGCGATTTGACCGCGGCCTGCGTTGCTCAGGGATGTTGGGGCTTGGGCGTTTTGGCTTTGACGGGCGGTTCCTTGGGAATCAAGGCGTTGAGCCGGTGAATCGTTCCGAGCGGCGGCATCAGATAGTCTTCGGTTCCGTACCAACCACGCCCATCCCAGGTGTAACTTTTCTTCTCGAGCGTGACGGTGACTGATTTCGACATGGGAAAGGTCTCGGTGTTTGAGAATCGCTCTGTCGATACGGACGGCTGAAGCCGGGCGCGTCGCGGAGTCGTTTGGCGAACGGAATGCTCGCCAATTATAATTATCGTCTATTTGCCACCGCCGCACAAGCTAGATATTTTCGCCACGCGTCATTCGCCAAACCAGTCTGTCAAACTCCCCCGTCACGTCCCCATCACTCGAAACCGAGCCTCCGCGCATTTGATAGGTTGGGTCGAGACCGAATCGTGATGCGAGGTCGAGGCTCAGCGCTCGCTCGGTCGACTTTCATCCCGATCACGAGCCCCACTCCCAAAAATCCCAACCCGACGGCAAGTCGCACGGAGTCAGCAAATAGACCCGGAGTCGCGGGGCGAATGAACCGGGCGGCACGCCACAATGGCGCCGGCGACCTGCCGCCCGCTTTCGGTGCTCTGCCGGCGCGGGCACCCACAGCAGTTTGCACCCCGCCGGCAACTTCTCAAATCCGTGTACTCAATCGTCATTTAAAATCGTCCCGATGCCCCGACTCTTGGTGAAGAGCGAATTGCTGCTGTTGCCGAACAGGTCGAGGCAAAACGTCTCGTTGGCTTCCTTCTTGCCGTCGCCTTTGACGATGATGGTGATCGTCTTCGTCGTCTCGCCGGGGGCGAACGTCAGCGTGCCGGTCTTGGCGAGGTAGTCCTGGTCGCTCGTCTTCGCCGTGCCGTTGAATGTGCGGAAGGACATGGTTACGGCCTGGTCGTAGGCGGCCGAAAGTGTGACGGTGAAGGTGAAACTCGTCGTCTGGCCCTTTTTGCCCTCCGTCTTGGTCACGTCGCTGATGCTGATGCGCGGTTCGTCGTCCACGATGGTGCCCACGCCCTGACCGTCGGCGATGGTCGCGTTGGCTGGACTGCTCAGGCTGACGACGAACGTCTCGTTCGGCTCGGGGAGCCGGTCGCCTTTGACCGACACGGCGACTAACTTGCTGGTCTCGCCGGGGGCGAAGGTCAACGTGCCACTGGCGGCCAGATAGTCGCCGCCGGCCGTGGCCGTGCCGTTGCCGGTGGCGTAGGCGACGGTGACCGGCTGGTTGGAGGTAGCGGACAGGGTTACAGTAAAAACGGCCGCTCGTGTACCCGTGTTGCCCTCGGCGATCGTCGCGTCGCCGATGGTGATCGACGGCGGGGGCGGCGGCGGCGGCGGTGCCCAGTTACCGTTGTTGTGTGCCACGCAGACAATAGGGTACGGAAAACTGGCCGTGGCGACCTCGACGGTGACCAACTCCGGGAAGCCATCACCGTCAAAGTCGGCGAACCCCTTCTGAACCACGATGCGACCATAGGGGGTGTTCCCGAGGACCGAAGTTGCCGCGGGGGAGAACGAGCCATCGCCCTTGCCCAGCCCGACGTGCGCGTATCGATCCGTGGAATCGGCGCTGTCGCCGCTGTAATTGATCTGGTAATCCAGAGTCACGCTGTCCAAGGCGCCATCGGCGTTGACATCCGTCGTCATCCAGGCGCCCGCGTAAAGGCTCGGCGGAGTTTGCAGCGTGCCGTCGGCATTGCCTTTGAACAAGCGAACGGCGTCGCCGGTCACCAAGACGTCAGGCTTGCCGTCGCCGTCGAAATCGCGCACCCCCAGGACGATGGGGGTCATCGGTGGGGTATACGCGTAGATGGCGCTCGTGATGAAGTTGGCGGCACTCGGGCGGAAAGTTCCGTCCCCGTTGCCCAGCAGCACGTTGACGTAGTGGTCCTCGCGGTCGGTCACGCCCGGATCGAGGATCGCTTCGTCGTAAGCCGTGACCACGAGGTCAAGCCTGCCATCGGCGTTGAGATCGCAGAGGGTCATCGAAACCGGCGCCTGGCTCGGGAATTGGCTGGCGGTGCCCGGCGGCAGCTGAGAGGGGAGGACTATGATCTGCGTCTGCCGGTAGGTGCTATCGCCGTTGCCGAGTTGCACGTGCAGGCTCGAAGCCACTGATGCTCACCAGGTCGGCGGTGGCGTCGCCATTGAGATTGGCGGCGACCGGCGTGTTGTTGGTGCCCACGCCCGGGAGGCTGGGCACTGTGCAATGTCCCGTCTCGATTGCCGAACAAGGCATTGATGCCGGGGTATCTGACACTAAATGTCGGGCCGATGTCCAGCAGGCCGTCCCCGTTGAGATCTACGGCCGCCAATGCACCAGGGATTCCATACGTACCGTAGTCCACGAGCGGGGCGAAGCTCGGCACCCAGCGCTCCTCCAGTCGTTCGACGGACGGGTGGCAAGTATGCGGCCTACAACGGATTGACGGACGTTGGCGTGTCCCTCGGCGGCTGGATGAAGTCGAAACCAGGGACTTGAAGAAGGTACGTATCGACATGAGAAGCTCCTCGGTGAGGGCCATCGAAATGAACACTTGAGTGGGTCGCGGGCGAGATCGTAGACCTCTCGCCCCGCGAGAGGTCTACACTTGTTTTCAGCGACCGGGGTCCGAGATGGTCCCTTCGAAGGACCCGACGGTCGTGCCGGCGATCCGGTCGTATAGGCGCTCGCTGGTGAAGTTCCCGGTAGCTCCGGCGAATCGACCCGTGCCGCCGGTGATGGTTGCGGCTTCCTCGATGTAGAGGACGCCCGGCGTCGCCGTGGGCGTGGCTGTCCCGGTAAACGTCGCGTACACCTTGTCGCCGTTGGCTGCCGTGAACTCGTAGGTCCCGTTGGCGGTCCCGTTCCCGGCATTCACGATGTGCGGGATGTCCAGCGTGAACCGGCCCAGGTGAGTCGCGTTTCCGGTGGCGTCCACGTCCACCCCCAGGCGCGGCGGGACGAGCGGCGTGACGGTGACGTCGCCTTCAAAGCGGCCCTTGAAAGGCACCTGCTCTCCGGCGGCCACAGGGCCGGCGAGACTCAGGACGCCCAGGACGGCCAGCGCGAGGCCGGCTGCGAGACGGTTGCGTTTCATGCTTTCTCTCCTTGCGGTCTGCTTTACAATGGAGAGACATCGTTCCCGGCGCAGACCGGGCGCCGGGGCGGTGCCGGGCCGGTGGGGGGCTTGCTTGGCGGTAAGGACCCCACCGGCCGCTTTTGCTTCTCTGGTTCAGCGTTTCGTGCGGAATATTGCATCGATCGCGACCAACTATCCTCCACTGATGGTGTAACGGCCCGCTGGATCCTTATCGCCCTCTCCGAGCACCAAGAGTCTGATCAGTCGATCTGCTGCAAAGGGCGTGCACCTGGAATAAAAGCCCCACAAGACTCCAGATCATGCACAGCAAGGCATACCCAATGACACAATTCCGGATGAAGGCATTTTTCCCAGCGACCGTGCCAGTATTGACCGATCGGAACGAGTAGATTGGAACATCGGTAATCTCGCGGCTGATCGCGATTGCAGAGTAGAGCGACCAGCCAAAGCCGACACTGAACAAGACGAATGCGATCATTGACATCCACAATCCGCTGCGATTGCCTCGAAACGCGGCGACGCCGATTCTGGCGCCCGCAAGACAAAGAAAAACGGTGACGATCGTTGGTACGAAACCTGAGAGTAGCTCGTCCGCGTTGGGGCTGCATATCAGGAATTGGACAATCCCAAACAGCACAACGTACATGACTCCCTGCAGCCCGAAGGTAAAGACCGTGAACTCGCCGGCGACAAGCGTGACGTGGCGACTGTACCATCGCCACACACGCTGCCGCATCGAAATCGGGCGAGCCTGAATCGGCTCGTCATTCAAGTACCTCTGCACGTCTGCGGCGAAGTCCTTGGCCGTCTCGTAGCGGCGGTCGCGGTCCTTCTCCAGGGTCTTCATCACGATCCAGTCCAGCTCGCCCCGCACCAGCTTCGTCAGCTTGGCCGGCTCCGTCTTCCGCTGCGCCGAGATGGATGCCAGGGCCTCGCCCGAATCGGACAGGCGCGTACTCGGCCTGGGCGGCTCCTCCTCCTTGATCATGCGGAGAATCTCGGCATACGCGGCTTCCTTCATCCGCTTGTGGGTCAGCGGCGTGCTGCCGGTCAGCAGCTCGTACAGGAGCACGCCCAGCGAGTAGATGTCGCTGCGGGTATCGACGCCCAGGGCGCTCATCTCCGCCTGCTCCGGGCTCATGTATTCCAGCGTGCCGACCATGGTGCCGTACTGCGTGAACAGCGTCCGCTCGGTCAGCTTCTGCTCGGTCGCCTTGGCGACGCCGAAGTCGATCACCTTGGGCACCGGCTTGCCGTCGTAGAGCGTGACCATGACGTTGGACGGCTTGATGTCGCGGTGGATGATCCCCTTCTGGTGGGCGTGCTGGATCGCCTGGCAGACCGGGACGAACAGCTCCAGTCGCTGCCGCGGCGTCAGGTGGTTGTCGTCGCAGTACTTGGTGATCGGCACGCCGTGGACCAGTTCCATGACGAAGTACGGCCGGCCCGCTTCCGTGGTCCCGGCATCAAGAACACGGGCGATGTTGACATGGTCCATCATGGCCAGCGCTTGCCGCTCGGCCTCGAAGCGGGCGATGACTGGCTGCGAGTCCATGCCCGGCTTGATGACCTTCAGGGCCACCTTGCGCCGGACTGGCTCGGTCTGCTCGGCCATGAAGACGGTGCCCATGCCGCCTTCGCCGATTTGTTGGAGCAGCTTGTAGGGGCCAATTGACGTGCCGGGAGTCTCGCCGCATCGGCGTCGGTCTCGATCGTGGCCTGCCGATGCGCGGCACTGATTTCTCTGGAGGAAGCCGCCGGCTTCCTCATGTGCCTTGAGCAAGACTTCGATTCGCGCCGCAACTCCGGGTCGTTCCGCATGCCGCTTTGAGATAGGCAGCACGTTCATCGGCCGTTGGACGTTCCAGCGCGCGATGAATATCGAGATCATTTCCGGACTGGCGTCTTTCATCAGATCCTCTGCCGCGTTCGGCTCCGTTACTCAATGCCCCGTTCGGGTCGCGGATCTGCCACGCATCGTCCGTTTTTCTTCAAGACATGAAGGGCCGAGTCGTTAATCCCGGACAAGGTGTCGAAGAGCCAAGCCCGGGCGAAGGCCCAGTAGCGGTGGGCGGTCCTGGGTGCGATTCCCAGCGCGGCGGCCGCTTCCTCCATCGTCAGGCCGGTGAAGAAACGCAGCTTGACGAGTTCGGCGCATGGTTGGTTCTGCGCTTCGAGGCGTTGCAAGGCCTCATCCAAAGCAACCACTTCATCCTCGGAAGCCTCATCGGCCACCGTGACGCGGTCGAGATCGACGCGCTGACAACCGCCCCCTCGCTTTTGCCTTCCTTTGTCGCGCGCCAGATTGATCAGAATGCGGCGCATGGCCTCGGCCGCAGCGGCAAAGAAGTGCCCGCGCGAATCCCACTGCCGCTCTCGATCCGCAGCAACAAGCCGGAGAAATGCCTCATGTACGAGCGCCGTAGCCTGGAGCGTTTGGCCAGGCTTTTCCTGAGTAAGCTTCGCCGCGGCCAACTTTCGCAACTCGTCATAGACCAGCGGCAACAGTTGCTCGGCGGCTTTTGGATCGCCCTGTTCGATGGCGTTCAGGATTTGGGTGACGTCCGACATCACTCCGCAGTTTAGTTGCTATTCGTCACCGGGCAGAGGAAAAGCTTCGATCGCGTCGCCGGCGTGGCTACTGTCTGAGGTCCGGATCGTGAGCGCGGCGATCCGTTACGCCGACACAATCTGGCAGCCGACTCTAGGGCTTCGAATTCATTCGATCGCTTTTGGAAACTGCCAGAGCGACTTTTGAGCAGGATATGCTTGAGGATTCGTTTGCAAGGATTACTATACACATGTATAATATCGATGCAGAGTTTGGCGCACGTGGAGAATTCGATCATGTCGCCGATTGATGGGATCGAAACTTGGGGATTGATGGTTCGCCTTGCCGCATCGTCACGCCACCACCGGACGGACATGCGGACGGACGTCCGGACGGACATGCGGACGGACAAAACGGACAAGTTTTGTGATGGCTCGAATTTCGGAACGCAAGTGGCTGCGCCGTCACAAGGTTATGACAAAAGCAGGTGGGCCAAAAAAGTCGACAATGTCCGGAATTGTCCGGGTTCTTGTCCGCTCTCCCCGTCAGCCGTTGATGTCCGGCAGGATGTCGGGTTCGACCTGGTAGCCTTCGACGATCTTGTTGGTCATGTTGAACAAGCCGACGACTGCAAGGAGTTCGCCGAGCATTTCGGCGTCCATGCCCTGTTTCTGGGCGGCGGCGATGTGGCTGTTGATGCAGTAGGAGCAGCCGTTGGTCGCCGACACGGCCACGGCGATCATTTCCTTGGTCAGCATGTCGAGTTTGCCCGGCCGCATGACGCTCTTGAGATGCCGCCAGACCGATTCGAGGTGGTCGGGGTTGGTGGCCAGTGCCCGCCAGAAGTTGGTGATTCGGTCGGTCTTCCGGGTCGCCTTGATATCGTCAAACACCGCTTTGACCTTCGGATGCGTCGTGTTTTCATCTACAAGTTTCACCGTCGGCATGAGTCGTCTCCAGTTGGGGCAGCGGCGGCGGCTGCAGCGGTCCGGGCTGCCGCGCCGCGATCACAAATTGCGAAAGCGTTTGCTCCAGTTGTTCAGCATAGTCGAGATTCGGTTGACGGAGATCGTTCACGTCCCAGCGATCGTCGGGCTTTACGAAAAGCATGGCGCTTCGCGACGGATCGCCGGCCGGCAGGATCAGTTTCCATTCGGTGGTTTGAAGGGCAAGTTCGCGGGCGTCGCCGAGCGAGTGAGCCATCACGGCATAGTCGCGAATCGGACCGCCGCCGCGACAGAGCGGCAGCAGGCTTTCGCCATGCCAGTCGTCGGGAATCGGCTGGCCCAGCGCATCGAAGATGGTCGGCGCGAAGTCCAGCGTTTGCGTCAGATGCCAGACGCGGCGGCCGCGTTGCTCGCTGCCGGGCAGCCGGATCATCAGTGGCAAGTGCACGAATTCCTCGAACAGCCAGGGCCGAAAGTCGCCGCCGATGCCATGTTCGCCGAGGTATTGCCCACGCCGGGAGGTCAGGATCAGCAAGTCGGAATCATCCAGTTGTTCGACTATTTCGCCCAGCCAGTTGTCGAACTGGCGCACCGCCGCCGAATAGGTGCGCAGCAGTCGATCGAAGCCGAGGCGATCGTCGGCCGCCAGCAAGCCGGGCAGGGGGTCGAGCCAGGGCTCGGGCTCTTCCTCGAACTCCCAGTCGGCGAACTGCTCGACGAGCAATTCCTCGGCCGGGTTCCACGGCGGCAGAAGATGCTGGTACTCGATGAATTTGACGCTCGCAGGCCAGGTGATCGCCGGCGATGGTTCGGATCCTGGAAAATCGGCACGAGCGCGAAACGTGAATGGCGGGGAGTCGATGAAATGTTGATCGAAGACGATCGATTGAGACGCGAGATGGTCGAGGCAGGGCGTGGGCAGCCATTCGTTGCCGTATGGGCCCGTTTCGGAGGGCCGCAAGCCATCCGCGACGATGACGATGACGTTCATCGACCCCCGAGATCCGCCGGCGCGAGACAATCGTTCGCGAACCGATACCTTGACATAGTCGTAAAAGAGGAACCAGAGCGATTTTTGTTCATCATAACGGAATCACGGCCGCGGGAAACGGATAAATACAGTGCTTGGACCTATATTCGCGCGGGAATTCCAGACAGTGCCGCGCCGCGGTGCGCATTATGTGGCCCGCACCGTGTCGTTGGGACTGTTGTGGATCGTGGGCTTGACAACTTGGCAGGCGGCGGTGGGGTGGCATCACTCTCCGATGTTGGGAGAGACCGCCCGCTTCAGCATGCTCCTTTTCCAAATCTTCACTTACGTTCTGCTGACGCTTTTGCTTTTCTTTGCGGCCCTCTCGGCGGCCGGCACCGTGGCCCAGGAAAAGGATCGCCGCACCTTTATCCTGCTGCTGATCACCGACATGCGCGATTACGAAATCGTGCTGGGAAAACTGCTCGGAAGTTTGCTGCCGATCGCCTTGCTCTTACTTGGGTCGATCCCAGTCATCAGCATGCTGTTGCTGATGGGCGGCATCGGCCCGCAGCACGTCATGCAGGCGGTGTTGATTCTGGCCGCCACGGCATTTGCGTCCGGGTCTCTCGGCGGATTGATCGCCCGTGGCGCGACAAGACGTTTCAGTCGCTCGCCTTGTCGGTTTTGTTTCTAGTGCTTTACTTCTGTCTCGTGGAGACGCTGGCAATCGTGCCTTGGCTGGCGGGCGAATCGCTGGCGACTGTTCAGGCATGGCTCAATCCATTTGCGCCTTGCAAGCCATTCTGGAGCCCAATGCCGGCTGGACGTTTCATCCGGCCTATGGCTATTTCGTCACGATGATGGTGATTGCGATCGGTTTGAATGTGCTGGGAATTCTTCGACTGCGAAAGTGGAACCCTGCGCGGCGAACCGATTATGCAACGCGAGATTCCGGAAGAGGACGAAGACAAGAATCGCGCTCACGCTCATGCGGCGCCTGGCAAGATCCGCACCGTCTGGAAAAACCCGATCCTGTGGCGAGAAATCCGCACATACGCCTACGGCCGTCGGCCGTTGCTCATCAAGCTCGCCTATTTTGTCGTGCTCGGTTTGATCTGCTATTTCGCTTTATCCAACGTGATCACTCCAGAACGTGCCGGCCGCCGCACGACCTCGGCCGCGGTGGGTTTGGTCCCTGTTGCGATCTTGAGCATGTTGCTTATCAGTGCTCAGGCGGTGACGTCAATCACCTCGGAGCGGGACGGCGGCGCCCTCGACCTGTTGTTGGTGACCGACCTGACGCCGAAGGAGTTCATTTTCGGAAAGCTGTTGGGGATCCTTTACAATGTCAAAGAATTCATCCTGCCGCCGCTAATTCTGACCGGCGTCTATGCGGTGCTGCAGGTGCTGGCGACTCCGCCGCGGAATCAGCCGGAGTTGCTCGGCGTGATGAACCTCGAAGCATTTCTCTGCTTGGCGGGGGCGCTGATCGTGTTGCTTGCCTTCGTCGGCGTTTTGGGATTGCACGTCGCGCTGCGAAACGCCAGCAGCCGCGTGGCCATCGCCAATACGCTGGGCACGGTCTTCTTCCTTTCCGCCGGCACGCTAATCAGCATCTATTTGATTTTGATCAGCGGCAATTTCGAGCAGCAGTGGGCGAGTTTCATCCTGTTTATTGCGACAGGAATCGCGGGTTTGTGGTGGGTGCTGAGTGGAAATCGTCCGTCCGGCGCATTGACGCTCGCCGCCTGGTTGTGCCCGCTGGCGATGTACTACTGCGTGACGAATATTCTTGTCGCCAATCCGCGCAGCACAGAGTCCGCCGACCCGCTGTTGCCGTTCATGGTGATCGCCGGCGCGTTTGGATTCACCATCTCCGCGATGCTGGTGCCGCTCTTGAGCGAGTTCGACGTAGCCCTTGGCCGCACAGCGGCACGAGAAGAATAGCCCTGCGATCAAACTTGCAGGACGCCGGTCTTGAATTCGCGGCACTCGTCGCATCGGGTGGCCACGGTAAGCGCCGTTAGAAGGGCCGATCGCGATTCGTCGGGCTTCACAATGCGATCGACCCACAATCGAGCGGCGGCATAGCGAATGTCGGTCTGCTCGTCGTAGCTCGCCTTCACTTTCTGGCGAAGTTCCTCAAATTCGGCGGCGTCCGGCTCATGTCCAGATCGTTTCAATGCCTGCACCTGGATTTCGAGCAACGTGTTCGCGGCTTGATCGCCGCCCATGACCGCGTACTTCGCAGTCGGCCAGGCAAAGATGAATCGCGGATCAAACGCCTTGCCGCAGAGCGCATAGTTCCCCGCGCCAAAGGAGCCGCCGGTGATTAGCGTGATTTTCGGCATGACGCTGTTGCTGATGACATTGACCAGCTTGGCGCCGGCGCGAATGATGCCTGCTTGCTCGGAGTCGCGGCCGACCATGAAACCGTTGACATCTTGCAGGAAGAGAATCGGCACGCGCGTCTGATTGCAGTCCATGATGAAGCGGGCTGCTTTATCGGCACTGTCAACGTAGATCACGCCGCCGAACTGAATTGGTCCCTGCGCCGGTTTGCAGCGTTTGCGTTGGTTGGCGACCACGCCGACGGCAACTCCGCCCAATCGGCCATAGCCGCAAACCAGAGTTTGGCCATATTCCGCCTTAAATTCATCGAACGGCGCCGGATCCAGGATCGATTGAATTCGCTCGCGGACGTCGTGCTCACCCTCGCTCACTTCGATCGGACGTGGTCGTTCGTCACTTGCGAATTGCACCTTCGCCGGATCGGTGCGCCAATGCGTCGATCAGCCGTCGCAGTCGCTCCAGACAATGTTCGTCATCGGGTTCGCGAAAATCGATCGTGCCGCTGATGGAGGCGTGCATGGACGCGCCGCCGAGTGTTTCGTGATCGACAGTCTGGCCGATGGCGGCTTTGACAAGCGCCGGCCCCGCGAGATAAAGTCCGCTGCCGTCGGTCATCAGCAATTTATCGCAAAGCACCGGGAGATAACCGCCGCCCGCCACGCAATTGCCCATAATGGCCGCGAATTGCGGAATTCCCGCTGCGGAAATGACCGCATTGTTGCGGAAGATGCGGCCGAAGTCATCCTCATCGGGGAAAACCTCGTCTTGCATTGGGAGAAAGACGCCGGCCGAATCGACCAGATAAACCAACGGCAGGCGGTTTTCCATCGCAATGCGCTGGGCTCGCAACACCTTTTTGCAGGTCATCGGGAAAAACGCCCCGGCTTTGACCGTGGCGTCATTGGCAATGATCATCGCGAGCCGATTGGCGATGCGACCCATGCCGGTGACGACGCCCGCCGACGGCGCTCCGCCCCACTCCTGGTACATGCCCCAGGCGGCCCAGAGGCCCAATTCGAAGAACTCGGAATTTGAATCGATTAATTTGGCGATTCGCTCGCGAGCGGTGAATCGATTTTTCTGATGTTGCCGTTCGATGGCTTTTGGCCCGCCGCCTTGGCGGATGCGCTCTTCTTCTTGGATCATGAAGTTTCCAGGGCATTCGCGCCGGCCGCACAATCACGGCGAAACATGGTCCTCTTTTTTCGTCCAGTCCTTGCGCTGACGCGACGAGGGAATGTTGAGCATCATTCGGTACTTTGTGACGGTGCGGCGTTTGACCGGGAAGCCCGCCTCGTTGAGTCGCTTGACGAGTTCGTCGTCCGAGAGCGGGTCCGATTTATCTTCCTTGTCGATCAGTTCCAGGAGCTTGTTGCGGATCGTCTCGTAGGCGACGCCTTCGTTGGTGAGTTGGTTTTCGGCGCCGCCGACAAAAAAGCGTTTCAGCGGGAACACGCCGCGCGGCGTTGCGCCCACTTGTCGTCGACTGCCCGGCTGACTGTCGTCACATGCACCTTCACCTGGTCGGCGATCTGTTGCATCTTGAGCGGCTTGATGTGCTCCGGACCGAGATCGAGAAAGTCCCGCTGATGTTCGACAATGGCTCGTGTGACGCGTTCGAGCGTATGGCGGCGCTGTTGGATCGCCTCGGCGAGCCATTCCGCGGAATTGATCTTCCGGCGCAGATATTCCTTGGTTTTGGCATCGAGACCCTTTTGGCGAAACATCTCCAGATATTTTCGCGAGATGCGAACTTCCGGCAGCCAGTCATCAGTCAAACGAATGTCATATTCATCCTTGTCGTTGCGCTCGACGACTACGTCCGGCGTGACATATTGGACTTCCTTGGTCGTGAATCCCGAGCCCGGGTGAGTGTCGAAGTGCTTCAGCGTCGCGATCGCCTCCATGATCTCCTCGACCGGGTAGCCGGTCTTCTTTTCAATGATCGGCAGGCGATTCTGATCGGCGTCTTCCAGATGATTGAGAATAATGAGGCGCAATACGTTCGTATCGCGCCATATCAGGCGACAACTGAAGCAGCAGGCATTCCTTGAGATCGCGGGCGCCGACGCCGGGCGGATCGAGCCGCTGGATCATCGACAGGCGCCTTCCATCTCGTCGAGGGATACCTCACGCGGAAAATTCTTGATCAGGTCCTCGAGCGAATACGGCTGCCACACCTTGTCGGACTTTTTCTTGCGGCCGTTGGGCAGGGCGCCGGGATCGTCCTTTTCGACGAATGACCCCAACCAGCCATTGTCGGCGATATGCGAAATGATGTACGCCAGAAGTTCGTACTGCTCAGGGTCGGCATCGAGATACGCGAGTTGTTCGGTCAGATGATCGTGGAGCGACGGCGGTCGCGAGGGCATATTCTGCATCGCGTCGTGCTTGCGGTCGCTTTCGTCATCGACGCCATTGCGCGACGGGCGGTGTTCCTCATTGAAATGGTCTTCCCAGTCGCGATTGATCGCCTCAAGTCGATTGAAGTCTAGCTGGTTATCGGGGTCGCTGACGAGCGGGCCATCGGGGTCGACTTCGGCGTCGTCGGTTTCCGCGGCGGGCTCGGGAACCTCCGGCCGCTCCTCGTCTTCGTCGTCGAGCAGAACGGGGTTTTCCTGTTTCTCCTGATCAATGCGCTCTTTCAGCTCCATTATCGGGAGTTGCAGAATCTCCATCGACTGGATCATGCGGGGGGCGAGCCGCATCTCCTGCCGCTGTTGAGCCTGCATGTTCAGTGACATGCCAATTTGCGACATTGCTTTCGACCTTTTGTCTCAGCCTTGAGCAGTCAGCCGCTCGACCTTCGAGCGGTTTCGCAATCAATCAGAACCCCCGACGCCCTTCCAATGCGTCGGCCAGCATCTGTGTGTTCGCCATTTCCAGCGACGAGCCCGAAGGCAAACCGCGTGCCAATCTCGTAATTTTTACACCCATGTCCGCCAATAAGTTGGATGCGAACAACGCGGTTCCATCGCCCTCCAATGTCGGGCTGGTGGCGAGGATCACTTCTTGGACGCCGCCTTGGCGCACTCGGCGGGCCAAATCGTCAAACGTCAGCTTGTCGGGGCCGACGTTGTCCAACGGCGCCAATCGGCCGTTGAGCACGTGATACCCGCCGCGGTAGGTGCCGATCCGCTCGAAAATCGCCAAGTCGCGCGGATACTCGACGACACAGATCGTCGAGCGGTCCCGACGCGGGTCTCGGCAAATCGAGCAAAGTTCGCCCTCCGTCAGATTGAAACACTGCTTACAGGGGCGAACTTTCTCCACCAAGTCCTTCAAAGCGCCAGCCAATTGCAGCGGCAGATCGCGGCCTGCGGTCAGCAGAAAATGCGTGATTCGTTCCGCTGATTTTGGCCCAATTCCCGGCAGTTTCGCGAACTCCTGAATCAGCCGCTCGATGACGCCGGGATTCTCCGAAGCCACGATCAATTCCTCCGGCTAACGTCCCACGTGGCTTACTCCGCGCGTCGAGGCAAGGCCTCGAGGCCCGGTGTGATCACGATCCCAGTCCCGGCAAGCCCGCGCCGGGCGGCAAACCGAGGCTTGTGGCCATCGATTGCGCCTCTTTGTTCACTTGCTCGCGCACTTTCACCAGCGCTTGGTTCGTCGCGGCGGCAATCAGGTCCTCGAGCATTTCCCGATCTTGGAGCGCCCAGGCCGCCTCCGAGACTTTGACGCTGAGCACTTCCATGCGCCCGTTCACTTTCGCGACCACCATGTCGCCGCCGGCCGCGCCGTCCGCGACAATTTCGCCGAGCTTGGTCTGGAACCGTTCGGCTTCCTCGCGAAGCTTTCCCAGGTTCTTCATCAGACCCGCCAGTTGCCCGAATTCTTTAAGCATGCTTGGTGTTCTCCGACTCCGCGGTTGCTTCAGGTCCGGTTCCGGGCTGCTGAACCACCGCGCTGCCAAATCCGGGGTCAAGCGACATCGGCAACGCACCGAGTTCTTCCATCGCTCGACGAAGCAACGGAAACTCCTGCATCAACTCCTGCGGACGGGCTCGGGGCGCTGGGGCATGCACACCATTGCTGGCGGCTGACTTCGCTAGACTGTTCGGCCCATCTTTTCGTTCCAAGCGCACCATCCACGCCTGCCCGGTTCGCTCGCGAAGGGCCTCGTGCAGCCGCTCGACGTTCATGGGATTTGAACAGTTCTCGTATGCGAAATTATACTCGCAAGCGAACGAAATTACCAGAGTATTTGGCTCGAAAATTGCAGGGAATGAGCCTCGACGCAACTGACCCGCCAACATCATCCCTAATTTTCCCAGCACATCCGCCCATATCTCAGGCAAGGTTTCTGATGTCAACTCGCTGGCGGCAGCCCCGTCGTCAGATTTTTTTTTTCCTTCGGGAGGAAGCGTCAAATTCGCTCGAGGAGAGCCGGCGTTAGTCGAACCGGCTCCGCTTGGCGCGCTTCCGGGCTGGCTCAACCAGAGCGCCAGTTGCGACAGTGGCGCCAGATTCTCGAGCGTGCACATGCGGATCAGGGCCATTTGCAGCAGCGTCTGAAGTTGGCCGCTGCCGCGCAGGCGATTCTTGGTCGCGATGAGAATATCGAGGCTCGCCATGATCCGATCTAGATTCAGGGTCGACGCCTGCTCCGCGAGCGTCTCCCGGTATCGGCTCGGCGTGTTCAGATCCTTGGCGTCCTTGCCCGCACTGGCGACGATCATGAGGTCGCGCCAGTAGTCGATGAGTTGATCCAGAAGGCCGCCGAGCTGTAAACCGGAATCCGACAGTTCCTGCAAACGCTCCAAAGCCAATTTGCAATCGCGAGCGACGATCGCCTCGACCACCTGAATGACCCGTTCCGGGCCCGCGATGCCCAACAGTTGTTGCACGACCTCCGCGGTTAATCGCTCGCCGCCAAATGCCATCATCTGATCGAGCAGCGACTGGGCGTCGCGCATCGAGCCGGCCGCCCGGCGAGCGATGATCTCCAGGGCCTCGTCGTCAGCTTTCATCTTTTCTGCGTCCACGATCGAACGCAGTTGTTTTGTGATTCTCTCCGTATTGATCAGTCCGAAATCGAATCGTTGGCACCGCGACAGGATCGTAATGGGCACCTTTTGAATTACAGTCGTAGCGAAAATAAATTTCACGTGTGCCGGCGGCTCTTCGAGCGTCTTAAGTAGTGCGTTAAACGCCGAGCCCGACAACATGTGTACTTCGTCGATTATGTAAATCTTGTAGCGCCCACGAGTCGGTCGTGTGGAAACGTCCTGGCGGATGCCGCGGATGTCCTCAACTCCATTGTTGCTGGCGCCGTCGATCTCGCGGACGTCGATGTCGTCGCCCGAGGCGATCGCCACGCACGAACTGCACTTGTCGCAGGGCGTCGGCGTCGGGCCTTTGTCGCAGTTCAGGGCTTTCGCGAGGATGCGGGCCGCGGAAGTTTTCCCGACTCCGCGGGCCCCTGTGAAGAGGTAAGCATGCGCAACGCGCCCACTCGCCAGTGCGTTCGTCAGCGCCTGGGCGACCGCTTCCTGGCCAATTAGTTCCTTGAACTGTTTCGGCCGGTAGCGCCGCGCGACCACCGTGTATTCGGATTTCGCTTTCGCCATGATCATCCCGGATGCACGTCAAGTTTGCTGATGCTCATTCTATGACCGGGACGGCTTTGACGTTCACTTTGCGGATCACGATCGGCGTGACGGGCCGCCCTTGATCCGGACCAGGCTCCGCGCTCATCACTGGCTGCTCTGCAATTCTCTTGGCGATTTCGAGCCCATTCGTCACCTTCCCGAAGGCGGTGAAGTTGCCGTCCATGGCCGGAGCCGCCGTCAAATTGATATAGAATCGCACCGACGCGGTCTCCGCATTGTCTTCGCAGGGCAGCAGACACGCGCCGACGGTCCCCTCCTCGTGCTTCACTTCCTGGCTGAACTCGGGGCGAAGCCAGTATCCCAGATTGCTGGCCGCCGGATCGGCGTTGGCGACCGGCGAACCGGCCTCCAGCAGCACCAGTTTGCTGACTTTGCCATCCTCGGTCATGCCCTGTTGGCGAACGATGCGGTCAATGTGCAGGCCGTCATAATAATGCAACATTGCTAAAGCCACGAAATTGCGGACATGATTCGGCGCGAGTTCCGGCCGCATCAGAATCTCGATTGTGCCGAGCGGGTTTGACCCCTGGCCGACCTCGAATTCGATCAGATAAGTCTGTTTTTTGGCGTCGGCGCCGACGAACTTAATCGTGTTCCAAATCTTTTGAGCTTGCAAATTGAGTTCGCCGCAATTGAGACCGGCCAGGGTGAACGGCGGCGGCAGGGCCACGCCCGCATCGCTGGGCACGCCCTCGGTGATCGCCTGTTCGAAAGGCTGATGCATCCGGTCCGGTTCGGCCGGCTCGGTTGCTTTCGTTTTTGCGTCGCCGCTCTCGGAATTGGCGACCGACATGGTCGGCGGTTTTGCCTCATCGGGCTTGCCGGCGTTTTCATTGCCCTTGCCGCATCCCGCGACGCCGCTGGCTGCTGCCGCCGCGATTGCTGAAACCACCCACTTTCGCCAAGTCACGTGAAGGGCCATGTCCGCCTCCTTTTGTCGAGCGATTCGACAACCATCCCCAAGAGGCGGCAGACATAATCGCGACCGCCGCGCCGGTCAACTGAAATTGCATTTTCGCCCTGGTTTTTCCGAAGATTGCGCGGAAAACACGCGTTTTCTCCCAAAGATTTCAAAGATTATGCTTTCCGTGCGCGAACACAATCTTTGAGAATCTTTGGAAAAACAGCGAGTTTTTGATTCGCGCCAACTTGGCGATTTGACTTTCGCGTCGGGCACCCAAGACTTCAACGTGAACCGCATCCGCGCTGCGCCCGGGCTTTGGCAATTCATAGCCTGCGAACGAGATCTTCAATTCGCGAGTTGTCCCGTCTCGGAAGACCTTGATTGAACCCGCGCCGAGAACGAACGCATGGCGAAGTTCGCGGCGCAGTTCTTCTGGTGACTCGATCTTTTTTCCATTCACCTCTAGGACGACATCGGCCGCTTCAAGATCTGCTGCTTCGAGCGGCGATCCATGCCGAACTGTTAAGGCTTGGGCGACGAAACGAAAGTCAACGAGTTCGAGCCCCAAGTCCGCCAATTCGAAGAATCGAATCCGACTGAGCCCTTTGCGTTGTTCGGGTGTAAGTGGAGCGACCTTCGAATAGCGTGAACGACGAATCCCGAGATTCTGACCATCGACGTTCATGGTCTTATCTTGGCTTTGGTCCGGAATTCTCGTTTTTAGTGCGTCGTCCGCGCGAGCAATTGTGAGTGGGCGCACGGAATTCGCAATGACGTTGCCGCGCGCCACAACGACCACATTGCTGGCCGCCGAAAGTCTGACATCGCCGTCGGCAATAATCAACGCGTAGTCGGGAGAGTGGATTCTTACATCTGCGTTTGCAATGATGATGCAACCCCAGCCCAGCAGCAAATCGACTCTGCCATTCGCCAAAACGACACTATGCAATAAGGATTTGGCATTCGTTTTGTTCGTCGCGAACGACATTACGTCCGACTGCAGCGAAATCGAGGGGTTTCCAAACGGAGATAAAACAGAGTTCACCCGAAAGGCGTCGGTGGTACGCTGTGGAAAAACGATTCCCTTTTTCTCCCAACCCCTCAGTTCGACTTTGGCCCTCATAGGGCCTGTGTGAGTAGTTCGAGCAGCGTGTGCTTTTCCTTCGTGGTGAGTTTCTGAAAGGCCGCGGCGTGGCGAGGGCTTTCCAGAACCCAGAATCGCCACATGTGCCGACGCACCAGGGTGATCGCGTCGGAGAACGTCTGCGTCTGCTTCACGCTCCCCGTCCAGGGGACGACCGGCTCTCGGCGTTCTTTTTCCGGCAGTTCCGAGTACCACAGAGCCACCAGCGTGTAGAGCCCCAGCAGGCACGGCTCGGCGCAGGATCGTCGGCTCGCAACGGCCCCGCGTTGTTTCGAGCCCGACGTGTTCGCGCGTTTCTTCGAAAGTCACTTCGATCGCCCAGCGGCCCGTGTAGGCCTCGATAATTTGCTTGGGCGTCAAAGCGACGTCCGTCGTGAAGAAGTACTCGTCGCGATGCGTGCCTGTCAGATCCTCCACGAACACCCAGCGCACGCGAACGAGCCCCTCGCCCCCCTTGTACCAATGGCTCGTGTCGGTCACGACGGCGACGCGGCGGCTGCCTCCGCCGTACCAGGCCACCTTGAGTCGTCGTCGGCTCCGCGTCTTCGCGACGACCTCCTCCGGCGAGGGGCGCTTGCGTCCTTTGACGCGCGGCCGGCCGTTGGTGCCGGGCTGCCGTTTCGCAGGCGCATCGTGGAGGTTGGCGTCCTTGTAGAACTTGCTGATCAGCGTCAGCCGCGGCTGCCGGGAAGCGAACCGCGTCAGGGCGTGTGTTCCATAGCCCCCATCGCCGGCGAACACGAATTTCCGCTGGGGAAACCAGCGTAAGAGCACGCCCAGGAGCTGCCGCATCAGATCGCACGGCGTCTTGTGGCGGCGGCCCCGCTTCTTGTCCTCTTCGGGAGTCCGGTACAGCGCGCACAGCACCGGCAAGGCCCACGGGCGGCTCAAACCTGGCAACTGCACCTGAATCGCCAGCACCACCCATTTGTGTCCCCACTTCCATGCCGTGTAGGAGTGCGTGGACCGGACGGCATCGCGGTGCCGCCCCTTGCCGTAGACCTTCTTCCCCGGATGCTGCGTGACCGTGTCGTCGCCACTGATGGAGATCGTGCCACGCGGGACGAAGCGGTCGATTACGTGCTGAGCGAGGATCCGCGCCAGCCGCCAGATCGACCAGCGCCGCTTCGAGAGGACGCGGTGATAACTCGACCAATGACCGTCGGCCAACGCGCCAGCAATCCGCAGCAGCCGACAGATCGTGTGCCGCCCGACGCACACAATCGCCGCGAACACGAGCACCCGGAAACGCGGCCAGACCGTCGCGCAGAACTCGTCGGACCATTCCTGAAAGACGGAACCCACTCCCGGCGGTACACTGGCCATCGGAGCCTCCTTGCTCGGAGAGATTCAAGGTTTGTACACACCTCGAATTTACCAGCAGGGAGGCTCTTTGTGCTTCAGCAAATCGCATCAGCGAAACCTGCATCGGATGGCCAAAGTCGAACTCAGCTCCGATTTCGAAAGCGTGCAAGCTAGCAAGTCCCAAGCGACGTCGAGCGAGCATTGCCAAACAGTTTCGTCTTCGAAAGTACCATTTGCGGTGCCCAGCCACTCGACGAGCAGATCAGTTCGACCTTCGCGAGCATACTCCAGGTAGCGGCGCGTCAATCTTGTACCAATTTCGTTTATTATTCGCCGCGCTCGGTTTCGGCCTTCAGCGGAGAGAGTCGGTAATTGACGAGCGGGCCGGCCCCAGTCAACTATGATTACGTTGAGAAATCGGAACAGCTATCCAGGCCATCGTGAACTGTTCACGACAATCGCCCACCGAATCGATTGAAGAGAAGGACTTTTTTTGTCCGCCGCCGACTCGATTATCGATGCGATCCGGTCCTTCCATAACGGTCGCCAACCGGCAGGCGTGCGGCGAAAGTATCGCCGCATGGCGGAAGGGCCGTTTGAGTTCTTTCGCGGCACCAATTTCCTTTTTGCCTCGGCCTGGCCGCGGCTTCAACCGAAAGCCCCGGCCCGGCGGTTTGGCTGTGCGGCGATTTGCACCTGGAAAACTTTGGCGCGTTTCCCACTGACGACGGCGAATTCCGCTACGACATCAACGATTTTGATGAATCCGTGGTCGCGCCATGCAGCATCGACCTGGTGCGATGCTCGACCAGCATCTTACTCGCGGCGGAATCCTGGCGACTGTCGCCCACACAGGGCACCGGTATGGTCCTTACCTTTCTCGATGCCTATCGCCAGGAGGTCGAGATGCAATCGAAGGCCAGTGGGGACGACGTGCCGCTGGATTTGGGCGTTGTCGACGAATTGTTAAAGGCGGTGCAATTTGGCTCGCGGGAGGAGATGTTGGCCAAGTTCGCCCGGCGACGGGCTGACGGCCGATGGCGGCTACAGTGCATTGATGATCGCATCAAGCGACTTCGCCCGAAGAAGGTATCGGAGATTCGTCGAGCCGTGGATGAATTCGGATCGCGAAGCGGCTGGTCAATGCTGGATGCGGTGAAGCGATTTTCCGGAATCGGCAGCCTGGGACTGCGGCGGTACGAATTGCTCGTACAGATCGCCGACAAACCCGAACCGACGATGTTGAGCCTGAAGGAGGCCGCTCTGTCGGTCCTCGCGCCGTTTGCGGATTCGGTTCAGCCGCGCTTTGCAAACGAAGCCGAGCGCGTGGTCACCGCACAACGCATCTTACAAGCCAAGCCAACGGCGGGTCTGGATTCGCTGGCGTTCGGCGACCGGTCGTACCGACTGCGGGCGGTTATCCCCGAAGAGAACCGCTCCTCGCTCAATCGATTACAGAAAAAGCCGCGCCGGCTCCGCGAAGCCGTTGCGGTCGCCGGCCGGCTCACCGCGCGATCACAACGCCGCGGCTGCCGGATCGATCAACACGACCGATTTCAGGAGTTGCGGAAATGGGCGGCAAGCCCGGCGCTCGACGCGGTCCTGAGCGCCGCCGTGCGCTTCGCCGATTGGGTGATCGAGGATTATCAAGCTTTCATGAGGGCATATCGAAAAAGGGATAGTGTGAAATGACTGCGTCGCGGGAGGTTCTTGGCGTGGTAAGTCGTCAACAGTCGATGTCACAGCGCGTTGGACCGCGACGCCAGTCATGCCTCGAAAATCGCGGCGTCTACATGATCATCTCGGCGTTTTGAGAGGGAGCCGAGGCGACAATCCACGCATCATCAACTGAAATGGACTGGTTTTCTAGCCGCAGCGGCTCCAGGCCATAGACGTAGTTGGCCACGAGCAGGCCGCTTGCAAACTCCTCGATCGCCTGGGCATAGCTGGTCGGGTTCAGCGAATCGACCAGGAGCTCCCGCGAGATCTTGCCGTCCGCCAGCCGTGTGTACTCGTAATCGGCGCTGACCGTGCCGCCGCTGGTCTTGTGCGTGACCTCCGCAAGGAGGTTGAGCGAATCGTAAGAATTGTCGGTGGTCGTGCCGTTGCCGTGCGTGACCTGCGCGACGACGATTGACACCAATATTCTGGCTCAAATCAGGCTTGCCAACGCGTGTCTCACGGGTCGTGTCCTGTGCCACAATTGAAACGTGAAGGACGAACTTCAGATTATTTGTCACCGGGCGCTTCAAAACGGTTCTCTCGCACTTTCGATGACAGCACCAGTAGAATGAAGCAGCTGGAAATCGAAAGTGCGAGAGAACCGTTTTGAAGCAATCGGCAATAGTCGGCAACTGGCTCATTCGCGTAAGGGCTTCTTCTCGCCGTATTGGATTGCCCGGCGCTTCGCCTCAACGATTTCGCCCGTGTTTCCACCAAATCCAATTTCGATTGCCTTTCTCTCCATTTTCTCCGCCTCATCAAATCTTCCGTTTTCTGCGAGGCTTGCGGCAAGAGTATCGAGGAAAGTACTCGACCGCCACTTTGACAATTCATTGGCCTTGGTCGCATGTAAGAGCGCCTTTTTCCCGTCTCGCACGGAATCAATCGGGCATGTTGACAAAACACGAGCCAACAAATCGTGCGCCAACGCAGAACTCGGGGCAATTCTAGTTGCCGCCTCAAAGTCGAAAACCGCATTTGAGTATTCGCGATTCATCACATACGCGATACCCCGATTCGTAATCGCGTCTACGTGCGTCGGATTGAGTCTAAGGCACTCGTTACAGTCGACCACCGCCTTGCTAAGTTCCCCTTTTGCTAAGTATGCCGCGCTCCGAGCGCAGTATGCACGATCAGCGCTCGGGTTTAGTCGTATGCACCTTGAGCAATCTGCGATCGAGTTTTCGAACTCCCCGGTGCGAAAGTATGCCAGCGCACGATCGAGATACCTTGCGGAGGACTTTGGATCGATCCGGATCGCAGCCGTCTGATCGGCAATCGCCTGTGGTGCATTGCTAAGGGCCAAATACGCGGTCGCCCGGAGCCCATAAGCGTCAGCGTCAGATGGCTGTTTGGCAATAGCTAAAGTGCAATCGCGAACTGCGTCCTCTGGTTTATTCTTCTTGAGTAAGCATTGGGCACGATTGGTGAGCGCGCTCGTATCTTTGGAGTCAAGCCGAATTGCTTCGCTTAGTTCATTCAAAGCCAGATCAAGCTCGCCTTTTTGCATTCGGCAAAAGCCAGACAAAGAGAGAGCCGGCTGCCGGTCTGTGCTAAATCGCATGTAATTCGCACAGTCTTCGATCGCCTGATCATAATTCTGAAGACGAGCCAAGGAAACTGCTCGATTGAGATACGCATCGGCAAGGGTCGAGTTTAGCTTGATTGCACTTGTCGTGTCCGAAATCGCTTTTTCATATTGCGCCATTCCAATATAGCCCAAAGCACGGTTATTGTAGGCATCGACCAGCGTTGGGTCGAGCCGAATCGCGACCGTACCGTCAGTTATAGACTGTTCGAACTGGTGCTTCTTGGCGTGGCAAGCGGCTCGGTTGGAATAAGCCGTAGCTGATCTTGGATTAAGTCTAATGACGTCGCTAAAATCTGCTATCGCCTTTTCATAATCGAACCGACGTGCGAGTATGCACCCGCGATCCAAGTAGGCGTCGGCAGAACTTGGACCGAGCTCAATTGACCTGCAGAGATCATCGAAGGCACGGCTTGTGTCCAGCTTCGCCAAGAAGCATTTAGACCTGCTGAGATAATACGATTGAGTTGCCGGTGCAATTGCAATAGCAGCTGAGTAGTCGGCGATGCTCTTGTCGTAATCTCCTTTCTGGGCGTACGCGAAACCGCGATGCGCGAGGCATTCGGCATTCGTCCTATCGGTTCGTAGAGCTTCCGAGAATTCGCGTATTGCGTCGTCATACTTGGCCGCCGCCAACGACTTACGGCCACGGTCAAAGTAAACATTCGCTGTTTCCGGTGGTGCTGCAGTGACAGAATACTGGCATACCGAGATTAGCAGAAGCAGTTGGCGAAGTTTCGGGCGAGGCATTGATAGCTCCCACAAAGTTGAGCTGTCGGCCAAAATCTGACACGAGACGGGACTCGGAATAGCGACGATAACACGTCTTGGGAACAGCAATTCCGACCGGGTGGAAGAAATGCGGCCATCCGGGGTAATGGCGGGACGTCAGTTTGGGTCAAATGGTGAGCTTAGGCAGACCCATGCCGAAGGGCGGCGCGACTGTAGGTGCGGTGAACATCAGTTTTGTCCGCCAGCTGATTCTGGGTCAATCCCAGCGCCAGCCGGCGTTCCCGAATGCGAAAACCGAGGTCGAATAAATGGTGTCGTTTCATATTTCCGAGCGCCTTGGCCGACAGCGCCGAGCACTTCGCCCAAGGGGCAGTGTCTTCCGCTTGACGTCACGTCCTCGCGTGGGAACACCCTGACTTCGCCGCTCCGGGGCGCACTGGCGTGACGGTCGGCGGCTGCCGACGGCGAACCGTCGCGGGCGGGGCATTTTCCCGCAGGAGCGCGGGAGTGATGCTGTCAAGAGCATCCCGGCATAGATCCGGCCGTGAGATGCAAATTCACTGGAACGGTCGGGAGACCGTGCCGGAACCGGAGCCGGATTGCCAACTCACGCCGCGCGCCAGTTGCCCGACGGACGATGGACCAGCAAACTTGGCATGGAGATCGATATCACGCACGCATTGACCGGAATTGAAGCAGCGATCTTCGGGCAAGTGGTTGGATACCTGAAGCGACCGCGTGCACAATCGTGATTGTCAAATCCCGCGACTTGAGAGTGCAACGCGCGCACCCCGGACGCGGGCGCACTCAATCGTTGGGTGCGCGGCGGGAATGTCAAGTTTGTTGATCGACAAAGTTGAAGGCGGCCCGGGTGGTACGCGCGCGGCTGGTGCCCTTGGCACCCTTGAGGTTTTCTAAGCAGAAAACCACTGGTTTTCTGGAGCCCGCCAAACGAAGGGCGCCAAGGGCGCCAATCACGGTCGCGCTCCGGCCCCGGTGTCATGGCTGGGTAGAACGCCGTAGAACTTCCAACTGGCGGCATGGTCGCGCGGCAGCTTTTGCTTCGTTAACTTGGCGCAGCAATTCGGTGGGGATTCGATTCTCGCGGTAAAGTGCGTCGTGAAAATTCCTTTCCCGCATCTTCCCGGAATCGCCGAGTTCATGGCGTAGGGCCGTCAATAATCGCATCCGGGCGAGACTCGCGATTTGGCTTGGGGAGTTGAGGTGAGATTGAATACGCCGCGGGGACAAGCCCCGCGGCGCGATGAGACTCTTACACACTCTTGAACGTCAATTCCTCCGACTTCGGATCGTAATCGATGCGGATCGTCTGGCCGTCGTGGAGTTCGCCGCGGAGCAGCGATCGCGCGATGGCGGTTTCGACTTCCTTTTGCAGCACGCGCTTGAGCGGCCGCGCCCCATAGGCCGGTTCGTAGCCGACGCGGACGATGTGCGTCTTGGCGGCGTCGCTCAACTCGATGTTGATGTGCCGCTCCTCGAGCCGCTTTCGCAGATACGCCCAACTGGATTTCGACGATCTTCTTCAAATGCTCCTCGCTGAGGGCATGGAAGACGATGATTTCGTCGACGCGGTTCAGGAATTCGGGCCGGAATGCTTTGCGCAATTCCTCGAGCACCGCCTCCTTCATGCGGTCGTAGACTTCGCCGATGAACGAGCCCTGATATTGCAGGATGCGCTGGCTGCCGATGTTCGAGGTCATGATCACGATCGTGTTCTTGAAATCGACCGTGCGCCCCTGACCATCGGTGAGTCGGCCCTCGTCGAGCAATTGCAAAAGCGTATTGAAAACATCCGGGTGGGCCTTTTCAATTTCATCGAACAGGAGCACGCAATAGGGCCGGCGGCGAACCGCCTCGGTGAGTTGGCCGCCCTCCTCGAAACCGACATAGCCCGGCAGCGCGCCGAGCAATCGCGACACCGTGTGCTTCTCCTGGTACTCCGACATGTCGATGCGGACCATCGCCCGTTCATCGTCGAAGAGGAACTCGGCGAGCGCCCGGGCCAGTTCGGTTTTGCCGACGCCGGTGGGGCCCAGGAAAATAAACGAGCCGATCGGCCGATTCGGGTCTTTCAATCCGGAGCGGGCTCGCATGACCGCATCGGCGACCGCATCCACGGCTTCATCCTGCCCGATGACCCGTTGATGCAGCACGTCGCCCAGGCCGAGAAGCTTGTGTTTTTCACTTTCCATCAATTTGGAAACCGGGACGCCGGTCCAACGGCTGACGACCTCGGCGATATCCTCCTCATCGACCTCGTTCTTGACCAGCCGGCGGCCACTGGTAAGAGCGGCTTGCCGCCTCCTTGGCCGCGGCGATCTGTTCCTCGAGTTTCGGAATCCGGTCGAATTTCAACTCGCTGGCCTTGGCCCAATCGAAATTCTTCTCGGCGGCTTCCAGTTCGATCCGCATTCGTTCCAATACTTCCTGCATCTTGGGCACCTGGCCGGCGGATTGCTTTTCGGCCTGCCACTGGGCTTCGAGTTCGCGATTCTTTTCCTCCAGGTCGCCGATTTCCTTTTCGATCTTATGCAGGCGATCCTTGGAGGCGGCGTCGGTTTCCTTGCGCAGGGCTTCGCGCTCGATTTTCAATTGCGTAAGCCGCCGTGCGACCTCGTCGAGTTCCACCGGTTTCGAATCGATCTGGGTTCGTAATTTCGCCGCGGATTCATCGACCAGGTCGATCGCCTTGTCGGGCAGGAAACGATCGGCAATGTAACGGTTGGAAAGCACGGCCGCCGAGACGAGGGCCGCGTCCTTGATCCGCACCTTGTGGTGGGCTTCGTAGCGTTCCCGCGAGGCCGCGCAGGATCGAAATCGTATCTTCGACGCTCGGGGCATCGACCAGCACCGGCTGAAAGCGGCGTTCGAGCGCGGCGTCCTTTTCGATGTGTTTGCGATATTCATCGAGCGTAGTGGCGCCGATGCAGTGCAGTTCGCCGCGGGCAAGCATCGGCTTGAGCAGGTTGCCGGCGTCCATCGCGCCCTCGGCCTTGCCGGCGCCGACGACGGTGTGCAACTCGTCGATAAAGAGAATGATTTCGCCACTGGACGACGTAACTTCCTTGAGGACGGCCTTGAGCCGTTCCTCGAATTCGCCGCGATATTTCGCCCCGGCGATCAGCGCGCCCATGTCCAGCGCGACGATGCGCTTGCGCTTCAAGCCTTCGGGCACGTCGTCCTTGGCGATGCGAAGGGCGAGTCCCTCGACGATGGCGGTCTTGCCCACGCCGGGTTCACCGATGAGGACCGGGTTGTTCTTGGTGCGGCGCGAAAGCACCTGGATGACTCGGCGGATCTCCTCATCGCGGCCGATCACCGGATCAAGCTTGTTTTCCTTGGCGAGTTGCGTCAAATCACGTCCATAACGCTCCAGCCCTCGAACGTGCCTTCGGGCGTTTGCGTCGTGACCCGCTGTTGCCCGCGGATGGCTTTGACGGCGGCCTCAAGCTTGGCCCGGTTGGCGCCGAATTCCTTGAGGATATTTGCCGCCGCGCCGTCCCCATCGGCGATGCCCAGCAGCAGCAAATCGACGGAGATGAAATCGTCCTTCCATTTTTTGGCTTCGTCCTCAGCGCGAGACATCAGGCGATTCAATCGGCCGGAAATGTAAACTCGGTCCTCGCTGCCGCCGCCGCTCACGCGCGGCAGTTTTTCCAATTCGCGCTGAACGCGGATCTTGATTGGATCGACGGCCGCCCCAGCGCGATTCAGCACGGCGCCCGCCAAGCCGTTTTCCTGATCCAACAGGGCCAGGAGCAAGTGCTCGACGTCGACTTCCTGTTGGCCAAATTTCTGTGCGAATGTTTGGGCACTCGTCAGCGCTTCTTGAGCCTTTTCGGTGAACCGTTCAATGTTCATTTGAGCGGGCCTCCCCTCGTTCAATTGCGTCAGAAACGCACAGGAAGCAATTTGCATACCAGTGCAATCGAGTTGAGAATTGGATGCAAATCGGCCGAAAAAGGTGCGAAAACGGCGCGCGTTTGCCTTGCGGTGTGTCAATTTGGCTCGGTCGGCTGTCAATTCAGCCGATTCACGATCGTAGCATGGCGAGTTCACGAGCGATATTCGCCCTCGCGGTGGCTTCGCGAGTCCGACGCATCGGCTCGGTGATGAATATCGATTGGCGGTTCAGAAACTGTTCGAGAATGTGCGTTCGGCCGACTCGATATGCTGCGTCCGTTACCGAACGATATTCCTCCCGGATCTGATGCGCGTCAGTCCTCGTAGCAATTCGGTTCCGCTCCCAAAATGGCCAAGTCGGCATCGATCAAAACCGCGGCGTCCGGTCCGGATGCGACATGAGTCTTCGTGGACAGAACTAAATCGAAAACGGGTTTCGCAAATCGTGCGATTCCCATTTCCGCCAGCGACGCTGCGGCGAGTTCCGCGGTGCGCTCCTCGTTGTCGCTCGCACGCGGATCATAAGCTGCATCGTGAAACCAGGCGGCGAGCCGAACCGAATTCGGATCGGCCGCGAGATTCGCCAATTCGTCAACGATCTTCAAAACCTCGGAGATATGGTTCAGATTGTGATAGTGCCGGTCGTGCGAGGAATAGCATTCAACGAGACGTTGAAAGAAACGGAATTGATGTTGAGTCGCTCCACAAACCTGCAACAGTTCGTCCCATTTCGTCCGGAGTTCCTGCTGAAGGATTGCGGTCATGTCGCCTCCGACCGAAATCCCGAAGGCAAATCGATCGATTGGACCTGGCCTGGATCGCCACCCAGTTTTGCGAATGCCACGGCGAGGGCATTGGCGGTTTGTTGAGTTCCGGCGTCGGCGTTGCCCCAGATGACCAGTTCCACGCCGCCGGCATGGCGCCGAATCGTGACCATTCCCAGCGTCGAGGCGACGCGCAATTCCTTCCAGTCGCCTGGCGGTTCCTCGTCGGGAAATGCGAGTTGGCCGTCGATCATTCGTATTTGCACCGGCATGCCTCGTTCGGACAACCAGGCAGCGACTCGCCGGCCACTCGGGCACGCCGGCGGGGCAATCGATCGACTGACTCATGCCCATGATGGATTTTTATCGTTGTTCTTGGTGGTGGAAAGTTCGAGACGGAAGCGCTCACCGTGTGATTGCCACTGCTTGGCCGCTTTCGAGGGCTTTGCCATCAATCCCGATCGTCGCTGGCGGCCAAGCAGTGCTGCCCCGTCTTGGTTTTGCACTGCTTGGCCGCCATGTACGATTCTGCACAATGGCAAGTCTCACGAAGGCGGCCAAGCAGTGGCAATGGACTCTGATTTTTGTAATTCCTTGTTACCCTATTTCGGACTGCCACAGATTGAGTCATGCCCATGATGCTTCCTCGACCGGCCGGATTGCGCTCCCGAACCGCGGTATGGGCTCAGTCTCGAGCCGAAAGAAGTATTCGGCCAGCACCGCCGTCGTGATCGCCCCGAAACTATGCCATAGCCAGTGGGTCCCGAGCCGTGGCAGGATCGGAGGCGCTCACCGGATCCAAAAAGCGGAAGAGAATCGCGAAGCCGAACATCACCAGCGCAAACTTGACGAGGTTTATGTGGCGAAAATTCGTTCGCACCATGACGATGCCCACGGGGATGAGCACGAGCGTTGCGAGCAGAATATAGTGGATCACAATGGCGACATGGGTATGCACATGCAAGATAAACAACAGCGGAAACATCGCAATGATCGAGGACAAACCGAGCACGTGCCACAGTTTCGGTCGCAAGCGGATCCAAAGATAAATGCTGCCCATGACCACGAGAAGGCCGATGGGAATTACGTCCAGAAGAAACATGGCGTGATAGCGCCGCAACGCGTGATAGATAGTGCCGCCGATGCCGCCCGCCAGGAGGATGGGCATGCACAGGGTCACAAACGGATGCTCGCGAAAACGGCCGCGCATTTTCCAAAGAAAATAAAGGACGATCATGACAAACAGGGACGCCGTGATGGCGTTGCACGGCTCGACGAACAATCGCGCCAGATTCGTCTCCACGTAGCGAGGGCCGCCATCGGGCAAGCGGGAGTCCCAATAGTCAAGCGCGGAGACGTTGGGAGTGGGGTCAGACATGTGAAGAAATGCTCCTGCGAGGCGGCTGGCGATTCATTTTCGGTAGGAAACCTGGCCGGCTTTGCGGTTCTTGTTCAAGCGGTTTGAGACATGCAGTCCCTCGAGAATAAACTCCGCGGCGCTGGCCAGCATGGCGTCGCCGTGGTGATCATCGGCGGCCACCTTCTGCAGAAGCTGCGTGGCCTCTCGTTTCAGAATCGGAACCGCGCCGATTCGCTTTACGTAGTCGGCGCTCGAAATCTGATCCCCGACCACAAAATTATTCCCCGATTCGAACCAATCGACAATCGGCCGCAGTGACTTCACTTCGAAATAGTGCTCGAAAACGTTTTTGACCGCTTCGCCGAGCAGCTTGTCGATGACCTTGTCTTCCTGGCCGTCGTCCTCGTTCAGGGTCAGTTCGATTTTGCCGCGCGTGCTGGCCGCGAGATAGGCCAGATCGCTGATGCGCGGCACACCGTCGTTTCGCCCAGCGTCAATGCCGCGGCGCTCGGCGTTGGAGACCATGTTCTCGCAGTTGGCGATCGACATGCGCACGCTGACGCCGGACTGCTGGTTGACCGCCGGGCTGCTGCGGGCCAGCGCGGGCGATTTCCTCGAGGATTTCCTTCATGAACTTGGGCACGATCACCACCGCTGCCGGCATCGCGGTCGAGTCCAGGCGTTGGCGTCGGTGATGGCGATGCCGTGCTTCGCGCGTCAGCGGGTAGTGCGTGCGGATGACGCTGCCGATGCGGTCCTTGAGCGGCGTGACGATCCGGCCGCGGTTGGTGTAATCCTCCGGGTTGGCGCTGAAGACCAGGCACAGGTCGAGATCCAGCCGGACTGGGATAGCCGCGGATCTGCACGTCGCGCTCTTCGAGCACGTTGAACAGTGCCGACCTGGATCTTCGGGACTCAGGTCGGGCAGCTCGTTCATGCAGAAGATGCCGCGATTGGTTGCGCGGGATCAGGCCGAAGTGCATCGTCAGTTCGCTCGGACAGATAGCGCCCCTCGGCGTGCTTGATCATGTCGATTTCGCCGATCAGGTCGGCGATGGTCACGTCCGGCGTGGCGAGCTTTTCGTGGTAGCGGCGCTCGCGGCCGATCCATTCGATGGGCGTGTCGTCGCCTTGCTTGGCGAGCCGCTCGCGCGATGCTCGGCTCGATCGGGGCGAACGGATCGTCGTTGATCTCGCTGCCGGCGACGATCGGGATCGCGTCGTCGAGCAGGTTGACGAGCTGCCGCAGCATGCGCGTCTTGGCCTGGCCGCGCAGCCCGAGAAAGAGCATGTCGTGCTTCGAAAGAATGGCGTTCTGGACCTGCGGGATGACCGTTTCGTCGTAGCCGAGGATGCCGCGGAAAGAGGCGGTCGCCGGGCCTGCAGTTTGCGAATGAGATTTCGCCGCATTTCGGTCTTCACGTCGACAATCTGATAGCCGCTGGCTTTCAGTTCTCCCAGCGATCTGGGGCGGTCCATAGAGATTTCTCGATTCTGGGCGGACATCGGATCGGGCTTCCATTACGTTGTATCTGAGTGGGGCAAAACTGCCACAAGCGATGAGGTCGCGACGTGCGACAATCGAGCCGGCCGGCGATCGAAGCGTCGGCGCCGAAGTCGCGAACGCGGCGTGAAAAAATGTTTGATTGTCGAGCACGTGTCGATCATGAGCAAGGAACGCAAACCACTATATGCCTTGTGTTTGCGTCTCAAGGTGGAAGCGGAAAATGATTGCAGAAAAAGGGGTTTGGACAACTTGCCAATCTGCCTGAAGATTCCTAAGAAGCGAATCGCTTAGCCAAGCGCGATATGCAGTTGCGACGAACGGCGTCGTGATCGGGTAACATGTACGAGGATTTGCTGATGTTCGGGGGTACAACGCTGATTCCAAACCGACTCTGGCCCGAAGCCGGCGAAATGCCGCTGTGGCTCCGGCAATGGCAGGCATCGCTCGTTGATCCCGCCTTGGCCAAATCCGACGACGAAGATGACGACGACCTCGACGACGAAGAAGATGACGAGGACGACGACGACGAAGAAGACGATCTGGATGACGAAGAATTCGATGATGAAGAATTCGAGGACGAGGACTTCGAGGAGGATGAGGACTTCGACGAGGATTTCGACGACGAATTTGAGGACGAGGACTTCGACGAGGACGAAGATCTCGACGACGACCTCGATGATGACGATGAAGATGACGACGATGAGGATGACGATGAGCCCGATGAGGTAGATTGACGTCGATTTCGATAAACGGAGAGGAGGCCGGGCGATCCGTCGCAAACGCGGGTCGGCCGGCCTTTCGGCATTTTCGGCGCCGCTGGCGCTGTGAGACCCTTTGCGTTCGCGACCGTATCGCGGTATACTCCACCACAGAGCGGGCGCGATCCGGCGGATGGCCGTCGCCCGGTTCAGAGTCTTGATGCGGGGGGAAGACATGTCCACTTCGAGCAAGCGTCCCAGCGACGATCCTTCGCGACTGGCACCCGTCACGCTGGCTCAGTTGGCCGAGCGCAGTCAGCTCGATTTCGAACTCGATTTTTTCGCGGGGGTGTTGCAGGAAGCGCCGGATTTCGTGGACGCCTTGCCGGCGCATGCCGGCAACCTCACGCTCAAGGGCCGATATGAAGACGGCATGGCGGTCGATCAGCGACTGATTCAGCTTCGCCCGGCGGACTTCATGGCCTTTTATAACCTGGCCTGCAGTTTGGCTTTGCTCAAGCAACCGGACCAGGCGATCAAGACGTTGCGCCGCGCGGTGGAACTCGGCTATCGCGATTTTCGGTACATGAAACAGGATCGCGACCTGGAGACGATTCGCCGCGACCCCCGTTTTAAACAACTCCTACGCGAATTCGAAAATCGTTGACTTCCGGAGCGCGGACTCGACCACGCCCGCTTGAATCCGCGTCCGGGATTCGCATGCTTCACTTTGATGGACGTCCAATCTCAACCCGTCGGCAAACTGTTTTCCGAGCCGTCCGCGAATCGTGCACGGGAGGTGTTCGCGGCCAAGCCGCGCGGCATGACGGACAAGCTCACCACCGTAAGCGATGCGGTGGCGCGATTGGTGCATGACGGCGACTATCTGGCCATCGGCGGATTTGGCTGTTGCCGGATTCCCACCGCCGTTTGTCACGAAATCGTCCGCCAGCGGAAGCAGAACCTGAGCTTCGCCGGGCATACAGCGACGCACGATTTTCAGATTCTCGCCGCGGGCAATCTCACCGGCCGCGGCAAGGGCGCTGTGCGCGTCGACAGTGCCTATATCATCGGCCTGGAGGCCCGCGGCTTGTCGCCGCATGCCCGGCGCGTGATCGAATCCGGCGAGGTCGAGGTCACCGAATGGACCAATTACGCGTTGGCCGTGCGCTTGCAGGCCGCGGCGATGGGCGTGCCGTTTCTCCCGACGCGAACCATGCTCGGCACCGACACGCTCCACCGCAGCGCCGCAAAAGTAATTGAGTGCCCGTTCACCGGCGAAAAGCTGGTGGCGTTGCCGGCGCTTTCGCCGGACGTGGCCGCCATTCACGTCCAGGAAGCCGATCGCTTTGGAAACTGCCGCATCAGCGGCACGACGGTGGCCGACCTCGAACTGGCGCGAGCCGCCAAGCGTGTCATCATCACGTGTGAACGGCTGATCACGACCGATGAGATTCGCCGCGATCCGAACCGCACCGTGATCCCGTTCTTTTGCGTGGACGCGGTCTGCGAAGTTCCGTTTGGCAGTTATCCGGGCAACATGCCCGGCGAGTATTTCAGCGATGAGGATCATCTGCGGCGCTGGCTGGAAGTGGAAAAAGAGATCGATGGATTCAAGCGTTTCCTGGATGAATTCATTTTTGGTGTCGCGGATTTCGGAGTGTATCTGACAAAATGCGGGGGCTTGCCGCGCCTGCAGGAACTGCGCCGGCAGGAATTGTTGTTGTGAGGTCCGCCCGGTTCATTCTCGTTTCTGCCAATGGACCACGCCATTCAAGCCGTTGACCTGAGCAAAACATACGGCGCCGCGGCGACGGCCGTGCAGGCATTGCGCGGCGTCAACTTTCACGTGGCGTCGGGCGAGCGTGTCGCGTTGCTCGGAAAATCGGGCTCCGGAAAATCGACGCTGTTGAATCTCCTTGGCGGACTCGATCGCCCATCGGAAGGCCGCATTATCGTAAACGGACGCGACCTCGGGGCCCTCAACGCGAATCAGCGGGCCGAGTTTCGTCTGAAATCCGTGGGAATGGTCTTTCAGTCGTATCAGTTGATTTCGAGTCGTTCGGCGCTGCAAAACGTGGAATTGCCGCTGGTGTTCGCGGGCATCGCGGCGAGCGAGCGGCTCGCCACCGGCCGCGACGTGCTGGAATCGGTCGGCCTGGGCCATCGACTTCATCATCGCCCCAGTGAGCTTTCCGGCGGCGAAAAGCAGCGCGTGGCGTTGGCGCAAGCGCTGGTGAATCGACCCTCCGTGCTCTTGGCCGATGAACCCACCGGCAATCTTGACAGCGCGACCGCCGCGGAGATCATCCGCGTCATGTTGAACATCGTGAGGGAGAACCGGATGACGCTCCTGGTGGTCACCCACGATCAGGAACTGGCGCGCTCGATGTCGGATCGAACCATTCGCCTGGTCGATGGTCAACTCGCCAAGGAGACGCTGTGAGATCCAGCGATTTGTGGCGGCTGGCGTTCTCGGGCATGTGGCGGCAGAAGACCCGCACGCTGCTGACGCTGCTCGGCGTCGCCTTGGGCGCCTGCATGCTCACCTTCAGCCTGTCCATCGGCGAGGGCGTGCAGAACGCGGTCAGCGCCCAGTTCCGCAAGCACGACGACCTGCGGCGGATTCATATCTACGGCGGCGGCGGACGTTTGAATCCCGACGAAACCGGCATTCCCGCCCAGGCCATCGAAGTCAAAGGCCATATGTCGCCGGAGCGGCGGGCGCGGATTCGCAAAATGCTGGTCCAGCAATGGCACGACTTCAACACGCGACGGCCGCCCACCCCGCTCGACCGGTCAATGATGAATCGGCTCACGCGCGATTCCGCATGTCGTCAGCGTACGCGTCGGCGCCTACGAAAATGGGCAATTCAACATCAATGGAAAATCGCTCGGCGTGGCCATGCGGATTCTGCCCGCGGGCCGGACCATGTTGGAACGGCTACTCGTCTTCGGCTCGGTTCCGCGCGAGGATAGTCGCGGCATTTTGGTTCACGAGTTTGAACTGTACCAACTCGGCTTGCGCGACGACGCGGCGATCCAGCAGGCCATCGGCAAGCCGGTGAAAATCTCCGTTTTCAACGAAGCCCGCAACCCGCGAATGCTGTTGGCCATGGTCGATTCGCACGCGACGACGCTTTCGGCCGAGGAATCGAATCTCCTGGACAAAGTGACGCGATTGCTTCCCGCCGCGATCGAAAAAATCGACTTGAGCCCGCCCGATAAGGAGTCGCTGCGGAAACTGTTGTCGCGGCAGGATCTGCCCATTTCACCCATCCCGAAGAAAACCGTGACCGGCGAGTTCATTCTCAGCGGCGTCTATCGCAGCATGGAGCCGGACGAGGAAAAGGAGGCGCCGTTTTACGAGCGGATTTATCGTTATACCGAATTGCTGCTGCCGCACGACGCGGGCGCCCATTTTCTCGAACAGTTGCCGCGACGGCAGGATCGCGGTTTCGATTCCTGCGAGGTGTTGGTGGATCGCGAGGAAAATGTGGGTGATGCGACCAAGCAAGTGAAAGCGCTCGGAGTTTCATACTATTCGCCGATCGAATTCGTCGAACAAATGTTGCGACAAATCAAGCTCATTCGGCTGGCGACGACTTTTATCGCACTGGTGGCGCTGTTTGTTTCGGGGCTGGGAATCACCAACACGACGGTGACGGCGGTACTGGAACGCACCCGCGAAATCGGCGTCATGAAAGCGGTCGGGGCCAAGGATCGCCATATCCTCTCCGTGTTCCTGGTCGAGGGGGCGCTTTTTGGGCTCGTGGGCAGCGGTCTCGGTTTGTTTAGCTCCTGGTTATTTTCGCTCTGGGGCGACGGCAAAGCTCAGGAACTGATGCAGCAGCAGACGCATCAGGCGGTCGAGCAGTCGCTTTTCGTGTTTCCCCTGTGGTTGTTGCTATCAGTGCCGCTGTTTACGATCGTCATCACGACGCTGGCCGCGCTATATCCGGCTCGCCGTGCCGCGAAAGTCGATCCAATCGTGGCACTGCGGCATGAATGAGCTTGTCAGTTGTCAGTTGTCAGTTGTCAGTTGTCAGTGGTCAGTTGAAATTGCAGGATGGTATTGGAACTGCCGAAAATCGAAAGGAAACAACGGACCAAGTACAACTGACAAAGCACAACTGACAACTGACAACTGACAACTGACAAAGCACAACTGACAACTAACCAATGAATTACAACTCAATCGAATTGATGATCTGTTCCGCATCGCGAGAGCTGGAGGACGGGAAGCTCGCCGTGGTGGGGACGGGAATCCCCTGCGCTGTGGCAATGTTGGCCCAGCGGACTCACGCGCCCAATCTTACCGTGCTTTTCGAAGCGGGCGGCGTTGCCCCGATCTTGCCCACGATGCCAATCAGCGTTGGCGATTCACGAACCTTTCATCGCGGGCTGATGGCCACCAGCATGGCCGACATCATGCAGTTCTGCCAGCGCGGCATGGTCGATTACACATTTCTGGGCGGCGCAAATCGACCCATACGGCAATTTGAACTCCACCATGATCGGCAACGATTACGCGAAACCCAAGGTGCGCTTGCCGGGCAGCGGCGGGGCATGTGATCTCGGCTCCTTTTGTTGGCGAACGCTCGTCGTGACCAAGCATGATCCGCGGAAGTTTGTAAACAAGTTGGACTTTCTGACGACGCCGGGCTTCTTAACTGGTCCCGTTGCTCGGGAGGCCGCCGGATTGCCAGCGGGCTCGGGGCCTTATCGCGTCGTCACCGACCTTGCCGTGCTCGGATACCATTCGGAGAACAAGCGCATGCAGCTACTCAGCCTGCATCCGGGCGTGACGCTCGATCAGGTGAAGAAGGCGACCAGCTTCGAGCTGGAGGTCGCCGATCCGCTGGAGACGACGCCGGAGCCACGCGATGAGGATCTGATGATCCTACGAACCAAGGTCGATCCGCACCGCTATGTGTTGGGACGAACCGCATCATGAGGAGTCCGCCGTGAAACACGCCCCGCAATTTCTCGCGCTGGTGAACGACGCGAAAACCCGCGTGAAAGAAACGACCGTGGACGAGATCAAGAAACGGCTCGACCGCGGCGATCGCTTTGTGCTGGTTGATGTCCGCGAGGAAAGCGAATACGCCAAGGATCATTTGCCCAGCGCAAAGCATTTAGGAAAAGGGATTATCGAGCGCGATATCGAAACCGCCGTTCCCGACACCAAGTCCGAAATCGTGCTTTACTGCGGCGGCGGGTTCCGCAGCGCATTGGCCGCCGACAATCTTCAAAAGATGGGTTATTCAAACGTCATTTCAATGGACGGCGGTATCCGCGAATGGCGCACTAAGGGTTATCCGCTCACGGATAGGTAAATCAGCTGCGAGTGATTCCACGCAAAATATCACAGGCCTATTCATTGCAAGCTGTTGGGCGACAAGTATAGTATGCCGATGATTTCAGGGCACTGGCCGCATTTCCGCGCGACATTGCCTTTGAACACTCTCGAGAAACTAGAACCGTTGGTCCAGAAACTCCTGGAGGAGCGAAAACATGCCCGAAGGTCAAGGTTCCAATCGAACGACCATCGCCATCGTTGCGATCGCGACGTCGTTTGTTGGCGGCTGGGGAATCCACAAATTCATGCTTGGGTTCACTAGTACTGGGATCATCCAAGTCCTGCTCTCCTGTTGCGGAGTTGGAGGCATCATTGGATTGATCGAAGGCATCATCTACCTGACCAAAACCGACGAGGAGTTTTATCAAACCTACGTCGTTGACAAGAAGCAGTGGTTTTGAGCGACCCCTTTCCGCATTCTTCAAGCCGATCCAGTTGCGATGTCGTTCCCTGACCGCCGGATCGGCTTGTTGTTTTTCCCTGCAAATAGTGGCATCTTCGCACTGAATCTGGTAATTTATCTTCTCCATCAAGCCGTTCCGGCTCCCTCTCGTTCGCAAGGAGAATTCATATGTCGAGTCAGCCGCATCGCCGCGACTTCCTGAAAACGACCGCCGCCACGGGCGCCGCCCTGGCGTTCACCGCCGCCAGCTATCAGCGCGCGTTTATCGGCGCCAATGCCAAAATCCGCATCGGCTTCCTCGGCGTCGGCGGCCGTTGCCAGCAGCACATCGACGTCATTCTGCAAATGGTCAAAGAGGGCAAGCCGGTCGTCCCGGTCGCCGTTTGCGACGTCTGGGATGGCGATCCGAAACTCGGCGGCAGCAAGGGCCGCGGCCTGTATCCCTCCGCCAAGCGCTGCGGCATCGACACGAACGACAAGGAGCACGTCACCAAGGATTATCGCAAGATCCTCGATCAAAAGGACGTGGACGTGGTTGGCATCGCCACGCCGGACCACTGGCACGCGAAGATGGCCATCGACGCCATGGACGCCGGCAAGGACGTCTACTGCGAAAAGCCGATGACCAAGACCATCGCCGAGGCGCACGCCGTCGTCGATGCCGCCCAGAAGCGCAACGCGTCATGACCGTCGGCGTGCAGTCGATGGCCGACCCGACCTGGCTCGCCGCGAACGAGTACATTCGCAGCCGGCAACATCGGCCACGTCGTCCAGGGCCAGACGAGCTACTACCGCAACTCCATCGTCGGCCAGTGGCGCTACTACCCGCTGAAGAAGGACATGACGCCCAAGACCATCGACTGGGACATGTGGCTGGGCCACAAATTTCGAGTCGTCCGCGGCGAAGCCGCTCGGGCCAAGCGCGAAGGAGATGCCGTTCGACCGCGCCGTGTGGGCGCAGTGGCGCTGCTACTGGCCGTTCGGCGGCGGCATGTTCACCGACCTGTTCGTCCACCAGACGACGCACATGATCTCGGCGATGGGCGTCCGCTATCCGGCCCGCGTCGTCGGCGGCGGCGGCATCTACCTGGAATACGACGGCCGCGACGTGCCGGACGTGGCCACCGTCGTCGCCGACTACGACGAGGGCTGCCAGCTCATCATCTCCGCGACGATGTGCAACGACACGCCAGCTCGGCGAGATGATCCGCGGCCGGCTGGGCACGATGCAAGTTCACCAGCCGCAGGCGGCGACTACTTCAAGGCTTCGAGGTGTACGGCCAGAACATCCGCTGGCGGCCCGGCGAACAAGCCGACCAGCCGGTTTCGACAAGCCGCCGTACACGATACGAAAATCCGAAGTACAGACCGCGGCAGCGGCGAACGCAACAGCGACGCCTACCTGCTGTGGGAGAACTTCCTGGAGTGCGTCCGCGGCCGCAAGCCGCGACACGCTCAGCACGCCGGAGCTGGGCGCGGCGGCGTTCACCACGGTCAACATGGGCGTGCAGAGCTACCGCCACGGCAAGGTGCTGTTCTGGGACAAGGAGCATCGCCAGCCGAAGGAGGCCGATGCGACGCTGGGCGGCGCGATGGGAAGACCGCAGCAAGAAGCGCGGCAAGCCGAACCAGATCATCGGCTGGACCGGCGACGACAGCGGCAGCACTGTGACCCCGCCGGACTACCAGAAACTCGAAGGCCCGTGGGTCGACGGCAAGGACCCGGCCAGCGCGTAATTAAATCGATGATCCGCAGATTACGCCGATTTCACAGATTCGAGTTTGAATTCAAATCTGTGAAATCGGCGTAATCTGCGGATCAATTCCTATTCGACAAATTCGACATTTGTCGGCGTAGGGATGACGCCCAGCCGATGTCCTTCGCTGAGCAATTCGCCGCACCGCCTCGCGACCGCGGCGAACCATAGTCGAGCGTCCAGTCGTTCACATACATGCCGACAAACTTGTCCGCCAGGCCCACGTCCATGTCGCGGGCATATTTCAGCGCGTATTGCAGCGCATCCTGCCGATGAGCGAGTGAGTAGCGAATGCTCTCCTTGATCAGCCGGCTGATTTCGCGGATCGTTATCGGCCCGAGATCGCGCCGGACCACATTGCCGCCCAGCGGCAGCGGCAGCCCGGTCTTTTCCTGCCACCAGACGCCCAGATCGACGACGAGATGCAGCCCCTGATTCTGAAACGTCAGCTGGCCTTCGTGGATGATCAGTCCCGCCTCGAACTTCCCGCTCGCCACGGCGGGAATGATCTCGTCGAACGGCACCACCTCGTAGGCGAATCCGTCCGGCAATAGCAAGCGCAGCGTCAGAAACGCCGTCGTCATCGTGCCCGGCACGGCGATCTTCGCGCTTCTTCAGGTCGCCGACCGTCATCGGCTTTCGCGCCACGACCATCGGGCCGTACTTGTCGCCCATGCTGCAGCCGGTCGGCAGCAAGGCGTATTTGTCGAGCAAATAGGCGTAGGCATGAAGGCTGATCGCAGTGACTTCCAGTTCGCCCTTGAGCGCCCGGCGATTGAGCGTCTCGATGTCCTGCAATTCATGGACGAAAGCGCAGATCGCCCGTGTCGATCTTGTCGTGCGCCAGAGCGTAAAACATGAACGCATCGTCGGGGTCCGGGCTATGGCCGACGCGGATTGTTACTTGTTCTTGGTCCGTTGTCCGTTGTCCGTTGAGCATTGGTTTTGGTCCGTTGTCGGTTGTCCGTTGCACGTTGAAATTGCTTTTCAGCGTCATCTAAATCTTTATCCGCAATTCGATATCGCGGGACAACCTGCAAAGTACTACGGACCAAGCACAACGGACAAAGGACAAAGTACAACGGACAACTAACAAATCAGGTCATTTTTACTTGCGCCAAAAACTGCCTGGTTACTTCCAGTCTCGGCTCACTGAATATTTCCTCCGGCGGGCCCGATTCGGCGACTTTTCCCTCCGCCATCACATGAACGGTGTGCGCGACTTGCCGCGCGAAACCCATCGCATGCGTGACCACCATCATTGTCTGGCCGGACTTGGCGAGGTCGGTGATGACGGCCATGACTTCGTTCGCCATGCGCGGATCGAGCGCGCTGGTCGGCTCGTCGAAGAGGATTGCCTCGGGGCTGACTGCCAGGGCGCGAGCGATCGCGACCCGTTGTTGTTGGCCGCCGGAAAGTTGTTCCGGCTTGGCCCTGAGCTTGTCCTTCAGCCCGACGCGGTCAAGCAAATTGATGGCGATTGGCTCCGCCTGTTTGCGCGTACTTCAATACGATGCGGGGTCCGGCCATAACGTTTTCCAGCACGGTCATGTGCGGAAAGAGATGAAATTGCTGAAACACCATGCCGACCCGCTGTCGCAACTTCCGCAGTGCCTCGCCGTCGGGATTGCTCGACAGTTTCATATTCTCGACCTGAACTTCGCCTTCCTGAAAGCGCTCAAGCCCGTTGATGCAGCGCAGCAGCGTGCTCTTGCCGCCGCCCGAGGGGCCAATGATGGCGGCAACTTCGCCGCGATTGACATTCATCGACACGCCGCGAAGCACTTCAAGGTTGCCATGGCGCTTTACCAGATTCGTCACTGCGATCATTTCGTTTGCATTCCCCTTTGAAATTGCGGTTGTAGGGTGGGTCGAGTCTTCGAGGCCCACCGATTCGATTGTATTCTTCTTTGAGATTGCAGTTCTTGTAGGGTGGGTCGAGTCTTCGAGGCCCACCGATTCGCTACACATTCACTTGCTTCCGATTCCGTTCCAGCCGCCGCGCGAGCAGCGACAACGGATAGCTCATCAGCAGATACAACACCGCCGTCGCGCCGGCGATTTCCAGCGGCGCCCCGGTGTTGTTCGCCTCGATGCTGTAGCGCTTGCTCAATTCGATCAGCGTGATCGCCGAACACACGGAGGTGTCTTTGAATAAGGCGATGAAATCGTTGGTAACCGGCGGCACCACGAGACGCACCGCTTGCGGCACAATCACATGCCGTAGCGCCTGGATTTTCGTCATGCCCAGCGCCAGCGACGCTTCCATCTGCCCGTTGGGGATAGCAAGCAACCCGGCGCGATAGATTTCGGCTTCATATGCCGAGTAGTTGATCGCCAGGCCGGCAATGGCCGCGACCCAGGGAAAATAATCGCGCATCCATTCCGGCATCGCGATTGCCGAGGGAATCACGTAGAAGATCACGAACAGTTGCAGCATCAATGGCGTGCCGCGAATCACCTCGACATATAGGCCCAGCGGCCAGCGCACGATACCCGGCGCGTACAGTCGTCCAATGGCCACGAGCAAGCCGACAATAATGGCCAGCGGCATGGAAATGACGCTGAGCCGAATCGTGACCCAGGCGGAATCGAGAAGGAGGGGCAACTTTTCGAGCACGATTGCCCAGCCGCGCTTTCGCGCTTCGGTCGGCTGCATCTGGTCCGGGGCCTGCTGCACCTCCGTCGACGCCAATGTCGCCTGGGCGCCGTTCCAAATGTGATATTTGTCATAAATCGATTTGAGGGTGCCATCGGCAAGCAAGTCGCGAATGCCGGAATTCAATTCGTCACGAAGCCGTCCGTCTTCCGGCCGAAGATAAATGACAAAATATCCGCGGCCGACCGTTTCGCCGACAAAATGGAGTCCGGGATAGCGATCCTTGAAGGTCTGCGCCGCGATCAGGTCGGTCAGGGTGCCGTCGAGTTGGCGATCGCGCACGTGGTCCATGGCCTGCGTCGTGCCTGGGTAACGGACGACGTCAATCTCGTTCGCAAACTGCTCGGTCAAGTACTTCTCGGCGGCGGTATCGGCCAACACGCCGACTCGCCATTTTCGCCCATTCGCGATAGTTCGAAAATCGGCCCATCCGCGCAGCCGATTGTCGTCCCTGAGAACCAGCATTTGCAGATCATTCACGTAATAGGGAATCGTGCAGATGTTGGACTGCACTCGGTCGGGCCGAAGCTCGATGCCGTTCATGATGATGTCGGCGCCGCCGGCGCGGAGCAGATCGCCCAGATTGTCCCATTGGCATTGCTTGAATTCCGGCCTCACTCCCAGCCGCTTGGCGAGGGCCTCCATGAGTTCGCCCTCGAAACCGGCGGGCCGAAGCGGATCATTCGATGTCATGATGTACGGCGCTCCGCCTTCCTCATCGCCGGCCCAGCGCAGTACGCCGCGCTTGCGAACTTCGTCGAGCGTGTCGGCGTGAAGGCTGGAGCAAAGGAATAGGCAGAAGAGCAGGGGGGAAATGCGTGTGATCAACTCGCGTTTACTCCAGTGCAGGGAAGTTTCAGCCCCTCATGATAATGTCGGAATTTCCTGACGCAAGAGCAGCGACGATGGGAAGGAGGAAAAGGTTCGCGATTTTTGGATCAGGGCACGGATTCGAATTGACTGAGTGCCGAAGGTGGGACTTGAACCCACACCTACTTGCGTAGACCGGATTTTGAGTCCGGCGCGTCTGCCATTCCGCCACTTCGGCTGTTAATCTGCAGTCTACCGCCTGGACAGCGAGCGGCAAGCCGCCCGATTGCGGCGTGGATCACTCCAGCTTCGACGTAACCATTTGTAATACTTTCTGTTCGCGCAGGGCCAAGAATCGCCCCAGCAGACCCAGTCCGCGATCATAGACGTAGACGATAATGGCGACAAAACAAAGCATCAACGGCAGCGCGATCGGTAGAACGCGAATGCCGGTGATTTCCGACAGCAGCAACTCGATTCCAATCGGCAACAAGAGCGGCGCCAGCACGAACGGATACGCCATCATCAATCCCATGTGAGCAAGAATCTGGGTGAACCGTACTTGCGACGGCTGCATGGCCCCGGCCGCGATCGGAAGCGGCGAAACGATCGAAACGATGTTTGCCATCAGGCAGAAAAGCAGATACATGCCGACCGCTTGAAAAAGCGCTGCGAAGAACCAATCGATCCGCATGGGGCGGAAGCACTCCAGCGCGATCAACGCCAAGGCGACCATGCCGAGCACGAATGGCGCAAGCGCGAGGTTTTTTCCGAGCAGAATGTCCTTGCGGGCAATCGGACTCAGCACGTAAATGCGAAAGCCGGCCCGATCGTACGCGAATTGATTGCCGATCAATTGAATGGCGCTCAGCAGCACAAACGACGTGGCGCCGAACGCGATGAAGGGGCGTACCGCCAATGGCGCATCGGACTTAAAGCCGGCGAGCATCGATCCGAACACAATCACCATGACGATCGGCGCCACCAGGGCCATCTTCGCCTCGGGCCGCACGGACGAACGACCGAAATCCGGCGACCGCGACCGTCGACGCATGCTCGCTGATCCACGGAAGCCTCCATTCGATCAATCGCAGCCTCGGCGCGCCGTCCTGAGTTTCCGATTCGCGCCGGCTCGACTTCGCGCCGCCGCTTTCGCCGCTCCCGGTGTACATTCGCAGGGTCGTCCGGTAGGCGCGCCACAGGCTGAATAGCCCAATCGAGCAAAACGCCGATCCGCCCAGCAAGGCGGGAAGAAACGCCTTGTTGGCCAAATCGGCAGCGCCAGCGCCAGCCATGCCGGCGGCAATGCCGTGTTGATGATTCGGCTGGTGCGCTCCAGCTTGATCCAGACCTGCCGTTTCGCCTCCTCCGCCTGCGCGGTGCGGTCCGCTCGCGCCTTCGCCGACTTCTGTTGAAACTCGTCGCGGCTGATCGAACCATTCTGCAAGGCGTCATTGAGCGCTTGCAATTCCCGGTCGAATTGCGTCGCCGGCTCCGACGGCGCCTTTTCTTTTTCCCATGGCCGAATGACATTGATGAGGTTCGGCAATTGAAAGACCAGGATGAACGCCAGCGTGACGATCACAATCACGGTGCGCCGCCGGCGCGGATTGGTCATCAGCGATGCCAGCCAACCCTGAAACTGGTAGGTGACGGCGGTGATCGCCAGCACGAACGCCGCCAGAAGCGGCAGCGCCAGCAACATCCGCGGCCCCTCGGAAAAAACCTGGCCGGCGATCAGGCCGGTCGTGCCGGCCACGAACAAGAGCAAGGAAATGCTGAACAACGAGCTTACATAGTTGACCAGAAACGCGCCGAATGGCGAAACCGGTAGGTGAAGGAACTTGTCGAGCGAGAGCCCGTCGGTGCGCTGCAATTCGGTCAGCAGTCCAATCATCCAGCTAAACAGAAATGCCGCGATTGCCCCATCCCAGACCAGCATTCCCACAACAGGCGGCGTCTGCGGCAACACGAAAAGACCAATCAGAACTCCCGCTACGAACAGGCCGACGGATCCGAATGCCGCGAGAGCGATGATGATTGTGAAAATGATCGAATTGAGCACGCCGGCGCGCTTGAGTTGGTTGGCCCGAAGCCGAAATCGGAGCCAGACAAACGTTCGCAGATGTTGCAGGTTCACGGGGCGGAGGTCTCCAGCCAACTCAGCGTCATTTTGGCGGCGGCGTCGGCGCCCGCCGTTTCCAGGAACAATTGCTCCAGCGACCGGCCCTGCTCGCGGACCTCCGCCATGGCGGCCTGCTCGACCAATTTGCCCTGAACAATGATGCCGACGTGCGAGCAAAGCTTTTCCACGACCTCGAGCACATGCGACGTGAGAAAGACCGTCGATCCGCGCGTGACGAAGCCCGCCAGCAAGTCGCGGATGATGTGTGAGGTAATCGCGTCGACGCCCTCGAATGGCTCATCCAAGAACAGTAAGTCGGGATTGGGCAATAGCGCGGCGGCGAGCGCCAGTTTCTTCTTCATTCCGTGCGAGTATTCGAGCGTGAGCTTTTTGTCCTCGTTTTCGAGGCCGAGCAGCGCGAGTAGCTCGCCGATGCGGGTGCGAATGGTATCGCGCGGCAACAAGTGCATGCGGCCGATGAAGGTCAGATATTCCCTCGCCGTGAGGTTGTCGAACAGGGCCAGGTTCTCCGGGATCACGCCCATGTGCCGCTTGGCCTCGATCGCTTGATCGGGGTCGAGCATGTTTTGTCCGAGGACGATAACCTCGCCCGCCGTTGGCGCCAGGAGCCCGGTAAGCATTTTGATGGTCGTGGATTTGCCGGCGCCGTTTGGGCCAAGAAAGCCATAAAACATGCCGCGCTCGACGTGCAAATCGATCGCATCGACGGCGTAAAAATCGCCGAAACGGCGAGACAATCTGTGAGTTTCAATTGCCAATGTCATACGTGTCTTCCCGACGGGCGGATCGATCGTTTTGCCCCGTCGTTGGAGTCAGCATCTTGAAGTAGTTCGTCGCCAGCGGCGCTCAATTGTTGCGATTCCTCGAATATGGCGATCAGTCGTCGTCATCGCCGGAGTATTCCTCCGGATATGGCACGCCGTCGCCGCGCATCGCGTGCCAAAGAATTCGATTCAACGTCTGCTCATCGGCGCGATCCGCCTCGTCGAGCGGAAGTTCCAGCGATTTCTTGGCCCAATGCAAGGCAAGCCCTTTGAGTTTTTTGAGCGGCGGGTTCATTTCGTCCAATGCGATTTTGTTGGAAATTGCCGTGTAAGGCGTCAAATCCGGCTCGGACTGGAAGCACGTTCGCATCGCCGTGGCCGACAAGTCGAGTTGATTCATGGGCGGCAAGCCAAGCATTAACTCGATCGTTTTCACCATTCCGGTCTGGTTGTAGTTCGTGTGGTCAACGAATTTCCGCCGCGTGTAAGGACTGATTGCGAACGCCACGGTCCGGTGGCCGTCGACATGATCGAATCCCGCCTGGGGATCGTCCTCGACCACGAAGATGCACGTTTCTTTCCAAAACTTGCTCTTGCTGATGGCCTCGACGATTTGTCCCAACGCCAGGTCATTGTCGGCGACCATCGCTCGAGGCGTCGGCTTGCCCACGGCGGTGCCGGAGGTGTGGTCGCACGGCAACGTCAGATAAACCAGGTTCGGCATCGAGTTGTTCGCCTCAAACTTCTTGAGATCCTCGATGAACAGTCGGCGCGCACAGCACATCGGGCGCGTCGAGTTGAAACGCGGGAAAGCCGGGATGCGTGTGCGGTTCAAGCGTGTGGACGGTGGCCTTGGAAATGATCTTGATTTTGCCGGCCCTTGACTTGAAATCGTTGTAGACATCGCTCCAGGCGACCTTCTTGTCGCCGTAGGTTGTCTTGACGAATTCCCCGTAGTTTCGAAGCGTCTTTTTGTGAGTCAGCGCGTTGTCCCAAAGAAAGCCGGACGAAGCGTATGCCAGCGCGTCGCCGCCGTCAAACGGATAGCTTCGGGAGAATCCGCCGAAGGAGCGCTCCAGGTAATCGGTGACGTAAGCCTCGTTCACCCATTGATGGCCATCCGCGCTGAGCACGCCGCTGCAATAGAAATTGTCGAAGAGTGTGAACTGGCGCGCGAGGGCGTGATGATTGGGCGTGATCTCCTCGCCAAAAATACACAACTTCGGATCGCCATTGCCTTCCTTCATATCGCCAAGCACCTGATCGTAGGTGCGGTTTTCCTTGATGATGTAAACGACGTGCTTGATCACCGACGGCTCACCGTGACGCTGCGGCGTCGGCGTCGGTCTGACGTCCTTCCGGGGCTTTGCCAGGCCGGCAATGCTATGCGCAAACCGATTGTTCTCATTCACTTGCTGGGTGTATTTCGCGAGTTGTTCGGATTCGGGAATGTCGATGATGGAAATCGAACCCAGGTGATCGCGCGAGTTCTTTCCTTTTTCCGGTTCACGGCGTTTGGCGAGCGAACCGTGCCCCTTAATATTGGCAACGATCAGTTTCGATTCGTCGGGTGACACCAAAACCGCGCCGGGATACCAGCCGGTCGGAATCAGGCCGAGCAGTTTCGTCTTGATCGGAGCATGAGGCGACAATCCGGCTACATCGAGCTTCGCGATACAATTATTGGTTCCATTGGCGACGTACAAATCCATGCCTCGCTGCACGAGGGCATTGCTGCCGCTGCCGAAAGGCAGGCTGTTTGCCGGGCGGCAGGAGATCGTTTCGCGAACGATCAGATCTTGCAAGCCGATCACCGATACGGTGTCGCTGTTGGCATTGGCGACGAAAAGGAATGGCCCGCGGCCATCGCAAGCGATGGCGCAGGGATGCAGGCCGACGCGGATCGTTTTCGTTTGCCGCCACTGGCCATTGACTTTTTCCAAAACTGAAACGGTGCCTTCCGCCGCGATTCCGGTGTTGGGATCGATGCGGATGGGCGTGCCGGAACTCGCGCTCTGCGGATCGCCGGCTCTTGGCCGGTCCCCGCCCCAATTGCTGACGACGATTCGATTCTTGTTCAGAACGCATGGCATGTAAGGCGCAACGCCGACGTCCACCACGGCTTCGACCTTGCCCGATTTCAAATCGACAACTTGGACATTGTTGCCGCGAGTGGAACAGACCAGCAGTTTATCGTTGCCCATCAAGGCCATGCCCGCGGGATGAACGAATTTGCCGACTCTGGGCTTCGTTAATGAGATCGGTTTGGCCCATTTGTAGATGTCGTCTTTGCCGCGAACCGCGACTTGGACGCTGTTCTGTACGTCGCTGGCGTAAACGTGATCACCGTGAACAACCAGGCCAACCACGCTGAAACCGACTCGCGAAGCGAGCGTCTGCTTGACTTCGCCCGATGCCAAGTCGATGAACACCAAATTCTTCATGTTCTTGACGACGACGGATTTGCCGTCGTCGGTGAACGCGAGGTCAACGGGCCGCCCGGGAAAAAGCACCTGTTTGCCGGCCGGTTTCAAGATTTGGTTGGTTGGAACGACAATTCGACCGTCGGGCTGAACGCCAACTTGCAAATTGTCGAGGTCGTCGCCGAGAATCAGGCCAGTAGGAGTTGAAATGAAAAGAATTGCGATCAGCATCGGGCACATAAACGGCTCCCAGAATCTGGAGTGAGTATTGCGGGTCAGGGCGTTGGCGGGGCCACAGCCATGTGCGATACGGGTCTCATTCGAGGTTGTCACGGCGTTCCAGGCGGCAGTAGTCCGAGAGCTTCCAGGCGCCTTTTTTATTGCCGCGCAAGTCGCAATTCACGACATTGGCCGCCGCGTCGTCCTTGAGCAGAAAGGCATAGGTCTCGTTGTCCACGATGATGCAGCCCGTGAAATCCGCGCGGCCGTTTTCGGCGACGGCGGCGCCGCACTTGCGGTTGTCGAAGATTCGGCAGGAATCGAATTCGGCGATGCCGCGCGGAAAAACTGCCGCTCCGCCGCCGCGATTGTGGTGGATGTAGCATTTTTCGAAGCGAGCCTGTCCGCCATCGCTGACCGACACGCCAGTCGCGGCGTGGGCGCTGATTTCGCAATCCTCAAATTGCCCGTGTCCTTGATCATAGACAAACACGCCGACATCCCTGCTGCCATGGATTTGGCAACGCCGAAGCGTGGCGTGGCACTGTCATGAACCGCGACGCAAGCTAGCGTCAGCGAGCGAAGCTGGCAATCCTCGATAACGACTTTCCCGATGCCGACGTCAACCGCGTAGCATTCGACGCCGGCGGGGCCCGGCTTGACCCGCATGGTGATGCCGCGAATCAGCACCGGGCCAGGCGTCGCGATTTCGACGCAATGATCGTCTCGCGTCGAGATGACGACTTCGTCGGTCGAGCCTTCGCCGACGATCTCGATCGGTTTTTCGATCCGCAGCGATTCGCGATATTTTCCGGGATGCACGACGATCTGTGAGCCGGGCAGCATTCCTTGATCGCTTCCTGAATCGACGTGTAGTCGGCATAGCCTTGGGAGGCGACGATGATCGGTCGGGTGTCCATCGACGCGGTGAAATGCGGGCTGGAAGCCGCAACGAATGCTTCGATCTGGGGGGCCGTCATTCGATTGTTTGGCAATCGTTCCAGACAACCGAGAATCAGGTTCCGCCACGGATCGCGGATCGACTCGGGGACATTGGGAAGTTGTGACTTCAGGTTTTCGACAAAGACCTCGCGCAGAATCGCCCTGGTGCGCGAACTTTCCCGTGAAGTAATTCAGAATGGTGACGCCGAGCGCATAGATGTCATTGGCCGGGCTGAATTCATGGCGAAGCATCTCGGGGGCCATGTAGGTTAAGCTGCCATAGGCGGGACCGCTTTGTTTGCGTGTGGTCGTTCGCAGCAGGCCGAGGTCGCCGAGTTTCCAGCGCCCGCGAACGCGGATGATGTTCGCGGGCTTCACGTCGCCGTGAATCGCGCCTTCCGCATGGATGTGCACAAAGCGGCGGCGATGCCGCGGACAAGCTCGCGGATTTCATCGGTCGACAATCGCCGAGGGGCCTTTACCAGGCGCTGGAGCGTGGTATCGCCAAGTTCCGTCGCGAGAAAGATTGAGCCACTCAGATTACCCGCGTGGATCTCGCCCGACGAGCGATAGGCGATGATGAAGTCGTGGTGGAGCCGGACCAAGCCGCGGATTTCCTGCAACACCTTCTGGCGGCGGTCGTCGTTTTCCGGGTTGATGAGTTTGACCGCGACCTGGGAAATGACCCGGCCCAAGGTCAACTCGTCCGCCGCATAGACGCTGCCGTACGAACCGCTGCCAATAAACTGGCGCAACCGGTAGCGACCATCCACGATGGTGCCAAGCAAGCTTTCCGGCTGATCCATATGCATCACCGAGCGAACGCGTGGGAGGATGAGGCGGTCTCGCTTCTCCTGGCTCGCGGCCTCCGCACTCAACCATGTTATACTATTTTGCGACGGGCCACGCAGCACGAGCCGCGGATGCGACATTTTGCTTTTTGCTTGACACATCGTTTTGGCACTTCTACACTTAAATCCGTTGGCCGGAGCCAACCGCCCGCCGAACTTAGGAGAGGTACGGTGACCAAAAAAGAAATTGTCAAGAGAATCGCCGAACGCGCCGGCTTGACCCAGTTAAAGACAAAACAAATCGTTCAATGGACATTCGACGCGATTATCGACACGCTGATGGAAGAAAAAGGATTGAGCTTCGCAACTTTGGCGTATTCGAAGTCAAGCGGCGAAAGGCCCGCAAGGCTCGCAACCCTCGGACCGACGAACAGGTTTTCGTGGCTCCTAAGAACGTCGTTACCTTTCAGCCCGGAAAGGAAATGGAGGAAACGATTCGGAAGCTGCCGCTGTTGGACGAGAAGCCGCGCAAGATGCGTAAGACACGCAACCCGGAGCAAGAGATCATCGAGCCAATGGAGCCGAGCCCGGCGACTCCGGCCACGGCTGAATCCGACGGGCAAACCGGGCCGCCGCAGGCCGGTCAGGTTGGCGCTCCGATGACCAACGGCCACGATCATGGCGACGCCATGAAAAAGAAGAAAATCAAGAAAGAATCATAAACGCCGGCAAATGAGTGAAGCGAGATCGGATCGGGAGCGCAAGCCGCTTCCGATTTTTTTTCGCGAAATCGGGCTGGAAGGATCTGACTACTTCAAGTTTTGTGCGCGGAGCGCCGATTATTCCAGAGGAAACACTTATATCGGATGAATCGGCGGCGGCGCAAGCCGTGCGCGGAGGCTTTGGAAGCCTTCGTTCCATCCGAGCCGAAATCGGGGCAACGGCAGGGAGGCTTGTTCATGAAGCGGCTGCTGATTCTCGCGGCGTTTGGAGCGATGGCGTTGGCCAATGGGGGCTGCGTCAGCGCCTTGGGCAGCGATCCGAATACTCGCATGGCCGGTTTGATCAATCAGTCCGAGGACCTTCGCCAGGTTCGCGGCGAATGGCAGCGAATCTGGTTTACCGATCAGCCGTCGCACCTGACGCCCGAACGCGTCCATGGCGGCATTCAGTAAAAGGTCATTGGGCCCCAGGCTGGAGGCTGCCGGCACGGCATGCCGTGTCCGCGGCCTCCAGCCTGCTTTTATTCCCGGGTCGAACTGACCCGCAGCCCATCTCCGGCAAAGCGCAGAAACAGACCGTGCGTTGCCACGCCGTTTGTTACTTTCGCAAGCACCACATTCCAACCGGCGTTTAATTCGACCTCGACCAGGTCCGAATCGGGCCGTGCCCGCGCGGCTGGGCATACTCATAAACCTGTTTGCCGTTGATCCAGATTCGCATCTGATCGTCGGACCCGGAAAACATCTTGACCTTCTGCTTCTTCGCCGAGTGGACGTAGGTCAGCACATAGGCACTGATATGGTCCTTCCCGAACGCGGCGCGCAAATCGAGATAGCCGTTCGGTTCCGCTTGTCGCGGCTGCCATGAAAGCCGTGCGTAGTTCGCCTTGGGATCGGGGTTTTCTTCCGGCGGAAACGGCTTCTTCAAGTCTTCGGCAAACGGCCCCACCACCCAGAAGTCCAGCGCCAGACCACGGAGCGATTCCTGGGCCGCCCGATTCTTGAGAAAGGCCACCAGATCCACGAACTGGTCAAAGGTTAATTGCGAAATCACGTTGTCGGGCATCAGCGATTGTTTCGCAACCTCGATTTCCTCGACCTGCTTTTTGGGAATTCGCACTTCCTTGCCGGTCGAATCTTTCAAACCGATTTCCTGCGGCGTATCGACGATCTTGAGGCCTGTGTAGGTCTGGCCCTTATTCGTGGTGACGCGGTACGACTGATAACCTTCCTTGATTTCCTTGCTCGGGTCGATCATCGATTCCATGATCTTCTCGAGCGAATGCGTGTCCCATAGTCGCGTCAAATCCGGGCCGACATTGCCGCCGATGCCTTCGAGGCGATGGCAATTGATGCAAGCGAGCGTCTTCCCGTTAAGGAACAGGTCGCGCCGCGCATCGGATTCCCCTTGGCGGTGACGAGCTTTTGCACCCGCGCGATTTCTTTCTTACTCAGCGAAACGAGCAATCCGCCGCGCATCACTTCGGTGAGCAATTTGCCCAATTCCGGCTTCTTGCCGAGGTGTTTTCGCAATCCCTCGGTCACCTGCGGCAGCAGTTCCTTCGGCAACTTCTTGGCGACAAACAGTTCCGCGGCCTTTTGCGCTCCGCCGGCTGCGTCCCGAGCACGCTCACGGCCTCGGCTTGCAATGCTCCCGATTCCTTCGTCAGGTAATTCTCGGCGACCGTCTGGGCGGCGTTCGGATCGACCAGCGCGAGCGTCCGGAGCGCCTCGAGCCGCAGATTCTGCCCATCGAGCGACTTCAAGTGATCATTGCGAGCGACGGCCAGCATATGCGGCGCGACAGCCCGATCGCCAAACGGCCGCAGCGCCCTGGCGATCGCCGCGCAGCTCGGTCGGCGATCGATTTTCGTCGTCGATCTGTTTGAGCAACTGCGGCATGGCCTCGACCAGTTTCGTCTGCTCCACCGCTTGGATGACGGTTAGCCGCATTTCCGGATCGGGATCATCAATCCATCGCAGCAGCAGAGACACCAGTTGCGGGCTCTTCGCCGAGCCAAACAGGCCCAGCATTTGCAGGCCCGCCTTTCTCACGTCCGCCGGCTGATTCGCTTGCTGCTCCAGCACTTTCACCAGCAAATCGGGGCCAAGGGGCGGGTCAAATAAATAGTTGCCGAATGATTTGATCAACGCGACCCGCTGACCCGGGTGCAAGTGCGGATTGAGCAGCAAATCGGGCAGGGCCTCGACTCCCGGCCGGGTGCGCAACGTGCAGAATGCCTCGACGACATGCTCGATTTCCTTGTCCACTCCTGAGTTTGAAAGTTCGATGAATTTGGCGATCCCTCGCTTTCCAAGTCGCTCGATCGCGCGGACAAGGCCGTCGGTCAGATAGACATCGCCGCCGCGGTCGGCGCGGAATTCCGCGATCAAGTAATCCTCAGCGCCGGGCGCTCCAATGCGGCCGATCGCAAGCGCCACGGCTCGCTTCACGGCCGGCTCGTGCGATTCCAACGCCTGGATCAGTCCATAATGGGCGTCCAGATCACCGAAATTGCAATTCGACGACAGGCCGTCCGCGGCGAGTCGCACCAGATCCGGATTGGGATTGCGCAACGTCGCGATGAATGCAAACTTGACCTGGTCGTTCCACATCGTTTGCAGCGCGCCGACGCGTGGAAGTGTGCGTGAATCGGGGCGCCTTTCGTCGCCGAGCAGCGCGAGCAGGGCAGGTCGATTTCGCGGATCCGCGCAACATCAGTTCGCGATGGGCTACCATGCGATCGCTAAAGTTTTCCGAGAATAAGCCGCGGATCAGGTCGCGGTCCGGTTGGCGGACGATTTTGGCCCAGCTATCCATGCCGCGCAGCGGGATGGCCGGCTGTTCCTTGGTTCCGACCCAACTGACGCGATAAATGCGGCCATGCACACCGTCGCCCCATAGGCGGCCGGCCCCGCCGGAGTCGGTCCGCCAGTCGCAAATGTAAATGGCGCCGTCGGGTCCGAGCACCGTTTGACACGGGCGAAAGAGCGGATCGTCGCTCTTCATAAACTCAAATTCCTCGGCGACCTGGAATGTCGAGCCCTCCGGATAAACCTTGTAGGCGCGGATCAACTTTCGAAATACATCCGGATAGAGCAACCAGCCGCGGTGTTGCTCCGGCAAGTACGTGTCGTTGTAAATGAGCAGGCCGGCAGGCGATCCGCGGCCGGTTTTCAGCATCGCGGGCATCTTGCCGGGCAATTCGCCGAATACGGCCCCGCGAAAAAGATCGGGGCGGCAGCAGCGCGCCGGTGAAGAGCCGCCAGCCAAAATCGGCTTCCTCCGTGACGTGCATCAACCGGCAACCGGTGAATTTGCTGCCGTCCTCGTTGTCATTGTCAACGTGGAAGATGTTGAACGCGGTGTCGAATGCCACATCGCGATACGGATTGCGAAAACCCATCGCGAAGCCGTGCATCACCGACCCGTCCGGCCGGCAACGGAAAACGGCGCCGGTGCGAAGCACGGTCGATCGGCTGCCGTCGGAGCCTTCGACGTAGTTGTCGTCATCGCCGGCGGTAATGTAAAGCCAGCCATCCGGGCCGATGGTGAGCCCGGACACCTGATGATGATGAAACCCGCAGAATCCCTGGGCGATGACTTCCTTCACGTCGTAAGGGCCGCCCGGCCGCGATTGCCGGAATCGCCGGACGGTCCCGCGGCTCGCGGTGTAAATCCAGCCGTCGTAAAACATGATCGTCGAAGGCAATTCATCTTCCAAAACGATTTCGGACTTGTCGTAAAGCTTGCTCTCCGGGTTCCACTTCAAGATCTTCAGTACGTCCTTCTTCCTCTTCTTCATCGTGGCGACATTGCGCTTGGTGCCATCCTTATAGGTGAATGTCACCGGGGTTTCGCGCCATTCGTCGCCGGGGCTGGGTCGCCATTCGAGCACGTACAGCGTGCCGTTGTTGTCGAACTGCATGCCCACGGGATTCACGATGGTTGGGTTTTCCGCCACGATCTCGACGCGGAATCCCTCCGGCGTGTAGTAACCCTTCAAGCGTGGATCGAATTCTCCCTGGTCGATAATCTTCAGCCAATCGGGTTTGGGCCTCGGCGGCGACTGCGGTTGCGAGAGGTCGGTGGGGGGCGCGCACGGGGCGGCGAATGTGAAAAGCGGAACGACTGCCAGAACGCAAATGAGACACCAGAGGGACTTCACGCGTTTCTCCTCGAAAATGGCGAGCCGGTTGATTCAAAAATGGGAGAGCCGGCGGGTTTCGATGCGGCAAACCACCGGCTCTTCCCGGCGATTTGCTCACTCCGCCTACAATACCCGAAAGGGGGCCTTCCGACAAACGGGGTGCGCCATGCCGACGAACTTTTCCGAATCCGGACTTTCGTTCCAGTACCCGGAAAACTGGAAACTGGAGCACGACGAAATTGAAAACGGCTGGCTGGCCACCGTTCTCACTCCCGACACATCCTTTTTCATGCTTTGCTGTCGCGACGACTGCCCGACCGCGGCGGAGCTGGCCGACGAGGCCCTTGAGGACTTGCGGGAGTCCTATCCGCAACTGGAAGCCGAGCCCGGCAGCAGCACCATCGCGGGGCGAGTCGCCCACGGGCACGACGTGCGACTTTTTCCTCTTCGACCTGACGAACACAGCCTGGACGCGGACGTTTCGCACGCCCCACGCGACCGTTTTGGTCATGTGGCAAGTCAACGATCTGGAATTCGAACACTACGAGCTGGTGATGCGCGCCATTCTCGCCTCGTTGCGCGTGGAAAACGGTCGCCGGTGACGAGAGTTTCGTTTGAATCTTTTTTAGAACTCGCGTAGATTAGCAACTTTCCTAGCCATCGCCACCGATTGTTAGTTCTCGAACGGCCGGATGGAAGTGGTTCCATGAAATCGGATGCCGGCGAGCAGCGTCCGCCCGCGCTTTGGCCATATTTGCTATGCTGCGCCGTCGCCGCTTGCTTCATCGACCTGGGAACGATCCATCGCGATCACAATTCCGACTCGTTGATTCCCATCCTGGTCAGCCTTCAGAAATGGACGCCGTACTTTTGGGAGCAGGACCGCATCGGCATGCTGGTGCCCTTGATCGCCGCTCCCGTGCGCGATCCGTTTGCCAATCTGCTGCTTCAGACCGCGATATATGTCGCTGCCGGGTTGGCGGCATTCTTCCTATTGGCCCGCTATGCAATTCGCGACGATCGCTATCCATTGATCGGTCTGTTCAGCGTGATTGCGTTCATGCTGTTGACGCCGCAGGAGTATCAAAACGACCTGACCTTTCACACCTTTTATGGCGTTTGGCTGTCGCTGGGGCTCGGCGGGTTGATCTTACTCGAAGCGCCGCCTGGCCGTGCGGCAATTTGGCGATACCTGCTGGCGATCGTTCTGCTGGCGCTGGCTCACTGGTGCTATGTCGCGGCGATTATGCTGTTGCTGCCCCTGGCGATGGGACGATCGCTCGTTTGTGCGAGAGGCTGGAACGGTTTCGGCGCGATCGTGCGATCGGAAGGACTTCGGTCGGCGATCGCGCTGTTGATTGCTTTTGGCGTAGGCCGGGCCATCATGCGCACGTCGCCTTACGAACCGACCAAACTTGGCCTCTTGCCGGTCGAGGATTGGCCCAGATCGTGGGGCATTCTGGTGACGCATACATGGAAGGCCAACGGTCCCTACTGGCCGCTTGCATTGCTCGCCACGTCCGTGCTCGCCCTGCTCATCTTCCGAAAACAGTGTAAGCAGCGGTCCATTTGCGAGTCTTATCGCATTGGACTGATCATGTTCATCGTCGGCGCGGCTCACATTTCGCTGATGGCGACCTTTTGGTGGGTCGCACACAATTCGCAGTGGGATCGATACTCGAAGCCCGGCATTTTCTTGATTCAGGGCGGATTGTCGATTTTCGCAATGTCGGCGCTCTCGGCGCTCCTGTCGCCCAAATGGCATCGCCTGGGTCCGCTGATTGCGCTGCCCGCGCTGCTGCTTGCCGCCTGGGCGACTAGTGGCGTGCCGAGCATCCACGGCGTTCGTGCGGATCTGGACGCCGGCTTGGGAAAGGACACGGACGAAGTGCTGACTTTCCACGGGACCCACATCGCTGGAAATTACTGGCATGTCTGGCCGGCGGTTTTCCACGCCAACATGGTCCTGCACGAACGCGGCGACGATCGCACCATCTGGGGCGTGACGCTTCGAAGCGATCCGACTCGTCGGCTTTGGGAGCCGCTCGATCCAGGATAAGACCGTCGTGATCGTGTTCGCCGATCATGAAGGCCAAGCGGACTATTGGCTGCACTATTACGACTTTCCCGACTTGTGGCAGATCGAAAGCACATCGGATTTGCGAGTTTGGCGTCCCAAGCGGAAACGGTAGAAAGCGATTGTCGAGCACTGCTTGGCCGCCATTTACGATTCTGCATGTTGGCGAATCTCTCGGTGGCGGCCAAGCAGTGGCAATAGAGTCTGATTCCGAAACTTGCTTGCACACCCAGGTGTGATTGCCACTGCTTGGCCGCCTGAGCAAACTTCGCCATCAATCCCAACTATCGCGGGCGGCCAAGCAGTGCTGCGCCACCGAGATCGAGCACCGCTTGGCCGCCATTTACGATTCTGCATGTTGGCGAATCTCTCGGTGGCGGCCAAGCAGTGGCAATAGAGTCTGATTCCGAAACTTGCTTGCACACCCAGTTGTGATTGCCACTGCTTGGCCGCCTGAGCAGACTTCGCCATCAATCCCAACCGTCGCGGGCGGCCAAGCAGTGCTGCGCGACTGAGATCCCTGTGCCATTGGGCGGCGTGATTCTGCCCACCTACGGTCGCAAATGCGGTTTCAGCAAGAACGGGCCGCGATCCTTCAACAGAACATCAAAGATTTGGCGGTCGGTCATGCCTTTATCCATCATCTTGCCCAGTTTGGCTCGCGTTAGCACCGGCATGCCGCAACCGTTGGGGTTGCAACTGGCCAGCGTGTAAAAGTCGCCGGTGCAAATGTCTTTATCAATGCCGCACGTGCAATAAATGCTCGAGATAATCCACTCGATTCGCTCGTTCGTCGAGCGTTCACGGTCAATCCCGGCGGGGTAGCGGCTGTTATCGACGGTTTCAGCGGGCGGCGTCATTCTCAGGTGTAGCCGTTGGCCGATTTTCAGTTCCGACGACTCCAATTCGCCGACGACTAATCGCACGACGGTCCGCTCGCGCCAGGGCGTCACCTTTTTCACCACGCCCTTGATCGGTGGCTTGACCGGAATCGAGACCGTGTCGCCCGCAACTAGTGATCGACCCCAATTCATCGACTCGTGGTCAAGCGTCAATTCCAGTTCGCCGCTGAAGACATGATGAAATGTTAATGTGCCCGGCAATCCCTCATCGATCCACTTCTGGCGCAGCCATTTCTTCTGCTCGGCTCGGCGGGTTTCCATCTGCTCCGGCGTGAATTTCGGCTTCGTGTCTTTCTTCATCGCCAAACTCGCGTGCATGTCCCATTCGCTGTCCTCGTCGGCGAGCATCACCACGGACACAGGTTGTTTTTTGCGGTTGAGCTTCAGCCAGACCCAGACGCGATCGCCCGGCTTGAACTGCTCGAGCCGGCCCCACCAGCCGCTCACTTTCAACTCGGCGTCGGGCTCGATCGGCCAGGTTTTCGCTTGCTTCTCGCCATCGTCGAGTAAAGTCACCGTGTTCGCCTTGCTGTCGATTGCCTTGATCGTGGCAAATGGTTTGGGCAGCAGGCGCAGGAATTCCGCCGTTCCGGCGATTTCGCGCACCTTTTTGTTTACATCAACCTTGGTCGGCTTTTCGGCCGTGTAAATCGTGGTCGACGGGTACTCCGCGGCCCAGGCGAACCATTTTGACTGGACGCTATCGACCCATTCGAGCGTCCACCCCTTCAGTTCGCCCGCGACACAGCGCCCCGCGATGTCCCAGGACGAATGAGTCTCCGAATCGACAAATCTCCCGGCCGCTTTTTCATTCCCGGGCTGCAGATTCACCCGCCGCGGCGGCAAAGCGGGCGAACCTTCCGGCAGCGGCGTCCCGGCATCCGGCGGCGAAATGCCGATCGCATTCGGTTGCGGTCCGTGAAACTTGTTCGGCTGCGACGCCACCAGCCGATAGGCGCTCGCGGCATGCGTTCGCGGCTCCCAGAGAACCGCAAGCGGGCGGCCATCCAGCGTGTCGTGGATGATTTTCGATTTCTCTAGCGCGGATAGCGGATAAGCGCGGGCGCTGTTGCCGCCCCAGACACCAAGCACGGGAGCATCGGTGTCAAGCCGGCCGTCTGTCTTGCCGCGCGAGTTCACCGACTCCGCATTTTCGCTCGTCGGCAATTCAACCGGTTTGTATTTCTCGAACATGTGATACGCGACCGCGCCCGGGTAATGCTCGAGCCAGAATCCCCACTCGCTCGCGAGTGCCGGAATCGGCTTCAATCGTTTTCCTTTGTTTGCTCCTTCGAAGGCGACTCCTGAAAGGCAGGAGTAGAGCGTCCCATCTTTGTGCTTCATGACCATGACGCCGTTGCGCCAGCCGTGGAAGCGAAACTCGTACGACGGCTCATAGGCGCGGACATAGCCGGCGTCGGGATCATAAACGAACACGCCGTAACTGTCGGAAATGACGCGGTAGGTGTTGAGAAAGAAGCGAATGGGAATCGCGCCGCCGTCCGAATAGCCACGCGTCCAGCAAAGAACGCGATCGTGCGGTTTCAATTCAGCGGCCCGCCGTTTCGCTTCGTCTCGGCAATGCGAGCACATCGGATTAACGAGCGTTTTGAAGGCGTCCGGTTCGGCCACGACCGGCGGGTCGTCCGCGCGGGATTGATGGGCACTAAATGCGAACGTCGCAGCCGCGAGCAGAAGGTATCGCATACGCCGCCTCCGAAGCCATGGGAATTGTTGAATAGCATAGGCACGCTGTCGGCCGGACGCCACAAGGTTATCCGCCAGCTGGACGTCTGCCGAGAATTTGGCATTCGATCTGCACATTCAATCTGAATGTGCACGATTTAGCTGCCGAATCGTGCACGAGCGTCGAGGCCGCTGCTTGGCCGCCCGCGACGGTCTTGCACCCGCCCACGTGATTGCCACTGCTTGGCCGCTTGCGGGACCGTCACCATCGATCCGAACCGTCGCTGGCGGCCAAGCAGTGCTCCACGACCGCAATGGAATCTGATGGTGATGATCCCTTGCACCCGCCCACGTGATTGCCACTGCTTGGCCGCTTGCGGGAACGTCACCATCAATCCCAACCGTCGCTGGCGGCCAAGCAGTGCTCCACGACCGGGATCGACATAACGCTGCACGATTCAGGGGCATGATTTAGCTGCAGAATCGTGCACGGTCATTTAGAAGCGGAAATCAGAGTTTTCGCCCGTTGAGCAAAATCATGGCCGCGAACAAGCGATGGGTTCAGACGGTCGGCACCATCTCGACCTTTCCACCGGAAGGGCTGTTTACCAAGAACGCGGAGACAATCGCTCGGTTGATGGCGACCAAAGAAGTCAGTCCCAGGGGAATTGGTTCGGGGATTCGGATGGTTCAATACTTCATTAATCGCGCGGGGAAGGGGCTCTCGGTCCGCCGCCGCCACGAACTGGAAAAAGCCAAACGGCTGCTCCAGGCGCGAGCAAAAAAGGCAAAGCCATGAGCACCGCGACGCAAACGATCGGCAATGCCAAGCAGAAGGCCACAATCGCGCCGATGCTCTGCACGCTCGTTGACGAACCATTTGACAACGAGAATTGGATTTTCGAGCCGAAATACGATGGCCTTCGCGTGCTCGCCTATTTCGACGGCCGCGATGTCACGCTGATGAGCCGCAACCAGGCCTCGCAGAATTTCCAATTCCCCGAAATCGTCGAGGCGCTGCGAACGAGCCTCAAACGGTCCGCGATCATTGACGGCGAGATTGTCTGCTTCGATGAGCAGGGCCGATCCAGTTTTCGAAAGTTGCAGCAGCGATTCCATCTGGAAAATGCGGCGGAAGTGCGCGAGCGGATGAAGCGCTACCCGGCTTCGATTTTCCTGTTTGACGTATTGAGCATAAATGGCCGCGATCTGACGCAGACGCCCTTGAGCGAGCGAAAAGAAAAGCTGCGCTCGCTCGTCCGCTGGTCGGACCGCGTTCGTTGGACCGATTACACGGTCGGCAACGGCCGCGAGCGATTTCGGCGGCGCTTGCCGCGATCGGGAGGAGGGAATTGTTGGGAAACTCCTTCGCAGCCGTTACTCGCAAAGTCGAAGCGGTTGGTGGGTGAAGATCAAGTGCATCGGCCGGCAGGAATTTGTCATCGGCGGCTTCACCGATCCGCAGCGGTCGCGCGTTGGCCTCGGAGCGCTGCTCGTCGGCTACTATAGCGACGACGGCAAAAGATTGATTTATGCCGGCAAGGTCGGAACCGGCTTCACGAACGAAACGCTGCTCGATCTGCGGGAGCGGCTGGATCAACTTGTGCAATCGCGCAACTCATTCGATGAGGGCGATCCACCCGCCGGGCGAATCGTCCACTGGGTCCAGCCGAAACTTGTTGGCGAGATCGCGTTCGCGGAGTGGACGCAGAACAATCTGTTGCGGCAGCCGCGCTTCGAGGGCTTGCGGCCCGACAAGAAACCGCGCGAATGCCGCCGCGAGGTGGCTCGGAATTCATAGTGCCGCTGAGAGGACTAACATGTCGCTGCAAGCATACCGATCAAAGCGCGATTTTGGCAAAACGTCGGAACCGCCGGATAAGTCCGGCAAGCCGCATCGCAAGCCGATTTTTGTGGTGCAGGAGCATCACGCCAGCCGGCTGCATTATGACTTTCGCCTGGAAGCCGACGGCGTGCTCAAGAGTTGGGCGGTGCCCAAACAACCATCGATGGATCCAGCGCAGAAGCGCCTCGCCGTTCATGTCGAGGATCATCCACTCGACTACGCGAAATTCGAGGGGACAATTCCCAAGGGCCAGTACGGGGCTGGAATCGTCGAGATCTGGGACCGCGGCACATACGACAATTTGCTTGCCGACAAACCGACGCCGCAATCGTTGAGCGAGGGGATCGATTCGGGCCACGTGGAATTCGAACTGCACGGCCGAAAACTGAAGGGACAATTTGCATTGATTCGCATGCGCGGTCGCGGTAAGGACAACTGGCTCTTGATCAAAATGAAGGATGAGTTAGCCCGGCCTGATGGACCAATTCACAACAATGGCCGCTCGCCAAGATCGAAATTGCCCGCCAAGGCGAAAGTCGACGAATCCAGCGAACCGAAACAGTTCGAATTCTCGCATCTCGACAAGGTCATGTATCCGGATGTCGGCCTCACCAAGGGCGACGTGATCGACTACTATCGGCGGATTGCCCCTCGGCTGTTGCCCTATCTTCGCGATCGGCCCGCCACGCTCGAACGCCTGCCCGACGGCGTAAACGACGGCAAGGCGCCGCACTTTTGGCAAAAGAACTTACCGGCTAGCTATCCCGACTGGATCCCACGCGTCGAACTGCCGACCGAACGCGGCAAGCCGGTGCACTACCCCGTCATCAACAATTTGGAAACGCTGCTCTACCTGGTCAATCAGGGAACGTTGACCTTTCACATCTGGTTTTCGCGGATTGAGTCGCTCGATCAGCCGGACTTCGTGCTTTTTGATTTGGATCCGGGTCGGGCCAGCTTTGCCGACGCAGTCGTCATTGCCAATGAATTACATTCGCAATTGAACCAAGAGCATGTGAAATCGTTCGTGAAAACCTCCGGCAAGACGGGCCTCCACATATTTGTCCCCTGGGGCCAATCCGGCGGTTACGACGAGGCTCGGGCCTGGGCGTTGAGCATCGCGGAGCGCGTCGCCGGGTCGTTGCCTTCCCAAGCGACCACCGAACGCAGCAAAGCAAAACGGGGAGAGCGGGTCTATATCGACGTGATGCAAAATGCCCGCGGCCATCACGCGGTGCCGCCTTTTGTCTTGCGAGCCATCCCGCGAGCGACCGTTTCGACGCCGTTGCAGTGGCGGCAAGTGACCAAGGGACTCGACCCGGCGGATTTCACGACCGAAGTGGTTCTGAAGCGGTTCACCAGTCAAAAAAGCGACCCCATGGCGAAACTGCTTGCCGGCTTGCCCACGTCCAAGAGGAAAGCCAAATCCCATCAGCGCGCTTGAGCCGAAGCCGAGAAAACCACGCCTAGGCAAGCCAAGTTCAATGGCTGGGCACGGCCATGCCTTTTCGATCGCCTTCCCCCAGCCTGGGACGATATTTCAAACCGCCGCAATGGGGGGCGTACGGCCGAGCTGGGGCCGACGCCGCCCGCAATTTCGTCAGAAACATGGGGAAATCAAGACCTGCTGCGGAAGTGAGACAAAACGAAGCGGTGGTCAGTAATGGGCGTTTCACCTTTTACGGTTACTTTGCTCGTTGCTGATCACCGCTTCTGTTGGTGGTTATGCAATGTGCGTGCCAAAGTCGCCCGGTCCCATCAGTACCTCCAAAAATTGGGAACGCCATTTGCCATGAAAATGAAATCCAAAAAGCAAGCGCCCGATCAATAAAGGGAGAATGACATGGCCGTCCAACGAATTGACCCGCAACAGGCGCACGAGGATCTTGAATCGAATCCGGAATCGCTCCTGGTTTGCGCGTACGACGAACCCGAGAAGTTTGAACAGAATCGCCTCGAAGGGGCAATTTCCCTGGACGAATTCAAGTCCATGGTCGGCCAGATCCCCGAGGATCGCGAAATCATCTTCTATTGCGCTTGACCGCATGAAGCGACCTCTGCCCGTCGGGCAGAAGAGTATCAGGCGCGTGGATTTACGAACGCGAGGGCTTTGGCCGGCGGCGTGAACGGCTGGAAATCGGCAGGTTACGAGGTCGAGCCGGCCCGGGCATGAACTTCTTCGGAATCCGGCTGAATCGACCAATCTGTCGCTTCGTCCGACAGCACGCGGCGACACGGCATGCAGTTTTGGCCTGGAAAAGCCTAACGTGGGCTTCGCCCACCGCCCGTGAATGAAGAAAATAGGCATCCGACTTTCCAAAATGATTGTTACCAGCAGTCATTCAGGAAGCGGATGCCATGAAGACAGTATGCTCGTTCGTCGCCAAGTTTGCCAGCGTCATCTCCTGGGTTCTGTCGTGTTTTGACCGTGTCATCTTCAAGGGCCACTTGCCCATCAGTCGGGCGTATGAATTCGAGAACTTCGTCGATTACCGGTTGAACATGCGCCGTGCCGACTTCGTGAAGACGCTCGGGCCGGCTTGGTCGAACCGCTTGGTGGAGCACGCCAAGCTCTTGGCCCAGAAGTACGGCCGGGTCTGGGAGTATGGGATTGGCGACATCGACAAGGATGCTTGGGCCAAAAAGCACCTGCAAGCGCACCCCATCACCGAGGGGTTGGTCGGCATCTTGTGCGTGATGGAGGCTTGTCGCACTTTCAAGCTCAAGCCCGGCAAGGATCGGCCCTGCTTCGTGTCGCGGAAGGTGCCGCAGCGGGTCTTGTACTATTACTTCATCGACCGCGAACTGGGGCTGATGCACGTCCGCTTGCAGACCTGGGCGCCGTTCACCTGTCAGGTGTATGCCAATGGCCACGACTTCGTGGCGCGGCAACTGAAGAAGAAAGGCATCGCCTTCGAACAGGTCGATAACGCCTTCGTCGAGTTGGCCGATCCGGTTGCGGCCCAGCGGATCGCGGACCGCTTCGCCAAACTGCCCTGGCCGAAAATCCTGGAACGCTACGCCCGGCAGGTCAATCCGCTGCTGCACGCGGAACTCAAGGGCCTGGGCCATTACTGGGTCATCGACCAAGCCGAGTACGCCACCGATCTGCGCTTTACCGGCAAGCAGGCGTTGGCGGGGTTGTTCGTGCGACTGCTGGAATTCGCCTTGCTCACCTTCAGTCCCAAGAAAATCTTCTGTTATCTCGGACGCAAGTGGCACGAACGCTTCGACGGCGAAATCCAGACGCATTACAAGTCGGTGCGGGAGCCTGGCGTGTGCCTCAAACACTTTATGAAGAGGAACTGGCTGAAGATGTACGACAAGTTGGGTCTGCTGCTGCGTGTGGAAACCGTCATCAATCAACCCGGAGAATTCAAAGTCTTGCGGGAATGTCGACATCGAGACGGCACCACGACGACCGGTTGGTTCGCGATGTGCAAGGGTGTTGGCAACATGCATCACTATCAACGCCATGCCTTGGCTTGCAACCACCGCTACCTGGAAGCCTTGGCTGCGGTCGACGATCCAACGCCCGGTTACGACGAGTTGAAAATCCTCACCGAACGTCAGCGTGACAACGGACGCAGCTACGCGGGTTTCAACCCGGCTCGGGACGAGGAAGCGCGTGTGTTCGCCGCCGTGCTGGCCGGCGACCACATCACGCAAGGTTTTCGCAACCAGGACATTCGCGCGGCCTTGTACGCCGATCATCCCCGCGCTCCGGAACGCCAGCGCCACAGTGCCGCCATTGGCCGCATCCTGAAACGTCTGCACGTCCGCGGCTTGGTGGCCAAAGTCCCGCGCACCCGTCGCTGGCGCGTCACCCACCAAGGCCGGCGCGATCTTGGGCGACACCCTCCAAACGTATCGCCGCTACCACCGGCAAGCCGCCTGAGTACAACAGTTTTCAACTGCAGAAACTTCTCCGCAACTTGCGTAGAAGGTCAGAGGAAAGACCCTAAGATGACAGATTTGGTGTCGCGCGCGCAGGCGCTGTGGCGCCCTTAGGGTGCGCCCTGCTGCCAATCAGCATATCAGAGCTAGCGCGTCCTTGGCGGCCGCGATGGTCTGGTCGAAATGCGCTTCGGAATGGGCAGACGAGACAAATGCCGCCTCAAACTGGCTGCACGGCAGATAGACGCCGCGATCCATCATGGCCCAGAAGAACTTCGCGAAGCGAGCCGTATCGCTCTTCTTGGCACTGTCGTAGTCGGTCACCGGTTCGGAGGTGAAGAAGAGTGTCCACATACTTCCGACGCGGTTGATTTGATGCGGCACCAGCGCGAGTTTTGCCGCGTCGTTCAAGCCGTCGCACAGCTTTTTCGTCAATCGTTCGAGATTCGCATACGGCGGATTCTTTTTCATGCCCGCAGCGTGGCGATGCCCGCCGCCATGGCCAGCGGATTGCCGGACAACGTGCCGGCCTGAAAGACCGGGCCGGCGGGCATTACCTTTTGCATGATGTCGCGCCGTCCGCCATAGGCGCCGACCGGCAGACCGCCTCCCACGATCTTGCCAAGCACGGTCAGATCGGGCTTGATGTTCAACAGTTGCTGAGCACCGCCCGGCGCGAGGCGAAAACCGGTCATCACCTCGTCGAAGATCAATAGCGCGCCATGTCGCTGGGTTAATGACCGCAATGCCGTGAGAAACTCCCTGGACGGCTCGACCAGGCCCATGTTTCCGACGACTGGCTCGACAATGACCCCGGCGATTTGCGGTCCCCGATTCGCGAACGTTTCGTGGAGTCCTTGCACGTCGTTGTACTCGATCACGAGCGTGTCGTCGGTGCAGCCTTTCGGTACGCCGGGGCTGGTCGGCACGCCATGCGTCAACGCGCTGGAACCGGCGGACACCAGAAGGCTATCGACATGGCCGTGGTAACAGCCGGCGAATTTGACAATCAGGTCGCGGCCGGTAAACCCGCGTGCCAGCCGAATGGCGCTCATGGCTGCTTCCGTGCCGGAACTGACCATCCGGACCATTTCGATCGACGGAATCAAGGAAATGATCAACTCGGCGAGTTCGCTTTCGCGCTCGGTTGGCGCGCCGAAGGTGGCCCCATCGCGAAGCGCTTTTTGCACGGCCTCAACAACCGCAGGATGCGAATGCCCGAGGATGAGCGGGCCCCACGAGCCGATGTAGTCGAGGTAACGATTGCCATCGAGATCGATGAGATGCGGCCCTTCGCCGCGAGCGACGAAAAGTGGTTGGCCGCCGACCGCGCCGAACGCGCGGGCCGGGCTGTTGACGCCGCCGGGGATTACTCCCTGGCGCGGGCGAATGCCTGTTCGCTGCGATTGCGATTCATGGCCGGGATCACTTCTTGTCTTCGGCTGGTTTTTTCTTCGAGCCCAAGGCGACGATTTCTTCAACGAGCTTGGCAATCTCCGGATCGGTCTCGTCGGGATACAGTTCTTCCGTTGCATCCGCGATTGCGCGGACGCCGTTCAAATCGTGCTCCGACTTGAGTTTGATTGCCGCGCCGCGTTTCGCGTTTAAGAGTTTCAGGCGAAACGTTTTTTCGGTTCGATACTCGTCCGGATCTTTTGCTTTGCCATTATCCCACTGCGCTTGCAATTTCTCCATCCGTAGCTCGGCCAGTCGCGCCGCGACACGCTGCTCCGGGTCCGATTTCGCGATGGCTCCAGCCCGGCTCCAGCGATCGGCCGCATAGGGCAGGTCGCCGTAGTCCTCGAAATGCAGCGCCTGGAACGCAAACGATTCGAATTTGGGATCCACTTTGTCCAAGTAGTTGTACCTGACTTTTGGTTTGCCCATGTTGTGGCGGAGCTTGTCGAAAATGTCCGTAGTCTCGGCCAGGTTGCGCCAGGCAGTGACTTCCGGCGCCCGTGGATCATCGGGGAAGCGGCGCAGGAATTCCAATACGGGCCCTTCGGAATTGTTGAGCCTATAAAGCGCCTCGCGATAGGTTTCCGGCTTTTGCATTTTCGCTTCCGCCAATCCATAAACATCATCGGCCGAAGGCGGGCGCGTGACCAGGATGATCACTCCGACGAAGGCGGCCAGAAAGATCGGGATGACGATCAATTGAAACCAAATCTTGGTGTAAAACGGCGATGTCTTCTTGCGGATCTTTTTCTTGCGAATGACCGAACGCAACGTTCGGGCCGCCTCGCGATCGGCGTCGTCGATGGTGTTGGTTTGGATGCGGCGGTCGCCGGCGCGGGCCTTGACCGCGTCCACCGCCGCGCTGTGGCCCGAGTAGTATTTCTGCAAGCCCTCTTCCAGGGCGTCGCCGACCATTTGTGCGTTTAACGGCCGATGCTCCGGTTTCTTTTCGAGCATCTGCAGGACGACGGTTTCGAGCCAGGTGGGGATTTCGCCCGTGCTGCTGCCGCGCAGCACCCAATTGGGCCGCGGCGGCGGATCGTTGACATGCTTCATGAACATGTCAACCGGCGAATCGGCAATGAACGGCTTTCGCCCGGTCAACAATTCAAAAAAGACCACGCCGAGCGAATAAAGATCGGACTTGGCGGTGATGTTTTCGCCTCGACATTGCTCGGGCGACATATACGCGGAGGTGCCCACCGTGTTGTTCGCTCCCGTGAGCGCCGTGACGTCCATGTCCTTGGCGATTCCGAAGTCCGTCAGCTTGATCGTGCCGTCTTCCAGACGCATCAGGTTGGATGGCTTTAAATCGCGGTGAATGATTCCCTTTTCGTGGGCATGTTGCAGGGCGGCGCACGTCTGCTTGCCCATCAGGACGATTTCTTCCCATGAAAAACGCAGTCGCCGAGCCAGGACCTGATCGAGCGATTCGCCATTGACAAGTTCCATCGCGAAAAAAGGCGTGCCCTTGTAGCGACCGCTGGCGAACAGACGCACGATGTTGGCGTGCTTGAGTTGCTTGAGAATGTCGGCTTCCCGCTCGAAACGTGCGATCGCGGATTCGTTGCCTGCCAGACCGAAGGCGATTTGCTTCAGGGCAACCGTTCGACTTCGGCCGTCATCGTCATGGTAAGTCGCGCGATAGACGGTCCCCATGGCGCCGCTGCCGAGTTCCTCCTCAATTGTAAACTTCCCCATCCGTTGACCGATTTCCATGGTCGGTCCTCCGCCTTGGCGTTACGATCGGAGCCAGCGCGCGGCGTCGCGGGCATGGTAGGTCAGGATCATGTCGGCGCCGGCTCGTTTAATGCTCGTGAGAATCTCAAGCGTCACGCGGCGTTCGTCGATCCAGCCGTTGCGGGCCGCGGCCTTCACCATGGCGAATTCTCCGCTCACGTTGTAGGCCGCCGTTGGCACTTGAAACTCGTCCTTTACCCGGCGAATGATGTCCAGATAGGAAAGCGCCGGCTTGACCATGATCATGTCGGCCCCTTCCGCCAAATCCAGTGCCGCCTCGCGCAGCGCTTCGTTTGAATTGGCCGGATCCATCTGATACGACGAGCGATCGCCGAACTGCGGCGGCGACTCCGCCGCATCGCGAAACGGCCCGTAAAAGCCCGACGCATACTTCGCGGAATAGCTTAGAATCGGCACGTGCGAAAAGCCCGCCGAGTCGAGTCCGGCGCGAATCGCTTTGACCATCCCGTCCATCATACCACTGGGCGCGACCAGATCGACACCGGCCCTGGCGTGGCTGACACATTGCGTGACGAGATTCGCGAGCGTCGCGTCGTTATCGACATCGGGCTTGCCGTTGCGGTCGCGGAGTACGCCGCAATGGCCATGCTCGGTGTATTCACAAAAGCACTCATCCGCGATGAGGTAGACCTGATCGCGGAACGCCGCCCTCAAGACATGCAACGACTCCTGGATGATGCCGTCTTTGGCCCAGGCGCTGGATCCAATTTCGTCTTTATTGGCGGGAATGCCGAACAGAATCAAGGCGCGAATGCCCAGGTCCAACGCCGCGCTGACTTCGTCCACCAGCGAATCAATGCTCAACTGGAAATTGCCGGGCATGGAGGCGATTTCGCTGCGGACATTCTTTCCCGGCCGAACGAAAAGCGGCAAAATGAAGTCCGACGCGTTCAATTCCGTTTCCCGAACGAGATCACGCAGAATAGGGTTGCCGCGCAGTCGGCGCATTCGCGTGATCGGAAACTCCGCGAAATTCCTGCTCATGATTCCATGCTCGTGTAAGCTTTCACGGCCGCCGCGACGCCCGCCCCCGGCGGCACTTTGTGATGCTGCTTGGATAAACACTGCTCCAACGCCGCCAGCACTTGCATTACGCAGGCGGGCCGGCTGTTGACTCCCATCAGGCCGATTCTCCAGGCCTTGCCCTTGTAATCGCCGAGCCCGCCGCCAATCTCGATGCCGAAGTCGGCGAGCAACTGCTTCCGGCCCGCGACATCGTCAACACCTGCGGGAATTCGCACGACATTTAACTGCGGCAATTGGTGTTTCTCATTGGCCGCGTATTGGAAGCCCATCGCCTCAAGTCCGGCTCGCAAGGCCTGGTGATTTCGCCGATGCCGCGCCGACGCGCTTCCAAGCCTTCCTCGTCAACCAGCCGGAGGCCTTCGCGTAAAGCATAGATCATCGTGATCGGGCCCGTGTGGTGGTAAACCCGATCGCTGCCCCAATATTTCTGCACGGTGGTCAGATCGAGATACCAGCTTTGGACCTTCGTCTTTCGGCCATTCAACGCCTCGACGGCGCGATCGCTAAAGGTCACTGGCGCCAATCCCGGCGGGCAGCCCAGGCCCTTTTGCGAGCAGCTAAACACGGCGTCCAATTCCCAGTCATCGACGTGCAGCGGCGAACAGCCTAGCGACGTCACCGCGTCAACGAGGAGCAAGGCGTCGAACTCATGGCAAAGTTTGCCAAGTTCATTCATCGGCTGCGACGCGCCCGTCGAAGTTTCGGCATGAACGATCGCCAGAACCTTCGGCCGCACTTTCTTGAGCACCTCGCGAATGTGATTGACGTCAAACACCTCTCCCCAAGGCGCCTCCTCGACCGTCACCTGGGCTCTCGTCCTGCCGGCGATTTCGATCATGCGCTGGCCAAAATATCCCTTCGCGCAGACGACAACCTTGTCATTGGGCTCAAGCAAGTTCACCAGGCAGCATTCCATGCCCGCGGTCCCGGTGGCGCTTACAGGAAAGGTGAGTCGGTTTTTCGTTTGGAAGGCGGCCCGCATCAGTTCCTGCGTCTCGTTCATGATTTCGAGGAACTGCGGATCGAGGTGGCCCAGCATCGGCGTCGCCATCACACTCAGGACGCGCGGATGAGCATCGCTGGGTCCCGGACCCAGCAACAATCGCGGCGACGGGTTCAATTGGCCGACCTTGAGTGACATCGAGGGCTCCTAACTGGTTACCTGTTTCATCCGCTCTTGGACCAGCAGGCTAATCTGCTTGAATTTTGGCGTGCCGGCCTGACCGGTCAATTCAAACACGGCCATCTCCGACGAGCACAACACCGCGCCTGCCTGCTCCATTCGCCGCAAGGCCGTTTCATGATCCACGGCGGATCGGCTACCAACTGCGTCGATCGGCACGAATACGCGGAAGCCGAGCGCCAGCAGATCGAGCGCCGTTTGCATGACGCAGACATGAGTTTCAATTCCTGCGACGACGATCGTCATTCTGCCGCTGCAGCGAAACTGCTCGAGCATGGAATTCACGGCGCAGCAGCTAAACGCGACCTTGTCGGGCAACGGCGACGGCAACTTACTTGCTAGTTCGGGAATTGTCGGGCCGAGTCCTTTGGGATATTGTTCGGTCGCCGTCACCGGCACTTCCAGCACTCGGCACGCATCCAGAAGGAACGTGAGATTTCTCAAGAGCGAGGCGGAATCCCGTATCTTCGGAAACAGTTTTTCCTGAACGTCCACAATCAGCAGATATGTGGCGTCTGCGGTCAGGCGCATGGGAGAGGATGGAGTCATTGGCGCAAGTCCGTGCAGGGCGCGTCACGTCGATTGTCTTACGGCTTCCCCGGGGTTGAATCAATCCGTCGGTTTCGCCAACGCCTCCTCGAGCCAGTCGAGCCGGGTCGTCAGTTGCCGCCGCTCGTCCGGATTCAGCGTCACTTGGCCGAACCGTACGCGATAGTAAAGCTCCGACGTGGTGCGAACCACCTGGTTGATCGCGTGACCATCGGGCCGCGGTTCCAAATAAGGAGCCACCGAATGGGCAAATTCCCTCGGTGTCTGCCCCATCGATGGCGTCAGACCACGATGCGCCAGCAGTTCCAACAACCGAACATGAAAATCGATTCCCCGCTGCGTCAACTCGCGTGCGGACGAGGCTCGCCGGCGGCGGACTAGCTGTTTCAGCAAAAACCCGATCGCGATCAGGGACAGCGCCACGATGGACGCGACAATTCGCGCTCGCAGTCCCTCATCGCTGGCCGATGACAGCAGGACAAACAACGACTTGGTCGCGGCTTTTGTTCGGCGCCAAAGGTCGAGCGCCAATTCATCCCGATTTTCGGAATCATAGTTGATAATCAGGTCGTTGAGCATCCGCTGAAAATCAAAGCCCGACGACCACCAGCGGGAGCTGACCGCCTCGGCTTGGGCCACGGCCTCGGCCGGCGTCGGATCCAGGACCAGCCAATGCCAAGTCAAATCGCCCGCGAACATGCCGGCCGCCGGTTCCGCGTTTTGCTGAGGAACCAGCACCTCCACCCAGCTATGGGCATTGCATTGCCGAACCTCGTAATGGCCGTCGCCGCGCGAATCGGCGCCGAGATAGCCGAGCACCACCTGGCAGGGAATTCGAAGCGATCGAAGCATGACCGCCAGCGCGGTGGTGAAGCGGTTGCAATGACCGGACTTGCTGTTGTAAAGAAAGTCCTCGATCGGATCCAACGACGGGTCGGAGCGATCAAGCGTCAATGAGTAGGTGTATTCTCCGGATCGAGCGAGGAAGTTTTCCAGCGCGCGGCTGATCGTCTCGAAGAAACGCGGGTCGATTTGGCCGGTCACCGCACGCGCTTCGATCGCTTCACGAGGTAGAGATCCCTCCCGAGCCAATCGTTGCAAGAGCGATTCGGTCCAGGCTTTCAGGCTGGGCAAGGGCGGCGCCGTCCGCAACACGACCCAATCAATTGTGGCGGAATCGATATTGACTGGGTGGCCGAGATTGGGGGCGGGGCCCGGCACGCAAAGCTGACGATACCGAGTCTTGCCGGGCACGACCGCGTGCCGCGCCGATAACAGCCCGTCTTGGGAAACTCGCCAGGGAACCATCCGACCATCGGGCAAGAGTTCCATGAGCGACAAGTCCCGCCCCGGAGGCGAATAAACCGGGTCATACAAGAACGGCACCGGGCCAATTTTTGACTTCACCATGAATGTCGCGGTGAATTGATCGCTGCGATTGGTCGTGGCCAGCCTAGGCTCCCGCGCCTGTGGTTGGGGTGCAGCCGTGACCGTCGTGCCCATTCCCATGGCTTGAGCGCCGCCAACGCCCCGGTGCCAATTGCCGCTCGAATAGATGCGAAAAAACGGCCCCCGCCAACGCTGGTTGGCGGGAAGATTCAGCTTCGGATTCCCGTTGCGGTCTTCCAGGTACACTTCGAACGCCACCTCCGGGTTCAACTCCAGAGTCCCCGTGTTGTTCAAATCGATCAATTGATCCTCGGAGATTCCCACCTCGGTCTTCTTCTTGCCGGGAATTTGCCAGACGCCGTCCGAGCGTGGCAAGGCAAAGAACCCGAGCAGGGCCAGAAAGAAAACCGGAAATATCCACGACGCAATTTGCCGCATTGGCGGCAATTGAATCTGCTGCTGCGGGGTCCCACTCTCGCGAAGGTGTTCGCGATAAACAAAGAACACGGCCAGGCACCAGAGCGCGCTGAGGCAATAAAGAGCCATCAAAACGACGAATATTGCGTCGTCGGCGAGCGTGCAGCCAAGTCCGACGCAAACGAGCGCCATGCCTTGGACCGCCCAGTGATCCGAAATGGACTTGGGCCGCAATAGCTTGGCAACCAGCAGCAACAACAAAACCGGCCCTGCGAGGGGCACTAGGCTGGTGGGCCATGGGAGCACATAGAGAATACTGTTGGATGAATATACCCATTGGAATGCGATCCAAAGGGCGGCGAGCGCGAGGATCCCAGCGCCGGCAAAATTCGCCGTCCTCGCCGTAAGCGCCCATCGGCCTTCGAGCGCGTAGGCCAGCACGATCAGCAGCGACGCGACGATCGCGATCGAGCCGACCTGCAGCAGGAGTCCGAACTCGGACCAAACCAGGCAGGCCGCGGCCGAAAAACAAGTGATGTAAGACGATCGAATGAAGAGCGTTTCGAGCCGCACGGCCGACGTCGTCTTGTTGTCCACGGACGCACCTCCTCGACTTGACCGCGAATCCTAACGGACGATGTTGCCGTTCCGCGGCTGTGGCGAGTTCGCCCCATTTTCAACTTCGGGCTCTTCGTAGAAATCACGGGCGGCGTCGATTGTCACGTTCACCACCTGTTGTCGGCACTGCGCCTGCAGCGCGCTCCGCAGCGCCTCGTTCTGCTTGGCGCCCACCAGCAACAGGGGTCCGCCGATCGGACGATCGAATAGTCGTTGCGGCGCCTGCTGCATTGCCGCCAGTGCTTGTCCTTCAACGGTCGCGAAGGTCCGGAGCACTTCGTTGGCGAGATCGCGGCTCGGCCGACCGCGATGAACAACTGGTTTGGCTCCGAGGGCCCCCGCCACAAGGTAATCCTCATGATGGGCGCACCATTCCCAGCAAATGCTCGCGGCTAGGCTCACTGCCGTTTCCAGCGCCGGATCGAAGCATCCGATCATTTCGCTCGCGGGATCCAGGACGACGCCGAGACTGAGTCCGGCTTCCTCCTCGAATTCGCGGACCATTTTCACGTTTCGCCGCGCGGATGTCCGCCAATGAATCCACCTTGGGTTGTCGCCCGGCCGGAACGCCCGGAGCCCATGCAAGTCGTCTTGATGAATGATGGACGGTCGGGCGACGCGATGCCGCTGTCCCCGGTCGCGCGTCAGCCGGTTCAGCCATTGTCGGAATCGAACCATGTTCAAGGCGCCGAGCCGCGGCAGCACGACGCATTCTCCCGGTTCGCCGATCGATCGCTGCCGCCAAGCAAGGCCAAAGGGGAAAAGGCAGCGCGCCGTCAGCGGTTCGAGCGGAATGATTCCGCGGCGCGGGAATACCGCGGATGCGGGAACGCGGACCACTTGGCGGACGCGCAAGCGATCGACGAACCATCCCGCCTCATGGTCGCTGGCGGCGTCAAGCAGTTCGATGCCGAACGTGGCTCGATCCGATGGATTGTTGATTTCGACGGTCCATCGGGCCTGCGCTCCAGCGAATACGGGGCCGCTCCATCTTCGTTGCGCCTGGACTCGGTTGATTTGGCGTCTGGAAAGATTCCAGTTCAAGAGGGTAATCGCCGCCGAAATGAATCCCAGCAGGATCAGAAGATTGATTCCTTTCAACCAGCCGACCAGCAGCATCAAACCGGCGACGACAAGGACGAGGAGTCCTTCCCGGGTGAACAGCGATCGGAGTTTTCGAATCATGCGCGGCCAGTAGGTTCGTGTCTCGATTGCTTCGCAAGTGATTAAGCCGGCACCGGAGTTCGCTCCAAGATCCCCTCGATAATGCCGACGATCGTGGCGTCCCGACCTCCTTGTCTCAATCCGTGAGTCAAGATACGGTGCGATAGAACGGGAACCGCCAGCCGCTTGATATCGTCGGGCACGACATAATCTCGTCCTTCGAGCAGCGCCGACGCTTGGGCCGCCCGGTAGAGTCCCAGGGCCGCACGGGGGCTAGCGCCGAGTGCAATTTCGCTTTGAGTTCGCGTCGCTTGCACCACGTCGAGTAAATAATCCGCGAGCGCTTCGTCCACGCGTACCGTTCGCGCGCCGCGCTGCAGCGACACGACTTGATCCGCCGACAAAACGGTTCCCAATCGATCGACCGGTTCGCCGTCGCGATGGCTTGCCAAAATCTCGCGCTCGGCCTGCCGGTCGGGGTAGCCGATCTGGAGCCGCATCAAAAAGCGATCCAGTTGACTTTCCGGCAGCGGATAGGTGCCTTCGAATTCAAACGGGTTTTGAGTGGCCAGCACGAGAAATGGCGGTCCGAGCGGACGCGTCACGCCGTCTACCGACACTTGATGATCGCTCATCGCCTCGAGCAGCGCCGATTGGGTTCGCGGCGTCGCCCGATTGATTTCGTCCGCCAGGATGACTTGGGCGAATAGCGGCCCCGGCTGAAAAACGAACGCCCCGGCCTGTTGTTGAAAGACGCTCGTGCCGATTAAATCGCTTGGCAGCAGGTCCGGTGTGAACTGAATCCGATGAAAGGTGCAATTCAGACTGCGGGCGAGGGCCTTCGCGAGTAGCGTTTTGCCGACTCCCGGCATATCCTCGACCAGAATGTGCCCTTCGGCCAATACGGCGATGAGCGACAACCGGATCAATTCCGGTTTGCCGAACAAGACCTCGGAGATATTCTTTCGCAGCCGCTCGAGCAATCCGGCGATCTCCAGACAATTCGGAGTCGCCGATTGGTGAGTGGCATCGTGATTTTGATTCATCGCCAGGGGCTCGCTTTCGCCGGTTCGTCCGTGCTGGATTGTAATGGAGCGATGGTCGGGTGTCATGAGTCTTCTCGGCGTTCGTTGATTTCGTCGATGCCTTATTCCGGGGTCAGTCGGACACGCCGAAGCGACCTTCGCCATCTACGATAATGCTTGTAATGCTACGGAGGCGTCGTGGAATCGGATCGCGCGAAATTCCGACAGTTCCGGTTGGAAAGTGGTCGCATCGTCGAGTTCGACGCTGACGCCGTGTGCCAGCTATTGTTTGAAATAACCGACGAACTGGGCCGACCCGATGCGTTCTTGGCCCGCGAGTTGACCGACGGACTGGCCTTTTTCCTTTCGAATGAGTTCAGAGACCAAGTCCCGTCGCTTGCCGAGCTGACGGACTTGATCGAAAAGTATGTTCGCGAGTTGGGCCACCCGGTCCTTGCTCAACGAATTCGCCGCCGCGCCGCCCGCGAACTCTCGGCATCCCCGCAGGCGTTCTGGCTCGCCGCGCTTCGTCCAAAGCCGAAAATCGCGATTCCCGATCCGCTGCCGGAACCGCAGGCCATCGCCAGAGAATTCAGCGATGCACAGTTAATCGATTATTCGCTGACAACTATTTTTCCACGTGATGTGGCGTCAATGCATCGCGATGGGCTGTTGACGCTGGCCGGACTTGCGCATCCGTTTGAACTCGCCGGGTCTGTTCTGGACGTCCGCGTTGTCGGCGACATTCAAGAAATCGCTGAAAAAATTAAGTCGGCCCGGCAACACACCGGCCTATATTTGGCGATCGATCCCGCGGAAATGTTGCTGGCCAATGGCGGCCCTGACTTCAATTCCCATGCACTGGAAATGGCCCGGCTCATTGATCGCGCCAGCCGCGAGAACCGCCTTGCGGTTTCTGTGAATCTCAACTCGGGTTTGCAACTTGGGTCTTCCGAAGGCGCCGCAAGCGGATCGCTTTTTGAGAGCGACCCGTCGCTACTCGGTCGAGCCGATTCGGAGCGGGCCGCAATTGCGCTGGCTCGCGCATTGGGCGGCCAGCCATTTCAGATCGTCTGGCATCTCTCCGGGCGAGATTTTCAGCCTGAGAACGCCGACAGATTGCGGTCTGCCGTTCAATTGGCGATTTTGAATCCAAACTGGGAATTCGCGTTTGATCGCCCGCGCTTCGACACGTTTTTGGCGGCCGGCTTGACCCGTGAAAAACCTGCCGTCTTGCTCATGGTCGGAATTCAACTGTTCCGATTGGCTCGCCAACTTTCTCCGGATTCGTTAGACGCTTACTTGCGAAAACTGGGCAGCCTCGTCCGATTGGCGCGACCGCCGGACACGCCAAATTCGATTTTCTGAAGAACCATGCTCGTGCGGAAGTTCAACGCGGATTCATGCTCGATCGCTCCCGCCTACTCGTCGCGCCGCTGGGATTGGAGGCCGCAGTCCGCGAACTGACCCACTGTCCGGTTTGCGATACGGGCAGGGGCAGCCAGGCCGCGACGGCGATCATCGAGCGCATTCGCCAGGCACTGAACCTCGAGCCGCGAATGAACTTGGAAACTTGTATCGACGGATTCCCGCCATTGGCCAATTCGGCCGCGGATGGGCCGGTGAACTCGGAAACAATCAGCGGTCCGACCCCCTGGGACGCCGATTCCATGCCGCGCGTGCAACTGAAAACGGCCGCCCTGCTTCAAACCACCGCCGGAGGCTGGAAGCGCTCAGATTCATTTGGGTCCCGGGCACAGGCCCACTGTCGATGATGTGGCGGCTCTTTTGCGTGCTTCCTGGCATCAATCAGAGATCCAGCGAATCCATTTTCGGTGCGAAGGCATCGAATAAATCACGTCGCCGAACGGCTCGTTCCAAGATTTTTTGCGGTATTCTATTGCGAAAGATCAGTAGGCCAACTAAACTGGTCGAGATTGGCAGTTGGCCAGGTTGACTCGATTTGAACCTTTGCGCCAATGCGGAATACTCGCTCATGCCCAAAACGATCCAACAGCTAGAGCGCCCGCCGGCTGATTTGAACGGAATCCGTTCAATCGGGGGATGTCGCTTACTTCGGATGTTAGGCAAAGGGGGGATGAGCGAAGTCTACCTGGCCTACGACCCCAAATCCGGGCAGCCGGTCGCGATCAAGATGATGGCGGAGAACATTGCCCACGATGCCATCCAACTCGAACGGTTTGAACGCGAAGTCGCGCTGACCAGTTTCCTCGATCATCGAAATATCGTCCGCGGGTTGGCCGCGGGCAAGGATCCGGCGACCAAACGCCGGTATCTGGTGCTCGAGTATGTCGATGGCCCCAGCGCCCAATTGCTTGTCGAAAAGAAGCAACGCCTCGAAATCAATGACGTGGCCCACATCGCATTGGGGATCGCTTGCGCTCTGCAGCACCTCCACGCGAATCGGTTCATTCATCGCGACATCAAGCCGGACAATATTCTGCTTTCTCCCTGCGGCGAGCCCAAGTTGATCGACTTGGGGCTGGCCAAATGGGAAAACAAAGCGGGTGAACAGCTGACCGCCACGAGCGATGGCTTCGGCACCTCGTATTACATGCCGTTTGAGCAGTCGTTGAACGCGCATTTCGTTGACGCGCGCAGCGATATCTTCGCCCTGGGCGCCACTCTCTACCACCTCTTGACGGGTCGCGTTCCGTATCCCGGCGAGGATCATCACGAAGTGATGCGCATGAAAAAGGCCGGCCACTACACCCCGGTCAGCATGCTGCATCCGAATGTGCCCGCCTCGCTCGAAGCTTGCATCAATCGCATGCTGGCTCTGGACCCGCGACAGCGTTACCGTACGGCCGATGATTTGATCGACGCGCTCGAAAGCGCCGACTTGACCAAGGGATTGCCAAGTTATGCCGACCTGGGCTTGGCGGTTCGCGACCCCGATATGGGCAAGAAGGACCAGGACGAGCCAACACGGCCCGATTTGCGCCTGCGTCGCTCCAATCTAAAGCGGACTCAGACGCTCGCGGTCTGGGTACTGAAGTACAAAAGCTCTCGCGGCGGATGGAAGACGCGCCGCGCCTCCACTGAGCAGGTGTTAAACGCACTACGCGCAAAACGATTTTCCGGACCTGTGTTGGCGGCGCGACAGGTCGGCCAGCGGTTTCGCCCGCTCGGTCAATTCCCGGAGTTCCACGTTTACTTCGCCTCGCCAGACGTTCGCCCGCCCGAGCCGGCCGTCCCCGAGCCGAGCCAATCCGGATTCTGTCGCCGTGTGCTTGCTAAGATCGGCTTGGGCCATATCTGATCGGCGGGTTGCCGTCGCCGCCGCGCGATCCGCAAAAAAACCGAATGACCGCACAATCAAGTCAGGATTTGGATGTCTACGCGGGTACGTTGCCTTCCAAGCGGCACGGCCGCGCCTGCATTGTCGCGGCGTCGGTGCTGTGGAGCCTCAATGGCGTCTTTCTGCCCATCTTGACGCGGGACACGCCGCTGGGTCTTCATGTTCCCAAAATCGAATCGTTGCACGTCGCCTTCTACAGAGTGTTTTTCGCCGGACTGGTGCTCGTCCCAACCCTGCGTCGCACCGATCTGTCGTTCCGCTTGCCGATGCTGTTCACCGCGGCCGCTTTCGCCGTCATGAATCTCGTTTTCGTGATGTCCATGACGATGGGCGATGTGGCGTCGGCCCTGTTTCTGCAATACACGTCGCCGGTGTGGATGTATCTCGCTTGCGTGTATTGGCTCGGCGAGGAGCCGGATCGCCGCAGCCTTGTTTCCGTCTTGATCGCCCTGGTCGGCATCGCCGCGATCGTTTTCGGCGGTTGGCACGGCGGTCAACTTCTTCCCATCGCCCTTGGACTCGTGAGCGGCCTGGCCTATGCCGCCGTCTTACTCGGAATCCGTGTCTTGCGATTCTCCTCGCCACGCTGGATCACCGTCGTGAACTTGCTGACGGCGGCCGGTGTCTTGCTGCCGATGATGTTGTTCATTGCCGCGCCCAGCTTGCCGCAGATCCTGACCTTGGTGATTTATGGCGGAGTTCAGTTGGGTCTTCCTTACTTGCTCATGGCGCGCGGCCTGCGCAGCGTCAGCCCCCAGGAGGCCGGCATGCTGACCCTGATCGAACCAATCCTCTGTCCGATCTGGGCCTATTTCGTTGCGGGTCAAACCCCCACTCGAGAAACGTGGATCGGCGGGGCTTTCATCCTGGCCGCCCTGATCTATCGTTATCGGCCCGGCCGAAACCGGAATTGAAGTCCGCCCGCGTTGCCAACAGCCGACAACCGCGCTATGATAAGCGCGTCAACGTCCCCGTAGCTCAACTGGATAGAGCGTTGCCCTCCGGAGGCAAAGGTTACAGGTTCGAATCCTGTCGGGGATACTCAGTTCAAGAGCCCTCATCTCAGCAATTTCAATTGCCCACGTCAATTCTGGCGCGTGTTCGAATTTTTTTGTCCGGTCTGGTGGTTTTCCACGATGGCTTGGTGACGAGTCGCACGTCGCGGCCGAATCAAATCTGTCATTCGAGGGAACCCATCATGAAGCGCTGTCTTGGTATCGCCGTATGCACTCTGGCGTTGTTCGGCACCTTCGGCCAATTGCGGGCGGATACGAATCCCAACACGATCCAACGTGTGTCCAGCGACGATTTGGAGGTCTTGCTCGATCGGCTCGGCTACAAGCCGGAAATAAAGACCGATGCTCAGGGTGGCCGCTGGTGCAAGATCAGCGTGCGGCAGGGAAAATGGACGTTTCCAATCAGCGTCGACGTCAGCAAAGACCGCACGCGGGTCTGGTTGACATGCTGCCTGGTCAATCTGCCTCCGGCCGATCGGATTCCGCCCGAGCGGCTCGCGGCGTTGCTGCGGGAAAACTCGCGCTTCGGCGTCAGTCGATTCGAAATCAACAAGGCCGGCAAACAACTGTGGATCGCCCGCGGTTTTGACAACAACGCCGTGGGCTTGAAAACTCTTGAACAGCATCTTCGCAATTTCCTCTCGGACATGGTGGAGACGGCGCCGCTTTGGGATATCGCCTGGGCGACCAGCGAAACCTCGATTGCCAAACCCGAGGAAGCGAAACTCTTCGTCAGCCGCGAAGGCCGCTTTCGCGTTCGCTTTCCGGTGACGCCGACCGAATCGACCAGCAACAGTGGCTCATCCATCACCGTTCACCGATTCATGGCGACGACGAACGACGGCGACCTGGTCTTTGGTCTCGCTTACGAGGACTACGATCCTTCGATGAGCGACAAATCCGAAGAACTTCTCGATTCGCTTCGAGATTTGATGGGGAAAGGCTTCCGGGCAAAAATCGAAAAGGAAACAAAAACCACGGTGGCCGGTTTTCCGGCCCGCGACTTGACCTACCAATCCGATGATTTCGTCTTCCGTGTCCGCCTGATTTCGGTGGACCAGCGGGTTTACAAGGTCGTGGTCAGCTACCCAAAGGCCAAGCCACGGCATCAGGAAGCTCAAGAATTCATCAATTCGCTCCAACTCACGAAGTAATCGGAAGTGTCGCGGGGTGAAGAAACTCACCCCGTTTTTTTTGTCCGCTTTCAATCCTTCCTGCGATGACATGGGTGAATCAGCCACTTACCTCAACCTGGGAGCCTGACATGCGATGCCTGCGAACTGTCCTGTTTTCCTCAATCTTGATTGCCACGGCGACGATTCCTGTCCGAGCCAACGAACAAGTTTATGACCGCGTCGTCCAATCGACGGTCCTGATCGTCACGCCGGGCGCGATCGGCAGCGGCACGCTGATCGACGTGCGTCAAAAGTTGGTCGTCACCGCCCAACATGTCATCGGCCAACGCGAAACGGTTCTCGTCTACTTCGCGGACTACGACAGCGATGGCCGCCCGATCACCGAACTGGAGCACTATGGAAAAAATGCTCGCCGGCTTCAGATCAAGGGCCGCGTCGTCGGTCGCCTCAAGCGGTGCGACCTGGCTCTGATCCAACTCGATTCGTTGCCCAAACGGGCCATCGCGTTGCCGCTGGCCTCGGTCGGCGCCCGGCAGGGACAGGAAGTGCACGTGCTGGGCAATTCGAGCGCCCAGCGCGGCGTGATCTTCAACTACAGCGGCGGCGGCTCTGTCCGCAACGTTGACAACACCAAGCCGATGCCGGGATTCCCCTATGAGGGTCGGTTTCTCGAAACCGGCCTGGCCGCGAATCAGGGCGACAGCGGCGGTCCGATCGTCAACGCTCGCTGCGAACTGGTGGCGGTGGTTTCTTGCGGCACCACGGCCGCCGCGGCCGCCAGTGAAAAGAGCATTTTTCACAACGAGCAAGTCGTGGTCCTCGGCGTCGACGTGAGCGAGGTTCGAAACCTGATCCAATCATCGGGATTCACGCTGACCGGCAGTCGGCCGACCTATGTGGCGCGATCGCAAAAGCCGTGGGAAGGCCCAATTGTTCCTTCAAAATCGATCAATCCCAAGCTCGATATTGCGTACCCGCTTTTTCCAGCCGCGACGATCCGGAAGCCCTGGGAGTCGCCGCTGATCCCGGCGAAAACCCACACACTTCTCGGTGGCGCTTGGAAACAAGAAGTGCATGTGAACGGAAAGCCTAACGTGGGCTTCGCCCACCGCCCGTGAATGAAGAAAATAGGCATCCGACTTTCCAAAATGATTGTTACCAGCAGTCATTCAGGAAGCGGATGCCATGAAGACAGTATGCTCGTTCGTCGCCAAGTTTGCCAGCGTCATCTCCTGGGTTCTGTCGTGTTTTGACCGTGTCATCTTCAAGGGCCACTTGCCCATCAGTCGGGCGTATGAATTTGAGAACTTCGTCGATTACCGGTTGAACATGCGCCGTGCCGACTTCGTGAAGACGCTCGGGCCGGCTTGGTCGAACCGCTTGGTGGAGCACGCCAAGCTCTTGGCCCAGAAGTACGGCCGGGTCTGGGAGTATGGGATTGGCGACATCGACAAGGATGCTTGGGCCAAAAAGCACCTGCAAGCGCACCCCATCACCGAGGGGTTGGTCGGCATCTTGTGCGTGATGGAGGCTTGTCGCACTTTCAAGCTCAAGCCCGGCAAGGATCGGCCCTGCTTCGTGTCGCGGAAGGTGCCGCAGCGGGTCTTGTACTATTACTTCATCGACCGCGAACTGGGGCTGATGCACGTCCGCTTGCAGACCTGGGCGCCGTTCACCTGTCAGGTGTATGCCAATGGCCACGACTTCGTGGCGCGGCAACTGAAGAAGAAAGGCATCGCCTTCGAACAGGTCGATAACGCCTTCGTCGAGTTGGCCGATCCGGTTGCGGCCCAGCGGATCGCGGACCGCTTCGCCAAACTGCCATGGCCGAAGATCCTGGAACGCTACGCCCGGCAGGTCAATCCGCTGCTGCACGCGGAACTCAAGGGCCTGGGCCATTACTGGGTCATCGACCAAGCCGAGTACGCCACCGATCTGCGCTTTACCGGCAAGCAGGCGTTGGCGGGGTTGTTCGTGCGACTGCTGGAATTCGCCTTGCTCACCTTCAGTCCCAAGAAAATCTTCTGTTATCTCGGACGCAAGTGGCACGAACGCTTCGACGGCGAAATCCAGACGCATTACAAGTCGGTGCGGGAGCCTGGCGTGTGCCTCAAACACTTTATGAAGAGGAACTGGCTGAAGATGTACGACAAGTTGGGTCTGCTGCTGCGTGTGGAAACCGTCATCAATCAACCCGGAGAATTCAAAGTCTTGCGGGAATGTCGACATCGAGACGGCACCACGACGACCGGTTGGTTCGCGATGTGCAAGGGTGTTGGCAACATGCATCACTATCAACGCCATGCCTTGGCTTGCAACCACCGCTACCTGGAAGCCTTGGCTGCGGTCGACGATCCAACGCCCGGTTACGACGAGTTGAAAATCCTCACCGAACGTCAGCGTGACAACGGACGCAGCTACGCGGGTTTCAACCCGGCTCGGGACGAGGAAGCGCGTGTGTTCGCCGCCGTGCTGGCCGGCGACCACATCACGCAAGGTTTTCGCAACCAGGACATTCGCGCGGCCTTGTACGCCGATCATCCCCGCGCTCCGGAACGCCAGCGCCACAGTGCCGCCATTGGCCGCATCCTGAAACGTCTGCACGTCCGCGGCTTGGTGGCCAAAGTCCCGCGCACCCGTCGGCTGGCGCGTCACCCACCAAGGCCGGCGCGTTTGGCGACACCCTCCAAACGTATCGCCGCTACCACCGGCAAGCCGCCTGAGTACAACAGTTTTCAACTGCAGAAACTTCTCCGCAACTTGCGTAGAAGGTCAGAGGAAAGACCCTAATCAGACCGACGAATGGCAATTCCGACTCAATCGCACGTTTCGTTGCGTGCGGGTGGACGCCGAGGGCGTGATCCTCAATTCGATTCGCGGCGAATATGCGGTCTCGGGAAGCTCGATGACCATCAAGGCCGAGAACGGCAAAACCGTGCAAATGAATCTGGTCTGGCTGAATGACAATCAGGTCACGATCCGATCCGCCGACGGCAAATACAGCAATACGTTGAGGCGCTAACCATGAGCCGCATCCGACGATTTTGGCTTGCCGGGGAGCGCGGCTGTCGCTGGCCGCGCTGTCCCCGTTGTCCGGTTCGCGCTGGCCGGATTGATCCCGCGCTGCGATACTGGCTGAACATCCGACAATTCAGCCTCGGGGGATCATCCATGTCCGCGGAACCGTCGTTTGCCGAGTTGATGGAGCGATTGCGGCAGGGCGATCAAGATGCGGCAGCCGACATTCACCGCCGTTATGGCGACGAGGTCCGCCGCATGGCCCGCATCCGCCTGCGAACCGCCCGCATGCGCCGATTGCTCGAATCGTCCGACGTTTTGCAAATGGTGATGTTCAGCTTTTTCAAACGAGCCGATCGCGGCGAATTCCAATCCCGGCTGCAGGGGCCCGATGAATTGCTGAAACTGCTGGCGACCATGGTTCGTTTCAAGGTCATCGATCAGGCGCGGCGAGCGCACGCCGAGCGGCGCGGCGGCGGCAACGATGTCATCGAAATCTTCGAATCGCTGTTTGCTCCGGCGGGCGAACCTTCGCCCAGCGAGCAGGCCGTTCGCAAGGAACTGATTGCCCTGGCCCGCGACGTCATTTCCGACGACGAATGGGAACTGTGGCAACTTCGTCATGGCGACAAGCTCGAGTGGGAGCAAATCGCGCAGCGGCTCGGCGGCACTGCCGACGGCCAGCGAAAAAAGCATGAGCGCATCCGCCAACGGCTGCGCGAGCAATTCGGCGAGGAGGCGGAACATGGCCGCGCCTGAACTCGACGACCTACTCGCCAACCAGCGCCTCGAGTTGGGAGCGCGGCGACCGGGTGCTCGTCGAATCGTTGCTCGATCGGCACCCCGGCCTGAAGGCCAGCGATCCCTCGGTACTGGATTTGATTTACAACGAAATCATTCTTCGAGAGGAAAAAGGCGAGTCGCCGGATTTCGAGGAATATGCCAAGCGATTTCCAAATTTCGCTCCCGCGCTGCGGCGTCAATTCGAGGTCCACCAGGCAGTGACGCCGCGGTCGCGAGTCTTCGCCGGGCAGGCCGGCGCGATTCCGATCGAGGAGCCGCCGCCCCCCTTGCCGGGCTATGAATCGCTGCGAAAGCTCGGCCGCGGCGGCATGGGCATTGTCTACCGCGCGCGGCAGATCAAGCTGAACCGCGACGTCGCGATCAAGCTGTTGCGCGACTGGAGCGACGCCGATCCGAAACACCTGAAGTTGTTTCTGGAAGAGGCCCGGGCCATCGCCCAACTGAAGCACCCCAATGTGGTGCAAATTCACGACGTGGGCGAGGCGGAGGGCTGCCCATTTCTGTGTCTGGAATTGGTCGAGGGCGGCAGCCTCGATCAAAAACTCCGCGGCAAGCCGCAGGCGGCGCGAGCCTCGGCCCAGATGGTCGAGACGCTGGCCCGCGCTGTGCACTATGTGCACCAGCGAAAGATCGTCCATTGCGATCTGAAGCCGGCGAACGTGCTGCTCGATTCGGTGGGCGATCATGCGGCCGGTTACGGCACGCCCAAGATTTCCGACTTCGGCTTCGCCCGGCTGGCCGACGGCGAAACCGCCCGCCTCTCCGGCGACACCGGCGGCACGCTCTGCTACATGGCCCCTGAGCAGACCGGCGGCCGAGCCAAGGAAATCGGTCCCGCATCCGACGTGCATGCCCTGGGCGCGATTCTCTACGAGATGCTCACCGGCCGTCCGCCGTTCGTGGGGCCGACCAAGACCGAAGTCCTGCGCCAGGTGCTGTTCCTGAATCCCGTGCCGCCGCGAAAGCTCCGCCCGGATATTCCCTGGGAACTCGAGGCCATCGCCTTGCATTGCCTGGAAAAGGAGCCGAGGCGGCGCTATCCGTCGGCGGAGGCGCTGGCCGACGACTTGGATCGATTTCTCAGCAACCGGCCGATTTCCGTGCACTCGCCGACGACGTCGGAGCGATTCGCCAAGTGGTGCCGCCGCAATCCGTGGGTTGCCGGACTCTCCGCGGCCATGCTGATTCTCGCAGCCGTCAGTTTTACTCTGATCACCGTAAAAATGTTCGAGGCCCGCGAGGCGCAAAAGGCGGAAAAAGATCGAGCCGACGCGGAAACGAAGGCCAAGCAAGAATTGCAAATCACGACCCATCAAATGCGGATCATCGCCGCCGACCGCGAACGTCGCGACATGAAAATCGATTCGGCGAATGAGATTCTGGATCGGTGCCTTCCGGAATTGCGATCGTTCGACTGGTATCACCTCAAACAATTGTGCCAGGGCCCGCGGCAATCGATCCGGACGCACGATCGATTCGCCAACCGCGTGGCGCTGAGCCGCGATGGCACGTTCCTCGCCGCCGTGGGCGACGTCGTGAAAGCGGAAAATGACAAGTCGGTCGAGACCAAGGAAGCTTTGCGGATCGTGGATTTGCGCAGCGGCAAGATCGCGCATCACTCTGAATTTGACAAACCTTACTGGACCGCGCGCGGTTGGCGTTTAGCCCGGACGGCAAACTCCTGGCGACAATTCCGGCATCGACCAGCGCTTTGCGCGTTTATCGCGTGGATTCCGGGGCGCTGGCCTGGGCCGGCAGCAAGTTCGAGCACGCCGGCTACGACGCCGTCTTCGTCGGCAACGATGAGATCGTAACCGCGAATGAATTGTGGGTCGATCCGCCGCCGGGTGGAGAATTTCGCATCTACGTCGAGTTCAAATACTGGCAAGCGAGAACCGGACAATTAATGCGGACGATTCGCGGCCCGCATCGCTCGAGGCCAAACGAGGGCAGATTCAGCGACGACGGCCGTTTCTTCGCCTGGTGGACCACATTTCCGAATCGCGCTAAACGGATTGCCCGCCGATCCGATTCCCATCTGCGACGCCCGGACCGGGAAGCTCATCTGCAATCTCATTGGCCATACCGACCGGGTCAACGCGGTTGCATTCAGCCCCGACGATTCGCTGGTCGCCACCGCGAGCGGCGATCGGTCGATTCGGATTTGGAACGTCGCCGACGGCCACGACGCCGCTTGTTGTTCGGCCACTCCGGTCAGGTATTCGCGCTTGCTTTCAGTCCCGATGGCCGCACACTGGCATCGGCGGGCGAGGACCGGGCCATTCGTCTCTGGGACGTCTCAAGCGGACGCGAACTCGGCGTCCTTCGCGGTCACGCGGACAATATCAACGATTTGCGGTTCCTGCCCAAGAACGGCGGAATTGTTTCCGCCGGCTTCGACGGCACGGTCAAATTCTGGAATCTATCGCCGCCGGGATTCGAATCGATGCGCGGCGATTCGGGGACGATCGTGTCCGCGGCGATCAGCCGCGATGGCAATCTCGCCGTGGCGTATCACGCCGGCCGCAATGGCGCGCCATCCGCCGAAATCACCGATATCAACGGAGGCTTGGAATCGCGCAGCATCGCGATCAAACAGGCGACCAAGCTCACCGTCTATTCTCCGGGCGTCGCACTCCGCCCGGACGAGAAACGGTTCGCGGCGATCGGTCCGACGGGCATTCACGTTTGTGAAATCGAGTCGCGCGAGAAGTCGCCTATTTCCCGGATTTCACGGGACCGATCGCCTATACGGCCGACGGCAAGGGCATTCTCGCCGTGCGAAATCCGCGCTCGTTTCTCGAGGTGCTGAAACAAGAAGGCCTGATGGCGAAGATCGCTAAGGAACACATCCGGTCGTGGTTGAATCGTTCGGAGAATTTCGACGATCATTTCGTGGGCAGCCTGCTCGAAAACGCCAATGAGAAGGATCTGCTGGCGAAGGTGAAGGAATTCGCCCGCATGTTGCTAGTGCAGATCGACGCCGACACGGGAAAAATCCAGTACCGCTTTGACGGAGTTCCGAGCAGCGTCAAGTTGCTCTCGATGTCGCCCGACGGCAAACGATTCACTGCGGCCGACGGAGACACCATCTCCACCTGGAACCTGGAATCGCGGCAAATGGAGTCGAGTTTCGAGACCAAACACAAATGGTCGATCGCCTCGTTCGCCGTTCGACCCGATGGAAAGCAGATCGCGACGGTCGGCAGCATTGACGCGACATTGCGAGTTTGGAACCCGTCCACGGGCGAGAAACTGTATGAGCGAAAACTCCCGACCGACGCTCGGCGAGTTTGCTTTACGCCGGACTCGCGCCGCCTCGCCGTCGCCTGCGACGATCGCACCGTCGAATTGTGGGACACGGATTCCGGCCAATTACTGCTCACGCTCGCCGATGCCCAGCAGCCGATTAACAGCCTCTCGTTCAGCGGCGACGGGCAACGCCTGATGGCCGGTTGCGGCAATGGAAACGATAGCGAACTCATCATCTGGGACGGTCGCCCGCTCAAGAAAGGCGATTCGGAGTAAATCGCCTCCGACATTTCGAGCTGCCTGTTGGCACCACGTTTGCAGCCGTTTTGCGGCTGGCCTGGTCTCGTGCCGGCGGCCCTAACGCCGCTTCTTCTCAGTGCCGCCTTCATCAATTGCATCAAGTTTTTCGGGGGCAGGAAGCATGAGCAACGACATGCACGAACCGCAACCAGAGCGCGACGAATCCCAATCGGCGGCAAACGACGACGTTTCCCGGCGTCAGTTTCTGCAGCGGTCGGCGGGCGGCATCGTCGTCGCGGGCGGAATGGAGGGCCTGAGCATGAATCGCGGCGCAGGTGCGGAGCCAGGCCAAAAAGCGCAGGCGATTGCGCTGCCGGTCGTGCTCCACGTCAACGGCGAGGCGCACCAACTCAAGCTCGAACCGCGCGTGTCGTTGCTCGATGCGCTGCGGGAATATATCGGCCTCACCGGCACGAAAAAAGGCTGCGACCACGGCCAGTGCGGCGCGTGCACGGTCCTGATCGACGGGCGGCGCATTTATTCTTGCCTGACGCTCGCCATCATGCACACGGGCGAAAAGATCGTGACCATCGAAGGGCTCGCCGACAATGACGAGTTGCACCCATTGCAGCAGGCATTCATCGATCACGATGCATTTCAATGCGGTTACTGCACCTCCGGACAAATCTGCTCCGGCGTCGGGCTCATCAATGAAGGCCATGCGCACAGCGACGACGAAATTCGCGAACTGATGAGCGGAAATATCTGCCGTTGCGGCGCCTATCCGCACATTTTGGCCGCCATCAAAGACGCTCAGGCCGCCCAAGCGGCCAAGCCGTAGTTCGAGAACCGCGAGCGCGAGGATCCACCATGGAACTGTTCTCGTATGTGCGGGCCAACGATCCGGCCGACGCCATCAAGCAGAATCAGCCCGCCGGGAGCGAATATGTCGCGGGCGGCACGACGATCCTGGATCTGATGAAACTGAACGTGATGACGCCAAACCGCCTGGTTGACATCAATCATGTTCCACTCGCCAAAATCGATTTGATCGAAAACGGCGTCCGCATCGGCTCCATGGTGCGCAACAGCGACCTGGCCTATCACGCGGTCATTCGCCAGCGCTATCCCGTACTATCCGAGGCATTGCTGTCGGGGGCGACGGCGCAGATTCGCAACATGGCCACGGTAGGCGGCAACCTCCTGCAGCGCACGCGCTGCACCTATTTTCGCGAAACGATTTGGCCCTGCAACAAGCGCCAGCCCGGCTCGGGTTGCGCCGCGATCGACGGCTACAACCGCAGCCACGCCGTCCTGGGTGTGAGCGACAAGTGCATCGCCACGCATCCTTCGGATATGTGCGTCGCCCTTGTCGCGTTGGACGCCGTCATTCTGGTGCACGGACCGAATGGCGATCGCCGGATTCCCATCTCAGAGTTTTACATCCCGTATGGCGAAGATCCGGCCAAGGAAAATGTGCTGCGGCCTGGCGAATTGATCACCGCCGTGGAACTGCCGAACATGCCGTTTTTCGCGAAATCGCATTATCTGAAAGTCCGCGAACGCGCGTCGTTCGAATTCGCGCTCGCGTCCGCGGCGGTGGCACTCGAGGTAAAAGGCGGCAAAATCAGCGCGGCCCGGGTCGCGCTCGGCGGCGTCGCCAGCAAACCGTGGCGCCGCGGAAGCCGAAAAGGCCCTCGTCGGGTCGAAACCCGAAAAGGCCACTTACAGCGAAGCCGCGAAAGCCGCGATGCAGGGGGCGAAGCCGCAGAAATACAACGCCTTCAAAATCGAACTGGCGCGGCGAACTATCGTGCGGGCCCTGGAAACAGTCGCAAACAGGCAGTGATCGATTTGCACTTCGATTTGTTGCGAAGTGGACGACCTACAGGAGTGGCGACATGGCGCTCGAACATGCGATTGGCAAGCCGCTGAACCGAGTCGATGGGCGGCTCAAAGTGACCGGCGGGGCGCGCTACGCCGCCGAGGCGAAGCCTCACAATCTGGCCCACGGCGTGCTCGTGCTCAGCACGATCGCGAAGGGACGAATCGAGAAGATCGACTCGGCCGCGGCGGAGAAAGCCGCCCGGCGTGCTCGCCGTGATTAGCTATCGCAACGCGCCCAAGGCTCACTTTCCCGAGGAGGCGAAAGGCGGAACCGACCCCACCATCGGCCATCCACTTCAGCCCTTACAAAGCGATGTTGTCCATTACAACGGCCAGCCGATCGCGGTCGTCGTCGCCGACACCCTCGAGCGCGCCATGCAAGCGGCGGCCCTGGTTCGCGTCTCCTATCGCGAAGAACGCTCCGTGAACGATTTTGCGTCGGCGGCCGCTCACGGGTTGATCCCGGGCAAACCGGATTCAGATGACGAGTCGAGGAAGAAGTCGGCCGATTCGAGCGCGGCGATCCAATTAAGGCCTGGCAAAATGCTTCCGTGAAGGTGGAGCAGACTTACACCATCGCGGCCGAGAATCACGCCCCGATGGAAATGCACGCCACGGTGGCCGTTTGGGACGGGCCGAAACTCACGCTTTACGACAAGACGCAATGGGTGGACAACGTTCAGAAGCAGGCGGCGGCGGTCTTCAAAATCCCGGTCGAAAACGTGGAAGTTATTTCGCCATTCGTCGGCGGGGCCTTTGGCCAGGCGCTGCGGGCCTGGCCGCATGTCTTCATCGCCGCACTCGCCGCCAAGGTTGTCAAGCGGCCGGTCAAACTCGTTTTGACGCGCACCCAAATGTTCACGATCCCCGGCTACCGGCCCTACACCGTTCAAAAAGTGGCCCTGGCCGCCAACGCGCGACGGCGAATTGACCGTCATTCGCCACGAGGCGATTGGACAAACCTCGGAATACGAACAATACACCGAGACCGTTTTGAACCCGAGCAAGGTGCTTTATGCGTGCCCCAATGTCGAAACGAAGTATCGGCTGGCGCAAATGAATGTCGATACGCCGACGCCGATGCGCGGACCGGGCGAAGCTTCAGGAATCTATGCGTTGGAGTCGGCACTCGATGAGTTGGCGATCGCATTGCAAATCGATCCGATCGAACTGCGCCTGCACAACCATGCCGACGACGATCCCCAATCGCAACGGCCGTGGTCGAGCAAATCGCTGCGAGAATGTTACGAGGAGGCGGCCAAGCGTTTTGGCTGGGCCCGCCGCAATCCGAAGCCGCGGTCAATGCACGACGGGCACTGGCTGGTTGGCTACGGCATGGCCACGGCGACCTGGCCGACCCACCGCCAAAAGGCCACGGTGCAGGTTCGGCTGATGGCCGACGGCTCGGCGGTGATTCGCACGGCGAGCCACGATATCGGTCCGGGCACCTATACGGTCATGAGCCAGATCGCCGCCGACGGCTTGGCATTGCCAGTTAGCAAGATCAAATTTGAATTGGGCAACAGCGCCTTTCCCGAGTCGCCGGTCGAGGGCGGATCGATGACGGTTGCCAGCGTCGGTTCCGCGGTTCACGACTGCACCAACGCCGTCCGGAGAAAACTCTTCGAACTGGCGCGCGATGACGAACGATCGCCGCTGCATCAGGCGCCGCCCGAGGCAATCGCGGCGGCCGACGGCCGGTTTTTCGACAAAAACGATCCCGCCCGCGGCGAATCGTTTGTCCAAATCTTGAAACGCCACAATAAGAACTCATTCGAGTTGACGCGGGAGTCCAAACCGGGCGACGAGGCCAAGCGTTTTTCGATGCGAGCCTTCGGCGCCATGTTTGTCGAGGTTCGGGTCGATCCGGACCTGGGGACGATTCGCGTCGCGCGGGTGGTCGGCGGCTTCGGGGCGGGCCGAATCATCAATCCGAAAACCGCCAATAGCCAGGCGATCGGCGGCATGATCGGCGGCATCGGCATGGCCCTGTTGGAACAGGTGATCTGGGATTCGCGAAACGCCCGCGTGGTGAATTCGAATCTGGCCGACTATCGCGTTCCGGTGAATGCCGACATTCCCAACCTCGAGGCATTCTTTGTCGATGAGCGCGATCCTCATGTGAATCCGCTCGGCGCGAAAGGCATCGCCGAACTGGCGATCGTCGGCGTGGCCCCGGCCATCGCCAACGCCGTCTATCACGCGACCGGCAAGCGCGTCCGCGACCTGCCGATCACGCCGGAAAAACTGCTCTGACTTGCTCCAAATAAGCGGATGAGATGACTCGCAGCCATTTCCGCGCGGTCGATGTTTTTCATCACGGTGCTGCCAAATCGTTGCCGTGCCTACAATGATCCCATCGATTCAAGTTCCATCCACACCGCGAGAACCCCATGAAGCGTTTCCTACCTGCGCTATTTTTCCTCGTCATTGGGCTCGGTCAGGCATTCAGTCAGCAGCCATTGCGGGTCGCCGGCGATCGGCCGGTCGATATTCGCCATATCCGGCTCGATCTCAAGGTCGATCTGCCGAAGAAGACCGTCGACGCCACGGCCTATCTGCGCTTTCGCACGACGCATTCCATCCGGCATGTCCCGCTCGACGCGGTCGGCTTCGAGGTGAGTCAGGTTTCACTGGGGGCCGTCAATCCGTCCGCGAACGACAATCCCGAGCAAGACAAACCGCGGCCGCCATTGGTCTTTCGCCACGACGGGAAAACTCTCGACATCGACTTGCCCAATGAATGGCCTGAAGGGCGCGACGGCTGGCTTGTCGTCAACTACCGCGTGCGCGAGCCGAAAGACGGCTTGTACTTTTTCGGACCGACCGCGGCGGAGCCAAACGTTCCCCTCACGGTCTGGAGCCAGGGCGAATCGATCACCAATCGCTATTGGTTTCCGAGTCTCGATCATCCCGATCAGAAACAAACGACCGAGTTGATCGTCATCGTCGCCGATGGCTTCGAGGTTCTCTCCAACGGGAAACTGATTAACAAAAAAGTGAATGACGACAAGACCGTCACGTTCCACTGGAAGCAGGACAAGCCGCACGCCAGCTATCTGGTCACGTTGGTGGTCGGCAAGTTCGACATCGTTCGCGATAAATGGAAAGGGAAGGAAGTCTCCTATTACGTGCCAGTTGGGAGAAAGAAAGATATCGCTCGCACATTTGGCCGCACCCGCGAAATGATCGACTTTTTCAGCCGTCGCTTTGGCGTCGACTACCCTTGGGAAAAATATGCCCAGGTCGTGGTCGAACAGTTCACGGCAGGCGGCATGGAAAACACCAGCGCCACGACTCTGACCGATTTTGGCTTGATCAGCGAGCGCGCCGCCGTCGATAGCGACGCCGAATGGCTGATTTCGCACGAATTGGCGCACCAGTGGTGGGGCGATCTCGTTACCTGCCGCGATTGGGCGCACATTTGGCTCAATGAAGGTTGGGCCAGCTTTTGCGAAGTCGTCTGGGCCGAGCATGGCAAGAGCAAGGATGAGGCCATGTATGATCTCATCCACAAATCGCGCGGTGATCGGGAATGAGATCGCGAAGACGCGGCCGATTGTCGATCGGCACTATCCGTCGCCGGACTCGATGTTCGACGCCCGCGCCTATCCCAAGGGCGCCTGGGTGCTGCACATGCTGCGTGAGCGCCTGGGCGAAAAGGATTTCTGGAAGGCGGTGCGAGTCTACGCCACCGAGCACAAGTACCAGAGCGTCGAAACCAGCGATTTCCGCAAGACGCTGGAACGCGTCACGCGGCCGAAATCTGGAACGGTTCTTCTACGACTGGACCGAGCGTCCGGGTTGGCCCAGCCTTCAGGTCAAGGTCGAATACCTCGCCGACAGCAAACTGACCAAGATTCAGGTCAAGCAATTGCAGCCGGGCGAGCCGTTCCAACTCGACCTGCCGATCAGCCACTTCGTCGGCGCGTCGGGCCAGGGCGCCTGGCAGGAAGATCGCCTGCCGATCACGGAAAAAGAGCACACCTTCTTCCTGAAGCAGGCCTCGGCGAGTCAGATCGAAATCGATCCGAGGCTAACCCTGTTGGCGGAATGGCACATCGATCAGGGCCGCAACCTTTGGGCGGAGCAGTTGAAATCATCTTCAAGTGTGTCCGTGCGCATTCGCTCCGCCGAACACTTCGGTAAGAGCAAGGAACCGGCCGATCGCGACCTGCTCGCCGACTGCCTGAAGCACGAAAAGTTCTGGGGCGTGGCGGCGGAGATCGCCCGGGCCCTTGGCGACAGCGGTGGCGACGCTTGCCGCGACGCCCTGATCGCCGGATTGAAGAATGCACAGCCAAAGGTTCGCCGCGCCTGCGTCGAGGCGCTGGGCAAATTCACCGACGACCCAAAGGCGGCGACCGCCGTCAAGGAACTTCTCAAGTCCGGCGATGCCAGCGAGAATGTCGAATCGACGGCCGTCTCAACCTATGGACATTTTCGAACCAAGGACGCCGTGGCGGTTTTGATGCCCTGGCTGGCGAAGCCCTCGGATCACGAAATGCTGCGCTCCGCCGCCCTTCACGGACTCGGCGCGTCGCAAGACATGTCGGTGCTCGATACGCTCATTTCCTGGACCAAGCGCGGCAAGCCGCACCAAACCCGCTTGGCGGCGCTCGGCGCTCTTGCCAATCTGGCACGGACTGGAAACCCCGACGAGGCTCAGCGAAAAAACATCGCCGCCGCGGTCGGCGCTTGCCTCGAAGGCGAAACCCCGCGCATTCGCGGCGCGGCGGTCGGCGCCGTCCGCGAATTGGGCCGATCCGCGTCGACGAGCGTGCCGGTCCTCGAAATGATCGCCCTGCACGACACCAATCCACGCATCGCGGAATTGGCCAAGAAAGCCGTCGAGCAGATTCGATCCAATACACCGGCGCCAGTCGAGATTTCACGCCTGCGGCAGGAGTTGGAGAAACTCAAGAAATCGAACGAAGAACTGAAACAGCGGCTCGATCGGCAATCGAAACGATAAATGTTCGTGCCGGTGTCCGGCCCAGCGCAAGATTCCGCTGCTGCATCTCGCACGGCCGTTTCGCACTGCTTGGCCGCCAGCGATGATTCTGCACAATGGCGAGTCTCCCGACGGCGGCCAAGCAGTGGCAATCACAACTGCGCGGGCAAGGAATCATCACGATCCAAACAGTCTCGTCTTGCTGCACGGAATCATCACGATCCAAACTGTCCCGACTTGCTGCACGAAATCATCACGATCCAAACTGTCTCGTCTTGGTGCACGGAATCATCACGATCCAAAAAGTCCCGTCTTGGTGCACGGAGTCATCACGATCCAAACAGTCCCGACTTGCTGCACGAAAGCATCAATATCGAATTCCATTGCCACTGCTTGGCCGCCTGCGGGGACTTCACCATCAATCCCAACCGTCGCAGGCGGCCAAGCAGTGCTGCACGACCGAGATCCACATAACTCTCCACGATTCAATTGCAGAACGCGACGAAAGAAGTCCGGAAGCGCCATTTAGCTTTCGTCAGACGCCGGGACGGCCTGGGAACCCGATCGTGCCGGCTGATTTCGCGGCATGCTTGCGAGCAATTTTTCCAAAGCGGTGCAATCGATCGGCTTAGTGAAGTGATGATCGAACCCGGCTTCCGTCGACCGGCGTCGGTCATTCTCCTGGCCCCAGCCGGTTTGCGCGATGATCAACGCGCTTTTCAGCGAAGTCATCTGTCGCAGTCGGCGCGCCACTTCGTAGCCGTCGATTCCCGGCATGCCGATATCGAGAAGCACAACTTCCGGAAGGAACGATTCCGCGACATGCAATGCGGTCGGCCCGTCGTGCGCGATTCGCACGTCGTTGCTCTTCAGTCGGAGCAGCATACTGAGGCTCTCCGCGGAATCAATATTGTCATCGACCACCAGAATGCGGCGCGAAATCCCATCCGCGAGCGGCACTTCCCGATTGAAATCGTCGTTGCCGGCGGGCTGATTCGGTTCATCCGGCGCTGAACGGCAGAAAAATGATGAACTCGCTCCCGTGGCCGGCGCCGGCGCTCTGCGCCTCGATCCTCCCGCCGTGCATCGCCACCAAATTACGCACAATCGTCAGGCCGATGCCGAGCCCCCCCTGGGCCCGCCCGACGTTGTGATCGACCTGTGTAAACATGTCAAAGATTTTCGGAAGCATTTCGGCGGGAATGCCCAGCCCATTGTCCCGAACTCGAATCACGACGAAATCCTGCTCGGGCTCGACCGTCAGCGAGATGCGTCCTCCCTCCGGCGTGTATTTCGACGCGTTGGTCAGCAGGTTCGAAATCACCTGGGCCAGGCGGGTTTTGTCGCCGTTGACAGACAGCCGTTTTGGCGGCGGCCCGATGATCAACTGATGCTTGGCGGCCTCGATTTGCGGCCGGCTCGTTTCCAAGGCGCCGACAATCGCCTCGGAAATGTCCAGCCGTTCCTTGTGCAACGTGATTTTTCCGCTGGTGATCCGCGACACGTCGAGCAGGTCGTCCACCAGCCGCGTCATTTGTTCCACCTGGCGGCTCATCATGTCGCGGACCTGCGCCGCGGGGCCGCCGACCATCGTCAGGCGCATCACCTGCAGGGCGTTGGCAATCGGCGCGAGCGGATTGCGCAGCTCGTGGGCGAGGATGGCGATGAACTCATCCTTTTTGCGATCCGCCGTCTTGAGCGCTTCGTAAAGCCGGGCGTTTTCAATGGCGATCGCGGCCCGGTGCGCCAGGTCATTGGCCAACGCCAAATCCGATGGCGCGAAACGGCGGCGCGATTCGGCCGTGACGAACGTCAGCGATCCAATCGTCTTTCCCGAAACGACCAGCGGCACGCATAGGAACGAACACAGTCCCAGGGCCCGCATCAGCCGCAGATGTTCGTCGTCGCGGGCGCTACGCACCAGCATGTCGTCGCTGATTTCCGGGACGATTTCCGACTGGCCGGTCCGCAACACGAACCCGATGCCGCGTCGTGATTCGGGTCGAGGCGGATACAGCCGGTACATTTTCTCCGCGAGTTCGAGTTTCGACTTATCCTGATGCGCCACCGCGAGCCGTCGAATCGAGCCGCCCTCGTGCCACAAATCCACCGTGGCCCAGTCGGCGAAATAGGGAACCGCCAGGTCCGCCACTTTTTGCAGCGTGCCTTCATCGTCCACCAGCGACGCCAATTCCGCGCTGGCCTCGGCCAGAAAGCGGGCCGCGTCGGCGCTCTGCTTCTGCTCATGAATGTCGGTGCTGGTTCCGAACCAGCGGACCACGCTGCCCCGTTGGTCCCGCGCGGGAAGCGTGCGGAGCAGGTGCCAGCGATAGGTTCCCGTTTTCCGGTCCAGCAACCGCATTTCCATTTCAAATGCGCGGCCGGTCCGGACCGACTCGGCCCATTTTACGTTGCCCTCCGGCAAGTCTTCGGGGTGAACGATTCTGCTCCACGTCTCATTGCCAATGCCGATGCTCGACCCGGAAAACTCGTGCCAGCGCAGATTCGAGTAATCAATGATGCCGTCGGGCCCGGCGGTCCAGACGATTTGCGGCATGGCGTCGGCCAGTTGACGGAACCGCTCCTCGCTACGGCGCAATTCCTCGACCGCCTGTTTTTGGTCCTCGATGTCGGTGCAGGTGCCGAACCATTTCACGATCTGGCCGCGGTCATCCCGGATCGGCACGCCGCGCGTTTTGAACCAGCGATACTGCCCGTCATGCCGGCGAATGCGATACTCTAAATCGTAGATTCCCTTGTCCGCGACCGCCGTCATCCAGCATTTCAACGTTCGTTCCCGGTCGTCCGGATGAAGGACGCGGTCGAGCCAGTTCAGACCGAGCAACTCGTATTCGGGAATTCCGGTGTATGTCCCCCACTGGCTGCTGAGATAATCGCATTGGCCGTCCGGCAGGTCGGTCCAGACCAGATTGGGCAACGCCTCGGCGAGATCGCGCCATTGCTGGTCCGCCCGCCGCAACGCCTCGCCGACGCGCTTGCGATCCGTCACATCCTCGGCCACATAGGAACAGCGGGCCCGGCCGCCGGGCAGGCGTTCGATGCAGTAAACAATGGCCGAAACCCAGCGAATTTCGTTGGCCGTCTCGTGGGGATACTCGAAGCGAACGGGCTGGCGGGTTCGCTCGCTCGCGCGGTAGTGCCGAACCCATTCCCGCAAATGTTCCCGCCGGACGCCGAGTTCGCTGGCGCGGCGGAAGGAGAGCCGTTCCGGTTCGACGCCGAAAAATCGGCCCGTCGCGGCGTTGTCGGTCAGATGCAGAATGTCGTCGCCAATGACCTCGACGACGCCCATCATCACCGGGGCCGTCTCGTAGAAACTTCGCAACGTCGCGTTCGCCTCGCGCAGTGCTTCGTCGGCGTGCTTGCGCTCGGTGATGTCCTGCCCGGCCCCGATGAAGCCCGTGGCGCGGCCCTGCGCGTCCGTCACCGGGTGGCTCGCGTAGCGAACCCAACGAAACGTCCCGTTCTTGGCGATCAATCGCAGTTCCGCGGCATCGTTTTCCCCGGTGAAAACACGCTCAATCGACCTCGCCGTGATCGGTAAGTCGTCCGGATGAATAATGGTCGGCCAGCCGCCGCGCGCATTCAATTCCTCCAGCGTGTAGCCGGTCACGGTCGTAAAACCGGGCGAAATGAACTCCAAGTTCGACGAGGCGGTCGTTTCGTTCAGCCGGATCGAAAAGGTGAAATCGGATGTCAGGTCGGAAATAATTCGATGAAATCGCTCGCTTCGCTCGAGGGCTCGATTCGCCTCGCGGCGCAATTTCGCCAGCGACAAGTGCGCTTGCAATCGAGCCATCAGTTCGCGGGCTCGGAATGGCTTGGTTACGTAGTCATCGGCGCCGGCCGCCAGGCCCTCGATTCGCGCTTCTTCGCCCGCCCGGGCCGATAAGAGCAAAAACGGAACGGTGGCGGTGCGCTCGTCGGCCCGCAGCGCCTGCAGCAATCCAAATCCGTCAAGGCCCGGCATCATCACGTCGGACAAAACGAGGTCCGGCGGCCGATCCAGCGCGGCGTCGAGGCCCATCCGGCCGTTCGCGACCGCCGTCACCTCGTATCGCTGCGACAGCAGCCGCGCGATGTACTCCCGCATGTCCGCATTGTCGTCGCACAAGAGGATGCGGGGCCGCTCCGACTCGACCGAATTGATCACGAGAATTCCAGAATCGGGCTGACTCTCTTGACCCCGAGTCTTGTCCGCCTGCGGCAGCCAGCGCAGCGCCTCCTCGACGTACGGCGCTGCGCCACTTCGGTTGAGGCCGGCGTGCGGACAGCGCCGATTCGTTCCGCCGGCAGATGGGCTTTTCCAAACGGAATTGCAACCGTGAATTCGCTCCCCTGGCCGACCCTGCTCGCCGCCGAGATATCGCCGCCATGTTGCCGGGCCAGTTCCCGCACCAGGGCCAGGCCAATCCCAGTGCCCTCCAGCGTGCGGCCTTTCGCTCCCATCACGCGATGAAACCGCTCGAAAATCAGCGGCAATTCCTCCGCCGGGATTCCGCTCCCCGTGTCGCGGACCGAAAGTTTAGCGAGCTTCTCATCTTGGTGCATCGAAACTTCGATCTGCCCGTTTAAGGTGTACTTGAAGGCGTTCGAGACCAAATTCAAAACGATCTTTTCCCACATGTCCCGATCGACATAGACCGGTTCGCGCAACGGCGGGCAGTTTACGATTAGTTCAAGGCCCGCGCGTTCGCACGCCGACCGGAAATTGCCGGCCAGATCGGCGCGTGAGCGCGGCGAGATCCACCGGTTCGTACGACGCCTGAACGCGGCCGGCCTCGATGCGGGAGAAATCGAGTATCGTATTCACCAGTTTTTGGAGGCGAAGCGCATTGCGGTGCGCCAGCGTCAGCTGCTCTCGCTGGCTTTCGGACAAACTGAACTCCGACTCCGCCAACAACTCCTCCACCGGCCCCATTAACAGCGTCAACGGCGTGCGAAATTCGTGGCTGACGTTGGAGAAAAATGTCGTCTTCGCGCGATCCAACTCGGCCAGCGCTTCGGCTCGCTTTCGCTCTTCTTCGTAGCTCCGGGCACTGGCCACCGCGCTGGCGATCTGGGCCGCGACCAAATCGAGGAAGCCCAAATAGGAATCATCCAGCGCCAGCCGCGGACTGATTCCCGCCACCAAAAAGCCCGCGTGCGATTCTTGCCGCGATTTCCGCAGCGGCAAGACCACGGCGGAGTGCGGCGGTTCGGGCCAGACATTCCCCGGCAGGCTCCCGAATCGCTGCTTCAGTCCGGCCACGGTTTCCGCGCGGCCGGTTTCCATCACCTGGCGGAACGGCCAAGCGGCATTTGTTGGCGGCGCCGAGAGGTCCACGCGGGGAGGGGCCGCCGGCGATTTACTGGACAAACCGCTCGCCCCGGTCAAGCGGGCCGATCGGCCATCCGCATCGAGAAGATAGAGCAGGAGAAAGGGTAGATCATGCGGGTTCGAGGCGAGCGCTCGCGCCGCCGCGTGGCAGGCGTCGTCGCCGGACTTCGCCTCGTCGGTCGCTCGGGCCGCTAGTTCGCGCAGCGTCCTGAGCCGCCGCTCGCCGATGGTTCGCTCGGTGTCTTCGGTCACGACGCAGAGCATGCCGCCGACGCCGCCCGAATCGTCCGGCACCGGGCTATACGAAAAGGTGTGATAGGTCTCTTCCGGAAAGCCGCGGCGTTCCAGAAACAGGAGCAGTCCTTCGTCCCAGGTCGCCACGCCGGTGCGAACGACCGACTCCGCTCGTGGGCCGACTTCGTCCCAGATCTCGGGCCACACTTGCGAGGCAGGGCGCCCGAGTGCCCCGGGGTGCTTGGCCCCAAGCGTCATTCGCGCGTAGGCGTCGTTGTAGAAAAAGGTGAATTCCGGGCCCCAGCCGAGCCACATCGCGTAACGCGAGTCGAGCAGAATGCGCACCACCGTCTTCAGGCTCTGCGGCCATGAAGACATCGGACCGACCGCCGTTGACGACCAGTCGAATTCGCGACTGCGTTCGCCCATCTCGCCGCCGCCGGGAATAAACCCGGCGGCCGCCTGGCCCAATTTGGTGGGTGTTTTCGAAAGCGGGCATTTCTCCTCCCGGCGCCGGGGAGCAATCCGGCGCTTCGGCAGCAGCAACATCGCCTCGGAAACGGGCACTTTGATTCAGCCTGATTCAATTGCTGGTTCGAGCAACGCGCCGTCAGGCCGGCGGCATCCGCGTTACTTCTCGGCCTGCAAATGGGCCTCCACAAACCACAGCCATTTGTCAACGCCTCGCGAAATCTCCGTGAACAAGTCGGCGGTGTCGGCGTCGCCCATCTCATTCGCGGCCACAATGTCCTTTCGAGCCAACTTTCCGAACGTGGCCAACGCCGTCGACAGCGCATCCACATGGCTATGGCCGTCCGTCAGATGGGCCGGGTATTCGCTCAGCGACGATCGTTTCGCGACATGCCGGGCCGTTCCCTCCGCCACGCCTCCCAATTGCACCGCCCGCTCGGCCAAATCGTCCACGTAGCCTTCCACATCCTCGTTGATCTTATCGAACAGTTCGTGCAGAGCGATGAAGTTCGGCCCCTTCACATTCCAGTGGGCTTGCTTCGTCTGCGTCTGAAGATCGATCGCATCCGCCAGCCGTGCATTCAAAAGCTCGACCAATTCGGCTCGGCGCTTTCCGGAAGATCGTTTTTGGTCTTGAACATTTCAGGGCCTCCATTTCACACCACCGTTCGGGCACCGACTCATTGTATTTGTAAACACCCGGGAGCCCGCAGCGCCAGCAAGGGAATTGAAATGGCAGCCCGCAGCGCCACCAAGGGAATCGAAATGGGAGCCCGCAGCGCAAGCAAGGCGCGGAACGAAACCGGAGCCCGCCGCGCCAGCAAGGGAAACGAAACCGGAGCCCGAAGCGCCAGCAAGGGAGTTCGGTCGCTCCCTTGCTCGCGCTTCGGGCTCCGGTTTCGATTTCAAATCTCTATTTCGATTCCCTGTCCCTCGTCACTGCCGCGGAACTCGCTTCCCGACAGCCAGCCTCCGCCTCGTCAATCGTGCCCGGCCCAACGGACGGCGGAGCCACTCAGGCAGCGGGTCGCCGGGCGGAGCCCGGCCCGCGACACAAATCTGACCTATTTTCGCGCCGCGTACTTCTGAGCTTTCTCGTCCCAATATGGCTCGCGCTTGCGAACTTTGATCACGAGCGATTTCCATTTGTCATCGTCCTGGAAAAGGTCGTCATCGATTGAGCGATCCTTGCCGCCAGGCTCGACCAACTCCCGCACCATTTTCCACGACTGCCGGCGAATGTGAGCTTTCAGCTTTTGTGTCGGCGGACTCGCTCCAAGCTGCCGATGGCGTTCGGCGATCATTTCCACCAACTTGTTGGCCGATTCAAGTGGATTATCGCTCGGCCGAAACAAACTCGACCGGAGCACTCCCTTTTTCTCGGCCCAGTCGACCAATGCTTTACTTGAATCAGTTCCCGCGCCCTTGCCGATGCCGCCAAAGCGAACGTTGTGAAACGGTATTCCATCGACGACCGTGATCCGAAACATCGACGACGGCCCCGTCAACGGTGGGCTCTGACCGTGAATATCCGACGTGAAAAGCAGGGGAATCAAGAGTTCAAGGCTCCCTCGATCGGAGGTGTCGATGCATTCTCGAATTCGCACGATCGGACCGTCTGGATTTGCCTTTTGAATGAATTCACGAAGTGATGCAATCACTTTGGGTTTGTTTAAAGATTGCAAGTAGTTGACAGCCTGAATCATCGCCAAAGGGTCATATTCCCAACCAATGGATGAAGGGACCGAATTGATCGCAATAAGCTCCCGCGAAAGCCTTTCCTGACCATCGATCGAAACATGACTGACTGACTGAGCGAGAACTGGGTCGCGCGACTCCCAAACGAAGTTGCCGTCCTTGACCTTCGCCAAGACGATTCCGACTTGAAATAGCCCCTTCTTGCCGATTGGCCGGTCGATCGAATACCTCGCGATTGGAATGGCAAATTTGCCGTCTTCTCGCACAATGCAATACTCGCAAAAGTCAACCACGCCGGCAAATCCCTTGCTCCAATCGACATTCTTTCCCGGCGATGTGCAAATGAGCACGCCGACGCCGTGCCAGCCTGCCGGCAATTTCGCGTCGCCTTTCCTGATTCTCAAGGTGCCGGAAATCAGGATGTCGCCTGTTGAGGTGTAGCTGACCTTGTCCCATTCCACAAGCAACGCTTTGGAAGACTCCTTATCGAGGTTCTTAAATTCATCGATTGCGTCTTGTGGAATTCGCTCGGATATTTGATAGTAGCCGCCCTCGCGGTTCCAAATGCTAATCCGCCCGTCGGCGCGGCACCAACTCGCCACGGCGAATACCCCTAGAACCATGACGGCATGCCGTGCACGCATCGATCGCGCGCAAATTGTCATATCGTTCCGCATCATGAGCACCTCTATTGAGCGAGCCATTGCAGATTTTAGTGGGCCGACGCTCGGTGGGAGGAATTTCTTCACTCGTCCGCCACAAAACGCCCCGCGCACTTGCATCCGCCCCGCCGACTGCCCGGCCCGACAGGCGGCGGAGCCGCCCAGCAGTGAAGCGATGCGAATTGGCCCCCTCTCCGTAGCAACCCGCCAATCAATCTGTTATTATTCCAGCAGGACGCGCACTTCGGGAGGTTCGCATGAGTCCGACGATGAAAGATCTGGGCATCGACCAACTCAGCCACGATCAGCGGCTCGGTCTGGCTTTGGAAATCTGGAAGAGTCTAGGCGATGCCGTGCCGCCGGTGCGGATGACTCCCGAACTTTTGGCCTGGGCGAAGAAATCATTTTCCGAGGCCGAGTTCATGGAAGGCCTGCGTGACGTTCAAGCCAATGGCGGAGTCGAACTTTGCGACTTCATCAACGAACTTGAACAAGCGGCCGGCATCCATGAGTGAACCGGCGGGCGGCCCGACACGATACCGCGTCTCGTACTCGGAGCGGGTCCGAATTTCGTTGCGAGAAATGGCGGCCCGTGCGAAAGCCAAGGGGCTCGAACAGCAGTTCCTCAGTGCGGTCGTGGAGATCGATCGAAGGCTCGGCATTTATCCACAATTCGGCGAGCCGATTCAAGACCTGCCGTCGCTTCCGGGGCAGATTTGGGTGGCAACAGTCCCGCCTCTGGTCGTTCAATACGCCGTCGACGATCAGCGACGCCAGGTAACAGTCGGCGTGCCGCTTCAGCCGCTTCCGGGCTCAGGTTTCTAACAGCGAACCGGAAACACCCTGCCTTCAAGGCTCCGCCTCGCCAATCGTGCCCGCCCCAACGGTCGGCGGAGCCGCCCAGGCAGCGGGTCGCCGGGCGCCAAAAGGTTCACGCCGGGGCAACGGGGTCGTTTCTTGGGTTTGGCTGAAATTGATCCAGGCCGGCGTAGACAAATCTTGGACGGCCAATGATGGAAAATCAGGGCGGCGAGCACGGCTCCATTGCCTGCGAGATCGCTTTCACTGCCTGTGCAGCAACATCCCGAACAATGCGTTCAGGGTCGTTGCTCGCGAGTGACCTGAGTGCTGGTAACGCTTCAGAAGCACTCGGACCAATGTCGCGCAGGGTCAGAGCCGCCATGAAACGGTCCGTGTCATCTTCGCTCTTAAGAGGCTTAATCAGCAGTTTGATTACCGTCGGATCCTGTTTCGTCCTCCAGGTCGCTCCCGCGGCCGTGTACCAGTAAATCCCGGTCTGACTCTTCAACTCCTTCGCGAGCGTCGCCAATGCGTCTTCGCATCGGCAGACATGCCACAGTGCCTCTGCGCAGTAAATGCGAACTTGTGCGTCATCGTCCTTCAGTAGCTTCTTGAGAGCGCTCTCGCTCTGCCTCGCTCTCGGCCCATATTTTCCCAGAATCATAGCGGCGCTCGCGCGTTCCCATGAGTGCTCGTTGGAAAGACATTCAACGAGCGCGGGAATCGCCGCCTCATGTTTTGAAATTGCGAATAGTGCCTGGGCGGCCGCGAGTCGGGTTGCCTTATCCTTCAGGGCCGCAACAAGGGATTGAATTGCCGGCTCGGAAGGCTTGCCAATTCGCCCAAGTGCCATGGCTGCGCAGAATCTCACCGACTTGTCTTTGTCACGCAAGCATTTCTCAAGCTGGGGGACACATCCTTTCGCCGCCTCACCGATCTCGCCCAGGACCACGGCGGCCACACCGCGAGTGGTCGAATTCTCCGCGTTCAATAGTTTCACGATCGCTGGCACTAAGACCCGAGCGTCTTTCCCCATGTCCTGGATCTGTTGCCGAGCCACGGCCCGGGTGCAAAAGTCGTCGCTCGCCAAGCCATCGACGATGCGCTTGACAGGAACGTCTTTCGGCTTCTGCGCAAACAACGGCACAGTTGTCGCCGAAAATGCCACAACCAATAAGCATCGGATCATTTGCATTTCAGACTCCGCATCAAGAGTTTACCCGATGCCTGATGTCGAACAAACGTTTTTTGGAGATTTCGCTGAGTTTTGTGTCGCCCGCAAGCCTCCCGTCTCGCCGAGCGTGCCCGGCCCAACGGGCGGCGGAGCCGCCCAGGCAGCGGGTCGCCGGGGATTGTTGGCGTTGGACCGGACTGGCCGGCTGTGCGATACTGATCCCTGAGTACGCCAATCGGCAAATTGCCGAACCACTGATTTGCGAGTCCAGCGCCGATGGAAGTCCCGGACTCAATTTTGACCAGATTCTCGCCCTCCCGAGATTCGTTGCTGGACTCTGTTCGCTTGCAAATCGACGACCGCATGCTCATGCAGATCGCAAGTGCCAACTATGGCGAAATGTCAACCGAAATGATGAATTGCCTTCGAACGATTCGTGACGAGGGGTGCGTTTCGATTCCAACGATTTGGCAATTCGGCGAACTTCTCAGCCTGACGGTACACTCGCTTGTCGAGCGCGACGAAGCCAGTCAAGAATCACGCCGCGAGCATCAAATTCGCATCTTCGCGTGCATTTTGCTTTTCCGAGTGATTCTAGACCGGGCAAACGAGCACGTCGGTCCTTCGCCCGACACCGTACTAGCGGCACTTCTTGAAAGCGCGTGCGCTTTGGGTGAGAAGATCGGCGTGGAGGCTGCCCGATTCCTGACCTGGCTGATTCCGTGCAACACATCATGGCCAGACCCAGTCTTCTTACCATTCGCCCTGCTGCTGCTAGCCGTCAGGCTGCGAAATTCGCAATTTTCTGAGCCGGAATTGGGCGCCGTCGCGGATTGGGTCCTCGCGGAAGATTCGCGCTGGCGGCAGAGTGTCGGCCCAACGCTCGGACTCGACCTTCGACGTGACCGCTTTAGCGTTTCGCGTGGTTTGTGGCTGGCGGCATGGCTGATGAACTAACGCAAGCCGCCGCGAAGATCAGCGATGACGATGTTCGGACAAAACTTGAATTGTGCGCTTTGCTGGTTGAGCCATGAAGACATCGACCGCGCTCAGGCGATCGTCTTTGGAGTCGATCCCCGGCCCCACCGCGACTACCCTGACCGCAAGCCTCAACCTTGCCGAGCGTGCCCGGCCCAACGGGCGGCGAAGCCGCCCAGGCGGCGGGTCGCCGGGCGGAGCACGCGAAGAGACACATTACGCGACTTCTCGAAACCAAAACCCGCACGGCACGTTGAATTAAATTCAGGAAGTGCGATTTCTACTCAGCTTGTGTATTCCGTCCGCGGCCGACGTCCTTGGGATTTGTCGCGGGAGTTTGGCTGTCAGCCGGCCGGCCTCGGCGATCGCGCGCTTCGAGACTTGGGTCGTCGGGTGATAACGCGCGGCCGCAAAAGGCTTGCAAGTCGCCATGCAACTCGGTCTCGGGATGCTTTCCAGCGTCGTTCCGTTCCGCGTGCATGATCGCTCCTATAGGAGTTCAAGCGTCGTATCGGCAATCCACTGTCCGTCACAAAACAATTCTACCAGATAGATCCCTGGTTGTGCAAAACGGCATCCCTGGATCGTATACGACAGTTGCACGAGTTTTTGACGATGCGAAAACTGCAACATCCTCGTAGCAGTGGTATGGACGAGATCATCGGTCGCTGCGAACCGGATGTCAATGTAACAAGGCACCTGTCCAAGTCCGGCGGTCAACTGAGCAAACACCACGAATTGCGTTTGCACATGCGGATACTTCTGAGGCCGGATTGAATTGAACAACCCAACAATGTCGGTTTTTTGATTTGCAAATCCGATGCAGCCGTCGCACAAATACAGCGCCTTCGCAGTGGGGATGATAATTGCTTGGGCCAATCCTGAACTCCTCTTGTGGGATCTGTCGCGAATGTACAGCGGTTTTGTATCGCGGACGACCGAACCGGCCAAGTCGGCAATAGGCGCCGAAGCCATAAACCCAACGAGTGCTTGCCACTGCTTGCCGGCTTCGCGAAGGCTCCGCCATCGTCACCGTGCATCGCCATGCCGGCAAGCAGTGCCACTCTCGCGGGCGTGGCACTGCTTGCCGGCCGATTTGTGCGCGGCATCAAGTCACCGAAAGCATCGGCCGTCAAGCAGTGGCAATCGCGCTCCTGGTGCCGGTAACGCGTTCTCGGATCATTCTGACGACATTATAATCATAAATGTACGCATGTACAATTTCGCGTGAGTCAAGCACTCGCTGTGCGCGCTTTCGTGGAGGGTTTGTCATGAGCCGCCTTTCCATTCTCTTGGTTTTCGGAATTGTTGCCGGACAGGAGCGATTCGTTGCGTCCTTTCGCCCGAGCGCGCAGGCTAAAGCCATGCGGCTACGAGCCGGACGGACAACCGGAATATGAGGCGATCGCGCGAGAGTAGAAAATGTCCGCTTTTGTCCGCTTTTTGTCCGGGTCAGTTGCACTCGGCGACGAGCGGGACCGCCAATTCTTCGACGTAGAAGAGCCGGCCGGCGAGGGTCGGCATGAAGGTGCTGGGAATCCAGGTGTTGGGTTTGAGATGCAGCGTCATGCGGAGCGACAGGCCCTGCCATTGCATGCCGCGATTGAAGGCGCCGTCGGCGCCGCCGATGATCCGGTCCGCCGCGAGGAACAGAGCCGGGCCAATGCGTGTTGGCGAACGCCGGAACCAGCGTGGTGCGGCTCTTGAAACTGGTCAGAGCATTTTGCTCGATCGTCAGCGGATGGAGTTTGGCGCCGAGGCGATGAGTCTGGGCTCGCCAATCGGCCTCGGATTTGAACTCGGCGGCGAAGTGCGGCTCCCAGAAGGCAATGTGACAGACGCGGCCGATGCCGAAGACCGTGACCAGCCGACCGCCGGCCTTTTTGAGGTCGCCGATCTGCTGGGCGTACGACGGCAGTTCGTTTTTCCAGGCGAAATGCCGCTGCTTGGCCGGGACAGTGAGCGAGCCGAGCGGACCGTAAAAGGCTTGTTCCATGGCGAACTGAAACGAACCCGAATGCGTAGAAGGCAGGGTATTCCCTTGGGCGTCGGACCACTCGTCCATGTTGAACCCGTGAACGTGATCGCAGGGGACGTTCCATTCCTTCAGGAAGTAAACCGTCCAGCGATACATGCCCATGGGTCCGACGGGCAAGATCAGCGCGAGCGGCCGACCAGCAGTCCGGGCCAATTGGATCTCGCGAGCGATTTCGTGGCCCATGTAGGTGTCGAAGTCGGCGTAGTCGCGGCAGGCGACGGGTTTGAATTCGGGGTGCCACCAGGTTTCCCGTTTGACCAGGTCGCCGCCGGAAACGCCGCCGACGCGGTCGATGTCGGCGAGGTCCCAGCCCGCCGGCAAAAAGCCCTGCATCATCGAGCCGCTGAGGGTGGAGATGAGATCCATGGTTGTACTCCGGGGGGTGGCACAGGGTCACTGAATACGGCGCAACGGGGCCGAGGTCAACGCGTTCGCGTCACCTTGCTTCCGCGCAAACGTCCGCTAAGACATGAGTTAACTGCAAACACACCGTTTCGAACTCGTTTGGAGGTTTTTGTCGTGCATATTTCCCGTGCCGCGGCGTCGCTTGCCGTCTTTGCACTGTTCGCCTTCAGCGCTCCCGCCCAGGACAAGGTGAAACTCGAATGGAAATTCGAGAAGGGCAAGGCCTTCTACCAGGAAATGAAGACCACGACCAATCAGAACATGAAGGTCATGGGTCAGGAAGTGACGCAGAAACAGGATCAGACCTTTTTCTTCAGCTACACGCCCGTGGACGTGGACAAGGATGGCAATTGGACCATCAAGCAGAAGATTGAAGGCGTGAAGATCACGATCGACATCAATAACGCCCCGATCAGCTACGACTCGACCAACTCGACCCAGGCCAACAACGCTCTGGCCGACTTCTTCAAACAACTGGTCGGCGCCGAATTCACCCTGACGCTCGACAAAAACATGAAGGTGACCAAGATCGAAGGCCAGGACGCCTTCATCAAAAACTTGGTGCAGGCCAATTCGCAAATGGAGGGCCTGTTGAAGAAGATCCTCAACAACGACACGTTGAAAGAAATGGCCAATCCAACGTTCGGCATCATTCCGGGGAAGGAAGTCGCCAAGGGCGAGACTTGGAAGAAATCGTCGAGCTTGAACCTCGGCCCAATCGGCAGTTACGACAACGAATACACATTCACCTGTGAAGGAAAAGAAAAGGACCACCCGGATATCGCGCTGATTAAGGTCGAGACCAAGTTGACTTACAAGAGCCCAACCGAATCGGAAGGCTCGGCGTTGCCGTTCAAGATCAAGAGCGCCAACCTGGCGAGCAAGAACGCCGGCGGCCAGATCAAGTTTGACCTCAAGAAGAACCGCCTCGCCGAGTCGAACCTCAAGTTGCAACTGGAAGGTTCGCTCGACATCGAAATCGCCGGCACCACGACCAAGGTCGATCTGAAGCAGGAGCAGACGACGGTCATCAAGAATTCGGACACCAATCCGATTCCGCCGAAAAAGTGATGCGACGCTTCTTGGTGATCGGCGCGAATGGCCAATTGGGCCGCGATTTATGCCCGCGATTGCCCGGCGACGTGACGCGGTGCGGCCGACCGGAGGTCGACCTGACGAAGCCCGAGTCGCTCCGCTCGGCGATCGCGGCCGCCAAGCCCGACGTGGTCATTAACTGTGCGGCCTACAACTTCGTGGACCGGGCCGAAAGCGAGCCCGAAGCCGCCTTCGCCGTCAACGCCATCGGCGCACGCCACGTGGCGGCGGTTTGCTCCGAAATGAACGTTGTGCTCGTTCATTTCAGCACCGATTACGTCTTCGGCTTGGATTTGACTCGCCGTACGGCGTGGGCGGAAACCGATTGCCCCGGCCCGGTGAGCGTTTACGGCGTCAGCAAGCTCGCGGGCGAGGCGTTTGTGCAGGCATACGGTCCGCGGCAATTCATCATCCGCAGTTGCGGCCTCTACGGCGCCTGGGGTTCGGGAGGCAAGGGCGGCAACTTTGTCGAAACAATGCTGCGCTTGGCCGACCACGGCAAACCGATCCGCGTCGTGACCGACGAGATCTGTACGCCCACGTATTGCGTTGACCTCGCCGAGGCGACGGCCGCCCTGCTCAAGACCGAGCAATTCGGGTTGTATCACATCACCAATTCGGGCGAATGCAGCCGCTTTGAGTTCGCACGCGAAATCATGCGCCAAACGGGCAAGTCGGTCGAAATCGTTCCGATCACGAGCCGAGAGTTCGGCGCGGCGGCACGGCGGCCGGCTTATGCGGTCCTCGCAATGGAAAAGTTTGGCCGGCTCGGCCTGCCGCGAATGCGATCATGGAACGATGCGTTGGCGGCGTACCTGGCCGAGCGCAACGAACGAGCCCGGCCAGCAAGCCGACCGGGCTCACCCGAGAGCAAGTCGAATTGATCAATAAGCCCACATCGCGCCGATCGTCACGCCATGAAGGTACATATCGGTGTTCACGTCCAGAAACTGCGGCCGCGTGCCGACCACGCCGGTATACGTCGGTGAGGTGGGTACTTGCGTTTGCTCGATGACCGAGTCGATGTAGTGGCCGGGACGCGCCATGCGGCTGAAGTACATAAACTCGTACGTGCCCGTCAGCCACAATCGTCGCCACACGCGAACCCAGCCACGGATGCCGAACTCCGGATTGAACAGAAACTCTTCGTTTTGATTTCGGTACGGCTGACTTTGCTGCACTAACAGGCCGCCCGCGACCGGGGCCCCATCGGGCAGCAACTGGGTTCGTCCGTCAAAATAAATTCGCTCTTGCTGCCAGCCAAAGCCGAGCTTGGTTTGCAGTCCGATCTGGAGGCGGCCGAAATTCCGTTCATACCGCAAGCCAACCTGGCCGGTCAGGGCGCGATTGGTCGTTTCAATGCGGTCCCGGATTCGCAGCGCGGCGCCGGCGCCCAATGGCTGGCCCAGGAAGAATCCGACCGCGTCATCGAGATAGAAGTTTTCCTGAGTCAGGACGAGCCGTTCGTTCAAATAGGTTGCCCGATAGCCCAACAAGCCGGTGAGGGCGCGGTCGTCGTCTCGGTACAGATTGAACATCAAGTTGGTGTCGCCCGTCACGAACTGAAGGCGGGATTCCGACATAAAACTGCCGGCCTGAAGTCCGGCGCGGCCACCTGTGCGGAGGTCGGCGTCAACGTCGCCGCGTCGATGAACGGCCGGTACAACGGCAGGTCTCCTTCGGACGCGAAGAAGTCACGATTGACTTTGATTTCCGACCACACGGTGGTGCCTTCCATGCCGACCGTGCGTTCGCGGTCGAACCACGAACCGCCGCTGTACGTTCCGCCATTAAATGTCCCATACTCGACCCGCTGCCCGACGAGGGTGGTCGTGGTCGGGTTGCCCGGAATGCCTGCGTCGATCGGGTCGCTGGTCGTCAAGAGCGGCGAGTTGATATGTTCCGGCGCGACCCAGTAAAAGGCCCATCCCAGATTAACCCACATCTTCGGCCAGTCGGACGAAACGGTTTCTTCGATCGCCACGCGGGGCATATACGCGGGCTGTACCGCAATCACAGGCGGCGGGTCCGTCGGTATGCCGGGAGGCGGGGTCTGCGCCAAGATCGCACTGGTTCCAGTCAGGGCCATGGCGGTGGCCAGCAACAAGCGCAGGTTCTTCATGTGATCCTCGACCACGTAGTTCGCGTTCCGCGTCCCCCAGGCACGCGGGGCGGGCATCCCGGCCGCGCCGAAACGTGTTCCGGCCGCGGGACTATTCCAACACGTCAGGAATTTGTATCGGCAAGACACGTAATCCGAATGAGACCGATTTTGCGGTTCTTGCCAGTTCTGAGGAATTGATCTTTCGTAGGGGGCAATTTGCGAAAGTCCGCTGGTTCGCCAAAATGCCGCGGGTCGTGCAAACAGGCAAAAGCAGTCAATGTGAGCGGATCAAAATGTCGCGAGGAGACCAGAACGCCCCGCGTTCCGGCGCGCTACAAATTGACCCTGTTTTTCAATTCTGGTCGGGCCTGATTTTCGACCCAAGGCTTTCAAATTGAATAACTTGCGACATTTCTCTAAGATCGCCGCCTTGAAAAAGCGGGCGCGCCGCAAATGTCGTCAGCTCTTTGCGGCCCAGCTCCGATTCATGCCCGAGATTCGGGTCATTCCGAATTTTCTTCCACCTTAATTGCGTCAACGCCTTGACTTCGCGATCAAAAGACACGACAATAGTTGTGAATGAGACTCAGTCTCAACAAGCACTACTGACCTTCCAACCGACTGTCATCATGCTACTGCCTCTCGAATGTTTGTCGCACGGCGACATGGCCGTGGTCGAGGATGTCCAGGGCGAACCCGGCTGGGTCTGCCGCATGGCCGAACTTGGCATTCGTAGCGGCTCGAAGGTGCAGGTCGTTCAACCCGGCAGTCCCTGCCTCCTCGAAGTGTCGGGATGCCGGCTGTGTGTCCGCGGCGACGACAACATGCGCATCTTTGTTCGCCCCCTCAGTTGATCCAGACTCCCCGATCTGCGATGCCGACACTCGACCAATTGCGCCAGGGCGAAAAAGCGATTGTCGTATCACTTTCCGGCGAGTCGTGCGCTGGTTCAAAGGCTGCTGGAATTGGGAATCTTCGATGGCCAGGAAGTTGAGTTGATCGCCTTCGCGCCGCTGGGCGATCCAATCGAAGTCCGCTGCGGCGACAGCCGCATCAGCTTGCGGCGTCGCGAGGCCGCCTCCATCGAAATTGACCGCTTGCCGGGTTCCTGATGGCGACTTCCCGCGATTGACCTCCATGCAATCCAAAACCATCATTGTCGCGCTGGTCGGCAATCCCAATGCCGGGAAGACCACGCTTTTTAACGCATTGTCGGGCCTGCGGCAGCGGGTCGGCAACTATCCCGGCGTCACTGTCGAAATGAAAAAGGGCCGGGCCAGTTGCGGCGCGGTGGCCTTCGAACTGATCGATCTTCCCGGAACCTACAGCCTCGCCGCGCGAAGCCCCGATGAAATGGTCGCGGTCGATTTGCTTCTGGGCCATTGCCCAGGCGAACCGAGGCCGGACGTCATTCTCGCCATCGTCGATGCCTCGAACTTGCAACGGCAACTTTACTTGACGACGCAGTTGCTGGAACTCGGCGTGCCCGTGGTCGTGGCGCTTAACATGCTCGATGTCGCGGCGGGGCAGGGGATTCGCATCGACGCGGCGCAGCGTCCAGGAACGGCTCGGCATTCCGGTGGTTGCCATCCAGGCCAACACCGGCGCCGGAATCGACGCACTCAAGGAAACCCTCGCCAGAGCCGCCCACTCGTCGGCTCCGACGCAGCGTCCCGAATTTCCGCAGGTGTTTGAAACCGAGGTCGCTGCGCTCGCCAACTTCGCGGACGAGCAGCCCGACTTTCTGATGCGGCGGCTAATTCTTGACATCAATGGCTACATCGAAAAACGATTCGTGGAGAAACAGCCCGATCTCCTTTCACGTGTCCGCGAGGCGAGGAAACGGCTCAATGAAGCCAACTGCCCGATTCCCAATGTCGAAGCCCACATTCGCTATGGCTGGACGGGGAAGGCTCTCGCCGGCTGCATCCAGCGGCCGGCCCAACGCCCGGTCACCGCGACCGATCGACTCGACCGGGTTCTCACCCACCGGATCTGGGGCACACTGATATTCCTGGCGGTGATGTTTCTGGTTTTCCAGGCAATCTTTACCGGCGCCAAACCGCTCATGGACGCAATCACGGCGGCCAAGGATTTGTTGAGCCAGGCCGTCGGTTCGATCGTTCCGGCCGGTCCGCTCAAGAGTTTGGTCCAGGAAGGCGTCATCGATGGCGTTGGCAGCATTGTCGTGTTCGTTCCCCAGATTCTCATTCTCTTCGCCTTCATCGCCATCCTGGAAGATTGCGGCTACATGGCCCGTGCCGCGTTCCTGATGGATCGACTGATGTCGCGCTGCGGCCTGAGCGGCAAGTCGTTTATTCCCATGTTGTCGTCGGTGGCCTGTGCGGTGCCGGGAATCATGGCGACGCGCGTCATTGAAAATCGCCGCGACCGCCTGGCGACCATCCTCGTGGCGCCGCTCATGAGTTGTTCGGCGCGATTGCCGGTTTACGTGCTGCTCATCGGCGCCTTCATTAAGCCTGGCCGGCCCTGGTGGGTTTCGGGGTTGACCATGTTCGCGATGTATTTGATCGGCATTGTCGTCGCGCCGCTGGTCGCCTGGGCGCTCAAGCGCACGCTTCTTCGCGGCGACACGCCGATCTTCGTGATGGAAATGCCGGTCTACAAATGGCCGTCGCTGCGCACGGTGACTCGGCGAGTGTTCGACGCCGGGTGGTCGTTCGTTCGCCGGGCGGGCACCTTCATTCTCGCCAGCATGATCATTGTCTGGGCGCTCTTGTACTTTCCGCGCACGGGCGGCAATGGCGATCGATACGATTTGGCCGTCAATGCGCTCGACCGGCGCTCGGACGAATTGAAAGAAAAGATCAAAACCGCCGGGGATGCGGAGAAAGAGAAACTCGAACGGGAACTTGACACGGTCGATGAACAACACAACGAACTTTACGGCCTGTGGAAGCGGCAAAGCTACCTCGGGCAAGCCGGGCGAGCGATGGAGCCGGCGGTGAAACCGCTTGGCTGGGATTGGCGGCTCGGCATGGCGGCGCTGGCCAGTTTTCCGGCTCGCGAGGTCGTCGTCGGCACGCTCGGCATCATTTACAACCAGGGCGCCGAGGCAAAGGATGAATTGGAATCGGCCCGCGACCCAGGCGAAACCAAACTCGGCCGAGCGCTCAAGGACGCCACCTGGGACGGCGATCCAACGCAAAAGGTCTTCACGGTCCCAACCGCCCTTTCATTAATGGTCTTTTTCGCGTTATGCTGTCAGTGTGCCTCGACCCTGGCGGTAATCCGCCGCGAAACGAACAGTTGGCGTTGGCCCGCCTTTACCTTCGCCTACATGACGATTCTCGCCTACTTCGGGGCGTTGCTGACCTACCAGGTGGGCACAATGATTGCGGGGTGACCGATGCCCGATATTCAACTAATTGTCGTCGGGCTGATCGTAGCCGTCGCCGCGATTTTTCTTGTTCGCCAATGGCTGCGTCCCTGGCTGAAGAAGGGAACTGGCTGCGGCGGCTCCTGCGGCTGCGGCCATTCGGTCAATCGAGCGAATGAGAAAACTGAGATCCTAATCGGCGAAACGCTTCAGGTGCGGAAGCGATAGGATCATGCGCACATTGGCATGACAGCAAAAAGGCCCGCCGATTGGCGGGCCTTGTTCGTTGGAACCTGGACTCAAATCACGGCTTCTTGCTCCGTTCCTCGTCCACCTTTTCCTTGGCCTTCCGAATGGCGTCGTCGGCCTGTTTCAGCTTCTTTTCCAGTGCGGCCTTGTCCGACAGCAGTTTTGCCTTGGCGGCTTCCGCCACTCTCAACTGCAGCTCCGCGGCGGTGAACTTTTTGGCCGGCGGCGGGGGAGCGTTCTTGCCCGACTTCAGATCGTCGATCAGGGTCATCACCAGTTCGCTCGGCAACGCGTAGCTCTCGGTCCGGCCGGCGCGAGCGATGTTGATGCCGATGGTCTTGCCGTCGAGATCGACCAGCGGACCGCCGCAATCGTTTGGCTTGATCACAGTGTCGTGCTGAAGAATGGTCGGGAACCCGCTGCGAAGGTCGCTCAAATCGCTGCCCATGCGATTCTGAAATTCGCCACGATTCAGTTCGTTGGGCCGTCGCGCGAGTTCGGCGGTAAGTTCCATCGACTCGCCGTCGCGAAGGACGTTGATTGTCACCTTGTCGTGCGGCTTTTTCTTGGCCAGGTACTCCATCATCGTGTCCAGATCGCGAATCGACGTGTCGTCCATCGCGGTGACGATGTCGCCGACCTTCAGGCCGCATTTGTCCGCCGGCGTCTTGGCGACGACTTCGACAATCCGAACGCCCGCTTCGGCCGGCTCCATTCGCACTCCCAGGTAGCCGCTGGTGGGCCGCGGCGAAATGCGCGGGCCATCGGCGCCCTTGATCGTGCGCGTGGCGACGCTGACCACGCCGACTGACACCGGGTCCTTGCCCATGCCCACCGACGCCACCCAGGCGCCGACGTCCACGCCATGACTGTTCTGCCACTCGACCACTGGCAGATTCTTGGCGTCGATCTTTAACATCGCCAGGTCGTTGGTCGTGTTCACGCCGACGATCTTCGCCGGGTACTCCTTGCCACTTTTGAGAACGCAGACCGGGTTCTCTTTCAGTTCGCTGTATTTGGTAACGATCCAGCCGTCGCTGCCGACAATTGTCCCCAGCGCGGCGTCCTCATGGTCGCACTTGATGCGCACGGTATAGGTGCTCGCTTTTGCGACAACGCCCGCCAGCGAATCGAGCAGTTGCTGATTTGTTCGCAAAAACTGGCCGCTGTTGCGCTGTGCCGGGGCAGCGGGAACAATAACAATGGCCAAAAGGCCGGCGGCCAAAATTCGGCGGATGTTCGAGGTCATGCGATCTTACTCCACTCGGTGCGGCCGACCGGACGCGGGCGGCGCTGATCGGCCGTCCCCGTCCGACTGCCGACTAGCTGTCCTTGATGATGGTCTTCAGTTTGAGCTTTTCGATGCCCCGATCGACTTCGATGGCCAGTTCGTCGCCATCTTTCTTGTCTTTGACGATCTTCTCGATTTCGTCCTTGCTCGAAACGGATTTGCCGTCGAATTTCAGGATCAGGTCTTTGGGCTTAAGGCCCAACTTTTCGGCCAGCGAACCGCTCTTCACTTCGGTGACGCTCAGCACGCCGCCGGCCAGATTGAACTTAGCACCGAATTCCGACGGCTTCATCCGGACGCTGCCAATGTAGCCGCCCCAGGAATCGCCTTTGGCCAGCCGGTCCCAAGTGTCGCGATAGGTGTCAACCGGGACATGAACGTTGTAGGCGATGCTCGGCCCGATTCGGCTATGGATGCCGATCACCTTGCCGTTGAGATCAAACAGCGGTCCGCCCGAATCGCCGCCCACCAGCGTGCAATCGGTTTGAATCAAGGCGTTGTTGAAGTTTTGAATTCGCCCCAGGCGAAGAACCGGGCTGCGGCCGATGAAATAACCGCCCGGATGGCCGATTGCGATTGCCCACTGACCTTTTTTTAGCGTTTTCGAATCGCCCATATCGACGTGCGGCCATTTGCCGTCGTCGGTGATTTTGATCATGCCCGCGTCAATGCCGCGATTGGCGCCTAGGCTCTTGGCATGCAGGCGCTTGCCATCCGGCATGATGACCGTGCACTTGGTCTCGGGCTTGCCGGACACATGGCCGGCGGTGAGCACATAGCCGTCTTCCGAGACGATCACGCCGCTGCCGGACGAGCCGCCGATCTGAATGCCCACCACGGCGGGCATCACTTTCTTGTAAACCTGCTGGACGCGCTTTTGCAAATCGCGCAGCTCGGCGATCGTGTTGGGCACCTTATAGGAAACATCAGTTTCGGCCCCCACCGCGCGGCCGGTTCCAACCAATAGGCCGACGCACACAATCGGGACCAGCAACACACGCTGTCGGATCATGGCAACTCTCTCCGCAAAATCACTCATTCTAGCAAGCATCGTGGCGACCCCGTCCTGTTGAAAGTATACCCCGCCGTCGCGGGAATGTTCCGGGGTCATCCTTTCCAGGGTTCGCGCGGGACCGGGGCGACCAGTGCGTTGGCCTCGTCGTCGGCGACGAACTTCTCGGCCTCAGGGTCCCATTTCAAATTTCGCCGCAGCCAGTAGCCGATGTTGCCCAGGTGGCAAATCGACGCCGAGCGATGGCCGATCTCGGCCGGGCAAATGGTTTCCTTGCGGGTGCGGATGCACTCCAACCAATTCTTACGATGATCGGTGGCGTGATATACTTTCGCGTCTTTTTCCGTCAGCGGCTGTTTCAAGATCGTTTCGGGCGTGCTTCGGATCGTATCGCGATCGACATAGATCGTGCCATGCGTGCCCTCGAAGGTGCAGCCGCTCGGCCCGCCATGAAACATCTCGATCCCACTCTTATAGACGAATCGCAGGCCGGTTGTTGACTTACCGGGCGGCGGTTCGATCAGCACGGGACCGGTCTTGTCCATATTCAAGGCCCACTGGGCGATGTCAAAGTGGTGAGCGCCCATGTCGGCGAGTCCGCCGCCGCCAAATTCTCGATAGCGCCGCCACGCGGGAAAGTGGTGGTGCACGCCCTTGGGGCACAGCTCGTCGTTGTAGCCGCGCTCGGCGCCGGCCCCAGCCACATCTCCCAGTCGGTTCCCCGCGGAATCTCCTGGACCGGCAAGTTGCAGGCGATGGCAGGCTCGCCGACCCCAACGCGCACCGTCTTGACCTTGCCGATTCGGCCGTTGCGGACGTATTCGACGGCTTTGCGGAACAATCCGCCGAATTCACTGCGCTGCTGGCTGCCAGTCTGAAACACCCGTTTTGCCTTGCGCACGGCGTCGATGATTTTTCGGCCCTGCCCAATATCGTGCGTCAGCGGTTTTTCACAATAAATATCTTTGTTCGCTTCCGCGGCGCGAATGCATGGAATGGAATGCCAGTGATCCGGCGTGGCGATCACGACCGCATCGACATCCTTCAAGTCCAGCAGCTCGCGAAAATCGTTGAAGGCCTTGCAACCGGCGTAGGTCGTTCGTTTCGTCTTTTCATAGTGCGATGCGACCATCTGGCGGGCGGATTCGCGCCGCGCCGTGACCACGTCGCAGACGGCAACGACCTGCACCTCGGGGCGGCCCAGAAAATTCGACAGGTGCCCCCGGCCCATCGTGCCGACGCCGATAAACCCCAATTGAATCCGATCGTTGGCGTCGGCTCGGGAAGTGGACGACAGCAGCAGCGGCCCCGCGGCCAGCGCGGACGCTTTCAGGAAGTCACGTCGGGAAACAAACGCTCGCATACTCGTCATGACGGATCGGGACCAGCACACACAACGACCGCGAATAAAGGCTCTAATCGTTCCTTCATCAAACCCGCATCCTGTCCTCTTGAATCATATCACCTGGCAGCAAACTCGGAAGTTGCAAATCGAACCGCACGAGTCAAAATATCACAGCAATTCCGAAATCGGCTCGCCCTCCGCGAGGATCGGCATCGGCCGGCCGCGATGGTCGACGAAGGCGGTGTTCTTGTAGTCGATCCCCAGGTGGTGAAACATGGTCGCCCACAGATCGTTCGGCGTCAGCGGCCGGTCCTTGGGCTGCTCGCCCTTGGCGTTGGTCGAGCCGACAACCTGCCCGGTCCGCATGCCCATGCCGGCGACGAGCATCGACATCGCCTGCGGCCAGTGATCGCGGCCCGGCTGGCGCACGCCGGTCTGCGTGCCGTTCGCGTAGCTGATTCGTGGCGTGCGGCCAAATTCGCCCGTCACGATCAGCAGCACTTTCTTGTCCAGGCCGCGCTGGTAGATGTCTTCGATCAGCGCCGAGATCGCTCGGTCATAAAGCGGCAACCGGATTTTGGCGTCCTCGAAGAGGTGGCAATTGACCGCGTGCGAGTCCCAGTTGTAGGTGCCGTTTTTCGGAAACGGCACGCCGGACTGGAACGGGTTCTCCATGACCATGGTCACGAAGCTGGCGCCATGTTCGACCAACCGCCGGGCCAACAGCGCCCGCTGGCCCCAGACGTGCATGCCGTAGCGCTCGCGGACGCGCGGCGGCTCGCGCGACAGATCGAAGGCGCGATGGGCCGCGTCGCTGGTCAGCATCGTCAGGCGCCCGCTGCTTAATCGAGTCGAGCCCTGCCATCACGCCCGTTTGGTCGATTTGCGTCGGAATGTTGTCGAAGCCGTGCATCAGGCCGACGCGTTCTTCGATGCGGGATGCCGCAGCGGGCGACGCCGAGATATTCTTCACCTCGAATTTCGGGCTGCTCGGATCGCCGACCACCATGAACGGATGGGTCGACGGGCCCCAGGTAGGCGGAGCCGAAACTGAAAACGTCGATCTGGTCGCGGCCGGGGTCGGTGCCGGCAATGTAGTTCGGCACGCCGCGCGACATCCCCTCGCGAACCTTGGCGACCATGCTGCCGACCATCGGATAATCGTTGACGAAGCCGACCGGCTCCTTCGGATCGCGGCCGGTGAGGAACTTCTTGTGCCCGCCGCCATGATCGGCGAAGGTGTGCGCAATGGAGCGGATGAGCGTGAAGCGATTCGGCAATCTTCGCATGTAACGGCAAATGTTCGCAAACGTCGACGCCGGGCACGACAGTTTTGATCGGCCGAAAGTCGCCGCGGTATTCGATCGGGGCGTCCGGCTTCATGTCGTAGGTTTCCATGTGCGGTGGACCGCCCGGCAGCCAGATGAGGATGACCGAGGTGTCAGGCGTCGACGTGCCGTCCTTCGCCCGCAGTTTCAGCGGCAGCAAACCGTTCATGCCGATCGCGCCCAGCGACAATCCGCCGATTTTGAGGAAGTGCCGGCGCGACAACGGACCAGGGCAGGGCAGGACTGACGGTTTCATCAAGAGGTGGCTCCGTGGAGACGGAACTCGGCGAGGGCGGGAGGGATAATGAAAGGATAACGGAATGATGTTGGTCAGTCAATTAATAAGGAAAAGATCAGATGGGCAAGGCGGGCACGTTTGGCCGCCAGACACTTGGTTTGCTTCGAAACCGAATCCAGCTGTCGAAGCACCTTGTAGTTGCACGGCTTTTGTCCGCGCTGAAGTCCTATTGCCACAAGAACATGTCCAAATGATCACTATTCCGATCAACAAAGTCGAAGGCTGCCAAGGGTGGTACGCGCACAACGTTGGCGCCCTTTGGCGCCCTTTGGTTTTCCAGGCGGAAAGCCGCTGGTTCTTTTCTGCGACATTCGAAGGCCGCCAATTGTGATTGTCGGCGGCCTTCAAGTTGCAAGGAATCACTTCTCTAATTTGCTCACGACTCGCGCTACGACTTTCGCGTCGTTTGGTGCATTCACTTTCGTATTCTTGTAGGCGATCTTGCCATTCTTATCGATGATGAATGTCCAGCGCTGGGCGGTGACGCCGCGAACGAGTTCAACGGGGTTGCCCTCGGCGTCCTTGGTTTTGAATTTCCCGCCCTTGCCGACCGGCACGCCAAACTTCTTCGCGATCGCGCCTTTCTCGTCGGCCAACAAGGTGAAATTCAGTTTGTGATAGGTCTTGAACACCTGATGGTTCTTGACCGAATCGCCGCTGACGCCGACGACTTCGATGCCTTTCTCGGCGAGCTTGGCCATGTCGTCGCGGAAGCCGCAGGCCTGCTTGGTGCAGCCACCCGTCATGTCGGCGGGGTAGAAATAGACCACCAGCACCTTCTTGCCGACATTGTCGCTCGATTTCCATTCGTTGCCCTGATCGTCCATGGCGGTGAAACTCGGGGCCACATCGCCGACTTTCAGATTGGCGGCCTTGTCGTCGCCGCGGGCGGCCGGCAGAAATGCGGCGATGCCCAGGATCACAGTTGCCACTCGAAAGATCTTCATGGTCGAACTCCACAAGTTGAAGGGAAAAGTGCGTTGGTTGGTAATTTACGGATTACGACGATCTCGACGAATCGAATAGACCGAATCGCCGCTTCGTCCAAGTAAACGAGTCACGATGCGGCACGACGTCGAGATGACGCGGGGAACGAGTTTGAGCCGCAAGACGATTCGCAGCGTATCATAAGCGAGAAATCGCTGAAATTGTGGGACTGCTAGGAGTTTGCACCATGCTGCGAATCGGTCTGGGAATTGTTTGCTTCGCGACCGTGACGGCGGGATCTGTCGCTGCCGGTGAATTCAACAAGAAAATCAGCGTCGGCGATCCATGTCCTACCTTTTTCAACTTGCCCGCTGTTGACGGCAAGAAGTATTCGACCAGTGACTTCAAAAGCAAAGACTTTCTGCTGATCGCCATCACCAGCAACGAGTGTCCGGTGTCGCAATCGTACGAACGCCGCCTGATCGAATTTACCAAGAAACACGGCAACAAGGTCGCCGTCCTCGGCATCAACGTCGATCAGGGCGAGGATGAAAGTCTGGCGAAGATGAAGGAACACGCCAAGGAAGAGGGCTTCAACTTCGTCTATCTACGCGATGAGAGCCAGCGGATCGGCCGGCGCTCGGCGCGACGGTGACACCACAGTTTTTCTTGATGAACAAGGACCGAAAGATCGTTTATACCGGCGCCTTCGATGACAATCTGAGCGAACGCAAGGTCAAGGAGAAGTACCTCGAGTCGGCGCTCGACGCGCTTTTGAAAGGTCAGAAACCTGGCAAAGCGGAGACGCGGCCCGAAGGCTGCTCGGTCATTTATCCAAAGATCGGCGAGATCAAACTCGATGTTGTGAAATTCGAAAACGTGGAGTCCGCGGCGAAGGCCGCCGCGGTGAAGGGCAAAATCGTTGTCATCGATATCTGGGCCACATGGTGTATTCCCTGTCGAAAAGAATTCCCGGGCCTGATCAATCTCCATCGAAAATATGGCGGCAAGGAACTGGCCTGCATGTCGGTGACGCTCGACAAACCGGACGACAATCAAAAGGCTCTGAAGTTTTTGAAGAGCCAGGACGCGGATATCCCCAATTTCCTGGTGGATGAAGAAGACAACAAATGGAAGGACCGCTGGAACATCGGTGGGATTCCGATCGTGTTGGTTTTTGGCCGCGATGGAAAACTCGCGAAGCGGTTTGATAATTCCGATCCGGACCACCAATTCACGTATGAAGACGTGAGTAAGTGTGTCGAGGGATTGCTGGCCAGGAGGCCGTGATCCCAAGACTTCGACCGGCCCTGTCCGAGGCGCCAGGCCGGTTGTTTTTTCGAATCGCCTCGTTTTCAGGAGTGAGTTTCATGACTCGGATTGGCATTACGCTCTCCGCTTGCTTGTTGATGTTTGTCGGCTTGGCGAATGCCGGCGAAATCAAGTCGGGCCCGCAGGTCGGCGAGGACGTCCCCGGCCCGTTCCACCCGCTGAACGTCACGGGCGAAAGCGCCGGCGAAAAGGCTTGCCTGTTCTGCAAGAACGGCAACAACCCGGTGGCCATGATCTTCGCTCGCGAGTGCACGCCGCAAGTCGCCAAGCTCATCAAGAAGATTGATGCCTGCACGGCGAAGAACGCCAAGGCCAAGATGGGCTCCTTCGTTGTCTTCCTGAGCGATGATTCCGCCCTCGAAGCCAAGTTGAAAGAGATGGCCAAGAAAGGCAACATTCAAAATTGCGTGCTGTCGATCGACAATCCGGCGGGCCCGGACAAGTATGAAGTTTCAAAGACCGCCGATGTGACGGTGGTGCTTTATAGCGCCCGCAAGGTGAAAGCCAATTGCGCCTTCTCAAAGGGCGAACTGAATGACAAGGCGATCGACGCGATCGTCGCCGATGTCAAGAAGATCCTGCCGTAGTTTTGTCTCTGGTCCAATTGCGGCGACGCGGGGATCGGCCGCCCCGCGTCGCTGTTTTTTTGCGCTGGCTTGCTTTACCCTTCGGAATTCGCTTGCCACAGTTCGGCGATCTGGGCTACGATATCCCTACCTGCCTTCAATCTCCCCTTGCGGCGGATGATTTCATGCTCCGCGTTCTGGGTTCGCCGAAACGGCTTTGCAATGGCCTGACTCGCCGCGACCTGCTTCATGCCGGCGGCTTGAGCCTGCTCGGCCTTTCGCTCGCGGATTATTTCCGCCTGTCCGCGGTGCAGGCCGGTCCCACCAAGACTTCATCCAGTTTCGGCAAGGCGAAAGCGTGCATCCTGCTTTATCTGTATGGCTCGCCCAGCCAGCTCGAAACCTTTGACATGAAGCCGGACGCGCCGGTGGGAATCCGCGGCGAACTGAAACCCATCCCATCAACAATTCCCGGACTGCCGGTTTGTGAGTTATTGCCGAATCTTTCCAGACAGATGCACCTGACCACGGTGCTTCGCTCGTTGACGCATCCGTACCCAATCCACGGCGTGGCGTACGCTACGACCGGCGTGCCGGCAATCGATGTGCCGATGGAACTGAATCCGCGCGACAGCCGCCACTGGCCCTTTATCGGCTGCGTGGTCGATTATTTGACGCGCCGGAATTCAGGCGGCCGCAAGGACATTCCGACGAACATGGCCCTGCCGTTTCCAATGAGCACGCGGCGGACCGGCGAGGTGGCCCGCGCCGGCCCTTATGCCGCCTTTCTGGGCAGCGCCTATAACCCGGTCTGGACCGAGTTTCGCGGCGAAGCCACGCGGCACATCGTGAAAACGCTGGCCGACAAGAAGCTCGATGTGGCGGAACCGTACGTCGGCATTTCGCCCAAAGCTCGTTTCGAATTGGCCGCCGGCACCGATTTGCCCGTTGGCCTTTCGGCCGATCGGCTCAATCGGCGAAAATCGCTCCTGCATCAACTCGACGATTCGCGGCGGGAACTGGATCAGTCGGATGCGACGCAGGCCTACGATCGCTACCAGCGCATGGCTTACGATCTCGTCGGCTCGGAAAAAGTTCGCACCGCACTCGACGTGGAGCGTGAACCGCGCAAGTCCGCGAATCATACGGCATGACTCTGTTCGGGCAAGCGTCGCTCGCCGCTCGTCGCCTGGTCGAGGCCGGATCTCGATTCGTCACCGTGTTCTGGGACGAGTATGGCCTCGCCGGTTCGGGTTGGGACACGCACTGGGAACACTACCCCCGAATGAAGAACGAACTTTGTCCGGGCTTCGACATGGGCATGGCCGGACTGCTGCGCGATCTCGATTCCCGCGGCATGCTCGAGGAAACGCTGGTCGTTTGCCTCAGCGAGCATGGCCGCACGCCAAAATTGCAATCGGGCAAGGGCGGTGGCCGCGACCACTGGTCGCAATGTTATAGCGCCGTGATGGCCGGCGGCGGCGTCAAACCCGGAGCGGTCGTCGGCAAATCGGACAAAATCGCCGGCAGCGTCGCCGAGCGGCCAATTTCGCCGAAGGACGTGCTCGCGACGGTTTATCATCTGCTGGGCGTCGATCCCGAAACGCTTCTTTACGACAAGACCAACCGGCCGTTCCCGCTGGTCCCCAACTCGTCGGTCATCCGCGAAGCGCTTATCTGACCGCTCTCGGTGTCGCAGGATGCTACGCTCATGCCAAAAATCTTGCTCCCGATCGGCGACGGCACCGAGGTGCTCGATACGCTCTATCCCTTCTTTCGCCTGCCGGAGGACGGCTTCGAGGTGGTGGTCGCCGGTCCGCAGGCACGGCATTATCACGGCGTGATGCACGAAATTCCGCCAAATGAATTGATTCCGTGGGACATCACCCGCGAGCAACCGGCTTATCATGTCAAGGCGGCGCTTGCCTTTCGCGAGGTCGTGCCCGAAGAATACTGCGGGCTGTTCTTGAGTGGGGGTCGCGCTCCGGAATATTTGCGATATGATCAAGACTTGCTGCGGATCACGCGGCATTTCTTTGAGACCAGCAAACCGGTCGCCGTCGTTTGCCATGGCGTCGAAATCGCCGCGGCGGCGGGCGTACTCGCCGGGCGCACGCTGACGACCGTGGCGAAGTGCGCCCTCGACATTACGGCGTTTGGCGGCCGTTATGTGGATCAGCCTTGCGTGGTCGATGTCAACCTGGTTAGCGCCCGCACCTGGCATGACAATACGGCTCTTCTGAAGACATTCATTCAGTTGTTAAAGGCGGCTCGTTGAATGGTTGAGCAACGGATCAAAATCGATCGAGAAACCGACGAATCATTCTTTCACACCGCATTGGATTTATTCCCGGACGATTCCGCCGCACGCTTCCTGCTTGCCGAGTGGATGGGCGAGCGCGGGGATGGCATGGCGGCCGGCTATTACTGGATGAGCGCGGAAGGAATTATGCCGCAGGATTATCGTGGCACGCGGACCTGGGATTGGAACGACGAATTGCACTTCTCGGAATTGACCGGAGCGATTCCACACTCCCTTTTCGACCAACTCAAGGGCGGCCGGCTCTCGATCAGTTCGGGTTACCGGGAATATCCCGATCGGAAAGCCGCCGAGCTGGCCCTGTGCCGCGTCTTCGCGGCCGAAAGAGATATTGACCTCACCGAACCGCCCCGATATCGTCCGCTTCCACGATCCGCGCCGATGTAGCGGCGGTAGCTCGCAACTCGCATTTCAATTGGCTGGTTGAGTTCACCCACCGAGCAATCGAAGGCCGAGCGATAACTCCCGTCCGCGCGGATTCGGATGAGGGCCGATTATGCGCCGTCGAGCATTCCTGCGAACGTTGGCCGCGTTGGGCCTGTTGCTAGTCGGCGTTAGCTTCGTCATGCTCTACCTGGTGCGGCGCGAGCCGGCCTCGTATCGGCAAGTCCAACTTCCCGACGAGCCGCAACGGCGAAAACTTTCCGGCGACTTCGTTTCCGGCGTGCAGCAATTGCTCGATTCAATCGGCAACAACGCCGACGACCGCTGGGAAAAGACCTTTACCACCGACCAAATGAATAGCTATTTCTCGGAAGACTTCGTGCGCAGCCGGCCGGTCAAGCTCCCCGCCGGAATTCACTCGCCGCGAATCCAAATCGAACCGGGACGATTGCAACTGGCGTTTCGCTATGGCCATGGCTTTTGGAGCAGCGTCATCTCGGTTGACATGCGCCCATTTGGCTCGTCGCGAACGAGGCCAACCTGGTCGCGGTGGAACTCGCCGGACTCACGCCGGGGCCTTGCCGTTCTCAATGCAGTCGGTTCAGGAGCAAATCGCGGAGACTTGCCGGCAATGGAATGTGGATGTGACCTGGTATCGCCATGAAGGCAAGCCGGTCGCGCTGGTGCGTTCCAACCCGACCGCCCCAACCCGACCGTACTGCTGCAAAGACTCGAGTTTCAATCGGGCCGCGTGACGATCGAGGGGAAATCGACGGAAGGCGCGCCGCTGAAAGCGATGCTGTCGATGAAAGGCGAATAACGGCACTCAGCAAGGACTAAAGAGCCGTGAAATGCGGAACAGCCAATATTGCCGTTTGTAGTGCCACAGTCTGATCCGGTATTGACTGTTGAATTCCACTCATCCGAACGAATACTTGCTTCGGCTGGTCGGCTTCCCATTCGAACAAGCCGGCAATCAACTCGTTTCACGCTGCCGCGCTCGTTGCTGAGTGGGCCCTCGTAGTCCAAATAGGCCAAGCGATGATTCTGCAGTTCCTCGGCAAGAAATGGCTCATGTTCTTCCCACAACGCTTTCAAGCGCCAGGTCCGCAGCGAATCGCCCGATTCCAGCATCAGGTCATAGTGCGGGAACGGCCAATCATGCTTGAGAATCGCGAAACGCGGCACGGCGCATCTCCCGTCGCCAAATCCTGACGTTTACCGGACTTGCCTATGTTGTTACCATATCCACGAACAACACCAAGCGATTGCATTGAGTGACGAAATGGCGAAGGCCGGCAAGAAAGACAAGGAAGACGAGGGGCTCGAGGTGATCTGCCGCAATCGGCGGGCCACCCATCAGTATGAGATCCTCGACCGCCTCGAGTGCGGGCTAATGCTTCAGGGCACCGAAGTCAAAAGCCTCCGCGACGGCACGGCAAACCTGGAGGATTCATATGCAAAGGTCGAGAACAACGAAGTCTGGCTCATCGGCTGCGAGATTCCCGAATACGGCACCGCCAGTCGAAATAACCACAAGCCGAAACGGCCGCGAAAGCTCTTAATGCATCGCCAAGAGATCGACCGTTTCGCGGGGAAGGCATCGCAACGCGGTTTCACGCTGGTGCCGCTGCGGATCTATTTCAAAGGCGGCCTGGCGAAAGTCGAACTCGGCGTCGCGCGCGGCAAGCAGGCCCACGACAAACGCCAAGCCGAAAAGAAACGCGAGGCCCAACGCCAGATCAAGCAGGCGATGGCCCGAAAGGATCGCTGAACAACGGACCCATGGATGGGCAGCGCTTTGGACATCACCGCCTACGTCGAAAGCCCCGATCACGTCTGCTGCCGCTATCGAGTTGCGCCGTTCTTGCCGTTTCTTGCCGGCGCCGGCTATTCGCCGACCATTCGCTGCATCTCGTCAACTCGGTGGTTTCACGGCCATGCGGATTGGGAACCCGGCGAAATTGCAATTGTGCAGCGCTGGCTCCCGTCCACGGTCGATCGATGGCGAATCCGCCGGCGTCATCGATACCTGATTTTTGACTTCGACGACGCCGTCTGGCTGCGAGATTCCTACTCGACCAAAGGTATGGACTCGGCGAAGCGGCTCGGGCGGTTTCGGCGAATGCTGTCGGCGAGCGACCTAGTCATTGCCGGGAACGATTTCCTCGCGGCACACGCAGCCCGATTCATCGATTCACGCCGCGTGCAAATCGTTCCGACGTGCGTGGACCATCGAAATTATCCAGCGGCGATTCATGAATCGCGCGCGACCGTCGATCTGGTCTGGATCGGATCGTCGAGCACGCTGAAGGGCCTGGAACAGATCCGTCCGCTGCTGGAGGCGATTGGAAAAGCGGTCCCGAATGTGCGGCTGAAACTAATCTGCGATCGGTCCTTGTCATTCGACCATTTGAGAACCGCCTTCGTTGATTGGAGCGATTCCACAGAAGCTCCAGAATTGGCCAAAGCCGATATCGGCATCGCCTGGATGCCGGACGACGACTGGAGCCGTGGGAAATGCGGCCTAAAGCTCGTGCAATACATGGCCGCCGGGTTGCCGGTGATCGCCAACCCGGTCGGCGTGCATTCGGCGATGGTCGAACCGAGCGTGACCGGATACCTCGCCGAGTCCGCCGGGGACTGGGTCGAGGCCGTGGGCCTACTGGCTCGCCAGCCCAAGCTCCGCCGATGGATGGGCGGCGCCGCTCGCAGTCGAGTCGAGTCCGACTATTCGGTAGCCAGGGCGGGGGAACGCTGGTTATCGCTGCTCGAGAATCTTCTGAAAACACGCGTCGCCGCGTGAACTGGGGATTGGACTCCCATGACCGAGCCTTGGATTCAGTGGACGACTCGTTCTAAGATCGAGCCGTTCTTCGCGTGCGGCGGCATGCTTGAGGAACGGTTGCGGACGGGTCGGACTTCGATCGTCAAGGACGGCCCGTTTCGCACCGTGCACCGAGTTCACTTGGCGTCGAACGACTTCCACGTCAAGCATTGCAAGGTTCGCGGGATTCGCGCCTGGCTGCGCGAGTGCCTCCGGCCGGCCAAGGCGAAATTGGAATTTTGCAAGCTGACCGAGGCACGGCGGCGAAACGTCGCAACGCTTGAACCGGTCGCCTATGGCATTTCCAATTCGAATCGTCCGGGTGACAGTTTCTTGGTCACGCGAACCGTCGCGGACGCCGTTTCGTTGACGCACTACCTCGAACGGCGCTCCGGTGATCGGGACGCCAATCGGGGGCCAAGGGCGGAACCGAATTCAACTTTCAGCCTCACTTGGCAGATTTCTCGCCGGCGTTCATCAGGGCGGCCTGTTCCATCCCGACTTGCATCCCGGCAACATGTTGATTCGTTGCAACAATGCTTCGTTTGAATTCTTCTTGATCGACCTGCATGACGCCCGGCTTGGTTCCCCGCTCTCGCGACGGGCCAGCATCGACAACTTGATCGCTTTTAATCGCTGGTTTTCGTTGCGGACCAACCGCACCGATCGGTTGCGATTCTGGCGGGCCTATGCAATCGAGCGCATGCGGCTCGCCGGTCACATGGTTGTTGACTATTTCGACTGCCGCTCGCTCGAGGAGCGCACGCAGAAATCGAACCTTCGATTCTGGAAGCGACGCCTCAATCACTGCGTCGGCGGCAGCCGGCATTTCGTCCCGGTTCGGGTTGGTCATGCGGCCGGCTTCGCTCCCCGAATTGAAATTGCCGACGAACTGAAGCAATTGATGGCTGACCCGGATGCGCCGTTCCGCGACTCGCGGACAAGAATTCTCAAGAACTCCCCGAGTTCGACGGTCGCGGAAGTAACCTTCACCATCGCGGGCGTTCGCCGTCGCGTCATCTACAAACGCTTTCGTTGCAAATCGCTTTGGCGGTCGCTACGTTCACGGCTTCGTCCCAGCAGTTGCCGTCGTTCCTGGATCTTGGGCCATGCCTTTCTCGATTGTTTGTTGCCGACCGCGCAACCACTGGCCGTCTTTGAGACGCGAAAATGGGGCTTGGCAGGCGCTGGCTATCTCGTCACCGAATTGATCGAAAATGCCATCGACCTTCGTCAAGCAATCAAGGCGCCGTCGAGTCGAGTTCGCCGCATCGAGATGGTCGCCCGGCTCGTGCGTGAGTTGCACGAGCGCGGCTGGTCGCATCGAGATCTGAAAGCCGCGAACATCCTGCTCGCCCCGGAGGACGCCGGGAATGAGCGGGCCTGGTTCATCGATTTGGTGGGCGCCCGGCGTCCCCTCCGGCTGACCAGCCGTCGGCGAGTGCGCAACCTGGCCCGGCTCAACGCCAGCTTCCTTGAATCAGGCTGCCTGTCTTGCTCGGACCGCCTGCGTTTCCTGTTCTGCTATTTGAACGCCGGCCTCCACGGGCGGCGAGAATGGAAAAAATGGTGGATCGGCGTGAGCCAGTTTGTTGCGCGGAAGGTGGAAAAGAATCGCAAGCGCGGGCGGCCGCTCGCGTGACGGTGAAATGGGTAAATCGAGCAAACCAAACTTCAAGAATCCGACCGAAATTCCCCTAGTTCATTTTCGACGCCGACGATAGTATCCGAGCCCCCGGCGTCATGCCGCGGGCTGCTCGATCTGCTCGGAGACGCGAATTGCGACGCCTGATCTTGTCGCTGCTGGTAGGCTCCGTGGCCCTCGTGGCCGGCTGCGACATTCTCCGACTATCGTTGCTGCCCAACCGCGAGGCGCGGCGCCAGCGCGAATTTGGCGGCTCTCCCGAGCAAGTTTAGCCAGCGGTTGTCGCAATTTGTGTTCATCAGCGACTTCGACGTCAAGACCGATCAGCCGCCCTTCCGCGAACTCGCCGCGCTTCGCGAGCAGGTCATCAAGGAACTCCACCTGCCGGCCCCGAAACCGAACGTGTTGATCAACGTCTATCTGTTCCCGGATCGCGATCGCTACGAACAGTTCATGAAGGCGAGATACCCGGACCTGCCGCGCCGCCGGGCCTTCTTTGTCGCCCAGCCGCGCGGCGTGGGCAGCGGCGACGATCTCCTCGTTTACACCTTTTGGGGCGATCACATTCGCCAGGATTTGCGCCACGAGCTCACTCACGCCCTACTGCACAGCGTCTTGAAGGATGTGCCGCTCTGGCTCGATGAGGGGCTCGCCGAGTATTTCGAACTCCCGATCGAGGCCCAGGGCGCCAATCGCCAACACCTCCTGGTCATGCAGCAGGAGGGCTTCAAACCTGATTTGGGTCGGCTGGAACAACTGAGCCAGGTTTCGCAGATGAATCCGGCGGAGTATCGCGAGGCCTGGGCCTGGGTGCATTTCATGCTTCGCGGCAATCCGGAATCCCGAAAGGTGCTGCTGGCCTATATCCAGCAACTGAAGACCACTTCATCACCCGGCGCGCTTCAGCCAAGGCTCAAGTCAGCGCAAACCGATCTCAACAATGCCCTGATGGTTCATTTGTCGCGCATTTGATCGGACGCAGGTTCGAAACCTACGTCGGCGGAACGACTCGCGCGAATCCGGCTGATCGGCGGTTCAGACGAGCAACGGCTTGTTCGCCGCGCTTAAAGAACTTGTGCTTCAGCCAGGCGAAAATGCCGGGCGCGATGGAGATCAGCACCACAATGATGATGACTTTCTCGATATGCTTTTGAACCTCGAACTCGGCCCCGAAGATCGGCCGCAGGATCGGGTCGACGACCGTTGGCAGGATGAAACCGATCGTGATCATGCTGCACACCCAGCCGATTCCGCCAAAGAAATTGAACAGGAGAAAGCGGCGATAATTCATATTGCCAATGCCGGCGACCATCGGCGCGAAGGTTCGCAGGATCGGCATGAACCGGGCTAATAGGATCGTCTTGCCCCCGTGGCGCTCGTAGAACGCGTGTGCCATCAGCAGGTATTCTTTGCGAAAAAAGAACGATCGCTCGCGGGCGAAAAGCCGCGCCGCAGCGCGGCCGATCCCGTAGCCCACCGAGTCGCCTAGGATCGCGGAGCAACAAAGGGTCAGCAACAGCAATGGCAAAAGCCACGGCGAATTGCCTTGAACCGAAATCAGATTGTGAAACACAATCCCCGTCGTGACCAGCAGCGAATCGCCGGGCAGGAAAAAGCCGATCAGCAGGCCGGTTTCCGTGAATACGATCAAATTGAGCATCACGAACGTGGCGACGAGAAAATCGGGCCGGCCCAGCGTGCGCATCAATTCCTGGCTGTTGAACAGCACCAGGGCCAGTTCGCATTTGCTGAAACAACTCGGTCATGCCGGCGGCTCCCCTATGACATTCTCATACGTTATCGAATTTGCTCGCCGCGACCAACGCACGCCGGCGGTTCATGGCTCAGGCGCTTCAGCACCAACACTAGGGTGCCCTGTTTGGTGGCGAATTCCTTCGGCCGCGCGCGCCTCGGGAAAAGCGCAGATGCGCAAGCGGTCGCCGTCGAATTCGTAGATGCCGGGCGAGGTCTTGCCCTTGTCGTCCCCGTAATTCGGCGTGATGTCGATTTGTTTTGGGTTCTTGTCCGGGTCGATCTTGAACTCCATCGTTTCTTGCCGGCCTTCGACCTTCACGAAGAATCGGCTGCCCTTTATGGTGATTTCGAACTTTTTGGTTTCCGGGTCCGGCTCGGCGAGGCCGTTTTCCGCAATCAGTTCCACCTTCCACTTGCCTTGCAACCGCTCGAGTTCCTTCGCGACGTTGTCGGCACGAACCACTGTGACCAATCCCACCGCGGCCAATGCCACCCATGCCAGCCGGCGCATACCCATTCCTCCTGAATCGGGACGACAGTCGGCGGGATTATACCCGAAGGCCGCTAAAAATGGGAACGTCACCTTTCGGGCGTCCAGGCAGTTTCCGTCTCGAATGGAAACATGGGCCGGCGACGATGACGGAATTCCAGGCGCGACAGGTCGGCGCACGTGACGCCCGGAGTATTGACACGGACGAATTCACGGCAAACTGGAGCATAGGCGGCGATCGGGGCGTGCACACCCTTCGCCACGATTACGCGAAATGACGACGGATCAAGTCCGAAAGCCGTGAGTTGCCGCAAACTGAACGGCGGCACTCGCCGCGAGGTGAGCATCACGGTCAAGTCGTTCTCCGATTGAACAATGGCGGTGGCGCCCTGGTCAAAGCTTGTGTATCCGCCATGCCGCACCGCCGGCTCGTCAAAGCGACCGTCATGGACGCTCAGGACTTGAAACGTCCCTTCAAGCGGCTCGCCATGCAGGCGATCGGTTTTCCCGCCGAAAGCGAAACGCTGCCGGACGCCGGCGCCGGCGCTTCTGGCGAGCTTCGCCGACTCTGGATCGAAAAGACAAACAAACGAAGGTCCAATTCGTCGGCGATCAAGCTCGTGGGCGATGATCGTGCCGTCGCCCGGCGAGCCGCCGCCCACGTTGTCGCCCATATCGAGTAGGCAAACCGGCCCGGCGTGCGTCGTGGCGGCATCGACCGCATCTGCTACTTCGACCAGCTTGCCGACAAAGTCGTGCCGCCTGGCCCACAGAAATTCGCCCCATTCGTTCGCCAGACGCTTCGCCGAATCTCCATCATTATCCGTGACGACGATAACCGCGCTGCCCATCTCCGGCACGTCGGCGTAAGGAAAACCGAGCATCAAGCTGTTCGATAACACCTTGGGCCGGCCCAGCATTTCATCAGCGAACTCGTATTGCTCCGCGCACGGATATTCGGCGGTGCGCTGACGCTCAATGTTGATGGCCATCGGCGGAAACGCGGCCGCCTGATGCGGTTGGATTTCCTGCCGCAAGGTTTGAGCCATCAGCCGGGCCGCATCGATGCCGCGCGGCCGTTGATCGAGATGCGGATTGGTCCGATAGGCGATCAGCGCGTCGGTCGCGTCGATCATCTTTTGCGAGAGATTGCCGTGCGGATCGAGCGTCCCGATGATGGGAAACGGTCGTGGGAATCGCGTTCGCAACTTGCGCGAGCCAGTAGCCGTCGGCGTCCGGCTCGCTTTCACACACCGCGGCTCCATGCGGCGCGACCAGCAGCCCATCGAGACCGCCGGCGCGGTCGAGTTCGATGTCAATCGTCGCAATTAATACGACAGCGCTACTTGCATTGCAGCTGGCGGCGATGGTATTCTGTAACTCCTTAATTCATGGATGTTTGCAAGGAGTTACGGATGACCACCGACCAGATCCTTTCGTTGGGGCCACAGTTGGCCGATTTCCTGGGCGAGTTTGACGACTGCTTCGCACGCTCCGAGCCGCGCGGGCATCTCGCCAGCTATGTCAAAGGGCAGCTTTCCGATCTGCCGCGCAAAAGCGTTCAGCCGATCGCGGACTTCACGGACACGCCGCGTCGCACTCTGCAAGAGTTCCTCGACTGGTCGCCCTGGGATCGCGGTCTGGTGCGTGATCGTGTGCAACAACTCGTTGTCCGCGATCATGCCGATCCGCAGGCCATCGGCATCATCGACGATTCCGGCCATCCCAAGTCCGGCAACAAAACCGCCTGCGTGCAACGGCAGTGGTGCGGCAACACCGGCAAGACCGACAACTGTGTCGTCAGCGTTCATCTCAGTTACGCCAGCTTTGACACGCGCTTCCGCACCATGCTCGACAGCGATCTGTTTCTACCCGAGCACGGCTGGGATGATCCCGATCGCCGCCAAGAAGCCGGCATTCCCGACGATGTCGTTTACCGACCCAAGTATGACATCGCGCTCGACCAGGTTCGGCACGCGTTGGCCAATGGCGTCTCCTTCGCTTGGCTCACGTTCGATGAATGGTACGCCAGGCCTCTACTTTCTTGGCCGGGCTCGAAGCACTTGAGCAACGCTACGTCGCTGAAGTCCGCCGCAGTTTTCATGGCTGGTTATGCGATCCTCGCTGCAAAACCCGTGCGGTCTACCGGGATGTCGAGACCCTGTGCCGCTATTCACGCACGATGATGTGCCAGCCCTGGCAACGCATCTACGTCAAAGACACCGAGAAGGGGCCGATGGTCTGGCAAGTCAAAGTCGCTCCTTTCTGGCTTCGTCGCGGCGACCAAATTCTGGGACCCTATTGGCTCATCTATGCTCGCAATGTCCTCGATCCGACCGAGGAAAAATACTTCCTTTCCAACGCACGCCCCGGCACGCCTTGGAGATCATCCTCCATGTCGCCTTTGCGCGCTGGCCGATGGAGCGCACCTTGGAGGACAAGAAGGATGAACTCGGCCTGAGTCACTTCGAGGTCCGCAAGTACGATGCGATCTTGAGGCACTTCGCGGTGACGCAAGTGAGCCATTTGTTCCTGGCCCGCCAAACCGAGCGGCTTCGGGGGGAAAAACCCGGAGATCACGCTGTGCCAGGTCCGCACCGCCGCGAACACGTTGATCGATGCGCTGCCGCTGCCTCGGCGTTGTCGGAACGAGCGTCTGGCCCGCACCTCGCGGAAGCTGCTCCAAGATCAACACCAGAGCGCCGAGGCTCGCCGCTGCCACACGCAGAGGCGTCACACGCTTTTCAATCGACTGCAAATTAACCCTGCCGAACTCCCTTGCTGCATACCAAGATAGAGATCAAGTAGCGCTGTCGTATTAATTCTTGAAGCGCCTCGCTCGCAATCGGTCCAGATGGAATAGCACGGGCCGCGAAGAGCGGAACCGCATCGATCCCGGCGTTCTTCAAGCCCTTGAAGAATCCGCCAATCTCGTGATGGGAATCTGCCAGTCGGCGAACCTCGTCGCCGCGAAGCAACTGGTCTCGTTGAAAATCCGCCATGGTCGTCGGGTGCGCAGAAACGTGTTCGATTCGTGCATGAGCGAGATGATGCCGACGTGCACTGGTCATTTTTTCACCCTGCCGGCGGCCTCGGCTTCCTGAAGACTGATCATGCCGTCGCCATTTAGATCGAGCTTTCGGAACTGTTCCTCGGTTCCCAAGAACTCGGCGCGGCTCACGTCGCCGTCGGCATTGCGGTCCATCTTGCGGAACCAGATTGGTCCGCGCAGCCGCGATTCCGGCCGCGCCTCGCTTGCCGCGCCGGGATCCGCCTCGGGCTGCTCCGGCTTGCCGTGGCGAATCACGATCTGATATTGCCGCGGAATCTGGTCGCGTTCGATCGTGTGGGTTTTCATATCGGCCCAAGGTGCGATTCGGTCCCAGGCGGTCAATAGCTCCCGTTTGCTCAGGCGATGATCATGATCGGCATCGAGAAAATCGAACAGCGAATGGCCGCGATCCAACATCGACACGATCAGCGAGCGCGTCACCAACCGTTGCTGCAATTCGAGGAACGCCTGGTACTCGGCCCGGGTCAGCGTGTTGTCGCCATTGCGGTCGGCAAGGCGAAAGACCGGCACCAGGGCAAAGGGCGGCTGAAAAATGTCCTTGCTTTCCAGCTTGCCGCCGCTCTTGGCTAGCGAATCGAACAATTGCGTCCCGATTTGTTGCAGCCTTCGCGCCCGTTGCGGCGCGGTGTCGAGCCGGACAATCTCAATTTGTTCGCGCGGCAGTTCCATGTGCACGATCCCGGTCCGCGTAATCCACGCGGCCTTGGCGAGCTTGCTCGACTGGATCTCGATCCCCTCGCTCCCCGCGCCGTTCAGATGCACTTGCAGTTCCAGGTCGGGCCACAATTCCGGCCACCGGGCGATTTGCTTTCCATCAATTTTCCCATCGGGCGAGCCGGTCAGCCGGCGTCGCGCTTCCGGCGAAAACTCGGCCTCGCCGGGCGAAAGCGTTCCATCCTTATTCCGATCGTAACGCTCCATGATCGCCGCGCTCAACAACTCGCGGCCGCGGTCGGACGGATCGACCAGGAGAAACGGCACTCCCTTTCGCTGGAGCGTGTCGTGAATATTGAAATTCCCCGTGTAGCCATTCTGGGATATTTCGAAAAGACTCAGAATGCCATCCTCGTCGGCGTCCAGCTTGAAAAGCGCTGGATCGAGTTTCTTGAAGTGCTCCCGCGTCAACTTCGAGTTTTTCAGGCCCAGCCGATCGCAGATGACATTGTCCATCGCGATCGTGTCGGTTGTCCTCGCATGCCATTCCACCTGCCACGGGGCCGCCCCAACGCGCCGGTAATATCCCTGAAGCTGCGCAGGGTCACTCCGGCCTTCGGATTCGATGTCAAATCGGCAAGTTTTGGCGGCTCGTCGGCCTCGATGTCGGTGGCGCCCTGAATCATCTGCTTCAATTGCGTCACACTCGGCGCCGCCTGCAGTTCCTTTGCGCTCACCACGCCGTCGCCGTTGGCGTCGATGAATTGAAACAAGCGCCGCATCACGTCGTCCCAGTCCTCAGCGTACGAACGCCCCGCGACCCGAAAGTGAATCCGCAACAAGAGCGGTCGTGATTCCTGAAAGAAAACGAAATCCTGAGCGTCGCTGTCGGCGACCTTCGCGGAAGCCGGCTCGCCGCCGAGAACGGGAAGCGAAATCAGAGCAACAAGGAACATGGCATCTCTGAACATGGCGTCGCCTCGGTGGTGTACTAGCAGGCTATTACACCAAGCTTACCAAGCCGATTTTGAAAGTAAAGCCGCGTTTTTGCAGTTCAATTCCCCGAGATCGGATCGAAATCAGTTTTAAACCGGGCGTACCACGATTTCAGGCCCTTCATCTCGCAGTCTGCAAACGTTCGGTCGGCTTCACAAAAGTCACCGGCCTCGGCGCCGCGAGCGCGGTCAGTCGATTGAGATCGAACGATTCCAACAACCCGAAGCAGAATAGCTCCGGGAGTTGCTCGACCGTGCGATTCTGTTCGATCAATTCCTTCAGGCTGCCGAGCGATCCATGCAATCGCAACGAGCCGATCGCCTTTTCTTCCAACCCCACGGCCGCGAGCGCAATCACGCAATTTCGCGGCCCGACCGCCTCGACGCCGACCGCGGCGCAATTGAATTCCTTCACGGACCAGCGGGCGATCGCGGCCAACTCGCCCGCCTGGAGTCCAAGCGGCCGATCGCCCACCGTTGCCTGCAACAGCGCATGCAACGATGCAACTTGGAACGGCGCACTCGCCGAAATAGGCGAGATCGACCGCGATCACGCGATGCCCGGCGGCGAGCAGCTTTTCCGCCTCGGCGGCAAGCTTCGCTCGGCCGGCGTCGCCAATCAAGATCGTCGTTGCCTTTTGTTCGCCCCGTGCCAGTACCACAACCGGCACGCTCCACTGATCGTTGATTTTCAATCGCCAAAACGAAGCGATTCCCTTCCGATCGCCCAGTTGTTTCGTGGCGTCGAACTTGAATTCGCCGATGCGAAGCAACTCGTGCAGGCACTTTCGTTGCGACACCTGCCAGTCCGGCGCCGAACGAACTTCGGACAGCTTCGCATCTGCGGGAAGACGCTCGGACAGCCTTTTCGCCAGGGAATTGAACGTGGTGTTGTCCGCCGGCAGCGGCACGTCGAGTTCCTCCCGTTTCTTGACTTCCTTCTCGCACGGGATTTCGATCGCGCTGTATTTCGGATCATCCTTGAAGAAAAAATCGCCCAGCATTCTGTAAAGCGCCTGGCGATTGTCCTTTTCGAAATTGTGCGTGCCGGGCACGTCGTTGACATGCGTTCGCAGTGCATGTTCAGCGCCGAGCAATTTGAAAATCGGCCGCGCGGACGCTTCCAGCAGCGGCAACGTGTAGCCCGATTCGAAGCAACAATCGTCTTTCGAGTTGAAGGTCAACAAGGTGGCCCGCGGAGCGCGCATTGCGGTCAAGTGCGTGTAATCGGCGATCGTCGCCATGTCGCACGGCGTCTGCTCGGAGTCGCCCAGATCCTTGTCATGCTCCAATCGCGTCAAGAAGCTCGAATACCCCGCAACCGGGTTCGCGAACGTAACGCGCGGGTCGAGCGCGGAGATATATATCGTTTGCCAACCGCCGCCCGAAAGTCCGCTCACCGCGACGCGAGTTGGATCGGCGTGCTCGTGCGCGAGCAGGACATCGAGACCGCGCGACATGTTGAGAAAGAATGGCGCCAAGCCCGAGGTTCCGCACAAATCGAGTTGATTCATGGCGCCGTGAGCGTTGCCGGCGACGCGAAGCTGGCCCATTTGAAACCATTCGGCGTTGAGCACGATCATGCCGCGCTTGGCCATGTTGATGCAGCGGATTTGCTTGTAAGGCGATGCCTTTCCATTCGGATCGTGGCCATTGACCGCGAGGCTGACCGGAACCTTGCCCTCGAGTTTCTCCGGCTCGTACAGCAACGCCGGGATCCACATGCCGGGCAGCGCCTCGTAGCGCAGCTTGCGCAGGCGATAGCCGTTCGTTCCCGGAACCGTGTCGAGCCATTCGACGCGGGTCTTGGGGGTTCGCCATTTGGCCGCCTCGCCACGAAAGACAACCTGATCCAGGAGGCGATTGCGCAAGTCCTGCTCGATTGTTCGCCATTCAGCAGCGGATTTCACCGCGGGCATCCGCGGAATCTTCGCCTTCACCGACGCTTTCAATTCCATCAGAGTTTGCCCGGCGGCGACGATCGGCTTGGCCAACGCCTTCTCGATCTCCTGCCGGTCATCGGCGCGAATGCCGGCCGCGAGACAAAGAACGAGGCCGCAAATGCAGGCGAATCGCATAGACGCTCCTTCAGGCGGGAATTCTGTTCCCCGATTGAAACCGTTCGCGGCGACAATTACAACCGGTTTCTCGAATCGATCCGATATTTGGGTTCCACCTCTCCTGCCTACGGTTGACTTTTCGCCGCGCGACTGCGTATCCTATTCCATCGAGACGGAGTTCTCGCCCGCGCTGAATGGGAATGGAAGCCGCTATGCATATCGCGATTCTCGACGAAGAATTGCCGTACCCCCTGAATTCCGGCAAGCGCATTCGCACGTTTAATCTGCTCCGGCGGCTGGCGCGGCGACATCGGCTCACCTACATCTGCCATCGCAACTCCCACGCGAGCGAAGTGCAACCGGCGGTGCAGCAATTCCATGAACTTGGCATCGAAACGATCGTCGTCGATCGTGCCCTGCCGCCAAAATCCGGCCCCAGATTTCATGCCCGGCTCGCGCGAAACCTTTTTTCCTCACTGCCCTATTCCGTCGCGTCGCATGCCAGCCCAGAGTTGCGGCAAGCGGTTCACGACTACGCGGCGCGACATGATGTCGATCTCTGGCATTGCGAGTGGACGCCCTATGCCCAAACCATGCGATCGATGCCGGGGGTTCGTTGGCTGGTGATGGCTCATAATGTTGAGTCGCTGATCTGGCGGCGACTTGCGGAAACCGAACAAAATCCGCTGAAGCGCTGGTATATTCGCCGGCAATGGGAAAAATTCGAACGGTTTGAACGCTGGGCCTACTCGTCGGCAACGACAGTCGTCGCGGTGAGTCCGGAGGATGCGGCATTGATGCGGCGAGACTTCGGCGCCGCCGAGCCGCGCGTGGTCGACAATGGCGTCGATGTCGATTTCTTCAAACCGACCGACTCGCCGCGCGATCCGAACGCGATCCTTTTCCTCGGCAGTCTCGATTGGCGGCCAAATCTCGACGCGGTTCAACTCTTGCTTGATTCCATCTTTCCGCGGGTGCGCCAGCTCGAATCGGATGCCCGGCTTATCATCGTCGGACGCAATCCGCCCGGTCGGCTGCTCGATCGAGCCGACCAGCCCGGAATCGAACTTCATGCGAATGTCCCCGATGTGCGGCCCTTCATCGCCCGCTGCGGCGTGATGGCCGTGCCGCTGCGCATCGGCGGCGGCTCGCGCCTCAAAATTCTGGAATCGCTGGCCTGCGGTCTGCCGGTCGTTTCCACGCGAATCGGCGCTGAGGGGCTGGAACTCGAACCGGGCCGGCACCTGGATGTCGTCGAAAATGCGGATCAAATGGCGGATGCACTCATCGCCGCGATCCGCGCGCCGGAGCGCATTCGCTTGCAAGCCGAGGCCGGCCGTCGTAAGATTTTGGACCGCTACGATTGGGATTCGCTGGCCAACAAACTGGAATCGATCTGGCTCGAATCGGCGAAAACGGCTGGCGTTGCCGCGTAGCCGTGACACTCGACAAGAAATCTTTTTTGCTCGTGCTTCGTCGTAGTAATGAGTCGCTAACGACTGGAGCATTCACGATTGCCAATGAGGAACCTCCATGCGTCGCAAGTATTTCCTGGTCGCTCCTGCCGTGGGCGCCGCCGCCCTCGCGGGACTTTTTGCCCTGAAACCCAAGACGTCGGACGCCGCGCCGAAGAATGAAGCGGCCGCCGCCCAGTCCGCCCAGACGTTGCCGATTAAGAACGTCGTGCTGTTCAGCAGCGGCGTTGGCTATTTCCAACGCCAGGCCGAAATTGAAGGCAATGCCCGCGTCGACCTCACCTTCCAGGTCCGCGACATCAATGACTTGATCAAAAGCATGGTCATCCAGGACGAAAAAGGCGTCGTCTCCGCGGTCAGCTACGATTCGCTCGATCCGGTTGACCGGACCCTCAAGTCATACGCGGTCAATCTCACCAACAATCCGACGTTCGGCCAGATTCTCACCCAGATGCGTGGCGAAAAGGCCGAGGTCGTGCTGAACCAGACGGCGGCGAATCAGCCGGGCACCGTCACTGGTTCGATTATGGGCGTCGAAAAGAAACGCGAGACCACCAAGGAGGGTGTCGTCGAATCGGAACAACTCAACATGTGGTGCGCCGAAGGCGTCCGCGGTATCAAGCTGAGCGAAATCCAACGCTTGCGTTTTCTGAATCCGAGTATCGAAAGCGAATTTCGCCATGCGCTCGAAACGCTCGCCCAGTCGCATGATGCCCAGAAGAAAGCCGTCAGCCTGAATTTCACCGGCGAGGGCAAGCGCGAGGTCAAGGTCGGCTACGTGGTCGAAAACCCAATTTGGAAGACGAGCTATCGTCTGGTGCTCGACAAGGACGGCAAGCCGTTCCTTCAGGGCTGGGCGGTGGTCGACAATCCGACCGACGACGATTGGAACTCGGTGGGCATGGCGTTGATTTCCGGCCGGCCGATTTCCTTCCAGATGGATTTGTATCAGCCGCTGTATGTGCCGCGGCCGATGGTGGAACTGGAACTGTTCCAATCGTTGCGTCCCGTGGCTTACGACAGCGGCAAGCGAATGCAAGCCCGGGCCAATCTCGCCTTCACTCCCCCGGCACCCACCGCGCCGGCGACTCAAGACTTCACCTATGGTGCAGCGGGCGGCCTGGGAGGCCCGGGCGGCGGCCAGGTGCGCCGATGGACGCACCCAACGGTCGCGACGCCTATCGCAAATATGGCGAGCAACTCGGCAGGCAACTGCAAGAGCGCATGAACCTCGCCCAGGGCGTCCAATCGGCCGCCACCGCCTCCCAACTCGGCGATTTCTTCCAGTACATCATCAATCAGCCGGTCAATTTGCCGCGGCAGAAATCGGCCCTGCTCCCCATCGTCAACAAGGAAATCGAGGCCAAGCGACTGTCGATTTACAATCCGAATGTGCATGCCAAGTTTCCCATGCTCGGTCTGAAACTCACGAACTCTTCGGGCCTGCACTTGATGCAGGGCCCGATTACGGTGTTCGAGGGTTCGACCTATGCCGGCGATGCTCGCATCAACGACCTGCCGCCCAATGACGACCGCCTCATCAGCTATGCGGTCGACCTGGGCACCGAGGTCGAGGTGAAGAGCCATCGCCCCGCCGATCGGCTCACCGCCGTCCGCATTGAGCATGGCATCATCATCCGCACCGATCGCATTCGCGAGGAAAAGACCTACACCGCGACCAATCGCAACGGCCAGGAACGGACCCTCTGGATCGAACATCCATATCGGGCCGATTTTGAACTGGTCAGCAAGGACAAGCCGATCGAGCGAACCAGCGACAACTATCGCTTCGAGATCAAGCTGCCGGCCAAGGCGAAGTCGAGCGTCAGCCAGACGATTGTCGAGGAGCGCAACATCGGCACGCAAATCAGTATCAACAACACCGACGACGGTTCAATTCGCTTCTTCATCAACAACACGATCAGCAGCGAGGGCGTGAAGAATGCGCTGAAGAAGGCCCTGGAATTGAAGACGAAGCTCAACGGCTATCGCCAGGAATTGAATACCGTGAACGAGCAGTTGCGGGTGATCACCGAGGATCAGACGCGGCTGCGGGCCAACCTGCGCGAGATGCCGACGACGGCCGCGGCGTACAAGCGCTATATCGACAAGTTTGACAAGCAGGAAACCGAAATCGAGGGCCTGCGCGATTCGCAACGGAAGCTGCAGACATCGATTCTAAAGCAACAGCAAGAGGTGGATCGTTACCTGGCCAACCTCAACGTGAAGTAACATTGAATTGCCGCTTGCGGTTTTGCAGGAGATATTTCACTGCCTGCAAAGCCGCGCTATCCCAACTTCGTCCCCAGCGGGGCCGCAATCAGCTTTAATCGCTCGATCAGTTTTGCGAATCCTCCAAAATCAAGCGACTGCGCCCCATCGGACATCGCCCGGTCTGGTTCCGGGTGAATCTCGATCAGCAAGCCGTCGGCGCCAGCGGCCAACGCGGCCATGGCCATCGGCGGCACGTACGCCCGCTTTCCGGTACCGTGGCTAGGATCGACCAGAATCGGCAAATGCGAAACCGCCTTGCACGGCGGCACCACGGACAGATCCAGCGTATTGCGGCTATGATCGGAAAACGTGCGCACGCCGCGCTCGCACAGGATCACGCGATAGTTGCCGCCGCTCATGACATATTCCGCGGCCATCAGCCACTCCTCGAGCGTCGCGCTCATGCCGCGCTTGAGCAACACCGGCTTGGACGCTTTCGACACCCGCTTGAGCAGGCTGAAGTTCTGCATGTTCCGCGTGCCGATTTGAATGATGTCGGTGGCCTCCTCCACCGCGTCGGCGTTCTCCGTGTCCATCAATTCGGTGACGATGCCGATGCCGGTTTTTTCTCGCACCCGTTTGAGAATCTTCAGTCCTTCGAGCCCCATGCCCTGGAATGAATAGGGGCTCGATCGCGGCTTGAACGCGCCGGCGCGAAGAAACTTGACGCCGTGTTCGAGCAAAAACTCCGCCGTGCGTTGGATCATCGCCTCGTTTTCCACCGAGCAGGGCCCGGCGATGACGGTGAACTGACCCGGCCCGAATGTCCCCTGCGGCAGGCGAATCACCGTGTCGTCGCGGTGCATTTCGCGGCTGGCGAGTTTGTACGGCTTGGTGACGCGAATGCACTCCTTCACGCCGTCGAGCACTTCGAGCGTGCGGGCATCGACCGCGGCGGTATTGCCGGTGATGCCGATCGCCGTCCGCGTCGAACCCGGCATGGGGTGCGGCGTCGAGTTCGAGTCGGCGAATCGCGTCGATCACCGCCGACACCTGTTCCGCCGACGCATCCGACTGCATCACCACCAGCATTTCGATTCTCCCGCAATTTGAAAGTAGCCATCACGCTCCGCGTGATGAGCCCGGGCTCGTCACGCGGAGCGTGACGGCTACATTGCCAAAACTGCGCCCCATTTGGCGGCGAATGTTCCATTTCAATTCTGGCAACCACGAGGGCCGTTTGGTATTATACCGCCAACGATTTTCCCCCGCCCCTACCTCTACTCCAAGCGAATCTCATGAAAGCATTTTCTTCCGTACTTACGTTGGCGGCATCACTTTTGGCCGGCGCGCCGCTGCTTGCCGACGGCCCGGGCTACTGGCCGCAGTGGCGCGGGCCCTCCGGTCAAGGCTACGTCACGGACACGAAAGTGCCGCTCGAATGGAGCGCGACGAAAAACTTGCTCTGGAAAACGAATCTGCCCGGCGCCGGCCACTCGACGCCGATCATCTGGGGCAATCGGCTGTTCCTCACCTGCGCGAATGGCAACGGCAGCAAACGCTGGGTGGTTTGCGTCGACACCAACTCCGGCAAGATCGAATGGCAGCAGCTCGCCTCCGAGGGCCTTGTTGAAAAGAAGTATCAGACCAATTCGCATGCGTCGCCTTCCTGCGTGACTGATGGCGAGCATATTTACGCCTTCTTCGGCACGCCCGGACTTTTCTGCTACACGCTCGACGGCAAGCCGGTCTGGCGGCATGAATTCGGCATCTTCACGTCGGAAACCGGCTGGGGCATCGGCGCCTCGCCGGTGTTGTATCAGAATCTGGTGATTCAGAACTGCGACAACGACGGAGCCAAATTCCTGCCGCCCGGCAAGACGCCCAAGGACGCCGCGCCCGAAAGCCTGGTGGCGCTCGACAAGAAGACGGGCGACGTCGTTTGGCAGACGCCGCGAAACCAGGGCAGGGGATTCAGCACGCCGGTGCTCATCACCGATGCCGGCGGCCGCGAACAATTGGTCCTGAACGGCCCCCGTGGCGTGTGGGCCTACGAACCCAAGACCGGTAAGGAACTCTGGCACTGCGACCGCCACCCGGAGGAGGACAATCAGAAGTTCGGCGAACCGCTGCCGCTGTTCACCAAGTCGATCATGTTCACCGCCGCTGGGCGGAATACTGGCTTCCTCCAGGCGATCAAACTTGGCGGCGAGGGCGATGTCACTTCGTCGGGGCTCGAATGGGAGATTCGCCGCAAGGGCATTCGCGACGTCGGCTCCGGCATCCTGGCGGGCGATGTGTTGATCTATGCCGATAAAAACGCCACCATCTCGGCACACGACGTGAAAACCGGGAAGCAACTCTATTTCGAGCGGACACGCGGCAGCACCAAGTCCTTTTACGCGTCGCCGGTCATGATCAAAGGCAAGGTGCTATGCCTGCGTCAGGATGGCACAAGCTTCGTGATCGAGCCGGGCCCGGAATTGAAAATCGTCCACCAAAATGTCTTGAGCGACGGCACCGATTTCTCCGCCTCGCCCGCCGTGGCGAATGGCAAACTTTACCTTCGCTCGCAGACGCATCTGTATTGCATCGGCGCGAGCAAGTGACGGATTGTTGATCGCTCCGTTGGGAATGCAACCCGCCGGTTCCACCCCCCGCGTCGGGGGGTGGAACCGGCGGTTGTGCCAGCACTGTGAAACTCAAACGCTTACTACGAGTTAACGGATGGGGGAGAGCAGCGTTAAGCAGTCGTTCAGAAATCGATTGAGAGCGCCCAAGAGAATGAATGAGGAAGGCAGGAACGCAGGAAAAGAAAGCGGCTTTCTTGTTCCTGTCTTCCTGCCTTCCTCATTTTTTTTGGAGCCTCTAAAATCTATTTGTCGCCTCGATTTCAACACTGGGCAGAGACATCGAATGCACCAATATCGCGATGCCTCGATTTGCTCCGCGTTGCTGCTTTGCGCTCTCTGCTGCGATTCCGCCTTTGCCCAGCAACCCGACCGCGCCGCCATCCGCAAGAAAATGGAACTGGTAATGGGGCCGTTGCCGGATGCTTCGCACATGGTGCCGCTTGACGTCAAAATCCTCGAAGAGGTCAAGGAAGAAAAGTACACGCGGATCAAACTCACCTACGCGGCGGAAAAGGACGATCGCGTGCCGGCCTATTTGCTGATCCCTCACGAGCGCAAGGGCAAATTGCCCGCGGTTCTTTGCCTGCATCAAACCATCAACATCGGCAAGGCGGAGCCGGTCGGATTGGGACCGAGTGAAAGCCGCCGGTACGCCAAGCACCTGGCGGAGCGCGGCTACGTCACGCTCGCCCCCGATTATCCGAGTTTCGGCGAGTATTCCTACGACTTCAAGAAGAGCCATTTCAAAAGCGGCAGCATGAAGGCGATCTGGAACAACATGCGCGCCGTCGACCTGTTGCAGGCGCGGCCCGAGGTCGACCCGAAGCGCATCGGCGTGATCGGCCATTCGCTCGGCGGCCACAACGCCATGTTCACCGCCGCCTTCGACGATCGCATTCAGGTCATCGTCTCGAACTGCGGCTTCACCAGTTTCGCCAAGTATTACAATGGCAATTTGAAAGGCTGGACCAGCGATCGCTACATGCCGCTGATCGCCTCGAAGTATCATCTCGATCCGAAACGGATGCCGTTCGATTTCACCGATGTGGTGATTTCATTCGCTCCGAGGCCCTTTTTGGCCAGTTCGCCGCTGCACGACAGCAATTTCGAGGTCAGCGGCGTCAAGGATGTGATTGCCGCGGCGATGCCGGTCTATGAACGCCTCGTCGCGAAGGAGAAATTGCAAGCCAATTATCCCGACTGCGGCCACGACTTCCCGCCCCAGGTTCGCCAGGTCGCCTATGCCTTTTTGGACCGGTGGTTGAAGCCCGCTGAAATGCCCGCCTGATGCACAACGGGGTTCGCGATCGCCCGCTTCGTGATGGGCATTCGCGAACCCCGTCGGGTGTACGCTTCAAATGAATTCGGCTCAGATCCGTTCCTTTTGAGCCTTGCGAGCCGACTTTTCCTTGCGCAGCTGCGCTCGCCGGCGCTGCTCGCAGGGCTTCTCGTAATACTGGTGTGCCCGCAGTTCCTTTTGCATTCCGCTTCGTTCGATCAGCTTTTTGAACCTCTTCAACGCCGCGCCGATTGGCTCTTTGTCGTGTACGCGCATCCGCAGACCCATTCGTCCTCCTCAGTTAAGAGTTCAAGTTTGCCGTAGTTGCCCCATTTTCCAGGCGGCAAGCGGGAACTTTTAATGATATCGACTTGCAAACAGCCCAGAAAGAGGAATCGGAATATTTTTTCTCACGAAACTGCCGCTTCTGCGGGCTGATCGAAAACAGAGGTTCCCTGCCGCAGGGAGCAGGGAGCCCGAAGCGCCAGCAAGGGAAACGAAACAGGAGCCCGAGGCAGCAAGCAAGGGAAACGAAAACAGGAGGCCGAAAGCGCAAGCAAGGGAAACGAAACAGGGAAACGAAACAGGAGCCCGAAAGCGCCAGCAAGGGAAACGAAACAGGGAAACGAAACAGGAGCCCAAAGCGCCAGCAAGGGAAACGAAACAGGAGCCCGAAGCGCCAGCAAGGGATTTTCGTTCCCTCTACTTGCGCGGCATGCTCCTCACTTGCCAGCCGCCCGGCCCGTTCGGGTTGTCGCTCCTGAAGCCAGCGCTGCCATTCGGGCATACCGAACACGGTGTGAGTTCACTTCCCACCGTTTACCAGTTGAGGCGAAACAATTATAAATAAGTGTGTCGAATTGCATCCGAGCGAGGCGGCCCCATGCCAGTTCACGATTGGACACGCGTCACGGCGGGAATCTATCACGGATTCCACCATCGTTGGATTTCGTCAATTGGCGATTTCCTCAATGAAAAACTGCTCCCACCGAACTATTACGCCTTACCCGAACAAATCGCGGGCGGACTTGGGCCGGACGTCCTGACTCTCGAATCGAAATTCCCAACAAACGGGAATCATGCCGGCAACGGCATTGCGACGCCAGGCGCCGCCAAGACGTTCGGCGTCGCTCTGGCGACCTCGCCGCCGAAAGCGCGCTTCACCGCCTTTGCCGAACCGGATGCTTACGCGGCCAAGGCCAAGGCCGTAGCGATTCGGCACGCCAGCGATGACCGCGTGGTCGCGATGCTCGAAATCGTCTCGCCCGGAAACAAATCGAATCGCCACGGCGTTCGGTCCTTTGTGGACAAGGCGGTCGAATTCCTCAAAGCTGGAATTCACTTGCTGATCGTCGATTTGTTTCCACCGACGCCGCGCGACCTTCAAGGCCTTCCCGCGGCGATCTGGACCGAGGTCATGGATCACGACTTTTCGCTCCCCGCCGACAAGCCGCTCTCGGCGGGCGATTTCGCCGCCGGCTTGGTGAAAGCCGTCTTCATCGAACCGTTCGGTGTGACCGACTCATTGCCCGAAATGCCGCTCTTCCTCGAACCCGGGCAATACGTTCCGTTGCCGCTGGAAACAACGTATCAATCCGCGTTTGAACATGTCCCCCAACGCTCGCGCGGAATTGGAACCGGGGAAATGAGTGGGCGCCAGCATGGTTCTTTTCCCCTCGTTCCGCGCCGCCGCCCCAAACGCCCTGCCCACATGGCACCGCCTTACCGAGCACGCCCGGCCCAACGGGCGGCGGAGGCGCCGCAGGCAGCGCGTCGCCGGGCGGTGCCCGGCAACCAGAGCCTTGTTGGCTGCGGGCTTCGGTTGCCGATTGCGTCGACCGATCGCGTTCTGATAGAATTGCAACATTCCACAAGGCGAGGGGTATATGCCGCCAATGGCGAACGAACTGCGCGATTTTCATGATTTTCTCGGCCAGAAACTGAGCAATGGCGGCGTTGATCTATCGCCCGAAGAGGCTTTGGACGAGTGGCGAGGAACGCATCCCGAATCGCAAACACTCGCCGATGACGCCGCGGCGATCCAGGAAGCACTTCGAGATATGGCGAACGGCGACGCCGGCGTCCCCTTCGAGCAATTCGACCGCGACTTCCGAACCCGCCTCAACTTGCCGGCGAAATCATGAGTCGCCCGCTTCGCATCCTCCAACAAGCGCAAAACGACGTCGACGACATCTTCAATTGGCTCGTGCGGCGATCGATTCGCGGCGCGATTTCCTGGTATTTGGCCTTCGGGCAAGCGATCGGACGAATCCAGGAAGCGCCGGAAAACTATTCCCGTGCGCCCGAAAGCGAAATCCTGCATTGCGAATTGCGGCAGGCCTTTTTCAAGACTCGCCGTGGACGACGATATCGAATTATCTTCCAATTCGATGACCAAACAATCATCGTCCTGCGCATCCGCGGCCCCGGGCAAGCACCCTTGCGCCGGCGAGATGCGTAATCGATGTATCACCCAAACATGCGATTGATCGTTCTTCGGCGCACTTTACGCGCAAGCCTCCGCCTTGCCGATCGCGCCCGGCCCAACCGACGGCGGAACCGCCCAGGGCAGCGCGTCGCCGGGCGCCGCTGGATTCCTTGAAAAGCCGCATTTAGACACGCTCCGGCGAGCGGGGTTGCGTCAGCGCCCCGTGCAATGAAGCCACCCGGCGCTGACGCAACCCGCTCGCCGGTGGGTTTCCCCAAATCGCCATTCTGATGTCATTGCAATAATTAATGAACAAATGTATAATATCGTTCACGTCGAGCCTCGCTGTGCGCACTCCATTGGAGGGGTTCTCCATGAGTCACCTACTCGCAGCGACGATTTTGTTTATTTTCGGAATCGTTGCCGGACCGGGCCGAGCCGTCGCAGCCTTTCGCCCGAACGCGCAGGCTAAAGCCGTGCGGCTACGGACCGGACGGACAACCGGACGGACAAGCGGACGGACAAACCGGACAAGTTTTGTGATGGCTCGGAATTTGGGACGCAGCGGCTTGGCGGGCAGCCGGTTGCATCAAAAGCAGGTCGGCCGGCGCGAAGGCGAGATGTCCGCTTTTGTCCGGTTTTTGACCAGGAGACCAGGCGTTTCACTACCGTTTGCCGGCCCAGGCGTCGCGGAAAAATCGCACCCAGTTGCCGAACATGATCCCCTCGACATCGGCTTCCGGGTAGCCGCGACTTCGCAGCATGTCGGGGATCCGCTGCAGGTCGGCAATGGTGTCGAGGTCGTAAGGCGATTGTTCCCGACCAAATCCGCCATCGAGATCGGTGCCGAGCGCGGCATGCCTGGCATTTCCGGCGAGTTGGCAGACTCGGTCGATATGATCCACGACCCGCTCGATGTTGACGCCGACCGCTTCGGGTCGCGTTTCGCCGCGAATCCAGTCGGGATGGAGCATCCAGGCATCAAACGCGGCGCCGATCACCGCCCCGCGCGAAATGAGCAATTGGATTTGATCGTCGGTCAGTTGCCGCTGATCGGGCACGAGGGCGCGGCAGTTGTGATGGCTGGCCAACACCGGTCCGCCATAGCAATCCATCGCCTCGTCGAACGCCTGATCCGCCAGGTGCGTCACATCCAGAATCATCCCGACGCGCTCCATCTCTTTCAGGAGCGGCCGGCCCTGCGGGAAGAGCCCGCCCACGGTATTCGTCCCATGGGCATACGGGCTGACGCCGTAGTGAGCGGGACCGATGATTCGCAGGCCGACATCCCACCATTCCTGAACCTGCTCGGGATGCAGCACCGGATCGGCGCCTTCCATGCTGAGAATGAAACCGAGCGGCTCGTTTCCATTCTCATTTCGTCGCCATGCGTTGACATGCGACTCGAGCGCCGTGCTATCCTTGATGAATCGCAGAATTCCCTTCGCAGCGAGTGCACGGTAATAGGCGAGCTGGCCATACGCCGCGGCGTAGGCCGCCTCCATCGAGGTGTAGCGCTGCACCGCGGAGTGCGGACCGGCACGCATCAAGCGAGCCAACAGGGTCGCGATGAAAATCGCCACACGCCCGCGGCGCAGATCGGGAAACGAGACGGTGTTTTCGCCGCGAGCCTTCTGTGTCATGCCGGCCTCGCGTTCCGCTCGCCGAATTTCCGTGGACGGCAATTGCAAGTCGCGGTTCCAGTCGATCGCATTCCAGGCCAGATCCAGGTGGGCGTCGAAAATAATCATGTGCGTACCCGGGAAGATTTCATTGCTTATGAATCCTTCGTATTCCATTTGCGGCCGATCGACATCCGGGATATAGTCAAAGTCATCACGCCAATTGACACTCCCGCCGGCCGGTTAGGATTCATGAGCAGTCGCCACCTTCATCCGCATGCGTTTTCGAACTTCAACCCGCTCGCGGCGGAAGGGCTGGTGGTTCGCAGCCGCCGCAACTTCCTCAAGGCCGGCCTGGCGGGTCTCGCCGGATTGACCGTGCCCGACTTGCTTCGCTTGCGAGCGAATGCGAAAACGCCACGATCACCGAAGAGCGTCATTCTCCTCTGGATGACCGGCGGACCCAGCCAGATCGACACGTTCGACCCGAAGCCCGACCGGCCGCCGGAGAATCGCGGGCCGTTTGGCACCATCGCGACACGAATCCCCGGCGTGCGACTGTGCGAACATCTGCCGAAACTCGCGGGCATGCTGGATCGGTTTACGGTCATTCGCTCGGTCGATCCTCGCCAGAGCAATCATGAACCGAACATGGTTTTTCAGACCGGGAACCTCGCCGCGGCACCGCGCATAAATTCCCAAGGCCGAAATTATCCCGCGATTGGATCGATCGTCGCCAAACTCCGCGGAGCCAATCATCCAAGTGTGCCGGCGTATGTCGCCTTCATGCGCAACTGGTCGCATATCGCCTTCGCTGGTTACCTGGGCAAACAATATGACCCATTCATCGCCAACCGCGCGGCGAAGTTGCCGATTTACACGCTCACCGGCGAGGACACGGGGAGAATTTCCGGCGGCGAAATGTTCAATTTGCCGACGGGGCTGTCGCACGAACGGCTCGCGGACCGGCGACTGTTGCAGCAAGACTTTGATCAGCTTCAAAAAGCGCTCGATCGTTCGCCGCAAATGGCGGCGCTCGACGAATACGAGCAACAGGCGATCGACATGCTCGCCGGCGGCCGGATTCGAATTGCGCTCGATCACTCCAGAGAGCCGGCCGCCGTTCGAGATCGATACGGCAATCATCTCTGGTGCCAGCAAGTGCTGCTGGCGCGACGCCTGATCGAAGCGGGAGTCGCGTTCGTCACGCTCGACCTGAGTTATCACACCGCGTCCGGCACTTGGGACACGCATGGCGACAATATTCCGCCGTACGGCGGCATTCGCAAAGGACTCGGACCGCTCCTGCCGCTGTTCGATCATCTCGTCACAACTCTCGTCGAGGACCTGCGTCAGCGCGGTTTGCTCGATCAAACGCTCGTCATTGCGATGGGCGAATTCGGCCGCACGCCGCAATTGGGAACACAGGGCAGCACCGACGGCCGAAATCACTGGCCCTATTTGATGTCGATGCTCATGGCCGGCGGCGGGCTACGCCATGGTCAGGTCATCGGCAGCAGCACGAAAGACGGCGGCCAGATTCAGGAGCGGCCGGTGTCGCCCGCGGATCTCGCCGCGACCATTTATCAGCACATGGGCGTACCGCTCGACGCCACGTATGAGGACCGAACCGGTCGCCCACGCTACATCGTCGAAAACGGCGGCCAACCCATTCGCGAATTTTTCTGACGCGGACCAACGCCCACATGAAAAAAGCCGTGAATTCTATTGATTTTTTCTTGACATCCACTTCGTCGCGGAGTTACCATCTTGGGTTAGATGCCGCGTCGGGAGCAGCACAAGCCGGCATAGCATCCGCGTGCGTTGCTCCCCATCAGTTCTCATTTGATGGGGACCGGTTGCTCTCGACCTCCGGCGCATGGAGCATGGTTGCCAAACGACCGAATTCCCAAATAATTGGCGGCGTGCTGACTCCACCGGGCGCCGCAAGCACCAAAGGGGAACAGCCCAACCGTCTGCGGCAATTGACTCCCAAGATCCCGTGACTGGAGGTGCAACATCGAACCGACCTGTTTGCGCCGGAACCCCTCGTGAAGGCGGACTTCGGTTTTGGTCGGGCTTGGCATTCGACTCACTAGAAGTTGACACTGCCCCCGATGCGTTGGAAAAACCTCCGATCTGACCAGACGACTTCGGTTCCGGGTTGACGCCGCGATTGCTCGACCTCACTTTGAAAAAGTGGTCGGGCAATCGCGGCGTTTTCATTTCCATTTGCCGCGGATTTCACGATAATTGACCACGTTCCAATTCCTCACGTTCCAAAACCACGGATCGTCATGCCCACCATAACGCTCGAAATGATGCGGCAAATGCTCTATAGCGCGGTGATCTGCGATGCACTCGATGAAGTCGGACTACGCCGACAATCACCTCGCCTCCCAATTCGACCACTGACGACTGGACATCTCCTGATCGGTCGTTGCAAAACCACGCTTTGGGCCGACATGTTTCACCAGGACCCGAAACCTTATGAACTTGAGCTGCTTGCGGTCGATCGCTGTCATGAAGACGATGTCTTTATCGCCGCGGCAGGCGGTTCGGTGCAATCGGGAATCTGGGGCGAGTTGCTTTCAACCGCGGCTCGGAACCGCGGCTGTGTCGGAGCGATCATCGACGGCGCCGCGCGTGACATCGCGGCGATGAGAAGAATGGCCTTTCCGGTGTTTGCCCGTGGCGTTTGTCCTTACGACAGTCGCGACCGCCAGCGCGTGATTGACATGGATGTGCCCGTTGAAATCGGCGGCGTTCGCTTCTGTCCGGGCGACCTCGTCATCGCCGACGAGGATGGCGTGGTTGTCGTGCCCAAGATTTCAGAAGAACAAGTCATTCGCCTTGCCTGGGACAAAGTCCATGCGGAGAATGTGGTCCGCGATGAAATTCGAGCGGGCGCCAAGGCCGCCGAGGTCTTTAGGAAATACGGCGTCCTCTAGGCGACGTCCGAGGCGCTCACGGGAAGATCGCGTACAGCGCCACCGTCACGCCGGCTTGCCCAAGGAAACCACTGACGCTGAACCCGGGCGGATAGAGCAGATACGGCACCGGGTCGCCGGGCAGACACAAGCCCGCGCTCGAATCAAACCACAGCCCCGGGAATGAAAAGAAGTTGTAAGGCAAGTTGGAAACATTGCTGGCGAAGTTGCCCACATCGACCAGCGGCTGCAGGGCTCCCATCGACCAGCCATAGCGCTCGCTATTCTTATCTTCGAAGAGGAGTCGCCGATATACCACGTAGTTCGGTTCCACCACGGTCTGGTTCGGCGCGAGTGCCCGCATGACGAATGGCGTCAGCGAGTTGGGCGCGTGAACCGGAAAGATGATCTGCTCCAGCGGCGGCCGTTTCTTCGGACGTTCGGCATTCTCGCGGGCCACGAGGTTTTCCTCGCTTTCCAGGCGGAACAGCGGCGGCACTCCTTCTGGCCCCGGCACTCGCGGGTTGATGTTAAGCTCCTCGCTCATCCCTTTCGAGGGCTCGCTCGGCCGCATTGGCTGTTGAGAAGGCATTGGCGCTTGCAAGTCCGCTGCCCCAGTCTGCCGCACTCCCGATCGGTTCGTTTCCTTCTTGTAATAAACCGTTCGGGTTTCCGGCTGAGGCTGGTTCATTACCCACGGCAAGGGCGCCGGCGGCACGCTCGGCGGGTTCAGCCTTGGATTCGTTCCCGGCCAGGGCGACACGGTGGTTCGTTGAAATGGCGAGTTCGGATAAATCGGCTGCTGTGCCACCGCCGGGCTCGCGAACACACTGACCGCGAACAGACTAAAAGCTGTCCGAATCAGACGGTTCAGCACGCGAACTATAGTTCGGCGATTCTTGCGTAATGTAAATGTCATGCGGATGGCTCTCCTGCACCGAGGCGCCGCTGATCTGAACAAAGCGGGGCCGGGTCCGCAGCTCTTCGATCGTCCGTGTCCCGCAATAACCCATGCCCGCTCGCAAACCGCCCACCAATTGATACACGAACGCCGACAACGGTCCCTTGTACGGCACGCGCCCTTCAACGCCCTCGGGCACCAATTTCCCCGTCTCGCTCGTCTTATTGTTCTGCTGATACCGATCGCTCGAACCGGACATCATGGCTCCGAGCGAACCCATGCCGCGATACACCTTGAAGCTGCGTCCCTTGTAGATGATCATTTGCCCGGGGCTCTCGGCGAGGCCCGCGAACAGGCCGCCGATCATCACGGCGTTGGCGCCCGCGGCGATCGCTTTCGTAATATCGCCCGAATAGCGGATGCCGCCATCCGCGATCAACGGCACGCCCGTGCCTTCGACGCCCAGGGCCGCTTCCCACACCGCCGTGATCTGCGGCACGCCCACGCCCGAAACAATTCGCGTCGTGCAAATCGACCCAGGCCCCATCCCCACCTTGATCGCGTCCGCCCCCGCGTCGACTAGCGCTCGCGCGCCTTCCATCGTGCCAATGTTGCCGGCGATCACTTCGATCCCGAAGCGCCGTTTCACTTCGCGAACCGTCTCGATCACATTCTGCGAATGGCCGTGGGCGGAATCGACCACCATCACGTCCACGCCGGCCCGGATCAGCGATTCGGCTCGTTCATAATCGTGAACGCCGACCGCCGCTCCGACTCGCAACCGGCCGCGGGCATCCTTGCAAGCGGTCGGAAATGCCAACTGCTTGTCGATGTCCTTGATCGTAATCAGGCCCTTCAGTCTGTATTCATCGTCCACCAATAGCAGTTTCTCGACCTTATTTTCCGTCAGTATCTTTTCTGCGGCTTCCAGCGTGGTGTTTTCCACGGCGGTGACCAGATTCTCTTTAGTCATCACCTCGGCGAGCCGCTGGCTGTTGTCGGTGAGAAACCGCAGATCGCGCTTTGTTAATATCCCCTTCAGATACCCGCCCTTGACAACGATCGGCACGCCGCTGATGTGCTGCTGCTCCATGATCCGGCGAGCCGTTCCGACCGTCTCGTCCGGCGGCAGCGTAATCGGATCGGTGATGATCCCGTTCTCGCTGCGCTTGACCTTGTCCACCTCGCGCGTCTGATGGGCGACCGACATGTTTTTGTGAATGATGCCGATGCCGCCTTCCTGGGCTAACGCGATCGCCAGTTCGCTTTCCGTGACCGTGTCCATGGGCGACGAGATAATCGGAACATTGATGCGAATCTTGCGGGTCAGTTGCGTCCGCACGTCGGCGTCCTTCGGTACGAAGTCGCTGTAGCCCGGCTCCAGCAGCACGTCGTCGAAGGTAATTCCCTGGTAGGCGATTCGTGGATGCGGCATGACAAAATTCCTCAGCAAAGTGTGTTCAGGAATTGTTACGCCCAACGCCGCGCCGGACAAGTGCGATACATCCCGGCGACGCTCGCAAAACCGGACAAAAGCGGACATTTGGCTTCCCGTCAGACCGACCTGCTTTTTGCGCAACTCGCAATCCGAGTGCCAGTTGCGTCCCGTTTTCGAGATCATCACAAAAGTTGTCCGGTTTGTCCGTCCGCATGTCCGTCCGGTTGTCCGTCCGCATGTCCGTCCGGTTGTCCGTCCGCATGTCCGTCCGGTTGTCCGTCCGGTGGCAACTTGTTGTGCGGTTGCTGGCATGGCCAAGGACCTCAATCGATAATCCGACTCACGCCGCGCGCACGCTCGGCGCGGCGACACGTCCGTCATTATATACAAATGATCAGTATCGGGGCAACGTGAACCGATCGCAACCCGCGCCGGCGACTCTTACAACCGGTCCAGCGGGCTGGCCACCCGGCTTGCGGCCTTCTCCATCACGTGCGTATAGATCATCGTCGTTCGCACGTCATTGTGACCGAGCAGTTCCTGAACGGTCCGAATATCCTGGCCGGATTCGAGGAGATGGGTCGCAAACGAATGCCGCAGCGTGTGGCAGGTGACGCGCCTGGTCCAGCCGAGCGAAAGTACGGCGGTCGTGACGGAACCTTGGACGCCCGCTTCGTGCACATGATGCCGGCCGACCTCGCCGCTGCGCGGGCAACGCGAGAGTCGGGATGAAGCAAAAACGAACTGCCACGCCAGTTCGTGATCGGCGTTTGGGTATTTGGCAGGAGCCGCAGCCCCGCCCCGTAGAGCAAGCGCGCCATCAAACCGTATGGCTCGGTCGTCGGCAGCCGATCGATCGCGGCAATCAGTTCTTTCACTTCGCCCGCTGACAAAACCAGCGGCACGCGAACCGGTCGTCGGGGCGCACCGCGTCGAGTCGGCCAATCTCCATTTTGAGAACATGCTGATACAAGAATAAAAGTGCCCCGAGTGCTTGATTCTGCGTGCTGGCCGACACATTATCCTTAACCGCAAGGTGCGTGAGGAACGCCTCCACCTCGGCGGTTCCCATCGTGTTCGGGTGGCGAATCCCATGATGACGAATGTAGTGCTCGATCCAATACACGTAGGCCCTCTCGGTTCGAATCGACATATGTTTTGGCGCAGTGTTTCGCGCACCTGATCGAGCAGTTTCATGGGCGGCCTCCAGGTTGTGTTTTAACGCGATAACGCGTGCTATACAGCGCCGATCACGAATAAGGAATTCACCAACCGCCAGTTGTATAGCAACGAATGTACATGTGTACAAACTGTAATGTCAAGTGAATTCCGGATTTGCGTTGCAACTTTTTCAGGCCGCGTTACTATCCAACTGGGAGTTGTTCAATCACAAGTTCGGCCACAACAGGAGACGCGCAAGGTGGGCCTCGACGCTCATGTGTGCTGCAACTGCTACGAGCGAGGCCGCGTGCGGTCATCGCCTCCCGCCGGCTGTGACCCGTCGGTATCCGACGACGGCAGCCTTCTTTGCGGCAGCGACGATTTGAAACTGCAAATAGAATTTGACACATGGCAGCACGGCCAGGCTTGTGAGCACCGAGACGGCTACTTGGTCACGCATTACATAGGGAATGTTGCACTTGTCGCATTCCTGCGAGAGGAACTTGGGCGATGGCCGGATCGGTTCCCGATGATTCTGTCGCGCATTGTTTACAACGGGATACACGGCGGCGACTTCATCCCAGCCATCGATGTGCCTCGGCTAGTTCCAGAGGTCGAGGCGCTGGCTGGTCTACATTGCCCGGCTCCCGAAGATGAGGGGTTCCTGCGCACGTTTGAGAAACAGATGTGGGATTTGGTAACGGCTGCCCTGCGGGTGTCCAAGCCGATCGCTTTTTGAAGATCGTACAAGGCCGAACCAAAAGTTGCAGTTGACCGGGCCGCCATCTCGGTTTCGCGCGACATGACGTTTTTGCAGGCGGCCCGGCAACTGAACTTAGGCGTTCGGCGGCGGAGGGCTTCCGAGAGTGGAGTCGTTTCGAGACACGCTCGTTGCATCAGCCGCGGAACTTAGCCACGGCTCGGACGTATTCCGGCCGCTCGACGATGCTGAAGCCACGGAGGTAGTTGCCGCAGTCGAGCGAGCCTTCGGGGACGCGGCCAACGGCGCGATGTCAGGGTGGTGGCACTCCGACCTCCCGTGCCCACTACCGACGGCCAGCGGGTGCTTCCGCGAGGGTGGCGGGTGGCGGCACCTTGTCGCCATCGCCCCTGACCCGGCCGCCCCGGTGTGGCTGCTGGCCGAGAACTGGTCGCGGAGCCGCACGCCGCTGGTCGCGTTCGAGAGCACGGCCAGGGTGGTGCAGGCGGTGCTGGGCAACTCCCACGGTTTCGAGTACATCGTCTGCGGGCGAGAGTTCGACTGGCTGTTCGCGGAGGACCACCACGACTGCGTGTCGGTCGCGGGGAACGGGGTGGTCGAGCGGTTGCAGCGGGTAGCAGAGGCCGAACCAGATGCTGCAGCAGACGGCGGGGCATGATTCGCTTTTTTGACCCATAGCTCTCACGGTGCCCCGCCGCTGCTGAGCGGGGTCGTTCTGCGGCAAGACGGAGGCGAGCGTTGACCAAAGTGCATATCATCGCGGAAATTCGCCGGACCGCGGCGGAAAATGAGGGGGTCGCCCTCGGTTATGCGCGTTTTGAAGCCGCAACGGGCATCAAGTATGCTGATTGGTTTGCTGTCCATTCGGCGCGCTGGGGCGACGCACTTCGAGAGGCCGGGTTTGAGCCTAACCAACTTCAGGGTGCGTTTGAGAAGGAAGAACTCATACTTCGTTATGCAGAATTGGCCAAAGAACTCGGCCGCCTTCCCGTAAGGGGCGATCTTGGTTTGAAGCGCCGAGCAAATCCTGAGTTTCCGAGTTGGAACACGTTCGATCGTATCGGCAGAAAGGCAGACCTAATCGGCAAGGTAGGTGAATTCTGTCGTGACCGTCCAGGGTTTGAGAAAGTCGTCAAACAGTGCGACGAATACCTCGCCGCGAACGGGTCAGCAGGCAACGAGGACGAGCGATCTGAGGTGGTCATCGGTTACGTCTATCTGTTGAAGCATGGGTCTCGGCGTGAATACAAGATTGGTCGCACGAACAACAAGCTTCGGCGAGAGGGTGAAATCGGCGTCGAACTCCCGGAGAAAGTTGAGCCGATCCACGTTATCGAGACGGATGATCCGGGAGGCATCGAAGCTTATTGGCATCGTCGGTTTGCGGAAAAAAGACTTAAGAATGAGTGGTTCGCGCTGTCCACTGAAGATGTGCGTGCGTTCAAACGTTGGCGGCGGATATTCTAATTGCCGCAGAACAAAGCGTTGCACCTGACCGGGCCGCCATTTTGGTTTCGCGCGACACTACGCCGTTGCAGGCGGCCCGGCAGGTGAACGCAATCGTTCGCCGGCAATGTTCTCGTGGCTACCTGTCGAGGTGATGCAGTGATCGAGCTTGTTCCGGCCGAGCATGACGACCTGGCATTCCTGTCGCTGGCCCAGCGGATCATGAATGGTGCCATCGCGGAACTGCGAATGCGCGAAGTCTTCCTTGTGCACGTCGATAACTGGTTCGATCACAAGTGGCTGGGCTGGTGGAGCAGAAAGGACGAGGAACTTCGGGTTCCTACGTTCACGCCCAACCGCGTCCTTTCGGAGAAGCACTTTCTTTGGAAGGCGGAGGCTTCGGTTTGGGAGAGCATGGAGTTGCAAAACCCGCTCCACGTTCGGCAGCCAGGTCGTCCGTGGCTCGCGCGGCCGATCGACCGGTTTTCGGAATCTGCCGCATTCATTTGGTACAGCGGAAACTCCGCGACCAACAAGGTGGGCAGCTTGATGCTCTACCTGTCGGGTGCCGAGGGCTATTCGTGGTACGCATCGTTTCGGAACGGCGGAGAGTGGGCCGTGGCCGATGAGTGCCGAACCACAAGACGAGAGTTGTCAGTGTTTGAGGAACGTGGCCGGCAATTAGAACTGGCCCACACGTAACCGAATGGGACGCCGGCGAACCAACGGATGAAGCTGACCGGGGCCGCCATCCTGGTTTCGCGCGGCATGAAGGTCTTGCAGGCGGCCCCGGCAGCTTATCCTTATCGTTCTGCGGCAAGACGGAGGCGAGCGTTGACCAAAGCGCATATCATCGCGGAAATTCGCCGGACCGCGGCGGAAAATGAGGGGGTCGCCCTCGGTTATGCGCGTTTTGAAGCCGCAACGGGCATCAAGTATGCTGATTGGTTTGCTGTCCATTGGGCGCACTGGGGCGACGCACTTCGAGAGGCCGGGTTTGAGCCTAACCAACTTCAGGGTGCGTTTGAGAAGGAAGAACTCATACTTCGTTATGCAGAATTGGCCAAAGAACTCGGCCGCCTTCCCGTAAGGGGCGATCTTGGTTTGAAGCGCCGAGCAAATCCTGAGTTTCCGAGTTGGAACACGTTCGATCGTATCGGCAGAAAGGCAGACCTAATCGGCAAGGTAGGTGAATTCTGTCGTGACCGTCCAGGGTTTGAGAAAGTCGTCAAACAGTGCGACGAATACCTCGCCGCGAACGGGTCAGCAGGCAACGAGGACGAGCGATCTGAGGTGGTCATCGGTTACGTCTATCTGTTGAAGCATGGGTCTCGGCGTGAATACAAGATTGGTCGCACGAACAACAAGCTTCGGCGAGAGGGTGAAATCGGCGTCGAACTCCCGGAGAAAGTTGAGCCGATCCACGTTATCGAGACGGATGATCCGGGAGGCATCGAAGCTTATTGGCATCGTCGGTTTGCGGAAAAAAGACTTAAGAATGAGTGGTTCGCGCTGTCCACTGAAGATGTGCGTGCGTTCAAACGTTGGCGGCGGATATTCTAATTGCCGCAGAACGATTGCGTTCACCTGCCGGGCCGCCTGCAACGGCGTAGTGTCGCGCAAACCAAAATGGCGGCCCGGTCAGGTGCAACGCTTTGTTCGGCGAGGGAGGTCACCGTTTCGGATGAACATCCAGTACTGGATCGCTGTGGTGTTGCTCGTGATCGGTGCCATTACGGCTTGGGCCGGCCCCGACCTCGGCGTACGCGAGGATGGCACTCCGTTCCCGCCAGGCGAGCAGCGGTGGGTGCGGTTATTCGGGATCGGCCTGATTGTGTGCGGGGCAGCCGTACTCGCGGCCACGATCCTCGGGTTCCGCGGGCAGCCGCTGGACGACTTACCTGCCCCGTGACGGGTCGCCGAACAAGGCGCTGAAGCGGACCGCGTGGCACCCCGCGAGACTCGCAAGCCTCATGCGGCGCGGCCGGTCGCTGAGCTTGGTCGTTCGCCGAGGGAGGCGAAGCGCAGATGAGCCGCTGGGCTGACTGGTTCTCGCTTCCGGACGACGAACTCTGCCAGAAGAAGAATGCGGCTTTTGGGCAGTGGGTTGGGGTTGGGAAGAGTTGCGGCTTCGCGGCAGTCGGCATCAGAGCGCGCCAACTTCGCTGAAGCGATTGGCGACGCCAACTTCGCGGCAGCCACTCCGGATCGGCAGTTGTTGGAGTTGCGGAAGCACTCCCGCCGAACCAGTCGCTGCAGCGGACCGCCGCCACAGGTCGTGTTCGCATCTGCTCGGCAGGTGCGCATGCGGCGGCCGCTGAACTTCATCGTTCGGCCACCGGAGGTAGCGGTGATTGACCAGTTGCGAGCGGTCGCTATCGCCACCCGCTTCCTCGTGACCCACGCCCCGGAGCATGAGTTCCGGGAGGTATGGGCCGTGCTGCGGGAGGGCCGGTGGTGGGTCAGCTTCGGCCTGGTGTCGCCGTCGAACGTCGTGGTGTCACTCGGCGGGGTGTGCGTCGCCGTGGACGCGGACACGGGGCGGCCGGACTGGTACGAGACGCTGTAGCGCCGAACCGCCTTATGGTCTCTGAATGTTTAAGTAGGTTCCTTTCTCGCAAGCGATTTTTTCACGTCTTCGCGATGCATCTGGCGGATGCGTTAAATTCACCAGCTTCGGGGTGCGCCGGGCTGGTTCGGGCAACGGCCGTCGCCTGGGGCGTCTTCGTGCAGCGATCGTCAAGCCCAAACGGCTCGCATCGCACAACTGCAGCCACGGAGTGGCGACCGATGGTTGCCAGAGGTGAAACCCCTGGGGCCGATGTTTTCCCTGGGGCTCGAAGACTCGCCCCAGGCTATTAACGGCCGCCCCTTCGGGGCTACAAAGATTCTTGCATGCAGGTCGATGCCGCAATAGGATCGATGTTGTTGGTCGTAGAACCGCATCATGGTCTCCGTGGCGAATGGCCGGCGTGCCGATCCCGTATCGTGGTTGCGAAGCACGTACTTCGCTGAAACCTCCACGCTGGGACGGGGCCTCGGCTCCGATCTCGCTTTACATGGGACGAGCCACCGGCCCGTCTCCATCGAGGCCATAAGAAGTATCCAGTGCGCTGCAGCAGACGGCGGGGCATGACTGGTTTCTGGGACTCCAAGCTCACCGGTGCCCCGCCGCTGCTGAGCTTTATCGTTCGGCGGCGTATGCCGAATCGTTACGATCGCGTGGTACGACAGTATCCTCGAACGAAGGAGGCTCAAATGGCCGGCGTGCCGAGCAAGCAAGACTACACCGTTCATTACACGGTCGTGAGCGGGGTTCTCGCGACTAGTCTCATCACGATCGTCAATGAGGAGTTCTTCGCCGGGCAGTCGATCTGGATTCGGACCGCAGTCGCGTTTCTGTTCACCCTCATCTGGCTTACGGCAACAGTACTGATCCTGAAACGCTTCCAGAGATCGTAGCGGCCATGATGTTGCGGCTTAGCTGGAGGAATTTCCTCCGACAGCACGCCGAACCAGGTGTTGCAGAAGGCCCGGCCCGCCACTTCGCTTTCTGGCAGTGCGTAGCTTGCCGAGGCGGGCCGGGCTGCTGAGCTTGTTCGTTCGGCCACCGGAGGTAGCGGTGATTGACCAGTTGCGAGCGGTCGCTATCGCCACCCGCTTCCTCGTGACCCACGCCCCGGAGCATGAGTTCCGGGAGGTGTGGGCCGTGCTGCGGGAGGGCCGGTGGTGGGTCAGCTTCGGCCTGGTGTCGCCGTCGAACGTCGTGGTGTCACCCGGCGGGGTGTGCGTCGCCGTGGACGCGGACACGGGGCGGCCGGACTGGTACGAGACGCTGTACGCGCCGAACCGCCTTATGGTCTCTGAATGTTTAAGTAGCTTCCTTTCGCGCAATCGATTTTTTCACGTCTTCGCGATGCATCTGGCGGATGCGTTAAATTCACCAACTTCGGGGTGCGCCGAGATGGTTCGGGCCACGGTCGTCCCCTGGAGTGTCTTCGTGCAGCGATCCTCAAGCCCAAGCGGCTCGCATCGCACAAGTGCAGCCGCGGAGTGGCGACCGATGGTTGCCAGAGGTGAAACCCCTGGGGCCGATGTTTTCCCTGGGGCTCGAAGACTCGCCCCAGGCTATTAACGGCCGCCCCTTCGGGGCTACCAAGATTTGCATAATCCAAGTTCCTGGGGCTCGAAGACTCGCCCCAGGCTATTAACGGCCGCCCCTTCGGGGCTACAGCAGCGCGGAAAATGCTTCTGGCGTGGAGATCGACGCCACCATAGAATCTGTGCTGTTGGTTGTAAGAGCGCAGTCATGGACTCGTGGGATGGGCCGCTCTGAAACCGCCTCGCTGCACTTCGGGCTGCGGCTCGGATGCCGCATCCGGGACAAGGCGTGCATTGATGCGAAGCAACCCTTGAGACAGGCTGCGGTCGTTTACCGATGGTGACCGCGAAAATCGCTATGGGTGGACGATGACAGTCGTGTCCAATCATCTGGTCGCTTCCACCGAGCCTGAGAGCCACATGTGGATGCTTGGCGGCAACCGAATCAGGACGTGGCACAGCCGGCTGCCCGTCGCCGCGGGCGTTTTTGTCGCGGCGGTTGGCGCGGTGGCGCTAAGCGGCTGGGCGTTCCATGTTGCCCCGCTGCGTGCCGAATTCCCGGGGTTCGCAGCGATCAAGCCGAGTGCGGCCATTTTCTTGCTATTGAGCGGGCTGGCCCTTGCGCTGATGGCGGACCGGGATGCCCCGCGCCGGCGCCGCATCCTGGGCCTGGTTTGCGTTTCCGTCGCGGCCGGCTGGGTCGCAGTGGATGTGATCGAATTTGTCCTCGCCGCCGCGTTTGGGCAGGACAATTTGATCTTTACTGGGTTGTCCTCGCTCACGCACCTGCCATTCGCGCGGAGTACTTCCGTCTGGTATCTGGTGCTCTTCGGTCTCCTTGGCGGCATCCATTTTTCCTGAACACCCGCCGCATGCACTGGTTCGGGGAGTTGCTCGTTGTCACGCCGCTTTCCATTTCCTTCCTTTCGCTGGTCGGCGAGGCCTTTCTGCGCAATCGCGCCAACCGCGGCCACGCAGCAATACGCCCTGCCGACCGTGCTGCCGGTTGTGGTGCTGGAATTGGGGCTCCTCCTGGCACGTCCGGATCGGGGCTGGATGGGCGTGCTAACCGGCCCGGGCCTGGGCGGAGCGCTGGCCCGACGGCTGCTGCCGTTCACCGTGCTCGTCCCGTTCGCGGGGCTGTGGCTTCGGCAGTTGGCGGAACAAGCCCATCTCGTGGGCAAAGAGTCGGCAGGGAGCATCTACGCCCTGATATTCGTCTTCGTGCAATCGGTTCCGATCATGTGGTACGCCGTAGCCGTCAACCGCTCGGACCGGAAGCGGGCGGCGGCGGAAGAGTTCGTGCGTGCCCTACTCCGCATCGGCGCCCGACTGAATTCGACGTTGGACCTGGACGCTCTGCTCGCCATACTGGCCACCGAAGCGGCCCGCCTGGTCGGCGCGGACAGCGCCGTCGCGGGATTCCGCACCGCGGAGGGGATGACGTGCCAGTGGCATGTCCGCAAGGGCGAGCCGCTCTCCGGCGAATCCTGGCGTCCGCCCACGGAAGGTCTGTCGCGCTCGGCACCCCACCATGCGGACCGGCAGCGCGCCAACGCCGCCGAAACCGACGCGCCGATCGACCAGAAACTCCGCACCCCGTTCGACGCGCGCTCAACGCTCTGCGCCCGATCCTGGACTCGCGCGGCGAACGGCTCGGCTTCGTCGAGGTTCGCAACCAGGCCGGGGGGTTCACCGAGGGCGACCAGGAGCAGCTCCTCGCGATCGCGCAATCGGCGGCGAGCGCAGTCCAGAATGCCCTGGCCTACCACTACCTCCGCGAAGCCGAACAAGCGCCTGAAAGCGGCGGATCGCCACAAGGACGAGTTCCTGGCCACGCTGGCCCACGAGCTTCGCAACCCCCTGGCGCCGCTGCGCAACGGCGTTGCAAATCATGCGGCTGGCGGGACCCAACTCGGAGGCGGTCGAGCCGGCCCGCGACATGATGGAGCGGCAGCTCGGCCAGATGGCCCGGCTCATTGACGACCTTCTTGACGTGAGCCGCATCAGCCGGGGTAAGATCGAGCTTCGCAAGGAGCGGGTGGAGTTGGCGGCGGCGGTGCAGCAGGCCGTCGAGACCAGCCGCCCGCTGATCGAACAGGCCGGCCACAGCCTGATGGTCATCTGCCGCCCGAGCCGATCCACGTGGACGCCGATGTCACCCGGTTGGCGCAGGTGTTCGCCAACCTGCTCAACAACGCCGCCAAGTTCACCGACGCGGGGCGGCGACATCCGGCTTACGGTTCACGGCAGGGGGATGAGGTCGTGGTGACGCGTGCGCGATAACGGCGTCGGCATCCCCGCGGACATGCTGCCGCGGGTGTTCGAGATGTTCACGCAGGTGGATCGGTCGCTGGAACATTCGCAGGGCGGGCTGGGCATCGGGCTGTCGCTGGTGAAGGGGCTGGTCGAGATGCACGGCGGTCGGGTCGAGGCCACCAGTCGCGGGTCCTGGCATGGGCAGCGAGTTCGTCGTGCGGCTGCCGGTTGTCGCGCCGCCCGCCGCGGTGCGACCCACGCGCGGCGTCGAAGCGACCCAGACCGCCGGCCGCCGCGTCCTTGTCGTGGATGATAACCAGGACGCGGCGTCCAGCCTGGCCATGCTGCTGAACCACCATGGGCAACGAGACGCGGACGGCCCACGACGGACTGGCCGCGCTGGAAGTGGCTGCGGCCTTTCGCCCGGAGATTGTCCTGCTGGACATTGGGATGCCGAGGCTCAACGGCTATGACACGGCCCGCCGAATTCGCGAGGAGCCGTGGGGCCAGGCCGTGACCCTCATTGCCCTAACGGGTTGGGGCCAGGAGGAGGACCGCGCAGGTCCCGCGAGGCGGGGTTCGACCACCACGCCGTCAAGCCGCTCGAGCCGGCGGTCCTGGCGAAACTCCTGAATGGATCGACAGCCAAGCCGGTCGCCATGTAAGGCCGAATGAGTCCATTTTCGAGGCCGAAGGCAACGCGGCAGTACAATCGGCGCGACTGGTTGCGATGGGACGTTCTGAGCCCGCGTCGCGGTTGGAAAGGAAGGCGCTCCCCGGAAAACGCGCCTCCTGACAAGTCCCGCGTCGATTCGTAAAAACCTTTACGACGGGCTCCGGCCCATTTCAGGAAGGCCGTGCCGCGTCGTTTTTCCAAAGGCATGGCATGCACGAAAAAGCCGTACCAGATCACACGCTCTGGCCGCGACGTTTGTCCGCCGTGCTGGGTTTGTGCGCTCTTCTCGGCGGCGCCATGTCCTTCAGCGGTTGGGCACTTGACATTCGTCGCCTGACGGACTGGGTTGACAGCGACGTGTCGATCCAGCCCAATGCCGCCCTTCTGATCGCGCTGGCCGGCGCGGCGATGCTGTTCATGCATTTCGGACGGCGCCGGCTCGCAGCGGCACTCGGCGGGCTGGTGGCGCTCGTGGGCGGACTGACCCTGCTTCAACACGTCGTCGGCGCGGATTTCGGATTCAACCATCAACTGCTCTTCGGCCACACCTGGGGACAGGACACAACCGTGACGCCGGGGCGCGTCGGTCCGCCGGCTTCCACCTCGTTCGCGTTCATCGGCTCGGCGCTCGTGATGCTGAGTCTGCGCGGTCCCGCGCCGATTCAGGCGCGCCGCTTCGTCTCGATGATCGGTCTGGTCGTCGCATTCTTCATGATGTTTTCGCTCGTGGGTTATCTGTTCGGGGCGCGGAACTTTTACTCGATTCCCTGGCTCTCGGCGATTGCGTTGCAGACTTCCACACTGTTGATGGCGCTGGCCATCGGCCTGATTGTAAGTGTGCCCGAACATCAGCCCATTCTGCTGCTGCGCGATCGTTCCAGTGCCGGCACGATGGCGCGAACCGTGCTTCCGATCCTAATCGTCATGATTCCCACGATCATCTGGCTTCGCAGCAAGGGGCAGGAGCTGAACCTCTACGATGTGGGCACGAGCCTCGCGCTGTCCACCGTGGCGCTGGTGCTTGGCACGGTCGCGCTGATGTGGACCGCCCTGCTGGACCTTCGCCGGCGCGAGCAGCGCCAGCGCGACGCCGACCGCCGCAAGGACGAATTCCTGGCGACGCTGGCGCATGAACTGCGCAACCCGCTTGCCCCCATCCGCAATGCCCTGTCCATCCTGAAAGCCACCCCGGATGACCGGGACACGCTCGACCGCTCCACCGAGATGATGCGAGCACCAGATCGGCCAAATGGTCCGGCTGATTGACGATTTGCTCGACGTGGGCCGCATTAGTCGGGGAAAGCTGGAACTTCGCCGCGAGCGCATCGACTGGGATCGGTGATTTCCAGGCGGTCGAAACCTGCCGCCCGGTGGCGGATGGGGCCGGCCATCAATTGAAGGTGGCGCTGCCGCCGCAGCCGCTATTCTTGGACGCCGACCCGATCCGACTGGCCCAAGATTCTCGCAACCTGCTGAACAACGCCTGCAAATTCACCGAACCGGGTGGTCGAGTCGGCCTGAGCGCCGAGCGGCAGGGCAGTGAAGCGGTTGTCACCGTGAAGGACACGGGCATGGGCATCCCGCCCGACAAAGTCGACGGTATTTTTAGATGTTCTCGCAGGCTGGATCGCACCTCGAGAGGTCGCATGGCGGCTTGGGCATCGGCTTGTCGCTGGCCAAGCGGCTGGTGGAGTTGCACGGCGGCCGCCTCGGAGTTCGCAGCGACGGGGTAGGCAAGGGGAGCGAGTTCAGCGTCCGTTTGCCCCTGGTCGTCGAACCGCCGCCGGCGACGAACGGGCCGGCGGATGAATTCCGGCCAAGCGGCATGCACCGCATCCTCATCGTCGATGACAACCGGGACAGTGCCGATAGCCTGGCCACGCTGTTGAAGCTGATGGGGAACGAAACGCATACGGCCTACGACGGTGAAGCGGCCATCGAGTCGGCCGCGACATTCGCCCGATGTCATTCTTCTCGATATCGGCCTGCCCAAACTGAACGGCTACGAGGTCTGCCGTTCCTTCCGTGAATCGCCGTGGGCCCGAAATGTCGTGCTCATCGCCATGACCGGTTGGGGACAAGAGGACGACAAACGGAAATCCCGGGAAGCGGGCTTTGACGGTCACCTGGTCAAACCGGTTGACCCTGGGGTGCTGCTGAAGCTATTGGCTTGCGCGGCCCCGGAACGGAAGAGGATCCCGGCGGAGCACGGCGCCTAACCGGGCCGGCGTTCCAATTGTCGCGATTTCACGTTCGTTGCAACTCATAACGCGAGCGAACGCAGTCGATTGAAGATTAACGCGAACCGCGAAGGAGCACGTCGATGCAGTGGAATCCATACCTGGCGTTCAACGGACAATGTGAAACGGCGTTCAAGTTTTACGAACGGTGCCTCGGCGGAAAAATCGCGGCGATGATCCCGTACGGCGACACGCCCTCGGGGACGCAAATGCCGGCCGGTCATGAAAAGAAAATCATGCATGCCCGGCTCGTGGCGGGCAACCAGGTGTTGATGGGCGGCGACGCCCATCCCGGGCAGCCCTTCGATGGTATTAAAGGTTGCTCGGTGGCCGTTCAGGTCGATACGCCGGCCGAGGCGGAGCGACTATTCGTGCGCTCTCTCCGAAAACGGCAAAATCTTGATGCCGTTGCAGCAAACGTTCTTCGCCGCCCGCTTCGGAATGTTCACCGATCAATTCGGCGTCCCGTGGATGATCAACTGCGAAAAGGCCGGCTGAAGCCACGCCCTGGCGATGTGAACCGAGCGACCTCGCGCGCGATGAAGTTTCTCCTGCCATCGGGCGGCGAAGCGGATATCATGTCACCAGTTTTCGCTCCGACCTTTGATCGCGATTGCACGTTGCGGAGACTCGAATCATGCGAGCGATTGCTCTGTCGGCGTTGCTTCTTGGTGTCTCGATGCCGGTTCACTCGATTCGCGCGCAGTTTCCCGAACCGGATCAACTACCGGCTCACGAGGCATTTCCCGACCCGCTCGTTTCCATGGACGGCCGGCGAGTCGCCAATGCGGAAGAGTGGCATGCCAAACGCCGGCCGGAACTCAAAGCCCTGTTTGAACATTACATGTACGGCGAATATCCGAATGTCGCGACTCGGGTCCGCGGGAAAGTGCTGCATTCCAATCGGAACGCGTACGACGGCAAGGCGACCCTTCGCGAGATTGAGATCAAAGTTGCCGACGACTGTCCGCCGATTTATCTGCTCCTGGTCGTGCCGAACGGGTTGAAGAAACCGGCCCCGGTTTTTGTCGGCATGAACTTTTGCGGCAACCATGAAGTGGTCGACGAGCCCGGCGTTCGCATTCCCGATGCCTGGATGTATCCGCAGTATCCCGGCGTGAAAAAGAATCGGGCTTCGGAAGCCGGGCGTGGAAAACAGATTGACGTCTGGGCGATTGATCAGTCGATCGATCGCGGTTACGCCGTCGCCACCTTTTATAACGGCGACGTCGATCCCGATCGCAAGGATGTGCGCGAGGGGATGCGGCCCTGGCTCGCCAAGCAAGGCGTTCATACCTCGACCATCATGGCCTGGGCTTGGGGAATCCATCGCGCCATCGACTATTTGGTAAAGCAGAAGGAGATCGATAAGAATCGAATCGCAGTCGTCGGCCATTCGCGGCTGGGCAAGACCGCGCTGGTCGCCGCGGCCTTCGACGAGCGGATCTTGCTGGCGATCCCACACCAGGCGGGCTGCGGCGGCACGCGCGCCCGATCGCTGCCACAATCCAAAAGCCGAAACCGTGGCCCGGATCACCAGCGCGTTTCCGCACTGGTTCAACGACAACTTCAAGAAATTCGGGAAAGCGACTGACAAATTGCCGTTTGACCAAAACGGCCTGGTGGCATTGTGCGCGCTGCGGCCAGTGCTGTTCTCCAACGCGGAGGACGACCAGTGGTCCAATCCGGAGGGGCAGTTCGAAATCCTAAAGGCCGCGAGCAAGGTTTATCGCTTCCTGGGCGTCGAGGGTCTGAAGGCCGAAAAGATGCCGCCGACGGGGAAGTTGATCGACAGCCGGCTCGGCTATTACATCCGGCCCGGCATGCACTCGATGACCCGCGACGACTGGAAAGTATTCCTCGATTTTGCCGACCAAAACTTGCAACCGCTTCCATGAGCGTCGTTTGCTTTTCGCGCTCGTACGATCGCCGACTGGGACGAAACAAAATCGAAAGACAATCTGGGAGATTACTTACATGTCTGAATCGATGAACCGGCGACATTTTGTCGGCGCGGCGTTGGCTTCCGGCGTCGCAATGGGCGTCTCCGCAGCGGACAAAACATCGCCCGGCGATCAACTGATCGTCGGCGTTATGGGCACTGGTGGCCGCGGCACATCGCTGTCCAAGACATTCGCGCGGATGTCGGGCGTGAAGATCGCCTACACTTGCGACGTGGACAAGAAGCGTGCCGTGTCGGCTGCCGCCGAGGTCGAAAAACTCACGGGCAAAGCCCCCGAACCGATCCAGAATTTCCATCGCATCCTCGACGACAAGCAGGTTGACATTCTCGTCGTGGCGACCTGCAACCACTGGCACGCGCCCGGCGCGATCGCCGGCTGCAACGCCGGCAAGCATGTCTATGTCGAGAAGCCGTGCTGCCACAATCCGCGAGAAGGCGAATGGATGGTGGCGGCGGCACGAAAGAACAAGCGCCAGGTGCAAATGGGCAATCAGCGGCGAAGCTGGCCCAAGATCATCGAGGCGATCGAACTGGTTCGTTCCGGAGCGATTGGCGATGTCTATCTGGCCCAGTCCTGGTACACCAGCAAGCGCCCGACGATCGGCCACGGCAAACCCGCGCCGGTGCCCGAGGGACTCGACTACGACCTGTGGCAGGGGCCCGCGCCTCGAAAGCCGTTCCACACCAATTACCTGCACTACAACTGGCACTGGTTCTGGCACTGGGGCAACGGCGAACTCGGCAACAACGGCATTCACATGATCGATCTCTGCCGCTGGGGTCTCAACGCCGATTATCCGATTCATGTCAGTTCCACCGGCGGCCGCTATCGCTTCGATGACGACCAGGAGACGCCGGACACGCACGTGGTCAGTTTCGAGTTCGAAGGCCACAAGGCACTCACTTGGGATTGCATCAGTTGCGATCAGAAGCCGGGCCGCAAACAGGCCGACGTGATCTTCCACGGCGAAAAAGGCCAGCTTGTCATTCAGGGCGGCGGCTACACGATGTACGACTTGAACGGCAAGCAATTGAAGAAAGATTCGGCCCGATCGCCCGACGAATTGCATATCGGCAATTTCCTGGATGCGATTCGAACGGGCAAAGCCCTCAATTCAGAAATCGAAGAGGGGTACAAGAGCACGCTGCTGTGCCACCTCGGGAATATCGCGCATCGCACCGGCCATGCGCAGAAATGCGATCCCAAGACCGGTCACGTTCTCGGCGACCCCGCGGCGGCGAAACTTTGGCGCCGCGAATATGAGAAGGGCTGGGAACCGAAGGTGTAGGGAAAGGCATGCCTCCGCGTTGCCAAGTGATTCCCCTGCCGGATCACCAAGTCGCCTTTCGGGTCGACGAAAAAGAACGACTGTGTTGGCATTTTGGTCCACAGTATCCGCGCCCGTTCTTCTTTCCGTTTGTTGGACCATCGGGCCGGTCGCTCACCCGCATGGGCCATCCCGGCGAGCCGGATCACGATCACCACCGCTCGATCTGGTTTGCGCATGAGAAAGTGCTCGGAATCAATTTCTGGAGCGACCGCACCGCCGCGCGGATCCGGCAAAAGAACTGGCTCTGTTATCAGGACGGTGACTCGGAATCGATCATGGCCGTCTCGCTCGGCTGGTTCGATGGCCACGATCCCAAGGAGTTGTTGACGCAGGAATTAATCGCGGCGGTTCGCCCCGGCGACAAGGGCGAGACATTCGTCGAACTCCAGTCAACCTTGAAGCCGGTCGCGGAATCGTTGGAACTCGGGAAGACCAACTTCGGATTCCTCGCGGTCCGCGTCGCCAAGGAAATCTCGGCTCGCTTTGGCGGTGGCAAAATCACCGATAGCGAGAGCCGAGTCGGCGAGCCGGCCATCTTCGGCCAGAAGGCGAAATGGGTCGATTATTCCGGCGAACTCGCACCAGGCGTCGTCGAAGGAATCACCTATTTCGATCACTCCTCGAATGCGGGCTACCCGAATCATTGGCACGTTCGCGAGGATGGCTGGATGGGCAACTCGACTTGCTTCGAGGGGCCAATCACAATTGCGCAACAAGCCGCTCGTCGTCAGGTATCTTTTGCTTGCGCATTCCGGTGCGGTTGACCCGTCACGCGCGAATGATGCATTGGTTGCGTTTCACAAGACGGCGCCCTATGCCGTTGTTCGCGGCCGGCAAAAGCACACCCAATTCGAAGTTCAACGACGCCCCGACTGACTGAATCGCGATGGGTAAGCGTCACTTGTGTTGGTAAACCAGTGGTCGTGGGTTCAGACGACGACATTCCAAAAAGCACCCCATTGATCGTTGGCGCTGCACAGCAACGCCCGCAGATGGCAGACCGCGTCGGCGCCCGCTTCGCTCCAACGCATGCCCGGACCTTTCAGACGCTGACCGATCACTCCTTTGCAGGCGGCTTCCACCGGCCCCGAGCCGATCTGCCAGCCTTTGCTCACATACGCTGGATAATCCATCCGGTGTAGGTGGTTTTCGATGTAATTCACCAGCTTCCGGTGCGCCTCCCGCACCGCCGCGTTGCGACGGCCGATTGGAAGACTCCGTAGCCGGCTCAGCAACGCCTCCCCACCGCTGCTTTTCATTTCCTGGCACCAGGTCTCACCCAGCTTCCGGCCTTCGTCGCCGAGTTGCCACCGTTGGGCAAACTCATGCACGTGCTCGGCGGCATGCCAAAAATCCAAAATCACCACCTCCACCAGCGGAAAATTCACGCGAATCGCCTCTTCCAGCCCGGCTCCGCCGTCGCACAGGGCGATCCAACGCTGCGCCGCCTTCATCCCCACTTGGGCTCCCACTCGACGCAACCGCTCCAGTTGCTGCGGCACCGATGCCAAGCCGGCCAGATAGCGAGCCTCCCACGGCGGACGACGCTTGGCCTGCGGATTGGACCAACGCTCTTTCTCCTCCGGCACCGGATTGTAGATCATTACCACGTTGGCCATGCGTCCGTCGGCCTTTGCTCCTTTGGCTCCTTGCTGGCCGACCCCGGTCGCATCCGCCGACACATACGCGCAGGTCTTTCCCTCCGCATCCTGATGCCAATGCCACGGCGTCGGTCCGCCCACGGTCTGCCCGGCTTCCAACGCCGCTCCCAGGCGTTGACCGACCGCTTCGGTGGTGCGTTCCACCGTCGACTCCGACAGCCGCAACCCCGTCAAGAGTCGCAACGCCTTGGTCGCCGCCGTGGCAAAACTGTCCAGCGTCCCGCTCAAGGCTATTACCTGCTCGGCACCGGGCGTCTGGTCCGAAGCGCTCAACCGCAACGCCGCGTTGGCCGGATAGTGGCCTGCGTGGCAATGCGGACAGTAGTAATAGGCCCGCTCCAGGCGAATCTCCCCGAGCAAGCTCACGACGGTTTTCGCTTGCCAGCGTTGGAATTTGGCGGCTTCGCGGCAGTGCGGACAGCCGGCGCTGCTGCCGATGTAGCCCCTTTTTTCCGCTCGATCAGAGCGGTTTCCACGGCCTTGGCACCGATGCGGTGCACCAAGTCGCGAACTTCAAACTCGGTTTGGCCGAGCAGTTCGCCATACGATTTGCGGGCGAGCAATTCAGCGATTTGCCGCACTTCGGCGGCGGTGGCCTGAGCGAGGGCCGATTCAATGCGGTCAGCGAGGGCGTGTTGTTCGGGGGTCAACGATTCAGACATGATGCCACTCCGAGCGGTGAAAATTCCTGGTCCAAGGACAACCACCCCAACCCTACCAAATTTTCCACCAACTTTGGAGCTGCTTACCCAATCGCGATCGATTTCGTGAAAAGCAGGTGACTTCATCGGCCAATCATGTTAAATTGTCGATTGAAAACAACTGCACGATGGAGCGTCCGTCCCACCCCGCCAGAAACTTAGCTTGGCTCCGATTCGTTCCCGCCGTCTCAAATTCCCGATGCACGAAAGCCGCGGAGAGTTCGTTTGTTTCCCGTGGCAGCGCGACGCTGAGATCGAATGATGAGGCCCTTTCGACTTCCGCTGGACGAGCATTACTCGGTTGACCGCCGGACGTTTTTGATGGCCGGCGGGCTGAGTTTCTTTGGCGTCAATCTCGCCAACTGGGCGGCGGCGGCGAACTCGCCGCAACTGGAAAAGCCGCGCGCAAAATCGACCATCCTGATCTGGCTCAGCGGCGGCGCCTCGCACATCGACACCTGGGACATGAAGCCGAATGCCCCCGAGGAGTATCGCGGACTCTTTCGCGGCGTTGCCACGTCCGCGCCGGGCCTGACGCTCTGCGAGCACTTGCCGCACCTGGCGAAACAAGCCCATCATCTGGCGATCGTCCGCTCGCTGGGCGATCGCGGCCGCGGCACCGGCGATCATCACGCCGGCTATTACTACAACCTCACCGGGCATGCTCCCGATCGATCGTTTCATCGCCTGTTGAATGCCCGCACCCCATACCCGACCGATTGGCCGGCGATGTCGGCGGTCGTCGGCTACAAGCGCCCGCCACACCCGTCATTGCCGCAGACGATCACGCTGCCGCACAAAGAAGGCGCGCCGGAATACACCCGGCCGGGCCAGTTCGCCGCGCGGCTCGGACTCGAATATGACCCGGTGTTCGTTGAAGGCACCCGCGAGCGGCCACTCGAGTTTAGCGTCCCAGCGTTGAAACTCCGGGGCGATGTTTCCGCCGATCGATTGCTCGATCGCCGGACGCTGCTAGCGTCGCTCGATGACGCCCATCGACAGGCGGAATTTGTGCAGTCCAGCGGCGACTATGGCAAGCAACAGAAAAAGGCCTTTTCGTTATTGACGTCGCGAGGCGCGAAGACCGCGTTCGATCTCGGTTGCGAGCCCGAATCGGTGCGCGACCAAGTATGGGCCGGGCATCAATGCGATGAGCATGCTGCTGGCCCGGCGATTGGTCGAAGCCGGCGTGCCGTTTGTCACCGTATTCTGGAAAGAGGACAAAGAACTCGACAAGCTTTGCAAGAGCGGCGGGGGCTGGGACACGCACGGCAACAATTTCAACTGCCTCAAGGATCGCTTGCTTCCCGAATTCGATCGCCCGTTCGCCGCCTTGCTCGACGATTTGCATCAACGCGGCCTGCTCGACACGACACTGGTGCTGGTGAGCAGCGAAATGGGCCGCAAGCCGAAAGTCGGCGACCCGCGCTCGAAGGGCAAGAGCGGAGCCGGCCGCGATCACTGGACCGCCTGTATGTCGGTATTGTTGGCCGGCGGCGGCATTCGCGGCGGACAGGTTTACGGCGCCAGCGACAAACACGCCGAGTTCCCCGCCGACAACGTCGTCGGGCCCGAAGACATCGCCATGACGGTTTTCCACGCGATGGGCATCCATGATTTGACCGCGCGGGATCGCGAGGGGCGGCCCTATCAATTGATGGACGAGGGACGCCCAATTCAGGCGTTATTCGCATAGACAATTGAATGTAGGAAACGGATGAACATACGATTTGTTGGAATCGTTCGAATTCTGGTTGTCACGGCCGTTGTTGGCTTCATTGCCTTGCTCACCGTTGGCCCCGCCGACAGCGCCGACAAACCGCCTGCCAAACCGGCCGCTGATTATCGTGCGGTCGCGCGCCCGCTCATTCAGAAATACTGTCTCGGTTGCCATTCGACCAAAATCAAGAAGGGCAGCCTGGATCTGGAGCGATTCACGTCGGTTGACCTCATTCGAAAAGATTTGAAACCGTGGCAAACGTTGATCGAACTTCTCGAAGCGAAGCGAGATGCCGCCGAAGGGCAAGCCGCAACCGACCGAAGCCGAACGAAAGTCACTGATCGCATGGACCAAGGGGTTTCTCGACGCGGAGGCCCAGGCCGCGCGCCGGCGACCCCGGCTATGTGCCGCTGCACCGGCTCAGCAACGCCGAGTACGATTGCACGATTCGCGATCTCACCGGGATCGACCTGCGGCCGGCGCGCGAGTTTCCCGCCGACGGCGCCGGCGGCGAAGGCTTCACCAACGCTTCCGAATCGCTCTCGGATATTTCACCCACGCTGCTGAACAAGTATCTGAACGCCGCGAAGGCGATCGCCGACCACGCCGTGCTGCTGCCCGATGGCTTTCGCTTTTCTGCGTCCAAGACCCGCCGCGATTGGACCAACGAGGCGAACGAATCGATTCGCGCTTTTTATCATCATTTCACCGGCGACGGGAAACTGCCACTCCAACCGTATTTGCTCGCGACGATTCGCCATCGAGCGAATTTAACTGCCGGCAGGGAAACGATCGGCGAAGTCGCAAAGCGGGAGAAACTGAGCGCGAAGTATTTGCAAATTCTGTGGACCGCGCTGTCGGAAACGTCGCCCTCGTTCCCGCTCGATCAGATTCGCGCGCATTGGCGACAAGTCGGCGAAAGTGACACGCCGCAACTGTTGGCGGAAATCGCCGCGCTGCAATCGCGACTGTTTCGTTACGTTCCAATCGGCAGCTATCGCGACAATCAAACCCGGCGACAACTCCCGAATGAACCATCATTCACGGCGAACCAGACATTGAAGTTCAATGCCAACCCGCCGCCGGGCCAAAGCGAGGTCGTGATTTATCTTTCGGCCCAGGATCTCGCGGGGCAGAATGGCAACCAGCGAGTCATCTGGCAGCGGCCGCGCTTCGAGGGCGGCGGCCAGACGCTCTCGCTGCGCGACTACGCGACATTTGGGCCCAGGTTTGAATTTGATTACGCATCCGTTTTCTCCGAAACTCCCCGGTATCTTGCCGCGGCGATCGAGTCGGCAAACAATCCGAAACTGTCCATCGAGGAAATCGCCAATCGCCGTCACCTCAACCCGTCGCTCCTGTCGCGCTGGATCGACTCGGTGGCGGTCGAGCCGTTTGCCCAGGATGCGAATGAACCGCGACGTCCCCGGAAGCTCATCGCAGCCGTGCCGCTGAGATTGCTCGATGAAAAAACGCCGTCGCTCGGTCAAAAGCCGGCCATCAACGGCTGGCGAAAAAAGGGCACCGATCTCCCCAGCATTGTGACTAACTCTTCGGATACCGAAGAGCATGTGCCGGGCCGCGTCTCGCCGCACCATGTGGCGGTTCACCCCACTCCCGCCGAATTCGTCGCGGTCGTCTGGAACAGCCCGCTCGCCGGCCGCGTTCGCATCGAAGCCAAGATCACGCACGCTCACCCGGCGTGTGGCAATGGCGTGGCCTGGTGGCTCGAACATCGCCACGCCGATCAGGCCGCGGTCTTCGCCGAGGCCGCGCTCGGCGTCGGCCAGACCGCGACTTTCCCAACGCGAACAATCGACGTGGCAAAAGGCGATCGCGTCATGCTCGCGATCGATGCGCGCGACGCGAATCATGCCTGCGATTTAACTGACGTGAATTTGACCATTCGCGAAGTGGAGAAGCCGGCGCGCGTCTGGGATCTGGCCAGCGACGTTTCGTCGAGTGTCCTCGCCGGCAATCCGCATGCGGACAAATTGGCCAACAAGGATGTTTGGAGTTTTGTGCGCGGGCCGGCGAAGCCGGCGGGTTATTTCAATGCTGCCGGGCCGAGCATCCCCGGCGGTTCGATTCTTGCCAAATGGCGAGTCGTAGCGGCGGATCGAAACCGCCAGGCCGAGACTGCGAAACTCGCGGATCGAGTAGAAGCGCTCCTGGCCGGGCCGCGGCCGTCGCCGAGTGCCGGACCCGATCGCGTGCTTTTCGACAACCTGGTCTCAATCAAGAGCCCGCTGTTCCAGGGAATCGACTGGAGCCGAGTTCCGAACGCTCGGCGAAAATCGACGCAATTTGGACTTCCGCCAGATCGATTCGACAAGGATTCGAACCTTATTGCTCGCGCCAACGAAACGATTGCCGTTCGCCTGCCCGCGGCGATCTTTCGCGATCGCCAATTTGTGGTCGATTGCAAGCTCGCCTCGCCCGATTCTGACCGGGCCGTGCAATTTCAGGTGCTGACCTCGTCGCCGCCGGCGACGCCGACCTGGGACGGCAAGAGCCCGATCGTCGCCGCGCCGGGTGGCGACGCGCACAAGAAACTGCTAGCCGGCCTCGCGGAATTCCGCCGCTGCTTCCCGCCGTTCATCTGCTTCCCGCAAATCATTCCCACCGACGAAGTAGTCTGCCTGAAAATGTTTCACCGCGAGGATCAGCCGCTGAGCGGACTGTTCCTGAATGGCGAACAGAAGGCCCGGCTCGATCGCCTCTGGCGGGAGCAGCGCTTCATCTGCCAGCAGCCGATTGCGGAGAATCGCTATCTGCCGTTGTTCATCGGCTTCGTGACGCAGGACCAGCCGAAGGAACTGCTCGCCTTTTACGAGGGCCAGCGTCCGGCATTCAAGAAACGGGCCGACGATTTTGCGCAGCGAAATCGACGCGGCGATCCCGCAACAATTGGCGAAGCTGCTCGATTTCGCCGAGCGTGCTTATCGCCGGCCGTTGCAGCCGGCGGAACGATCGGAACTGCTGGGCCTATACGAATCGATTCGCAAGAAGAACATCCCGCACGACGAGGCGTTTCGCACCGTGTTGGCCCGCGTGTTGATTTCGCCGTCGTTCCTGTTTCACCTCGAACAATCGCCGCCGGGCAAGGATCCGCGCCCGGTCAACGACTGGGAACTGGCGAGCCGCCTGAGCTATTTCCTCTGGTCGAGCATGCCCGACGCGGAACTGCGCCAGGCCGCCGCGTCCGGACGATTGCACGAGCCCGAGCGTGCTCGCCGCCCAGACCAGGCGAATGCTGAAGGATCCGAAGACCCGATCGCTCGCCATCGAGTTCGGCACGCAATGGATTCACGTTCGCGGCTTCGACGAGTTGAAGGAAAAGAACGAACGCCTGTTCCCGATGTTTGATGATTCGCTGCGAAAGGCGATCTACGAGGAATCGATCCTGTTCTTCCAGGATCTATTCCAGAACGATCGCCCGATGACGCGGATACTCGACGCGGATTACACCTATCTCAATGAAACACTGGCGAAACATTATGGCATCTCCGGCGTGACCGGACCGCAATGGCGAAAAGTCGATGGCGTCAAAAAACTCGGCCGCGGCGGAATTCTCGGCCTCGCCAGCGTGCAGACCAAGGAGGCCGGGGCCTCGCGCACCAGCCCCGTGCTCCGCGGCAACTGGCTGGTGGAAACCGTGCTCGGCGAAAAGCTTCCGCGACCGCCGCCCAACGTTCCGAAACTGCCCGAAGACGAAACCGGCAACGACGGCCTATCGATGCGGCAACTCGTCGAGAAGCACACCCGCGATCCGGTCTGTGCCTCGTGCCACGTGCGGATCGACCCATTCGGATTCGCGCTGGAACATTACGACCCAATCGGCCGCTTCCGCGACAAGGATCTCAACGGTTTGCCGCTCGATTCCCGCGTCAAGCTCAAGGACGGCACCCAGTTCGATGGCATCGAGGGATTGCGAAACTATTTGCTGACGAAGAAGAAGGATGTCATCGTTCGGCTGTTCTGCAAACGGCTGCTGGGTTACGCCTTGCAGCGCGGCGTGGCTCTGTCGGACCAACGCTTGCTCGACGAAATGGTCGCCGACCTGAACAAAAACGACGGCCGCGTGACCGCCGCGGTGTTGGCGATCGTGCGCAGCCCGCAGTTCCGCATGATCCGGGGAATGGATAGACTGAAGGATGAATAATTGAGGGCCAGCGAATGACGACGGTTTCTATCCTTCCGGAACAGAACGAGTCCGCGGCGCCAAATTACCGTGCCATGGCCGGAACCGAACAGTCGGTGGGCCGAACGCCTGGCGAAGCACTGGATTCGCTAACACCCAGGCTCAGTGAACGAGATTCTGGGGCGGTGGTCATCATCCAGCGAATGAAGCCGGATCGGTTTTTCAATGAACAACAGCAAAAACGGTTGGCTGAACTGATGCAACGTTGGCGTTTGGCACGCGACCAGGGAAAGTCACTTGCTTCTGATGAACAGGCCGAACTCGACCAACTGATTCAGGCCGAGGTTAAAGCGTCAGCCGAACGCGTCGCCGCCATGCTGGATGAAATTCGCCGATGAATCTTCATTATGCGAAAGTCGCGGCACGAGCTGGGCACCGGTGTGAATACTGTCATGCGCCCGAAGCGGCGTTTAACTTTCCATTCGAGGTGGAACACATTGTGCCTGAGTTAAGAGGCGGTAAGAATGACGAGGCGAACATGGCGCTTGCCTGCCGGGCTTGCAACGTGTTCAAATCGCATCACGTAATCGGGTCCGACTCTCAAACGAATCAGGAAGCGAATTTGTTTCACCCGCGCCACGATCGATGGGATTTGCATTTTCGGGTCAATCAAGATACGGGCGAAATAGACGGATTGACCCCTGTTGGACGTGCGACCGTGGCGAAGTTGAGATTGAACGAACCATTCCAACTTTCAGCGCGGATGATCTGGATGAGGTTAGGATTGTTTCCGTGACTCATGGGTAAGGTCTGAAAGCATTCGGAGTTTGCTAATCCGAGGTTTGCAATGATGAATTCCAGCAAATCCTATCCCCTCTCCCGGCGTGCGTTCCTTCGCGGCGTCGGCGTCACCATGGCCTTGCCCTGGCTCGAGTCGACGCGCGTCTGGGGCGATGTCGCGCCCGGCGTGAAGGCGTCGTCGGAGCCGCCGGTCCGCCTCGCCTGCCTGTTCGCCGGCAACGGCTTTCATAGCCGCGAATGGTGGGCCAAGGGCGAAGGCGCGAAGATGGAACTCGGCAAGGTTCTCGAACCGGTCAAGCCGTTCCGCGAGAAAATGCTCTTCATTCGCGGCCTTTACAACGAGGAGGCGTTGATCGGCGGCATTCATAGCTGTCAGACCGGCAACCTACTCACCGGCGCGCACCTGGCCCCCGGCGGCGAAATCCGCTCGGGCATCAGCATGGATCAGGTCGTGGCGAACAGCCTGCGCGGCCAGACGAAGGTCCCGAGCCTGGTGCTCGGCTGCGAACAATCGATCGCGGCGCTGCACAAGAACTATTCGATGATCTACAGTTCGCATATTTCGTGGAGTTCGGTGACCACGCCAACGCCGCTGGAGCTTTACCCCGCTCTCGCCTTTGACCGCCTGTTCCGCGACGAGGTCGGCCGAGCCGACAAGAGCGTGCTCGATTCCGTGCGCGACGAGGCGAACGGGCTGCGCAACAGGATCAGCGATTCCGATCGCCGCCGGCTCGATGAGTATCTCTCCTCCGTCCGCGAGGTCGAGCAGCGGATCGCCGAGGCCGGCAAGGAACGGCGGCTCCAAGGCTGGCGCCCGACCCTGGCCAAGCCCGATCGGCCCCGGCCCGCCGACGGCATCCCGCAAGACATCGATCAACACATGCGGCTGATGTGCGATATCCTCGTGCTCGCCTTCCGCACCGACACCACCCGCGTCTGCACGCTCAAGCTCAACAACGATCATTCGTCGTTGCGTTTCCCGCAAATGAAGATCGATTACATGATCCATCACCTGCTGTCGCACACCGACAGCGCCGATTGGCTGAAAGTGAATCAATTCTTCACGCAGCAACTGGCCTATATCTGCGAGAAGTTGGACAAGGTCCAGGAAGGCGAGCGCACGCTGCTCGACAATTCGATGATCCTGTTCCTCTCGAGCATGATGACCGGCAACCACAACAACGATCAGTTGCCCGTGGTGATGCTCGGCCGAGGCGGCGGCAAGATCAAAACCGGTCGCGTTCTCAATTATCTCGGCAAGCCGAATCGCAAGATGTGCAGCTTGTATCTATCAATGATGGACAAGTGCGGCGTTCACCTCGATCATTTCGGCGATTCGAAGCAACGCCTGGCGGAGATTTAGGCTTTTTCTGATGAACAATTCTTGGAAATAAGGAAGGCAGGACCGCAGGAGAAAACCGTGAAGATCAAACGGAATTCTTCCTGTGTTCCTGCCTTCCTCATCTATCCGGCGCTGCCAGCGCGACCAAATAAGTTATGAATGCTCATGAATTTGCGCTGCGTTTAAACGGGTCAGCCCTGACAGTTGAACAATTGAGAGGCATTGGTCTCCAAGACGTTGCTGCGGCTCGGATTGCGGAATCATCACGCTGCAGGTCAAAGCCCCACGTTTCAAGAATCGGTGCAAGCAATGAAATCGGTGTGCTTGCGACCGAGTGGGATATTAATGGGCTCGAAATCGGGATTATCACGCTATTTGGGGAGCCTCGCAGTACCCGCGGACTGTTCCAGATTGGCATCGTCGAAGCGGATCCGCTACTGATTAACAACAGCACTGGTAAAGTAATTGTCGAAGAGACTGGCGAGGAAGGTCACGTGCTATGGGCAGTTGCTGAGAGTGATGTTAAGTTCTTGGATGCAATTGCGCAAGCTGCGGAGTTCTTGAACAAGCGATTGCTAAATCCTGCAGAGGTGTCAGCGGACTCGGATTCTAAACTCGCTGCAGATCAGTGTGCTGCATTGGCTGGCGGGGATGAATATCGACCATTTTATCAAATGCTTTTGGGCTCCGAGTGAGGTTTTCCACTTCGTTTTAAATGGTGACATTAAATGTTTCGGCACCGTTTCGGCAAGCAACGTCAGATTCTGGAGAAAGTTGAGGCAGAGTTAGCGGTTCCCGCAAAGATGTATCTCGAGGAGGCGGGTGGCCGGGGCTGAGAGGTTGTGAAAGTTTTTGATTTTGGAGCTTGTTGAAGTCGTTCAAAGTGCTGTAAACGAAAGACATGAATATCTCTCGCGCGATGACTCCTTGCTCTCCCGACCCCAATTCGGGCCAGTTGTTTGATGCCGGTGAGCCGACCGAGCCGGTTCGGGCTCCCGTTCGGACTGGGGTGGTACGGGTTGAAGTGCTGGCCGCAACGCGACCAGGTGGTGATCCGCTGTCTGGCGTTGGATGCGTTGCTTCCGGCGGAGCACACCGCTCGCCAGGTACTGGGCCTTCGTTGAAGGACTCGATCTGACGCGGCTGTACCAACAGGTCCAGGTGGTTGAAGGGGGTCCCGGCCAAGCCCCTGGCCGACCCGCGGATTCTGCTGGCGTTGTGGTTGTATGCCACGCTCGAAGGGGTCGGCAAGGCTCTGCGCCTTGGATCGCCTGTGCGAAGAGCACTTGGCCTACCAATGGCTGGCCGGTGCGGTGGCGAATGAATTATCACACGCTGTCGGACTTCCCGCACCGCCCACCCGGAGTTTCTGGACGAGTTGCTGACCAAGAGCGTGGCCGCGTTGATGGAACAGGATCTGGTCGATCCGCCAACCGCGTCGCTCAAGACGGCATGCGTGTCCGGGCCAGCGCGGGAGCGTCGTCGTTTCGACGACGACCCACCTTGGAAACTTGTTTGCAGGAAGCCCAAGACCAAGTGGCTCGCTTGGGTGCCGAAGGTGGAGACCGACCCGGCCAAGGCGAACACAGGGAGCAACACCAGGCCCAGGCGGCGCCTGCCGCCCGCGAGCGGCAGGAACGCATCCAGCAGGCCCTGGAACCGCATTGCCGCAGGTAGAAGCCCAAAAGAAACTCGCGGACGGAAGGCCAAGGCCCGGACCTCGACGACCGACGCGGATGCCCGGGTCATGAAGATGGCCGACGGCGGTTTTCGGCCTGCCTTCAACGTGCAGTTGAGCAGCGACCTGGCGACCCAGGTGATCACCGGTGTGGACGTGACCAACTCGGGCGGCGACCAAGGGAAACTGGTGCCGATGGTGGCGCAGCATCGAACAGCGCGTACGAGCAGGCGCCAGGCGGAGATGTTAGTCGATGGCGGTTTCGTCAAGAAGGAAGACATCGAGGCGGTCAGTCCCCAGGACGACGGTCTACGCGCCGGTGCCGAAGTCGCGAAATCCCGAGAATGATGAGCACGCCCCGCATCGACGCGACACGCCGATCGTGATCGAGTGGCGTCAGCGGATGGCGACGCCGGAGGCCCAGGCGATCTACAAGGAGCGAGCGGCGACTGCGGAGTTGGTCAATGCCCAGCGTCGCAACTGGGGCTTGGGCCAATTCCGGGTGCGTGGTGTGGCCAAGGTCCGCACAATCGCACTGTGGTATGCGCTGGCTCTCAACTTGATGTGCGCCGTTGCCCTCCGAGCCGCGACGAAGGCAACGGGCTAACCGGGAGGCCAGGGCAAGAATCCGAATATCCCCATCTTGATGAGGACCACCCCCCGGCGGGATCACCCAGAAGGACCAGAATCGATCGTTTCCTCACCAAGATCTCGATCAAAATGCCCGCGGAGAGTTTTCGCAATCACCAAATTCAGAATCCCGAAACTTTCACGGCTTCTGAGTCTTCGAAGCCCCGGCTGAAGCTGTCGTCCGGGGCTTCGAAGACTCAGCCCCGGCCACCCGCCTATTGACGGCAGCTCCGAACCCTTGGACGGAAATGAGAATATGGACGAGCGTGACGAACTGATCGAAAGGCTTTCAGCCGAAATTGGTAATCGTTATTACGGGGGCGACCGCGATGGCGCTGCGCGAATTGCAGATGAGTTGGCGAACGTGCTCGGCAACTCAAGCCCGCAAAAAATGGATTGGTACATACAATCGTGGATTCAGATTTGGGAAGTGCGCGGCGACCTGAACGAAGCGATCAGGCTTGCAAACATTGATATCGCACGCAAGCGGTCGGAAATTGAAGCTGGCGATTTTGATCCATACCCGCACCTCCTCCAGGAGCAAGTCGAGTATTTGCAGGACAATCTTTACATGCAGGCCGGCCGCTACGAGGAGGTCGGCGATGTTGCAGCGGCGATCGAATGCCTGAAAGAGAACCTCCTCCTGGCGAACCGGTACGGAAGGGAACCTGATCCAGACGTCGTTTCTCTAATGGCGCGCCTGACCGCTACATGATCTTGGGCTGGCGCAACAAACGCTGAGAAAGACCCTGTCGCTGACCGCCTACAGCGGTTCGACTCTGCGCGAATGCGGCAACTGAGGAAAACGGCATTTTCTTGCGGCGCATTTGGTGTTGGTGACGGTCCAACCAACTTGAATTCATCTACTCCGCCAGCGGCTCGATGACCGCCTCGGAGAGCGGCGGGTGGCCGGGGCTGAGTCTTCGAAGCCCCGGCTGAAGCTGTCGTCCGGGGCTTCGAAGACTCAGAAGCCGTGAAAGTTTCGGGATTCTGAATTTGGTGATTGCGAAAACTCTCCGCGGGCATTTTGATCGAGATCTTGGTGAGGAAACGATCGATTCTGGTCCTTCTGGGTGATCCCGCCGGGGGGTGGTCCTCATCAAGATGGGGATATTCGGATTCTTCGCCTGGCCTCCCGGTTAGCCCGTTGCCTTCGTCGCGGCTCGGAGGGCAACGGGGCGCATCAAGTTGAGAGCCAGCGCATACCACAGTGCGATTGTGCGGACCTTGGCCACGCCACGCACCCGGAATTGGCCCAAGCCCCGGTTGCGACACTGGGCATTGACCAACTCCGCAGTCGCCGCTCGCTCCTTGTAGATCGCCTGGGCCTCCGGCGTCGCCATCCGCTGACGCCACTCGATCACGATCGGCGTGTCGCGTCGATGCGGGGCGTGCTCATCAATCTCGGGATTTCGCGACTTCGGCACGGGGCCGTAGACCGTCGCGCCGACCTCGGGGCCGCTGACCGCCTCGATGTCTTCATGCTTGACAAAGCCGCCATCGACCAACACCGCCTGGGGAGCTTGTTCGTACCGCTGTCGAATCTGTTCCACCATCGGCGGCATTTGGCCGGCGTCACTGCCTTGCGTGACCACGTCCACTCCCACGATCACCTTGGTCGAGGTGTCGGTGCTGAACTGCACGTTGTACGCAGGTCGAAAACCGCCGTCGGCCATCTTCATGACGCTCGCCTCGGGATCGGTCGTCGAAACGCGGGCCTTGTCCTTCTCGTCCGGCTTTTTCTTGGCTTCGAGTTCCGGCAGGCGGTTCAAGGCTCGCTGGACCCGTTCGGCCCGCTCGCGGGCGGCACGCACCTGGGCCTGGTGTTGCTGCGTGTTCGCCTTGGCCGGGTCGGTCTCCACCTCGGCACCCAAGCGAGCCACTTGGTCTTGGGCTTCCTGCAAACAAGTTTCCAAGGTGGGTCGTCGTCGAAACGACGACGCTCCCGCTGGCCCGGACACGCATGCCGTCTTGAGCGACGCGGTTGAGATCGACCAGATCCTGTTCCATCAACGCGGCCACGCTCTTGGTCAGCAACTCGTCCAGAAACTCCGGGTGGGCGGTGCGGAAGTCCGACAGCGTGTGATAATTCATCGCCACCGCGCCGGCCAGCCATTGGTAGGCCAAGTGCTCTTCGCACAGGCGATCCAAGGGCGAGCACTGCCGACCCCTTCGAGCGTGGCATACAACCACAACGCCAGCAGAATCCGCGGGTCGGCCGGGGCTTGGCCGGGACCCCCTTCGACCGCCTGTGTTTTGCCTCAGTCGGATCTGGAAGAACGCCTCGGTCGGGTTAACTTAACCCAACGGAGGTGCAACATGGACAAGCAACGGCGGCATTTTTCCGGGCCCGACAAGGTGGCGATCCTCAAACGCCACCTGCTCGACAAGGTCCCCGTTTCCGATCTCTGCGACGAATTCGACATCTACCCCAACCAGTTCTACGCCTGGCTGAAGGACTTCTTTGAACACGGTCACTTGGCGTTCGACACCGGCCGCAAGGCCAAGGCTGTCGAGGATTCGCAGCAAAAGAAAATCTCCCACCTCGAAGCCAAGCTGGCCCGCAAAAACGAGGTCATGGCCGAACTCATGGAAGCCCACACCCTTTTAAAAAAAGATCTTGGGGAGATCTAAAGCGCCGCTGGGTGGCCCACGACACCCGCGACCAAGTCGTCGATTTCGTCCGTTCCTGGAGCGACAAGACCGGCGTCCCGGCTTGTCGCTTTTTCGCTTGGTTGGGTCTGTCCGCCAGCAAGGTCCACGACTGGAAACGCCGCTTCGGCAAGGTCAACGAGCACAACGCCTGGGTGCCACGCGACCACTGGCTCACCGCGGACGAAAAAGAACGCATTTGCGCCTACGCTCGCGGCAATCCGTTGGAAGGTTATCGCCGGCTCACCTTCATGATGCTCGATGCCGACATCGTCGCTTGCAGTCCCTCCAGCGTCTATCGGGTGCTCAAAGGCGCTGGACTGTTGGCCGGTTGCTCGCCCGTGCCCTCGAAAAAGGGAAAAGGCTTCGTCCAGCCCCTGACGCCGCATGAGCACTGGCACATCGACGTCAGTTATCTCAACATCGCCGGCACTTTCTACTTCCTCTGCTCCATCCTCGACGGTTGCAGCCGCTTCATCGTCCATCACGAAATCCGCGACAAAATGGAGGAATCCGACGTGCAAACCATCGTCCAACGAGGCGCGAATCCTACCCCAACGCCAAGCCACGCATCATCTCCGATAACGGACCGCAGTTCATCGCCAAGGATTTCAAGGAGTTCATCCGCATTGCCGGCATGACCCACGTCAAGACCTCGCCCTACTATCCGCAATCCAACGGCAAAACCGAACGCTGGCACAAAACCCTCAAAGGCGATTGCATCCGCACCAAAGTCCCGCTGTCCTTGGACGAGGCGCGTTGCGCCGTCGGCGAGTACGTCGCGCATTACAACACCGTCCGCCTGCACTCGGCCATCGGCTACGTCACGCCCAAAGATAAATTAGAAGGTCGAGATAAACAGATCTTTGATGAACGCGATCGCAAACTCGCCGCGGCCCGCGAACGACGCGCCCAAGCCCGACAACAGCAACCCAAACCAACCCGCAGAAGTGACACACCACTGTCACCATCATCACCGGCCATCGACTTCGCCGCCCTCCGCGCCGTCTGAGCATCACCGCCGTCTTGCAACTGCTCGGCTTCCAGCCCAAGAGCACGCGGGGCGCCCAGCAACGCGGGCCGTGTCCGCTGCACGGCTCCACCCACGCTAGCAGCCGCTGCTTCTCGGCCAATCTCGACCAGAACCACTTCCACTGCTTCAAGTGCGGCCGGCACGGCAACGCCCTGGACCTGTGGGCCTGCGCCAACCGCCTGACGATCTACAATGCCGCCGTCGACTTGTGTCAGCGACTCAATATCCCGCTGCCGTTGCTGCAGGAGCGGAACAGAAATGAGGAACCCGTAGCCCCGGCTCCTGATCCCGCTACAATGTCGCCAACCGGGACATGCGTCCCTTTAACCCCTTAACTCGCCGACGCGATTCTTCCAGATCAGGCTGAACCAGAACACCTGGACCTGTTGGTACAGCCGCGTCAGATCGAGTCCTTCAACGAAGGCCCATACCTGGCGAGCGGTGTGCTCCGCCGGAAGCAACGCATCCAACGCCAGACAGCGGATCACCACCTGGTCGCGTTGCGCACGCTTCAACCGTACCACCCCAGTCCGAACGGGAGCCCGAACCGGCTCGGTCGGCTCACCGGCATCAAACAACTGGCCCGAATTGGGGTCGGGAGACAAGGAGTCGTCAGCGCGAGAGATATTCATGTCTTTCGTTTAGCGCCTTTGAACGACTTCAACAAGCTCCAAAATCAAAAACTTTCACAACCTCTCAGCCCCGGCCACCCGCCGCGGCCGGCCGAGAACGAAAACGTGAATTTCGACATAAGTTAATGCGCCTATGAGATTTGAGTAAAGCGTCACCATTTTCCCTGAAAATGTGGGATCTTCTGAAGGGCGCAAAAACTGAGAGCGAGGTCGATTCAGCGTTGAGCAAATTATGAAAGATGCTCGAAAGCGGAGTTTTCATCAAATGACGCCGGTCAAAGCCATTTACAAGCTAGAACCTGTCTTAGACAACCCGAAATACGAAGGATTTGGCATGGGGGAGCAGCCATCATTGCGCGGGAAACGAGACAGGTACGAAGACCTTAATCTCGACTTTGACCCAAATACAGCGGAATGGGTCGTGCCACGCTTGGCGGAAACGTGGAAGCCACTTCACGTCATGGGGAGGGTACGGCCGTACAATGATTTCCCTTGTATGGGATTGTCTTATCCTGTGTTTAGCGCGCGAGCAGTAGAGGTTCTTCGCGACGTATTGGAACAAAACGGTGAATTATTGACGTTGGTTACGAGCGTTGGTTCCTACTTTCTTTATAACTGCACTATAATTGCAGACATTATCGACTTCAGCCGCTCGAAGCTTAGCTATCTCAATAGGAATACCTTGGGCGAGATCTATCATTTACAAGTCCATGAAGATAGGCTGCCCGGTCTAGCGATTTTCCAGATGAAAAGCCATCCTGGCGTCTGCTTTGTTACCGATGCGGTGGCACGCCGTATCCGCGAAGCAAAGTTGGAAGGCTTTGAGTTTCGAAAAGTATGGCCGTTGCCTGAACACGTTTTTTACATGCTGCATCGAAAGTATTCTGAATGTCATGATGAGTTAACAGCACAGCCAGCGGCGGAATCTCGCCGAATCAAGGGCAACGCTGTGGTACTTAGGCTCGCTCTGCAGAAAGCGGAACCCTCGCCCGAAGAGCGGTCCCGATTTGAGGAAATCGCGGATCAACTCGACGCGATGCTGGTTGGTCCGCGCAAAGATGCAAGATACTTCGGCAACTTGGAAATCGCGGAATTCGTACCTGGGGAAGCTCGATTCTTCTTCAGTTGCCCTGATGCGGACGACCTTGCCAAGAAGCTCAAGCCGTGGGTCATTGCATCAATTGGGCCGGCGACAAATCGCTACTGAAGCGGTATGGGGAATTCACCGATATTGAGGCAACGGCGGAATCAGTACCGCTTTAGAGGTGCAAGCAATCCGATCAGTTCGCAAAACTCAAAGTCAGGGTTATTATCGGGCGCGCTGATTCGGCAGCATGACGCATGACGAGCACGCCGAGGATTCGGCCAGCTACGCGATCACCGAGACGCTGGTTCGCTCCGGCGCCGGCACCTGAGTCAACGATCGCTCCGGCCAGCACCTCCGGCGTCAACGGCACCTTACTTTACACCGCCAGCGGCTCGATGACCGCCTTGGAGAGCGGCAGACCGGGGTCACAGACCCCGGCTACAGCATTGCCGATCCCGGCTACAGGGCTGTAGCCGGGGTCTGCGACCCCGGCTGCTTGCCTTCCGGACCGGAATTTGCAGGGAGTCAGGCATTTGAATCTTGCCGAACGCCGCCCCGCATTCGGATTGCGGCCGATCCGAATCCTGCCGACAGGTCGAATCTCGTGAGGTTGGGTCGCATGTCGATCAAAGCCATTCCACGGATGTTGAAGGCCGCGGCCGTGCGGTGGTGGGGCGACAACACCTTTCGACTTGGCGCGGCGCTGGCGTATTACACTGTTTTCGCTCTCGCCCCCATCGTGCTCATCACCGTCGCTTTCGCGGGGCTGTTCTTTGAAAAGAAAGCCGCGCACGCGCGAACTGTTGCGCGAAATCAACGACACCGTGGGCCCTCGCGTCGGCGGCGCGATCGAATCGGTCGCGCAATACACGCAACAATCCGGCAATGGCGTCGTCGCGACGGTCGTCGGGCTGGTCGTGCTCTTCTTTGCCGCCACGACGGTCTTTGCCCAACTCCAGGACTCGCTCAACATCATCTGGGGCGTCCGGCCCAAACACGGGGGAAGCTGGTGGGACACGGTGAAGGATCGGTTCCTCTCGTTCGCCGTTGTTCTCGGCATTGGCTTCCTGCTGCTGGTTTCGCTGCTCTTGAGCGCGCTGCTGTCGTCGCTGACGCACTTGGTGACTCCTTCGTCGATCCCCGGCGGAGCATACATCTGGCGGATCATCAACTGGCTGGTCTCGTTCGGCCTCATCACGGTGCTGTTCGCGATGATTTATAAGTTGCTGCCCGACGTTGAGATTGAATGGCAGGATGTCTGGGTCGGCGCCGCGGTCACGTCCATCCTGTTCGCGGTCGGAAAATACCTGATCGGTCTTTATTTGGGCCGCAGCACGTGGATCAATGCCTATGGGGCGGCCGGCTCGCTGGTGGTGGTCCTCTTGTGGGTTTATTACTCCTCGCAGATTTTTCTCTTCGGCGCGGAGTTCACCTATGTCTACGCGAACGAGTCCGGCAAACCGCTGCGTCCCAAGGCGAACGCCGAACTGGTCACCGAGGAGGCGCGGGCCCGTCAGGGACTCTCGCGTCGGGAGGAACGGCGCGGAAACTCCGAGTCCGCACACACACGGTCGCCGGGACTTGGACTTTCCATACGGGGTTGGCCAATGCTGCACCGGCTGCAAGCGCGATGGGACGAAATTCGGGAAAGCTACTGGTTTTTGCCGGCGATCCTCACCGCGCTGGCGGTCGGACTGGCGCTGCTGACCGTGCACATCGATCAAGTCACCACGCACGATTGGCTCAGCGATTTCGCGCTGGTCTACACGCGGGGTCCGGACGGCGCCCGGGCCGTGCTGGCGACGGTGGCGGGGTCGATGATCACCGTCGCCGGAGTGGTTTTTTCGGTGACCATCGTCGCGCTATCGCTGGCGTCAAATCAATTTGGCCCGCGCTTGCTGCGCAATTTCATGCGCGACCGCGGCAATCAGGTGGTGCTCGGCACCTTCGTGGCCACGTTCGTCTACTGTTTGCTCGTGTTGCGGACCGTGCGCGGCACCGACGGCAACGAATTCGTGCCGCACCTGTCCGTTACGGTCGCAATCGTCTTGGCGCTCGCCAGCCTGGGCGTCTTGATTTATTTCATTCACCACGTCGCCATGTCCATCCAGGCGCCCGAGATCGTCGCCAACGTAGCCAACGATATGCACGAAGCAATCGATCGCTTTTTCCCCGAAGAACTCGGAGAGGAGAATGGGGACGAGCGGCCGCAGCGCGAGGCTGACGTGCTGCCGGAGGATTTCGACCGCGACTGCGGCCCGGTATCGGCGCGGAACAGTGGTTACGTGCAGGCCATCGATGGCGATTTGCTGATCGCTCTGGCAGGTGAAAACGATCTGCTCATCCGCCTGCGCCGCCGACCGGGCCAATTTGTAATCGAGGGAAGTTTGCTGGCCGAGGCCTGGCCAAGCGATCGATTGAGCGACGATCTCATGGCGGCAATTCGGGACACCTACTTGATCGGCTCGCGTCAAACGCCCGCACAGGACGCCGCGTTCGCCATCAATCAATTGGTCGAGGTCGCCGTCCGAGCGCTGTCGCCCGGCGTGAACGATCCCTTTACGGCATTGAACTGTCTCGATCGCTTGGGCGAGTCGCTCTGTCATGTTGCGCAGCAAGATGCCCGAACCTCTGCGCCGCGACCAAGAAGGAAGGGTTCGAGTCATTGCCCATGCGTATTCGTTTTCAGAAATGGCCGACCTTGCGCTGCGGCAAATTCGCGACTATGGCCGAACCAGCGTCGCGGTTCTCGTTCGCATGCTCGAAGTGATCGCGGAGGTTTATGAGCAAGCCCGCCGCGATGGCGATCGCGCTGCGCTTCGCCAGCAAGCCTTTTGGACCAAACAGGCCGCGCAGTCGCTGCCCGATGAGACCGACCGCCAGGCGGTCGACTGCCAATACCAGGCCTTTGCCGAAATCCAAACAAATCGCCAGCGGCCGAATTCCCGCTCGATGTCGAGTGCAACGCGCAATGAGTTCGCCAATGAATGAGTCGCCGGCGGCGGCGGAAAAACGGGAGATTGCGACGTGTGGCATTTCGTTCGGCTCGTCGGCCCCAGGCCGTGGAAATGTTCGGCGTGAAACTCGTGGGCGTGAACGCCGAGACCGGCAAGAAGCTCCTCTTTACCCTCGTTTTCATTCTCGTTCTCTTTCTGTTTGGCCGGTTCCTGCGCACCGTCGCCCGGCGAGTTTTGCGCGGGCGCGGGTATGAGCGGGTCGAATTCTGGACCCGGCAGGGTATCGGTCTGTTGATTGCCTCGCTGCTCATTCTCGGCGTCACCTCGATCTGGTTCGACGACCCGACACGATTGGCCACCGCCCTTGGACTCGTGACCGCCGGCCTGGCGTTCGCGCTTCAGAAAGCCGTCACCGCCATCGCCGGTTACTTCGTGATCCTGCGCGGCAAAACTTTTAATGTCGGCGACCGCATCCGCATGGGCGGGGTGCGCGGCGACGTCATCGCGCTGGGCTTCATGCAGACCACCATCATGGAAATGGGCCAGCCGCCCTCGGTTCAGGCCGACGATCCGGCCATGTGGGTGCAGAGCCGCCAATTCACCGGCCGCGTCGTGACCGTCAGCAACGCCAAGGTCTTTGACGAGCCGGTTTACAACTACACGCGCGATTTTCCTTACCTATGGGAGGAAATGAAGGTTCCGATTCCCTACGCCGCGGACCGTGAGCGAGCCGAGAGCATTCTGTTGGACGCGGCCCGGCGGCACAGCGTGTCGCTCTCGCAACTCAGCGAGGACGCCCTGCGCGAAATGCAGCGGCGCTATTTTCTGCGACCGGCCGAAGTGATTCCCAAAGTTTATTACCGCCTTACCGACAATTGGCTCGAATTGACCGTGCGCTTTGTGGTCGAGGATCATGGCATTCGCGAGACCAAGGACGCCATGAGCCGCGACATTTTGGCGGCGCTCGAAGAGGCCGGAATCGGAGTCGCCTCGGCGACCTTCGAAATCACTGGGCTGCCAACCCTTCGAATCGAAGACCGCACACGTGACGGCAGGTTGTCGCGCTAACCGGGTTCGCCCTCGCACCTTGGTCGCGTGAATCATCACTATTTTGATCAACATTTCTAAGAAGACAGATTTGGGGGTGGTGCCGGTGAGATCTGTCTTCTTTGATTTTCCAAGCGGAAAACCGCACATTTCAAAGAAGACACTTTCCGTGACAGCGGGGAGTGAATCTGTCTGCTTAGCACTTTCTAGGCAGCAGCGGAGAGTTTCCGAGGCATTTCGAGGGCGGTTTGGTTGGCCAGGAGTGGCCTTAGCCGCCGGGAGTGCGCGGTCGCAGGTCCGCGTCCCGACACATTTCCGATTCGGTCGGTCGTTCCAATCGCGATGAAAGTGTTTGTCGCGCCGGGCGAATTGGTGAAAGTTTGGGAATTTCCTGCCGATTGCGCCGTTGCTGATGCATGTTCGGACGTTACAATACCGAAAACAGTGAATTGTGAACTCCCAAGTATCGGCCGCGGAACGGCGTCCGCCCAAGAGGATGGACTCATTTCATGCAGGCGACTCGAGGTTGGGCAATGGACAAAAAGTTGTGCATTGGTTCTCTGGCGGTGGCCGGAGTGATGCTCTTTCTGTTTGTGCTCGACCTGCTGGTAGGCTTTCCGTTCGGCGGCGCGGGAAGCCAGTTTCTGATCGTCGATATTTTCGGCATCATCGCCAGCGGCATTCTCGGCTATCTGGCGTTCTCCGCCTATCGCGAAATCCGCTGACGCATCACGCCGGCTCCCGATGCGCGATCAGGGCGACGATCAGTCCTTCGATCGTGTAAACCGACGCTTCCACCGCGACGTCGTATCCCAATTCCCGAATCGCCGCGCTCGTCACCGGGCTAATGCTGACCAGCTTCACGCTCCGGGTCCGAATTCGCAGTTGGCAGGTTTCATCGAGACTGGTGAGAACCGCCCGGGCAATATTCGCGCTGGTCAAAGTAATGAAATTGATTTCGCCGCGGCTGATCGCCAGGTGCACCTTTGAATTGGAATCGACGCAATCGATTTGCGAATAAACGGCGATTTGTTCGACCTGTGCGACACTCGCCAACTCGTCGCGCAGCAGTTCGCGACCGCGATCGGCCCGAGCCAGCAACACCCGCTGTCCGGCGACCAGCGGCTTCAATTTCGCCGCGAGTTCCTCCGATCGAAAGGTCTGCGGCAAGACATCCGCGCTGAGGTGAAATGATCTCAACGCCTCGGCCGTGCTCGGCCCGATGGCCGCCAGGCGAATGGCCCCAGCGCCCGAAGGTCGCGACCGGTGTCCATCAGTCGGCGAACGAAAAACTGCACGCCGTTGACGCTCGTAAACACCAGCCACTGGAAGTCCGAAATGCGCGAAATGGCGTCATCGACCAGTTTCCAATCGGCTGGCTCGCGCACCTCGACCGCCGGCAAGAGGTGGGTGATCGCGCCGAGCCGATCGAGCCGCCGCAACATTTCCCCGGCCTGTGCCTGCGGACGAGTAATGACGATTCGTTTTCCGAAAAGAGGCTGTGATTCGAACCAGGAGCGTGGCGGCTTCAAATCGACGACCGGCCCGATCATGATGATCGCCGGCGCCATGAGCCCTTCGTCGCGCACGAAACGATCGAGCTGCGCCAGCGTTGTGGTTCGTGTGATTTGATGTCCAGTCGATACACACTGAATCACGGCCGCGGGAGTATCGGCCGCTTTCCCATGTTGCAGCAGCACCTGCACGATCAATTCGAGCCGGGCCATGCCCATGTAGATGACCAGCGTGCCCGGGAATTTCGCCAGTGCGGCCCAATCGAGATTTCCTTCGGACTTGGTAGGATTTTCATGGCCGGTGATAAACGCCACGGCGCATCGCGCGAGCCCGGTGCGTCAATGGAATCTCGGCATAACTGCCGACCGCTAGTCCCGCGGTGATGCCTGGCACGATTTCGTAGGGGATGCCGGCCTTTCTGAGTGTTTCAGCTTCCTCGGCGCCGCGGCCGAAGATGTGCGGATCGCCGCCTTTGAGCCGCACGACCACCTTGCCTTGCGCCGCCAATTCGACCATCGTCTGATGGATGTGGGGCCACCGTTGCGGGTGTTGGCCGGGAAGTTCATCGACGCCGATGCGCCGCGCGGTCGCCGGCGCGAATTCGAGGATCCGCGGCGACACCAGCTTGTCGTGCAACACCACGTCGGCCTTCGCCAGGCACTCCAAAGCCCGAAGGGTAAGAAGCCCCGGGTCGCCCGGGCCGGCGCCTACCAGGTAGACCAGGGGCTCTCGATGATCGGCCATGTTCTCCGCGGCGATCAAACCTCGATCAATTCGTCGGACTCGGGGACTTCAAGCTCATCGACGTTGCGTTTGCGGTTCGGCGAAAAGACGCACAGCCAAATTCCGAATTCATACAGCAGGCACATCGGAATCCACATGTAGCACATGGTGACGGCGTCGGGCGTCGGCGTGATCACCGCGGCGAAAATCGCCATTAACAGGATCGCGCCTTTCCGATAGCTGCGGAAGCCAGCGGCCGTCATGACACCGATCCGCTCCATAAATAACATCACCAGCGGCGTCTGGAATGACAACCCGAAGACGACCGGCAACATGACCGCCAGGCTCAACCATTCGCTCAAGCGAAGGTCCGGCGTCACGCCGATAAACTGATTGAACCACAGCAAGGCGCTCACGGCTTTCGGCATTACCAGAAACTGACAAATGATTACGCCGACGATGAACAGCACCGTGCTAATGGGCAAGTACAAATGCACGTATCGTTTTTCAGTCGGATAAAGTCCCGCCGCGATAAATGACCAGATTTGGTAGAAAACCCAGGGGCTCGCGATCACGACGCCCGCGATCAGGCTCACCTTAAAGTAAATGACGAAGCCTTCCTGCGCGCTTAACGTTGTCAGTTCGCGCGGGCGAATCATGTTTTCAATTCGGTTGGTGTTCTTCCAAATTTGGTAGGGATTGACTTGCGCGGTGACCGTTAGACTTTCGGGAATCTGGTCAACGGGCACACCCTTGATCCGGGCCAATTCTTCCCGCGTGAGTCCGCGCAGTTTCTCAAGTTCTGGACCCGAAAGAATCAGGGGCAGGTCTTTCGGTTCCTGTGCCTTTGCCTCGGCAGAATCGGGTATCCGGTTGGCGCGGTCCCGGAATTCATCCTCGCGTTTATCGTAAAACTCGACCAGCGCTTGCCGCACTGGGTCTTGAATGATGTTCATTAGCGGACGGCCGATGCCGATGCTCGGCACATTGATCGCGTCGCCCAAGGCGTCGAGCGCGAAACCAATCGACATGCAGATGCCGAGGCCGTAAATCGCCCGCCAGAGGTGTTTCCGCAGGACTTCCAGATGGTCGCCGAACGACATGCGGGAGTCGGAGAAATAGTCTTCTTCGTCGAATTCTTGCGCGTGCTCATATTCGCTCCACGATTGGAGGCCGGCTCCCGGGGAGCGGGTGGGCCGCGCGGTTAAAAAAGTGTTCGATGAATTCTATCATATCGTCGCGGGCGTCGGCGCGGGAGAGGGGTCGGTCGCATCCGCCGGCGTTTCGGCGGGTTTCGTGAATTTCGCGTTCTTCAGCAATCGGCGAAGATCCGTCCATCGATCGCGCATTCGAAATGGAATCGTCAGCGCTGCTTGCGGCACGCCCGGCTGGGCGCCGATTGGCAATTCATCCAGCCAAAAGCTTCGAAAGTTCCCCTTGGCGACAATTTCCGTATGCACGAATGGGCCATCTGACTGAATCGGGAAACTTGTGATGACTTCCCGTCGGAATAATTTGAACTCGCTCTCGACATCAATCAATTCGACGCCGAAAAGTGTCTTGACGAGTCGGGCGTAGAAATGCCGCTTCCAGCCAAGCCAACCCGGCAGCGGCTCCCGCTGGAATCCAATTAAGATGCGAGACGCCAAGTCGAGAATCCGCTTCGTGACCCGAACTCCGTTCGGCAACGGGATCGCCTTGCGAAACCCGGACACGAAATCGACGTCGTCAATCCGATCGAGCAGGATTCGGATATCCGACGGCTGATACGGGTAATCCAGCGAGGTGTAAAAGAACAGGGGATATCGGGACCTATCGATCGCGGCACGAAGCGCCGCTCCGAAGCCGGCCGGCTTCTCGAGTCGCAGCACAACGACTTCGGGATGCCGCGCCGCCACGGCGTCGGCCCGCGCCGCCGTGTCATCGCTGCTGCCGTCATCCACCACCAGGATCTCGAACCGGCGGTTGAGCTTGCCGAGCGTCGAGATCCAGGCGGGGAGGGCTCGTTCGAGTAGTGCCGCGTGATTTCGCACCGGCAAGGCCATGCTGATCGATTCGTGGCGAACCGATGGTTTGTTGTCGGGATGCGACATGGTTGTCCTTCAAATTCGATCGAGTCCGCATCAGCACGACGGGCTTCTCATGCCGCCCGCCCGTGAAATCGGTATTGCGAAAAACCTCTTCGAGCCGGCCGGCTTTCAAATGTTGCCGCCACTCGGCGGCGGCCTCGGGCGGCATCAACACGAATTGCGCTTCGGGCTTGGCCACCCACCAGTCAAGGTTCTCCCATTCCAGAAACGTATTGATCGGCCGCCGCAAATGCAAGGCGAGTGCATGCGACTCCACTCGGAAGAATAGCACGGGTGCCGGCGCCGGTGCAACCTCCCGGACTCGCTGAGCGAAGGAAGCGCTCTCCCGAAAGCGTTCAAGCCGCGGATATTCGACATGAATCAACCAAAGCCATGTCGCCATCACGCCGGCGACGATGACTCCGATCGCGCCAAAGGCAGTTCGTTGTCGCCAGGCCGCCAATGTTGAAAGGGCTCGCTCGCCGGCGCAACCCAAAAGGATCGCCATGCCCGGGTAACCCGGCAGCAGGTAGTCGGCGCGTTTGAATTTGGCGCAGGAGAGCACCGAAACAATTGCGAGTAGCCAGACCCCCCCAAGCCGCGCCTCGCAATCGCCGCGCCAGTTGCCGCGAACCAGCCAAACGATCGCCGGAAGAATCAGCACGCTCCAGGGTAAGGCGTCAACAAGTAATCGCGGCCCGTAATACCACCAGGGATGCTCGGCCAATTCACCCGAGCCGCCCAGTGCACGTTCCACATTGTGGTACCAAAAAAAGAGCCGAAAAAACTCGCCCTGTGTCTTCATATTGGCCCAGACAAACCACGGGGCCGCGATGACAATCGCCAGCGGAATTCCCCACCAAAGGGAGCGGAGAAATCGGCTCTCGTCGCGGGCCATTCGCTGGGCGATCGCGAAACCAGCCAGTGCGGCGACCGGCAATACGAGCCCGATCGGGCCTTTGAGAAGGATTCCGATCGCAATCACCACGTGGCCGACGGCCCGCCAGCGCCGGCTCATGCCGATCGACAAGATCGCCGCCGAAACGCAAAGCGTCAGCGGCATGTCAATTCGCGCCGTTCGCGCCAGCCAAGTGAAGTGCTGTGCCGAGGCGAGGATGATCGCCGCCAGCAACGCCGCGGTCGTTCGGCCGCGCGAGGCCAACGCGAAATAGACCAGCAGCACGGTGAGTAGGGCCGCGATTGCCGCGGGCAAGCGAGTCGCCCACGCATCAACGTCGCCGCCTCGCAACGATGCCGCCGCGGCGACGAGCCAGTAATACATCGGCGGTTTCTGCAAATCGAGCCGCTCATCGGTGAGGCGCGGCATGGTCCAGTCGTGGGCATGCAGCATGCTGCCCGCGTCCTGCGCCGCCCGAGCCTCATGGCTGCCCCACAGATCGCGCGACGTGAGCCCGTGAAAGAAAAGAATCGCGGACAGGAGAATCAAAAAACCAACGTGAATGACAGATTTGCTCGCAACGAAGTCACGCGGCTGGCCAGCCAGAGTGAATCCCCGCGCTCGAGCTTTTGCAAGCATCACGCCGCCTTTCGCTCGCGATAGCCGTCATGCAAGCCGCGATAGGCCTCGGAAATCGCCAGGAGTTCTTCATGCCTGCCCACGGCCTCGATTCGCCCGCCTTCGAGCACCACGATCCGATCCGCAACTTCGAGCGTGTGCAATCGATGCGTGATCAAAATCGTCGTTCGACCCTTCGCGAATTGTCGGAGCGCCGTGTGAATCTTGGCTTCGCTCTCGGCGTCGATCTGGCTCGAGAATTCATCCAAAAGCAGGATGCTTGGATTTCGCAAGACGGCGCGGGCTAATGCGATTCGCTGCCGCTCGCCGCCGGAAAGCGACCGAGCGAGTTCGCCGACGCGCGTTTCGTATCCGCGCGGAAGCTTTTCGATGAAATCGTGGGCAAACGCCTTGCGCCGCCTCTTCGATCTGCACTCGATTGGCGCGGCGGCGGCCGTAGGCGATGTTGTTGGCGATCGTGTCGTCGAACAGAATCGTTTCCTGCGTCACGATGGCGATTTGCCGGCGGAGGCTGCGCAGGTTCGCCCCGCGAATGTTGATGCCATCGATTGCAACTCGCCCGTGATCGGGATCGAAGAAGCGCGGCAGCAAGCTGAGCAGCGTCGTCTTGCCGCAACCATTGCGTCCAACGAACGCGACGGTTTCGCCGAAGGGAATGGCCAAATTCACATTGGTCAAGACCGGGCGTCCCGGTTCATAGGAGAAACAAATGTCGCGAAACTCAATGCTGGTCCGGTGCGGAGGCAATTGCGCGCCCATGCCGTTGCGGGAAATGGTCGGCCGGCGATCGACCTCGGCGAACAGCCGGTCGGCCGCCGCCGCCGCCGTGTGCAATCGCGTGTAAACGCTCGACAGCTTGCGGAGTGGGTCGGCGATCGCCGCCATCAGCGCGTAAAAGGTCAAAAGCGTTTCATGGTCGAGCGGAGCGTTCGTGATGCGAATGCCGAACAGATCGGTGCGTTGGTTGATCACCAGATAAGCGCCGGCGAGCAGGGCGGTGGCGATTCCCGCGATGCCCATGACCTCGATGAGCGGACCGGAAACCGCGTCGATATTCACCACGCGCATCGCTTTGCGATACAACTCGCGGGCCGCCGCTCGAAATCGCAGCCGTTCGAACGGCTCCATCGCGAATGCCTTGACCACGCGGATCCCCGCGAACGACTCGTGCAAGATCTTGTGCACGTCCGACATGCGCTCGAGGTGCCGCTTGCTGGCCCGCTTCATCATGCGGCCGGTGCGGGCCATCAGATAAATTCCAATCGGCACCAGAATGAGAAACAGCGCCGTCAAGCGCCAGGAAATGAAACAGGCGACGGTGATGCAGCCGATCGCCCGCAGCGGCTCCGAGATCACTTTTCCGAACAAAGTCTTCAACCCGGAGCCCAGCACTTCCATGTCGATGGTCAGGCGCGACGTCAGGTCGTGCGTGCCGGTCTCGCCGAACTGCGCCAGGTCCTTGCGAATTGCGCCGCGATAAAGCCGGTTTCGCAGATCGTAAATCGTCCCGTTGGTAACGCTCCCTACCAGCGATTCCTGCATCACTTCAAAGACGCCCTTGAGCGCCATGAAGAAGACAAACGAAAACAATAGCCAGACCAAGGCGTGAAATCGATCGGCGGGCAGATAGCGCGAATAAAAGGTCTTTAACAATCGTAAGCGATAAATCGAAATGCTGGCGCGGTTCACTTTCCATTCGGTTTGGGCGAGATGCCCAGCAAGCCGATTCCGCTCGTCATCGGGCATGTTCGCCGGCGCCTGGGCGAGTCCGGCCCGGAGCCGTTCGAGTTTTTCGCGATCGGGTTGGGTGTCGAGGTCGAGTTGATCAATTTCGGTCTGAACCGATTCGGGCAGCGACTTGGCGCCGCCCAGAATTTTGAGCACCGGATGGAACGACAGGAAGTTCAGGCTCCAAAATGCGGCCGCGAGAAACGCGCAGAGCAGCGAAAACAGCAATCGACGCCGATAAACGCTCGCCGCGCAAACACAGCGCAGAAAATTCCGCATCTCGCCGGGCTCTCCATGCCGAATCGGGAAGAGCCAATTTGTAACCCATTGATGAAAACCAGGCAAGATCGACCGAACCGGGGAGAGTCATTTCGATTCCGGCGGAATTCGCAGGGCCCAGATCATCAGGCCGCGTTTTTGGCCCTGAACCAGGGCGATTTCCTTCAGATGACCGCACAACTCGAACCCCAGGTTTTCATTGATTCGCCGCGTCGCCTGGTTGTGATCGAAATGCATGCTAAGGATCGTTGCAACCCCCAGTTTGGGACATTGCCGAATCACCCATTCTTTCAGGAAACCCCCGATTCCGCGGCGATGCTGCGCGGTTGCGACGTAGATGCTGATCTCGGCGGTCGCGTCGTAGGCCGGTCGGCCGTAATAGAACGACGACAGGCTCGCCCAGGCCACGATTTTGCCGTCAAGCTCCGCGACCCAAATGGGCCGTTTCGCCGGATCAAACCGGCGAAACCACTCGACGCGATCCTCGATGGGAATCGGCGCGGTGTCCGCCGTGGACCAACCGGCGGGAATCGATTGGTTGTAAATCTCCACGATCGCCGGCAAGTCGGCCTCCGTCGCATTTCGAACCGTAATGTCCATTTCGAAACTCCGAAGCGAGAATCGAACTTTTCATCGAGTTATTTCTTCTTGTCTTTTATCCTCGCCTTTTTCAGACTCTCTTTCACTCGAAACCTCACCATCCTCGCGATCAAATCAAGCGGGATCGGTCGATCGATCGGAAACTGCACTGCCCCCCGCGAACTCTTGTAGCCTGCCAGTTCCTTTTGAAACTTCTCGATGCCCGACGAGGTGGGATAAAACCCGATGTGCTTTTTGTATGCGGCAAAATGAACCAGATTTTCGTCTAGTGCGAAGGTCGGGATCTGATAGCTGATCTTCTCCGTGGCCTTGGGCGCGGCGGCTCGAATGGTGGACCTGATCTCCTTCAGTATTGCTTGTACGTCGTTCGGGAAACCGGCGATATACTCATCGATGCTCGTCGGACTGGTTCGCCCGGATTTCATCACTTCCCCTTCAAGTCGGTGACTGGTCTGTCAATGAATGATCGAAGAATTGCGCGAGGCTCACGTCGCCTCTGCCATCTCCTCGAACCACGCCTCGATGTCTGCCAAGAATTCTCCGGGGCGACGACCAACTCGGCCATACCGTTCCTCGCTTGCCGAGAGCGCGTTAAAAAGTTCTTCCACCGCGCCGGACGCCAATGACCGCTCGGCGATCATTTGAAACATGGCCTCGCGAGCGCCTGGCCAATTCTTCAGGATCGCCGCGACATCTCGGACGATCTTGGCGACTTCACACGCCGCGTCGGTGCCGACTGCCTCGGCGGCCAATGCCAAGTCCTCAGCCCATTCTCCATAACCGTTGGCGATCCATTGCGGCAGCCCGCCGTTACTGATTTGCCACGTCCACTGGCGGAGTAAGAATGCGTTATGGCTCAAAGAGTCTTCACGGGCCCAGGTGGAGTTGCGCAAGTCGCCGCGCCATCGGCGATAAGCTCGTTTGACCAACCGATCCCAGGTCGAACGCTCCGGGCCGCCAAGATCTCGCGCGGCCCGCTCGTCCCGCAAAGCCGCGGTGTCATTGCCAAGCGAGCGATAGGCCAGCGCTCGGCCCAGGTAGGCGTTAGCCGCTTCCGAATCGAGAGCAATCGCCTCGCTAAACGCCGCGACCGCCTGTGGGTACTCAGTCCGTTTCAAATGCGCAACCGCGCGATCGTAAGCGAGATGATAATTGCCGTCTGAATTCGATTCGCCGCCCATGCTCTGCTCCGGGATCGGATTTGACGATCTGGTGCAACCGATTTCTTATTCTGGACCGCATGCCGCGCATCGTTAAGGGCGCTCGAGAGATTCGAATGCGCCCAACCGCGTTGTACCGCAACTTCAGTCCGACGGCAGGCGAATTTGAGATTATCAAACTGCCAGCATCCGGCTCGCGAATTCATTTGCCGCGCGCTGTGCGGTTTCGTCGACTCGTTGACAGATGCGCAACCATGCTTCTTCGGATGAACCGGCGGGGCAGGGGGCGCTGCTCGACTCGACATAAATCTTCGCCTTGGGTTCGGTGCCGCTGGGGCGAATCGCCAAGCGCGTCGATTCGGCTAACTGGAACAGCAACAGGTTTCGCGTGGTGGCGTCGGTCGCGCCCTTCATCGGACCCATTCGCCCGGACTCGTCGTGCCAGTCTTCGAAACCGGTCACATTTAGTCCGGCGACCGTTTTAGGCGGGTCGCTTCGCAACCGTTGCATCATGCGATCGATTTGCTGCTTGCCCTGAATTCCGGGAAGGATCAGATTGCGAAGCTCAGTGCGGAAATAACCGAATTGTCGGAATACCTCGTCGAGGTGTCGAATCAGGGTCAAACTCCGGCGTTTGCAGTCGAGGGCCAGTTCCGCGAGCAGCAGGCAGGCCGAGGCGCCGTCCTTGTCGCGCAGTTGCGGCATGGCCAGCACGCCATGGCTCTCCTCGCCGCCAATGATGTAGTCGGCCGGCGTGCCGCTAATGTCCTCGTAGCTTCCCGATTGTTCGAGTTGCCGCAATACTTCCGCCACGAACTTCACACCCACGGGCAGGTTATTGACGACCTGCGCCCCAAACCGTCGGGCGATCCGTGTCACCAATCGCGTGGTGACCTCGGTGGTGACGACGATTGGCGACGAAGGCATCCGTCCCAGCGTCGCATACTGGCTCAATTTGAAATACGTGAGTAGGGCGAGAATCTCATTGCCGTTGAGAAAGCGAAAACCGCCTCTCCCGTCCGAGCAAGCGGCGCCCAGCCGGTCGGCGTCTGGGTCCGTCGCGAGGACGAGATCCGCCTCGCGCTCCTTGGCGACCGCGATCGCCCGATCGAGCGATTCGGGCACCTCTGGGTTCGGCGACTTCGTGACATTAGAAAACTGCCCATCCGGCGTCATTTGTTCCGGCGTCGGCATCGGTCGGAAACCCGCCTGCTCAAGCACCTCAAACGCCGTCATGGATCCGACGCCATGAAGCGGCGTATAAACCACGCGAAGCTCATCGAATCGCGGCGTGGGCACCAAACTCTGCCGGCGGCACAGGTCGATGTAACCGCGATGCGTCGAATCATCGAGGAAATGAATTCGCCCGACCGCGCACTGCGTCGGTCCAGGGCATCGATTTGATCTGCGCGACCTGTTCGATCAGGTCGCTCATGATTTGGTCGTCGGGCGGGACCGGCTGCGCGCCGCGTTCGTCGTAGAATTTGCCGCCGTTGTCATCGGGCGGGTTATGCGACGCGGAAATATTCAGCCCGCCATGGCAACCGAGCTGGCGGATGATATAGGACAATTCCGGCGTCGCTACAAAGCGCGTACTGTCCGGCGGCAGAATGTGCACGTGACAGCCGTTCGCCGCATACACCTCCGCGGCATGCCGGGCAAAGTCGCGGCTGGTCTGTTGCAGCAGCGGATTGCTCATATCAGGGTTGTAGTTTTTCCCGCGGTCTTCGAAGCGCCGGACATCGTAGGCCAGGGCAAGCTGCAAGCGCGTGACGCCGGGGAATTTCTCCTTGAGATACTCGCAGTGGCCTTGAATGCTGGCTCCCAGCGTCCAGGCGTTGAAGCGATTTGGGCCGATGCCCACTGGCCCGCGCCGCCCGGCGGTGCCAAACGGCAGCACCTGATAAAATCGATCCAACAATCCGGCCCACTGCCGCGAGTGAATTAGCCACTCGAGCTGTCGGCGATACGCGGCGAATTCCTCTCCCTCCAGCCAGTCGCGCAAATGCCGCAGCGCCGTTCGTTTCAATTCGGCCTCCGCAGCCACCGACTCGAATCCCCGAAAAGCTTCGTCGAGCAGGATCATGCGAATCTCCTTATATGCACCTCGATCGGGCCTTCGCGCTTTCTCCTTGCCGATGCACGCGCGTTCGCGGTATCCTATGGTTGGGGAAAGATTGTATTTCCAGCCACCGGTGCTCGCGATGTCCGTGCCAAACTCTCCAAAAAACAGCGTCCAGATCATCAAACCCGGCGACAAACTGCCGATCGTGAAGGCCACGCTGAAGCCGGGCGAAGAACCGGAAGCGAAATCGGACCAGTCGTGGGTCCCGCCGGCGGAAACCGCCTGGGAAACCTACGCCGGCAACGGCGAGCCATTCCTTTCCGGCCTCGGCTCGTTCGTCATTCATGGGCTGATCCTGTTGGTCATTCTCACAGGCGTGCTGGCCTACTTCAACCGGCCCACGGAGACGAAACTCGATGAATTGGAGGCGATCGAATTCGGCAACGGATTCGAAGGCGGCGGCGGCGGAAGTAAGGAAGGGATTGGCTTTGGCCCCAGCGATTTGTCCGCGCCCAAGGACGAAGTGAAAACGATCGATCCGCTCGACAAGAGCAAAACGACCGAAACCAAACTCGACGACACGCAGATCAAAAAGAATTCCGGCCCGACCATTGAAGAGGACCCGGAATCGGCCCTCATGGCCAAAATCAAAGCCGCCGCGCCCAAGGCCAGTAATCTCGGCCCGACTCTGAAAGACGCGCTGGAGGGCTTGGCCGGTTATGGCAAGGGCGGCACCGGTCGCGGCGGCGGCGAGGGCTCCGGCGTCGGCACCGGTCGCGGCAGCGGCACCGGGCCCGGCACCGGCAAGTCCACTAAACGCGGACTGCGGGTGCTTCGCTGGGAATTGAAGTTTACTTTTTCCAGCGCTGCCAATTTCATCCAGCAGCTCGATGCGCTTGAAACTTACCTCGGCGTGCCGGACAACAAGACCGGGCGCGTCATGGTAATTCGCAACTTGCGTGAGCGGCCCGCTCGCCCGCAATACGAAGATCTGAAAGCGCTCAATCGCGTTTGGTTTAGCGATACTGGTGGCGAGAACAACGAAGCCATCGCCCAGGAATTGGGGCTCGATTTCGTTCCCTCGGCGATCATCGGCTTGATGCCCGCCAAGCTCGAAGGCCAATTGCTCGACACGGAATTGAAATTCCGCGGCCGCAAGGAAGAAGATATTCGGCGAACCCTGTTCGCGGTGTCCTTCAGCGGCGGCAAACCGGTGATTAAAGTGATCGAGCAGCAGCCGAAGCCAGGGCACCGGTAGTCAGACTTGAAAACGACAACGGGGCCGAATCGGCCCCGTTTTTTATTTCACTCGCATTTTGATCGGCGGCGTGATTCCCGCGCCTTGGCCCGCATCAATGATTTTCACCACCGCGTCCCAGGGCACGTTTTCAATATCGACGATCATTTGATTGCGGCCCGCGGCCACGCCCACCGTGATCGCCGTCTGCAGCTGCTGCTCTTCGACGATTTGATCGTCCACCTTGTATTCGACTTTCCCGTCGATTGACCGCGCGGTGACGACGACAAACCTCGCCTTCGCCTCATCCTTATCAATGACTCGATGAACGGCGCCTTCCTTTTTCTGCGAGATGCTCGGCATATCCATCACGCGGCGAAGCGCCTCGTACGAGGTCGTGAGAATGAAAAAGATCAAAAGCACGAGCGCCACGTCGATGAGGGGGTTCATGTCGAGGTGTTCCTCGACATCGTGGAGCCGCACCGAGTCGATATCGAGTTCGGCGATCGCGTCCTCAAAAAACGGATGCGATTCGAGCGGCGTCCATTTGACCTCGGTCGGACCGCGCACCTCGTCCGACACGTCCCAGACGCCTTCCTTGACGCCTTCCAGGACCTGGTTCGCGCTCAATCCCGAGGTGGCGTGAGGCGAGCCCTCGTGCCGCATCTGCCAACTCATTTCGCCTCCCCGACTTCGACGTTGATCTTGTTGATCTTCCCTTTGGCCTTGAAACCCTCCAGTTTGAGGTAAAGCTCCTTCAACAGGTCAAAGTTCACTTGCTTGTCCGCCGCGATGCGCACCTCGGGAATGTTTTGGCTCTCAAGAATCTCGTCCACCTTTTTCGCTGCTTGCTCGGCGGTCAGGTTCATTTCCGCGAGTTTCTGGTGCTGGTCGCCTTCGAGGCGAATGATGTATCGCGCCGGCAGTTCATTGGAGATGAACTCGATGCCGATCCAGATGAAGTGCGGATTCGCGCTGAGTTCGGGCACATACTTGGCCGCGGGCACCTTGATCGTCGACGACACCGCGGCCACGGTCGAGGTGATCATGAAAAAGATTAAGAGCACGAGGCTGACGTCGATCAGCGGGATCATGTCCGGGTCGGCTTCCTCGTCCTCCTGCTTTCGGCCCCACTCAAAGCCCATGTCCAGCGGTTCCAGGGCCTCCGCCTTCTCGTCGGTACGGAGCGGATTGGCCAGGGGGATAAAGCTCGCAAAGGCGGGCACGTCCGCGATCGGGAACCACTGTTCGGTTCCCGCCGGGCGAATGCGATCGTCGCCGAGCAGGCGGCCCTGCTGCAGCCAATCGGTCACGACCTCGTACGGCACGTCGCGATAGACCGTCTTTCCCTGCGACAGCCAGACATCGAAGAAGAATTTCTTGGGGGATGACATGGAAGATTTCCGAATTGGCGAGCGTCGCAGCGTAAGCGCGACGTGTGCTGCTCACTCACACGTCGCGCTTACGCTGCGACGCTCGCCGGTAGATTATCCTCGCCGCGCCGTGACCGGGGCCACGGGCTGCGGCTTGCCCGCGGCGATGGCGGTCGCGACCGCCGGTTGCCCGCCCACCGGTTGGGCCGCCGGCGGATTATCCTTCACATTCTGCACCAGCGTGATCAACTTCTGGCCGGCGCTTTTCATCTTCAGTTCGAACTTGTGAACCCACGCCTTCAAGAGCACGTGCGTGAACACCAGCGGGATGGCGGTGATCAGACCCATCGCCGTGGCGAACAATGCCAAGCCGATCTTGCCCGATTGCTTGCCGGCGCCGCCCTGGTCGCCCGCCTGCACCGCCTCGCCAATGGCGCTGAAGGTTTCGATCATGGAGATAACCGTTAGCAACAGGCCGACCATCGTCGCCACCTTGGCGATGGCCAGCATTGGCGCCAGCAGGAAATTCAATTCCGGCAGGATTTCCAGTTCGACGACGTTGGCCATCGCGCGGCGCATGGCCGCGGCGCCCTGCTTGGCGTTATCCAATGCGGCGACAAACAGCTTTCGCGGAATCAGCCCGCCCTGCATTGAACTAAACTTTGCGCCCCCTCGATGCCTTCCTTCTGCAGGACCGCCTGAAACACTGGCAGAAATGAGCCCATATTGGTCTTGGCGCCCATGTTCAGGAGCAGACGCCAGAAAACCAACGCCATGGCGCTCATCGACATCATGAGCAAGGGAAAGAAGAAGTACCACTCATCGGTGATGAAGTTGGTCAGCGCGCTTCGCATCGTTGAGATTCTCGATCAGGTAAGCGTTTCAAGGGTCATTCAGCCAATATCGGCATTTTGGGACGTGTCCCATCAATCCGCAAGAAAAAACCAAGGCGAGGCGACCTGGGCCATGCAAAACGATTATTCTTCATCTTCTTCCGCGGCCAGCTTGGACTTGGCAATGATCTGCTGTTTGATCATTGGCGGGGCAAGGTCATAGTGGCTGAACTCCATTGTATAGCTTCCCTGGCCTTGCGTAATACCGCCGAGCTGCGCCGCGTATCGAGTCACTTCCGCCAGCGGCGCCTTCGCCGTGATGACCGCGAGGTTGCCCGGCAGGCTGTCCTGGTTTTCCACGCGGGCTCGCTTGGTCGTCAGATCGCCGAGAATCGCGCCGGTGAAATTGCTCGGGCAGGTCACTTCGAGCGTCACAACCGGCTCGAGCAGTTCCGGACCGGCGTTTTGGAACGCCTTTTTGAAGGCCATTCGCGCGGCGGTCTTAAACGCCGCTTCCGAGCTATCCACCGGATGGTCCTTGCCGAAGTAAACCTCGACCGCCACATCCTGAATCGGGTAACCGGCGACGGCCCCGCGCTCGATCAATTCCAGACAGCCCTTTTCCACCGCCGGAATGAACTGGTTGGGAATCGTACCGCCGACAATATGATCGATGAACGCGAAATTATTTTTCGCGTGATAATGAGCCGCGCGCATTTTCTCGAACTTCGACTTGTTGGCGAACTGCTCCTCGAGCGATTTCTGATCCGTGATCTCGCGCGAGAGCGGATAAACGCGCAAGTGCACTTCGCCGAACTGGCCTCGCCCGCCTGACTGCTTCTTGTGGCGATGATCGGCGGCGCCCTCGCGGGCGATCGTCTCGCGATAGGCGATCTTCGGCTCCTTGGTCACGATTTCCAGATCGTAGCGCCGCTTCAGCGCACCTGCACCACGTCCAGGTGCAGCTGGCTCACGCCATTAATCACCATTTCGTGCGTGGATGTGTCGTAATGCATATGGAACGTCGGATCCTCGTCGGCGATCTTGTGCAGGCTGCCGGACAGCTTTTGTTCGTCGCCGCGGGCCTTCGGTTCCACCGCGAGCCCGAACATCGGGCTGGGATAATTTGCCCGCGCCAGGTGCGGAACGCCGGCATGCGTGGCGACGGTATCGCCGATGTGCAGCCCGTCGACCTTGGCAACGGCGACAATATCGCCCGCGATGGCCTCGGCGACCGGTGAACTGGCCTTGCCCTGACTCTTCAACAATCCCGAAATGCGATGGCCCTTGCCGCCGCCCTCGTTGAAAAGCTGATCGGAGGCCGTCATCTTGCCCTGCAAGACGCGAATGTAACTCAAATTGCCGACGAACTTGTCATTGAGAATCTTGAAGACCTGGCCCAGAAAATCTCCCGATTCGCTCGGCAGCGACGGCGACTTCGGCCTCGCCTTCCTTCGCCGGCTTGGCGCTGCGTGCTTGGGCCTGCACCGGCGACAAGGCGTCGTTGCAAATTCCTTCAAGCAGTTCGGCGACGCCCACGTCTTTCTTGCCCGAGGTGCAGAAAATCGGCACCAGCTTGCCGGCCGCCAGCGACTTCGGAATCACCGCCTCGAGCTCCTCCTTGGAAATCGGCTCTTCCATCAAGAATTTTTCCGTGAGGGCGTCGTCGATTTCGATGGCGGCCTCGATTAATTGCGTTTTGGCCGCGGCGAGATCGACCGCGACGTCGGCCGGAGGCGAGGCCGGCGGATTCAGCACGTCCACCACGCCCGACAACTTCGCGCCCACGCCCACCGGTGCATTGAACAGCACGCAGCCCTTGCCGAACGTCTCGCGGATATGGCCCAAGAGTTCCGCGAAATGAATATTGTCCGCGTCCAGCTTGTTGATCACGATCATGCGGGCCAGCCCGCGCTTGCCGGCTTCGTTGAACATGCGGCGGGCGTTGACCTCGATTCCCGCCGGCGCCGACACCACGATCACCGCGGTTTCGACCGCCGGCAGCGCGCCGAGGGCCGCGCCGACGAAATCGGGATAGCCCGGCGTATCGATCAGGTTGATTTCTTTCCCGTGGTGATTCGCATGCAACAGGTGCGAGTCGATCGAAAACTTGCGATGATGCTCTTCCTCGTCGTAATCCGAAACGCTCGTTCCATCGTCCACGCTGCCTCGCCGATCGACGGCGCCGGCCTTGAAGAGCAACGCGTCGGCGAGCGTGGTTTTGCCGGCGGCGCGATGCCCCACCAGTGCGATGTTGCGAATGTCTTCCGTTTTGTATTTCGACATGCGTTGCTCCCGGAGAGGCCGCCCGCGCCGCGATTCGGCCGGGCGGCGTTAATGAATCGCCGCTAGTGCTTCCTTCAAATCAATTCGACCCTCATAGAGCGCCCGGCCGACAATGCAGCCCGCCAGATCGAGTTCCGCCAGTCGTTTCACATCGTCCACGCTGGTAACTCCGCCCGACGCGATCACCGGCAGCGACACCGCCTGCCGTATCTCCGCCAGCGAGTCGAAATTCGGGCCTTCGAGCATGCCGTCTTTCTGAATGTCGGTATAGACGATGCCCGCGAGCGGCCAATTGGCGACGCGCCGGGCCACATCGAGCGCCGAATGCTCCGACTGTTCCAGCCAGCCGTGCGTCGCGACCATGCCCGCGCGGGCATCCAACCCGAGCACAATGCGGCGCGGATGCCGCTCGCAAGCGCTGCGGAACCAGGCCGGATCCTTGAGGGCGCGCGTGCCGAGAACAATCCGATCGACGCCCCAGCCGAGCGCCTCATCGAGATGCGAGTCGTCGCGCAGCCCGCCGCCCGCCTGGCAGGGAATTTTTACCGCCCGGCGAATCGAGCGAATGGTTTCGCCATTGACCGGATGCCCGGTCTTGGCCCCATCGAGATCGACGAGGTGAAGCCAGTGCGCGCCTTGCTCTTCCCAGCGCCGGGCGACCGCGACCGGGTCCGAATCGTACTTGGTTTCGCGGGCATAATCGCCCTGCTTCAGGCGCACACAACAGCCGCCGCGCAGGTCAATCGCCGGGTAGATTTGCATAACGCCTTTCCGACCGAAAACGGCCCCGAGTCCGGCCACGCAAGTATTGTGAAAAATGCGGGTAGAAACTGCAAGTCCCCCAGCTTGGCCCCCGGGACTTGGCAGTCACTTGATAAGGAAGAAGAAAACCGGGGAACGGAGAACGGAAAACCGAGAATTTCAAATGCCAAGAAAACCGCGGAACGGAGAACCGAAAACCGAAAATGGAAGACAGAAGAAAACCGGGGAACGGAGAACCGAAAACCGAGAATGGGAAATGCGAAGAAAACCGGGTAACGGAAAACGGAAAACCGAGAATGGAAAATGAAGAAAAAGTCAGGTAACGGGGAACGGACAACGGGAATCTATGCTGCAGGTGGTTGGCTTGGCGGGGCGTTGTCTCGCGACTTTGCCGTAGCAATCGAAGCAGCGACAATGCATGACAATTCGATCGCTTCTTGAAGCAGGCCAGCGACCAATTCGGGCTTCACCATGTTGGCTTTTTGAATCACGCGAATCCAGTATGTTGATTCCCGTAACTCTTTCCAGGCAATTCCAAGTTTGTGGATGAAATCCGCTCGGCTCTCGGCGCCGCGAGCCTCTTCGTAATTCGCTCCGGGTGACGTGCCACACCGCAACAACTGCCCGCAGATATGTTTTCCGCTCCGGGTCATCGGCAGTGCCTCGGCAAGCGCAATCGCTCGAACCGCAAAATCGATCAACCGATCAATAATGTCGTCACCTTTCATTTGGTTTTTCCTCGGAAGTGAATTCGACTGTTGTAAGCCTCACTGTTGCCTCTTCATCTTCCGATTCCGTTGAACATCGCGGGCAAACTCAATTCTTGGCTTTCCGTTCTCCGTCACCGGATTACCACTATCAGTTTTTCCAACTCCCTGCGACAGATTGTCCCGTTGCCTTCTTCATTTTCCGTTCTCGGTTTTCCGTTTTCCGTTTCTCGGTTTTCTTCGCATTTTCCATTCTCGGTTTTCCGTTTTCCGTTTCCCGGTTTTCTTCGCATTTTCCATTCTCGGTTTTCGGTTCTCCGTTCCCCGGTTTTCTTCCTGATTCTCGGTTTTCGGTTCCCCGGTTTTCTTCTGTCTGATTCTGGAATTTCGCAAGGTCAGCCGCGTTCCATTACCGGGACCGTGGCGATCAGATCTTGCACCACATCGGCGACCAGTTTGCCTTCGACTTCGGCTTCAGGGCGCAAGATCAGGCGGTGGCCGAGCACGCCCAATGCGATCGCTTGGACATCTTCGTGCGTGAAGAAATGGCGGCCTTCAACTAGCGCGCGGGCCCGGGCACAGCGCAGCAGGCACAGGGCTGCGCGTGGGCTAGCGCCCAGCGACAAATCCGGATGATCGCGGCTCGCCTCGGCGAGGTTGACGATGTAGTTCAACAAGCCATCGTTGCCGTAAACACTCGACAGCACTCTCTGCATTTCCAGAATCTGTTCCGGGGTGAAAAGCGTGTTCACCTCCTCGGTCGGCCTGCTGTGCAGCTTCAGCATCTGCACTTCCGACTCGTGGCCGGGATAGCCCATTTCCACGCGCAGCAAAAAGCGGTCGAGCTGGGCCTCGGGAAGCCGGTAAACGCCTTCCTGCTCGACAGGGTTCTGCGTGGCGAGAACCAGAAATGGCGGGTCGAGGGGCAGGGTGACGCCTTCGATCGTGACCTGGTATTCCTGCATCGCCTCGAGCAAGGCCGATTGCGTTTTGGCCGGGGCGCGATTGATTTCGTCGGCCAGCAGCACCTGGCAGAAAATCGGCCCTTTTCGCAGCACGAAATCGCTTGATTTGCGATCGAGAATATTGGTGCCGGTGACATCGGAGGGCAACAGATCGGGCGTGAACTGCACGCGCTGATAGTGGCAACCGAGAATTTTCGCGAAGGCTTTCGAGAGCGTGGTCTTGGCGACGCCCGGCACGCCTTCGAGCAGCACGTGGCCATTCGCCAACAGCGCGATCAGCAGTCGCTCGACGACATGCTCCATGCCGACCACGACATGACCGACTTCCGCCTGAACCTTTTGTCGCAGCGTCCGAATTTGGTTCGCCCACTCCTTGACCCTGGCGGTCTCGGGTCCGCTTGTCATCAATGCAGTCATGAACTCTCCTGGCTGTCCTCAAAGCGGATCGCTCCGCGGCGGATTAAGGTTCGAATTTCATCCAATTGCTGCGGCCACCGGGCCCATTTTTTCGCGTCCACCCGGCTTGGTTCGGTGGCGAAGGCCACCTTCCACGCCTCGCGCAATTTGCGCTCGATCAAGCCGCGCCGCCACCACGAGGCATCGACCACGAATCGAGGCGGCGCGCTCCTTCGCCCGGCGTCAAATCCAGCGATCCAAACATTTCCCGCGCACGGTCGCGAGCCACCTCATAGTAGTGGCCGCGGCCCACGCCGCCGCGCAAACGCATTTCCAATAATCCCGCGCACGGCTTCACCCGATCCAGCGCCAGCGATAATCGCGGCGTCGCGCGCGGATAAGAAAATCGCGACTTGATCATCGAAAGCAAGCCATATCCCAAAAGCGCCGCCATGCCGACGAGAATGATGATCCGTACCAGCCGGTTCCGGCCGACGCCGTTCGCGATCGACTCATTGATTTGCGTGCCCAGCGGCGTCCCGCCGTCGCCGCCTCGCTCCAGATCGGCGAACGCGTGGCTATGATCGAGTGCCGCGAGATGGTCCTCAAGCTGTTCGCGCATCGACCACAGCAGACCCGGATTATTGAGCAGAAATGGCAGCAGATCCTTTAGGTCGACCGGTAGCTGGGCGAGCAGCTTGAGGTTGTAATCGTCCTTCTTCCAAATGACGCCGTCCTGCATGAACAGAACTTGGGTTCGAGGGCCATCGGGTCCGGCCATCAGCCAATCGAGGCAGTTGTTGGCAAAGGCAAAATTATCATCAGGGACATGCCGGGGAGCCAGCATGCTATTGATGAAGATGCTGTGATCGGCGAAAACTAGGAATTTGCCGCCGCCATCATATCGCCATGACTGGGCAAATCGCCTGTTTTCTTCCCTGAGGGACGGCTCGCGGTAACCCGAGCGCGTGTGCACTTCAGTGCAATCCTGCGTAAACGCGGCTAACATTCGAAGATTGCTGCTTTTCATCAGATATGAGGGGCGATTGGTCGCAACATGAATGAGCCGTTTGCCCTCGCGCGGTTCCATTCCGGCAATATTCGGCGCCGAACGAGACTGAAACAAGTCGGGCACGGCGGCAGGCAGTCCTTCCACGTATGGACACTGCCGATTGCCCTGGTAGCAGGTATCGACGTCGGCGCTCGAAACGATGTTTCCGCTAATCGAAAAACCAAAGTCGTTATGCCATTTGCTACTGCCGACGCCCATCGCCTGATCGCTGGCGAAGAAAAACGCGCCGCCTCGATCGACGTAATCCGTTTTGGCGTCGAATGGCAGGTTGGCAATCTGGTCGGTATAGACGCCAAACTTGCTCGCTCCGCGAAACGCGATCAGCAAGGTGTGTTTGGGATCGTCCAGGATTTCTCGCGGGTCTTCGAGCGGTTTCAGGCCGCGCTGGACGAGCAGGGCGCGAAATGCTTCCGTGCCCTCATCGGTGATCTCCCGGCGTTGTTCGGCGCGCGCCGATGCCGCGAGCAATAGCGCCGCCGCGACCGCCATCCGAATTGGCAAGCGAACCATCATGACGCGACGACTCCGGCCAGGCTGCAGATGTCTTGACGTGCTCCCTCAATCTGGGCCTCGGCGACCGGTTCGATCGGCGGGGCGTAGCGGGCTCGTTCGTAGACCTCGGCGAGCCGCCGGGCCGCGATGCTCCGCTCGCCGTTTTCGATTCCCAGCCGGCTGGCGACTTCCCGGTGATGCCACATCCGCGCCGGCTTCCCGCCGTTGATTAGCGCCAAATGGTCAAACGCGCGAATCAATTCCTCGCGCATGCGCACGTTCGCCGGATCGACCGGCCACGGGCCGGCATCCCAGTCTTTGGGCTTGGCCGCACGCACGCTCATTGGCTTGGCGATGAAGCGCCAAAACAGAATCCCCGCCAGCACCAAGGCGCCCGCCACCATGAACATGGTGATGCCGCGGCCCGGATCGAGCGAACCGGCGCCCGAGGGCACGTCGATGCCCGGCATCCGCGGAGCGTTCGGCATTCGCGGGGCGTGTGGCAGGTTCGGTGCGTGCGTGTTTCCCAATCCGCCAAATAAATGATCGAAGAATCGGCCGCTCCGGTTGAAGCCTCGCTCCCAGTTGATTTTCGGCCCCTTGCCCTCGGGCCAAAGCCGCATTTTCGAGGTGTATTTCTCCGAGTCGTTCGAGCTAAGCCGATTGATGAATTCCCTGAAGTTCGGCGATTCCTTAATCGATTCGGGAAGCGATATTTTCATGCGCTTGATGAAATCGGCGAAGCCACCGGAATGCTCCGTCGGGCGTTGGGCGCCCGCCATCCCCTCGGGACGAAATGGCTGCGAGGGCTTATTCGGTAGTCTCCCCTCGGCCCCCGGACCGCTCGGCGGAATCGTCGGCGTCATCGGACCAACCTGCGGTAGTTGCCGCGGGATTTGCGGAAGATCGATATTGCCTCCCGGCATCGCGCCCGACGGCATCTTGAACCCTTCCAGCAGTTTCCGGATTTGTTCCGGTGACAATCCTTGCGGCGTGAGCGAGCGCTGCGACCGGTTCTCCAATTGGCGTCGCAATTCCGGATTGTTCTGATCGAGGTTTGAAAGGGCGCGATTGAGTTCCGGATCGTTATGGAGTGCCTGCTTTAAACCCGGCTCGCCCTGGCGTTGCAGCGTGTCCAAGAGCTTTTGAATCAACTCGGGCTCGATCGGCTGCCGGGGCAGGGCGGCCCCGTTGCCCGGCTGGAGGAGTTTCTCCAGTTCGCGCGCCTTTTCCGCGGTGCTGCCGCCGTCCCACTCGCCGATGTGGGTGTGCGAAGGACTTTCCTGGGCCGCGCCGATCGAGGCGACCGTGGCCAAGAGTACTACCGCCAAGTGCCAGCGAATTCGATTCATTTCGGTTTCCCAGGCGGGTCAGATTTCGGTGGGCTGGACGGGGCCCCGGGAGGCGCTGGGAGGGTAAGAGGGGGAGCCGCAATTCCCGCGCCGATTGGACGCGGCGGCATCATCCCCGGAAAACCGATGCGGCCATAGGCGACGCCCTCGCTGCTGAGAACGCGGCTGATCGCCTGGGCGGCGTTTCGGCGCACCACCGCCTGCTCATCCTTCAACGCGGTCAGCAAGACGGGAATTGCCTCGCGAGCTTGATAACCCATCTGGCCAAAGGCATAGGCCGCCGCGGCCCGCTTTTCCACATTCGGATCGCGAATGGCTTCCGCAAGCGATTTGATGGCGTCGCGGCCGAGCGCGGCCAGGGCCATCGCTGAATGCTGCCGTACCGACGCGTCCGGGTCCTTGAGTGCGTCGATCAAACCCGGCACGAGTTCCTTGAATTGTTGCGCGGTAGGCAAGTCATAGCCCGATGGCCCATAGCCGGGACGACTAAGGCCGGGCGGCGGACCGGCCGGCGCCGGCGGCGGAACGTCCGGCGGATCGGCCACCGCGGCCCATCCGGTCAGCGCCACGCCCGCAATGGCGAGGAAGAGGCGACGCATGATGAAAACTCCCCGGTGACTGCAGATGCGACCATTCCAGTTTAATGGCTGATCTTAGCGCCGGCCAAGGGCTTTGTGCTTCCGATCGACCCTTGGCCGGCGGGCAGTCGCATTGGCCCTATTTATTCCTTCGATGGCCGATTCGCGATCTTTGCGGCCCGCCCTATACATGATACCGACGTTGCCGTCTCCAGATTCGATTGCTAGCCTGCCTCCATCCGCATCCAACCCGAGTTCCCCATGGATCGCCAAGCGCTTGTCGTTCTCATCCTCGGCCTTTCCGCGTCGATTTCGGCGGCCGACGAAAAGCCCTGGATCAATCTGACCGCCGGTGAGCCGGCCCAACATTGGAAGGGCAATTTCAAGGGCTGGAGCCGGGCCGATTCGGTGTCGCTCGACGCAAAAAATCCGCGCCGGCTTTCGTTTACGCCTGGCGGCGCGATTTGGATCAACGGCGAAAAAGGCCGCGCGCCCGATCTCTATACCAAAAAGTCGTTTACCGACGTCGAAATCCAGCTCGAATTCCTGATCGCCAAGGGCTCCAATTCGGGCGTCAAGTTTCATGGCGTCTACGAGATTCAAATCATCGACAGCTTCGGCGCCAAGAAACTCACCGGCGACTCATGCGGCGGCATCTACCCGCGCAGAGCAAAAACCCCGTTATCACCACATCGATGATGGCATTGCTCCCCGCCTCAATGCCTGCAAGGCGCCGGGCGAGTGGCAAACGCTGGAGGCCATCTTCCGGTCGCCTCGCTTCGACCGCAACGGGAAAAAGATCGCGAACGCCAAGATTGTCCACGCCACGCTCAACGGCCAGCTGATCCACGAAGACCAGGAACTGCTCACGCCCACCGGAAACAACTGGAACAAGAAGGAAAGGTCCAGCGGACCACTCATGCTCCAGGGCGACCATGGTCCAGTGGCGTTCCGCAACGTGAAGATTCGCGAGCGGTGACGTCGGAGCCATTACCCACTGGGGTGCCTCAATAACTCGTTAATCTTTACTAATTTGATTGAAGATTTCTAAGAAGACAGATTTGGGGGTAGCGCGGCCATGTCTTCTGACCACCTTAGGGTTTCCTGCTTGGGAAACCGCTAGTTTCTAAGAAGACATAGTCAAAGAAGACAGGTGATGTCGCCTTTGAATCGGCGGATTTGCCATCCTGTTGGAGTCCCCACCCGACAACGAGCCGCCTGACCTGCTACAATTGCCACAACCCCACGAATCGAACTTGTCTGCATGACTCACCCCTTTTCCGCATGCTCGGACGCATGGCGGAGTCTCGATCATGTCGGCAATCGGTGAAATCGGGTAGGCTAGGTAACGCTCATCGCTTATGACGCATTTGAGTATCCCGGAAAGGAGCATCATGTTTCAGATTTCGCGCGTTGTGCTCGTTGCGCTGGCGCCGCTCGCCTTGACTGCGGCGGCGTTCGCCGAGCCCGGCGACGACCCGCCGGCCAAGAAGTTTGGCGACTTCAACAAGCTCGTGAAAGGGGCCAAGGAAGTCGATGGTCTCTTCAAAATGTATCAGAAGGACGACCATGTCTATATGGAGATCATGCAGCACCAGTTCGACAAACCGCTGCTGGCGCCCATGGCAATCGCCAAGGGCCTCGGCTCCGGCGGCACGACGCTCAATGACGATGAGCAATGGGTGCTGATGTTTCGCCGCGTCGGCGACAAGATCCACCTGATCCGCCGCAACGTCCGCTACAAGGCAAAACCGAACACGCCCACCGCGCGGGCCGTGGACACCAGCTACGCCGATTCGGTGTTGATGGCGCTGAAAATCCAGGCAATCAACCCGATGAAAAACGCAGCGGTCATCGACCTGAACGACATCTTCTTCACCGACTTCGCCCAGACCGGCCTGGGCTATCTTGATGCGAGCCGCACGACCTGGCACAAGGTCAAGGGATTCGCGAAAAACATCGAGTTGGAAGTCGCCGCGACTTTTAGCGGCGGACCGCGCGTCGGCGAAGCGATCGATTCCCGCGGCAAGACCGTCGTCATCCATTACGGGCTGGTCGAACTGCCCGACAGCTATACGCCGCGGCTCGCCGACGACCGCGTCGGCTATTTCCTCACCGCGGTTAAGGACTTTTCCAGCGATAATCGCCAGACCTCGTTCGTGCGCTACATCAATCGCTGGCGACTCGAGCGCGTGGACGGTTCGGCGTGGAAACCGGGCGGCAAACTCGTTCCGCCGAAGAAGAAGATCGTTTACTGGATCGAAAACTCGGTCCCCGATGAGTACCGCGCCGCGGTCCGCGAGGGCATCCTCGAGTGGAACAAGGCGTTTGAAGCCATCGGCTTCCGCGACGCCATCGAAGTGCGGCAGCAGGAGAGTGAAGACTTCGATCCCGAAGACATCAATTACAACACCTTCCGCTGGACCACGCACGACCAGGGCTACGCGATCGGGCCGTCGCGTGCCAACCCGTTGACGGGCGAAATTCTTGACGCCGACATTCTCTTCGACGCCAGCATGGTGCGTTATCTCAAGATGAGCCAACTCGTTTATCAAAATGGCCGCGGCTACGAGGAACTCGCCAGCCCGATCCAGGCGGCGCGCCGCGGCTGGCTGCTGCCCAAGCCAAGCTTGGTGATCGGCCGCGGCGATTGGAACGACCGGGCCAAGATGTCGCCGGAAGACCAACTTCGGATGCAATTCCAGATGTTCCGCCAGGGGATGTGCCAGTGCGCTTCGCAAAAGCGCACCGAACTTGGATTGGCTGCAATGACCTGGATGGCTCGCCATCCGGGCGAAAAGATCCCGGACGAGGTGATCTTCCAGTCGATCAAGGAAACGACGATGCACGAAGTCGGCCACACGCTGGGGCTTCGCCACAATTTCAAAGGCAGCACCATGCTGAAGTCCGAGCAGTTGCACGATGTGTCGATCACGCGCAAGAAAGGCCTGGTCGGTTCGGTGATGGATTACAACCCGGCCAACATCGCGCCGAAGGGAACGAAGCAAGGCGACTACTTCAGCACGACGCTCGGACCATATGACTATTGGGCAATTGAATATGGCTATCGGCCCGAGTCCGGCGGCACCGAGGGCGAGGTCGCCGAATTGAAGAAAGTCGCCGCCAAGAGCGCGCAGCCGTCGCTCGACTATGCGACCGATGAGGACCTGCTCGCCGGGCCCGATCCGCGGGTGAATCAGTGGGATCTCGGCGCCGACACGATGAAGTTTGCCCAGGATCGCATCGTCCTCGCCGAGGAACTGATGAAAGGACTTGCAGATCGCATCGTCGAGAAGGGCGACGGTTATCAGCAGGCGCGCAGTGCATTTAGCTCGCTGTTGAACCAATATGGCAACGCTTCGTACCTGGTGGCTCGCCATATCGGCGGCGTCAACGTTCACCGCGATCACCGCGGCGATCCCAACGGCCGCGATCCGTTTGTACCCGTGAAAGGCGCGAAGCAGCGCGAGGGATTGAAATTCCTGCAGGAACATATCTTGACCGATGCCTCGTTCAAATTCCCGCCAGAACTGCTGCGCAAACTCGCCGCGGACCGCTGGATGCATTGGGGTAATGAAGCCAATGTCTTCCGCAATGTGGAGTTTCCGATTTATCAGCGCATCTTGCGTGTGCAGAGCGTGGTGCTCGACGAACTGCTCGACCCGGCCACGCTGGCTCGCATTGAGGATAATTCCGCCGAGGCCGACAAGGACGATCAGTCATTAAAGGTGGCGGAAGTATTCCGCTCCCTGACCGACGGCATTTGGTCGGACTTGCCGGAAACCGGAAAACCCGCACGCACAAGCTCGTCGATTGTGCGGCGCAATCTCCAGCGCGAGTATCTGAGGCGGCTATCGAATATGATGCTCGGCAATGGCGGCAGCCAGGGCAGCGTCCTGCTGGTGCTGCTGGGCGGTGGAGGCAGTTCCATTGTTCCGCCGGACGCCAAGAGTCTGGCACGAATGCATCTGCGCGAAATCTCGCGACGCATCGACGCCGGGCTCGCGGACAAAAAGATTTCCGCCGACGAAACGGTTGTGGCGCACCTTCAGGAATGCAAGGACCGCATCACCAAGGCGTTGAACGCCGCGATGCAGACGAACGACTGATGCAATTCCACGCCCGCGGCTCGTTGAGCCGCGGGCGGTTACTGCACCTTCTCTTTTGAGAAATGCGGATTCTCAATCAACCCAAAACTATTTCCCCACGGGTCCGTGACGGTGGCGATCTTGATGCCGCCGCCCACGTCCTTCACGGCGTCGCGGACCGTCACACCCATTAATTCGAGTCGCTCCATTTCCTTCGCAATTTCAGGAACTCCCCACAACGCTTCAACGCCACCCGTCCCCGGCGTCCCATCAGGGATCAAGCCAAGCTCGAAACCGCCGATCTCGAATCCGACATAAAATGGCTCGTCAAAATACGGCTGCCGCTCGAGCACCTTGGCATACCATTCTTTTCCCTCCGTCAGATCTCCGACGGCATAGATCGCGGTTCGCAGTCCGAGGATCATGTTGGCTCCAAATCTCAGGACGCGGGATGCTCTGGCTGGGTATTGTCCACTATTCGCAGGGCTTTGTAAATCTTTCCAACTGCTTGTAAATCCTGCCTATCCTTTTGAAGCCGCGAACTTGGCCTTTTTTTGTTTAGATTCCCTTGTTATAGCCGCCCCTCGCCGCCGGTGAATGACTCGCCCGGCGGCCAACGAAGCCGGACGCTTCGATACGATGTTCCTCCGAGCGTTGGAGAAATGCCCATGCGCATGGATGTGCGATGGGTCGCCCCGATCCTTGTTTGCATCACCTGGTTTGCAATTCCCGGGCGTTCTGGAGCGGGCTGAAGCCCTGCGGGCTGTGGCCCGGTCATCATCGGCGGTTCGCCGATTCAGCAACCTGCTTTCGTTCCCGGCTACGCCCAACCATACCAACCGGCTGCCGCCCCGCGGTATTCGACGGTTTCAATCGGCGCGGCTCAACGCCAGTTGCCCAAAGTGCGCGGGCAAATGGCTGATCCAACTCCCGAACCACGTCGCACGGCTCCCGCATTGGATTTACCGACGCCACAACAACTCGGATTTGCCGCGAAGAAAAAGAATGCGGAAGTGAATTGGGACGAAGTGGGCCAGCGTCTGCGCCGACTAAAGATCGCGAGCTTCCAATTACAGAAATTGCCCAATGGACAGGGATTCCGGTTTATTTGCGCACTTCCCGGCGGACCGCGAAGACAAGTGCAGGCAGACGCGGTGTCGGAAGCCGAAGCCATCGATCAGGCACTGGCTCAGGCCGAGGTCATCCAGTGAAACAAGCGCCGCTTGCGGCGTAGCGGGGAATGCAACGCCGCAAGCGGTTCGCTTTACTATTTGAACATTCCGTTCTTGCGGTCGCCGCGCGAAAGCAAATACGCCATCAAGTCAAGAATCTCATCTTCCTTGAAGGAATCGAGAAGGCCGGTCGGCATCATGGATGTTTTCGAAATCTCCATCGCTTCGATTTTCCGCCGGTCGATGGTCGTGATCGCATTGGGGTCGAGCATATTGGTATTGAGCATCATCGAATCGCCGTTGTGATTGATGATGCGGCCGGTGTATTGCTTGCCGTCCGTGGTTTCGACGACAACCGCCGCGTATTGGTCGCTAATTACTTTGCTTGGCTCGACGATCGACTCCAGCAGATCGCGGGCGTTGAATCGGCCGGCGGCGCTGGTCAAATCCGGCCCTTCGGCGCCCCCCTCGTTGTCAAAGCGATGGCATGAAAAGCACTGGGCTTCGCCAAATAATTTCCGGCCCCGATTAAAGTCACGTTTCAGCAAACGGGTTTCCAGCACCGGAATCAGGTCCTCCATTTTGTAGTTCTTGATCATCGACCGCGGCTTTGAGACAATCGGCGACGCCTTACTCGGCTTCGCGTCGAGAATCGGCCTCAGTTCCTTTCGTTCGGCGCTGGTCAGTGTGCTGACGGCGTCATTTCTGATGTTGGCGAGAAATCCACCCAGACTGTTGCCGCCCTTGAAATTCGCGGCGTCGCGAAGCCAGGTGAAATACTCTTTTCGTTGCGGCATCGTCCATCCGGTCTTCAGCACACGCAGCGCCCGGCCATACTCCAACTGCTCCTCCTGTGTCGGTGCGTCCGCCATGAGTTTCAACGTTCTCGCGCTGACGTTTGGGGCTTCGAGGTAAACCAGAAGCGGGCATGCCTCGCCGTTGATCAAGCGATCGTTTGAGGGGTAATGCGGATCGACTTGTGCCAACACCTTGTGTCGCTGTTCGGCGTTCGGCGGCCCAAAGCGATTGAAGAAAATCTGATAGACCCTTAGCATTTGGAGCCGCTGCTCATCCGAAAGTCTATCCCAGGGCATCGAAACGAGCGCATCGACGATCTGCTCTTTCAACTTCGAGTCGGGCTTCGGTGCATTCGGATGATGGAACGGATCAAAACCTCGCACGCGAACCAGCGCGAGCAGTGCGTTTATTGCGCTGGTGGGATCTGTTTCGGCAAGCGCCTTTTCCTGCCATAGTTTCGGCTCCTGGAATTCAATGGCGATTCGAGCCGCGTAACGAATAAAGCGATCCGGATGGTTGAGGTAAGGCCAAGCGAAGTCGATTGCCTCTGGCACTTTCTTGCCATGGAACTGTTCCAACTTACGTCGCAGGTCATGCAACGGCAGGGACGTGCGGTCGTTTGGAAGCGGGTCGGTCGATTCCTTGCCGACATAGGTGACGCGATAAAGTCCCGATTTGGTTCTCCGGCCGCCAATGGTGAAATAAAGCGCGCCGTCCTTCGGGTTCACCACCACGTCGGTGAGGGGCAGGGGAGTGCCGGAAATGAAATCCTCGGCCTCGCCCTTGTAGCTCGCCGCCCTCCGGGGTGAGGTGAACCGCGTAGAGCTTGCCGTAGCTCCAGTCACACATAAACAACGCGTCTTGATACTTGGCGGGGAATTTGGTTCCGTAGCCGAAGCAAATGCCCGTGGGGGAACCAGGTCCGATGTTGAGCGTCGCGGGCAAGCTGTCGGGATAGTACGGCGGCCATTTGCCGGCGCCGTTCCGCCAGCCAAATTCGCTGCCGCTGACCACGTGACAAACCCGCGTCGGCCGATACCAAGGCGTGTTCATGTCCCATTCCATGTCGGCGTCGTAGGTAAACAGGTCGCCCCGCTTGTCGAACGCGGCATCAAATTCATTGCGATAGCCGACGCTGATTAACTCCCAATTCTTGCCGTCCGGATTTACGTAGTAAATCGCGCCTCCTGGTCCCAAAACGCCGCGCATGAATCCTCGCCCATCGGGCATGCGCGGCAGTAAATGATCTTCGCCCCAATTCGTTGGCACCCGTGTTTGATTAAACTTCGTCAGCTTGGTTCCATCGCCGCAAACAACGACCAGCCGTTTGCCGTCCGGATGCAGCAACACGGCGTGCGGCCCATGTTCGCCGGCGCCATCGATTTTTCGCAATAGTTCGACCGAATTCAGTGTGTCGTTGCCAAGCGTGTCGCGCACGCGATATAGTCCGCTTTGATACCGGTCACCCCTGTTGACAACCACATAAAGCGAATTAAACGCCCAAAGCAACCCCTGGGCTTCACCAATCGGAGCCGGGATTTTTTCGATTTTGGTGTCTTCGGCTTTTCGGCCAATCGCAGGCGGCGTGATGCGGAACAATCCGCCGTATTGATCCGAAACAATGAGCCGTCCTTTCGGATCGACGCACATGTTGACCCACGAGCCTTGTTTGTCCTTTGGCACCGAGTGGAGCAGTTCAACCCTGAAATCCTTGGCGACTTTCAACGTTTCCGGCTTGGTCGCGGGCGGCTCCGGAAGATTTGTCGCGGGCCGCCGCCTCTGGGCCGAGACGAAGGAAACCGAAACCACGCAACACACGAAGCAAAGGTGAAATCGATTCACAGTACGATCCTCAGTTGATTCTGTCGGAAGTCGTTGTATCGAGGTCAGTCCAAACGAGCCGCGCGGGCTGGGAGTCTCGGCCGCAAACAATCGCCAATTGACCGTATCGTCTTGCGATTTGGATCGCATATTCCTGGCCAATGCCGATGATCAGCAGGCTCGGTTCCGGCGACCAATCGCCACTTCGCGATGCGCCCTCCCCAGAAAAAAACCGGTAGCCGGCAATGCTCAAATCAGCGACCAGATGGCACATCCGAATCGAGTTGTCGGCATCCGGAAGTTGCTGCGAGTATGGGTTGCATGCGGTAACAAAAGCCCAATCCGATGCGTTTTCGACGGCCAGCAGTTGACTCAGCGCCGGCTGAAATTCACCGACGCGGATTAGAAAACGTCCGCCTGGCACGTCCACCCAATAGTCGGTGTCAGCATAGGCGGTTCGCAATTGGTTTTTGTGCTCGGACGTCATTTTTTCGAAACGTATCCAGGCGATGCGTTGAATTTCTTGACCAGCGTCCCTTCCGGAATCTTCCAAATGGCAACTTCGCCCAGGTAGCTGCCCGCCGCGACCATCTTGCCATCGGGGCTCAATCCCAACGCAAACACCTCGTCGTTCAGCCCGGCCAACGTTTTCAACGGCGTGCCCTTATCGGCGTTCCAGACGCGGACGGTGTGGTCGGCAGAAGCGGTGACGAGCAGTGGTTGCTTCGGATCAGCCAGAAGTTTGAGGATCGCGCCTTGGTGGCCGCCAATTGCCTTCACTTGCTTGCCCTCGGCTACTGCATTCCAGATTCGAAGTTGCTTGTCTTCACCCACCGAATAGCCGACCTTGCTGTTGGCCTTTACCGCGACGGCGTAAACTGGGTTTTGATGATCTGGAAAGGTCATGACCGATTCCTTCGTGCTGAGATCCCATACCTTGGCGGTCTTGTCGCGGCTGGCCGTGAGCAGGTGTTTGCCGTCGGCGGCGAAGGCGACGCCGAGCACCCAGTCGGCGTGATTTTCAATCGACTGTACGAGTTTGGCTTTGAGCACGTCGCCGGAAATATCCCAAACGCGAACGACACGATCGCAGCCGCCGGACGCCAGGCGCTTGCCGTCGGGAGACAGAGCCAGCGCGAGGACGGAATCGTCCGAATCGACCAACTGCTCAAGCATCACTTTGGAGTCATCGACGCCGTTGAGCATCATGACGCCGCCTTGTGACTTACCGGGACCATTGATGTCATAAACACGCACATCTCCTTCCTGACCCGGCCGGCCGCCGGCGACTACCAGTTTGCCGTCCGGCGAAAACACCATGCCATAGGCGCGCTCGGCGCGAGTCCAAATGCGTTTTTCGATTTTTCCATCGAGATTCCATACGACCAATTCATGGTGCCCGCCGGTGACCAGATGCTTGCCGTCGGGTGTAAACACTACAGCATTGATAATGGTTGCGAACGGATACTTCACGGGAGCAGCCGGCGGACGCCAACGAATTCGCAATTCGCGGATCAAATCGCTCTTGGCGTCGATGCCGGAATCCAACTTCGCCCCCTGGGCGATCCAATGCTCGATGGCGGCGATTTGGTCTTTGGTCAACGCCTGACCCTTGCCCTCCGGCGGCATCCGTTTCTTTCCCTTGCCTCGGACCAATTCCAGAATGTAACTGTCGTCGGGTTTGCCCGCGGCCACCGGCGAATCGGAGTTTCCACCCGCCATGAACTTCTCGAAACTCGTCATGTCCAACTTGCCGCTTCGCTTCTTGGCGTCGTGGCAAGCGAAGCAGTTCTCCTTCAAAATGGGCGCGACCTCATTGATGAAACTGACCGGCGTGTCCTTCGCCTGGGCGGAACTGGGGGCGAACAGCATCGCGATCAGGGCGAGCACTCCGGCGACGATCGCGCAAAAAACGCAGAAACAACGGCAGGGACGCATGTGGTGGGATCTCCAAACGTGACCAATCTCGGCGGGCGGGCAGGCGGGAAACGATAGCCTTATCGTACGACAATCATGAACATTCTTCACCAGAACAGGCGGAATCGCGGTCCGTTTCGTCTGACGACAGCAGTGCCGTTTAGACCATGATCGGCTTGACTCTGCCGATTTCAGTTGTCGCGTTGACCTGAAAGGGGCCACGAATCAGAAACCAGCGGCATTCCGCCTGGACGACGGTAAGGGCGCCACATTCCGTGTGCGCACGACACCATATCTGTCATCTTACCTTCTGAGGGCGCCACACCGCATGCGCCGCGCGACACCAAATCTGTCATCTTACACTTTTCCCGGCAAAAACTGCCGTTTCGTCGCTTCGGCCAATTTTAACAGATTTTCAATCCGGAAACCGACAAGGGCTGGGCGGCAACTTCGACCTTCCCACGAATCGTCACTTCCGTTTTCCGTCCTTGACCTGGCGAATCTCGAAGCGATACGGTCGTGGCCGGGCCGTCTCGCGCTGCAAGTCCTCCAACCGCTCAATGAGATCGGCCGCCTGTTTTCACAATTGTGCGGCATCGCTTTCGCTCTGGTAGAGTCTTGATTGCAGCCTGGCAATCGACAATTGGCTGCGAGCGTCGGTCAGTTCCTTCAACTTGTTGGCCTGCACGTTCCACGGGTCCCCGGGCTGCCAGCCGTCCGATGTCGCCGAGCAAATGTTGATTCCTGCTGCCAACTGCTTCGAAGTCCATACGCCCAATTTTCGGCCGCCCGCCTTCACGTCGTAGCGTCCATCGACAAGCCCGTCCACTTTGAGCGTGTATCGATTGAGTTCATCAAAAATCGGAACGAAGCGATAATTCAGGGCGAAGAAGATTCCCTGATTCAGTGGCAAGGCTTGGTCCAAACGGGTGAATGTCAATTCATTGGCTGATCGGCTCATCGTCGCACCCTCGACATCAAAAAAGTGTTTGTTGCGGTTCAGCATATGAAAACATCGCTGCCGACATGACGCCGATTTCTGACAGTCGGAATTCAGATTCTCGTTCGATGGATCGAGCTACGCGGCGACCATTTGACTGGAACTTCCAATCTGTCGTTGCCATCCTGTTGACAGCGCCGCGCAGTTTCAGAGAATAGGCAAACATGCGGACAATCCACTAACCTCCACCCCTCCAAGCACCATGCGCACCACAGCACTTTTTGTTGCACTCGGAATCACGACCATCCTCGCCGCCGCGGAGCCGCCCGAGGGGGTTCGCCCAGTGGGCGCCGACGGCAAGCCGCTCAATCTCGATTTTGAATCCGGCGACTTGCATGATTGGACGGCGACCGGCGGAGCATTCAGGGGGCAGCCGATCAAGGGCGACACCGTCTATCCGCGCCGCAATGACATGCACAGCCAACACCAGGGCCAGTATTGGATCGGCGGTTTCGAAAAACTGGGCGACCGCCCAACGGGCACGCTCACCTCGGCGCCGTTCAAAGTGACTCACCCGTGGGGATCGTTCCTGGTTGGCGGCGGTCCGTGGCCTGAAACCTGCGTCGAAATCGTCCGCGCCGATACGAAGGCAGTTATCTCACGTATTTCGGGCATCGAGGAAGAGAACCTCAAACGGGTGGCGGTGGACCTGACGAAGCAGATGGGGAAGGAGATTTTCATCCGGCTCGTCGATCGCCATACCGGACACTGGGGCCATGTCAATTTCGATGATTTCCGATTTCATTCGCAAAAGCCCAACGTGCCGCCGCGCAAGACCGCGCAGGCGATGCCTCCGCCGGACGATTACAAGTTTGCCGGATTAACGCCGAAAAAGGCCGCCGAGGCGATGACGGTACCCGATGGCTTCAAGGTCACCCTTTTTGCGGGCGAACCCGATATTCAACAACCGATTGGATTTTGTTTGGACGACCGCGGGCGGCTTGTGGGTCGTCGAAGCGTTCGTGTATCCGCGCCGGCTTCCGTACAAGGGGCCAGTCCTGCCGGACAACATGAAAGAGAAGGGCGATCGAATTCTGATTTTTGAGGATACGAACGGGGATGGTGTGTTCGACAAACGAACCGTATTCATGGAAGGTTTAAACCTTGTCAGTGGAATTGAAGTGGGTTTTGGCGGCGTTTGGATTGGAGCCGCGCCGTACTTGATGTATATCCCGATCGACAAGTCTGGCGACAAACCGGCCGGCCCGCCGAAGATCCTGCTCGATGGTTGGGCCTATCAAGACACGCACGAGACGCTGAATACCTTCGCCTGGGGGCCGGACGGCTGGCTGTATGGCTGCCACGGCGTATTCACTTACTCAAACGTTGGAAAACCTGGGACGCTGGACGAGAAGCGCACGCCAATCAACGCCGGCATCTGGCGCTACCATCCCACGAAGCACATTTTCGAGGTCTTCGCCGAGGGCACCAGCAATCCATGGGGAATCGATTTCGACAACTACGGCGAGGCATTCATCGAGGCCTGCGTCATTCCGCATTGCTATCACATTTTCCAGGGCGGCCGCTACATCCGGCAAGCGGGCCCCCATGCGAACCCCTACACCTATGCCGACATTCAAACGATTGCCGATCACGTTCACTATGTGGGCGCAACTCCGCACGGCGGCAACAACCGCTCTGATTCGGCCGGCGGCGGCCATGCGCACTGTGGTTTGATGTGTTACCTCGGGGGATTATGGCCAAAGGAATTGACGGGGCAACTTTTCATGGGCAACATCCATGGCCGCCGGATCAACATGGATATTCCGAAAGCGAGAGGCTCCGGCTATGTCGCCAGCCACGGCAAGGATTTCCTGCTCGCCAACGACTCTTGGGCTCGCTTTATCAACATGAAGTATGGCCCCGATGGAAACGTGTATTTGCTCGACTGGTACGACAAACAGGCCTGCCATCTCCCGCAGCCCGAAGTCTGGGATCGCAGCAATGGCCGCATTTACAAGATCACCTACACCGAAGTTGGCGGTCGAACCAATATCGATCTCAGCGGCAATCCAAATGACGCCACGCTGGTGTTGGCTCAGCTACATACCAACGAGTGGTATAGCCGCCACGCTCGCCGGATCTTGCAGGAGCGCTATTCCAATTTGGAGAACCGAAAGGCAAACGCACAGTCCTATGCTCGGATCCGCCGCGACCTCGGCAACATTTTGAAGAATCATCCCCTCGATTTCCGCCGCTTGCGAGCGCTTTGGTCGCTCAATGCAATCGGCGCGACTCGACGAGAGCACAATTCTGGCGACTCTCGAGGATTCGAGCGAGCATTTACGAGGCTGGGCGATTCGCATGGCAGACGAAAACGATCTGTTGACGACGAAGGTGATGGAGAAGACCCAGTCGCTGGCCGCAAGCGACCCATCGCCGGTCGTTCGTCGCTACATCGCGTCGTTGTGCGGCCGACTGCCCATTGAAAAGCCCCGGTGCTTTTGAAGGCACTGGTCGCTCATGCCGAAGATTCGTCGGATCAAAACTCGTCGCTCATGTACTGGTACGCGGCGGAGCCTGTCGCCGAACATGATCCTGCCGCTGCGTTGGTGCTGGCCACAGAGGCAAAGGTGCCACATCTGTTGCCGTTTATGGTGCGGCGAATCGCCGCGCTCGGCACGCCGAAGGCCATTTCGCTATTGGTGGATCAATTGGCTCAAACCGATGACGCAGCCCGGCAACTCACGCTGTTAATCGGACTCCGCGACGGACTGAAGGGCCGTTGGCAAGTGGAGGCCCCGAAAGGCTGGGGCGGTGCGTTCGCAAAGCTTTTGAAGAGTGAAAATGCCGACGTCCGAAACCAGGCGACCTCCTTGGCCGCGACATTTGGCGATGCAACGGCGTTTGTGTCGCTTCGCAAGACGCTTGCCAACCCGAACGCCATCCGGGCGAATCGCCTCGGCGCCCTGGCGACCCTGCTGGATGCCAAGGATCCGAAGCTGGCAAAAGCGTTGCAGGGCCTGTTGTATGACGCGGAGATTCGCGACGCCGCGCTGCGCGGACTCGCCGCCTATTCCGATCCCGGCACGCCGGCTGCGATCTTGAATGCCTACTCTTCGTTCAGTTCCCCCGAGAAGCGTGATGCCGTTGGCACCCTGGCCTCGCGAGCCGCATTCGCAAGGGAATTGTTGAAGGCGGTCGGCGACAAAAAGATCCCCGCCGCGGACGTTCCCGCCGACATCGTGCGGCAGCTTCGCAATCTTCGAAACGCCGAAATCGACAAGCAAATCGCCGCTGTTTGGGGCCTAGTGCGCAACACGCCGGCCGAAAAAACCAAAATGATGGCCGCATATCGCGGCATGATTCTCAAGCCGGGCAAAGCGCCCGACCTGGCCCTCGGCCGCGCGATCTTCGCCAAGACTTGCCAACAGTGCCACACGCTGTTCGCGGCGGGCGGCAAGGTCGGCCCCGATATCACCGGCGCTAATCGCGCGGATCTGAAATACTTGCTGGAAAATGTCATTGATCCGAGCGCCGTCATCCCGAAGGAGTATGTCGCCACTCGAATCGATTTGAAGAATGGCCGCGTCGTGACCGGCATCGTCAAAGCGAAAGATCGTGTCGCCCTGACCGTCGCCACCGCGACTGAAACCTTGACGATTCCGCTTGGCGATATCGAGGAGATGGCGGAAAGCAATACTTCGATGATGCCGGACGACCAATTGAAGCCCTTCAGCGATCACGAGGTGCGTTCGCTTTTCGCTTATCTTCAGAGTCCGACGCAGACGACATACCTGGCCACGCTGGACAACGCGAAAGATTTTTTCAACGGCAAGGATCTGACCGGATGGGACGGTGATCCAAAGCTCTGGAGCGTCGAAAACGGCGAAATCGTGGGCAAGAGCCCAGGCATCAAGCATAACCAGTTCTTGAAGAGCCAACTCGTGGCCACCGATTTTCGGTTGTCACTGAAAATCAAACTTGTCCCGAACAAGGAGAACAGCGGCATTCAGTTCCGCAGTGTGCCGCTCCCCGATGGCGAAATGCGCGGCCCGCAGGCCGATGTCGGCGCCGGCTGGTGGGGCAAACTCTATGAGGAAAGCGCCCGCGGACTCCTGTGGGATAAATCCGGAGAGAAGCACGTTAAGACCGATGAGTGGAATGACTACGTCGTTGAAGCGGTCGGTGGGCATGTCCGCACCTGGATCAATGGTCAATTGTGCGTCGATCTGAACGACGAGAAACTGTCGCGCCGCGGAATCTTCGGGTTGCAGATCCACGCCGGCGGACCCATGGAAGTGCGCTTCAAGGATTTGAAACTTGAGGTGTTGGGCGAAAAGAAATAGGCGTCTGGACTGCACGCACCGAGAAGTAGTTCAGTCTTGCGGCTTCTCGGTGCTTATCATTTCGCTCCGTCTGACCGATCCATACACTGGGTACTGCTTCACTTCGCCAAGTGGAGCCGCCAATTGTTCGTTGATGGCTCGTTTGATTGCCGCCCGGCGATCATTGTTTCGATAAACGCTCGCGCAAGTTCGATGAACTGTTCGTCGAATCGGCGGTCGCGCTCGCACGATCGAAGGCCATCCTCGACTTCCCAGATCGCCTCGTTGATTGACTTCAACTCGTGAACGAGAGAGGAGATCTTTTCGGATGAATGGATCTGCTCGCTCGCGATCGACAACATTTCGAGCTCGGCGCGGACATTTTGCAGTTTCACTGCGTCCGAAATTCGTTCGTTCTTAATTTGCAGAATCGTGATTCGATCGAGCAATTCGCCCGGCGACACCTCGATCGAGACACTGCGAGTGGCCGGCAAAGAGCCAACATCGCGTTTCAGTTGCTCGATCACGATCGATAGATCGGCGCGGGCGCCGGTAAAATCTGGCCGCAAGCGAAGTGCCTGCTCAAGTGCGGCAACCGATTCGCCGAGCTTGCCTCGCCGGGCCAGCGTCAGACCGAGGTTATGCAGGGCCGCGGGAAAGTCGGGTCGAAGCTGCAGCGCGACCCGAAGCCGCTCCTCGGCTTCCTCGAGTTCGCCTTGTTCGCGAAGAGCGTTGCCAAGATTATTGGCGGCGTCGGCGTCGTCCGGGCGAAGGCGAACAACGTGTCGGAAGTGCGCGGTCGCGTCGATCCGCCGTCCCGTCGCCGACAGCACGACACCCAGATTGTTATGCGCGTCGGCATAATCCGGCTTGAGACTGACCGCGGTGAGAAGGTGCTGCGCGGCCTCGTCAAATTTGCCTTGCCGCTGGCACACGGTGCCGAGCAAATAAAGAGCTTCCGGATGATCGGGCTGCGCCTCGACAATCCTCCGGTATATTTCTTCCGCAACAGCAAGTTGTCCGGCCCGCTGCTGCTGCCAGCCCTGGTCAAGCGCTTCTTGAATCGTGGCCATCGTAGTCCGGGTGCAAAACTGAGCGATGCTCAATCCAATTGAAATGGGCTGTTCTTATCTTCCTCGTGTCGAATCTCATCGACCGGTTCTTTACGACCCGGTCCCTTATAGAGCCGATTTGGGCAATTAAATACTACGCCAGGAATGCTGCCCACGTTTCGATAGGCGTGGACGACATGCGGCGGAATGATCAACGCGGCCGGCTCGGACTCGCCAATCGTTCGGATTTCCCGTCGCCGATAGGTCGGCGATTCCGGCCGATTGTCCCACAAATAAACTTTGAAATCGGAAGGCCCGATGAAGCAGAAAAAGTCGGCTTGGTCCACGTGTTCGTGCGGTCCGCGCGAGATGCCGGCGTTCGAAACCGAGATGTATGCCATCTCGGGCCGAAACTCCTCGGGAATTTGATCGATGCGAAATAGCTCGCACAGCCAGCCGCGGGCATCGGGATACTTCTTGAGCGGCTTCCAAATGACGCCGCCGATCGGACCATCCGAGAATTGCATGGCCAAGTGCCTCCGCCGAGATTTCCGGCTGTCTTACGGGATTGTGGGGCCGAGGCACTAGCCCCGCCGATTTGTCTCGATAATATCGCAACCATGTCTCTCGCGATTCCCCCGAATGAATTGAGTCTGGCCGGGAAAATTGCCCGCCTGGTCCAAGAGCGTGGCTGGAACCAGGAAGATTTTGCACGCATCGCCAATTTGAATCGCCATACGGTTCGACAAATCCTGCAGCATGGCGACCAGCGCCGGCTCCGCAATGCCACGATCATGTCCTGCGCCGCGCGCTCGGATTGACTGTAAGCGAGTTGCGATCGTTGCCGCTGGAGCGGCTGCTGCCAAGAATGCATGGCGCGGCTCCCGAAGAGGACGAGCAAAAGCTCAAACGGTTATACGAGCTTGGGACGCAGCCGGAATTGATCGCCTGGCTCGATCGGCATGCCGAGCGCGCTACGCGCCTGTCCGTTGCCGAAATCGACGAGTTGCTCGGCATGCAAGGCCCGGACGGGCCGCTGGCGAAATTCGGCGTGGAGCGACATTGTTGAACTGCTCGAACGAAAACGGCTGCTTCGCGACAAAGTCGAGGTGATCGCGGGGACCGAATACCTCGACTTACTGGAACAGTTCGTGGGATTGCTCTTCGAAAAGGTGCAACCCAAGAAATGAATCGTGGTCATATAGGAAACTCATGCTACTGGTCGCGCCCGGCGTCTGGCTGATCGATGGATTCATCGACTACTTCGTAAATGCGTACCTGGTCGGCGACGTTCTCATCGACGCTTTCACCCGCTGGCACTCGTGGCATCTGTCGCGGAAACTTCGCGGCCATCGCCTTTCCCAGATCGCGCTGACGCACTGCCATCCGGACCACCAGGGCGCCGCATGGTTTCTCTGCCGCAAACACAAGATCCCGCTTGCGTGCCACCCTGCCGACATCCCCGCGATGGATGGGACCGGGCCAATGTTGCCGCGGACATTTATTGTCAATCGCCTCGGTCGCTTCATTGGCGGCCAGCCGGTCAAAGTGTCGCGTCCCTTGCAAGATGGCGAAGAGGTTGCCGGTTTCCGCGTGATTCATGCTCCCGGCCATACACCGGGGCACGTCATCTACTTTCGCGAGTTCGACCGCGTGGCGATCGCGGGCGACGTGCTGGCGAATATGAGCTTTCTCACGCTCGAACCGGGCTTGCGCTTGCCGCCGCCCTTCTTCTGCACCGATCCGCGACAGAATCGCCGATCGGTCGAGCTGCTGGCGAGCCTTGATCCATCGCTCGTCTGCTTCGGTCACGGGCCGCCATTGCACCGCGTTGAGCAATTGCATTCGTTTGTGGAGCGAATGCAAAGGCGGGAAAAAGCCTTAGCCTCACGCTCCTGACCATTTCTTCTTCCCGCGTTTCTTCTTGATCTGCGGTGCGGCGACTGGTTTGCCTTCCAGTTTCGCGATCAGATCGCGCAACTCCGCGGCCCCTTCGAAATCGAGTTCCTTTGCCCGCCGCAGCATCTCGGCGTGCAGCTCCTGCAAGTATTCCTGCGTGACGTAATCCTTGCCATCGAGTCCGGCGGCCTCCTGGGCCATTTTGTGGGCGTTGACCTCGTCCTCGATCGTGTGATCGATCGCGTTCTTCACGGTTTGTGGCGTGATGCCATGCTCTACGTTGAACTTGAGTTGCAACTCGCGCCGGCGGTTCGTCTCGTCGATCGCCCGCTGCATCGAATCGGTCATCTTATCGGCGTACAGGATTACCTCGGCGTTCACATTGCGAGCCGCCCGGCCGATCGTTTGAATTAACGACGTGCCACTGCGGAGGAAGCCTTCCTTGTCGGCGTCGAGAATTGTCACCAGCGACACTTCCGGCAAATCGAGCCCTTCGCGGAGGAGATTGACGCCAACCAGGGCGTCGAAAGCTCCCTGTCGCAACTCTCGAAGCACCTGCACGCGCTCGATGGCGTCCAATTCCGAATGCAACCACTTGCAACGAAGCCCCGCCTCGGTGATGAACGTGCTTAAATCCTCAGCGAGTCGCTTGGTGAGCGTGGTAACCAGCACCCGCTCGTTGACCGCGGCCCGTTTCTTGATCTGCTCCAAAAGATCCGGCACTTGGCCGCGAGCCGGTTTGATGTGAATGATCGGATCGACCAGGCCGGTCGGGCGGATCACCTGCTCAACGACTTCGCCGCCGGTGCGTTCCAGTTCCATCGGTCCCGGCGTCGCCGACATGAACAGGATCTGCGTCAAATGCTTTTCGAACTCGTCGTATTGCAGCGGACGATTGTCCAGCGCACTGGGCAGGCGGAAGCCGTGCTCGACCAGCGTTTCCTTGCGGCTGCGGTCGCCGGCGTACATGCCGCGAACCTGCGGCAGCGTCACGTGCGATTCATCAACGATCATCAGGAAATCTTTGGGGAAGTAATCGAGCAGCGTATAGGGCGGCATGCCCGCGGCGCGGCCGTCAAACCAGCGCGAGTAATTCTCGATCCCGCCGCAATAGCCGGCATTGCGAAGCATGTCCACGTCGTAGCGAGTGCGGGCCGACAGTCGTTGGGCCTCGAGCAGTTTCCCTTCCTGCTTGAACTGGGCGAGCCGCGTCGCCAGTTCCTGTTCGATGCCGGTGATCGCTTTCTTGGTCCGCTCTTCCGGCGTCACGAAGTGCTTGGCGGGGAAGACAAACATCTCGTCGAGTTCGCGAACGGTCTGGCCGCTGATCGGGTGCGTGATCGCCAGGCGATCGATCTCGTTGCCGAACAGTTCGATTCGCAGCCCGATTTCCTCGTAGGCGGGCCAGATCTCGATCGTGTCGCCGCGAACCCGGAACTTGCCGCGTTCGAACGCCACATCGTTGCGTTGATATTGAATGTCCACCAGCTTGAGCAAGATTTGCTCGCGTTCGATGGTCTCGCCTTTTTTCAGATGCACCATCATCCGCTTGTAATCGGTCGGCGAGCCCAAACCATAAATGCACGACACGCTAGCGACGATGACCACGTCCTCGCGGCTGACCAAAGCGCTCGTGGCGGCCAGCCGCAGACGGTCGATATTCTCGTTGATCGAGGCGTCCTTCTCGATGTAAATGTCGCGCTGCGGGATGTAGGCTTCCGGCTGGTAATAGTCGTAATAGCTGATGAAGTAGCAGACCGCGTTGTTCGGGAAGAAGTTCTTAAACTCCTTGTATAGCTGGGCGGCCAGCGTCTTGTTGTGCGACAGCACCAGCGTCGGCTTCTTGAGTGCCTTGATCACATTCGCGGCGGTAAAGGTCTTGCCGGTGCCGGTCGCGCCGAGCAGCGTTTGAAACCGCTTGCCCTTCTCGAAACCCTCCAGCAACTGGACGATGGCCTTGGGCTGATCGCCGGCCGGCTGATACTGGCTGACAAGGTCGAAGTTCGCGGCCATGATTTTGGTCCCGAAAACTCTGGGCGACGAACGGGGAACATCTATTATACGGACGAACAGTAAGAACCGCCGCGCCGATTTGAGAATTGTCCGGTTTCGGTGTCGCGTGATTTCTGCTGAAAACCGGACAAAAGCGGGCATTTCGTCTTCTGGCCGAACTACCTGCTTTTGATGCAAACCCTTGGTAGCCAGCCCCCTGCGTTCCGAATTCGCAGCCAGCACAAAACTTGTCCGGTTTGTCCGTCCGGATGTCCGTCCGGTTTGTAGTCGCATGGCTTTAGCCTGTGCGCTCGCTAGTCGGGACGACGCGATTGTACCAATCAGGTGACACATGGCGAACCCTCCAACGGAGTGCGCACGGCGAGCGCTCGACTCGAAGGAAATTATACATATGTCCACTTATAATTGCAACGGTATCAGAATGGCATTTTGGGAGCCCGAAGCGCGAACAATCGGAAATTCCTTGCTTGCGGCGCGGGCTGAATCTTTGGCTCACGAACTTGGAGCCGCAGGGACGTGCGCATGAGCATTTCGGAGTCCGGAAAGCCCCGGGATTGCCCAGACTACCAGGACAACGGCGGGTCGGCACAGGTTTAGATGGCTTTTTGTTCGCTGGCGGCCTTTCAGACCATTCTTGCCGTCGACATCGCAAATGCGATTGTTTACAACAGAAAACCACAATGCCCACGCATCATTTAAGCCCTCAGCGTGAAAGCGCGCGACCTTACGGCCGCCCGACCACGTAAGGTGTGCCGATGTCTCAAACAGGCCCTATCGCGCCTCGCAATATCTACCTCGTGCAGCCGAAGTTCCCGCCCTCGTACTGGGGGCAGGAGCATTTCATGAAGATGACGCCGTACGGCGCCGTCTACCCGCCGCTGGGTTTGCTCACGCTTGCGGCGCTGACGCCGCCGGACTATCACGTCGCCCTTTGCGATGAGAGCGCCGGCGAGCAGATCGACTTCCGCACCAACGCCGACATTGTCGGCATCACCGGCTACCTGTTCCAGAAATCCCATGTCTTCGCGCTGGCCGACCGCTTCCGAGCCGCCGGAAAGCTCGTCGTCATGGGCGGCCCGATGTGCAATCTGATCCCGGAGGAGTGCCGGCCGCATTGCGACGTCCTCTTCGAGGGCGAAGCCGAATACACCTGGCCGCGCTTCCTTCGCGAGTTCGCCGAGGGCCGCCACGGCGACAGCTATCAGGAGCCGGAGAAGATCCACCTGCCGGATTCGCCGCTGCCGCGGCTCGACGTGTTGCGAAAGGCCTACGCGCAGGGGATCGTCCAATGCACGCGCGGCTGTCCGTTCACCTGCGAGTTCTGCGACATCATCGTCATGTATGGCCGAAAGATGCGCTATAAGCCGATCGAACAGGTCATTGGCGAGATCGAAGCCTGGCGCGAAAAGGGGCTGGGCAAAGTGTTCTTCGCCGACGACAACTTCATCGGCAACCGGCCCTACGCCAAAGAATTGCTGCGGGCGGTGGTCGCGTGGAACGCCAAGCAGAGCCCGGCGATGTCGTTTTACACGCAGGCCAGCATCGACATGGTGCGCGACGACGAGTTGCTCGGCCTGTTCCGCGACGCCAACTTTTTCGCCGTCTTCCTCGGCATCGAGACGCCGCGCAAGTCGAGCCTGTGCGAGGCGGCGAAGACGCAGAACGTGAAGCTCGACCTGGTGGAGGCGGTTCACAAGATTCAGTCATACAACATGTTCGTCACGGCCGGCATGATCGTCGGCTTTGACAACGATGACGCCGACATCTTCGAGGAGCAATACGACTTTCTGCAGGCGGCCCAAATTCCAATCGTGCTGGTGAACGCTCTGGAGGCCGTGCCCAAGACGCCGCTCCATGCCCGCCTCCAGGCCGAAGGCCGGCTCTTGCCGGCCAACGAAGCCAACGACGCCGCCCGCTACCAGAGCGGCGTCGGCCGCACGAACTTCCGCGTCAAGCACCTCACCGCCGGACAACTCAAGAAGGGCCTGGAGGGGTTGTTTCGAAAGTTGTACTCACCCGACGCTTTCGCCGAGCGCCTCCTCGGCAACTTGTCACGCTTCGAGGAGGTGCGATTCCGCCCTGAGTCAATGCGGCTCAGTTACGCGGCCGTCTTCGCCCGCCTTGCCCGCTACTACGGCCGGCGGGGGCGGGTCGCCCGGCGCTTCTTCTGGGGCTGCCTCTGGAAGGCCCTGCGCCACTCGCCGCGCGTCGTCGGCCAGGTCGTCATCTACCTCGGCATGTACATGCACTTTGTCGAACTTCACCGCGCCGCGACCGGCTGGGACGTGTGGTCGGAGGACTCCGCGAAGAACGTGCCCACTTTTGCCTTGGCCTGCAAAACCGATGTGGCAGTTCCGGCCTGAAGACCCATCGTTCCTATGCAAATTAATAGGTGTCAGCTCATTTTTTAATTAATAGTGTCAGTTCATTTTTTGACGTACCGAAAAAATGAACTGACACCTATTATTTCCTATTATTTTCCGCAACGGAGCACGGCCGTCGAAAATCCCTTGCTTGCGCTGCGGGCTCCATAGCGAATGGCGCGGCGCAATCCTCAACGACGCGACTCGGGCCAATCATTCCCGGCGCTTGCGGCGTTTTTTCGACGACTGACGTGGGAGCCGAGCATCCAGATCGCTGTAAATCTCGGGCGATTCAAGGGTGTCGGAGAAAGCTCGCACCCAGCGGCGAATTCGCTCGGTATCAAGGTCGGGATGGGCTGCCACCAATCCCTCGATATCGAGAAGATCGCGCTCTCGATGCGCGACCGCTTTCATGATGACGAGATCCTCGGGCGTCGGCAACGGCACCGAGACACCCGCACTTTGCAACCCCGCGCGACAGCCTCGTCTTCAAACGGCAGGCTGCCGACCGCGATATCGACATCGATGTTGGTGGGTTGATGACGAAGCAACAGCACACGCGACTCGTGAGCAAAGGCGACCGTGTCGTCGTGCCGGGGGACAAAACCGAACCTCGCTCCGGATTCAATGAAGTCCGGCCAGCGATTCTCCGCCAGAAGAACGAGCCCGTCGATGTCGCGCGTGACGCGCGGTCGACCGAGCAAGGCCACGGCGAGGCCGCCAATGACCAGCCCCGACGTGCGTTGAGACCGCCACCACTTTATGAGATCAGGCAACGGAGCGACCGGCACTTCGACCCTAGCCTTCTTAGCCACGATGTGCCCTGTGCAGCTTGGCCCAGCGCTCGCGCATTTCCGATTCACCCTCGGCGAGGGCGTCGGTCCAGCCGAATTGCCGTGCCCAATTCAGAAGAGCGTTGAATTGCCGCCAGCGCGTTTCCAGGCTTGTGGAGCGAAGCTCTTCCACCTCGCGGGCGTTGACGCGCCGCCAGCGCTCGCGAAATGCCTTCGCCTCGGCTTTGGTGAGTGGGCGAGTCATCGGTTGACCTTTCCAAACATGTCGATTCCGTATGGCAATCAACGCGGAATCGCTCGATGCCGCGTCTGTTCCATGATAATGATGAATTCGCATGCGGGCTACGGCGCATTCGCTTCGGACGCATCGGATTGACGACGACCGGAGCCCGCAGCGCAAGCACGGGAACGCGGCTGTCGAGAATCCCTTGCTTGCGCTGCGGGCTCCTGAATTTAAACTTGCGCTGCGGGCTGAATGTTTGAGAATCCCTTGCTTGCGCTGCGGGCTCGTGAATTTAAGCTTGCGCTGCGGGCTGAATGCTTGAAAATCCCTTGCTTGCGCTGCGGGCTCCTGAATTTAAGCTTGCGCTGCGGGCTGAATATTTGGAAAAAGTTGAGTACCATCGCCCGACGGTGGAGACTACTATGGTGGCGGCCACATGATCGGCATGATGGGCGAATCATGGCGACGAAGACTCTGGACGGTTTCTTGCGGCGATTGAAGCGGGCCCTGACAGGCAATGGTCTTGCGGCTGTCCGATTGCCAATTGATTGAGCGATTCGTTTCCAACGGCGACGAGGCGGCGTTCCATGCGATCCTGAGCCGGCATGGGCCGATGGCGTATCGAGTCTGCCGCCGCGTTTTGAGCGACGAGCAGGACGCCGAGGATGCTTTTCAGGCGACGTTTCTGATCTTGGCTCGGCGGGCGGCGTCGATTCGCAAGCGTGCTTCGTTGGGTTGCTGGCTTCATGGCGTCGCGCATCAGGTTTCGCTTCGGCTTCGAAATAGCTCGCACCGCCGCCGCGGTCGCGAGATTCGGGCGGCTCGCCGTGACGAAATGACTGATCCGGAGAGCGTGAGTTGGAGAGAAGTGCGGACGGTCCTTGATGAGGAATTGCTTCGGCTGCCGGAGCGGCTGCGGGCCCCGCTGGTGCTTTGCTATCTCGAAGGACTCACGCAGGACGAAGCCGCCGAGCAGTTGGGCCGAGCGAAGAGCACGCTCCGCAGGCAATTGGAGCGAGGCCGAGAGTTGTTGGGCTTGCGGTTGGCCCGGCGTGGCGTGGCGCTATCCGCCGGGCTCGCGGCCGCATTGATTTCCGATTCGGCCACCGCCGGAGTATCACCGAACAAGCTGGATTCCGCGATCCAGGCCGTGTTCGCCGCGACAGGCGACGCCGGCAAGCGAGTTCCAGTCGAGATCAGCAAACTGGCAGACGAGGTAACCAAGACCATGATGATGACGAAGTTGATCACTGGAGCACTGCTTCTAACCAGTATCCTTGTGGGAACTGTGGGCGGCCTTGCTGTCGTACTTGCCGGCGGCGGCCAGAAGACCGAGGCGCGAGGCGATTGCATTACCACGCGGACCGGCGTCGTTCTTGGTCAAAGTGCCGAACGAAAAGCCGACATTTGAAAAGCTGTACGCGCTCAAGCAAGACGAAATCTTGAAGAGAATTGCCCCGCCATTTGCGGAATGCCGGAACGATTATGTCCGGAAGAGCGGCTCGTTCGAAGAAAACAGTCCATTTGATCCCGCCGACACGCGGATGGTTGTCCGGTGGAAGGACGGCAAGGCAGCCAATGCATTTCTCCGTGTGGGGCTCAAGGGTCCGAACATGATGCCGCCACCCTGGCTAACGGTGCGCGACCTTGTCGAGTACACGACGGGGATTTCATCGTTTGTACTGGAAGGCGACAAGGAGTTGTTGTCCGCCGAGGCCCCTGGCGACTTTGTCGTCCGCGAGGGGGCGAAGGTCGAAGAAGTGCTGCCGGTTCTGGAAAAGATCCTGCGGACGCAGTGCAAGTTGCCGGTCAAGTTTCGCGTGACGGAAGCCGAGCGCGAGGTGGTCGTGGTTCAGGGCAAGTTTGAGTCGGCCCCGCGACCCGGCCGTGAAAAGAACGTGATCGACGTTTTCTCGAAGGCTCCGATCGAGAATTCGGGCGGCGGAGGCGGGAGCGGCAACCTGCAACGCTTCCTGCGCGGAGTCGAGGCATTTACCCACAAGCGAATCGTTTGGCCTGCTCCCCATTTTTTGGTCCAGCTGAAATGGGAGTCGCTTGCATAGCATAAGTCCAGGAGGGACTCATGAGCAAGCGACGGAACGCTGAACAGATCGTGCGCTTATTGCGCGAAGCCGAACGCGACCTGGCCAAGGGCCTGACGGTCGCCGATGTTTGCCGAAAACTCGGCATCGTCGAGAACACTTATTACCGCTGGCGACAACAATTTAACCAAGATCAGATCGACGAGGCTCGGAAGATTCGCGAACTCCAAGCCGAGGTCGATCGCCTCAAGACCATCGTCGTCGAACTGATGCTCGATAAGCAGATGCTTCAAGAGGTCGCGAAAAAAAAGTGGTGACGCCGACGCAGCAGTGCGCGGCGGCGGATTACTTGCAACAGCGTCATGGCCTCAGCCAGCGACATGCTTGCCGGCTCTTGGGCCGAGCTCGCTCGACCATCCGTTATCGCTCCAGCGCGTCGGCCAAGGACGAGCCGCTGGTCCGGGCGATTCGCCGCCTGGCGCGTCGGCACCCGCGTTACGGTTACCGCCGCATCCATGCCCGCCTGACCCATCAGGGCTGGACGGTCAACCTCAAACGCGTCCGACGGCTGTGGATCGAACTGGGTCTGCGGCGAGCGGTGCGTCGCAAAAAATCGCGAAAACTCGGGGCCAAACGCGGCACCAGCCGCAACAGTTGCGTGAACCAACCGGCGCGGTTCAAGAACGACGTGTGGACCTGTGATTTCGTCGCCGACCGCACGGTCTCGGGCCAAACGCTCAAGTGGCTGTCGTTGGTGGACGAATATACTCGGGAGTGCCTGGCGTTGCACGCGGCGACAAGCTTGAGCGGCGCCGACGTGCGGCGGATCCTCGGTCGCGTAATCGGTCGACGAGGTGCGCCGCGTCGGATTCGCAGCGACAACGGCACGGAGTTCCTGGGCCAGGCCTTGGCCGACTGGCTGCCGGTGGTGGGGACGAAAGCACTCCCCGTGGCGCCGGCGAGTCCGTGGGAGAACGGCTACGTCGAGTCGTTTCACAGCCGGCTGCGGGACGAGTTTCTGGAACGAGAGGAATTCGAGTCGGAGTCGGATGCACGAGCGAAGGCGAAGTGGTTCCGGCGCGAATACAATCGGATTCGGCCGCACAGTTCGCTGGGCTATCGGACGCCACACGAATTCAGCGCCGCATGCGATCGCGGCGAGCGGAGGAAGATCAAGCGGAAGTCATGATGACATGTGACAAAATGATATTTGTGCGAGAGACTCTCACAACGCCTGGACCAAAAAACGGGTAGCAAGCCAGTTAGCGAGGTGGAGCACGGACCGGATGGAACGTTGTCCTGGTACTTCCACGTCCGCTCGCCGTTCACCGAGTAACAACGAGCCGAAGACACCGACCCGGAAATGGTGTTCAAGACGGTCGCCGCGCAAACGGGCTTGGAGTTTAAGACTGCGAAGCGGAAGGTGAGGATCGTGGTGGTGGAGAAGGGGGAGGAATGATCGTTGTTGGTCGTTCCAAAAAAAATCTCCCAAAGCGGTGTCAAGCCACGCGCACTCCGAAAGAATTCTTTCGGAGTGCGCGTGGCTTGACACCGCTTTGGGAATTTTGCGGAGCTTTTGGGCGACGTCGCCAGCGATTCAGCGAAGCAAGCCTTCTGCCTCGATTTTTCAGTCACCAAGCATACTACTGCACGCGATACTCGTCTTGGCTCCAGTGGGAAAGGGCCTGCATGTTCTTATCAATGGCGCTCGGCAAGGTGACGACGGGCAGATCGTAATCTTGTGCCTCATGCTTTTCTGCAAGGAACCAAAGGGGGGAATTCCGACTGCCGGCCCTGGTTGCACCGGTTTATTTTGGTGCAACGGGTCTTGATGATTGGCCCTTATTGCCCATTGAACTGGTCGATGACATTCCCTTCTACATTGTTGAAGGGTTTGAATTGGGAGGAGAAGCTGAGTCCTCACTCATGTATCTCGACTATTGCCTGGAGCATTGCGAGTGGTCGAGTGCCCGTTTCGACAAGGTAACAGATAAAACCATTGAAAAGGCATTGCAAAAGCTACTCACCTCGAAAAAATGGAAGAGGCCGCTCACAGATGACGAGCGGAAATGGCTGAGTTCTCAGATCGAATAGACCTTGTCACGCGCCTCGTCATCTCGCGACTTGATGTCTATTCTGCTCCTCAGGCCCATCGCAGTTCCGCTTGAGGTTGGCACATCATGAATCCCGCACGCTGTTTGGTTGGGGTGATCGCCTTGACCGTGGCATCGACGATTAGCGCCGGCGAGCCGCCCGCGGCTGTCTACGTGGATCGTCCGGCGGATGCGCCGCGGAATCGGCATTACGCGGGGAATCGCGAGCCGTTGCTGCCGAGTCCCTTGGTCAAGCTTCCGGTGGGCTCGGTGCGCCCGCGGGGTTGGCTGCGAAAACAACTCGAATTGCAGGCGGCCGGGTTCCATGGGCATCTGGGCGAGATCAGCAGCTTTCTGCGCAAGGACAAGAACGCCTGGCTCAGCCGCGATGGGATCGGCGAACGCGGTTGGGAGGAAGTGCCCTACTGGTTGAAGGGATTCGGCGATTGCGCCTATTTGCTCAAGAACGAAAAGGAGATTGCGGAAGCCCGGGTCTGGATCGAGGGGGCGATCGCCAGTCAGCGGGCGGACGGTTTTTTTGGGCTGCGCGGCAAGGGGGCGAAAGCGACCGTCGCGAGCACAAAGGGGAAGTACGATCTGTGGCCGAACATGGTCATGCTGCATTGCCTGCAATCGTATTACGAGTTCTCGGGCGATCGCCGTGTGATTGATTTGATGACGAAATATTTCCGCTGGGAGATGACGGTGCCCGAGGCGGATTTTCTGCCACCCTACTGGCAACATCAGCGGGCCTCCGACAATCTTTGGAGCGTGATCTGGCTTTACAACCATACCGGCGAAAAGTTCCTGCTCAACTTGGCGACCAAGATTTATCGCCACACCGCGAACTGGACCGATGACGTTCCGGATTGGCACAATGTGAATATGACCGAGGCGTTCGGCGGGCCGGCCTTTTACTACGCCATTTCCAAGAACGAAAAACACCTGAAAGCGGCGGAGCGGAATTATGAAAAGATTCGCGAAATGTATGGCCAAGTGCCGGGCGGGATGTTTGGCGGCGACGAAAACTGCCGTCCGGGTTACACCGACCCGCGCCAGGCGATCGAAACCTGCGGCATGGTCGAGTTCATGTTCTCGTGCGAGCGGCTCTTGACCGTCGCCGCCGACAGCCGCTGGGCCGATCGCTGCGAGGATGTGGCGTTCAACTCCTTGCCCGCCGCCCTCACCGCCGATTTCAAAGGTCTGCGCTATCTGACGTCGCCGAACCTGATTTCGTCAGACAAATCGAGCAAGAGCCCAGGTTTCGAGAATGGCGGCCCCATGTTGGAGATGAATCCCTGGATCCACCGCTGCTGTCAACACAATTTCGGACATGGTTGGCCTTACTTCACGGAACATTTGTGGATGGCGACGCTCGGCGACGGCCTCGCCGCGGTCATGTATGCGCCGTGTGAAGTCCACGCCAAAGTCGCGGACGGCGCAGAGGTGACCATCAAGGAAGAGACGCACTACCCGTTCGATGAAACCATTGAGTTCACGGTGAAAACGAAGCAGCCGGTCACGTTTCCCTTCTATCTGCGGGTTCCGGGCTGGTGTCGCGAACCAAGAGTCGCCGTGAATGGCAACGATATGTCGGCGGCGGGCGAAGTGCGTGGTTATCTGAAGCTGGCGCGGACCTGGTCCGATGGCGACCGGGTGCGGCTGACGCTGCCTATGGCGATTCGCGTGCAGCAATGGCCGAAGAACAAGAACAGCGTCTCGATCGAGCGCGGCCCGCTGACATATTCCCTGAAGTTCGGTGAGAAGAATGTCCGCTCCGGCGGGACCGACACATGGCCGGCGTATGAGATTCTGCCGACGACGCCGTGGAACTACGGTCTGGACCTGGACGCGAAGAATCCCGCTGCGTCGTTCGAAGTCATCAAGAAGCCGTGGCCCGCGTCCGAGATGCCATTTGCTCACGATGAGACGCCGATCGCGCTGCGCGGCAAGGCGCGCAAGATTCCGCAATGGAAGGCCGACTACCTCGGCCTCGTCGGGTTGTTGCAGCCAAGCCCGGCGAAGACATCCGAACCGGAGGAAACGATCACGCTGATTCCGATGGGCGCCGCCCGATTGCGAATCGCGCAATTCCCCGTGGCGAGCACCGCCGCGAGCGCCGACGAATGGGTGGTTCCGGCTTCGCCAGTGAAAGTCAACGCGTCGCACTGCTGGCAGGGCGACAACGTCCAGGCCGTTATCGATAAACGCGTGCCGAAGAATTCCAGCGACCGCACGATTCCGCGCTTCACTTGGTGGAACCACCGCGGGACCAAGGAATGGATTCAACTTGATTTCGAATCGCCGCGAAAGGTTTTGAGCACGAAGGTTTACTGGTTCAACGACGAGCCCACCAAGGGCGGATGCCGCCCGCCTGAATCGTGGCGATTGCTCTACCGCAAAGATGGCAAATGGTTGGAAGTGCCCAAGCCGAGCGCCTACGGCACGGAGAGCGATCGGTTCAACGAGGTCAAGTTCGACGCGGTCGAGACAAACGGGGTCCGAATCGAAGTGCAATTAAGCAAAGGCTTCTCGGGCGGGATATTGGAGTGGGAAGCGAAGTAGGTGGGAATAGAGGTATTCAACGCCAATGGTTGAGGACGATCAGTTCGTCGGCAATCGGGACATTCGCGGCTTCGAGCTTGGCGTTGGCGCGGACGATTCCGTGACGATTAAGATCGCGTGCCGGATTGTTGTCATTTCAAATCTGCACTTTCCCGAATTTAGCTAACGGCGTGTGCACTCGGATCGATTTTAGATAGACATAAGCCGGCCCTCCGGGCACGATGGAGTTATCACCCAACCATCGACGCTCGGAGAGCCAGCCATGTCAGTTTGGCAATTGCCGCGGGAAGCGGCCACCCTGTTTGCCCCCTTGGTGCTCGCCTTGGATCGGCGGCAGCATCGCCGCTTCGCCCGCTTGGTCGCCGGCCTGCTGTTCGCCCACGGCCGCCGCACCGTCACCGCCTGGTTTCGGGCCGGCGGGCTCAGCCACCAGTTCCGCGCCGGCTACAACCTGGTCGATCGCATCGGACGACGCGCCGCCCGGCTGGCCACCGAATTGTTGGTGCGTGTGCTGCTGCCGCGACTGGCGGCCGGTCAGGACCGCCTGCTGTTTGGCCTGGATGATTCGCCGACCAAGCGCTATGGCCGCCGCGTGCAGGGAGCGGGTCGGCACCACAACCCCACGCCCGGACCCAGCCAGCAGCAGTTTCTCTACGGCCACGTTTGGGTGACGTTGGCCTGGCTGGCTCGGCATCCCCGCTGGGGAGCGATCGCTTTGCCGCTGCGGGCCGGCTTGTACATTCGTCGTGGCGATGTCGCCAAGTTGCCCAAGGGCAGCGATTGGACGTTTCGCACCAAGTTGGCGTTGGCCGCGGAGTTGATCCAGTGGTTGGCGTTCTGGACGCAGAAGTGGGGACGAGCGTTGTGGCTGGTGTGCGATGGGGCGTATGCCAAGCGGGAGGTCTTGAAGGCGGCGCGTCTCGGTTGCGTGACGCTGGTGAGTCGCTTACGCAAGGATGCGGCCTTGCGCACGCTGCCGCCGCCGCGAGCCAAGGGCCAGCGTGGTCGGCGGCGGCTCTACGGTTTGCAGCGCATCCGTTTGGCCAAGCGGGCCGGTCAGAAACGGGGTTGGAGCCACGGCTGGTTCCGGCTCTATGGTCAACTGACCCGCAAACGTTACAAGACCTTCCTGGCGACTTGGGCGCCGGCGGGCGGCGTGATCCGGGTGGTGCTGGTGCGGGAAGCCCGCGGCGCCTGGCGGGCCTACTTCTGCACCAAGGCCGAGGCCAGCGTGGCGGACATTCTGGAGGCCGTGGCCGACCGCTTCAGCATCGAACAATGTTTCCACGACGTGAAAGAGATCTGGGCGCCGGCCAGCAGCAGGTGCGTAAGCTGTGGGCCAGCATCGGGGCATTTCACCTGAACCTGTGGCTGCACACGCTGATCGAGTTGTGGGCCTGGAAGCGGCCGGCGGCGGACCTGGTGGCGCGGGGCCAGTCGCCGTGGGACAAGCGTCGGCGGCGTCCGTCGCATGCCGATCGCCGCCGAGCGCTGCAACGGCACTGTTTCGAGCGGGAATATCAAGCAGCTGCTAGCGGACCACGCCAAGCCGCGAAATTACGAACCCTGGCCCGCCGCCTGCTCCGCATGCAAACATGAATTAGCTAAATTCGGGAAAGTGCAGTTTCAAATGAGAAGAACGCTAAAATGATGCCCAGTGGAAGCAATTACGAGATCGTGAAGGTCCTCAAAGTCGCCGTAGTTGTGCAAGATAATCGCGCGTTGATCTGACAGAGCCATTCGAAGCTGCACGGAATCCTTCGCGCCGGCCCGCCCAATATCGGTGGGAATCAGGACATCGTGCCCGGCGCGGCGGAGAAGCTGGACAAGATATATCTCGGCCGAGTCGTCATCGAGATAGAGCCTCATTGCTTTGATCCAATCCGTAAGCTTCTCGGTAAATTCGCGCCCGTTCTTCGGCTGGCACGACTCGATAATACTTTTTCGGATTGTATTTGTAGTCCGGGTGATTCAATCCTGAAGCCTCCGAAATCAATTCTTGATACCGATAATCTTGCTCGATCTCGATCGGCTTCGATTCGCAATACTCGGTCGCTTCTTTAACCACTTCAAGCGGTACGTCGTAGTTTTCGGCGACTTCTTCCGGCGTCATTGGTTCTTCGCCCACCGTCGCGGCGTAAAGCGTGCGCGCCGAATTCGCCGCCCTTTGACTGAAAGCTGCCGATAAGACGAGTGTGGATCCCGCTCCAAATACTTCCACTCGCGTTTCGCTGACATGGCTTTGAACCTCCCGGTTCAAATTATATCGCCGCGGTCACTCCGTCTGCAACGCGGCGAGCTACCGGACCGAGGCGTCACACGCCAAAAAGCGGGCCAAATTTTGTTCGCAGGTAATCGATGAATGGTTTGTGGCTCAGCGGCTTTCCGGTGATGCGCTCGCACAGGTCCGCGGGGCGATAGCGCTGGCCCTGGCTGAGAATTTTTTCCGTGAGCCATTGTTTCAACCGGCCGAACTGACCGTATTGGAAATCGGCGTCGAGTGATTCATTGCCCAGATCGGCCCGGGCCTGCTCCATGAATTGCGCCGCAAAGAGATTCCCCAGCGTGTAGGTCGGGAAGTAGCCGAATCCGCCAAAGCTCCAGTGGATATCTTGCAAGCAGCCCTTGGCAAAATCGGGCGGCGTCAAATTCAAAAACCGTTTGAACGACAGGTTCCACGCGTTCGGTAGATCGGCCGGCTTGAGTTCGCCCGCGATCAACGATTGCTCAAGTTCGAACCGCAGAATGATGTGCAGGTTATACGTCGCCTCGTCTGCCTCGACGCGAATCAGCGACGCTTGCACATCGTTGATGGCGAAGACGAAATCCTCGAGGTTGACGTCTTTGAGCGTGGCCGGGAAGGCCTCTTTGGCTTTTGGGAAGAAGAACTCCCAGAACGGGCGGCTGCGGCCGACCTGGTTTTCCCAAAGCCGCGATTGCGACTCATGAATGCCGAACGACGCGGCAGAACCGAGTGGTTCGCCAAAGTGCTCCGCCGGCAAGTTTTGTTCGTAGATGCCGTGCCCCGCCTCGTGCAGGATGCCAAAGAACGATTCATTGAAATGGTGCGGGTTGTATCGGGTCGTAATGCGGCAATCACCGGGGCCGATTCCCGAGCAGAACGGATGCGTGGTGACGTCGAGCCGGCCCGACTGGAAATCGAAGCCGATGGCTTCCGCCGCCATTCGACCCAGCGACTGTTGTGCATCGATCGGGTATTCGCGCAGCAGGATTTCGCGATTCGGCTTTTTCTTCGATGCGAGCAGCGACGCGACCAGCGGCGTCAGGTCATCGGCAAGGTCGGCGAACAGTTTTCGAACGGATGCCGTCGTCATGCCCGGCTCGAATTCGTCGATCAGGGCGTCGTACGGATGATCCTTGTAGCCGACGCAGTCGGCCTCGCGGCGTTTGAGCGTGATAATCTTTTCCAGCCACGGCTCAAAGGATTTGTAATCGTTGGCGGCGCGGGCTTCGGTCCACACCTGCTCGGCGCGCGTGGTGACGCGTGCCATTTCCTCGACCAACTCCGACGGCAATTTGACGGCTCGATTGTAAGCGCGGTCGATTTCGCGAATGTTGGCCAACTGGTCCGCCGGCAATGTGGCGCCGCGAAGCCGGTGTAGCAATTCGCCGACTTTTGGGTCGGTGATTCGTTCGTGTCCCAGCCGCGCGAGCAGGGCGAGTTGCTCGGCGCGATGGGCCGAGCCGTTGTGCGGTATGTAGGTCCTTTCGTCCCAGCCAAGCACCGCGGCGCAGGATCCGAGGACCGAAGCTTCTTTCCAACGGCGGATCAATTCCGTGTAGGCTTCCATCGTGACTCCTCCGGCGAGTTTTCTTTCGTGTCACAGGATCGCGACCACCCCACTGTTCCCATCGACGCGAACGCGTTGGCCATGGGCTAACATACGCACGACGTCGGGCAGTCCGGCCACCGCGGGCAGGCCAAACTCGCGGGCGACGATCGCGCCGTGCGACAACACGCCGCCCGTTTCCATGATCAAACCCTTGGCTCGCGCGAATAGCGGCACCCACGACGGGTCGGTCGAGGGGCAAACGAGAATGTAATTCTCCATCGACGGAACCGCGGCGTGTGGATCGATTAACACGAGCGCCGGCCCCTCGGCGACGCCCGCGGAAATCGGCACGCCTTGCATCGATGTCGCGCCGGCGGGCGGCGGCATCGGTCGGCCGATTGCTTCCAGGTCATCGCTGAACAGCACTGGCGGGACTTCCAGGCAAAGCACAATGGAGCGCCGTTTTCGCCGCTCAGCAATTCGAGCAGTTAGATCCTCGCCGCGAATGAACGCGGGAATTTCCTCAGGCGTGAGAAAGAAAATGCCGCCGTTTAGTGAAGATCGGCCATCCAATTCCACGAGCGCCCGGCGAATCAGCGCGTAGCCGCGCATCAGATGATGTTTGCCGGTTTCGCGGAGTGCCAGCGCGGTACGAAGCTTTGCCGTTTCGCTGCGCAGAATTGATTTCTGAGCCGAGTTTAGCTTCGCCTCGGTCGAAATTTTCTCAAGGGCGTCGCTGCCCGAGTCCGCTGCCGGCGCGGCGCTGGCCGAATCGATTAGTCGATCGATGGCCTGCGGATTTTCCTTCCATCGCGGCTGCGAAAGCTCCATTTCCGCACTGCCGCGGTGGCCGAAGTTCTCAATGAATGTGGCTCGATCGATCCGGTCTGACGCAAGCTTTGCCACGGTCGTCGCGAGATCGGCGTCGTCGTCGGGGCGCACGCCGGCCGTCAATTCCGCGATCGCGATGCGAGCCCGGTCGGGGCCGAGCGGCTTTTCAAGCAGTCGAAGAATCGAGGCGATCGATCCCGCCGCGAAGGCCGTTGGCTTCAAGCTGTGGCGGGCGAATGCGACCAGCGTTCGCTCGATCCAGAAGTCGAGTTTTTTCTCCAGCGCCGCCGAATCCAGCGCGGACCAGTTTTCGGCCTCTGCTGCCTTCGCTTCGGCAATGAATTCGGGAATGATCTTTTCGCGGAAAGTGCGGGCGAACGTTTTGCTTAGGGCCTGATATTTCCATCCGCCCTTGAGCGTTTTCCAGACCAGGCGCATCTTGGTCAGAAACGAAAGCGCCTTCAGCCACGAAGTTCGCGACCGAATAGGGAACCGCCCCCGGATTGGCTTTCAAATCAGAGTAAGAATGTCGAACGGGCAGGCCGCCCCACTGCATTTTCGGCTCCCGGCTGAGATTCAGATAGGGCCGGCCGCAAACGAGATCATAGCCGCACTGGTCCGCGAGCGAAGGATCGGGTGGGAAGCCGAAGTCCGCGTACATTTTGCCATAGCCGCCGCGGCCGGAGAGGAAGTGTTGAACGATTGCCCAGGTCATGGGCGTCGGCTCGGGCAGCACCTCGGAGAGATTGAAGCGGCCCCAAATGGCGCCCCCCGAATCGGCCTTCGAACGAAGCGTTTCGATCTCCTCGCGACGAATCTCTTCGCGCTGGTCTGCCCGGGCGGTGGTGATTGGCCGCGCCTGCAAGAGCCAGCATTGGCCATCGGCCCAGGCCCACTCGATGTCGCGCGGCTGACTGAAGAATTGCTCGACTTTCCGGCCCAGGTCGGCGAGCATCGTGAGTTGGTCGCCATTCAAACAGAATTGCGATTGCCGATCGGCGGATATGTCATGCTCGCCGGCCGCGGTAAGCTCGACCGACTTTCGACCTAGATGTCGCTCAAGGATCTCGCCGGTGTCGCGCTGAATGCTGAATCGATCGGGCGTGATGCGGCCTGCCACCACTGTTTCCCCCAGGCCCCAGGAGGCTTCGACGAGCATGCGGTCGCCGTTCGGATCGAGCGGATCGCGCGTAAAGAGTACTCCGGCGCTCTCGGCGGGCACGAGTCTTTGAACGACGACGGCCATGTCCATTTCGCCGACGCCCTGACGTTGGCGATAGGCCTTCGCCCGGTCTAAGTTAAGCGAGGCCCAGCATCGCGCGATCGCGTCGCAAACCTCGGACTCGCCCGAGACGCCGAGAAAAGTCTCCTGCTGGCCGGCGAAACTGGCGGCATCGCTGTCCTCCGCGGTGGCTGATGATCGGACCGCGACAAGTCCGCCGCCGAGCGCCCGATAGGCGCTGACGATTTGGTCGCGCATCTCATCAGAAATGCCTTGTTCCCGATACTGACGATAGGCCCCGGTGGTGACGCAGAAACCCGGAGGGACCGGCAACGAAGCCGATGTCATGAGCCCGAGGCTCAGCCCCTTGCCGCCGACCGACTGTACATCCCCTGGCGATATTTGCTCGAATGTGCGAATGTCGTCGGTCACTTGACTTCATCCTCGAAGCAGTACCAACGGGCGACATGCGAAAGATCGTTTGACATTTCGATGCCAACAAAGATTCTCCGGCGTTCGACCTCGCCGTCCCGGTAAACAATCACCGCCGGCGCCGCGTTGATCGCGACATTCGGAAGCTGCGTCAGGCCGCGCGAATCCAGCGACCAATATGGCCGGCCGGTATCCGGGTCGAGACATTCGAGTTTTCCGTTGGTGGATGTCACATACAGGCTGCTGATGGTTCCGGTGTCACTTTCCGCGCTGATGAGGACCGGCGCGGTCACGATTGGCGAGCCAAGCGATTTCTTCCAGCGTACGCGGCCGTTGATCCGGCTGACCGCGTAGCAATTGCCGTCGCGGGAGGTGAAATAGACGCGCTCGGAATCGACTGCAGGTTGGCTGAGAATCGTGTCGCGGGCGTCGCACTGCCAAAGTCGGCGGCCGGTTTTGGCGTCCACGCACAAAAGCGCTCTGCGCTTGTTGTCGTCGCTCATCGAGATGTTGCCGTTGCCGATGCCAAAGTAGACATGGCCATCTGCCAGCGCCGGTGGCGCGAAGGCGGGCAGATCGACCGGCGTCTTCCAGATCTCCTTTCCGGTCGCGGCATCCAGGCACAACAGCAAAGTGGTTTTGTGAATATCGCCGACGCCGCTGCCGACATACAGCCGTCCACCGGAAACCATTGGCCGCGTATCGACGTGGACGCCGGGATAATTCCAAATTTGCTTGCCGTCCGCGGCGTTGAGGCAAAAGATTCCGTCATCGCCGGCGCCGAAAAAGATTTTTCCATCGACCACATTCGGGGTCGATTCGGTGTGGCTTTTCGTCTGGAATTCCCATCGCTTGTTGCCATTCTTGGCATCGAGGCAAAACATCTTGCAATCATGGTCTTCGTGAAAACCTTCGCCGATATAGACCCGGCCATCGGCGACCACCGGGGAGCAGAAGACCATCTTCATCGATTGCTCATTGTCGAAATTCCAAACGAATGCACCCGTCGTTGCATCCAGGCAAAAGACGGCGCCGCTGGAACTAAGGCTGCCGCCCTGAACCGCCGCCACGTAGATCTTGCCGTCGGCGAATGCCGGCGTCGGATAAATCTTGCCGTCGGCGGGCGCCTTCCATTCCCAAATCTTGCCGACAAATCGCGGTGCGCGGTCGGACGATTCCGTGACCGTGGCGACAGCGCCGCCTTTCGTTTGCCCGCGGCCCAATTCCAGTGCCGCCACATTGGCACAGGCGAAAACCAATCCCCACATGAAGACGGTTTCCACCGAGATGCTGGGACAACTCTTTGAATCTCCGCGCGCGCGACGGCAATGGCAGCGACCCATACCGGAACGCTGAATGCGATCAAGTCGAGCCAGGGCGACGCCAGCAACGATCGATGTCGGACAAGGGCGAGAACAACGACCGCCAGCCCAAGCACGGACAAGATGCCAAGCACGATTCGATCCCATCGGCGGGGAGAGAAGGTTTCGCTGTCGCCGGCGGCGACCGCTTTGCGATATCGCCGTGCCGACCAGATCGCGCTGGCCAAAGAAATCACGGCCATGGTAAACCAGAGCATTGAAACCGGTCCAAACCAAGTGCCGTCGAGCCGGCCGTAAAACCAGGCGTGAAGGAAGTAAATCGTGCTCAGCGTACAGCAGGCGGAGAGCGCAACCATCCAGTGCTTCATCAGGAGGGCGAGCCCGCCAAAAACGGTTGGGAATAGCGTCGCGAGGAGCGCAAGCGGTCCGATCAGCAGAAAAGTGGGGGCGACGCCGAAGGTCGGGCCGCCGGTGTTCGGCATGCCGGAGGGATTCGGCTGCTGTTCGACTTCGGGGCCGAAGCCCGGCTCGGCTTTTTCGTCCGGTTTCGGCACCGGCTTGCTCGCGAGCCCGTCCTGCACGGCTTTTTTCAATTCATCAGTCGTGCCCTTAAATGTTCGTCGCAGGTATGGCTCGCCGTGGAGGAAGCTCCATTTCACCTCGTCGGGTTTGTCGCCGCGGCCCTCCATCTGAAACCAGGTGCCATTGCTGTACACGAAGCCGAGGTAGCGTGGCCCCCGCTTGCTGACGAAGACGATGACAGTGAGTTCGGGCGCCAAGCGTTTGAGGATTTTTTCGGAATGCTTTTCGCGCTTGGCTTCGGCGTCGCCGGTCATGTTCACCGGCATGCGACTGAATGGCGGCTTGCCTTTCAGCGCGTCGCCGGCGATGAAAATGACGGCCGGCCTGGCCGGATCGACCTTTTCGACTTTTGCCGTAAAGATCAATTGCTCGCCGGCGAGCACGCTGCGCAGCGGCACGACGTTTTTGATGACGGCTCGACTCTCATTGGCGAACAGAGCAAGCCCGATCGCGGACGCAGTGAATATCCCTATCCATCGGGACATCGGTGAACCCCCAAGGCCGGCGGTATCCTATCATGCAATGATAATGTCGGAACCGGAAGCCGCAAGCCGTCGATTTGGCGCCTGAAGATTTGTTCTTTGGACGGCATGCACGGAAACGGGCGTTTACGCGCGCGGTTCGCCCAAGATCGGCAAGCCACGCGGGCAAACGCCCGACGAAAAATTGAACGCCATGGTTCGGTTGCCGCGCTGTTGGCGGCAGACTTTCGACATCGATCGCTATTGATTTCGGGAAATCCGATTCTTTCGTCGGCTTCGGCAATCAAACCAGACAAAGCCGATGGCGCTTAAGGCGCCAATGCCAAACAGCGTCATCCCCGTCGGTTCCGGGAGCGGAGCGAGAGTCGATGATGCGACTCGCGGTTGCTTAAAATTCGAGAAACCGCCCGCTGCGTTGATTGTTAGGCCTGTAATGGTTTCGCCATTGGTCGCCGTGATGGTGAAAAAGTTCTGGCCGTTACCCAGATCCATGTCGAAGTCCTGGCTCTCGGCGTTTCCGCTCGTGTCCGTGCCGTTTACCGTGATGGTCGCGGTGCCGCTGCCGTTAAGCAGATTGGCAATCAGGGCGTTCCAGTTTAGGTAGGCTGGGCCGACTGTGATTTGAATATTGTTGATCGCCCCGTCTGAATCACTGGACGAGACATTAGCCTGACCCTTGGCATTCTGCTCCAGGTTGGTCTCGGTTGAGGAGGAAAAGGTCGCAAGGATGCCAAGACCGTCGATCTGACCGGAAATCGGGTTCCCCGTTTCCTTGGCTCCAAACAGGATGTTGGATTCATTCGGCTGCGGCTGATTTCCAAGCTGGAAGACAAAATCCGCATGGCATTGCGAAGTTGCCGCCGCCGCCAAAACGACGACCGCCGAGTAACAGATCCATCGATTCATTCCGCGACTCATTCGGACTCCTCCTCTGAGTGACGAACTCGGGTGAAATCGGCTGCACAACGAAGGGCAGAAGCCTCAGTTCCGCGATTTGAGCTAATGGCCCTATCCACCCTCGTGCCGTTTGCATCCTTTTGGACACGCTCCTCAAACTGGGCAGACACATTCCTGCCGCGATAAAATGGGCAATCTGCGGCAACTATTGTTCCTGGCTGTGAACAAACACGGAAGTTTCACGATGATTGCCCCGAATTGGGGCATTCGAGGAGAATTCGTCGCAAAAAGGATGGATGAGGACAGGTTCGCTGCGCCATTCAGAACCGCTTTGAGGATTGGGCTTCGCAGCCTTGAGCAAGTTAAAGCATGAATTGCCCGCGGGGTGCATTTGCACATCAATCGACGTGCGGCGTTTCACTCAGACGCCATGAGCAACGGTTTGCTTAATCGCCTTCTTCGGTCAATTTCAAGAAGACTTCTTCGAGCGTGCCGCTGTGCGATGCTTGCTTGCGGAGGGACTCGAGGGAGCCGCAGCCGATGAGCTTGCCGCGATGAATGATGCCAATGCGCGTCGCCAATTCCTGAACGATGTCGAGCGAATGGGTCGATAGGAAAACGGTGGTTCCGTTAGCGGTCAATTCGCGAAGCGTGTTCTTCAGTTTGCGGACGCTCGCAGGATCGAGGCCGACCGTCGGTTCGTCAACGATCAAGACTTGAGGCTCGTGCAGAAGACCCGAGGCGAAGACCGTCCGTTGCCGCATGCCGTGCGAATATCGTTCGGTGAGGTCGTCGACGAATTCGCCAAGTTCGAATTCGGCGATCACTTCGTCGATTTTCTTCTCGGAGCGGTCGCGGGGCATGCCATACATGTCGGCGATGAATTGCAGGAATTCGCGGCCGGTGAGTTTATCGTATAAATAGGGAACGTCGGGGAGGTAGCTGATGAGTTGGCGGGCCTGGTCGCCTTGTTTCCGGAGATCGAAGCCGCCGACGCGAACCTCGCCCTCGGTGGGGAAGAGCAGCCCGCACATCATTTTGATCGTGGTCGTTTTACCTGCGCCGTTGGGCCCGAGAAAGGCGAACAGTTCCGCCTTCTCGATGTGCAGGTTCAGATCTTCGACCGCGACCTTGGTGCCGTAACGTTTGCTGACGTTGATGAGTTCGATCATGAAAGGTCAATTGTAATCGGCCGCCGCGAGTCGCTTTATGCAAATGTCAATGTTATAGATGCTTTTACTCCCGCCGGAGCGTGATTTGCTCGCCGAGCGCGTAAGCCTCTTGCCGCATCACCGCGCCGTCGCTGACGCGGACGTAGGTGTGCGCCGGTCGCTCGTCGCCTCGATATTCGATAATCCAACAAGGGTACTCCTGGTCATTTACTTTGATTGTCGCGGTTTCGCTCAGAACCTCGGCGTCCACGAATGCGGGCCCCGTGGGCAGTTTTATTTGCGGCGGCTGGAGGTTGTTTTTCTCGAAGACGGCCTTGATCGCTGGTTCGATCGCGTCGCCGAGCGGATTGAGGATCGGCATGCGCCAGCGGCGGCCGGGCCGCAGGCCCTTGATCTTCGGCACCGGATGCAGCGGATTCAAGATATTACCGCTGGGGGCGTCGATGGGATCAAGTTTCACTTCCGTCTTGCCGCCGAGTCCTCCCAGGTCGATCACACCGGTTCGAAACAACTTTTCGCCGCGCACTTCGCCGGAAAACGACGCTTGCCCTTCCAGGCCGGCAATTCGCATTTTGCCGTGCATGCGAAGCGAGCGCAGCTTCCCGCGCGAGACAGCCGGTAAGTGTTTTTCATTTCCGGGATTACAACCTGGATCAAACGCGAGTCCAACAACTTAACATCGACAATTCTCGTTTCCATTTCGAACGTGTTGTCCTCGCGGATGTAGCGCAATCGCGTTTCCGCCTTGCCGATTCGTTTTTCGCCGCGAAAGATGCCCCAGAGCACATCCGGTCCGCGAATCGGGCCGCCGACCTCGCTGGTGACTTCGTCCGCCAATTCGATCGTGAAGGGCGGCGTGTCGGCGGGGAAGAGAATCGGCCAGATCTCGTGGTAGCCAAACCAGCCAAGCGTTCCCAACCAAAACAAAACGATGAACGCGGAGACGGGACGCGAGGGCATATGAGATTCCGGTGCTAGACATGGGTGCCAACTCTGCGCATCGTACCATGCCAGTCAGCGGCTGCAAAGGGAATGTCGGCCGCGAATCGGCTAATAGGATGAATTTGCCACCATGCGCTTGACCGGGTCATTTCGAACTTGAACGCGATCCGCCTTGCGGGCCGCAGACCTGAGGGATTCATGATCATCGGCGTTCCGAAGGAAATCAAGGCGGACGAGTATCGCGTGGCGATGACGCCGGCAGGAGTCGAGGAACTCACGCGAGCCAACCAAAAGGTGCTCATCCAGTCCGGGGCCGGACTGGGTAGCGGCATCACCGACGAACAATACGCCGACAACGGCGCCGAGATTATCGCCTCCGCCGCGGAGATTTGGCGAAGCGCCGAAATGGTCGTGAAGGTGAAGGAACCGCTGCCGGAGGAATGGCCGAATTTGCGGACCGGGCAAATCGTTTTCACTTACTTTCATTTCGCGGCGGACGAAAAACTGACTCGGGCGGTAATGGCGTCGGGCATCACGGCGATCGCCTACGAAACGATTCGCGACAGCCGCGGCCAATTGCCGTTGCTGACGCCGATGAGCGAGGTCGCCGGCCGCATGAGCATTCAGGAAGGGGCGAAGTACCTGGAGCGGCCGTTCCATGGCCGCGGGATTTTGCTGGGCGGCGTACCGGGCGTGGCCCCTGCCACGGTCATGATTTTCGGCGGCGGAGTCGTGGGCGCGAATGCCGCCAAAGTTGCCGCCGGCCTGGGTGCCAATGTCTTTCTCCTCGATATCAATCTCGATCGCCTGCGCTACCTCGACGATGTGATGCCACCGAATGTGACGACGTTGTTCAGCGACCGCCACAATATCCGCGATTGCCTGTCGCGCTCGGACCTGGTGATTGGAGCCGTTCTGATCCCCGGCGCCAGCGCTCCGCGATTGGTGACCCGCGAGGATCTCAAGCGCATGATCCCGCGGGCCGTAATCATCGACGTGGCGATCGATCAGGGCGGCTGCGTCGAGACGGCACATCCCACGACCCACTCGAACCCGACCTACATTGTCGACGACATCGTGCATTACTGCGTGGCCAACATGCCGGGCGCGGTCGGCCGGACCAGCACCTATGCTCTGACGAACGTCACATTGCCGTACGCCTTGCAACTGGCAAACAAGGGCCTTGATCGAGCGACCGCGGAAAACGCCGCTTTGCGAGAAGGCGTCAACATTCGCGACTGGCAAGGCAACCAACGCCGCGGTGGCGCATACATTCGGGCTGGAGTTGGCAACGCTCTGAACCCGCGGTCGAACAGAGCGAAAGCAATCGATCGCGAAAACACGAACGTGCGAAATCAAAAACCAGGCGTCGTGTTTTTCGCGTTTTCGCTCTTTCGCAATCCTGGATGAGCAAAGTTTCTTCGATTCCCCGTCGGAACCGCCGCGCTCTGCGCGGTGTTAAATGGCATAATTGCGAAAGCCTGTACTGCCCGCCGGTCGCCCTCGTTTGGGAGTTCGATCCATGAGCCGATTCGTGATATGCATCGGCGCTGTGGCGCTGCTCGCACGAGTCAGTTTTGCGTTGCCGCCAAAATCTGACAAGGATCAGAAACTTACCAATGAGGAATGGAAGGGCGTGCCCACTTCGCCGTTGAAAGGCGGCGAGATCGATCGACTTGTCGACAAGGAATTGCGAGCCGCGAAAATTAGTCCCTCGGCCAAAACGACCGACGAGCAATTCATTCGCCGAGTAATGCTCGACCTTGCCGGGCGCCTGCCGCTGCCCGCGGACGTTACCGAATTCGCCGCGGACAAGGATCCAAACAAGCGAGCCAAACTGATCGACAAACTGCTCGGCAGCGAGGACTACGCAAAACACTGGTCGCGCTATTGGCGCGACGTGTTCATGACGAAGGTGACCGACATGCGCGGGAAGGCCGGCGCGCCATCCTTCGAGGCCTGGCTGGTCGAGCAGTTTCGAAAGAATCGGCCTTGGGACCAGATCGGCTCGAGACATGATCACGGCGACCGGCACGCAGCCGATCCGATTGGGCCGTCCCGTGGAGCCCGACCCGAAAAATGGCGCCGCGTCGTTTATGTTGTCCTATCAGGGTCAGGATGCGATCAACGACCGCACCGCCGAGACTTCGCGCATCTTCCTGGGAATTCAAATTCAATGTGCCCAGTGCCACGATCACCCGTTCGACGGTTGGAGGCAGGAGCAATTCCACGAGCTTGCCAGCTATTTCGCGAGATTGGCCGAGCGGCCGGTTTTTGAGATGGTGAACGAGAAACGGCGAATCACCGGAATTCAATTAGTATCGCGGCCGTTTGGCGAGCACAAAATGCCCGATCGCGATAATCCGCGCGGCGGCAAGACCATGCAACCGAAATTCCTCGATGGCCGGTCGTTGAGCTTTCGCACCAACGATATGCAGCGCCGCGAGTCGCTGGCTGACGCCATTGCCAAGAACAACTATTACTTCGCCGCCGCGTTCGTGAATCGCATGTGGGGCGAGATGATGGGCCAGGCCTTTTGCCAGCCGATCGACGACATGGGTCCCGGAAAAACCACCGTAATGCCGGATGTGCTCGCTCGCGTTTCCGCGAGCTTCAAGGGCGGCGGGTTCGATGTGAGGGCATTGCTGCGATCGATCTGCAACAGCGACATGTATCAGCGGCAAATTCGGCCTGGGGAATCGCCGGGCGAGCACCTGCAATTCGCGGCGGCCTGCCCCACGCGGCTGAATGCCGAAACTCTGTGGCAGTCATTGGTGACGGTGCTCGGTTCGATGGGCCCGGCGATGCCGCGCGGCTACAATCCGTTCGCGGCGCGATTCTCGCTCGAGGGCCAGTTCAAGAGCGAGTTTCAATTCGATCCATCCACACCGCCGGACGACGTGGAGAGCAGCATGCCGCAAGCGCTGATGCTCATGAACAACCGCCAGATTCAGGCGAAGATCCGCGCCCAGGGCGCGAATCTGTTGGGCCGAATTCTTTCCTATTATTCGAAGGATGAGGACGCGGTGCAGATCCTTTACCTGCGAACGCTGGCGCAAACCGACCGATCGCGAGCGAGAAAAAGCCCTGGCATATGTGAAAAAGGTTGGCCGCCGGTCCGAGGGATTCGAGGATTTGCTGTGGGCGCTGCTGAATTCCACCGAGTTCCAGACCAAGCGCTAAGCTTGACAAGAGGATACCAACATGTCCGAACATACTCTGATGCAAGTGCAAACGAATCGCGACGGCGTCGTCAGCCGGAGAAGTTTTCTTCGCACCGTTGGCGCGGGCGCGGCGACAGTCGGGGCCCTGGGCTGGAAGGAAGCCGTCACCCTGCATGCGGAGGAATTGCGAAAAAACGGCATGTCGTGCATCCTGCTGTTCATGAACGGCGGTCCGAGCCAATTTGAAACCTTCGATCCAAAACCCGGACATGCCAACGGCGGGCCGACCAAGGCAATCGACACCCGCGTCAGCGGAATCCAGATCGCCGAGAACTGGGACAATGTCGCCAAGCAAATGAAAAATATTTGCCTGATTCGCTCCATGAGCAACAAGGAGGGGGCGCATCCGCGGGCAGTTTACCAACTGCATACCGGCTATCTTCCCTCCGGCGCGGTGAAGTATCCGGCTTTTGGCGCGGCCGTGAGCAAGGAACTCGGGCAGCCGGATTTCGAGTTGCCCTACTACGTCAATGTTGGTGGACGGTTCAACAACACGGCGGGGCCGGCTTTCTCGGCATGCGCTATGCTCCGTTCGCCGTGCTGGATCCGAATCGCATGCCCAACAATGCCGAGTTGACGGTCGGCGGCGATCGCTTTCAGCGACGGCTCGATCTGATGAAAGACCTCGAGGAGGATTTCGCGGCGGCCGGCGCCAAGCACGCAGTCACCGAGCACCAATCGGTTTATCGCGGCGCGGCGAACCTGATCAGCAGCCCGAAGCTCAAGGCGTTCGACCTTTCTCAAGAGAAGGGCTCGACGCGCGACCGCTACGGCCGCACGGCTTTCGGCCAAGGATGCCTGTTGGCGCGGCGGCTCGTCGAAACCGGCGTGACCTTCGTCGAAGTCGAACTCAACGGCTGGGATACCCACCAGAACAATTTCGAGCGAACCAAGACCTTGTCGCAGCAAGCCGACAAGGCTTTCGCGGCGCTGGTCGGCGAATTGAAGGAACGCGGCCGCCTCGACAAAACCTTGGTCATTTGGCTGGGCGAATTTGGCCGAACGCCTCGGATCAATTCGCAGCAAGGCCGCGATCATTACCCGCGAGCCTTCTCGGTCGCCTTGGCGGGCGGAGGCGTCAACGGCGGGCAGGTCATCGGCGAGTCGTCGGCGGACGGCGCCGATGTTCGTTCGCGAAGGGTGACCGTGCCCGATCTGTTCTGCAGTTTTTGCCATGCACTGAAGATCAACCCGCGAAAGGAAAATATCGGCCCGCTCGATCGCCCAATTAAAATTGTCGACGGCGGCAGCCCGATCAAGGAACTGTTCTGAACACCCATTCATAGTGTTGGGTTTCCATGCCACGATATGTGGCACGGGATTCCAATCCTGTGAATCGTGAATTGTCATTCGATTGGACGCCCGCAATCTCGCGACTGGTTGTTTCATTGATTCATTTCCACACAGCCGTTTTGAAATGAAACCCAAGATATGAAATGAAACGTGAAACGAAACCGGGATCTGGGCGCGAACTTTAATCCTATTGACACATTTTCGCTTCAACGCTAATGTCCCGCCGCTTGGTGAAGAATAATTCTTCCTTCGTGCGTGGAGCAGGACGTTTTCATGCACGCGGTTCCCATGGTCAGGGAAGGGGAAATTAATGCGATGGTTTGACCGATTCCGGGCAAGGATGCTCACCGCGGGGGTCGGCATGATCCTGGCCGGGACGATGACGGGCTGCTGGGATGCGCCGAAGCGACCCAATAATTTCACGGGCCTCAACTCCAGAGGCAACACAAATAACGGAACAGCCGGCCAACCCGGCGCCACCGGGTGGCAGGGAAATGCAAGCGCGTCCGGCGGTTCGCCGATCAATCGCCAGACCGGCGGCGGCATGCCGCTGTTCGATCGCGACGGCCAACCGGTGCCTCGCGGCGCCGGCCCGCTCGGCGGAGCGCCGACTAGCAAGGCGAGCGCTCCAAGTAATCCGAGCCTGCTGACTCCGCCCGCCGGCGCCAATGATCAGCAGCCCATTGCCACCAGCGGCGCTAAGCCCGGAAGCGGCATCCAGCCTGTGAACTACGGCAAGTCCGAAACTGCCGGCGGCATGCCCGACCCACTCAAACTGCCGCTGCCGGATGGCGCGGCGGCGAGCGGGCCGGCAGTGACAGCGCCGCCGCCGATTTCCACCGAACGCCTCGACACCAAACCAAAGTTCCGATCGTCGCCGGAGATTCCGACCGATTCGCTGTCGATGCCCTCGGCGCCGCCACCGCCGAGCAAATCGGGCGTGCTGCTGATGCCGCCGACGCCGTGATGATTTCAAGGCGAAGCGATCAAGCCCGCGAACAAATTCGCGGGCTTTCGCTTTTGAACCCCTACGGCGATTTGGCCTCGGCTCGTTTGGCGTTCCGCGCGATCAGCGCGGCGACGAAGCCGCCTTTGAACCCGGCGTCGATATTGACGACCACCACATTCGCCGGGCAAGAATTGAGCATGGTGAGCAGGGCGGCGACGCCTCCAAACGCCGCGCCATAGCCGATGCTGGTCGGAACCGCAATCACGGGCCGATCGACGAGCCCGCCAACCACGCTGGGAAGCGCGCCATCCATGCCCGCGACCGCGACAACCGCGTCGGCGTCGCGAAACTTGTCAGTCTGTCGCAGCAGGCGATGAATTCCGGCCACGCCCACATCCGCCATCAGAATCACCTCGCAGCCCATCGCTCGGGCGGTCACGACGGCCTCCTGGGCGACTGGCAAATCACTGGTTCCGGCAGTGATGACGGCGACCTTGCCCATCGTCGCCGTTCGCTCGCCGCAGGGCAACCAAAAGGTGCGGGCGAGACGATCCTGCTCGGCCTGGGGAAATGCCCGAGCCAGGTGAAGCGACTGATCCTCATTGACCCGGGTGGCCAGGCAATCCTGGTTGGCTTCGATCAATTTGCGAACCACGCCCTCGATCCAATCGCAGGTTTTCCCCTCGCAAAAGATCACCTCGGGGAAACCGCAGCGGCGATGCCGTTCGAGATCGACATGCGCAAAGTCGATCCGGCCCTGCGCCTCGGCGAATTGTGCCGCCGCGGCGTCGACGGTCAACTGCCCGGAGCGAACGCCTTCAAGCAATGTTCGAAGATCCATATCGGTCATGTTGGCATTCTCACGGCAATGGTATGCGATTGCTTTAGCAGCCGGTGTCGAATCGGACAACGAAACCGATCTTGAATGATTTTTAGCACAATTCGAGTTTTCCTGAAGTCGCGGGCCGATGCGGCCGATATTGCCGATACAACCGGAAGGCGGGCGGCACGCGCCTGCAGACGGGGTCTAGGACCCCGGCCACAACATTCGGGGGAATTAGCATGGGCGCCGGGACATTGGCTCTGGCAGGTCTGTTGTCGATGATGGCCGCTCTGCCGCCGGAAATAATGCCGATCAACGATCGGCAAATCAAAATCCCGATCGTGTTGGCCGCGCAGCCAACCCAGGTTCGCGAACTGCTCCTGTTTGTCTCGTCCGACCAGGGCCGCACCTGGAAACAGGAGGCCTGGGCCACGCCGGACAAGGAGGCATTTCCGTTTACAGCGAAGGACGACGGCGTCTACTGGTTCCAGGTCTGCACGGTGTTCAACAACGGCCGCCGCGATCCGGCCGACATGAATCAGTTGAAGCCCGGTTTGATCGTCCTGATTGACACGCAACCGCCCGTTCTCAAGTTGGCGGCCGCCGACAAGATCGGCGACGATGTTTCCATCGTCTGGGAAGTCCAGGAACAGTATCCCGAACTCGGCACGCTGCGACTCGAGTATCGTCCGGCCGGCAATCCCTCCGGCGTCTGGCAGCCGGTGCAGATCACGCCGGCGTTGGCGGGCCAAGTTCGATTCAAGCCGGGAGTCGCTGGCCCGCTGCAAGTCCGGATGATGGTGCAGGATTCCGCTGGCAACCAGGCACAGGCGATGCAAACGGTCGGCGGTGCGATCGCCACGGTCGGCGCTTCCTCGCCGCCGGCGCCACCGTCGACAGCCCCGGCTTTGCCCGCCCCTTCGGGCGGCATCGCGCTGTCGCCGCCGCCGATGAATATCATGGCGCCGCCAGTCGATGGCCCCCCGCCAATCAAGGATGTGGCTCCCCCGCCGATCAAGGATGTGGCTTCGCTGCCGCGAGTCGACAACTATTCGAACGCACCAAGCAATCCGCCGACTCGAAGCCAGCCTCCGCGTGAGCCGGTTCGCGAGGCGGTCGGCGGTCCAGCGCCGCTGGCCACCAGCACGTCGGCGAACGGAACTGCCACCGCGCCGCGACAGCAATTGCAAAACACGCAATTGATCAATTGCACGCAAATCAGTCTCGACTATGAAGTGCCAAAAGTCGGTCCATCCGGCATTAAGACCGTCAAGCTGTATATGTCGCGCGACGATGGCCGAAGTTGGGAAGAACTCGCGGATAACAAGGATTCGCGCTCCCCGATCAGCGCCAACTTGCCCGGCGAAGGCGTTTTCGGTTTTCGCCTGGTCGTGGAAAGCGGCGCTGGCCTGAGCAAGGGCGGCGCCGCTGCCCGGCGACGCACCGGAATTGCGGATCGAGGTCGATCTGTCGCCGCCGTACCTGGAGCTTTACGCCCCCGCCCCTGATCCGACCAATCGCGACACGCTGATCGTGCGCTGGAACGCGACCGACAAGAACCTCGCCTCGAGCCCGATCTCGCTGGAATATTCGACCAGCAAGGAAGGCCCCTGGGTGCCGATCGCCAAGAATATTCCGAATTCCGGGACCTATCCCTGGAAACTCACCACACGCCTGCCGTACCGCGTCTACATCCGCGTCAGCGCTCGCGACCTGGCCGGCAACGTCGGCGAAGTGAAGTCGCCCGAGCCGCAACTGATCGACCTGACCAAGCCCGAGGGCCACCTGATCGGCATCAAGAGCACCTCGGTGCAGATCCGTCCGTGAGTTGATTGCAGGGAAAAACCGGACAAAAGCGGACATTTCGCCGTCCGCCTGCGCGACCTGCTTTTTGCGCAACTCGTTGTGAGATCGCGAATTGCATCGCGTTTTCGAGCACAGCAAAAACGTTGTCCGGTTTGTCCGTCCGCATGTCCGTCCGGTTGTCCGTCCGCATGTCCGTCCGGTTTTTGAGTGGGTAAGCATGATCGCCTCCAAATCCTGCGCACCGGGTCCGCAAGAGAAAATATACATCTGTTTAGTATCGATTGCGATGTCGGTTCGGCGGTCGATTTCCATCAGGTGCGAGAAATTGCCGAGTTGAAATTCAGCTAATGCAGTCTCAATAGAACACGGATGACACTGATTTCACGGATCAACACGGATCAGAGAAAATCATGTTCTGATCCGTGAAATCGGTGTCATCCGTGTTCCATTCGCGATTCTTGGATTGCACGCCGCCACGAAGGCGAAGCGATGCCGATGGCGGTGAAGTGGGAACATCCGTTCGCGAGCGTGGATCGGCAGAGCATTGTGACGGCCGGGCAGTTGCATCCCGGCGAACGCCTGCAGACGTAATCCGAAATTCTTAAAGCGGCGACAGGTCGCACGCACTCCAAGGCCAAGGAGTCAATCGACAGCGCTTTTGCTTTGGACTGCGCGTGACCTGTCACCGCTTTAAGAATTTCAGACCGCTCGACATCGACGCCTGCCCCGAAATCGAGGGCGGACCCGGACGGCTGGTGACGGCGGTCTTCCGGCATTGGCAAGACGAGCCGGTGCCGATCGTCACCGAGGAACAGCCGTTCTGGTCCGACGATCGAAACCTTCCGGCCTGGCAACTGCGCCGGGGGAGCGGCCCGAATCGGTGTCCTGCGCGACCAATAGAACACGGATGCCACTGATTCGACGGATCAACACGGATCAGAGAAAACCATGTTCTGATCCGTGCTAATCCGTCGAATCAGTGTGATCCGTGTTCTATTCGCGTTTCGTTACCTACTCTCCGCGACGAAGACGAGTCGTTGTGCCTGGGAATTGCAGGGCGGCAAAAAACTCGGTAGAATTTCGGCAGCGGCAATGGCGACGAGGAAATGACCAATGAACGATCCCATCATCACGGACGCTGATCGGGACGCGTGGAACGCCGAGTTCGAAGCCGCAGCGCGCCGCCCGCTGCCGGTGCGAATGCGCTATTCGTTTGTCCGCACCTATAAGCCGGTCCTGGATGACGCGGCGTACCGCTCATTCGAAAGCATGGCGGATTATCGGCGTTGGTGCGAAACCAATCTTCCCTCCTGGTTGGGTTATGCCCGCGTTTGAATATCGCCAGGCCGAGGAACTGCGCGACGCGTTCGCGCGGCATGGCGTGCGCTATCTTTTTCTCGGCAAGTCCGGCGCGATTCTGCTGGGGTTCCCCGATACGACCCAGGACGTGGATGTCTTCCCCGAACGGTCGGAAGAAAACGGCCGGGCACTGGTCGACTCACTTCGCGAATGCGGTTTTGCCCTGGCCAACGAACAGGCGGCCGAAATCATTCGCGGCAAAGATTTTGTTCAACTCAAAAACGGCCCGTTCGACATTGACCTGGTCTTCGCGCCCGATGGCATCGCGACTTTCGGCGACGCTTGGAAACGGCGCATCGAAAGCGAAGGGTTCCCAGTCTGTCATCTCGACGACATTATTGCCAGCAAGCGCGCCGCCAATCGCGCGAAAGATCGGGAATCACTGCCCCGCCTAATCGCATTTCGAGATTATTGGAACCGAAAATCGTCAGGGAAATAATGGTGGCGAAGGCGAAGCGACGCCGGTCGCGGTGACGCGGGAGCATCCAATGGCAAGGCGAGCCGAGGGGCTTGTGCCACGGGGACAAGTCGCGTGGCTCACCAATTCATTTCCGCCCCGCGAACGGCCCGAGCCCGTGTCCTGCGCGACCAATAGAACACGGATGCCACTGATTCGACGGATCAACACGGATCAGATAAAAACCTGTTCTGATCCGTGTTGATCCGTCGAATCAGTGGCATCCGTGTTCTATTCTCATTTCGTTATTCACTCTCCGCCATGACGGCGAAGCGACGCCGATCGCGGTGACGCGGGAGCATGCAATGACAAGGCGAGCCGAGGGCCCTGTGCCACGGGGACAAGCCCCGTGGCTCGCACAGGAAAGATTACATCCAGATATCCGAGGTCGAGTCGCCCAGGGGGAATCGCATTTCGTGCGCGCGGGCGGGGCCTTCGGGTTCCTTGCCGAAATCGACCAGGAAGCGCTCGTTCAGTTTCAGGCCGCCTTTTTCGGTGTCGGCGTCGAGCTGGAGCATGAGCGATCCCTGCTTGCCGATGTTGGGATAAAACTGGTTGTCCCAGGAACTGACGAGCGAATCGGTGACGTAGAGCCGTTTGCCGTCGAGGCTCAACTGGAGCATTTGCGGGCCGCCTCGGGCCGGCGTGTCGCCGAACTTCGGGGCCTTGCCGATGACGCCGCCGACCCAGACCTGGCCGGTGAGTTTCGGCTTGGACGGGTCGCTGATGTCGTACTGCCGCACGTCGCCCTGGAGCCAGTTGGAGAAGTAAAGCCAGCGGTCATCCAGCGACACGACGAGATCACTGATCAGGCCGGGCACCGGGAAATTCCAGCCCTTCGTCTCGACTCCGGGAATCTCGATTACCGGCTCGGCCTTCCAATCGTCCTTGTCCTTGAAGAAGTGCCACATGACGCTGGAGAGAGCCGCGCCGACGAAGCCGTGCGGGCTTTCGGGGTTGTGGTGGAAGCGGACTTCGAGCGGGATCAACCCCTTGTCGCCCAAATCGATGTTCTTGATAATCGATTGTTTTTTCCAGTCCCAGAAATGCAGATGATGGCCATATTTTCCGGCTTTCACGTCCTCGAGCTTGAAGCCGGGGCGGGTGGTCGACGGCGCCGCCCACTCGCTGCTGACCATGACATTGTGCCGCGGCTGGTACCAGAAGTCGTAGTTGAAGTCCATTCCCTTGGTTCCGGCTTCCCAGTGGCCGGCGATTTCGAATTTGTCGTCGAGCAGCAGGAATCCGCCCGGTCCGTTGAGTTTGCCGTCGCCAAGCATCGAGATCATGATGCGGCCGTCGGCGAGGCAGTGGACGGTATGCGGGGCGGTGAGATTTGTTTTACCGACGATCTCCTTGGGCTCAATCACTTTCGTCAACTTGGGCTCGCGCGGATTGATCGTATCGACAATATGAATGCGGCCCGAAACGAGCCCGGGAATGACAAGATAGCGGCGGGCCCGCATGCCATGGCAACTCGCGCAGGCGTTCCAGCCGAAGTGATGCAATTCATCGCCGATGTTCGGCATCGGCAGGCGGTGAATCACCTGCGAATAGGTCTTCGATTTCGGGTCGAGATCGATGGTGGCGAGATAATCGGGCTTTTTGATCCCGGTGCCGCTGTAGATACCCATGACATAGGCGAGCGTCTCGGGCGGCGATTTGCGAGCCTGCTCGGGCGTCGCGAAGGTGCGGTCCGGATCGCGAGGCTCGTCCGCGCAAATTCGCGCCGCGGCCAGGGCGAGCGGACTGGCGGCGACGGCAGTCAGAAAATCACGTCGATCCACGGCTTTTCTCCTTAATGATTGATCCTGGCGCCAACTGCTACGAATCGTAGATTTCCGAATTTGACATGTCGGTCATTCTGCGAGCCTGGATGGACGAATGCAAGGCCATCGCCTGGGGCCGCCTGAGAAGCTGGTAACTGCTGAGCTTTCGATGCATGAACAACCGCCGGCTCCATCCCTTTTCCGCCCCGACCTGGGGGAGGGGGCGGAGCCTGTGGGTTGCATTTGTTCCGAAATAGTCAAGAAATTCTGGTTTAGAATCGCCGTCGTCGGCCCGTGCCGGCTCGCGACGCCGGTTTGCATGAGCATCTAGCGTAGACTAGAATTCCTTGCAGTCGGAAAGGGCCTTTCTCCTGTTCGCCCAGGATTCCGTGCCGTTCCCGCTCGCGGGGTCTGATTGATGGAAAAACCCACGACCGAGACTTGGGTTACACCCCTGCGACGCCCCGTTTCCAGCAGCAACGCCTGCCTGATCCACATTTATCCGACCGGCACGCAGATGGGCTCGCGCTATGTCCTGACCGACAAGCCGCTTGTCATTGGCCGCGGCGAGGATTGCGAGATTCGCATTCAGGACCATTCCGTGTCGCGCAAACATGCCCACATCGACCCGGGGCCGACCAGCGTCACTCTTTCCGACCTGGGCAGCACAAACGGTACATTCGTCAATGACGTCATGATCCGCGAAAGCACCCCGCTGCACGACGGCGACTACGTCCGCGTCGGCAATTGCATTTATCGGTTTCTCGTCGGCGGCAATGTCGAGGCGGAGTATCACGAGGAAATCTATCGTTTGACCATCATTGACGCCCTGACCCAGACGCACAACCAGCGCTTCATGTTGGAATTCCTCGATCGCGAATTGGTGCGCTCCAATCGCCACGGGCGGCCGCTGGCGTTGATGATTTTTGACATCGACTATTTCAAAAACGTCAACGATCAACTCGGCCACCTGGCCGGCGATTTCGCGCTGCGCGAACTGGCCGCGCGGGTGCGGGGCATCGTTCGCCGCGAGGATTTGTTCGCCCGTTATGGCGGCGAGGAGTTCGCAATCGTGCTGGTCGAAACCACGCGGACGCAGGCGCTGGAAGTTGCCGAGCGCATTCGCGCGACGATTGAGAAACAAGTCTTTCGGTTCGAGGAGTCGGAGTTTCGGATCACCATCAGCGTGGGCGTCTGCTGCACCGCGGGCGACGAGTCGTTGACGACCAAGGAAATGGTTCGCCAGGCGGATGAAAAGCTCTATCAAGCCAAGCGCACCGGTCGCAATCGCGTGGTCACCTAGCCGCTACGCGGGAATTCCAAATCGCCGCTGCGCCGAAATCCCAAATTCCAATTGCGAAATTCCAAGCCTCTTTTGGCTCGCGGATTTGTATTGTTGTCCTTTGGCGGTTCGTTGGAATTTAGAGCGAATTTGAAGTTCTCGTAGCGGCGGCAAGATGCCGCCGCTACGAATTCGGCGGCAAGATGCCGCCGCTACGAGTTCGGCGGCAAGATGCTGCCGCTACGAATTCGGCGGCAAGATGCTGCCGCTACGAGTTCGGCGGTAAGATGCCGCCGCTACGAATTCGGCGGCAAGATGCCGCCGCTACGAGTTCGGCGGCAAGATGCCGCCGCTACGAGAAGTTGAGATTCGGACCGGCAGTTGGAATTTGAAATTCCCTCTTCGGCAGGAGCAGCATGAAAGCGATCATCTTCGAACGTCATGGCGACCCTGCCGAAGTCTTGCACGTAGCCGACGTGCCCGAACCGCAGCTTGGCTTCCGCCAAGTTCGAGTGCGCATGCTGGCGGCGCCGATCAACCCATCCGACATCCTGACAATTGAAGGCCGATACGGCCGGCTGCCGAATTTGCCCGCCACACCCGGCTTCGAGGGCGTCGGCATCGTTGAGGCCGCGGGCGGCGGGTTGCTGGCTCGCCTGCGAAACGGCAAACGCGTCGCGCTGATTAATGCCCACGGCGGAACCTGGCAGGAAAAGTGCGTTGTCCCCGCCAAGCATGTCGTTCCGATTCCGGATTCCGTTCCCGACGAACAGGCGGCGATGTTTTTTGTCAATCCGATCACCGCGGTGGCGATGGTGCGTCATATCTTGAAGGTTCCCGCCGGAAGTTGGCTGCTTCAGACCGCCGCCGGCAGCGCGCTGGGCCACATTGTTATCCGTCTCGGCAAGCTCTACGGATTCAAAACGATCAACGTGGTTCGCCGGCGGGAGCAAGCGGAGGAGTTGCGGCGGCTTGGCGGCGATGTGTGCCTGAGCGAGACCGAGGAATCGGTCGAGGAACGCGTCAAACAAATCACCGACGGCCGCGGCGTGCCGTTTGTCCTCGACCCGGTCGGCGGAAAAACCGGAACGACCGCCGTGCGTTGCCTGGGCTTGCATGGGCGGGCACTTTTGTACGGTCTGCTCTCGGGAGAGTCGATCGAAGCCGACCCGCGATTGATCATCACCTACGGTCATCGAATCGACGGATTCTGGCTCTCGGAATGGATGCCACGGCAGCCAATCTTCAAGATGCTGAGCGTCTTCCGGTTGGTCAAAAAACTGATGAGCGAAGGAACGATCCGAGCCGACGTGGCCAAGATCTATTCGATGGACCAGATTTCCGATGCCGCCAAGCATGTCCAGGCGGCGGCCCGCGGCGGCAAGGTGTTGCTGCAAATTGCGTCGAAGTGATGTTGAAGAAAGAATCGGCGGATCACCGGCAAGCGCTGGACGATCCGCCGATTTTGCTTTTCGCTCACTTGTCTTTCTTGGCCGAGCTCGTCGAGTTTTTGATCTGCGTTCGCAGGTAGTCGACCGCCGCGTCGAGTTGTTTGTCTTTGAACGCGGCTTTCGATTCGTTCGGCTTCACTTCGCGATTGGGGATGACCTCGGTATTGCGAAGATGTTCAAACAGTTGGTCGCGGTCGGCCCGGGACAGCTTGACTCGGAAGCCCTCGTCCGGCGTGACGCCCCACTCATCCTCGTCCTTGCCGCTGGTGCTGGCCTTGTTCAGGTTTTTGCCGTTGGGCCGCCAGAAGGTGGCGGTGGTGAGCTTGATCTTCGCATTGGTCGAAGGGAAGTCCTCGATGTCCTGCACGCTGCCCTTGCCGTAACTGCGGTCCCCGAGGATCACGGCGCGCTGATGGTCCTGGAGACAGGCCGAGACGATTTCGCTGGCGCTGGCGCTTTGACCGTTGACCATGCAGACCATCGGGAAATTCAAGTAACTGCCGGCGCTCTTGCCGCCATAAGGCACCTCGTCGCCCACGCTGGATCGCGGCTTGATGGTCACGATCAGGCCGTCTTCGATAAACAGATCGGAGATTTGAATGGCCGCGGTCAATAGTCCGCCGGGATTGAAGCGAAGATCGAGAATCACGCCTTTGACGCCTTGCTTGGCTAGTTTTTCGACGGCCTCTTTCATGTCGGCGGCGGATCGTGGCGAAAACTGAGTCAAGCGAATGTAGGCGATTTTCTTCTCCGGGTCAATCATGTAGTCCCACGAATCGTCCGTCTTTCGCTTGACCCCGAACACGGTTTCGACATCGACGCGGGCACGGGACAGTTCAAACTCGATTGGTTTGTCGTGTCCCACGCGGACCACCTTGATTTGCACCTTGGTTCGCGGCTGGCCCAGGATCGTTCGAACCGCCTGGTCGGTGCTCATGCCCTTGGTGCTGATCACCTCCGGCGGATCGATCTTATTGCCCTTTGGGTCGACCGGGCGAATGATTTCCGTGATCAGGTCGCCGGCCTTCAGCCCAGCCTTGTATGCCGGGCTGCCCATGATCGGCGAGACGACGAGCAGGCCGTCGCGGACCATGTCGCGGCGAATGGTCACGCCGATGCCGGTGAATCGCCCGGTCATTCGGCTTTGCATCTCCGCGATCGCCGCCTCGTCGTAATAGGTCGAATACGGATCGAGGTTGAACATCATCCGCTTGATCGCGAGGTCGACGTCCTTGTTCTTGTCGAGATCCTCGCGCTTGCCGAGGCGCTCGCGAGCATCGGCGAGAAGGTCCGCCAGTTGGCCGCGGCGCATCGAACGGGAGGTCTTCAACTGATCCTGGATATCAGCCGGCACCGTTTCCTCAAGGCCGCGATACATTCCCTTAACCGCCCATTGAACCATCTCGCCAAGATTCAAGTCCTTGACATAACGACGTTGCACTCGCTCCAAGCCAAATAAGGTCTTTCGCGCGAACGACTCGGCGTCTTCCTTGTCGAGTTTCATCGCGGCTTTAATCTGGTCGCGAAGCTTCAGGAATTCCTTGGACTTGATCCGGCCGTCCGCCAGTTTCACAAAATCCTTGCGCAGTTCCTGCAAGGCCTTGAGTTTGGGCATGCGCGAGATCAGTTTCACGCCTTCGCTAACCACGTCCTTTGGCAAATCCAGCTTGCCCAAGACGGCGACCGCGGACTCGATTTTCGGCGCCACCGCCGGGTTCTTGGTCAGCACGAAGCGACTCGATCGAGTGCCCCAGACCAGAGGTGTCTGCTCCTTTTCCTCGTGCGTTGTGCCCAGCACGCGCGCCCGGGCGATGACATTCGCGTCCAGATATTTTTGCAACTCCTCCACGGTGACGATTCCGTCCGGTTCGTAGCCCTCTTGATCCGCCTTGCCTTCGAGCGCTTCGAGAACGGATTTCGCGAAAATCCCATGTCCGTCGGCGTCGATATGTTTCGCCACCGTGTTGCTGGCGAGGAAAATGATCCGGCCCGGCGGCAGTTGGTGCTCTTCCGCGTCTTCCTTGCCCACAAACACTTTCACCATGTCCAGAATGTTCGGCTCGACCAGCGACTGCGTGTCGGCCTTAAATCCCTTGTAATCGACGTCCACCAGGGTCAGCACTTTTTCGCTCTTCAAATGAGCGATCTCCTGCTCGATGTCGAGCGCCTGGACGGCGTTCTTGGCACGATCCTTGACCGTGGAGGTTGGCAAAAAGAAGCAGGTGCGATCGCCGACCGGCGCCCTCGGCCAAACAAGCCGAAGATCACCAGGTCATTTTTGCCGGCCTGCTCGGCGGCCCACTTGAACGCCTGAACGATGTTCTCTTTCGTGGCGGCCTTCGCATCGCGGCCCTTGTCGTCGGCGCCCAGGATCAGCCGAACATTGGCGCTGTCCACGCCCATATACTTCTTCGAGACAAACAGGTCGTAGAGCGACTTGGCGTCGTTTTCGGCGGCAGGCCGCGCTTGAATCGCCGAGTCCTGGAATTGGCCGACGCCGACCAGAACGATGAATGTCTTTGGCTTGGCCGGCGGGTCGGCCGCCTGGGTCAAGCCGGAGCCCAGAATGAATGCCGCCAAACCGCTTAACAAAGTCGCTCGAAGAAGTTTCGACATGCCACTGTTCCTTTCCAGCCCGCCGGAAGATCCCGGCCGGCGAAGTCTCTTAAATTCCAGGCTTGGGACCAAACCTCAGGCGCAAACGTCTTGCTGGGAGGGGCCAATCAACGGCGTGAATCCGGCGGGAGGGAAAATCGGTCATGCACGGACAATCCAACTACAATGCTATTCTGCCCTAACTTCAGAATCCGTCAATCCGTACTGTGTAACGAATTGCAACGTCTGTGCCAACCGCGATATGGCCAAACGTACATTAAACGCCCGAGTTCGCGTTTCCCTTACGAGTCCGCCAGGCGCGAAAGAATTTCGATGCCGCGGTCAATCGTCTCATCGGACGCGGCGTAACTGACGCGGAAATGGCTGTCGCGCGCGCTAAATGTCTTCCCCGGGATAATCAGCAAATTGTTTCGAATGGCCCGCTCGACAAACGCGGCGCCGCTTCCGCCCGGCGCTTTCGGATAAAGGTAAAAAGCGCCGCCCGGAACGACGAAATCATACCGGCCGCGCAATCCGCTGCACAACCGATCGCGCTTGCGGCGGTATCCGGCCGTAATCGCGGTAGTATCGTATTCGAGCGCGGCCAATGTGCCATATTGTGAGACACTTGCGCACAAACAAAAGTGAACTGCTGCAATTTCGTCATTTCGTCGATCAGCCGTTTGGGTCCATGCGCGAAGCCCATCCGCCAGCCGGTCATGCCGTAGGTTTTGCCGAACCCGTCAACGACCAGCACGTCGGGGCTGAATTCGGCGGGACTGCAAAATGGCGAATCGTAGTTGAACGCGTGATAGATCTCGTCGCTGATGAGCAACACGCCGCGCTTCGCCGCGAGTTCCGCCAAGTCGCGCAGCGCATCCGGCGGGATCACCACGCCGGCTGGATTCGACGGACTATTCACCAGGATTGCTTTTGTTTTGGGCGTGATCGCATCGGCGACCCGGTTCACATCGATGGCAAACGTCGGATGCGTATCGACCAGCACCATTTTCCCGCCGCAGAGCGTGACCTGGTGCGGGTACATCACGAAATAGGGATCGAAAACGATCACCTCGTCGCCGGGATTGACGGTGCACATCAGGGCGAGCAGCAAACCGCCGCCGGTCCCGCTGGTCACCATCACGTTTCGGTCGGCGCCCGGATATTGCGCATCGACTTGCGACTGAAGCCGATCGACCAGCTCGGCGATTCCCTGGCTGGCGGTGTAGCCGTTTTTCCCCGCGTCGATGGCGGCCTTGGCGGCCTGTTTGATCGGCTCCGGCACATCGAAATGCGGCTGCCCGATGCTCAAGTTCACCGGCTCTTTCAGGCTGCGCGAGGTCGAACACGCGGCGAATGCCCGATACCTCGATTGAACTCATTCGGTCAGCGATCCAGCGGTCGTTCATGGAACTCCTCGAAGCAAATCAGACGTTGTACGGGAAGACATTGTCCCAAACTCGATCGATGATTCGCATCGCTTCGTCAATCGGCACGGCGCGATAGTTCTCGCCGTCTTTTGCAACCAGGTTTAGCCGCTCGAGCTTGCCCAGGGCGTCGTCGATCTCGAAATCGAACTTGATCTGGGCGACTCGTTCCAGTTCCATTTCGATGTAATCGTCGAGTTGTGCCGGGCTCCAACCGCGCGGCGGAGCATTTCGCCACAAATGGTAATAGGCAAGGAACGCCTCGCGGCAGTCCTGCTCCTCGGCCTCGTCCAACAGGCGGTGCAGCACGCCGCTGTTGCTGTCGAGCGTCTGGTAGTAAAGGCTCGTCGTGAGGCGATGGGCATATTGTTGTTTCGTGTAGTGGTAGCCGGCATATTGCTTGTAGCCGTATCCCAGCACCAGGCTGATCGGGCCATAGAGCGCGAGCGGATTCCGATGGACGAAACTTTGGGCGATCGCGCCGAAGTCGCTCCAGATTTTCCAGGCGATGAAGCCGACCGCGCTAGCCAGCGACGCGCCCAGCTTGCCGCGATCAAATCTGGGCATTTTCGGCCGCCCGCCCGGAATCAGCATTTCCATGTCGACGGTTGGAATGTCCTTGAAAATTTTGAGGTAAACGCTCTTGGTGTCGGCGGATTTGCCGAGCCGCTTGTGCGGCCGCTGTTTGATAATCAACGCCAGGCGGCGAAACATCGGCACCGAGACTTCTTCCGTGACCCAAGGTTTGTACCACTTTCGCACCGAGCGCACGCCTCGCGATTCGCCGCGAACGTATATCTCCACGAAGTCGAAGGCGGAAAAATCGACGTCGAGATTGATGCCCCACGCGCTGACCTCGCGCGAGGCCGCCGCAATTTCGTCGTGCGATAGCTTGCGAAAATTGGCCCGCTGCAGGAGATTGCCGAATTCCCCACATAGCGAGTCCAATCGCTTGTGGCGATCCGTTTCCGAAACTTCGACGAGGCACTTGGTGTCGCGGTCCGGGTCAAACGGGGAGTAGGCGTCCTTGAGCGATTCGAGCTGTTTGAGATAGTCGTAGTGGTAAAACGCCGCCAGGATTTCGCAGAATCGGCGAAATTGAGTCTGCTGAGATTCCGGAAGTAGGACCCCGGTTCCAATCGAGCGCGACCGGCAAAGCAGATCGACCAGTTCGGCCTTTCGAATCGGAAGGAAATGTTCACGATCCTTGTATTCCGCCATGATGCGTTCCTGAGATCCTGCCGCCGTAGCGAGTTTTTTGGGTTCCTGATGATAGTTTATGCAAGCTTGCCCAATCATCGAATCGAGGTGAACAATCCGATGCGAGGCGGAAATGGTACGGCAAGGATATCCGATCGCCGATTGCCGTCAGTCGATCGATTTCGGATCCTCGATCCAGTCGGCGTCCGTGGGCGGGCCGAGGTCGTCGGCGATCTTGTCGAGCGCGCCCTGAACCTCGCTCATTCGTTCCGGCCGCTGATCGGCATTATAGGAGAGGCAGCGGCGAACCAGCTCGCACAAGACATCGGGGGCGGAGGCGTTGCATTCCGATATCGGCTTGAGCAACTTGCCATGCGTCTTGGCGCTCATCCGCACCGATCCGGGTTGCGGAATCAGCGACGGCGGATACTGCCACGTCAACATGCGATACATCGTCGCGCCGAAATTAAAGATGTCGGTTTTTTCGCTGACGGTCTTCAGAGCGACGGTTTCCGGCGCCATGTATTCCGGCGTGCCCTGAAAACGGCCCTTGCTCTCGCCCTTCACCCAGGCGAGCCCATAATCGATCACCTTTGATTGGTTGGTTCGTTGATTGATCACGATATTATTTGGTTTCATGTCGGCATGGAGGACGCCGCGGCGGTGCATGTGCACCAGCGCCGACGCGACTTGCACAAAAATCGGCACCAACTTTTCGACCGACAGCGTCTTGATATGATCTAAGGTCTGGCCGTTGTTGACGAGTTCGATCAACAGCAGCACTTTCTTGGGGCGAAAGAGCCAATCCGTCTGGCTCTCCAGGTGGTAAACCTTAATGAGATTGGCATGGTCGAGCATCTGCGCAATGCGATACTCGTGCTCGGCCTGTTCCAGGAATTTCTGGTCTTCGGCGCCGCCGATGGGCACGACCTTGAGCGCGTACTGTCGTCCATCTTCGGCCCGGCTGATTCGTAGAATAGTGCTATGAGCACCGGCGCCGAGTTGACTCAGGATGGTGTACTTGCCGATTCGCTTGATCGTCATGGCCTCGCCTCGATCATGACTAACTGTCAACTGACGAATCATATCTGATAATGGCGAACTGTGCAGGGGGACTTGGTTGATGCAAGATGAAGCCGCTTGGGCCCTGGACACGCTGGCCCGAGCTTACGGAAAGGACATCTTCGCCCGGCTGGAGCGGTCCGGGCCCACGGTGTTCACCCCTGCCTGGCTCGATGACTTGATGATGGGCTGGACCATGACCGATGAGGCCGTCAAGGTCCAGCTTTTTCGCTTTATCGACGCGCTGCCCTTGCTGAAGACCCCCGAGTCGATCGCGCGGCATCTTCGCGAATATTTCACGGAAATCGGCCCCCGCCTGCCCAGCTGGATGCGCTTTGGTCTGCGACATCTACCCGATAGCGGCTTCTCGTCGCGGACACTGGCCTGGTCGGCCAAACTCAACGCCACGCGCCTGGCGCGGAAGTTCATCGCCGGGTCGAACGTCGAGGAGGCTCTCGAGGCGATTGCCAACCTGCGACGCCGGCAACTGGGCTTCACGATCGACCTGTTGGGCGAGGCCACGATCACCGAAAACGAGGCCGATCTCTACCAGGCGCAATACCTCGAATTGATCGAGGGGCTCGGGCGGGAAATCGCCCACTGGCCCGAGGTGCCGGTGATCGATCGCGACGATCGCGGGCCGATCCCGCGCGTCAATGTGTCGGTCAAGCTCTCGTCGTTGTACAGTCAGTTCGATCCGATCGACCCGGTCCGCACCAGCGAAATCGTCCGTCGGCGGCTGCGGCCGATTCTGCAACTGGCTCGATCCCGCGGCGTGTTCGTTAATTTTGACATGGAGCAATACTCGTTCAAGGACATGACGCTGCGGATTTTCCGCGAAGTCCTGTCCGAGCCGGAGTTCCGAAATTGGGCGGACATCGGCATCGCCATCCAGGCGTATCTTCGGGATTGCGAACACGACTTGCGCGAACTGCTCGAATTCGTGAGGACGCGCGGCACGCCGATCTGGATTCGGCTCGTGAAAGGCGCGTATTGGGATTATGAATCGGTGATTTCGGCGCAAAACGACTGGCCGAACCCGGTCTATTCGCGAAAGTGGGAAACCGATGCGAGTTATGAGCGCGCGACCCGATTTCTGATGGAGAATTATCGCCAACTCCGGCCGGCGTTTGGCAGCCATAACGTCCGCAGCATCGCCTTTGCCCTCGCCTGTGCCGACAAACTCGGCCTGCCGCGCCAGTTATGAGTTTCAGATGCTGTATGGCATGGCCGACCCGATCAAGAATGTGCTGGTGAAAATGGGCCATCGCGTGCGGATCTACACGCCGTATGGGCAACTTCTCCCGGGCATGGCTTATTTGGTTCGCCGCCTGCTCGAAAACACCTCGAACGAATCGTTTTTGCGGGCGAGCTTTAAGGAACACAAGTCCGAGGATCAACTTCTGATGAACCCCTCTCGATTTCGCCAGTCTGACCCCGGCTCGCGCGCTGGCCACTCGAATTCGAACCACCATGCGACGCGGATGCCGGGCATTCACGCCGGGGCCCGCGATCCAAAGTCGGCCTTTCGCAATGAACCGGTAGCCGATTTCAGCCGCGAGGAGAATCGCGAGGCGATGCGAACGGCGTTCGCCGAGGTGGCGGCTCAATTCAATCGCGAATACCCGCTCGTGATCAATGGCGAGCATGTGACCACCGACCGCTGGATGGAGTCGTATAACCCGTCGAATCAGAAGCAGTCGGTGGGCCGGTTCGCGCTGGCCCGGAAAGAGGACGCGGAAGCGGCCATCGCCGCGGCAGCCGGGTACTTTCCGACCTGGCGAGACACACCGGCCCCCGAGCGGGCTGCTTTCCTGTTTGCGCGGCGGAAGTGATGCGGCGGCGCCGCTTCGAATTGGCGGCCTGGGAAGTCTACGAATGCGGCAAGCCATGGCGCGAGGCGGACGCCGACATCGCCGAGGCCATCGATTTTTGCGAATACTACGGCCGCGAGATGGTTCGCCTCGGCCGGCCGCGGCAAAACAACGTGCCCGGCGAAGAGAATGAAAACACTTATGAGCCGCGCGGCGTGGCCGTGATCATCGCGCCCTGGAACTTTCCGCTGGCCATTCTGACCGGCATGACCACGGCGGCGCTGGTCGCGGGCAACCCCGTGATCATCAAGCCGGCCGAGCAGTCCTCCATCATTGGCGCCAAGCTAATGGAAATCTTCCGCGAGGTCGGCGTGCCGGCCGGCGCCGTCAGTTTTTGCCCGGCGTCGGCGAGGAAATCGGGCCAACCCTGATCAGCCATCCCCGTGTCGCCGTCATTGCCTTCACCGGCTCGCGGAATGTCGGCCTGCTGATTAATCGCGAAGCCTCAACCGTCGCGCCGGGCAGGACCATGTCAAGCGCGCCATCGCCGAGATGGGCGGCAAGAACGCCATCATCGTCGATGCCGACGCTGATCTCGACGAGGCGGTCAAGGGCGTCGCCGAAAGCGCGTTTGTCTATGCCGGACAGAAATGCTCGGCTTGCTCGCGGGCTGTGGTGCTCGAGTCAATTCACGATCAATTTCTGGCTCGGCTCACGGAAGCCACGAAGAGCATGCTGATCGCGCCGGCCGACAACCCAGCTTGCGGCGTCGGACCGGTCATCGACGAAGATGCCCGCAAGCGAATTCTCGGCATGATTGAGAAGGGCAAATCCGAGGCGAGGCTCGTTTACGCCGCCGACTTGGGATCCTTGGCGGAACAGGGGAGTTTTGTTTCGCCGCATATCTTTGCCGACGTGCCCCCGACCGCGACCATTGCCCAGGAGGAAATCTTCGGTCCGGTGCTTGCCGTCATCAAAGCTCGCGATCTCGACCAGGCGCTCGAAATCGCCAATGGAACCCCCTATGCTCTGACGGGCGGGCTCTTTTCACGCAGTCCGGCGAATATCGCCGCGGTGAAACGCCGATTCCGCGTCGGCAACCTATATGTGAACCGAAAGATCACCGGACGCTCGTCGATCGCCAGCCGTTTGGCGGTTTCAAAATGTCGGGCATCGGCTCGAAGGCAGGCGGCCCCGATTATTTGCTACAGTTTTTGTTGCCTCGCTGCATCACGGAGAATACGATGCGCCACGGTTTCGTGCCGGTGACGGAGCTTTCTCATTGACCAACGTGGAGCACTTCCATGTCCCGCATGCTGATTGGTTCGAGCGTCGCGTTTGTTCTCGCGGGCGCCGCCCAGGCGCAAACTGCCGCCGAGTTTAAGGGTCATACCGACCTGGTTCATAGCGTGGCGGTGAGCCCCGATGGAAAGCAACTTGCCACCGCGGGATTCGATGGCTTGGTGAAACTCTGGGAAATCGCCACCGGAAAGAACACACGCACGCTCACCGGACATAGCGGGCCCGTCTATTGCGTGGCCTACCGGCCCGATGGCAAGGCACTTGCGTCATCCGGATTGGACAAGACCATTCGCCTCTGGAACCTGGCGGACGCCAAGCAGGTCGCCCAGATCAAGACACACACCGACATTGTCGATTGCGTGACCTTTAGCCCCGACGGCAAGCTGCTCGCCTCGTGCGGCGCTGACAAATCGGTTCGGCTATGGAACGCCGCCGACGGCAAGGAAGTGAAAAACCTCGGGGCTCACGCCGGGTCGGTATACGCCATCGCGTTCAGCCCCGACAGCAAGCTGCTCGCCTCGGGCGGCCAGGACGGCGTGGTCAAGATCTGGGACATCGCCGGTCGCAAGGAACTGAAGTCGATCAAAATGCAGGAGAAACCGCCGATGATGGCGGTTTTGGGCATGGTTTTTCAAACTGACAACAAGCACCTGGTAACGATTGGGCTAGATCGTTTCATTCGCATCTTCGACGTCACGACGGGAAAAGAAACGAAAAAGGCCGGTCCGCTCGACGACGATCCGTTTGGAGTCGCGCTGGCCCGCGACGGCAAGACGCTCGGGACGATCGGCTATTCGGGCATGATTCGCATCTGGGACGAAAAGCTGGACAAGCCGATTTTTCAGCACAAGATCATGTCGCCGGCCTATTGCCTGACCTTCACCGGCGACGGCAAGGCGGTCATCACCGGCCACTCCAACAATCAGGCGCTGGCGACAACGATCAAGAAATGATCTGACTATTTCTTCCGGACCAGCCAAATGTCGCGGATGCGGAAGCGCGGATTGGTATGGAAGGAATCCGTGCTGTTGGGCATCACTTCACCCTCGACGCCGATAATGTCGCCTTCTTGGAAACCCTCGAGCAGGTTCGACTCCAGGAGGCGGACCTTGCCGCCATTCACATCCTCGACCGATGGGTCGCAATAGCGGATGCAGTAATATCCCCGGTAATGCCGCTCGAGCGTGCCTTGCAGCCAGTGGTAGTCCTTGTCATGTCCATATTTGCCCGGCGCGGTCGGATGACCGGCGGCGGACGAGACCATTTCGGACCGCGTCGATTTCGAAGCCGGTCCACTCGCGGCGACCGTTTCCGCTTTTGCGACTTGCACTCCCTCGGGCGCCGGCGTTGCGCCGCTCGGCGCTTTCAGCGGGTGGCGGAGGAGTCAAGCTCGCCGTTGGCCCGGTTTCTGGCGGCGGAACGGAAATTGGCGACGCGGGAGGCTCCGACACCGCAACCGGCGTCGAGGCGATGCTCGGCGGCTCAGGCGCTGTCGGGCGAACTGGCAGTGGCGGACCCGACGCTTCCGGCGTCAACGCGACACTCGGCATTTGCATGCCTGGAGGCGGCGGCAGCAACTGATCCGCGCTCGCGGGCTTTAGTGGCCCGGCGACCGGAGAGACAGGAGGCAGGCTGATCGCAAGTTCGTTGGCAATCTTGTCCTGAGCGACCGGCGGTTTCGGCGGCTTGGCCGGGCTATGATGCCACTGCTTTTCGGCAATGATCGTCGCGGAATCATTCAACGTCGGCTTGTAGTGCAACAAGACCGGGTCATTCGCGTAGGGAGTATTCCGATGTGTCGAACAGCCCGCGAGGGCGGCCGCGACAAGCACGACAACGGATATGAGCGGCTGACGCATGTCGGATCTCCGCTTCGAGAATGGTCCATTGATGGAATCGACCGTCGAATCGGTTGGAGTTGAATCGAATTTGCGGAATTTGCGGTGAGAATGGCCGCGTCATCGGGCCGATGCGGCGACGACGCAATCCTCGCGGAGTTGTTCGATGGCGTCGCAGGCGTGAAACGCGATGTCGCGGTCGTCCGCATCGGCCAGCGCGTCCACATCGGGCCAGAGCAAAAGGATGCCCTCGTCGGCGATTCGTTGAATCGTTTGGTGAATGGAATCGCTGTTTTCGCCGGCAAGTTGGTGGCGGTACCAGCGCAGCGCGTGCCGTTCGCCGAGCCGGGCCAACGCCGCCTGCGCCGCGGCAACGACGGCTGCATTCCCGTGGACACGGGCGTCTTTGAAGCAGGCCACGGCCGCCTCGCGATGGATCGGTTCCCACCAGCCGAGACTGCCCAGTCCCGCGATTTGAATTGTCGGGTTTCGATGCGTGGCCGCGGCCAGCAGCGTCCGTTCCGATTCTTCGCAGGGGTGGTGTCGCAATGCGCGAATTGCGCATCGGATCGTTTGCTGAGTTTCGCCCCGGCCGCTATGCAATTGACGCTCGAGCAATTCGCGCAGGAACGCCCCGGCGGATTCCCCGCCTGAGTAGGCCAACAGTTCGATCGCTTTTTCCAAGTCAAACAATCGCTTGGCTTTGATCAACGGAATGACCGTGTCGGCCGCATCGGCCCGGAGGTCGATCAATGCTTGCAGCAGGTCCGACCGATCGGTTCCTGTCTCTTTCGACAGTGCGTCGAGTAAGGCCGGCACGGATTCATCCAAGTACTTGCCAAAGGCAACGCATCGCTCCTCGATTCGCTCGATTTGTACCCGAAACGCCAGGCGGTCGCTTTCATTGTCGAAAAAACGTTCCGCGTGGTCGGCTCGTCGAATCAGTCGAAGCGCTTCGCGGAACACTTGAACGGCGAGCGGATTGATCGGCTCGCGGCCGTGGCGCCAGACCATCTCGATGGCGTCGCCGAGGCGGCCCACCGCGACGACGTGCGGGTGGACGCCATTTCGCAGTCCGGCGAGCGCCTGAACGAGAGTCCTCGCCGCGGCGCGGCCGCTGACGGTTTCGGGCCGCTCCAAATGTCCCTGGAATCCCGGGAAGCAAACCGTTTCGGCGGCCAGGAAATGGCTCAGCGACAGGTCGCGTTCCGCGACCCGGCGCATTAAAGCCGGTAGACAGTCGGCGCGTCGCAGTGTCCGCAGGGCACAGGTCACGTCGAGCCAATACCAGGATTGTTCAAGCGGATTGGAGCAGTGCCGGCGGTCCAGCTGGCGTTCGAGGACGACCGCCGCGGCATCGGAGCCAATCTCGGCTAGAGCCCGCACCTGGGCGACAAACCTGATCCCGGGCTTGATCATTTCTTCGGCTTCGCGGAGATCGCCGCGATTCAATGTGCGCTCGAACGTGCACCGAGCCGATTCGACGTCCGCCTCACCGAGCTGGCCGCCCTGAAAAAGGTAGAGGTGTTGCCGGTGCACTTGCCGGACCAGGGCGCCGCGATCGCGGCGGCGCTTACCGCGAATGGCCGCGGACAGCAGGCCCGCCGCGGCTAAAAGCGCGATCAACACGATCGGGGCCAACACATCCATGCCGTGAGCGGGCATCCGTGCCCGTTTCCTTATTCGCGGACCTGGCCCGAACCGCAAACCACGTATTTATACGTGGTCAGTTCGTTAAGTCCGCAGGGACCGCGCGCGTGAAACTTGTCGGTGCTGATTCCGATTTCCGCCCCCAGGCCGAATTCGAAACCGTCATGAAACCGGGTGCTCGCGTTCACGATGACGGCGGCCGAGTCCACCGCGGCGACAAACCGCCGCGCGGCCGACAGGTCCTCGGTCACGATCGCGTCGGTGTGATGCGAGCCAAACTGATTGACGTGGGCGATCGCCTCGTTGACGCCCTCTACCAGTTTCACGGAAAGAATCAACTCCAGATATTCGGCGCTCCAGTCCTCGACCGTTGCCGGCTTCGCCCACGGCAAAATCTGCCGGGTCGCCTCGCAGCCGCGAATCTCGACCCCGTTTTCTTTCAAAGCATTGCCGGCATTTGCAAGAAATGACCGGGCGACTTCGCGATGCACGAGCAGGCTCTCCACGGCGTTGCACACGCCCGGCCGATGGCATTTCGAATTGACCACGATCTGCTCGGCCATTTCCAGATTGGCCGCCTTGTCCACGTAGACGTGGCAATTGCCGCGATAATGTTTGAGCACGGGCATCGTCGCCTCGGCGCTGACTCGGCGAATCAGGCTTTCCCCGCCTCGCGGGATTGCCAGGTCGATGTAGTCATTCAATTTCAGCAATTCTCCGACAATTGCCCGATCGGTCGACGTGACGAGTTGAATGGCGTCCACGGGCAATCCGACTTCCGCGAGCGTTTCCTGAAGGACTTGATGCAGGGCCGTGTTGGATTGCATTGCTTCCTTGCCGCCGCGAAGGATGATGGCGTTGCCGCTCTTCACTGCCAGCCCGGCCGCGTCCACCGTCACATTCGGCCGCGATTCGTAGAGAAAGAACAACACGCCCAGCGGCACGCCGACCTTGCGAATCTCCAGCCCATTAGGCCGCGTGCTCCCTTCGATCACGCGGCCGATTGGGTCGGGCAAAGCAGCGATTTCGCGCAGGCCATCGGCGGCCGCATGCAGCCGCGCCGTAGTCAGCCGCAGCCGGTCGGTTTGCGCCGGTGAAAGTCCAAACTCCGGCGCCCGCTCGAGATCGTGTGCGTTGGCCTCGAGAATTGACTCTGTCGCCGCGCCAAGGGCATGAGCGGCACGCCGAAGCCAGAGATTCTTGACCGCGCCACTCACGGTTGCCAACGCTCGCGACGCGGCTTTGGCGCGCGAACACAAGTCGACGCAAAGCGATTGAATTTCGTCGTTGACCACGGTCGGCGGCCCCCCGAGGGAATTCGCGACTCTGATGACTCGAATCAACCGATCGGCGGATGTCGATCGCCGGTGTCGCATCCAACTGTTTTACCACGATTCCTGGCGCTTTCATTCCTTGCGCAACGCGGCGAGGAGCGGGGCTCGCAGCGTCGAGCGCACCGCGAGAAAGCCGGCGATGAGGCCCGCAAGCAGGACGACCGCGAGCAGCATCGCCAGGTGCGCGATCGGGAGCGAACCGCCCAGCGCCAGGTGCGGCAGGACCGAGAGCAGGGCGGCGCCGATGCCGACGAGGAGGCCAACCAGGAGCAGCATGGCGTTTTCGGCCATCACCATTTCGTTGAGGGCGCTGTTGCGATAGCCGAGGGCGCGGAGCAGGGCAAGTTCGCCGCGGCGCTCCCAGGCGGCGCGGAGCATGACCACGGCGAGACCGAACGCCCCGAGCAACATGCCGAAGCCGCCTAGCAGTTGGAAGGTCGTCAGGTAAGTGTTTTCGACTGCCATGTAGGTGGCGACGTGCTCGATCGAGCGCGAGATTTCCTGCGCCCTGCTTGGCCAGACCAATTCGCAGCAGATCGGCGACGGCGTCAGCCTTGTCGGGCGAAGTTTCCACCAAATGATAGGTGAAGCCCTCGGTGTGCGGGAATACCTTTGCAAAATTCGCGGCGGAGATCAGCAGTTCGCTCTGGAACACGCTGTCCTTGAGCACGCCGACGAAGCGCAGTTTAACCATGTGGCCATTTTCATCGGGGATTTCGTAGGTATCGCCCAGATCTTTTTTCAGCATCCAGGTGAGCGTGTTTTGCTCTGCGATGGCCGGGATCGCATCCTCTGCTGGTCGGTTCAGCATGAGCCAGGGGTCTTGCTTTTCCTCGGGCGAGTTGGCGTCGGTGTCGATGAAGTGAAAACCGCCGCGGGCGATGAGGTTCTGCGGCACGCCGAGCATTTGCGGCCGGCCGGCCTGGTAGAGGTTCAGGCAACTGGCGTCGTCGCCGCCCAATTTGCGGAACGAATAGATTTTCGTTTGTTCGAGCAGCTTTTGAGCCTGTTCGGTGCGCTCTCGTCGGCGTCGTTTTGTCATCCGGCTGCCGTTGGTAATGTTGTTGCAATGTCGCAAGCAAATCGTCGCGGCCGTCGGAGTTCAGATCCTTGAAAACCGGCAGGCTGGTTTGCACCAGCAAGGGGCAGCCGCCGGAGCCGCCGGAGACTTTTTCGAAATCCTTCTCGGGCTGGCGGCGAAACGATTCGACCGCGACCAGCAGAAAGGCAGCGCTGGCGAGCAGGCCGGCGGTGAGCAGGCTGCGGCCGGGGTTGCGGCCGGCGTTGCGAATGCCAAGGCGAGCCAGCGCGACGGGGCCGTGGCCGGTGATCGGCTCGGGCGATTCGCGCTTGAGCCATCGCCAAACGAGCATCAGCGCCGCGATGAGCAACAGCCCGCCGCCCGCGAAGAACGTGAGCGCGCGGAACATCGGGTTGCCCATGAAGGCCCCCGCCGCGAGGCACGCGATCGCGATGGGGAACAGGAGATAGGCGGCCCAACTCGCGGGCGGCAGGCGACGTGCAAAGCGGGACCAGATTCCGGCGGTGGTTTGATCAATCGCTGCAAATTGCGGCCGATATGACCCGGCGATCAGCGCGCTGGGGGCAGCGCGGTTGAGCATGCGCAAGGCCCACCAGATGGTGATCGCGGTGATGATCGACATGCCGAAATAACCGATGAACATGCTCATCCATGTCACGTGCAAACGCAGGAAGGCGCCGACCGATTGATCGGGCCAAAGATCGCGCAGGAGTTCGAGCATGCCGTCGGCGAAGGCGATGGCGGCGATGAGTCCGAGAATTCCGCCGATGGTCGCGACAAGCAATCCCTCGATGAGGAGCAGTCGCCGCACGGTTCGCAGCCGCCAGCCGGTGGCAATGAGCAGGCCGATTTCGCTGGCCCGGCGTTCGAGATTCAGGCGCGTGAGCAGGCCGACGAGTAGCAACGCCGAAACGATCAAAAAGAAACTGAAGCCAAGAAAGAGGCCGCCAAAATCCTGGCCGCCCTGGCTGGCCGCCTCGAAGCGCGACTTGATGTCATCGAAAACAAAACCGCCCTCTTCCGGGCGAAGTTCGGAGCGAAGTTTCTCCTTGAATTGGTCGAGGTTTTTGACGCCGGCGACGCGGATCGAGGTGGCGTCACCGAAGCGGCTGGCCCAGAGTTTTCGCCCCGCGGCGAGCGTCACATACGCTTTTGGCGTGGTCTTGTGTTCGCGCCAGTATTTTTCGTCGAGCGGGCGAATGCGCGTGTTGTCGAATTCGAAGGGCGGTTTCCAGTCGCGCACGGAGAGCTTGTCGGTGACGCCGGGAAACGCCGGCGTCAGGTTCGGATCGTTCGCCGGGCCGGTCATCGGCACATAGCCGCGCAGCGTGAAGGTCGCGTTGCTTTCGACTTGCTTGCCATCCTTTAATTCAGGCTCGAAATAGGTGAGCGTGATCTTCGTGCCGGCCGTCAGGCCTCGCAACGGCGAATCGGGCCAATCGGCCAGGACGATTTCATCATCTTTCAATGAATCGACGCCCGGCGGCAGAAACGGCCCCAACGGCGGCGCAGCGGCCGGATCGAGCGCCGCCACGATTGAATAGGGAATTGGCTGCTTCCCTTCGGCGGCGATCGAGTTCGCGAGGTAAACGAGTGTCGGGGCGATGCGGAGATTTTCCGCCGTGGCGGCACGTTCAACGGCACCTGCGACCGCGGGCTCGACAATGGTCTGACGCGACTCGACCGAGATGTAATTGGAGTGCAGCTTGATTGCCACACCCCAATCGTCCAACCTAAGGTTGTGAGCCAGCAGCGACTGAAGTTGCTCGCGCGTACCGCCCTTGACGAGAAGCGTGTTAACTCGATTCTCTTCGTTCAGTGCCTTTTGAAGGACGCTCAGCGGTACAAAAGCATTTCGTGGCGAAGTCGCTGACGGGACAAGTCGAAACGTCGAGATTGGATGATTGCTACCAGAAACCGCAAACACCTCTTGTTCAAAATTCCGGATGGTTCTTGATGAGTCTCGCTGTCCGAGCAAGCTTTCTTGCGGAGTTTCAGTTGTTGATGGAATCTCGAATCGAACTCCTGCCCCGCGATCAATATTCTTCAGTGCTTGCGACAGGTCGCTCGAAATCCAAAGTCCTTTTTCGAAGCGATAACCGGGCGGAATTTCCATCCCGGCTCGATCGACGCTTCGTTCGAGCGGAACATTGAGGAATTCGCGCAGTGCGTCATCGGTAATTCCGATGACCGTGCATGATGATTCGCTCATCATCTCTGGATGGATTTCGGGATCACCTACAAACGCACGCCCTTTGACGATTATCGCTGGTTGGACCTTGATTGATGCATCTGACGACAATACTGACTCATGGAAGTACCTGCCGCTGAGCAGCGCGAAGTCGGTGCCAGATCGTTGACTTTCCGCCCGGTCCTTCAAACTCCCTCGCAGCGAATCGCCGACGGTTAGCGCCGGCGAGCACCGCGGCGCCGACGGCGACGCCCAGCAGCACCGCCAGGTTGCCTCGCCAATGGAAAGACAGATTTCGAAATAATAATTGGCGGAACGTCATGATCGATTCCCGCGTCGAAGGGGTGCCGGGCGAACCCTTTTTCGTTGACCCGCCCTATGGGTGATGTTAGAAAAATGACAATGCGTGAATAGCCGGAGTTACTCGCTTCCGGCGTCGCATCCCACCTGGAGAAGCCGATGAACCGCTCCATCCCCACGCGGCGATTGGCGTTTACGCTTATCGAATTGCTGGTCGTCATCGCCATCATCGCCATTCTGATCGCACTGCTGCTTCCCGCCGTGCAAAAGGTTCGCGAGGCCGCCAATCGCTCGGCCTGCCAGAACAACCTGAAGCAATTGGTCCTGGCGACCCACAATTATCACGACACCTTCGGCAACAAGCCGCCCTATTTCGGCGTCGATGGTCCGAAGAGCGTCTATCCGGGCGATGGCGTCAATCGCACGCGGATGTATGGCGGCTGGTTCGCCCACCTATTGCCGTTCGTCGAACAGAACAACCTCTACGACTTTGTGATGCGCGAAATCATGGCCTCGGGCTGGAACGAAAGTTTTTGCGACAGTTATTCGGGCGGAGGCGGCGGCGCCATCACCGAGCATTACAACGGCCACGATTACACCTACACCGGCGGCGGTTCATGCGTGGGCTATCATGCCCACGGCATCTGGATCGACGGAGCGCATGACATCGTCTTCAAGGTCCTGCTGTGCCCGTCCGATCCGACCGCCCAAAAAGGAACGGCATCCGGCTGGGGCGCCACCAACTATCTTGCCAATTTCAACGCCTGGTCGATGCGGGACACTAATGGCGTGTGGGCCAATCCGGTGACGTTCGCGAACTATGAAGACGGGCTTTCGAATGTCGTGATGTTTGGCGAAGGCTATTCGAATTGCGATCGCATCCCGCGAATCGCGCTGTATTCGTGGTTTTATCACAACTTCGGCATCGATTGGTATCAGCAGCGAAACACGCTGATGTTCCAAAACAATCCGCCGCCACGCGAATGCGATAATTGGCGGGCTCAATCGGCTCACAGCGGCGGGATGAACGTTGGCTTCGCCGACGGTAGCGTGCATGTGGTTTCATATGGCATTTCGCAGCGCAGTTGGACCGCCATGCTGGTTCCATACGACGGCGCGAACGCCGGCAATGATTGGTGAATCGCATGACATCGCCGCGTAGTCTTGTATTCGTTGCACTTCTTGGGTGGCTTGCCGGTCCGGGCTGTTCGAGAAAGGCCGCGATTCCGCCGCCCGTTGACGTGACCGGCGAGGTCGTTTATTCCGACGGCAAGCCGGTTTCTGACATGATTATCGCGTTTTACGCCGATGATGAGATTTCCGCGAAGGGCAGGGTGCCCAGCGGCGTGCTGGACAAGAGCGGCAAGTTTTCAATTTCGGGCGTAACTCCGGGGCGATACAAGGTGACTCTCGCGCCCATTCCCGTCGGCGCGGGGCACGCCGCCAACGCCAATCAGTTGAACTCGCCCGGCAAAGGCGACAAGAAAATCGCCGTGCCGAGCGAGTATCTGAATTCCACTTCGACGCCCTGGAAGGTGATGGTCGAAAACACCCCGAAGAGCATAAGGCTTGTGTTCGAGGCGCGATGATCCAATCAGCCGCGGCTCCGTTTCTTGCTCGGCCGGTTCGATTCAAACGGCAGCTTCGAATCCTTTGGATCGAGTTGCGGGCCGAGTTCGTAGATGTTGCGATAGCCGTACGTGTAGAGCGAAATATACGTCGAAAGGTTTAGCGACGCGGTCGGCGCCTTGGTGGGAAAGGGTCCCTCGGCGTTCTTGAAATTGTTGTTGCAATAAATCAAAATCCGCGTGTTCTTGTCCGGGATCTTTTCTTTCAGGCTGGCCACGGTGATGTCCGGGAAGGTGATATTCATCGCCCCCTTGATGTGCAGCATGTCGAATTTGGCCTTGCTCCGGGCGTCGAGAATGATCGTGCCGGGCTCGCCGCTCAGGCGAATGAAATCGGCCTCGGTGAGGCGATGCGTCTCGCGAAGATTGGCGGCCTCGCGTGAAATCTTCAAAAAGCCGTTCATGTCGATGGCGGAATTGGGAATGCTCGACTTTGGGGCCTCCGGTATGACCAGTGCCGGCAGGCCCACGAAGAGGACGGAAGCAAACAAGACTCGTTTCATCGCTGGCTCCTGAAAGGTTGGTTCCATTTCGGGTCGGTCGATTTCGACCGACGCGCGCATTCTAACCGCGAATTGCATTTCAGGGCGCAACAAGGCTGTAACGAGCGATGGCCCGAATTGTTCAGACTAACTTGCCGTCGTTCATTTCCAGTCGGCGCGGGAACATGCCGGCGAGTTCGGCGCTATGGGTGACAGCGACCAGCATCGCGTTCGATTGGCGATGCAGTTCGATCAGCAATTCGCCGACCGTTTTCGCAGTGTGGCGATCAAGGTTCCCTGTCGGCTCGTCGGCCAGCAATAGCAACGGCTTGAGCACGAGTGCTCGGGCGATGGCGACGCGTTGGCGTTCGCCGCCGGAAAGTTCGGCGGGCCGGTGATCGAGCCGCGATGACAGGCCGACGCGCTCGAGTAGGTCGCGGGCCCACTTTTGCACTTCGTCCGCCTTGGTCGAAGGATTCACCAGCGTCGGCACGAGCACATTTTCGAGCACCGAGCATTGCGGCAATAAATGATGATCTTGAAATACGAAGCCGATTTTTCGGTTGCGAAAGTCGGCGAGCGCCGGCTCGGACAGGGCAAACGGATCCTCGTCGTTGAGGCGCAAGCCGCCGCTGGTGGGTCGTTCGAGCGTGCCGAGGATGTGGAGCAGGGTGCTCTTGCCGGATCCGGACGGGCCCATGATGGCGAGCGCGTCGCCCGGTCCGACTTCGAGATCGATGCCGCGCAGCACCGACAACGGTCCGCTGCGGGTGGGAAAATCCTTGGTCAAATGTTCGGTGATCAATGACATCGCGTCGCTTGCCGTTCAAGGTGAAAAAACAGCGGCGTTACAGATCAAGATCCCAGACCCAGGCGGCGCCGGATTCGCCCGCGGCGGCCGCTAACATGCCATCGGGCGAAAAGGCCAGCGCATGCACTCCGCCGATGGGCCACTGGTATACCGGGCTGGGTTGGACCGTGCCGTTTTCGAGCGACCAAAACTTGACCGTCTGGTCCTGCGATCCGCTGGCGAGCATGCGGCCAGTCGGGGAAAAGGCCAGGGCACGGACGAGCCCCTTGTGGCCCTCGATGGTCGCGATTTCCCGCCGCCGGGCGACATCGATCAACTTCACGGTGCGATCGACGCTGCAGGCGAGCAGGATTCCGTCCGGCGAGATCGCCACGGCCAGGCTGGGCGACGGAATGCGAACGATGGCCGGTTCCTGCTGCGTCAGGTTCCAGGCCGCCACGTTGCGAGCGCCGCCGCCGAAGGCGATGCATGGGGCATGGGCGGCGACCGCCAGCGACCAGAACCCATTCGGGTCCAGGCGAAGATTTTTCGGTTTGGACCCCTCGGCGAGATCCCAAAGCCTGAGTTCGCCGCCGCGCTCCGGCTGCAATCGCTCGCCACAAAGCATCACCAACGAGCCCGGGCGGTCGGGCAACCAGCCGACGCCTGTCACCGCGGCCATTTGCTTTGGAAAGGCTTCGATCAAGCGCCCGTCCGGCAGTCTCCATATCTTCAAACTACGATCGCCGCCCCCGCTTGCCAGCACTTTGCCGTTTCGATGCACCGCAAGGGAAAGCACCGATCCGGCATGGCCCTCCAAGCGGTTCTCTTCCATCCCTTCCGCCACATTCCAAACGCGGATGGTCTGGTCCTTGCCGGCGGTAAAGAGCGTGCGACCGTCCGCGGCGAACGCCAGCGCGTGAATGGTCCCTGTGTGTCCGCGAAGTTCCAGCATCTCAATTCCATTTATACGCGGCGGCCGGGCGACGCTTTATTGAACCGCGCGGCATCGAAAACGGAAAGGCCGAAAAAACAACGCCCCGCCGATCTCGTTCGATCGGCGAGGCGTGGGCAATTGCATTCGATGCGCTTGGATCAATAACGGATCTGAGCCCCCAGGCTCAGGCCCTGAAGCCAAACGTCGGTCACGCGGCCAGGGAAGGTTGGTTGAGTTCCGAAAGCGCCCGGGCCGGCCCGGGTCGGCAATTGATTCGGATCGACGTTTAGGTCGATTTGCTCGCCGGCCCGCATGACGTTATTCCAATACATGAACGTGTAGCCGGCCCAAACACGGATGCTGGGAGTGACATTGAATCCCAAATTGATGTTGAATTCCGGCACGACCGAGAAGGCGTTTGAAGTGAAGACGCCGCGATTCGACTGTTGGGCGAGCAGGCCGCCGGGCTGCGTCACGGCGTTGCCGCCGGGGACCGGGTCGAGAAAGGTTGTCGAGCCGCTAATCGTCACGGCGCGGGTGGTCGAGCCGAGCGCGACCAGGCCTGCGCCAGTCCATGAAGAACTGGCCGCTGCGGAATTCGCCGGCGGCGCCGACTTGGCCACCATAGAAATTGTTGTTCGCGTGGAAGCGATCGCGGACGATGAAGCCCTCGCCGATCGCGCCGCGGTTCGGGTCAAGGTTCGTCAGGTTCTCCTCAATGCTCAGGTCGTCCAGCAGGTGCATGTAACGGAAGCCGAGGACCAGATCCGCGCGATAGTCGCAGTTGCAGCAGAGATTGCGGCGGATGTTGGCGTCGGCGCCGAACATTTCATTGAACGCATTAATTGCCACATGCCCGCACAACACGCCCGGAGCGCAGACGATTTCCGCGTCCTGGGCGCCGATGCCGAGGTTGAAAAACGGCCGGGCAACGAAATCGCCGACCTGGCATTCCGACATGAAATCGACGTTGCGATTGGCGATGAAAAAGAAGCTGCCCTCGACACCGAGCATCTGGCACTCATCGATCCAGAAACCGCCGCGAACTCGCAGGCCCATGCGGAGGTCTTCGCCGACGCGCTCGCCGCCGAAAAGGACAACCGTGCCGGGCTGGCCAATGATGCCCGGGTTGGCGAGATCGACGCCGCTGGTGACAAGCGGCGGCATGCCTTGGCCCTTGGTCCAGAAGAAAAGCAGCTCGGCGCTGGCCCAGGATCGTCCCTCGGGGCCGCAGGCGCCGTTGGGACAGCAGCGGTTGCAATAGTTATTGCAATATCCGTCGCCGCAGTAGTCGCCGCCGTCGTATGCGGCGCCGTAGCCGGGTGGATAGGTCATTGGGGGGCCGTATCCTGGCGCCGGCATTCCGTTCATTTGTTGGGGTGGGACGGCATTTGGTTGCGGCAACGCCTCGTTGGCGCCGGCGATCATCATGCCCCGGCCCATCATGGCTTGGTTCGCAAACTGATTTGAGTTGGTCCCCGGATTCGCATACTGGTTTTGATACATTCCCGGGTTTGCATACTGGTTTTGGTACATCGCGGCGTTTGACTGCTGATTCTGATACATCCCGGGATTCGCATTTTGATTTTGGTACATTCCCGGATTGGCGTACTGATTTGCGTAGGTAGGCCGCATCGGCATACTTTGGGGATAGCCGTTGGTCATTGCGGGATTCATGATGGCGTTAGCCGGCCCATATCCCGGCGGCATTTGCTGTCGCTGACCATTTTGCATGGCCGGATCGTAATAGCCCTGCTGCTGTGGGTAGTGGTTATTCGGCGCGAGTTGCGGGACCGATTGCATTTGCGGGTCGGCCAAGTAACCCGGTGCGTTTTGCGCCTCGAGGCCGCCGATGCCGGCGAGCCACATTGCCACGGTCCCCATCACGGCACGGCGCATAACCGTTTTCCTCACCATCACGACTTGCAATCGACTGAAGAGCGGCGACGCGGAGTTCATGAATGGGCCCAACAACCGCGCAACCCGAACAACCCAAAAACTCGCTTCACTCGGAATAATCGTCAATCTCCGCCAGCACTCATGAACGAATCGCGACGAAGTAGCGATTCGGCGCGACCCCCAACTTGCCTCGAATCGCGGAGCGCCGAGTCGCCCGAGCTTTCGCATCGCGGATAGCGTCAAAATGGCTATATTGCCGAAATCAAATTACTTTCCCGAGGCCCGGCATGGCACGCATTTTGGTGTCGCTTTGCGTTCTCCTGTCAATTTCAGGGGCGTTGTTCGCCGGGCCGCCCAAGACGCTGTTGCTGGTGGGGCAGGGGCCCGATGGACACCCGCCAACAACCCACGAGTATGTCGCCGGCCTGAAAATTCTCAAGCGCTGCCTGGAACCCGTGAGCGACCTGAAGATCACGATGGTCCGTGCGGATGAACCGTGGAAAGAAGGCCCGAAATTGCTCGAGGGGGCCGATGGCGTCGTGCTCTATCTGAGCGAAGGCGCCAAGTGGATGCAAACCGATCCCAAAAGGCTCGAATCATTACAGAAACTGGCCCGTCGCGGCGGCGCGATCGTTGGCCTGCATTGGGCCATGGGAACCAAGGATGCGAAATACGTCGACGGCTGTTTGAACTTGTTGGGCGGCTGCCATGGCGGACCGGATCGCAAATACGCGGTGCTTGAAACCGGCGTCGAGCCGAATGCAATGCATCCGATCGCGAGCGGAATTGCCGCGTTCCGCATCAAGGATGAGTTCTACTATCGACTGAAGTTCACCCAGGCCGGCAAGATCACGCCGGTCATGCAAGCGCGGATTGATGGCAATGAGGAAACCGTCGCTTGGGCGTGGGAGCGGCCCGATGGCGGGCGCTCATTCGGGTTCAGCGGGTTGCATTTTCACGCCAACTGGCGAACGCCTGAATATCGCCGACTAGTTTGTCAGGGCGTGCTCTGGACAATGAAGATGCCGATTCCGAAAAGCGGGCTCGCGGTCGAGGTGCCGGACGCGGAATTCAAACTCAAATGAAATCGGATCGCAGCACGATCCGGTCGACTCGTCCCGCTGCCGCCAGCGCGGCGATATAGCCCGCCGGCGCCGGCAGATCATGCAGCGACCAACAATCGATCGCGATTGGCTCGCCTCGAATCGCGAGCAGTTTCGCGGGCTCATCGGCGCCAGCGACACATCGAATTGATCGAGCGGGAATGAAAGGCCTTCGCCAATGGCCTTGATGGTTGCTTCCTTCCTAGTCCAACAGCGAAAAAACGCCTCGACCTGAAGTTCCCCCGGCAAGCTCGCGAGCATTTCCCGCTCGACCGCGGAAAAAAATCGCTCCGCGATTCCCGTTGCATCGATATCCGGCCGCACGCGCTCGACATCGACGCCGATTTGCGACTGTGAGGTTACCGCGATCATTGCAATGTTGTCAGAATGCGACACGTTGAAGTGAAAGCCGCGCGAGTGCTCGCCGATTAGCGACGGCTTGCCGAATTCGGAATACTGAAACTTGATTTCGGCGGGATCAGCGTCCAGCAGGCCCGCGAGAATGCGCCGCAGCGCCGCGCGGCAGGCCATGAACCGAACGCGATCGCTCTCCGCAACGAATCGCCCGGTGCGCGAGTTCATCTGAAGAAAGCGATTCGCTACCAGCCATGGCCGGGGCGAATTCAATAAGTGAAATCGTCCAAATGTAGACTTCACCCATCGTTCACCATACTCGCGGCATAAGCTTTGCATCCATCATTTTCGTTTCCTTCGTTCATGCGATCGTCGCATGTGATATGGTTTATACGACGGGCAGCGACAGTGCGTCGCGTTGTTGAGAGTTGTCATTCAATCGTTCATTAAACCGCGACGTAAATTATGCCACGGCAAGAGAGTTGACAGCAACTCGATAATAGCATTGGGAACCCCCGCTTTTATTATCTGATTCATGTCGTCATTCGAGTTTGGAGTTCCATCCTGGTTTCGACTGCGCGTGTTTGCCCCAACGAGGTGCCTCATGTCAGGCCTCGAACGTCTCCTGCCCGAGGTCATGCCGAGGCTTGTAGCCGCACGGCATGAATTGCATGCCCATCCGCAGCTGGCGTATCACGAAACCTATGCCAGCGATCTAATTCAAAAACAGCTGACCGAATGGGGAATCCCGTTCGAGCGCGGTCTCGCCGAAACCGGCGTAGTGGCCTGGCTCGACCCCGACGGCGCGAAATCCGGCGAACCGGCGCTTGGCCTGCGCGCGGATCTCGATGCCTTGCCGATTCACGAAGAGTCGGGCGTGCCCTACGCCTCCACCAATCCCGGCTGCATGCATGCTTGCGGACATGACGGCCACACCGCGGTCTTGCTCGGCGCGGCACGCGTCCTCTCTCGGATGCGAAATCGATTGCCGCGTCCCGTGAAACTTTTGTTCCAACCAGCCGAGGAAGACGGCGCTGGGGCGCAACGTATGATCGACGCCGGCGTCCTTTCGGACCAAGTCGGCGGGCGAATGGTTTCATCGATGTTCGGGCTTCACGGCACACCCTTTCTGCCACATGGCTGGTACGCCACCAAGCTGGGCGCACTGTTGGCGGGTTGTTCGGATTTCGAAATCAACGTGCACGGGCAGGGTGGACATGCCGCGATGCCTCACACGGCTCGCGATCCGATCGTCGCCGCGGCCCAACTGGTGACCGCGATGCAAACCATTGTCGCGCGAAACACCGATCCGACGCAGCCGGCGGTCGTGTCGGTTTGCAGCATCCACGCGGGCGACGCGACCAATGTCATTCCCGATTCGGCCAGGTTGATCGGCACCATGCGCGCCCATTCAGACGAGACATTCGTTTTGCTTCAATCGCGGATTCGCGAACTGGTCGAACATACCGTGCGTGGATTCAATTGTCGCGCGGACGTGAAGTTTACCTCGCCGTTCCCGCCGGTTTGCAACGAGGCGAAGACGACCAATTTCGCCGTTCAGGTCGCGGAAGAGGTCTGCGGCTCGAAGCGAATCATGCATATGGATCACGCCTGGATGGCGTCGGAAGATTTCGCTTATTATGGCCGGGCGGTGCCGAGCTGCTTCGGCTTTATTGGCCTGATTCCGCCGGGAAAGGACAGCTACCACATGCTGCATACGCCGCAATTCGACTTCACCGACGCCGCCATCGAGACCGGCGTGCGGCTCATGTGCGGCTTCGCCTTGAATTCAGACAAACTGTCGTGATTTGAAATTGCGAGCGATTCACCGGGGCATGGGCAGGGCGAATTCTTGCCTTTTCCATGTCCCACATGTTTTTATCCCCTACCATAGCCGGAGTGGCGCGACACCACAGCGTTCATCCCGCCTTCGTTGCGCTTGGCTCAAAAGGTCATCCGAATGAATCGCATTCTTGCCGGTCTGACCGCGCTCGCCGGATTGGTCGGCGTCAACGGTTCTGCCGCCGAGCCGTTCGCGATCGATTTTAGCGTGACCGTCGGCAAGGCGAGCAAGATCGTACACGAGGAAGCCGTGTCGCCGCTGGCCAAGCCGAAGGATCGGATCATTCTCGAAGCGAAGGCAGGCAATCGCGTTCGCGTGAAATGGAAATTCGTGAACATCGAGAAGCAGGCCACGATCAAGGATGTGACGATTCATTTTTTCGCGGCGAGGGTTGACAACGCCAGCCAGGTGACGCTGAAAAAATTGGATAAGGGCGTTCTCGCCGAAACGGCCCTGAGCATGGATTTTGGTCCAAACGAACAAAATGACGGCGAGTTGAGTTTCGTTATCGATCGGCCGGGCCTTTACTTGTTGCGCGTCGAAACGATTGGGGCCGTCGCCGGGCCCGCGGGGCATGAAGAATTCGCCGCCCTGGATGTCAAAGTGAAATAAGGAGCCATCAATGCGAACGACTCGTCTGGCAGCGGTGCTGGCTCTATGTGTGTTGCCGATTTCGGCCCGCGCGGAGCATGCCAAGATCGAATTAAAGGTAATTCATCTGAATCCGCAGACCGGCGCCGATGGCGACGACGTGAGTGCATCGATGGACACCGACCCGCCCGAGGGCGGCCTCAATCCGCGCCCGCTCGCCAAAGTAAAAGTGGGCGAGCCGCTCGTCCTGCAATTCTTTTTCACCAATACGTATCCCCACGGCGTGAAAAAGAACGTCGGAGTCCGCTATTACATCGTGAAAGAAGAAAAGGTTCGCCAGAAGTCGCTGCCGAGTTTGAAGAATCCCGTGATCGACGGGCATTTCAAAATGACGTTTAAGCCGCAATGCCGCGTCGGCGCTCGCGTCGCCTTCCGCATCGCCGAGCCCGGCGTCTATCTGCTCCGCCTCGAGAGCGTCAACACCGACAGCGACCACGAACACTTCTCGGCCATCGATATCAAAGCCGAGAAGTAATCGGCGACCGCGATCGAGGCCTTCGTTGGAAAACCGCGCGGCGGCTCGCTAAATCATTGTCATCGCGCCGCGCTCTCCCCGACCGCCGGAGTCGATCATGCATTTTTCCGATCCGACGCAAAAGCCGCCGCTCCAATCCGACAGGCCCTGGTGGACGGAACTGAATCGCTATCACTGGTTTGTCTTGGTGGTGGCCGCGCTCGGCTGGATGTTTGATTGCCTCGATCAACAACTTTTCATTCTCGCTCGCCAGCCGGCAATGAGCGAATTGCTGCCCTCCGGCTGGAACGTCGATACCTGGGCCGGCTACACGACTTCAATCTTTCTGATGGGTTGGGCCAGTGGCGGCTTGATCTTTGGCGTGCTGGGCGATCGGATCGGCCGAGCCAAGACCATGATGATCACGATCCTTCTTTACTCGCTCTTTACCGGCCTGAGCGCGCTCTCGCAAAGCGTCTATGACTTCATGTTGTTTAGGTTCCTGACCGGCCTCGGCGTCGGCGGCGAATTCGCGGTCGGCGTCGCGCTGGTGGCGGAAGTCATGCCGGAACGGGCCCGGCCCTATACCCTCGCCACGCTGCAAGTGCTTTCCGCGGTTGGAAATGTCACGGCCGCGGTCATCGGCATGACCATGGCCGGCCTTGTCGAGCATGGCATTGTTAGCAATTCGTGGCGGCCAATGTTCGTCGTCGGCGCGATTCCCGCCTTGCTTGCCCTGGTTATCCGACGCCGGCTGAAAGAACCGGAACGCTGGCAAAGGGCCGCACACGAGGACGGGGTCGCCAGGCAACTCGGCTCCTATCGCGCTGTTTCAACATCCCACCTGGCGAAAAAACGCATTGCTCGGGCTGGCATTGGCTTTTTCGGGTGTCGTCGGCCTCTGGGCGGTCGGTTTTTTCACGATGGACTTCGTCGGCAATATCACCGAGGCGCGGTTTGTTCAAGATTCGGTCAACAGACTGGTCGGCGAAGGAAAACTCACCGCCGACAACGGCGGCGGGATCGTCCGCGAAGTCAAACTGGAAGGATTGAAGCGCTCGGAACTCGCCAAGCAAATCCCCGAGGACACACGGCGTGAGATTCGGGGCCAGGTCGGCTATTGGAAGGCGATCACCTCGATGATGATCAATGTTGGCGCCTTCATCGGCATGTACACGTTCGGCTTTTTGAGCCAACGCATCGGCCGCAAGCCGACCTTCGCGATTGCATTCATCACCGCGGCATTGAGTACCGCATCGGTCTTGTTGTTCTTGGACGATTTCTCGCAGATCTTTTGGATGGTCCCGCTGATGGGCGTTTGCCAACTGTCGCTCTTCGCCGGGTATGCCATCTATTTCCCCGAGTTGTTTCCCACCTACCTGCGAAGCACGGGAACCAGCTTTTGTTACAACGTCGGCCGCTTCGTGGCGGCGATCGGCCCGTTCATGCTCGGCCTGCTCATTAGCTCCGTTTTCGAGGGCCCGCGCGTGGATCGACTTCGCTACGCCGGATTGACCATGTGCAGCGTCTTCTTCGTCGGGCTGATTGCTCTCCCGTTCGCTCCCGAAACCAAAGGCAAGCCACTTCCGGAATGAGGATTGGAATGATTCCGACGGCCACAAATGCGACGACTCCCGATTGGTTGTCGCTTCATGGCGGCGAACTCCGCCGCGGACTCGACGATTACAATTGGCTCGTAATGCTCGGCGGCAGCCCGCTCTACCCGCTATTCATCGCCCCGGCGAAGGGAAAATTCACCTGCGTCGTTAAGCAATCCGTCAACGGCCAGCGCATCGACCAAGGCGCCGAATACGCGTCCGCGTCCGATGCTCTGGCCGGCGGACTCGAAGAACTCCGACAATTCTTGGGATGGTAAACTCGCGGATTCTTATGATGAATAGCGACAGACCAAGGCAACCGGTAATCGAATACCAAAGCAGGAAAACCGGGTAACGGAGAACGGAAAACCGAGAATGAAGAATGAAACGGCGCATATTCTTCTCATTTTCCGTTTTTGGTTTTCCGTTCTCCGTTAGCCGGTTTTCTTCGTCTTGAATTCAGTAATTGAGAGGCCGTGATGAGACATGTGCTGTCGGCGTTGGTGCAGAATCAACCGGGCGTGCTGGCCCATATCTCGGGCATGCTGGCCTCGCGCGGATTCAATATCGACAGCCTCGCCGTCGGCGAGACGGAAGACCCGGACCTTTCGCGCATGACCTTCGTCGTTCATGGCGACGACTCCGAGTTGGAGCAGGTCCGCAAGCAACTCGGCAAGATCGTCACCGTCGTCAAGGTGATGGACATCTCCGAGCGAGGACTTCGTCGAACGCGATTTGATGCTCATCAAGGTGAAGGCTCAGCCCAGCCAGCGGGTCGAGATTTCCTGCCTGGTTGAAATGTTTCGCGGCGCGAGTCGTCGATATTTCCGCCGACACGCTGATGGTGGAGATGAGCGGCCGCGAGCAGAAGATCGAGGCCTTCATCGACTTGATGCGGCCCTATGGCATCATCGAATTGGCACGAACGGGGCGGATCGCGCCTGGTGCGCGGCACGCCGGGCCGGTCGGAGGAATTGGAATGACCGTCGAACTGACAGCTTCCCACGCGCGACCTCAACCCCGCGTTGCAGCGGGCCATTTCGGATTTGAAACCGGGACAGCGGATTCGAATCACGCAGTCGGTTCGCGTCGGCGCCCGCGAATGGACGACGACGGTCGAAGGCGTCTACCGCAAAGTCGATTATCTGGCCACCGGGCTCAGCACCGACGCGTGCCCGAGGATGACATCGTCGTCCCCCTGGTGCATTTCACGAAAGACAACGGCGAATTGAGCAGCATCGCGCTCGACAACAATACGAAACTTGAAGCCGCCTGAATCTTTTTTCTCGCTTCCTTCTTGCTCCCCCCACATTTGGCGATTAGAATCGCCGTCACGTTTGCCCCATGGGAGGAGCCAACCAATGTCAGATGAAAACGACAAAGCTCGCGGCGGATTGTCGCGGCGAGCCTTTCTGAAGGGATCGGGCGCCACCGCCGCGGCCACCGCGCTGTGCGCGTGCCGCTGCCTCATTCCGTTTTGGCCGACGATGCGCCCGAGGCCGGCGCGAACGGCGCGGTCGCGATCGGTCCGGGCCCGGTTCAAATTGAATTGAACGTCAACGGCATGAAGATGACGACGAAGGTCGAGCCACGCGTGACGCTGCTCGACGCCCTTCGCAACCATCTCGACGTGACCGGCTGCAAACGCGTTTGCGACCGCGGCACCTGCGGGGCCTGCACGGTGATGGTGGATGGCAAGACCGTCTACGCTTGCACCATGCTGGCGCTCGAAGCCCGCGGCAAACAAATTCGCACCGCCGAATCGCTGCTGAACGATGGCAAGCTGGACATGGTGCCCGAGGCATTTGTCAAAGCCGATGCCCAACAGTGCGGCTTCTGCACGCCCGGCTTCGTCGTGTCGATGCGGGCCGTTTTCGACAAAAATCCCAGTGCGACGCCGCAACAAGTGGAAGAGGGATTGGCCGGCAACATTTGCCGCTGCGGCACCTACGAACAGATGCGACATGCCATCGCGGCCCTATGCGAAAAAAAGAAGGGAGGCTGAACCATGGCAACGAAATGGCCGAAAAAGCGCCGCCTGATCGGGACCAAGATTTCCCGCCTCGATGGCCCGGAGAAATCGACCGGGCATGCCAAGTATAGCTACGACATCAATCGGCCCGGCATGCTGCACGGTCTGATCCTGCGTTGCCCGATGGCGCACGCGAAGTTGAAAAGCATTGACGTGACCGCGGCGGAGAAAATGCCCGGCGTCAAGGCGGTGCTTGCCATCGCCAAGGTGGGACGGGAACTCTATTTCGCCGGCGCAGAGGTTGCGGCGATCGCGGCGGATACCGAAGAGCACGCCGCCGACGCGCTGCGTGCGATCCAGGTTGAATTTGACCCGCTCGATTTCTTCGTCGCTGAACAGGACGCGCTCAGGTCAACCAAGAAGACGGTTGGCGGAGGCGGCACGGTCAATTCGGTCTCCGGCGGCAATCTGTATACCAAGGGCGACGTCGAGAAAGCCTATCGCGATTCCGATGCGACGGTCGAGGGGACCTACGGCGCTGCGGTGATTTGCCATCAGTGCCTCGAACCGCACGGCCTGGTCGCCGAGTGGGGATCGGATGACAGCTTAACCGTCTGGTGTTCAACGCAGGCGACCACAGGCGTTGCCGGCGCCTTGGCCCAGCGATTCAGCATCCCGCCGACCAAGGTGAAATGCATTACGCCGTACATGGGCGGCGGCTATGGCAGCAAGTTTGGCCCCGAGGTGGAGGGCTTCACTGCCGCGGAGTTGGCGAAAAAAAGCCAAAGCCCCGGTCAAGATCATGCTTGATCGCGCCGACGAAATCACGACCGCCGGAAACCGCCCCTCGGTTTACGGCACGGTGAAGATGGCCGGCAATCGCGACGGCAAGATGACCGCCTTTGAAGTCGATTGCTTTGGCACGTCCGGCTACACCGGCGGCGCCACCGTCAACTTCGGCATGTTGCCATACATCTATGGCGACGCGATTCCCAACATCAAACGCAAGCACACGGTGGTTCGCATCAATGCCGGCGCGGCTCGCGCCATGCGCGCCCCAGGCCATCCGCAAAACTGCATCCTCACCGAATTCGCCGTCGATGATCTCGCCGCGAAGCTCGGCCTCGATCCGATGCGCTTCCGCATGGAAAACCTGCCGGAAAACGACCTGGCGATCGCGTTGAAAAATCCGCTCGCCTGGAACGGCATTCGGCGAACCATTTACATCGAGGAGATGCGCATTGCCGCCGAGAAATCGGGCTGGTCCAAGAAATGGCATCCGCCCGGCGTGGGAGGTGAGGGGCCGGTGAAGCATGGCATTGGCATGGCGATCCACACCTGGGGTGGATTCGCCGCCGGCGGCAATCCCGGCAACGACTGCACGATTACCATCTCGCGCGACGGCTCGGTCACGGTCGAATCGTCGACCCAGGACCTGGGCACCGGCATGCGGACCGTCGCGGCGATCGTGGCGGCCGAAATCCTTGGCCTCGGCGTCGCCGATATGACCGTGAAGATCGGCGAGAGTTCCCTCGGCGCCTCGACCGGTTCGGGCGGCAGCACCACAACGCCCTCGCAGGCCCCCGCTGTGTTGCGCGGCCACCGCGGCGCGCGACGATCTCTTCGCCCGGGTCGGCAAGAAACTTCGCGTCGAGCCGAAGGACCTGACCGTCGAGCCGGGCAAAATCGTCGATTCCGCCGCCAAAAAAGAGTGGAAGTGGAAAGAGCTCTCGCGAAGCTCGGCATGGAGGAGGCCAAAGGACGCGGCGAGTGGAACGCTGGCCTCTCGCAGCAAGAGGAAAACGCCAACGTGTCCAGCGGTCAGGTCGGCGGCATGCAAATCGCCGAGGTCAGCGTCGACACCGAGACCGGCGTCGTCAAGGTCCATCACATGGTCGCCGTCCAGGATTGCGGGCTGATCATCAACAAGCTGGCCTGCGAGTCGCAGGTCGCCGGCGGCGTCATCATGGGCCTGAATTACGCTTTGTTCGAAGAGCGGATCATGGATCGTCACACCGGCCGTCAGGTGAACGCCGACATGGAGTTCTACAAGCTCGGCGGAATCCAAGACATGCCGAAGATCACCGTCGAAATGGTGGATATGCCCGAGCGCGGCGTGATCGGCATCGGCGAACCGCCGACCGTCTCGACCGCCGCCGCTATCGGCAACGCGGTCTTCAACGCCCTTGGCGTCCGCGTGCCGATTCTGCCATTGACTCCGCAACGTGTCCTGGAAGCCTTGGCCAAGAAATAGTCAGTGGTTTTTTGTCAGTTGTGCTTTGTCAGTTGTACTTTGTCAGTTGTACTTTGTCAGTGGTCCTTCGTTTGCGGTGAACGTATTCCTGTGACAAATTGCAAAGCACAACTGACAACTGACAACTGACAAAAAGCAACTGATGAAAAACAACGGACAAAGAACAACGGACAAAGAACAAAATTCGAAGGACCAAGACAATGAAGAATTTCACATATTACCAGCCGAAGACGGTGGAGTCCGCGGTCGGTCTGCTGGGCGATCAATGGGGCAAATCTGAATTGATCGCCGGCGGCACCGATCTGATGGACCTGATGAAGGAATATGTCGCCCGGCCGGACAAAGTAGTGAGCCTGTCCGGACTTCCGGCGGCGTTTCGACAGATCGAGGTCAAGTTTCCGCCAGGCAATTTCCCGCCCGTCGTGACGATTGGCGCCGGGGTGACGTTGGCCGACATCGCCGCCAAGGAGGAAGTGCCAAGTGCATTGCGAACGGCCGCGGGGATGATCGGCGGGCCACAAATCCGGCACATGGGCACGCTTGGCGGCAATCTTTGCCAGCGAAACCGCTGCTGGTATTTCCGGGACGAACACGTCGACTGTCTGTTGAAGGGCGGAACGAAGTGCTTTGCCCTGGAAGGCGAGAATCAGTACCACGCGGTCTTTACCAAGGGCCATCCCTGCGTCATCGTGCACCCCTCCACGCTGGCGCCGGCGCTGATCGCGCTCGGGGCAACCGCCGAAATACTCGGTCCCACCGGAAAGCGCCGATTGCCGGCCGAGAAACTGTTCCAGCCGCCCACTTCGACGGGCAATCGCGAGCACGTTCTCTCGCCAAATGAATTGTTGCTTTCGGTCGATATCGGATTCGCGACCGAACAATTCGCCTCGGTTCGCAGCGCCAGCTATGAAGTCCGTCACAAACAATCTTACGATTGGCCGCTGGTCCAGGCGGCTACGTTCTATTTCACCAGTCAGCGCTCATCGAAAGCGAAAGGCGTGCGAATCGTCCTCGGACATGTAGCGCCCACTCCGCATATCTCGGAAGCCGCGGCCAAGGCGGTCGAGGGCCGCGAGGTCAACGAGGAGACGGCGGCCGCTGCCGGCAAGGCCGCCACCGAAGGCGCCAAACCGCTCGCCCAAAACGGCTACAAATTGAAGCTGATCGAGGTCGCGGTCAAGCGGGCACTGCTGACCGCCGCCGGCGCCAACCGCTACTGGGAGGTGTGACATGAGCGAATTGCCACAAGTTCGGCCGGCGCTGCATGCATCTGTGCAGCAAGGCGATGATGGTCCACGGCGAGGCCTTCGAATCGGACCCCGATTTCCAGGCGGGGCTCGACTCGATGTGGTGCAATCAGACCGCTCGCGGCCTGGGTCCGGATGATGGCGATGTCGGCCTCGACGCCTGCTCCGATTCCGGCCGCGAATGTTACAAGGAGTTTTGAACGCGGTCACGGAATCCGGATGGCTCAGTTCATTACACAGGATTGGAATTCTGTGCCACGCATCCGTGGCACAGGATTCCAATCCTGTGACCTTAATGCGTGCCCAAACGAGAGCACATTTCTTGGCTGATTGACTCTGCCGGCGGTCATCGCGAGGTGCCAAAGCAGGTTCCCGCGGAACTTCGTGAGCTAAAATGCTATCAAAGTAGTACGGATTTCAGCGCCTTGGAGACTGGCCCCATGCCCGCGACTTTGTTGGCGAAATGTCCCGGCTGCAAGAAGGTCGTGCGAATTCGCGAGGACTGGGCGGACAAAACCGTACGCTGCAAAGTCTGCGGCATGATTTGCCAGGCGAAACCGAGCCCGGCTTTGCTCGCCAAGCGAGCGGCGATCTCGCCGCCACAAGCCATGCCGCCCGTAGTGGCCGCGGTTCCAGTCGCGCAGCCGATGCCGGCCGTGCCGCCGCCAGCGAGCCATGCACCGGTTGACATCAACCCGTTTGCATTTGCGTCGGAGCCTAACGCCTGGGCGGGAATCGAGGATGAACTGCCGCGGGAAGCAGCGGCGCCGGTTTTTCTCTCGAACTATCGCCGGCGGAAGCGCAGCCTGGCGACGACGGTTTTTATCTCAATCTTTCTGTTGGCCTGTGTCGGAGGCACGGCGGCCGCGATTGTCGTCCTCGGTCCCAAGGTCAAGGAAAAGCTCGATCGCCCGGTCCGATGGGAACAGCACGGAAAAGAAAAGCGACTCAACGGACGTTTCGACCAACGATTCGGCAAAGGGCAATCAGCCGGAGTTGGTCAACGCCGGCGTCGAATTTCCCCGCCGGTTGCTCGGAATCAGTATTAACAATTACGTCTACGCAAACCCCACCAGCTACGGCAGCGACTCGCGCGGCCTGGTGCGACGCGATTTCGGCCAGACACTCGTCAAGCTCGCCGATCGATTGCGGATTCCCGCGAAGCAGGTTTACGAATTGAGCGACTCGACTCATGCCAGCCAGCCGATTCCGCCGTTGAAGTTGATCGTTGAAAAAACCGTGCACACGTATTTGCAGAATTCGCGAGCCCAGGATCGAATCATCTTGATGCTTTGCGCCACACGCTCGAGATCGAAGGAAAACCGTACATCGTGCCGATCGAGGGCGATCTCGACGAAGCCAAGACCCTCATTCCGCTTGAATGGCTGATGCACGAGCTCGACGCCTGCCCGGCGAAGCAAAAACTCCTGATCGCCGACTTCAATCGCTTCGACCGGGCGCGCGGCCGCGAGCGGCCCAGCGGCGGCAAACTCGCCGCCAGCACCGCGGCCATGCTCAAGAAACCGCCCAAGGGCGTGCAAGTCTGGAGCGCCTGCTCGGCGGGCCAATATTCATATGAGTTCGATGATTACGCCGCATATGGCGACGATGCGATCAAGGGCGGCGCGTTTCTGTCCCTGTTTTCCAAAGCGTTCCGCGAGGGCCAGACCGGCATTCAAAAACCCCAGGATCCGCTGCCGCTCGACAAGTTTGTCAAGCGAGTGAATGAGGATGTCATCGAGTTCGCTAGCACGATTCCCGATCCGGACGCCGACGCCGAAGAAATGAAGGACACGAAAAAAGGCGAGAAGAAGGACGGGAAGAAGCCGGCGTCGCCGACGATGAAGTCGTCGCAGATCCCATTCTTCGCCGGCGAGATGAAAAGCGTGCAACTGGCATTCGATCCGGCCGAACCGTTGGCGCGGACCGTTTCCATTCCCACGCCAAGCGAACTGTTCGCCTCCGGCGTCGTGCCGGTCGAACAGATTGAGCGGTTGCTCGGCGAAATCATGGTGCCGCCCCTGAAGATGCGTAGGTCCAGCGAAACCGAAATCCATTTTGATAAGATCTTCCCCTTCATGGCCGACGCCATGAAGAAATATCAGGACAATATGACCGTCGCGCAAATCAAAAAGCAAAAAGACAAATACCCGCTGCGGTACGCGGTCGTTTCCGCGGTCGAGCAACTGCGCACCATGTCGGACGACCAGGCCAATTTCGCGCTGCCCGATTCGATCACCGAGGCCGATCGCAGCGACGCCGCCAAGAACAACTTGAAACGACTCCAGCGCGGACCCGCCCGGGTGATGCAATCGCTCGAATCGATCATGGAATTGCTCGACAAGGCCGCGGAAGAACGTGCGGAAGAAAAATCGAAGCGCTGGCAGGCCCATTTCGATTACATCGTGGCCAAGGTGAAATCGCGCTACGTTTATGTCAACGAATATAACTCGGCGATGGGCCTCATTCGCAAGGATAGTCTCCCCGAGTTGGACAAGAAGAAAGGGCACATCGGCTGGAAACTGGCCTCGACCAATCGCCTCCTTAGCGGCGCCGAGGTGAAAGACATGGCGAAGGACGCCAAGAAGCTCTACGCGAAACTCGCGAAAGAAAACCCCAGCACGCCGTGGGAAGTCCTCGCCAAGCGCGAACGCGGCACGGCGTTGGGCTTGCAATGGGAACCGTACGGCGAAGCCGTGAAGGACAAGTCCGACGCGCCGTGAGTTCGCGGACTCGAATCGCTTTGCAAGAGCTACCGACGTTCGAATTACAACGAGACGTGCATGATTTGACAATACCCCGCGCACGATAGCGGTCACCGAGTCGCCGTAGCGGCGGCCTCTGGCCGCCGCGCGTTCGGCGCCCAGAGGCCGCCTCTACGAGAATTTGAAGCCGGCACGAATCCTACCTGAATCAGGACAAAGATGTCCTGATTGTCCAAAACTTTTTTGAATAATTTCAGAAAAAAGTCTTGACTTCGGAATTCGGCCCGGCGAAAATCACTCCCAGTTTCACTTTGTCGCATTCGATCGTTTTGTCGAAGTCTCAATCGCGTTTCCGTCGGCGTTCAGTTTCAGGTGGTGCGCGATGGCTGATTCCAATGAGATAGCGGCTACCCCCCCCGCAGGTAATCCCTGGCGGCGCGTCCCGGCCTCCGATGCCATTGAGCCGGCTGGCCTTGCTCATGCTGCTTGTAGGCAGCGCCACTTGGTTTTCACGCGGCTATTGGCTCCCGGCGATGGGCCTCGCGAAACACGCTCCTCAATCCAGCCCACAACGGAAGTTCGCAACGCCGCTTCGGATCGATCCGAAGTCGCTCGATCTCGGGGAGATGCTTGAAGCCAAGCGAGTCGACCGAAAACTGACAATCGAAAACATGAGCGATCGAAGCATCTCCGTCGAGCGATTCGAAACAAGTTGCACGTGCATGGGCCTGAAGCCGGAGCGGATGACTCTACCTCCTAGAAGAAAAGGCGAAATCGAGTTGACGATGAACTTCAGCCGGCCGCCCGCGGTGATGCATGACGCCAAGGCCTGGGAAAGCCGCTTGGCGATTCGTGCGTTCGGAGGAAAAACCGCGGCCGGCGAACCGTTGCTCGGTCAGTGGTTCATTCGGTCCAGAGTGCAAGCCGCGCTGATGGCCGAGCCTGGAATGGCCCATTTCGATGACCTTACACGTGGACAAGCCGGCGCCCCGATCCGGATTTCCCTTCGACCGACGATTCGCGCGGACGACATTGCGGTGACGTCTTACCCGAAGTGGCTTTCCTGTTCAATTTCGAACCGGGACGGCCGATTCGAGTTGGTGGTCCAACCAAAGGCGATGGAGAAAGCGGGCACATTTCAAGGCGAGATCGACATCGACCTGCTCGACAGAGACAGCAGAGCCGTATCACACCAGAGCATGAAGGCGCGAGCGAGGGTGCTGGAAAAGGTGGTGGCGCTTCCCGCTGAAGTCGCCCTTGGCGTGGTCGGGGTTGGGCGAGAGGCTTCACAAACAATTACGATCATTCCGCGCGTCGCCGGCGAGTTGCGTGTCGTCGGCATGAATGCACCGAAAGATTGTCTTGCGACGGTCGAGTTCCGCGATGGGCGTACCCTTGTGCACGTTCGCCAAACCATTCGCGAATCCGGACCCGGCCGTTCGATCGTGGTGGTGAAAGCGAGTCTCGCGGACGAGGAAATAAATGTTCCGATCGCTCTGACATGGTATGCCGGGGTGGCAGATTTGGCGGTGCGCTGAACTGACTCGTAATCGAGGCTGTGATGAAGTGCTATTGCCGTTTCATTATGCTAGTGGTGATTGCATTCTTGATCGGCGATCGCACCACCGCCGAGGATCAGCCACGCCAGTTGCTCACGCAAATTCTTGACGACTGGCGGCAACGGCAGCAGGGTATCCAGTCGATAAGTGTCGAGCTTTCCGGGTCCCAATTCGATCCCAAGGGTCGTTGGGATAATGACTATGCGTATGTTGCGGAGCCCGAGGGGCAAAAGACGCTAGCGAGGCTCGGCCACGTTCCGCCAATTGACACCCGCAGCCCGTTCGACTCGAATCTATTGGTCCAGTTCGACAAAAACTGGGCACGCAAAGATATCAACGGGAAGGTTATGCGGCACCCCGAAGCTATATATGCGGCGCGACACCGGATTCACTTTTTCGACGGGGAGCAGATCAGGGTTTACCAACCGCGCGATGACAACGCGGACTGGATGCGGGAAGGCGAGGTTGAAGTTGCGCTCCAGACCTCCAGTTTTGGCCAAGGGATGTTTTTCGGGGGCGAGGACTTTCCGATCTTTTGGGGGTGCGGCGTGGTCTGGATCGGCACACCCGACCTGAAGAAACTCAGATTCGCCGTTGATGAGCGCAACTACCAATTCAAGGGTCTGGGAGAGATTGGCGGCAGACCGTGCGTCGTTTTACGTAGTCCGAACCTCAGTACGGGTTTGGATGCCTTTTATCAATTCTGGATCGATCGGAGTCGTGGAAGTTCGATCCTTCGAAACCAACTCGTCGTTAACGGTCGGCCAGCCTTCCAAACCGACGCGGAATGGCAGCAAGTGGAGAAACGATGGTTCCCAGCGAAATGGACATGCACGGTTTACCTCGGTAGGCTCCCGGACGGTTCCCCACGACTGGCAACTTCGTACGAGTGCAAGGTCGAAAAGATACGGTTCAATCCCGAGGTGGATCGATCAGATTTCGACGTTCGGCTGAAGCCAAAAATGGTCGTGTACGACGTGAAGGAGAATCAGGCCGGCGTTATCGCCTCTGACGGGAAAACCATGTTACCCGTGTCGGCAATGAAGCAGGTTTCTCGTGGGAGGATGCTGCGAACATTCGCAATCTGGGCTGTTGTCGCCGCGTCAATCCTGGCGGCGGGCTGGTATTTTGGTCGGCATTGGGTACGTCGATGGCGGCAGATAACAACCCCGATTTTCGAGAGACGCAATGTTTGCTGGGTTTCCATTGCTAGGAGGTTTTTATGCGACGGACACTACTTGCTTGTGGGATCGTGGCATTTACGATTGCAATCGTTGCAATATCCGACCCAAGTGATTCCAGTGCAAGCTGCACGACACAAGAATGCTCATATGTTCCAATTGAACACGCCGTTCGATACTCGGACACTTGCGACAGATGGGACTATGAGACCGCTACAAGCTCGAAGTTGTTTACGCCGTTTCCAGCAAGCACGGATCAGCCGGGGGCGGCACAAGATCCACCCTACACGGTTGAGAGGTATTCAGCGGACGTGGTTTGGTGTGGCAATCAGCTGTGCCAAGCGCGCGATAATGCAAGTGAAATGGGGTCGTGGAATTCATCTGGTTTCTGGACCGACCAAGGATCCCAGACACGAACGATTTGCCCGGGCGCGGTCACGAATCCCGGCGGGGGGTGAGAATGGGTTTCTCAAATGAATCCGACGGATGTCTCAGAAATGCTGGAACGGCTTTCGCACACGTCCAAGTTTGTCCGTGAGGAAATGGATTACAAGGCGAAAGCTCATCGTGTCAAGGGTATCCAGGCTTCTCTGGAAACCGAGTTGGTGTGGACATGGCCGGGGTCGGGATCCTTGTCGGCCTGAATCTGGTTTCGGTAAACCGGGCGCACATGTTGGGGTCGAAATGAGAATCCATTGCCGTCCAGGTTTGGTCTTCTTTGTTGTGGTTGTGCTACCGGTGGGCGTAAGCGCGCAGGAGGATCCACACCAGTTGGTGAAGCGAATTCTTGCAGACTGGCAGCAGCGGCAGGAGAGCCTGCAGTCGCTCGGTGTTGAGATTTCCGGCACGCAGTTTTGGCCAAAGGGCCTCTGGGACAACGATTATAGCTATCGCACCGCACCTGGCAAAGAAACGTTGGCGCGGCTCGGCCACATCCCGCCTGAGGACGTACGACACTCTGTGAAGGTCAAATTTGTTTTGCACCTCGACAACAACTGGGCTCGAAGGGAGCGCCGGGGCATGGTGATATTGCACCCTGAGGCGACGTTTGTGCCCCAACACCGGACGCATCTTTTTGACGGCGAGCAGATAAGGGTATTTACGCCCCGCGAGTCAAACACCAGTTCGGCATACACGCCGTCGAAGGAACAGCCCGATTTGTGGATTCAGGGCCGCTCCTTCGCGCCGGCGTTTAGCGGAAATGAGGACAACCCTGTTTTTTGGGGGTGCGGCATCGTGTGGGTTCGTGCCACACAACTCAACAAGCTCAAGTTTCCGATCGACGAACGAAACTATCTATTCGAGGGGTTTGGCGAGATCGACGGCAGGCGCCAGCTTGTTCTGCGCAGCCCGAATCTACAAGCCGGCAACGAGGTCCGCTACGAGTTTTGGGTCGATCCGGAACGGGGGAGCACCATTTCGCGGTCGCGGTTTATCCAAGATGGAAAGCTTCGATTCCAGATTGATGCGGAGTGGGGTCAACTCGATCGGCGATGGTTTCCGACTAGGTGGACGTACAAATCGAATACGCCCGGCCGGGGGACAGAAACGCTGGAGACGTCGTTCGATCTCAAGGTTGACCGGGTAGTCTTCAATCCGCCTGTTGAGAGGTCGGATTTTGACGTCAAGCTCAGGCCCAACATGGTAGTTTACGATGCTAAAACCAATGCAAAGGGAGTGATCGGCGCGGACTCCCGTAGCCTTCTGCCGCTTTCGGCGAGCGATGAGGTAAGACGGGAATTGATGTGGCGGCGGGTGGCAATCTGGATTTGCGCCGCCGCCGGCGCCATTGCGCTCATGTGGGCGCTTCGACGCAGGTGGCCGTCGAGAAATCGCGAGTAGGCGCGCTCCCATTTCAGGCAGCGCAATTCTTTACCTTTCGTCGGCTTAATTGGAGGCACCCAATGCTCAAAATGATTCGCGAAGGAGCGATCGTGCTCGCCGTAATCACGACGGTCGCACTGTGCGATGCCCGTTTCTCGGGCGAAGCTGTAGCACTCTCGAATGCAATGTCATCGCTGAGGATCACGGTCTGGTGACAGACGCATTCTGCTACACATGGGAGGCCGATCAAGCGACGCCATCCAAGATGTACTCATTCGTAGGGACTGGTGGGGACAAATACGACAACTCTACGAGGATCCAAGAATGGCGTGACTCGGCTACCGCGTGCACCGACTGCCAATGTGGCGCTAACAGGTCGTGTACGGAGTGCAACACCTACACGGCGACGAGCAACCGGTTCGACAACGGGATGAAAGAACAGTGGCTTTGTTGAAACTGCAACACGAATCCGGGGGGGGACTGATCCCCGGTTGCACAGTTGTGCATGTGGTTGGAACGCGCAGACGGTTTGATTCGCGAGCATTTATCGCGGGTGACAATTGCTATGGTGCGTGTCAAGAGCTTCGCGGAGCGCGACTCCGCGTTTACCTTGCTTGAACTCCTGGTTGTAATCGGCATCATCGCCGCACTGATCGGCGTCCTGATTCCGGCAGCGCAGCGGGCGCGCGAGGTGGCCTCACGTCGCCCGCTGTTCCAACCAGTTGCGCCAGATTGGCCTGGCTCTACATCAGCATCAAAATGCGTTCGGTATGCTTCCATCGAACGGCGCCTGGGACAAACAGCAGCAAATCCAAGGTCGCGACGGGGCTTGGTTTGTCCCGACCACGTTTGACTCCGGCAATGGGCAATTGCTTCATTGGGGCGTCGGCGATCCGCTGCGCGGACCGCGGGAACAGACCGGCAGTTGGGCTTATGCAATCTTGCCTTACATGGAACAGGAAGCCATGCACCGGAAGCAGGTTTGGACGCAACCAGTCTCCTCGTTCATTTGTCCAACGCGACGGGCGACGCAAGCCTTGCCGGCGACGGATGACGGCTATGGGAAATACACGGGCGGCGGGTGGGAGTGGGGCAAGATTGATTACGCCGCCAACGGCCTAATCATTCGCAATCGGCCGCGCTGCGCACGCTTCGCCGAAATTGTGGACGGCCTCTCGAACACAATTCTGGTCGGCGAAAAAGCCATGAATCCCGATCTCTACGACACGGGCTCCTGGTACTGGGACGAGCCGTTCTTTCTCGGCGGTTCTGGCGGCACAGTACGTTCGGGCACGATGATCATTCGGGACGCCGCCAGCACCGGCCCAGACTTCAAGCGCAACTGGGGCTCGGCGCATCCGGCCGGCACGAATTTCCTCTTCGCCGACGGCTCCGTCCGGCTCGTGCGCCATGGCGTATTCCCGGCGATCGTGAAACCCTATCTTACCCCCAATGGCCGGGAGACTCCGCCTGATTTCTGATCGGCTGCTGCCACTAGGCAGCCGCTTGCTCCCGTGGGCGCTGCTCGCGCTCCACGCCGGCCTTTTGTTGAACTCGATCCGGCTTCACTCAGTGTGCATCGATGAAGCCGCGCACATTCCCGCAGGGTTGATCCATTGGCATGCGGGCACCTATGGCGCTATCGCGTCAACCCGCCCATGACGGAGATGATGGCTACGCTGCCGCTATTGGCCACTGACTGCCAATGGGTGGACGATTCGCCGGAGAGTTATCGCAACCCGTTCGCACGGAACGAAACAAGAGTTCGCAAACCTTTCTTCGATTTCAACAGGACGCATTATCACGACTATGTCTGCCTGGCACGGCTCGCCGGGGTGTTCTGGTCGTGCCTGGGCGGCTGGCTAATTTTCCTTTGGCGCGCGAACTCTACGGCTATCGCGGCGCGGTTCTGGGGCTGACGCTCTGGTGCTTCGATCCGACGATCTTGGCCTATGCGCAAATCGTCACTCCCGACTTACCCTGCGCCGTGGCGGCGCTTTGGGCGATGTATACGTTTCGCGGTTATTTGCGATCGAGCGTTTGGCCCGCGGCCGTTCTCGCCGGGGCAGCGCTCGGGATCGCGCTACTCACCAAATTCACGTTGTTGGCGCTCTTGCCGGTTTACTTGGTTCTCTTGAGCGTTTCCCCGAGCATTCCGGAGGTTTCGACTTTACGATCGTGGCGCATCCGTGCCGGGCACGCGGCCCTGGCGCTCGCCGTGATGCTGCTGGTCGTGAACCTGGGCTACCTGTTTGAGGGTAGTGGTCGCCGGTTGGGCGATATCCCATTTCTCAGCCGCATGTTCGCCGGCCAACGCGCCCAACTCGATCCAAGGCGCGGCGCGGACGGAGCGGCGTACCCATTTCGCGATACTTGGCTTGGCTCGTTGCCGTCGCCGGTCCCGCAGGATTGGCTGCGCGGCATTGACGTGCAGCGGCGCGATTTTGAGGAATTCCGCCACACCCGGCCCTCGTACCTCGGCGGAACGTGGCGCGACGGCGGTTGGTGGTACTACTACCTGTTCGCGCTGGCGATCAAATTGCCGCTCGGCACAATCGCGTTGATTTTGGCTGGCACGTTCGCGGCGGTCGCGCGCTGCCGCTGCGCGGCGTCGCGGCGCGAAGAACTCGCCATTTACCTGCCGGCGCTAGCGATCATGGGGCTCGTCAGTTCCCAGACCGGCTTCAACCACCATGTGCGCTACATTCTCCCGGCGCTACCGTTTTTGTTCCTCGGCACTGCCAAACTGGGGACATCCGTTCGTCGGGATCAATGGATTGTCGGCGCTTTAATTGTCGGCTGCGCCGTCTGGTCCTCGGCGAGCAGCTTGCGAGTTTATCCGCACAGCATGTCGTATTTCAACGAAGCGGTCGGCGGGCCCGAGAATGGCCACGCCTATCTGGTCGACAGCAACATCGACTGGGGCCAGGACGTTTTCTTTCTCAGGCACTGGCTCGACGAGCACCCGGAAGCCCGGGAAATGAAAACGGCAGTCTACAACTCTCCATACATCGTCCGGCAGATATTGGGAATCGAAGTCAAGCCGCCGCCCAGCGGCTTGTGAATGGGTTCCGGCGAGGGGTGCGGTCCGCACCCCGGTTACTATGCGATCAGTGTCAACGCTCTGTGCGGAATGGGTTGGTCGGGTGTTTCCCGCGGTTCGCTGACCTATTTCCAGCACTTCAAGCCAATCGCTCGCGCCGGGTACTCGATTTACATCTACCACATCGAAAAAGATGAATGTGATCGCGCGCGTACGGAGCTTGGCTGGCCGCCGTTGGAGTGAACACGCCGATTCTCTGTTCGCCGACAAGATTTTGCCGGCGCTGGCCACGCGCGCCGGCGGCGAGGCGGTTTCGTATTCAGATTGACTGGTGGACCGGTCGAATCTTGCGAGCCGCGCGATCGGCTATTGACTCCGGGCCGATTTCGGCAAAAAATACACACTGGTTGCACCCGCCTCGTTCCGCATTCTTTTGAGGTTTCCCAAATGAAACCGATTTGTCTTTCGCTCGCCGGCCTGTTGATGATTTCCTCGTATCTCCAGGCCGGGGTTACGGGTCAATATGTCGAGGCCCGAACTTGCGATGTCTATACCGGCCCTTGCTTTGCCAATGCCTCAACCGGACTGAGTGGCCGCCATGCGGTCATGGCCTGGAAAATTGAAAAAGGCAGCCTCGGCGACGTGAAGCTCGACGGCCTCTCGGTCGTGGCGATTGTCGCGGCCAAGGACACGCTTGGCCTTAAGCAGGAAGTCGCCGGCAAGTCGGTGCTGGTGGTCGATGAAAAGGCGACGCCCGAGCAACGCAAGGCCCTAGTGGAATTGGCCCGCCGCGAGGGCGGGATTCTGCTGGAGAATGTCGTCGATGTTCGCTCGGCGCCGATCAATATCGAGATCTGCCCATGCAAGGGCAACGCCTGTGCCAAAGTGAAAGCCGGCGCGGCGAAAATCGAAACCCGTTGCCTGAGCGCCGAACACGACAAGGCCTGCGGCAATGAAACCGCCTTTTATCCGCCGCTGTCGAAGGATGTGACCGCGAAGCCGGCGATGGCGATTGAACATTCGTTCGTGGGCAAGGGATTTAACGAAACCTGGAGTGACACCGAACGCCGCGGCGCCTATGTCGGCACTTTTTCGATCCGCTGATTCCATACTGGCGTCAGACATTTCAGCCCCGGCCACTTGCCGGGGCATTCTTTTTGTTCGGATGGAGATTGCCATGCGAAAAGTGAGCATCGTCGTATGCGGTTGCTGGCTAATCTGCACGTTGCCGCTGTCGGCGGACGAGTCCAAATTGGCGGTCAAGTCGGAGAAAACAAATCCGCCCAAGGAATTAAAGCCGAGCTTCTCGGCGTTGTTGTCCGATCAGGCCCTCGAAGTCACGGACGGCAAGGGCGGAGCCGTGGCGACCTTCTGGTTCCGCAAGGCGATTCCCTCCAAGGCCGCGCCGGAGCAGGTGAAGAATGGACTGACCTATCATGAGATTCCGCAGACCACGCTGATCGGCGTGGTGCAATTCGCCCAGGCCTGGACCGATTATCGCAAACAGAAAATCCCCGCCGGAGCCTACACGCTGCGCCTGGCCTTCCAGCCGATGGATGGCGACCATCAGGGGACCGCGCCCTACGGCGAGTTTTGCCTGCTGACGCCGATCGCCAAGGATGAAAAGCCGGACACCCTGGAAGTCAAAGAGCTTTACGAATTGAGCGCGAACGCACCCGGCGGCACCCACCCCGGAGTGATGTTGTTGTTTCCCAACCCGAAGCCGAACGATGAACCGAAAGTGGAATCGAAGCCCAACGACACGGCGGTTTTGTTCTTGAAGTTGAAAGTGGACGCCAACGGGACACCGTCGGCATTGGGTTTTGGCTTCACGGTCGCGGGGGTGACGCAGCAATGAGTTGACGGCGAATTCAATCGCTCGGCGGCACGCCAACAGGTCCCAGCGGCTTTGAATTCAGCGGCGACTCGGATGAGTAGCGAAGAAATCGTCGCTCGTCGCTGGGATCTTCGCTCAGCCATTTCACGTCGGCGATGCGCGTCTCGAACTTGCCGTTGCCCTCGCCGCTCGCCGCGTCGCGAACATTGTCGCGCGCGGACAGGTAGGCGGCCGGCTGATTGTCGCCGACGGTAAACACATTACCGCAATTGGCAAACAAGTTGCCATTGACCGCCAGGTTCGTTTCCGGCAGCGCGGCCTTGGCGGGGGACGCCTGAATCATGATCGCGCTCTTGATAATCCTCGCGAAGCTGCTCGACTCCACCAACATCTTGCAGGATTGATTGGCCCGGATCGGTTTGATCACGAGCCCATCGCCGGCCTGAAAGAATCGCACATGCTGAAACGCGACATCGGCAACCGAGCCGTCCACCGTGACCAGCGCATTGCAGGGCCCGTCGATGATCCCATCGCGAAAGATGATGTGTTGATTCGCACGATTGGATTGAATGCTCAGCGAGGCGAATAAAGTCACCGCCGATTTGCCGGTCGCAATGCCCAAAGCGCGAAAATGATTGAAACTCACGGGGTGATCGGCTTCGCCCGAGACGTTGTTCAGCTTGATCGCGGAATCGGCGCAATTGACGGCCCGGCAGTTTTCAAAGCTAAGCCCAGGACAGTGGCCGACCAGATAGATCGCGTTTTGGACTTTTCCCTGGCCATCGAACTCGAATCCCTTGAATTTCCAACCGCGGCAATCCTTTAAGTAGAGCACGGCTTTGGTATCGATCGGGCTGCTCGGCAATCGCCATGGGAGAAACTGGCCGGGCGGCACGTCGGCTTCGATGGTGATGTCGTTCGCCAGGTTGTTGACCGTGAACCCGGTCCATTCCTCGGCGACCGGGTTGCGAACGCGAATCACGTCGCCGGCTTTGGCCCGGCGCGCCGCGTGGCTCACCCGCCGAAATGTCGTGGCGTTGTCTGCCTTGGCGCCCGCGTCCACGACCAGCGTGCGCACCGCGGGCTCTTGCTGGTTCTGTGCCTTCTTGTCCTTCTTCGAGCCAAAAAACCCGAGCGTCAGAAGTAGGCCGATAATCAAGATGCCGAGCAACACGCCCGCGCCGACCAGCAGGACCAATTTCGTGTTGCTGGGCCTGGCGTTCGCTTTCATCGTTCCGCGAAACGCTTCATAGGTCGCGCTCGGCGGTTTGTAGACCGGGCTGTTTCGATCGGTATCCGTATGCGATGACGACTTCGGCTTGGGCGTGTCGGTCGTGATCTTCGCCCACAGCGGGCTCGGACTGTTCTCGATCGCTTCAACGGTTGCGCAGCTTCACCGCCGCGGGGGTCGCGCGGGCCGCGGGCGCGGGCGCTCGCGGCGGCGCGGGTGGGCTCGACGACGCGGGAAGTTTGACGAATGGTCTGGACGCGGGCCGCGGCGCGGGAGCCGGAGCCGGAGCCGGCGGATTGCTGGAAATCGTGGTCGGCGCGGCGGGCGGCAATTGAACGCCGGTCTTGGCCGTGGATTTTCGCGGCACCGGGCTGATCGGTCCGACGACCTTGGACGCCGGCATCGGTGAATAGTTGCCCGACATACCGCGCAGCCGGACTCAACGGCGGCATCTCCGCTTCCGCGGGAGGCGGGATCGGCGTCGCCACAAACGACGCCAACGCGTTCGCCACCTCGATCGGATTCTGATACCGCTTCGCCGGGTCCTTCATCATCATCTTTTGGATGATTGCGACGATCGCGTCCGGAACCTCCGGCCGAATCGATCTGATCGGTTTCGGCTCCTTATTCTGATGCCAGATCAGTTTTTGCGCCACCGTTCCATCCGTGAACGGGGCTTGCCCGGTGAGCATGAAGTAGAACGTGGCCCCGAGACTGTAGATGTCGGCTCGGATGTCCACCGTGTGGCTGTCGATCGCTTGCTCGGGCGCCAGGTAGTCGGCGGTGCCCAGCACCGTCTCGTCAAATTTTCGCGTCAGCAGGTCTTCCTCGTCGTGGAAGAACCGCGCCAGACCCATGTCGAGAATCTTCACCACGCCCGTGCGATCGACCAGGATGTTGCCGGGTTTGATGTCGCGATGAATGATCCCCGCGGCGTCGAACGCGTGCTGCAATCCGATCGCCGACTGGTACGCGTAATGGCTGGCCCGCAACGCATCCATCCGGCCGGTGCGCTTGACGATTTCCTGCAGATTCGGGCCGTCGACAAACTCCATCACCAGGAAGTGAAGGTTGTCGTCCTTGTCGATGTCGTGCGCGCGAACGATGTTGGGGTGATCGATCGCGCCGATCACCTTGGCCTCGCGATAAAAGCGCTGCAGCGACGAGGGATCGTCGGCCTTGGCGGTCGGCAGCACTTTCACCGCCACGCGGCGCTGCATCATCGTGTGCTCGCACAGAAAAACCTGGCCCATGCCGCCGGATCCGAGCCGCTCGAGCACCCGATACTTGCCGATCATGAACCGCTTCCACTTTCCGAGCAAAAGGTTCTCGGCCTGGAAGAGCGTCAGCAATCCGTCGCGGACCATGAGACCGGCGAGCTTGTTCGGTTCGGCGGGAAGTGCGTTTTGCGCGTTGAGTTGCTGGACGTAGGCGGTCAGTCGATTGATATCGAGAATGCCGCTCTTCTGGGCCAGATCGAGGAGCTCAGCAATCGACGAGGGTGCTGCCATCGGCCTACCTGAGGGGTTGCGGAATCATTTCGGCGCGGCACGATCAGGGCCGAGGGTCGCCAACAATTCGCCGGAAACTCCTGTCCCGGCGCGGAACTCATTCAATTCGGCAATCGCGAACGATGTTGGCCCACGAATACTTTCCTACAGTATAGTTCATGCCGGTCGATTGTCAGGTTATTTTTGACCGCGGGCGCGTTCCGCCCAATACAACGATCTCCAATGAATCATCCCAATCGAACGGTCATTCGCGAGGTCTGCCCCCACGATTGCCCCGACACCTGCTCCATGGTCGTGTCGGTCGAAAACGGCCGTGCCGTTGAGTTGCGCGGCGACCGCGAACATCCCTTCACCAATGGCTTCCTTTGCCAAAAGGTCGCCCGCTATCTCGAACGAACCTACCATCCGGACCGGCTGCAATATCCCCTGAAGCGGGTCGGCCGAAAGGGCAGGGGCGCTTCGAACGCATCTCCTGGTCCGAGGCGATCGACACCATCGCGTCGCGCTTCCGCGCCATCGCCGAGTCGGCCGACGGCCCGCAGGCGATCCTGCCGTATAGCTACGCCGGCACCCTGGGCAAGCTCCAGGGCGAAAGCCTCGATCGACGCTTCTTCCATCGCCTGGGCGCCTCGCTGCTCGACCGCACGATCTGCGCGACCGCGGGCGTCGCCGGCAGCGAGATCACCCTTGGCACGCGCGCCGTGCTCGACCCGGAAAGCATTGTCCATTCGCGCTACATCGTCAACTGGGGCTCGAACACCAGCGTCACGAACAGCCATCTCTGGGCCCTGATGCATAAGGCCCGGAAGCTGGCGCGAAATCGTCACCATCGACCCCTACCAGAGTCCGACCGCGACCCGCTCGGATTGGTGGATTCCGATTCGACCCGGAACCGATGCGGCGCTCGCCCTGGCGATCATGCACATCATTTTCCGCGAAGGTTGGCAGGACCAGGACTACCTGGATGATTTTTGTCTCGGCGGCGACTTGCTCCAGCAGCGCGTCATGTCCGAATATCCGCCATCTCGAGTCGCGGAAATCACCGGCATCCCGGTCGCCGACATCCAGCAACTCGCCCGCGAGTTGGTGCGATCGCGGCATGAGCGTGGCGGTCCGTCATTCATTCGATTGAATTACGGCTTACAGCGCCATCGCGGCGGCGGCATGGCCGTCCGCGCCATCACCTGCATCCCCGCGCTCACCGGCGAATGGCGCTATCCCGGCGGCGGCGCCTTCCTCAGCAGCAGCAAACTCTATCCCTTCGACCACGCCGCCCTCCAGCGCCCCGATCTGATTCGGCCCGGAACGCGTACCATCAACATGGTGCAACTCGCCGAGGCTCTCCATGGCGAATTGCCCGGCCCGCCGGTCAAGGCGCTCTACGTTTACAACTCCAACCCCGCCGCCGTCTGCCCCGATCAGAGCCGCGTGCTCGCGGGATTGAAACGCAACGACCTGTTCACCGTCGTGCACGAATTATTCCAAACCGACACCGCCGATTACGCCGACATCTTGCTGCCGGCGACTTCGCAGTTGGAGCAATTCGACATTCATGGCTCCTACGGCCACTTATATGTTCAAGCCAATCTCCCCGCGATTGCGCCGCTGGCAGAGGCCAAGTGCAATACCGATGTGTTCCGCCTGTTGGCGAAGGCGCTGAACTTCGAGCCGGAACTGTTCGACATCACCGACGAAGACTTGGCCCGCGAATCGCTGCGCCCGCATGCCAACGGCGTGTATCCGCCGCCCCAGGCGTTCGAGCAGATCAGCTTGGAACGATTGAAATCGGAGGGCCCGATTCGCATGAACCTGCCGAAGGAATACACGCCATTTGCCAAAGGCAATTTCGGCACGCCCTCCGGCAAATGCGAACTCTATTCTCCGAAGCTGGCGGAGCAGGGGCTCGACCCGTTGCCCAACTACACGCCCCCCGCCGAGGATCCGCAAACGCGTCCCGAATTGGCGGCCCGCTTCCCGCTGCAGATGGTTTGCCCGCCCAACTCGTCGTTTCTCAATTCGAGCTTTGCCAACATTCCGGCGCTGCGGCTAGCCGCCCGCGAGCCGACCCTGGAAATTCATCCCGACGACGCGGCGGCCCGGCACATCATCGATGGCCAAACCGTGCGCGTCTTCAATGATCGCGGCGAATTCAGCGCCCGCGCGATCGTCGGCGAATCAGTGAAAAAAGGCGTCGTGGTCACGCTCGGCGTCTGGTGGAACAAATTCGTTGCCGAACGCAAGAATTGCAACGTTACCGTCAGCACACGCCTCACCGACTTCGGCGCCGGCGCGACCTTTTTTGACAACCTCGTGCAAGTCGAACCAAAATAAAGTAGCCATCACGCTCCGCGTGATGAGCCCCATGGGACGCCAGCCCATTCGGGCTCATCACGCGGAGCGTGATGGCTACTTTGCCATCACGCTCCGCGTGATGGCTACAGTGCCATCACGCGGAGCGTGATGGCCACATTCGCAAGGAGCGTGATAGCGACATTCGCAAATCGAAAACTTTCAAAACTCCATCTGCCGCAACGCTCGAATTCCCATTCGCAGCGGCACGAAAACTCCGGCGAATCCAATCGCCACCCCCGCGGCGGCCAGTGCGCCGACCAGCGCGAGCAACGGAGCGGGCAAATGCTCTTCCGGCCGCAGCATGAGAATGATGTGGTACGGCGCCGATATTAGTCCAATCACCGTCAGAAGGAACATAAACCCGACGATGAGATTGAGCGTGCCGCCGAAGCCCACGGCGATCTTCGAGGGATCGGTTTCGCGAAAGTTGGGGATCGCGGCGCCGAGTCCGACGCTGAGTCCGCTCAGACCCAGTGCCAGCATGAAAACTGAAACCAGATGCAAGCCGATGGCGATCGCGTCGAGTCCCAGCAAATAATCCCCGACCATTACCAACCAGATTGCCAGCGACAGCGCCCCGCACGCCGCGAAATAAAACTTGCCCCATAGCAGCCGATCGCGCTTGAGCGGCAATAACCCCAGGATCCAGAATTTCTTCCCCTCCAGACTCATCAGCGGGAAGATGAACCGGCCCATGAAGGCGCACATCAGCAGCGCGGTGGCGCAGAGATTGAGCAGGCTCAGGCCGTGGGCGAATTTCGTATCCACTCCCGCCTGGAAGAACTGCCGCGAATTCAGGACGTAGAGCATCGCCAGGCCGATGAAAATCAGCACCTGGGCCCACTGCGCCGGGTCGCGGCGAAAGGTGCGGAAATCCTTGATGATCAACAGCCGCGTCTGCGGGTCGAGGAAGCCGAGCAGGCCCGTGAGGAATCGATCCAACCGTCCGCCCCCATAGCGCTTGCGCAGGTTGCCTCCGGTGGCGATGCGGTTAAACCCGCGGCGATAAAGCGTCCGCGCGACGATGGTCGCCAGAAGGTAGAAAAACAGCCCATTGCTCCAGATCAAAGCCACGGGGCGCGCCACCGGTTCGAGATCGCCGCGCACCGTGGACAAAAGCGCCTCGGTCATCCAGTGGCTGGGCGCGAATCGGCTGCGCGCGAATTCAAACTGCCCCACCAATTGCTGCAGCGCGTCGCGGACCTCGCTGCGGTTGGCGTTGCGCCGCATGAGCAGGTTGGTGTCGTGCGCGACAAAAATTCCCCAGCCGACTGCGATCAACGCCAGTCCCAGCATCATCACCGCCAAAATCTGCTTGCGGCGATGCGGCAGAAAATTCACAATCAGAAAGCAGGCGATCGAGCCCAGCGAACCCGGCATCAAAATGAATCCGATCAGCAGAAACGGCAGCAGCGCGAAGAAGTGCCACGAAACCGCGTAAACAATCCCATACGCGAACAGAATCGGGCAACCCAAGAGCAGAAATGCCCAACTGCTGAACGCCAGCGCGGTCTGGAGTTTGTAGGCGAAGACATTATCGGCGCGCCGGCATCGAAAGCAGAAAGTTCGTTTCCGGCGAATGGAATAGTCCGCTGTAAACGATGATCCCGCTGGAAAAGAACAGCATCACGCTGAGCGAGAGGAATAAAAAGTCAAACAGGATTCCAATGATGCCGCCGGCGAATGGAATCTGCCGATCCGCCATCAGGTGGAATCCTTCCCAACTCGCCGCGCCCACGGCCCCCGCGACGATCACGCTGCACAGGAAGATCGAAACCAGCTTGATCCGCGACCCGCCAAATAGCTGCGTGAACGAATTCTGCATCAGCGTGAATCGCAACCGCTGAAAGATCCAGCCTTGAGTCATGGATGAATCCAATCTGCTTGCAACTTTTGCTTTGGACTGCGGCGACCTGTCGCCGCTTTAAGATTTTCAGAGAACCGCCAGAGGCTCGAAATCATCTGTCACTTTCACGCGGTCGGTCTTGAAACTATAAACCGTCTGCACGTGCGCCGGCGGAGCAATTCTCTCAAGCCAGGCGGCCGAACACCAGCGGTATCGATTCGCGACTGCGACCAGACCATGCTTCACCGCGTTTTGATGCACATAGTTCAATCTTGCCCAGTACGATTTCTCGAACGTAATTTTCGAATCCCAATAATTGTGCCAAACAGTGCGTCCCAACGAGCCGTCCATTTCATTGATCTCACGCGCAGTATTGGCGTGTAGTTCATTCAGAAAATCGCAACGAAGTAGGGTTCCCCAAGCAATAACCCACAAAATGGTAGTGATTGGAAAAAACGGCCCAGGCTTCCAATTGCCACTCGAATCGGGCTGCGGTCGACAATAGGCTGGTTTCCAGAAGGTCCAGTCGCTGACCGTCGCCGAAATGATGAGCCCGAAGGTAAGTGCCGGTCGTCACCATATACGCACAGCGTTCATCGAGGCAATGACGGGGCGCATGCGGCCATTCTTTGCTCGTCGGCTCTGGTTTATTCACCGCCGGCGACATGGGAATCGCTTGCTGTGCCGCTTCAAACTGCTTCAAGTAATTGGCGACGCCCTGAAGCTGCTCGGCGGGCAAGCGCAAGACTGACTCGATCAAACGGATCCGCAGCTGCTCGGAATCCATTGCTGATACTCTCTTCTTTTGCTTTGGACTGCGTGCGACCTGTCGCCGCTTTGAGATTTTGGGATTCGCCCGAGTTGCTGAACGAACGACCGATCCACTTGTGCCCTTCGTCAAGGTTCGTGTTCTTCTCAAATTCTTAAAGCGGTGACAGGTCCCCGCACTCCAAAGCAAAAGTCGTCTCAATTGTGTTTCATCTTCAGCCTTATCGCCTTCAAATCAATCATCGCGCCGCCGCGGATCGGGCCAGCGGATCGCATCGTGATTCGCTGCTCGCCGGCGGGCAGCGTCACTTCGCCAACCTTCGTCTGGCGATAAGTGTCCCAATTCCCCGTGCCAACAACCTTGCCCGTGATCGTGCCGCCTTCGGTTTCGATGACAAAGCGATTGCCGGCGGTGCCATTATCGCAGGCGTAATCGATCTCCACCACATACTTGCCCGCCTTCGGCACGCGCACACTCCACGCCGCGAAATCCTCGCTCCGAGCCCAGTAGCCAAGGTTGCGATACTGCTGCTCAAACACGAGATTGTTGCCATAAATCTCGGCCTGGCTTGCCTTCAAAACCAGTGAGCCGTCCAAATCGGCCTGCACCAATTCCGGTTTGTTGTTGGGGAACGATCGCGGCTTCAGTGCCGGCCCGCTAGCGCAGCATCGCGCGAGCAGGTTCGCCAAATCCTGCGGCTTCCAATCCTTTTCAAGCCCCTCGGGCATTGCCGATCGCCCCGTGCTGGTCAGCGATTCGAGATTGTTTCGCAGAATCGTCTGCGATTTGCCCTCGGGCCCGACGATGGTGATACTGGTGCCGGTTTCATTCAACAACACGCCGGCGAACGACAGGCCGGTTTTCGTCTCCGCGAGATAATTGACATACCGAGCTTCGACCGCCCGGTTCGGATCGAGGATGGCGATCATTAAGTAATCCTTGGTTCGCCCGGCGAGCGCCGCCAGGTCCGGGCCAACCTCGTTGCCGACGCCATTGAGCTTGTGGCAGGCGGCGCAGGTCTTGGCGAAGATCTCGCGCCCCTTCGCGGCGTCGCCTTTGAGCGTCAGCGCCGCCTGGAACGTGTCGATCACCTTCTGCCGGTCTGAATTGATGCTCCCGGCGAACGCCTTCTCCGCCGCCTTGCGAATCTCGGCGAAGCGATGCGTCAGCAACCGCTGCCGCGCCGGGGCGTCAATCTCATTGGCATTGATCTGATGCTTTTCGATCGCGTCCAGGATCGCTTTGGCGCCTTCGCGTCGTTGCAGAAGGATTTCGACGATCTGCGCCGCCGCGGGCCCAAGCCCCTTCCAATTCGAAATCAGCGCCTCCCTCGCTTGCCCTGCTTGCGTTTCGCGCACGCGCCCCAACGCCGAGACCGCCGCCGTTTGCAGTTCGGGTGGAACTTGAAGATTCAAAAACTCGGCCAGTTTCTTCAGATCGGATGCCAATTGATCTGGTTCGCGCGAGCAGCGCCAGCGCGGCGGCGCGTTGTTCAATCTTGGCAGTTTGATCATCGCTCAGCTTTCGCGCCGCCGATGCCAATGGCGACAGCTTCTGCACTGCTTCCGGATTAAGCGAATAGCCGCGTTGATCGGCAATCGCGAGCACATTGGCCGCGATCGTCAATTGCTCGGCCCCGGCCAGTTGGCTGAGTTTATCGAACATGTCGCCCAGGGCGTGTTTGTGTCGCATGCTCGCGGCGATTGAGAGCAACTGTTCGATCGCCCGGCTCGAAGGCGAATGCCCCGCGACCACGTTTCGAAGGACCCGGTCGAAATGGTATTTGTTAAGCGAGCTCATCGTCGCGGCAAGCAAGTTCGGGTCGTTTGCGTTATCCGACACGAGGGCCGCAAGCATCTCTCCGGCGAACGGATCGATCCAATGGCCCATCGAATAGGCCAATTGCATGCGAACGTGGGGGTCGGGATGCTTTCGCAGTTTGATGAGTGAACGAGCAATTTCCTCCGCCGCAATAGAATGGTTTTCTTCCAGCCGAAGCGCGTGACGCACCACGCCTGCATCCGGGTCGCGCAGCGCCGCGCTAGTCAATTCGACGGACAACTTCCCCATCCCATCCAGCGCAGCATACGCGCATGCAATCGCGCCAGCGGATTTTTCGATTCGCGAACCATCTTCTCCAATAGCGGCATGGCGTCCTTGTCGTTCTTCCACAGCAGCATCATCTGGGCCATGTCGCGCTGCCAGCCGTTGGGCGAATCGAGGGCGGCGACCAGGCCGGCGGCGTCGAGTTTGTCGAGCCGCGGGATGGCCCGCGGCTTCTTGCCCACCGGCGACACGCGGTAAATGCGGCCCTATGTCGTGCCCGGCCCGCAGGTCGAGGCGTTTCTGCCAGTCCTGCGGAATCCACTGCGGATGCTCGATCACGCCGCGATACATGTCGGCGACCCACAGGCAGCCATCGGGTCCGGTCTGGATCATGCGCCGGCCGGAACCAGTTGTCGCTCGAGGCGAGAAACTCCGATGTCGCGCTCATCGGCGGCCCGGCTGGCTGTTGAAGGTGACGCCCTCGCGGCCGCATGATCTCGCGATGGACCAGGTTGTGAACGGGCTCGCTGACGAAGGTCCACGTAGGATAAGCGTCCCGCTTGTCCTCTGCAAGCGAGACGCGGGCACTACGGTAAAACAGATCGTCGCGATAGACGATCGGGCTGCACGCCGAGGTGAAGTCGATTCGCCGCGAAGAGATCGTTGAAGCGGGGCAGGGTGCGGCTGATCGGAAAGACCCGGGCGCGCTCCGGGCGTGACCGGGACGTCGACTGCGGCGTGCTGGGCGGCGGCGAAGTGCGGGTTGCGCCGCAGGTAATGATCGTCGAGCACGAAGTGCCACATCGGATTGGTGTTGTTGCCGCCGAACCAGTTGCCCCAGTCGTCGCGGCTGCGGCCGATATTGCGTCTGTGCCGGCTGACGGCTCCATGCTCGCCGGTCGTCGGGCCGGAATGCGCAAATCGCGGCCGCTGATGTTGACCGTCTTGCCGGTCTTGTGCGACTTGATGAGGCCGCCGCTGTCGCCGTTGGCGACAGTAAATCCAGTTGTCCAGTCCCCAGGCGAGCCGTTGACGCGGTGCTGCTGGTTCCCCTGATGAAGCCGGTGAACAGCACCTCCTTCTTGTCCGCCTTGCCGTCGCCGTCGGTGTCTTCGGCGTAGAAGATGTCCGGAGCGCACGTGACCAGCATGCCCGTTTCGCCAGGGCACGACGCCGGTCGGAAAGCCGAGGCCATCGAGGAAGACGGTCGCCTTGTCGTATTTGCCGTCGCCTTTGGTTGTACTCCAGGAACTTGACGCGTCCGCCGAACTTGCCCTTGCCATCGATCGCCGAGCGGATAGTCGCCCATCTCGACGACCCAGAGTTTGCCGTCCGGCCCCCAGGCGAAGGCGATCGGATCCTGCACCAGCGGCTCGGCGGCGACCAGTTCGACCTGGAAGCCCGGCCGCGGCTTCAGTCGACTTCAGCGCCGCCTCGGGCGACTTCGCCGTCGGCTCGACATCTGGTCAGCAGCTCGTTGAACGTTCGGCGATCGACATGATCCTTGAGAAGATCGGTGTTTTCATTCTGCCACCAGAGCGATGCGCGGAATGGACCCAGAAGCCGTTGTTGGTGCCATTGCGCGAGATCATCGGCAACGCGCCCGGGTCGCCGGCCTTCCCGGCCATCGACCTTCGCGACCCAGCCTTTCTCCATGTCGGTGAAGAGATAGACGCCGTATTCTTTCTCGTTGGAGAAGATGACGTCGAGCGTGTCCGTCCCGTCGAGGTCGATGAAACAGCGTTGCCTCCCACGGCGACGCAAACGGAAGTGTGAATGCTAGTCTCCGCCAGCGTTCTCGTCCGCGGAGCCATCGAAACATCGTGCTTTGATTTCCGAGGTCGAGCAATCGCCTCGCAAGAGCCGTCGCCGTTCATGTCAAGCAAGCGAACCCCCGCGGCGTTAGACAGGCCAACGTGCCTGAATCGCGTTCGATCCATCGGCGCCCATCGAATTCAGCGCAATGCCCCCTTACCAAGTCGCAGGTAGATAATTCGACCTCCACGATGCCGAAATTGCCTCCGCGCATGTCGATCGGTGTCTCGCTGATTACCATCGTTCTTGTTTGGAGACCAGACTTCGGTTCCGCGCATTGTCGCGATTGCCAATGACTGTAGCCATGTAGCCGTTATTATCGATGTCGATCAGGCCAGACCCCGTTGTCATGCCCGCTGTTCGGGTCGCGCAACGGCACGCCACTCAGCAGGTTCTTGTCAACCGCTCCTCGCACTCCTTGAAGGTCAGAAACTTCACCTTCTTGCCGTACTTCGACTGCGCGTGGTCGATCAGGTCGATCATCTGCTCGGCCTTGATCCAGCCGTGCGGGTGGAAGACCAGGTGAAGACGCCCTTCTTGATGACCGTGCAATCCAGGGCCGCCTTCCAGTCGCGGACGGTGATCGGGTTGTTCGGCTTGTGCAGATGCTGGGCCTCCCAGTCGCTCGGCGTCATGCACGGGAACTCCCAGCACAGGCGATCGATCACATAGGGATACGGATAGTCCTCGATGGTGTTCACGAACGACGCGGTCCGCGCGGCAGGTACTTGCGGAAGCGTTCGCTGCCGTCGGGCTCCAGGACCAGGTCGCGCGGCAGCTCGGGGTCGTTGGCCGTGAAGAGTTGAAGACCGAGCTGTCGAGGTGAAGGAAGTTCCCCTTCGGCGTCGTCTTGTTGAAGATCTCGGCGAAGAACCGCGGGCTGCGGCGTGTTGAGCGAATCGCAGCACGGCATGCGGAAGGCGACCGGCTTGTTGTTCGGGACCTCGAATTCAGCAGATCGACGCAGCTGTCGTAGGTCGACTTGGCCTTCGCGAAGTCGCCGTCTTTGCAGCAGCGGGCAGGGGTGGTCGATCGTGTGCGTCTCCAGGCTCAGACCTTCCTTCAGCCAGCTTTTGCAGGTGCGGTGTTTCGGATCGACCTGTGCAGGTCATGATGCTGACCGGGGCCCGGCCGTCGATCTTCTTGAGCCGATTCGAGGATCGGCCGCAGGAACGTCTCCCACTTCTCGCGGCCCGCGCATGTCGTCGATGGCGAGGACGACTACCGCCTCGACGCCCTCCTCGCCGACCCACATCGGCGTCATCAGCTTCGGGAAGGTCCGCGATGGGTAGTAGGGGTTGCACTCGTCGAGATAGGCGAGCCGATTGCCGTCGCCGGCGAGGGCAGGCATGGCGAGCAAGAGCGTGGCGAGAAGGGGGAGTCGCATGGCGGATTCCTCGAAAGTTCCGATCCGCCCGATGGTAACCGCTGCTGCCGCCGGGTAAAGAGGCAAGAATTAAACCAGAACGATGAGGAAACCAGGAATGCAGGAATCAAGGAGCGATTGATTCCTGCATTCCTGGTTTCCTGATGTCTGATTTCGCATGGATTGGCGTTCCCCCGAGAGGTCGCAAGAATAAGCGAACTAATGTTCACTATTCTGATCAACAAGGTTGAACACCGCCAAGGGTGGTACGCGCAGCACGTGGCGCTCTTTGGCACCCTCTGGGTTTTCCAACTGGGAAACATGGGGTTTCATGGGCGCTGGCGATCAAAAGCGCACAACTAGTGATGATTAGCCGTCTTCGGAAGGTGATCGATTACTACTTTTCGGCCGGCACGCCAGTAATCAGCCGGGCGGCGCAGGTTGCGGGTCCAGTAGTTCCACCACCATTGCAGGAAAACGAGCACACGGTTTTCGAATTCGACCAGATACATGAGATGGATGAACAGCCACGCCAGCCAGGCGAACCAGCCGGAGATATTGAAGCCGAAGACGACGCCCACCGCCGAGGCCCGCCCAATGGTGGCGAGCATCCCTTTGTCGCGATACCGAAACGGAGCAACGCTTTCGCCGCGGATGCGCTGTGCGATTGCCTTCGCGGCGAAGTGGCCCTGCTGCATGGCGACGGGGGCGATGCCCGGATTGACCTTGCCGGTCGCCGCATCCCTGGAATTCGCCAGGTCGCCGATGACAAAGATTTCCGGATGGCCAGGCAGCGTCAGTTCGGGACCGACAGTGACGCGGCCGGCGCGGTCGATTTCGGCGCTGGTGGCATCGGCGAGAATTTTTCCCAACGGCGAAGCCTGCACGCCCGCCGCCCAGATTACCGTGGTAGTCGGCAGTGTTTGCACGCCGCTGGGAGTCTTGATGTCAACCGCGTCAGAGCGAATGGTGGTCACCAGCGAATTGGTCCAGACTTCGACGCCGAGCTTCTCAAGTGATTTCTCAGCCTTCGCCGAGAGTTTGGCCGGATAGGGCGGCAAGACGCGATCGGCGCTTTCGACGAGAATAATTCTCGCATGCGCGGGATTGATGCGGCGAAAATCATTTCGCAATGTTTGCTTGGCAAGTTCGCTAATCGCGCCCGCCATTTCCACGCCGGTCGGCCCGCCGCCGACGATGAGAAACGTGAGATGCGGGAGCTGATCGGTCAGATTTTCGACTCGCTCGGCCCGCTCGAAACCCATCAAGACTCGTCGGCGAATCTCCGTGGCGTCTTCGAGCGTCTTGAGCCCCGGCGCGATCGATTCCCATTCCGGATGCCCAAAGTAGTGATGACGCGATCCGGGCGCGACCACGAGATAGTCGTATGAAATCTCGGCGTTGTCTTTCAATTGCACTCGTTTTTGAGCAACATTGATGTGAGTGACTTCGCCGAGAAGGACGTTCGCATTGGATTGTCGACTCAAGACCGCGCACAACGGTGCGGCAATGTTGGCGGGCGACAAGCCGCCGATGGCGACCTGATAAAGCAGCGGTTGAAAGAGGTGAAAGTTTCGCCGATCAATCAAGGTGACATTGACCGGCACGCGCGAAAAGAAAGAGCGGCGTAAAGTCCGCCAAAACCGCCGCCAATGATGACCACTTCGGGCTTTTTATCCGGCATCGTGTGCCTCCTCGCGCGAATCGCGATATTTTATTGACCAGCGGCCATTCGTTCCGCCGCGATGCGATCGAAATGCACGGGAGATGCCGGTCGATGACAAAAGTTCTCAACTTCAAGCAAGAATTGACCGCCTGCTTCGGCAAACCGGTCGCCGAAAATCCGACGCAGGTGATGATCGAGGCGGCCTATCGGCATCACGGGATGCCTTGGCGCTATCTGACAATCGAAGTGGACCCGGCGAATCTCGGCGACGCCGTTCGCGGCGCGAGGGCAATGGGCTTCGCGGGGTTCAATTGCACGATCCCGCACAAGGTCTCGGTCATTCAACATCTGGATGGCCTCGGCGAATCGGCCTCGCTCATGGGCGCCGTCAATTGTGTCGTCCGCCGGGGCGATAAACTCATTGGCGAAAACACCGATGGTAAAGGCTTCGTCACCGCACTACGCGAATTGACCGACCCCGCCGGCAAGAATGTGGTGATGTTCGGCGCCGGCGGCGCGGCCCGCGCGATCGGCGTGGAGATGGCGCTCGCCGGCGCGAACCGCATCACGATCGTCAATCGCGGCGAGCAACGCGGCCGCGAACTTGATAACCTTCTCAAAACCAAAACGAAAGTGGCTTGCAAATTCGTATCCTGGAATGGCGAATATGCGATTCCCGTGGGAACGGATGTTGTCATCAATGCGACTTCAATCGGCTTATTCCCCGATAGCGATGCCCGGCTCGCCTTGAATATAGAAAACCTGAAGCCGGGCATGATTGTGGCGGATGTGATTCCGAATCCGCCGAGGACTCGCCTGATTCGCGATGCCGCCGCGCGCGGCTGCACCGTGATCGATGGCTTGGGAATGCTCGTCAATCAGGGAGTGATCGGCGTCGAATACTGGACCGGGGTCAAGCCGGATGCGGGAGTGATGAGGAAAGCGCTGGAGGATGTGTTTGGAAAGTGAACGGTCCAACAGGACGACGATTTACTTCCCGACAAACGGCTCGATCATTTGGACTTTGAGTGTCAGCCGCATTTCGCCGGGTTTCATCGACGTGTTCAGCAACTCCGCTCGATCGAAGAGTTCGATCGCCATGAGGAACTTGTCGATTTGGGCAAGCGCATCGTTGCGAGAAGTCGATTGGTTCGATGCCACCGCGTCGGCGATCCCATCGCGACGCGATTTCAAGTATTTGCGAATTTGCCGAAACGACACGATTAAAAGCCGATTTGGACCGCCTGACGTTCGTGCAGGTGAAAGATCCGCATTCAATATTCGGTCCGGGTCGGTCGCGAACATCAGATGTCCATTTTTCATTGCGAATGACGGACGAACGCCCGGTGGAAAGATCTTTTCGTGCGTCAGGTAGCGCACCTCGACATCACCCTGCTTTTTCGTTTCGAGGCGAACCGGTTCGTCGTTTTCGGCATTCAGATTCAAGCGCAACAGCGTTGCACCGACGTCGAGTGCGTCCTTGATCGATTGCTCGATGCGATTGCCTTCGCTCGGTTGAATTCGGATGGCGGCTAGAATCTCCGGAACGACCGCTTTCTCCGAACGTGGCGGCGTTATGCAAAGACCAAAGTCCGGGCCAAGATAAGCCGGCAGCATTTGCATCATTTTCTTGCCGAACACCGGCACGAGACCGCGTTCGATCGATCGGAGCGATTCTTCCCTGGACTGCTGCGACAAGAAAGTCGAAATTGTCTCGACCAACGCGGCGAAATCGAGGCGTCCGCCGATGGCGAATAGGGCATCGCCGGGAACCGCGCTCCAAAAAATCGACGGCTGATCAAATGCCGAACCAAGTTTCAGCAGCGGCCGGGGCAAACCGTCCTTTCGAGTCGCGAGTGTCAAATCAAGTTCCAGACTCTTGCCGATGCGACAATTCAATCCGATGCCGTCGATCGCCTTCCAGCATTGGCCGAATGTGGCCAGAAAGGTTGCTTGCTGTCCGTGTGCTGATTTGACGCGGTTTTCGAGTTCGGCGTCAAAGCTCCGAGGATTAATCCAGAGCGTCGCGAATCCAGCGCCATTGACCCGAGCCAATTCCTTCGCCAGCGGCGGCAGCTCGCGATCGGCCGATGGCGATTCCAATCCGAGGTCAACTACATTGCGAATCGCCGATTGTTGCGACGAAAATGCGAAAATCGAGCCCTTCAGAACATAGTATTCATGCGCGCCATTGCTCTTAATTCGATGAAAGTAAGTCCCATTTCTGTATGCGACCGGCTGCAATTCGCGAAGTTCACCGGATTCTTTTTGAACCGCGTTCAATCGATCGATGAGCCTCGCCGCCAGTTTTGGATCGCGGACCCATGTGAGCACCAGCCCCCGTTCTTCGTCGGGTTTTCCGGGCGGCCCGTTTTGATAAGCGAGCACGATGGCATCGCCAAACGCACGATCTCGAATTTGAGACCATTCAACTTGCATCGCCGTGGGCACCTGCTGCACGAACTTTTCCACTTTTTCGAATTCAGGAGTTTTCGCAATTGTCTTGCCCAGATTTGATTTGCGAAATGCTTCGGCGAACGGTCCGTTCCACACATCCGCCGCAAAACCGCGCAGATCGCGCACAACCAGACAAAAAGTCGAGTCTTTCGGCGTGACTCGGAGCAACTGCGCTTCTGGCGTGGCCGCGAATATCGCAGCCGGCGTGAAGCTCAGAAAGCAAATCGCGGCGCTTCGAAACAAGAATTGCATTTCGCTCATGGGAGATTTACAAACCACCTTTGCGCTGGCTGTCTACCGTCAGATCGCGCATGAACAGCGACACGGCGCGCCGAGCCGAATCAGCAACCGGTTCAATGCCAAGCGCGGCGCCGGTTCGGATTGTCGAAAGCGAGTCATTGGCGGAATGGCTCACCTCCGGCTTGGTTTTTAGGACAGCGGAATCGGCCGCCGAGGAAAGGATCGCCTTGGCGGGTTCTACGGTCTCGTCGGCGGTCCGGCGAGTCAGCGTTGCCACGGCCGTACTTGCCTCGGCCAGCGATTGTTCGAGCGCGACGGGAACTGCAGGCGGAACCGTGGTCGCGATCTGCGGCGGTGCGGTATTGCCGCGATTGACATCTGCATTCGCTGAGAACCGCAGGCCGAGGGCGACCGCCAGCACCAGACTTGCGGCGATCGCCAGGATGGCCAACCAAGGTCGAGCCACATTCCGACTGGATGGGCGAGGCGCGTCTGAGAGCACAGCCGAGACAAGGCGTTCCGTTAGATCAGGGGACGGCGTCGGTCTTCCCAAACGACTCAAACCGCTTGCCAGCCAACTCGCAGCCTGAAAATAACCGCGGCATAAATCGCAGGAGACTCGATGCGATTCGATTGCGGAATCGAACGCGTCGGGATCGCCATCGAGAAATCGTTGTGTCGCCTGCTCATGGCGCTCGCACAAGGTCAATGATTGGGGTTCAGGAGTCATCGTCGCCGTTTTGTATGGTTTGATTCGGACATCGCGGTGTCGGTCTCATCATCAAACACCATGCCGCGCTCGCGCAATCGTTGCAGCATTTCGGTTCGGGCCCGATGCAGCCAGGTCTTGATTGTTCCTACTGGCCGGTCGAGTGCCAGCGCGATCTCGTCGTATGGCTGCCCTTGCTCGTGAAACATGACGAAGGCCGCTCGATAATCCGGTCGCAAGGCTTCTACGGCCATCGCGATTTCACGAGTCAGCTCGGCCGGCTCTTCCTGAATTCGGCTTTCGACTGTCTCCTGCAGGTTTTCGTGCAAATCGGGCCGCTTCGCTCGCTGGGTCAACCACGTCCGACATCGATTGACGGTAATGCTCATGATCCACGGCCGCAACGGGCGGACTTTGTCCCAGCGCTGCAAACTCCGAAATACTGCGCAAGAATACTTCCTGGCAGACATCTTCGGCGTCGTGCCGGTTGTCGAGCATCCGGACGCTTATACCGAACACCGCGGACTGGAACCGTTCGATCAACGATCGAACGGCCGCCGGGTCGCGCTTTCAGGCACCGCCGGACTAAATCGGCGTCGTCGGACACTGCTGTTCTCGAAAATATACCCCGTTCGGGGGCGGCGGGTTTCATCCGTCAGGTGCTTCGCTCGGGGCAGCAGGATCTTGCATCCCGATTAGCTTTGCGCTTCGTTCAGCAAATCGCAAACCTCGGAAGCGGATGCAGCGCGAATTCGCTTTGCGCAGCGTTGCCGGGACTCCGAAGTCTTGATGACCTTTCCTGCATCCGTTCGTGCGTCTCCTCCGAGCCGCCAAGCAGGAGCACATCGACGGCGTTCGTAATGCGCCGATGGCCGTGGTCGGCATCAAATCCGATTCGCAGCTTTCCGATTACAACAGCCTTGGTCGATGATTTCTTCACGAAAAGCTCCCAACGAGGCAGGAAACAAGCGTCGCATGAGAATGCATCTACTATACTTTCTTGGAAATGGCCGGGTCAACCGACCGGTCTGACTGCTTGAATTGAATTCTGGCCAGCGGTACAATCCACCATCCTCGATGGAAAAGGCCTTCGGTTTGCCAAAGGTGAAGTCATGGCGTCGTTGACCGTGCTAAAAGGCACGAATCCGGGACAACGGATCAACCTGGACGGCGACTCGTTCATCATGGGGCGCAAGCCCGACTGCCAGATTCTCATTCAGAACAACGCCGTTTCCCGTGAGCACGCGCGGATCAGCAAGTTTCAGGACAGCTATTACATTGAAGATCTAAAGAGCCGCAACGGCACTTGGGTCAACAATGTCGACATTAAAGACCAGCGCGTGCAACTCAAAGATAGCGACAAGATCAAGATCTGCGATTGTCTCTACGCCTTCAGTCAGGAAAACGCTCCCTTTCAAGAAATCAAAGTTGAAGAGGAAGGCCCGGACAATCCATCGACGGTCCACGCATCGGTTGGCCGAATGTCGCAGCAGCAGTTGCTCGATGCTCAACCCAGCGAGCGGTTGAGGGCGCTGCTTGAAATCGGCACCGCGCTGGGAAAAACGCTGCAAGAAGAAACGCTGCTTCCGCAAATCGCCGAGATCTTGTTTAACGTATTCCGGCAGGCCGATCGCTGCTTCGTCATTATCCGCGAAGATCACGAAAGCGGCGAACGACTGATCCCAAAAGTGATTCGCACGCGCCGAGCCAACGCGGAAACCACGGCTCGATTCTCGAAGACAATTGTGCGTCGTTGCCTGGAAAGCGGCCAATCGCTCTTGTTTGAGGACGCGCAAAACGGGGGGCAAATGGCGATGTCCGCGTCGATCGCCGAGTTTCGAATCCGCTCCGTCATGTGCGCTCCATTGATCAACCAGGACGGCGGTGCATTTGGGCTGATTCAGCTTGATAGTCAGGATCGCAACAAAGCATTCACTCAGGATGACCTGAAATTGCTCATCGTTGTCGCCACTCAGGCCGCGGTCGCACTTGAAAATGCCAGACTCCACCGCGCGGCGGTCGAATTGGCGGTAAAGCAGAAGGACGAACAAGTCGCCAAGGATGTGCAACGCAGCTTCCTTCCGGCCTCGTTGCCCAATATCTCCGGCTACCAGTTTTACGCGTTTTACCAAGCCGCCAAGAATGTCGGCGGCGACTACTACGATTTTATTCCGCACTCAAGCGGCCATCTCGCCGTCTTGTTGGGTGATGTCGCGGGCAAGGGAATGCCGGCCGCGCTGCTGATGGCGAAATTGAGTGCCGAGGCCAGGTACTGCCTGCTCATGCATCCGGACCTTTCGCATGCGATGGGTAAACTCAACGAGCAATTGCTGCAGGCCGGCATGATGGACCGCTTTGTGACGCTCTCGGCCAGTTTGGTCGATCCAAAGACGCACTCGGTGACGATTGCCAGCGCCGGTCACGAAGCACCGCTGGTCTATCGCCGCGCGACGAAGTCGATCGAAGAAGGCATTGCCCATAGCATTTCGGGGTTTCCCTTGGGAATGTTGGACGACGCCGAGTACGGCTGTAACACGATTCACTTGGATCCGGGCGATTGCATGATTGTGTTCACCGATGGGGTGACGGACGCGCTAGACGTTCAAAGCGTGCCGTTCGGAATGGATCGAGTTCGCAAAGCGATTCTCGGCGATACAACATTGGGGGACGACCAGTTTACGCCAGCCGCGATCGGCAAGCGCGTGATTGCCGCGGTGCAACGACACGCCGCCGGTCAGTATCAAAACGACGATATCGCCTTAGTGTGTTACGGCCGTCTCGATGATCCAATTACGATCTCCCCCGAGGGCGGTCGGATTTCAACCGCGACTGGACCGATGACTCAGACGTTGAAGCGTTCGTCCGCGCTGGGCTAATGCGGGCCAAACGCAACGGCCAATGGAAATGCCATGCCACATTTTGAATACGCGGAATGGGACGGCTCGCAGCAGTTTCAACCGTTAAGCGCCGACTCGGCTTTCGACAAGCTCTCCGAATTCGTTCTCGAACATGGCGACTACATCCTTCGGCAGCTTGACAAGCTGGATCCGGAGGAGACGGATTTGCTTCAACACCTCGTGAAGGAAGGCTACTTGGAGCGGGACGAGGAGGGGAAGTTCGCGATCTCGCCGAAGGGAATTCGCCGAATTCAGGATCGTGCGCTTAATGAACTGTTTCAAATCGAAAAGCGAGACGCGCTCGGCAAGCACGACACAAGTTTTCGCGGCGCGGGACAGATTCAGCAAGAGGAGAGCCGGCCATATCAATTTGGCGATCCGGTGGCAAACTTGAACTTGCACGAGACGTTGAAGAACGCCGTCACTCGCCAGGGCGGCGGCAGTCCGATCCATGTGACCGAAGACGATTTTACTGTTTACGAAACCGAGTATCAGACAAGCTGCGCGACCGTGCTTTTGCTCGACATGAGCGGGTCGATGGCACGCTATGGGAAGTTTCAGCAGGCCAAGCGAGTCGCGCTGGCCATGTACGCGCTCATTCGCGGGCGATTTCCGGAAGATCGGTTGCATACTGTCGGGTTTTATACCTATGCGTCGCCGCTGAAAGAGCGACAGTTGTTGAAGTCCGCCCCGAAACCCGTGAGCATTTTCGATCACCGTGTTTTTCTTCGAGTGCCGTTGGACAAGCCCGCGGGATTCGTGCCGGAACACTTCACGAATATCCAGGCGGGGCTGCAGTTTGCCCGGCGACTCCTCCAACGCGATCCCGCCCAAAACAAACAAATCATTTGCGTGACCGACGGCGAACCCACCGCACATTTGGAAGGCCGCGAACTGGTCCTGATTTATCCGCCGAGCGATCGTACCGCGCGAGCGACTCTGGAGGAAGTTCGCCGCTGTCACGCCGCCGGAATCCGCATCAGCACGCTGGCGTTGATCGAGGATTATTTCTACCTCGATTTGAAGAACTTCGTGGACCAAATGGCTCGGTTAAGTCGTGGAATCGCGGTATACTGTACGGCAGGAGAATTAGGCCGCTATGTTTTCGATAGCTTCATCAGCGGACGCAAAACTCGGCGTCAAGTGGGGTGAAGGATGAGCGATACCGCGACGCTGCCCGAAGTTGAAACCGAACAGCAGGAAAAAACGAAACGCCAGCCACCCTATCACGTGATTCTTTTCAATGATGACGACCACAGTTTCGATTACGTCATCCGGATGCTGAAAGAGCTATTCGGCTACTCGGAAGAGCGCGGATTCACGATGGCCTACGAGGTCCATACGCGGGGGCGGGTTATCGTTTGTACGACCTCGCTCGAACGGGCGGAATTGAAGCGGGACCAAATCCACGCCTACGGCCCTGACGCGACGATTCCACGGTGCAAGGGCTCGATGTCGGCTGAAATCGAACCGGCTGAGTGACGCCGGCTAAAACCATTTCATTTGTGCGATATGTCGCGGACGCAATTCCCAGACTCGCAGCCGAGGGGAGTAGTTCGCGCACTGATACGTTCGGAACAGGTGATCCCAAAACGACGTGCTGACGCCATAATTGTGCCACCATTGATTCTCGCGATGATGGACGTAATGTTGCGGCTGACGCATCCAAAACATCAATTCTGGAGCCTCGTGGGACGCTTGATGGCAGAACGCGCAAAAGAAGCAGATGAAAAAATAGCCGATCCAAATACCCACGATGAATGGAACCTGGCCGAGGAGATACGCAACAACGCTGATCGCGATGGGCACCGGCATTGCCGGCGCTACATATTCGAGAAACTCGCCCCAAACGCCCTGTCCGACTCCCTGCTTGTGGTGAAGCGTGTGAACTTTTCCTTGAAGCAGTCGTCGGTGCATCAGGACGTGAACAAAGTATTCGGCAAACGAGCCGATCGCACAGCAGGTCAGAAATCCCAGCATTCCGCTGAGAAAATCTTGCCAATTCATCGCCGCGTCCCATCGCCCATGAAACAATTCGATTTTAATGAAATCGGTCGTGCTTACGATCTTTCGTCAATTTATTATCGCAACGAGGGATGCAATCGTCGTCCGACTATTTTTTCGGGGTCAGGTCCCAGATGCGAACTGATTGATCCGCACTTACTGACGCCAGCCGCGTGCCTTTCTCGAGAAATCCGATGCCTTCAACCCAAGAACTGTGTCCCTCGAGGTTGGCAAGCATTTGACCGTTGTCCGCGTTCCACAATTTGATCACGCGATCCCGTCCCGCTGACGCGAGCATGGTTCCGCTGGGGTGAAAGGCCAGGTCCGAAATCGAACTGGTGTGTCGCGATTGCATCGTGCGAATGGGCTTTCCATTGGACGCATTCAACAACTGAATTTGGCCATCGAAATCGGCCACGGCGATGGACTTGCCATCGGGTCGAAAGGCCAGCGCGGTCACGGGTGTAATCGGCAAGGGCGGCACTTTCGGGTTTGGCGGCGGGTGCAAGTCGATTGCGAGCAACTTTTTCGCCTGGGCGAGATCCCAGAGCAATACGTGCCCGTCATTTCCGCCGGAAGCCAACCGGTCGCCATTGGGCGAAAACGCCAATGCCAGTATCCAATCGGTATGGCTGGTCAGCTTGGTTTGGAGTTTGCCGCCGGGCAGTTCAAAGAGCGAGACAGTGCCGGAATCGTCTCCCGCGGCCAAGCGATTACCGTCTGGTGAGACGGCGAGCGCTCGCACCATGGCGCCGGTCGTCAGCGTTAACTTCGGTTCGCGACCCGGCAATGCCCAAAATCGAATCTTGGAATCGGCGCCGGAAGTTACAAGCAACGAACCGGGGACTGCAACCATGGCGGTGATCGGTCCGTCGTGCGCGTGCATGACATCGGCGGAAGTCTTCCCCACCCGCAGCCCTAGCCAGGCCGTTCGCGGCCAAGAAATCAGCTCGCCCCGCTCATTGGCGACGATCAGGGTCTCCGAAGCTCTGTTGATCGCCATCGCGGTGCATGGGCCGCCACTGCCCCCGAGCGTCTGACTCAAGCGAGTCTGTGCCGGATTAATTGGCGGATCTGCCGGCGACTTCGTCGATTGAGCGATCGACGGCATCATCACGATCGATGCGATGATGATGCCGATCGACATTCGAATCATCATGCAATGGACGCCCAAGGTTATTTCGCTCGCCGAACCGATTTGATTTGAACAACTTCGATGGGCTGCCAATCGCTCAATGAGCCATTGGCAGTTTTGACCGTACCAATTTTTTCGACGACGTCCATGCCTTCAATAACCTTGCCGAAAACGCAATAGCCGGCACTACCGCCCTTGCGATCGAGAAAACCATTGTCGACTGTATTGACGAAAAACTGAGCCGTTGCACTATCCGGATCATTGGTTCGGGCCATGGCGATCGTGCCCTTCTTGTTGGACAGTCCGTTGCCGGCCTCGTTTTTGATGGGATCGCGAGTCTTCTTTTCCTTGCCGTCGGCGTCAAAACCGCCGCCCTGGATCATGAAGTCGCCTTTCACGCGATGAAAAATGGTTCCGTCGTAGTGCTTGTCGTCCACATACGTCAGGAAGTTCTTCACCGTCACGGGCGACTTATCCTCGAAAAGCTCGATCTTGATCGTGCCTTTCGAGGTTTCCATGACAACGACCGGGTTTGCGGCTTGAGTAGTTCCAGCCGCGGCCATGCCAGCGAGTGTAGCCATAATGTAAAACGCCTTCATTCAGGTCTCCGTTACTTTTTTAAACGACGCACGGACTTGATCACGATATCCTCGACCGGGACCCACTGTTGCCCTTTAATATCCGCCGTCCGGACTTTGCGAATTTTGTCAACGACTTCCATGCCGCCTTTCACTCTGCCAAAGACACAGTAGTGAAGCTCATCCAGTTTTGGATTGTCGATGACATTAATGTAAAACTGCGCGGTGGCACTGTTTGGGTCCTGCATACGGGCCATGGCAATCGTGCCGCGATTGTTCTTCAGCCCGTTGTCGGATTCATTCTTGATCGGGTCGCGGGTTTTGCGTTCCTTCAATCCGGGTTCAAATCCGCCGCCTTGGATCATGAAATCCGCTTTCACCCGATGGAAAATCGTGCCATCGTAGTGCTTGTCGTCCACGTATTGTAGGAAGTTTTTCACTGTGATCGGCGCGCGGTCTTCGTACAACTCGACCGTGAACTTGCCGTAGGTCGTATCGAAAACGACTTCCGGGTTGGCTCCCAATGCGACATTCGCCGAAAGGAGCGGGACGAGCAGGGCGATCGATTGCAAGCAGCGCATTCGGCGTCTCCCCGAAACTGAATGATTTTGTTCTAGCAATCGAGGCAATTCGTCCAACCGTTTCCGACTCGAAATCGGGGCGGCGCGTTACAATACTGCCATGCCCGGCAACTCATTTGGCGAACTGTTTCGCGTCACGACCAGCGGCGTCAGCCATGGCCTCGGCTACATGGTTATCATCGATGGCTGTCCGCCCGGGTTGCCGTTGAGCGCGGACGATCTCTTGCCCGATCTGCGCCGTCGCCGTCCCGGTCAATCCGCGATTGTCACGCAGCGAGATGAACCCGACCTACCCGAAATCTGGTCCGGCGTGTTTGAGGGCGTCACCGACGGCACGAGCATCGGCATTCTCTTTCGCAACACCGATCGCGCAGCCAGGATTACACCGAAATCAAGGATAAATATCGACCGGGACATGCCGATTTCACTTTTGACGCCAAGTATGGCGTCCGCGACTATCGAGGCGGCGGACGATCCAGCGCCCGCGAGACGCATTTGTCGCGTCGCCGCTGGCGCGATCGCCAAAAAGCTTCTCGCGAAACAAGGCGTGCGAATTGTCGGCTACGTCAAGCAGATCGGCGATGTGGTGGCTGAAATTAAGGACCCCTGCGGTGATCGCTTTGGAACAGGTCGAATCGAACCCAGTGCGTTGTCCCGATGCAGGCGCGGCTCAACGAATGATCGACCTGATAGAAACTGTTCGTAAAGAACGTGACTCAGTTGGCGGCATCTGCGAACTGGTCGCGATCGGCGTTCCCGCGGGCTGGGGCGAGCCGGTTTTCGACAAGCTCAAGGCCGACTTGGCGAAAGGGCTGATGTCATTGCCGGCGGTGACCGCGTTCGAATATGGGGCTGGTTTCGGCGTCGCCACGGCGAGAGGCAGCCAGAATAACGACGCTTTCATCCCAAAATCCGGCACCATTGGCACCGAAACCAATCGTCATGGCGGCATGCTCGGCGGAATCTCAAGCGGCGAACCGATCCTCTGCCGCGTTGCGATTAAGCCGACCAGCAGTCTGCCGCAACCGCAACGCACCGTGACGAAGCAGGGCGAGCCGACTGAAATCGTCACCAAGGGCAGGCATGATCCATGCCTCTTGCCGCGATTTGTGCCCATGGGCGAGGCAATGATGGCACTCGTTTTGGTCGATCATTGGCTTCGCTGGAAGGCGCAATGCGGGTGAAAAGTAACCGGTTTTAACCGGTCCGTTCCATCTCTGTCATTCTCATTCTTAGTCGTAAATACTTTGCAGAGAAGGTTTTGTGCTAGGTCACATTGCCGGTCCGGTCCAAAAACCGGTTACATTGAAACTGTAATACCAAATACTACCATTATGGGCTGCGAGAAAACTCATGTATGCAGCCATGCCCAATCAATTGTCCTCTTGCTCTGCAGTTCGCCGGGCGAGTTCGTCGAATTTGGCCAAGTAGTCGGCGTGTACGCCGGCAACATGCATTCGCAAAGTGGCAAGTTGATCGGGATTCGCGCGAAGCAATTCAACCACATCGCTATCATCTCTCGCGCGGCCGGCAGCCAACTTGAGTACGATCAGCCAGGCGAAATCGATATAGCCCAAACTGCCCGCACGAGCGCCCATTTGCTGAGGATGCGGGATAGTCGTCGGCGCCCGTTTTGAAGCGGTTCCGGGGCGGGCGCCTTCCGGAAGAATGTCGACTTGAATCTGAGTGTCTTTGTGGAGCAGCTTTGGCCAACGACCTGGCTGAAGGGGCAATCGATCAAATCCGGAAACCGAAGCCGCCATCAGAAAGTCGTCAATTCTCGCCGCGGGCAGGGCGATATCCAAATCTTGCGTGACTCGACCGACATAACCATGTCGCCAGACGGCCCAACCGCCGCCAAGCACGGCCTCGATTCCGGTCGCATGCAACACCCGATCGACAGCCCGGACAACACGGCCATAACGTCCCGGCAGATCTTGCGGCTCCAGCATGACGCTTCTCCGAGCCAGAAGTTGATCGGCCAGATCCAGTTGCTCAGTCAACATTTCCAATGTCGTCAATGCAGTTCCGCCTCATCACCAAACTACGATCATTTTACTGCGGCTTGAGCAAACTTCGCAACTCATCCGCCACCGCGGCCATTTTCACCCGGCGTTGTTGCAGAGTATCACGGTCGCGAATAGTCACGGTTTCGTCTTGAAGAGTTTGCCCATCGATTGTGATGCAATAGGGCGTGCCCGCTTCATCCTGTCGGCGATAACGGCGTCCCACCGCTCCCTTGTCGTCGAACTGCACGTTGAAATCGTTCTTCAATTCTCGATAGAGTGCATGCGCTTTGTCCGGCATTCCTTCCTTGTTGACGAGCGGAAAGATCGCGGCCTTGATCGGGGCCAGCCGCGGATGGAATTTCATCACCAGCCGTTCTTCTGGCTCTCCCTTGTCATTGGGCACCTTGTCCTCGCAATAAGCTTCGCACAAAACCGCGAGCGTGAAGCGATCGGCGCCTGCGGACGGCTCGATCACATGGGGGATGTAGCGATAGGGCAACTTCGACTTGGCCTCTTCCAACGCCTTCTTATCGTTGCCATACGCCGATTTGTCCGCCTTCGCCCACAGATCCTCCTCGAAATAACTCATGTCCTTGCCGCTGTGCTTGGCATGCTGGGTGAGGTCGTAAGCCCCCCGATGAGCGACGCCTTCGAGTTCCTGCGGCTCATCGGAAAATGGGAACAGGTATTCAATGTCGGTGGTCCCGATTGAATAATGCGCAAGTTCGTCCTTGCCCTGCTCACGGGGCCGCAGTCGTTCTGACTTGATTCCGAGTTTTGAATACCAGCCCTTGCGCACATCTCGCCAATACTCGTACCACTTCATTGATTCATCGGGATGGCAGAAGAATTCGATCTCCATTTGTTCGAATTCGCGACTGCGGAAGGTGTAGTTGCGAGGATTGATTTCATTGCGAAACGCCTTTCCGACTTGCGCAATTCCAAATGGTATTTTTACGCGAGAACTATCAAGTACGTTTTTGAAGTTTGCGAATATTCCCTGTGCTGTTTCGGGGCGTAGGTAAGCGATTGCCGACGAGTCTTCAGCGGCTCCGACGAAAGTTTTGAACATCAGATTGAATGCTCGCGGTTCAGTCATTTGGCCACGTTCGGTACACTGCGGGCATTCATATCTTGCTCGTCCCTCCGCGTTGAGGTCGCTATACGTCACAAAACCAGCCAATGACTCCGCGATTCCATTTGCTTTTTGAAGTTTCTCGATTTTTTGTTTGTTTGCCTCAAGGATTTCTGCCGGGGATCCGACCCCGCAAATTAAGATGTTTCTTGCGCCTGGGCTCTTGGCCTCCGGAAAAATGAATTCGATTGCGCGTAACTGATCAGCTCTAAAGCGGGACTTACACACTTTGCAATCCACCATCGGATCCGCAAATCCCCCCACATGCCCGCTGGCTTCCCAGACTTTGGGATTCATGATGATGGAGCAATCGACTCCGACCATCTGGATTTCTTTTCCGTCCGGTCCGAGTGGCGGATTGCGGACCATGTCGTGCCACCAGGCGGCCTTAATGTTGTTTTTCAGTTCGACGCCGAGCGGGCCGTAGTCCCAGAAGCCGTTGATTCCGCCGTAGATTTCGCTCGAGCCGAAAATGAATCCGCGTTTGCGGCAGACCGAAACGAGTTTTTGCATGTCCATGATTGGGGATTCCTTCTGGTTTGCGATTCGCACTCGATTGGTGTTGCGAGCGCGAAACGTAAACGGGTTTTTGGACTACTTCGGCCACCTATTTCGGACCACGCCCGCGCTGCCGACTTCGATCCGCATGGGGTCGCGTTTCAATTCGGGGACGATCGCGAACTGATCGACCTCGGCCGCCGCGATTATGTCTTTATCGTATCCGAGTCGCAGCAAGGCCTCTCCGCCGCGGCCCAGTTCCAGGGCCGAATGCAAGACCAGGCCCTGATTCTCGAAACAATCCCAGGCCAGGCGGGCCGAATCGTTCAGTTGCAACTCGTAAAAGTCGCACAGGTGTTCGATAATCGCTCCGGCGAGCATCGAATCCTCGAGGCTTGGCTCGCCCTCACTGCCGGCACAAACGATATGAATCGGACGCGTATCGGCCAACAATTGTTCGCACACCGCCGAGAAATTGACAAATCCGGCGATCAATACGCGCTCGGCTTCGCCGGCCCGCAGCAACGCTTTGGTGCCGTTGGTGGTGGTCAGCACGAGCGTGCAGCCGATGCTGTTTTTCGTATTGAATTCGAGGGGCGAATTGCCGCGATCGAAGCCGGGGATCTTTTCGCCGCCGCGCTCGCCCGCGAGAATGACGCGGCCGTGCATGCCGTCCGCGAGTTTTCGAGCTTCGTCGATTTCAGCAATGGGACGCACCGATGTGCAGCCGGCGGCGAGTGCGTGAATGATCGTGGTGCTGGCGCCGGAGAACATCGATCACGACCGCCACGCCGTCCGCGAGCCGCCCGGTTGATATCAATTCGGGCAGCATATGAACGTGGAGCAATCGCTCCGGGGCTCGCTCACCGGCGGTCGCCATCGGGGAGGTCCGTTCCGTCTGAATTCGGATCGTTGCGTGTCATGCCGGCAATCATAACTTCCGGCGCGAATTTCACAAAGCTCAAGCCTTGATGATGTCGCGCACGGTCATGCCGCTGGGAATCATGGGCAGAACATGTTCCTGATAGGGCACCATGCACGTCGAGCAGGTAGGGCCCGTTGCTGTCGAGCATTTCCTCGATGGCGGCGTCGAAGTCGTCCTTTTGCGTGACATCGACTGGCGCCGCAGCGGAAGCCCTTGGCGATCTGACGAAATCGGGATACGGCTCTTCCTCGAGGCCGGCGCCGAGATAGGTGTGGCCGCGGTTGCCCCGTGAAGAAGCGGTCCTCCCACTGCACCACCATGCCCAGATGCTGATTGTTCAGCAGCAGCACCTTGACCGGCAGTTTTTCGCTGTAGGCGGCAGGCCAGTTCCTGGATGTTCATCAGGAAGCTGCCGTCGCCATCGATGTCGATGACCGTCTTGACCGGGTGCGCCGCCTGCGCGCCCAGCGCGGCCGGCAAGCCGAACCCCATCGCGCCGAGCCCGCCGCTGGTGATCCAGTGCGCGCGGCTGGTTGAAGTGGAAGTACTGCGCGGCCCACATTTGATGCTGGCCGACGCCGGTGGTGACGATCGTGTCGTCGAGCTGCTTGCGCTCGTGCAGGATCTGCCACAACCGCTCGATGGCGTATTGCGGCAGGATGGCGTCGTCGCGATCGTCAAAGCGCAGCGGCTCCGATCTCGCGCCAGTCTTCGATCTGGCGAATCCATTCGGCGATATCGGCCGCCAGCGACCAGGTCGGCGTTCGGCGTCCTCGTCAAAGCATCTTGATCAGGTCGTGCAAGGCCGTCGCCCAGGTCGCCGCAGATCGGGAGGTGGGCGACCTTGTTCTTGTTGATCTCCGACGGATCGATGTCGATGTGCACGATCTTGCCGTGCTTGGCGAACTCGCTGACCTTGCCGGTGACGCGGTCGTCGAAGCGCACGCCGAGGGCCAGCAGCAGGTCGGCTTCGTTGATGGCGTAGTTGGCGTAGACGGTGCCGTGCATGCCGAGCATTTGCAGGCACAGGAAATGCTCGCTGGGAAAGCCGCCAAGCCCATGAACGCGTGAGGGCGACGGGAATGCCGGTCTTCTCGGCGAACGTCTTCAGAGCTGCGGGCCGCGCCGGAAGCGATGATGCCGCCGCCGGCATAGATGATCGGCTTCTTGCTCTTGCGGATCATGTCCAGCGACGCGTTCGCAGTTCCGGCGCGGCTGCTCTGGCGATCGGGCTTATAGCCGGGCAGGTTCATCGGCGGATCGCAGTCGGGCAGCGATCGTCCGATTCTGCACGTCCTTGGGCACATCGACGATGACCGGGCCGGGCCGGCCGGTGCTGGCGATGTGAAACGCTTCCTTGACGACGCGCGGGATGTCCTCGGTGCGCTGCACGAGATAATGGTGCTTGGTGATGGCCCGGCAGACCTCGACGATCGGCGTTTCCTGGAACGCGTCGGTGCCGATGACCGGCGTGCCGACCTGTCCGGTGATGGCGACGATCGGGCACGGAATCCATCTTGGCGTCGGCGAGGCAGGTGACGAAGTTGGTGGCGCCGGGGCCGCTGGTGGCGACGCAGACGCCGACCTTGCCGGTGCTGCGGGCATAGCCCTCGGCCATGAAGCCGCCGCCCTGCTCGTGCCGCGGCAGGATCGTGCGAATCGTTGTTGGCAACGCGCGTCAGCGCCTGGTGAATCGGCATGCTGGCGCCGCCGGGATAGGCGAAGACCACTTCCACGCCGTGACGGATCAACGCATTCGACCAGGATGTCGGACCCGACCATCGGCGTCGCGTTGGGATCAGCCATGATGCTTCGAACTCCTCGCAAAAAAACAGCCAACTCCGCCGGGTATAGGCGGGGCCGGACTCGGTGCATTAGTATATCAGATTTTCTTGTTCGCGGTCGGATCGGGTTCGTTGTCGGCCGGGGTCAGAGACCCCGGCTACAGCGAGGCAGTTGTAGCCGGCCTCTGCGAGGCCGGGGCCGGGGTCAGAGACCCCCGGCTACAGCGAGGCAGTTGTAGCCGGCCTCTGCGAGGCCGGGGCCGGCCGGGGTCAGAGACCCCGGCTACAGCGAGGCAGTTGTAGCCGGCCTCTGCGAGGCCGGGGCCGGCCGGGGTCAGAGACCCCGGCTACAGCGAGGCAGTTGTAGCCGGCCTCTGCGAGGCCGGGGCCGGCCGGGGTCAGAGACCCCGGCTACAGCGAGGCAGTTGTAGCCGGCCTCTGCGAGGCCGGGGCCGGCCTGGGTTAGAGACCCCGGCTGCAGTCGCGCGATTTGAACCAGACGTAGTCCTCGAAGTTGCGAGCGAAGACGTCCCAGGAGATGTCGATATTACCGTCGTCACGTGAGTCCATCGTGACATCGCCTTCGTTGTCCCAGCCCCAAGGGTTGTAGAGCTTGACCCGCCAGTTGCCGGCATTCTGATAGACATCGAGCACCGCGTAGGCGTGCAAGCCGACGATCCATCGCGCTCTTCGATCGAGTTCCCCTTGGCATCCTTGAAATCGGGCGTGCCGGCGGTCATCACTTCGCCCTGCGCCAGAAGTTGTTGCATCCGCAAGGGTTGGTTCGCATCTGACTTGCTGACGCTGGCGGAATTGCCGACGCCGAGGATCGTGTTGCGCGCGGCGGTTTCGGACCAGGACCAGTTTTCGACCGCGGTCTGATCGCGCCAATTGGTGCCGGTGTATTGCAGCACGGCGCGCTGATAGATGGTCGTCCAGAAATCGCCGCTGGGGACGCCCGTCGGCGAGCCGTTTTCGTCGCGTTGCATCGAAGGCTGGGCGTCGGCGTCGTTCCAGGTCCCGTCGAAATAAACGGTTTCGTAAATCGGCCGTTGATAGAGGCCGAAGAAGTAGGTATCGTTCAAACGGACGCGATAGTAATTGTTTCCGAGGTACTGGATATTCGCCGCAAGATTAGCGTGCTTGGCGGCGGCCGACGCCAGCACGGCGAGAATCGTGCAGGTGCCGCCCTGGCCTTGTTGCACGTCGTCGGCGGACATGCCATCGACGGCCCACTGATTGAATTGAAAATCGTCATGATAGGTGTCGCGGCCGGAGCCGCCGTAGAAATAGTCGGTTCCGGCGGCAGCCGTCGAGGTAGTCGCTGCCACCCATGCCGGCGAGGACGTCGTCGCCGTCGCCGCCATAAATTCGATCGCTCGCGTTGCCGCCGAAGATGGTGTCGTCGCCAGCATCGCCATAAAGCTGCGACGTGATATCCAGTTTGCGTTCGCCGCCAACTTCGCCGCTATCGAGATCGATGTAGTCGTCGCCGCCGCCGCCGTGGACCTCGATGCGGCGCAGACCCTTGGTGGTGAACGATTGATTCACGCCTTGAATGTGAATGCGATTGAACAAGTCGCGGCGAACGATGATGTCGTCGGACTCGGGCGTGCCCTGAATCACAAGCGCGCCATTGGAAAGGACCGCCTTAATTCCGGAGTTCGCCGGAGTTACGCGGTCTTCCAGCCTTTCCAGGCTCAATTGTGTTCGCGAATCAATCGTATCTTCGCGCGAATTTGGGCGACGGTGCAGCTAGCCAACGAATGCGACATCCAGACACCTCCCGCGATCGAATCTGGGCGTGAAGGTGGAGGCTCATAATCGATTCGGCGGAAAAGTGAAGCGAAATTGTAATAAAAGATCGATTACGAAATGACTTGAACATTTGCCGTGACGAGGGACTTGGCAATCAACGCCGGCCAGTAGGCGAATACCTCGCGCACGGCGGGTCGCCCAGTCGTGTAGCCGGTGACGCCCGGAGGGCCCGACGTGACGAGCGGCGCGAATTCCTTCGTGAAGCGCTCGACCTTGGCGATCCGGATCGCGGACGGCGACGCGAAGCATCACTTCCGGCGGATTCGAGGTCGGCAGCACTCCCGGCACGCAATCGCCTGCACCGAGACATTCGATCAATGAATGTGCCGGCGACTTGCCAATTCGAGCCAGCCGGTCGAGCAGCATTTCGCCACAGCGGCGGGCTTTTTCCGCGGCGTTCGGACCGGCGATCACCAGCGTTCCCGAGGACGAGTAGCCGTCGCGATAGGCGATGGAAACCTTGTACTTGTCCGTGGCGGGTTTGCCCTTCACGCGGGTGATGCGAACGCGGTCGGTTCCCGCTTGTGCGACTTCAATCGAGGTGAAGTCGGCGACGACATCGGGCGTCAGGTAATTGGCCGGGTCGCCGACTTCGTACAGCATTTGTTCGGAAACGGTTTCAACGTTTACGGCTCCGCCGCTGCCTTCCGGTTTCGAAATGGTGAACTCGCCGTTCGATTCGATTTCCGCGATCGGGTAGCCGACCTCGGCCAAATCGGGTGCTTCCTGCCAATTGCACCACAATCCGCCGGTCGCCTGCGCGCCGCATTCGATGATGTGTCCGCGATGGTCGCCGGCCGAAAGGCGATCGCAGTCATCCGATTTCCAGCCGAAGGCATGCCTGCCGGCGCGAGAGTCAAGGACGCGTCGGCCACGCGACCCGTGATGACCACTCGGCGCCGAGCGAAAGGGCCCGCGATTGGCTCCGAGCCGAGATAGGCGTTGGCGCTGACCACGCGGCGAATCGACTCCAGTGACAGGCCGTTATCCAAGTGCGACAGCGTGTGTCCCTCGGCGATCAACTGATCCAGTGTCGGCATCAAATCATCGCCGGTCACTGTGGCGATCTTTCGCCCGTCATTCCGGCCTGATCCAGAATCGCCTTGGCCTTCGCGGCACAGCCGGCGGGGTTCATGCCGCCCGCGTTGGTGATGATTCGCAGATTCGGTTGCTGCTTCAAAATCGGCGTGAGGCGTTCGAGGACGTCGAGAAAGTCGGACGCGTAACCCGCCGTGGGGTCGCGTTGCTTTTGCAGCGCCAGGATCGACATCGTTAGTTCGGCCAGGTATTCGAGCGTAAGGAAATCGAGGCGGCCGGCGTCGGCGAGCAAGATCGGGGCGTCGAGATTGTCGCCCCAAAAACCGCAACCATTGCCAATGCGAATCGCGGGCATCGCTTACTCCAACGTGGCCAGCGCGCAGCACCGCCTGGCAGCCGCGAATGAACTCGTTGAGATCGACCCATTCCTCGATCGTGTGAATTTGATTCTGCCCCGCGCCGATCGTGATTGTGGGAATTCCGTGGCGAATCAGCCAATTGGCGTCGAGCCCGCCATTGCCGATCTTCAAGGTCGATGTCCAACCGATTCGCTCGAAGGCTTTTCGCGCGATTGCACGACGGTGCATCCTCGCGGATCCGAAATGGATAATAGTCCAACCGCGATTCGAATTTGACCTCGGCGATATGTCCTTGATCATCCTTCACTTGTGAGGCAGCCTTTTCGAAGGCGGCCCGATAGGCGTTGGTAATCATGGTCGCGGTTTCAGGATCGTGGCTGCGCGATTCACCGGTGATGCGCACGAAGTCGGTGACGACATTGGTCGCTTGCCCGGCGCAACGTCCTTCCTTGTCGCCGACGCTGCCGATGTTGCTGGTGCCCTGGCGATCGCCCTGCATAACCTTGCCGAACCAACCGCCGCGAAAAACATCCGCGAGAGCGATGCCGCGACCATGGTTGACGAAATGCCTTTTTCCGGGTGCACGCCGGCATGGCGCTGCCTTGCCGGTGATTTCGACGTCCCAGCGCTCTGCGCCGACAGCCCCGACCGTGATCTCGGTCGCCATCCGGCCATCGACGTTGAAGCCCATAACTGGATTGCCCAAGTCGGCGGGATTCACATGCTCGCGCCGAAGAGCCCGCTTTCCTCGCGGACGGTGAAGAGCAGGGTGATCGGCGGATGTGGGAGTTTTTGCTTGATCAAGGTGGCGGCGAGCGTGACCAGCGCGCGACGCCGGTGCGATTGTCGCCGCCGAGTGCCGTGCGGCCCGCCGGAATGATGCGATCGTCCTTCAAAACCGGCTTGGTGCCCGCACAGAGCGGAACGGTGTCGAGATGCGTCATAAAAACCAATCGCGGGCCAGGCTGCGTAGCCGGCAGATCGACGAGCAGGTTGCCGGTTTGAGTCGGAAGGGGGATTCGCTTGTTGGCGTCATCGTGGCGAATCGCAGCGCGGGGCACGCCGGCGTCGACCAACGCCGCAGTCACGTCGGCGGCGATCGCCGCTTCATTTCCAGTCGTGCCTTCAATTGCCAGGAAACGCATGAGTCGCTGAATGGCGGCGTCTCGATCAACGGCGATTTCATTCGCGGGCATCGGATTCTCACGAGAGTGCAGGCGACAAATCACTGAAGCTATCTTGTCGCGCGAAGCTCCCGCGGCCATCCCTATTCTTTTTTGATTCGAATCGTGCCGTTTACTTTTGTGACCGCGAAACGATCGCCGTTGGACGGTTGGATTGTTTCCAATTCCTTCCCACCACTTTCTGATTCGAATTGGACTTTTTCCGGGCGGCAAACCGTGTGCGTGCGAATTAGTCGCGGCTGGAGCGGATAGGTATGATCGCCGATCTTGTACTCCACCTCGGTATCCGACTTGTTTTCAATGACGAATTCGATCGCCATCGATTTGGGGCGGCCGAATTCCTGCACGGCGTAATAGTAGCCGCTATCGCTGCTTCGGGCGATGGCGACGCCGGTCTCGGTGACGTCCGGATCGAGCATGTTTTTGCGATGCTCGGGCGAATGTTTCCAGCCTTCGAAAAAGGCATCTGCGAGTTTCTCCGTGCTGAAACCGGCGGAGTTGTATTCGTAGGCGATGTTTTCCGCGATGATGCAATAATCGTAGCCATGATTCTTGGCCCGCTCGGAGGGACGCTTGCCGTCGGCGGTGTGGCCATATTTGTCGTTCTTGGCCATGAAGTCGGCGAAGTATTGCGCGGCGGCTTGCAGCTTTTCATTCACTTTCACTGGTTGCCTTCCCTGGGTCTTGCGAAACTCGTTGGTCTTTTCAATTACGATGTTCGCCGTGCGCTTCGCATCGACATGGTCGGCGGGCGCCTTGCCCGATGAACTCAGCGACTCGCCTTCGTCGCGTTCGCGGAACTGGGCGTGAAGCGAAGTTCCGAGAACGCAGGCCGTGACCATGGGAATCCAGAATCGACTTCGCATACAACCCCCCTCGAAACTGCTCCGAAACGAGGCGCAGTTTCATTCTCAAAGTTCAATGCGGGCTTGAGACGAGTTGTGCACACGCCATGCCGAATTCAAGTCGCTCGCGGGCACAGCATTTGCGGCCGGCATAACATGCCGACTTGATCAGGGCCGCGTGGCTGCTGGTGGGCAGTCGGTTGGTTTGCTTTATCGGAGGTGTTGTGATGCAACGATGGGTATTCGCGGCGATTTTGTTTAGTTGCGCAGGATTGCTGGTCGCCCCGGTGGCCGTTTCGGGTCAGCAGCCGAATGATCAGCAAAACTCGAAGCAGCAAAAGCGACAGCGGACGGTGCGAGGCAAGGTGAGCGGGGAAGTCGACCAATTCCTGAAGAAGTACGACAAGGATAAGGACGGCAAGATTCAACAGGATGAACTCCCGGCTCGGCTTAGCGATGAATTCGACGTGCTAGATCGCAATGGCGACGGTGCGCTCGATCGCCAGGAACTCGAGAAACATGCCATGTCGATGCAGCGGCGGCTGAGGCCGGAAGAAATGACGATCGTCTGGATTTTCGGCGCCGATCGCGAACCGCCGACGCTGAAGGAGGTCCAAAAGGCCTACACCTTCCTGCGCAAGATCGACAAGGACAACGACGGCAAGATTTCCAAGGATGAAGTGAAGGCCGTCCGCAAAGAGATCATCAAGAAACGCGCCGAACTGATTTTCCGCGACCTGGACAAGAACCACGACGGCAAAATCAGCAAGGATGAATGCCCGAGCATGTTCCGCAATCGTGGCGAGAAGATTGACTCCGATAGCGATCAATCGATCACCAAAGAAGAACTGATTCATGCACTGACGCAGCCGGCCCACGGCTCGAATGGTTCGAACGGCTCTTCGAACTCGGGTTCGGATCACTCCAAGAAGTAACTTGCTCACCGCGGCGTGGGTCCTCGAACTCGCGCCGCGAATTCGGTTTGGCCCCTTTCGAACGTGTCTTCTTAGTTCGACTTTGGCCATCCGATGCAGGTTTCGCTGATGCGATTTGCTGAAGCACAAAGAGCCTCCCTGCTGGTAAATTCGAGGTGTGTACAAACCTTGAATCTCTCCGAGCAAGGAGGCTCCGATGGCCAGTGTACCGCCGGGAGTGGGTTCCGTCTTTCAGGAATGGTCCGACGAGTTCTGCGCGACGGTCTGGCCGCGTTCCGGGTGCTCGTGTTCGCGGCGATTGTGTGCGTCGGGCGGCACACGATCTGTCGGCTGCTGCGGATTGCTGGCGCGTTGGCCGACGGTCATTGGTCGAGTTATCACCGCGTCCTCTCGAAGCGGCGCTGGTCGATCTGGCGGCTGGCGCGGATCCTCGCTCAGCACGTAATCGACCGCTTCGTCCCGCGTGGCACGATCTCCATCAGTGGCGACGACACGGTCACGCAGCATCCGGGGAAGAAGGTCTACGGCAAGGGGCGGCACCGCGATGCCGTCCGGTCCACGCACTCCTACACGGCATGGAAGTGGGGACACAAATGGGTGGTGCTGGCGATTCAGGTGCAGTTGCCAGGTTTGAGCCGCCCGTGGGCCTTGCCGGTGCTGTGCGCGCTGTACCGGACTCCCGAAGAGGACAAGAAGCGGGGCCGCCGCCACAAGACGCCGTGCGATCTGATGCGGCAGCTCCTGGGCGTGCTCTTACGCTGGTTTCCCCAGCGGAAATTCGTGTTCGCCGGCGATGGGGGCTATGGAACACACGCCCTGACGCGGTTCGCTTCCCGGCAGCCGCGGCTGACGCTGATCAGCAAGTTCTACAAGGACGCCAACCTCCACGACGCGCCTGCGAAACGGCAGCCCGGCACCAACGGCCGGCCGCGCGTCAAAGGACGCAAGCGCCCCTCGCCGGAGGAGGTCGTCGCGAAGACGCGGAGCCGACGACGACTCAAGGTGGCCTGGTACGGCGGAGGCAGCCGCCGCGTCGCCGTCGTGACCGACACGAGCCATTGGTACAAGGGGGGCGAGGGGCTCGTTCGCGTGCGCTGGGTGTTCGTGGAGGATCTGACAGGCACGCATCGCGACGAGTACTTCTTCACGACGGACGTCGCTTTGACGCCCAAGCAAATTATCGAGGCCTACACGGGCCGCTGGGCGATCGAAGTGACTTTCGAAGAAACGCGCGAACACGTCGGGCTCGAAACAACGCGGGGCCGCTGCGAGCCGACGATCCTGCGCCGAGCCGTGCCTGCTGGGGCTCTACACGCTGGTGGCTCTGTGGTACTCGGAACTGCCGGAAAAAGAACGCCGAGAGCCGGCCGTCCCCTGGACAGGGAGCGTGAAGCAGACGCAGACGTTCTCCGACGCGATCACCCTGGTGCGTCGGCACATGTGGCGATTCTGGGTTCTGGAAAGCCCTCGCCACGCCGCGGCCTTTCAGAAACTCACCACGAAGGAAAAGCACACGCTGCTCGAACTACTCACACAGGCCCTATGAGGGCCAAAGTCGAACTGAGAGATTGTCGAGCAAAACCATTCGCTCGCCGCTCAGAGCGATGGACGTAATGATTTTTCTCATTTCAACGTCATCATGCGAATATTGTGAAATCGCAAACGGCCGGCCGGTCGCAATCAGCGCGGCGCATGACGCCGACAATCCCTTGCCGCTTCCCCTGACATTGGCATCGGTGAGAAATAGCGGTGCCGGTCCATCGAATGCCGGTTTCGCCAATGGCGTCAAAGCGCTGACAACCCACGCCGAGCGATGCGCCGGAAGTTGAAAAGGGAAATCGCAAACCACTTCTAAGAGTTCATCAAGCCGCCGGAGCGCGTCGTCGCGTGTCGGGTTGTTTGGAATCGGTTCGAAGTCGCCGGACGGTTCGTACAGAATCCCGGTATCCCGGTCATATCCGGCAGTCTGTAGTATCGTGCCGTCCGGCTTGAGCAGCGGACTATCCGCGACCAATTCCAGCGGACGAATTCCCGTCCACAACGCCGCCTCTGTATGAATCGCGTTCACCAATTCGGCGGTCGGATGGGCAGGAACGATTCGCTCGTATTCATCCTTCACCAATTCGACGTATCGAGTGATCGTCGCCCGGAGTGCCGCTTGTGGCAGCGGTTCAATTCGCGGACCGCCTGACGTGGAAATGCGGTCCGATTCTTTGGGCGGTCGGACGCTGCGACGAATGCGCGACAACAATCCGCCGCGCTGGTAAAGGTCGGGATCGTTTTTCGCCAATATCGCGGTGACTGCCTCGGCGTTGTCGTATTCTTTCGTCGTCAGCATCACCATGCTGCTGCCGGGAACGAATTCAACCGACGCTCGTTTTGGTCCGCGTTTTTTGGTTTTCGGCGGATCATATTCGTCATTCTTTGGCTTGCCAATTTTCCCTTTTAATTGCTCCCATTTGTTGCCGACGCAACCGTTATGCTGACACTTGAAGAACGGCGCGCCGCTCGCAAATTGTCCAACTACGGTATCCGTTTTTTCGCCGTGCATTGGATCGAATGGGCAAACGATGCCATACAGATAAGCATCATTCCACGGCTTTTCGAACTTGATTGAAATGCCCCGGTTCGTCAGATACTTCTTGATGTCCAGTTTGTGCTCAACCGTCTCGTTTGCGGGAGTGCCGCTCGCGGACATATTGAACGCCGAATGATGCCCATTCGCTTCCGGTTTTGGGATCTCAACCGTGACTTTCCCGGCTTCCGGTTTCAGCATTGCCGCGACGGCTTCCAATTGTTCATGGCTCACCACGTCGAAAGAAACTGGTGCCGCGATGAACTTCGACCGGCGGTGCGGTCGCTCGGCTGTGTTCGAACCCTTTTTTGCCCATGTCCCGACTAGCTTTGCGATTCGTGCAGCGTTGCCTACGCTCACGTCAATATCGGCAAGACTGTCAAATTGTTGTTTGATTGCCTGCAATACTCGATGAATCAGTCCGGCATCGTCGGCCGGCTCGTTGATCCGAAAAATCAGGTAACAACCGTTGCCGCTATCAATAACGCTGGGGAGCGGGAATTGAAATTCGCCGGTGAGCCGGTCGATGATTGCCGCGCCGCCATCGAATGCGCCTTGTTTCTCGGCGTTAGTTGCCGATATGTGTTTGTCTGGTTTTCGCGGGTCGATATCGATGAAAAGTTTTGTGCGCCTCAGAATGTTTTGGTCCTTGGTTGTCGGCGTATCATCGGCCCGTAGAAACTGGTTGCATCGTCGATGCAATAAAACCGGGTCAATCTGATTGACCGGACTGTAGACGCCCTTCGCTTTTCCCGTCGCGGCCATCGCTGCTAGAGCCATGTCAACAGCATGTGCCCGGTCGAAAAAGCCGAACCATGTTTCGGGTTTTTTCCAATCGTAATAGTCGATTGCCCGGACTTCGAAAACTTCTTGCTCCGGTTCCCAGAGCAATTCCCATTGCTTCGCGAAGTGTTCGGCAACCTGCCTTGCTGTCGCGTCCTTTGCCGGCGGTGGGAAGTCGGTCCGGAATCGTGGATCGTCGGGCGCGATGCGAAAGACGGGTTTTACGTCCGCCTTGTTCGCATCGTCCGTGTTGTTTAAGATGCTCATGTCGGCCTCTCACGCCGATAGTTTTGGGCTTTCGTGAGCCCGGCCGTTTTGAGCGGCGGTCGGGCTTGCCCAAATCACAAATAGCTCACTTAGCTTGATTTCAGGCGTTCACAGTTTTCCGTGATTTTCGGGCTTTTCTCGGCGATTCGCCGTTGGCATTCTTCACGGCTTCCGCGCCACTTCCGCGCCGACAGCCCATTTCGGCAAGTTGCCGACCGGCCTCGCGAGCCGCCGCAAGACTGACATTTCCGTTTTCGCTCAGCGGAAGGGGTTGCGCGTTTCGGCGCGGCTGCGCGCGGCGGTTTGCCGTTCAAAAAATCGGCTTAGCGCGGCTTGCGATGAAACGAATCGCCCGCCAATCCGCAGCGCTTCAAGTTTCAGGCGTGCGCCGTTTGGCAGCATGACGCCGCTAGTGATCCATCGAAACAGCGTTGCGGGATGAATCGCAGTCTTGCCGCGATAGCCCGGCAGCGTGCGGGCCAGCGCGGCGAGCCCTTGCGGATTCTCAAGCAAGATGGGGTTGATGTCGCTCAAAGAATAATCCTCACGTTGTTTCGTCTCAACGTGAGGATTATTGCGAGCGGACCGGGCGGACTAAAAGGGACACAATTAATTGTGTCCGGTTTTTTCTCAACGACTATTTAACGTGCGTCTGAATGTTCGTTGGAATGACTCTTTTTTCGCGGGGATTTCGAAACCACGGGCCGCGCATTCCTTCCAGATTTCTTTCCATCCCTTTTTTTGTTTGCGGAGTTGTTTGGCGAGCGCTTTCGCCTTCGCATATTTCAGCGGCGCGCCCGGTTTGCCTTTCGGTGAGCCGAGAAACGTATCGGCGAAATGCTGCAACGATCTTGTGATTTGCTGCCAGCGGTGCGGATATGGCGAGCGTTCCGTACCCGCACCGCGTGCGTAAGCCAATCGCGGCAAGAATTCTTCGGCAACCGCCGCGTTCGCCAGCAGTTGCCGCGCGTCATATCCGCCCGGCCCGGTCACGTCCCATTCCCATTCATCGATCTTGACGCCGAGCCAATCCGGTGCGATTGCTCGCGCCGCGTCGGCCACGGCTCGGAGTTTAGCGGCGTCGGGCCAGTCGGGGGTCGCAATGAGCGTGTCAATCGATTTTCGGAGTTTGCTTTCCGATTCACGGTTCGGTGTGTTTTCTTTCCCTTGCAAATAGTTGCCAATAGCGCGAAGCCGATGCACAAGTTGTTTGCATTTCTCCGCGCCCGGTCCCTCTTTGTTCATGTACGCACTACTGCCGAGAATGTTGTACAGGCGATTCTTTGTTTGCTCCAGAATTGTTTCGAGTTCGGCCAGAGGCAACAACGAGAATTTCCCTGCCAGCATTCGCGAGCTAGTCGCAGCTTGTTCAAATTGCTTCCAGCATGACCGCCAGTATTCGTTGTTGTCGTTGTCTGTGTAGAGCCCGGCGGATCGCTGGGATTCTTCGAGCAAATCGGCCAAAGAATAAAACGGATTCACGATAATGCCCTCTCTGAGAAGCGGCCGACGCAAGCGAAGCGATTCTCAGTTCGCGGCGCCGCACGTCGGCCAAAGGACAACGAGATTCTATCCAACTTTCAGCGCCGCCGCCGTTGCGAAGCGCCGTCCGCCGCGCTTGAATAATGGTCTGACATGCTCGCCGCCGAATGGCCGAGCACGGCCCGCACGGTTTCCAGTCCGAATTGCGTTCGCAGTTCGACGGCTCGCAAGTGTCGAAGTGAATACGGTGAAAACCGTTTTACTCTCGCCCGGCGACAAGCCCGGCTCAGGGCAGTATTGAGAGCCTTCGCGTCGAAGCGTTCACCCGGCCGTCGCTTCGCGTCCGCGACTCGTTTTCGTTCCTGCGCCTCTTCGTGGCTTGGCCAGAATGGAGTAACGCGGGTCTCGCGGAGTTCCTTCAAAGCGCCGCTCTTCCGACTTGGCGGGCGTGAAAATGTATTCGTCCGGTCCGGTGCCGAGCAACCACGGGGCCAGCGCGGCTTGCGCTTCCGGTCCGAAGTAGATCAACCGCGACTTGCCCTTTTTCGCGGACTTGTGCCACGTCGGCCGGAGTATCCATGTCTCGCCGCTCCGATCCAGTTCGCCCGGCTTCATGTCGAGGATTTCGGACGGCCGCGCGCCGGTGAGTCGAAGTATCTGTACGATCGCTTTCGGTGCCGGCGGCAAGTGTGGTATGGCCGCGTCCACGGCCTTCGGGTCCGCCGGCTCTACTCGTTTGCCCGGCTTCGCTCCGTACTCGCCGGCGGAAATCGCCCGGCAGCGCTGTTTCATTTCCAACAGCACGCGGTAGGCGTCAACGCCAGGGGGGACAAGTCGCCGGCCCAAACACCAAACGTACCATTGGCGGGCCTGACTCACTCGTTTGTTGATTTGAGGAACAACCCGGCCATCGCGAATCAATTCGTCGCGAAGCCGCTCCAATTGGTCCGCACCGAATTCGGACAAGGGCAGGGTGCCGAACAGTTCCGACAGATAGCCAACCGTGATTTTGATGTCAAAGATTGTGCCGGTGGGCGTGCCATCGGTCCGGCGGCATTTCCGCTCAACGTCATCGACGTAACGCAAGAGCGCCTGATTAACTGAAAGGTTGATGGGTGCCGGCGGGGCGTTGGGATCGTCAAGGCGTCGGCCGGCGGCTTCCCACTTGGCGAGTAGGGCCGCATACTTCGCCCGGCTCTCGGCGGTATCGTACTCGCCAAGCGTGAAGTCTTTTCGCTTGCCCGTGGCCACGTCAAACAGGCTGACGATGCCGAGCCCGGATGATTTGTGAAGTCGATAGGCGGGTGCTGCTTTGCGATGCGATTGCGGCATGGTCCAAAACTCCCTTGCGCGGAAAACCCGCGGAAACCGGGAATTTCGTCCGACGCCGCAAAGTGCGGGTAAGTTACAAAATTGCTTCGGACAATGGTTTACGTCAGAGCGGGCGATCGGATTCGAACCGACGACGTCCAGCTTGGGAAGCTGGCATTCTACCACTGAATTACGCCCGCGAAAGTTGCGGCGGATGGATTCGAACCACCGGCCTCCAGGTTATGAGCCTGGCGAGCTGCCACTGCTCCACGCCGCGATCGTTTGTGACTTGCACAATTATACCAGCGGTGACGCGCTTGGGAAGCGAATTTCACCGCGACTTGCCCTTTTCTTGTTTGCAGCGAATCCGAGAATGACTCGAATGGAGTGAGTTTCGATGGAGTTGTATGGCATTCGATCCCTATGCAGCGCCCAGGAAGAAAGGTCGGGATTGGGCCCCGCGGTTCTGGGAGGGGTGTAATTTTCCCGCCTGGATGCGGTTGCTGATTCGCAACCGCTTCGCCGTTTCGCTTCGTTACTGGCATATCGCCGTGATCATCACCTGCGTGAGCACGATGCACACGCTCTTGAAACTGATCGAAGACACGCTTTATCGCCATCGCGTTCGCCGGACCAAGATCACGAATCCGCCGATCATCATCCTTGGTCACTGGCGCTCGGGCACCACGCTGCTGCACGAGCTGCTCATTCTCGATGCCCGCCATAATTTCCCGACGACTTACCAGTGCCTGGAGCCGAACCATTTTCTGCTGACCGAGTGGCTGTTTTCGCGAATCTTCTTTTGGTTGTTGCCGGGCCGGCGGCCGATGGACAACATGGCGGCGGGATGGCGCCGGCCCCAGGAAGACGAATTCGCGCTCTGCATGCTCGGTGCGCCGTCGCCCTATCTCACGATCGCCTTTCCCAATCATCCGCCGGTGTTCCAGGAATATCTCGATTTCAAGAATGTGAGCCATCAGGATCGAAAACGCTGGAAGCTCGCGTTGCTCGATTTCTTGCGCAAGATTACGCTGAAAGATCCTCGCCGGCTGGTGTTGAAATCGCCGACGCATACCGGCCGCATTCGCGTGCTGCTCGAAATGTTCCCCGAGGCGAAATTCATTCATATCGTTCGCAATCCGTATCTGGTCTACGCTTCGACGCTGAATTTGTGGAAATCGCTCTACTGCAAGCATGGCATGCAGGTGCCGCGTTTCGAGGGCATGGAAAACCATGTCTTCAAGACCTTCCTGCGAATGTACGACCAGTTCGAGGCCGATCGGCACTTGGTCGATCCATCCCGATTTCACGAAGTGAAGTACGAGGACTTGGTTCGCGACCCGATGTCGGAGCTTCGGGCCATATACGAGCAGTTGCAACTTGGCGGATTTGACAAGGTCGAACCGCGATTGCGCGAATACCTCGAACGCAATAAAACTTATGAGACCAACAAATACGACCTGTCGCGGGAAATGAAGTCAGAAATCGGCATGCACTGGGGCGATTTCATTTCACGATATGGGTATGAAAGGCAATAAAGCGCGGGAATAGAACACGGACGACACGGATCACACGGATTGACGCGGATCAGAATCAATTTGTCTGATCCGTGTCAATCCGTCAAATCCGCGTTCAAAGTTTTGACGCAGCCGCAATAGAACACGGATGACACGGATCATACGGATTTACGCGGATCAGAATCAATTTGTCTGATCCGTGTCAATCCGTCAAATCCGTGTCATCCGTGTTCCGCGTTTTGACCCGTCCGGAATAAATGGTGTCGCTTCATTTATTTGTCCTGCGTTCACCAAAACGTATTTTCGGGGTCGATGCGAATCAAGCAAGTGGGCTTTCTTTGCAATTCGTGAGGATTCTGTTGGAGAATCGCAGGGTCTTTGATGAAAATGGGAATGGTCTGACGATTTGACGCAATCGCTGACAGAGGCACGGTTGCTAGTACATAGCTCGATGTACTCGGGCGGGTGAATGCACCTTCGGCGTCGAGTTGACATTCACATGAATTCTTCCCCGCGCCAGTTCACTTCCGCTTTTGTGCAAACAGCCATTTGAACATTTCTTCTTCCTTGTAGGCGCGGTCCCAGGAGTTGTGGCCGATGCCTTTGTATTCGGTGTACTTGGGCTCGCCGCCGGCTTTTTTGAGGGCGGCGACCATGTCGCGGGAACGGCTGACGGGAACGGCGGGGTCCTGGTCGCCGTGGAATAGCCAAACGGGAATTTGTTTGATCGTGTTGGCGGTGTTGATGTCGGCGCCGCCGCAAACCGGCGCGCCCACGGCGAACAGTTCCGGCTTTCGCGCCAGCGCGTCCCAGACGCCGTAGCCGCCCATCGAGAGGCCGGTCACGTAGATGCGTTTCGAATCGATCGGCAATTCTTTCTGAAGCGATTGAATCAATTCCAACGTCGCTCGCATCGGGTCGGACGGTTCCTTGGGCAGGGTGTGCGACTTGGCGCTCCAGTCGACTTCGACCCAGCGTTTTCCGCTGGGGCATTGCGGCGCGATCAGGAAACAGGGATATTTCCGGCGCTGTTCAGGCGCGGCAAATTCGCCGACGCCGTGAATCAACTGGGCGTTGTTGTCGCCGCCTCGCTCCCCAGCCCCATGCAGAAACACCACAAGCGGGTAGGTTTCGTCCGCGGCGACATTCTCGGGCCGCATCAGTCGGTATGGAACTTGAGGCCGCGGGAATCGGTGTAGGTACGACGATCGAGCAGATCGCGGAAGTCGTCGGCTCGAGTTTCGCCCGCGAACACTATTGCAGCCACGCCGAACCCCCAGGAAATGTGTTGCATCGGTCACCCGGTGATGAGTTTCATCCTATCGTAGCGGCGGCCTCTGGCCGCCGGCGGCGGCGAGACGCCGCCGCTACGGAAGTTCATCGTAGCGGCGGCAAGCGTCGCGCAAAAACCGCCCTGGCTGCAATCAAGCACCAGGGCGGATGACGTCAAAGCAAAATATGATCGCCGAATCGGCTTATTTCGTGGGAAGCAGTTTTGGCATTTTTTCGTCGACTCGCCGCCAAGCCCCGTCCTTCCAAATCAACAACACTTCCTGGAAGTTCTTCCAAACCGTGCAGTATGGCCCCACCGTCGAGCTGATGTGCCATCCCTCGCGCGAAGCTGATCGGTGTTCGGCAGCGCGACGTTTCGCGTAGCTCGGATCATCGACTTCATGGAAGTCTCCTTATCATTCCGGAATTGTCGAGCGAGGTTTACAGTCTGAGCCGCAAGCAGGTTTAGCAAAAGCCATGCCAGACGCAATTGCGGAATATGATCGCACTGACTC
>CAWFFC010000024.1:0-235584 GCA_963815035.1 uncultured Gemmataceae bacterium
CCAGCGGCGTTCGTCGGTGCCGGGCGGGTACAGCGCGGCCAAGGATTGCGCCAGTTTCCAGAACCGGGCGTCCTTGCCGACGCCGTCCTCGACCAGGAACCGCTTCAGCAGTTCGCCGCGCTGGCGCCGAACAGGATCATGGCCTGGTGCAGGCGGTCGAGGCCGTCGTGCCGGGCGGCGGGCCTTTCAGGTTCTGCCAGCCGCCGGCCGTCTCCTCGGCCTCGTCCAGACTCCTGAAACAGCGAACGCTGTTGTCGGCTTCTTCTTCGCCTTCTTCGTGCCGGCGGTGGGCCGGCCTCCGCGTCCTTGCCGAACAGGTGTCCGGTCCGCTCGGCGACGGCAGCAGGCGGGCCTTTCGCCCTTGACCTCGACGATGCTGACTCGATTGCGTCCAGGTGGATGCCCAGCCCCTGGGCGATCTTCCGGGCGGCGTCGAACTCCAGGGTGAAGCCCGCCGCGAGCCCCCGTGTGCCGGTTTGCCTTTTCCTCCTCCTCGTCTTCCTCGGATTTCCTCTGTGCCCTCTGTCGTCTCTGCTGGTGAACATCTCTTCCCGCCGCCGAGCGTCCAGAGCCACATTGCCGTCAGCCGGGCGTCCGGTTCGAGGCCGGAGGCGTCGGCGTCCCGGAAGATGGTCGAGAGGGCTTCCTTCGACACCGCCGCCCAGACGTGTTCCAGGTATTCCTTCAGCGAGAACCGGGTCGCCGTTGGCCTTTTCGACGCGGCGAGTAGCGGGAGAAGATCTCCAGGGCCGGGCCGAGGCAGGCGAAGATCGCGTCGGCCCCGACGACGCCTTCGCTCGCCAGCCGCGGCATCCACTCGTGCATCCGTTGCGGCAACTCGGAGAGAACATCTCGCCAGTCGCCGATTCGTCACCGTATCGCATTCTCACGCGGTCGGCAGACAAGGTGAACGGACGACGCCAGGCGCGCCTGCCCTGGCACGCAATCGGGTTTCCATCTCGGTGTCGATCGGCCAGAACCGGTAATGGTCCAGCCGGCATCCATCGACGCTTGGAGAATCGCTTCCCAACCTGACTGTTGTCTTGCTGGCAAACACGACGACGCCGATTCCGATCGGCCTGAAGACTGCGAGCCTTCGGCAAACGCCCCGGTCATTCTGCGCTCGTAAAAGGCGACGTCCTTCTTTGTACCTTCATCTCGATGCGGCAATCGACACGCATCTCTTCTTCTTTCGGCGTACAGCTCGTTGCAAACAGTCGGGCATGATATTGATCGAAGCGTTCGCCTCAACCAAACATAAAAGAAATCTGAAAGTCGGCGTATGGAACTGCATCGTAATATGGCGGATCAGTTACGAACGCGCTCGCTGAATCGTCGGTAATGGATGCGCAGTTGCGGATGCTGCGGCGACATGTCCCAAGTCCAGTGCTACACGCCACACATCTCTCGATCACGTCTGCAAACGGTTCGACATGACGCACCAATTGCACCGACTGATTCGCTGAATGGAACTGCTTCGGCGAAATCCCAAACGATCGGAATAGCTTGTCGCCAAAGAGTGTGAGTTGGACATTGAACGTCCAGCTTCCACACCGCAGAGGCGATTGACAAGATCGGCCATACGATCAAAGCACAAGGCAAGCATGACTGCACGGCGTCGAGCCAAGCTCGGTCATCTCTGTTCGATTGTGTGTTCCTGCATCCTGAACAAGACGAGCAATAGTCGTCAATGCAAGTAGACTGCCGCGGAGAAAACAGATCGCCACACCGAACCATGCCATAGATCGTGAGAAAAAGCTCGATCGTGCGGAAACTCCCTTCGGTGAATCGGTTCCTCTGGCACCAGACTGAGCGGAGCCCGATGTGTTACTTCTTCGCCGCTCCAAGTTCCTTCGTTGCCTACGTCAACAGTTTCCAAGTCGCGCATCAGTCGGCAGTCGGTACAATCGACCCTGCATGTTCGGCCTCGTCGTCACCACGCAAAACAGTCGTGCATCTGCCGCCCCGCCGCTTCGCTTCTTCAATTGCTCACGGACACTGCTTTCACCGGCGTCGTATAACCGCAGCAGGGCAAGTCGCCGAGCCGCGCTTGACCGTGCCTTCGCCGCACGTCCTTCGCCTTGCGTCGTGGATGATCTCGAAATCGACACGCTTCGCTCTCGGGTTCTTGGTACGATCTTCAGCGCCACCGATTTGTTCGCCTTCTTCGCCAGCCAGAGCGACCGCATCAGCGGCACTTCCGCCCCGCAGCCCGGCCCCTCGCAGCGGATCGTCCGCGCCCACAGGTACGCGATCGGCGTCGCACCGTCCGGGTCCTTCGGGTAGAACTCGGCCAGTTCCTTCTCGGCCTGCTCCTTGATCCATTCGCCCCACTTGCGGACCTCGTCGGCGAGCTTCTGGCCGTACTTCGGGATGTACTCCAGCACCACCTTGTTGAGCAGCACGGCGACGGGGTTCAGGTCGCTGGCGAAGGCATCGGCCCCGACGCGCAGAGCTTCCAGCGGGATGCTGCCGCCGCCGGCGAACGGATCGACGACCAGCGGCCGCGTGCCCGGCTCGCCGCCGAGGGCCTCGTGGGCCGCCTGCGTCAGCGCCCGGGCCGTCTCCAGGTAGGCGGGGACGGTCGAGTTGTCCCAGTTGGCGAAGTCGGCAATGAAATCGAGCAGGCAGAAGCGCAACGATGCTCCGATCGGCCTCGTCCGCTCGGATCGAGCGGCGAGCGTCGTTGGCCGCAAGCGCTTCCCAGCGCGCCAAGCTCTCCGGGCGAGGCGGTCGCTGCAGCTGTTCGCTTCTCGCCGGTGATGCGCTCCGGATAGACCCGCTTGGCAAACGCCGATGATGTGCCGAATGGCGGCCTCGCGAAACGCCTGCGGGCAAAGCGGGTCGGCCGGATCGGGCCAGAGCGCCGCGCAGATGACCGCCCGACACGCCGCCAACGGCCGCCGCGCCCACCAGATGTGCAGCGTCGAGATATGCCCATGCCGGATCGACTTCTCCCGCCGGGCGTGGGCCGAGATGCGGGCGATGGGGAGATCGACTTCGATCAGGCGTTTGGGGTAGGCAATCATTCAGCGCTCTGCGAGGCAATTTCGGCCCTCATGGCCTCGACAGAATTGAGTGCGACCAATGCATCGTCAATCGAAACGTGCGGCTTGAGCCGGTTGATTTCCTTGGCGCGTCGATCGATTGAAGCATTCGGCAGTTCTCCCATCACATATAAAGCGGTCGAAAGCCGTTCCAGTTCCGAAACGTTCTTCGTTCCGAGGCGGTCCGCAACGAACCGAATGGCATTCGAGTATTTCTGCATGGTGAGCGGAAACCGACCGAGAAGTTTTTGGGCTTGTTCGGTAGTCTCAAGAGTTGGCCCATAAGAGCCGCGTGGAATGACTGACAAAAGCTCATCTCCACGAAGCGCAGTAATGACGTCACTCAGATCGAACGAGTATGGACCGTGTTTGTAAAACACAACGTTCAAGTCGAGAGGAACGCCTAGGAGCTCTTGGAGGAAGTAAGCGGACTTTTGAATATGGGTTTCGCCACACCAACTTCCTTTCCTGCGGAGGCGCTGGATCAGAGCCAGTAGCACGGCCTGTCTCTGGTCAGGTTTCATGCGTCATTTCCTTTTTTCGGTTTGATCACTTCCGACCTCTTACTTGTCAGCCACTTCTCGGCTTTTTCGCGATGTTCCGGAGAAATAAAGACGAAATCCACGGATACGACAGGGATGTTCTTAAGGACATCAGACACATCCAAGCACGAAACGACGCGTCCATCGCGTTGCTGGATTGGAAAATCTAGCCCCCGATTCTTCTCGGTGTATGTGAAATAATGTATAGATTCGGATCCGTAAAGGTCAGTTGCCGCTTCCGCGACAGCCGCGGCAGCGGCCGTATTAACGCGCTGATCGTCCGGGTTGCGTTGGTACAGAAGTTTGTAGTGTTCTCGGCAGACGATGCATCGAGCATGTCGATGCGACGGATCATTCGGGTTGCTTGCGGAAGCACGGAGTGCAGCTGTAACCTCGTTGTCCGTCCAGGCCAAGTGTCCAACCGCATCGGTTGGGAATCGACTTCCCGGCAAATGCTGCTTGAGGAATTCTTGCAGGTGGTAGTCGTAAATGCGACGAACTGAATGAAAGTAAACCTGCGAATACATGAAATACCGTGCGAGCAGTAGGGCTTCCGCTGAATGCAGTCCGCCTTCCTCGATCCCAAGTGTTGGCTCCCCCGTTTCAACCTTTGGCAACACACAAAGCGTGTCGATCAGTCGAAAATGGTCGAATTTCCCGTAAGCCACGCCAGCATGATAAGAATCGCGAAGAAGATAGTCCATCCGGTCCACTCCGAATGCGTCACCAACTATGATCTCCGAAAGAATGGCTTCCCATGGCGTAAAGGACACGGTTCGGTGTTTCTTCGGGCCGAATTTCTTGGGTCCAAGTGCCAGTTTGGCGACATGTTCCGGTTGAACATTGATGCTTTGCCAAAGTTCTTTCATTGAATCGTCGTGAACGAGCACGTCGGTAAGTCGCTCGTGATTCCATCCCTCTGGAAGAAGTTCCTCTTCGGCCGCGTGAGAAAAGGGAAGGTGCCCAATGTCGTGACAAAGGGCCGCCATTCGAACAGCTCGCCTCCAGTTCAAAAGGTCGGTGGGATTCCCGGGTATCACCTCCCTGCGCCGCTTCGTTCGTAATGTTCGCTGGATTTGTAATGACGTCGAAGACTCGGCCGGCGAGTTCCATCACACCCAGGGAGTGTTCAAATCGCCGATGTGTGGCACCTGGATAGACCAAGTAACTGAGTCGCCAACTGATGAACATGACGTAATCGTTGGAAGGCGGGACTGTCCAGAATCTTTCGCTCAGGCGTTTCGACGCGGATGAAGACGTGTATCGGATCACGGATTTCGTGGATGTGCTTCGTCATCTGGGCGTCCCGTGCTGTACGATTTCGGTCGCGTCAACTCGATAGTGTTCGACGGCCATTATCGGTTTCCACCCAAGCTTGGCCGGATCCTGAACCGTGTGCAATCGAGGTGTGCTGGCACAGTTAAATGCTGCATAGAGCCAATAGTCGGTTTTGAGTCGCTGCGCCGTTCGGTACTCGTTTTCGCTCAACGCTACAACTCCAACACCGGCGCGGCCCTTCACTTCAACGAAGCGAACTTCGATGAATGTCTTCGCGTCTTCGGGATGCGGCCGGCGGCAAATCAAGTCAAAACCGCGATTGTCCTTTTGCACATCCTCGATGACCCAGCCCCGGCCCTCTTCGTGAGCAATGGCGAGACGAATCGCGATCTGCTCGATTTCGTCATCACGGACCATCGCGCCAGTTGCGGACTGGTCCGCTCGGGATGCGGAACGACCCAGGCTCGGCCGAAATGCGTGATGTCAGCGACTGCGCAGTGGCGTTCGAGTTCCAGTTCTTTCTTTCGCGTATTCAAGTCGATTGTTTAGTTCATCCAGATGCTGCTCGGCTTGCGAAATAATCCCGTCCAAACCGGGAACCGTCTGGCCCTCGATTTGTCGATTCAAGAACTCGGCCAACTGCTTCTGTTGTCGGTCAATGAGCGAATTCAAGCTGATGTCTATGTGCCGGGCAATCCTGGCCACCTCGCGCTCGCGCGAGGCCGATTCGCGCTGCACCCAAGGTTCCAACGCGTTCTGGTAAAGGAATAGCTCGACCTTGTCGCGATCGGGAATTGGATCACTTGGGGCGGGAGTGCCTTTCGGCGCCGGTGTGACATCGTGCAGGATTGTGGGTTCGCGAACGATCATTTCTCCGGACTTGGCAGACTCCACGACAAACAGCCGTCGGTGCAAAGTATTGCCGCTGCCATCTTTGATCGACGCGGCAAACACGTCGAGCAGCGACGGCTCCTTGCGATGCAAATCGAAAAAGACAGCCCCGTGTCGCAACGTCTCGTCCGTCCGAGCCAGGACGTCCGCTCGGATGGTTTCAAATAGTGGATGCCCCGGCGTCACCCACTCCAATGTCGCATCTTTGGCGATCAGTCCCTTATCAATGCGATCTTGCCATATTCGCGAGCCAGTCGCCCGAAACGGTGCTCCTGACGGTCGCCGACTTGCACCAAATGACGCGGCACCTTGCCGATTCGGTACACAGCACATTTGGTCGCTTCTCGGTCTTTGCCGTCAACTACCTTCGGATGCAGCCCCGATTCGGGCGCGGCGGCGACAAAGAATTGCTCGATGACCTCGGGGACGAGCCGACGTTCCTTGGCCTCGGCCGACTTACCAACAATCGCCGACAGGTTCAGTTCCTTCTTTGCCAGACCTTCAAGTGTCGATTCGGTGATCTCGCGGAACCGTTCGGGGCTCACGTCGCGAACGATTCGATCCTGAATCTGGTGCTCGTCCATTTGCCGGGCGTACATTTCGCGAAACAGTTCGTTCGAGCAGATTCGACGGAAAGACCTCGCCAACCACATCGAAAACCTGATCGCTGCCCAAGTCGGCGCGAATTTCCTTGAGCCGCTCGATCAGCTGTTTGCAGAACTCGGCCTTCACGCGTATTCTGCGCGACGAAATTGAAAATGAGGCAGTTCTTTTCCTGACCGTAGCGATGAATGCGGCCGACCCGCTGTTCCAAGCGAACGGGGTTCCAGGGAATGTCGAAGTTCACCATCAGCCAGCAGAATTGCAAATTGATGCCTTCGCCAGCGGCCTCTGTGGCGACGAGCACCTGGGCAGCTTTCGCGGAACTCCTTCTCGGCGCAAATCCGGCTGCCGGGCGTGTCGCGGTCGCCGATTTTCATTCCGCCATGAATCTGCGTAAGGGTCAGGCCCCATTCTCGAAGCTTTCCCAGCGGGCGTTCGTCGCGCCCGTCGCTTGCGAGGAAGTCGAGGGTGTCTTTGTGCTCGGTGAAAATCAGCAACTTCATCTTCGGGTTATCGAAGATGCCTTCTTCCTTGAGGATCGCCTTTAGCTTGATCAGCTTGGTTTGAACGTCACGGACTTCGAGTTCTTTGGCTTGGTCGATCAGCCGTGTCAATCGGCCGATTTCTTCTCGCAGCACGGCTGGATCGATCGACAAAACCTCGCCTTCGAGTTGTTCGATGATCCGCTGACGCTCCTCTTCGGTGAGGTCGTCGAAATCATCGGGCACCTTTCGTTCGATCTGTTCCTGACGGTAAGCTTCGGGATCGTCGTGGATTCTCTGACGACGTGCCCGCATCCGCTCCAGGCTTCGGCGGACCGCGTAAATCGAGGACGCCATGCGCCGTTGGAGCATCGCCATGGTAAAGCCAACGGCACGGCCTCGCGCCGAGCCATCGCTGGCCGCCATCGACTGGTCTTCGACATAGCGGGTCAGCTCGTCGTAAAAGTCGAGTTCGGCGCCATCAAGATCGAACGCCGCCGTGCGAACTTCGCGCTTTGTGAATAGCTTGCGGATTTCGCCGGTGTCCGGATTCGGGAAACGTGACCAGCGCTTCCTTGGTGCGGCGCAGGTAAAACGGGGCTTCGTGCTCGCGAAGGGCCTGTTGCAAGCTTTGGATGCTGCCGTACACATCCGGGTCGAGCAACGCCAAGAATCGGCGGAAATGATCCGGGTCGCCCTTGTGCGGCGTGGCCGTCATTAACAAATAATGGTCCGTCATCGTTGAGAGTGATTCGCCGAGGCGATAAGCATAGGTTTTGCGATCATCGGCCGGCGCACTCATCTTGTGGGCTTCGTCGACGATGACCAAATCCCAACGCGATCGCAGCAGGCTTTCGCGAGCGTCCTCGACGATCGAGACCCATGAAATGGAAGTGATGACCTGGTTGCGTTCCTGCCAGGGATTCTGGCCATAATTCGCGCGCAACACGTCGCCCCGGATAACTTCAAATTTCTCGCGGAATTTGTCGCCGAGTTCACGTTGCCACTGAAACGTCAAGTTCGCCGGCGTGACGATCAGGACGCGGCGCACAAGTCCACGCGCTTTCAGCTCCTTCAACAGCAGGCCGGCCATGATCGTCTTGCCGGCGCCGGGGTCGTCGGCCAGAAGAAAGCGAATTCGTGGCAGTTTCAGGAAGTACCCATAGACCGCTTCCAGCTGGTGGGGCAGCGGATCAACGCGAGCGATCGAAAGTGAGAAGAATGGATCGTATTCGTAAGCCAGTCCCAGACGATGCGCCTCGATGCCAAGCCGAAACAGCCGGGCATCGCCATCAAATGGTTCGCGTTCTGCGGAAATCATCAGTTGCGAGAGTTGAGCCGGGCTCAGCACCGGGTCGTGTGTAAGCCCGGTCGAAAGCCCGCGACCGATGATTTTCAGCGAATCGCCGAAAGGAACGACCGCCAGGACTTGTACTGGCTCCGGCAGCGTCGGGCCGCGAACAATGCTTCCAGGTTGAATCGAATTCGTGGGCGGCATTGCGACGAGCCGGGTGGAATAGCGACTGTTTTCAGAGCGACCGCACAATTGGCCTGCGGAAAAGATAATGTAGCAGACGGCACATCCAAGCGAAAGGAAAGCTTTGGCAACCCCGATGTTTGCCGGATATCGCCGTCTTTAGTTCGCTTCAGATTCAGATGTCTCGCAGCGCACTTGGCTTCTAGGTGCTCCCGGTGGTTTGAGGCTGGCAGGCACAGCAACGCTGTTCTAGACCTTAACCAAGCGAAGATCTTTGTCAGGTTTTGATGCGGATTGGGAAAAAACTCGAAATCCTTCGGCGTTTTTGCGGTGTTTGAAGAGTGTCTACGCTTTTCAAGGCCGCAATCCAGAAAGGATTTCGAGTGAAAACCAAGATAGCCTCTCAACTGGACTCCCGCAAGCGTCGAATTGAAAAACGGTTGGATCGGGCCGATTGTCGCGACGCCGATCGACCGATGTTCACCGCGGCCAATATTCACTACGAGATCGCCGACCGCACGCGCGGCATCACGCATGGCGGTATTGGAGTCGTTCATGCGTTGGCTCGGGAGATTGGTTTGATCGACGCCATCGATGCTCGGTTGAAGTTGCTCAAGATCCATTTGCCCTTCCACGAGTCGGATCACGTCCTCAACTTGGCCTACAACGCCCTGTGTGAGGGCACCTGTCTGCAAGACATCGAACTGCGGCGCAACGACGAGGTCTTCCTCGACGCGTTGGGCGCCCGTCGCATTCCCGATCCGACCACCGCCGGCGATTTCTGCCGCCGCTTCACGGCGGCGGACATCGACACGTTGCAAGAGATCTTCCACGACGTTCGCATGAACGTTTGGGCGAAGCAACCCGACGCCTTCTTCGAGCAGGCAACGATCGACATGGATGGAGCGTTGGTGGAGACCAGCGGCGAATGCAAGCAGGGGATGGACATCTCCTACAACGGCATCTGGGGCTATCACGCGTTGGTGCTGAGCTTGGCCAATACGCGGGAAGTCTTGAGCGTGGTCAACCGCTCGGGCAATCGGCCCTCGCACGAGGGGGCGGCTGCGCAGGTGGACAAATGCCTGGACGTTTGCTTTCGCGGCGGCTTCCGCCGCGTGCTGTTGCGGGGCGACACCGCCTTCGCGCAGACCGAGCACCTCGACCGCTGGAACGCCGATTCACGCGTCCGCTTTATCTTCGGCTACGACGCCATGCCGAACCTGGTGGCCCTGGCCGAACGCCTGCCGGAGCGGGTTTGGCACAAGCTGGAACGCCCGCCACGCTACGCGGTGAAGAGCGAAGCGCGGACCAAGCCCGACCGCGTCAAGGAACAGATCGTGGTGGCGCGGAAGTTCGACAATAAGCGGCTGCTCTCCGAAGAGGTGGCCGAGTTCAACTACCGGCCGACGGCGTGCTCGCAGGAGTATCGCATGGTCGTGATCCGCAAGAACATTTCGCGGGAGAAGGGCGAGCAGGTGTTGTTCGATCAGATCGTGTACTTTTTCTACATCACCAACGACTGGGTCCTGGAGAATGACGAGATCGTCTTCGAGGCCAATGACCGCTGCCATCAGGAGAACCTGCTGGCGCAGTTGCTGGGCGGAGTGCGGGCGTTGACGGCGCCGGTGGACAACCTCGTGAGCAATTGGGCCTACATGGTGATGACGGCCTTGGCGTGGAACCTGAAAGCGTGGTGGGCGTTGTCGCTGCCCGAGGCGCCGAACCAGTGGCAACCACGGCACGCGGCGGACAAACTCTGGCTGCTGGGATTGGAGTTCAAGACGTTCGTGCAAACGTTTGTCCGGTTGCCCTGCCAAATCGTGCGAACGGGTCGCCAGATCGTCTACCGGCTGTTGTCGTGGAACCCGTACCTGCGGCTGTTCTTCCGTCTGACCGACGTGCTGCGCTGTTGACGCACGGCCCCTTGAAGTCGGAGTCCGGATGCTCCGATCCGCGTACACACCCAAAGCGAGCGACGCAGAAAGACAGGCCACCACCTAACAATTCAACCCAACCCTCACCGCTGACTCCCCAGCCAGCCCGCTTAACTTACGCACCCAAAGATCCGTCCAACCACGTGGCCAATCGCGCCACGCTTCGCTTGTTTAAGGTCTAGACTCAATATGCGCGACCGGTGCGTTGCCGGGTCGCCTGAAACCACAATAACCGCGGAGACCACCAGGGCATGACCGTGGCCAAATTGATGGCCACGTAACAATTCGAACGAAGTGCGAGCTTCAAGTTCTGCTTCCCAAGAAACCGCAACCCTGGGCCAAACGGCCCTTGTATTCAGCAGAAGCAGTGCTTGGCCCGCCCCGTAAAGGGGCGTCGGCCAGGTGCTGTTCTGCTGCGCCCCGTTGCGGGGGCCTTGGGAGCGGCCCTGTCGGCGCTCCTATTTCTTTTGAATTGTGATTCGCATGTTACCGACGCTCCCGCAAGCACCGGCTCCCGAGGATGAAGAACTGGATCGCAAGAAGGCTCGCCTTGCCGAGCTCGAGGCGGAACTTGCGGACCGAGAATTGGAACTCGCGTCATTGCGAGCCGATCTGCTCCAATTTGAGAAGCATTACTTACAAACCGTCGGTCGTCGCTACGCGATTCTCGATGACCTGAAGGCCAAGATCGCGGAAGCCCGGGCCCGGCAGAATCCCGCCAATCAGCAAGCCCGTGACAAAGCGAAGCGAGCAAGGGCTCGAGCGCATGAATCGTCTCGGGCAGTCGGCGACGAGATTAAGAAGTCGCGAGAACGGTCGGCAATTCGGGCTCGGCGCGAGCATGAAAGTGCGGAACGGCAAGCCCAAGAGAAGCAGCGGGCGGCGGCGGCCGAGCCGCGTATCATTGCCTGTCAGAGATGCGGTCAGAAGCTCCGGGTGCCGACCATGCTGTCCGCGTTGCTTGGCACTTGTCGGACGTGCGCAAACCAGTTTACTTGCCCACCCGGCTAACCGAATTACGATAGCTAAAGAAAAGCTTCGACAATGGCCGCCAAACTCGTCTCTTGGAATGTATCATCCCGTTCGCGGCTTTCGCACAGCCGGTCGCTGCGAACGGGATGATCACATTTCGCCTCGCCAGAGTTCGAGTGCTGGCTCTTCGGCCGCCGAGCCGCTACTTTTCGATTCGCTGCGCACCCAGATGGTAACGGCGAGAGTCACCAAGATTGGAATCCAGATCTGCCATCCGTCCTTAATAATGGCGGTGCAGGTCAACGCGACCGCAATGGTACCGGCAAATATGAAGGGAAATTGGTGGCTTGCTACCCGTTTTTTGGTCCAGGCGTTGTGAGAGTCTCTCGCACAAATATCATTTTGTCACATGTCATCATGACTTCCGCTTGATCTTCCTCCGCTCGCCGCGATCGCATGCGGCGCTGAATTCGTGTGGCGTCCGATAGCCCAGCGAACTGTGCGGCCGAATCCGATTGTATTCGCGCCGGAACCACTTCGCCTTCGCTCGTGCATCCGACTCCGACTCGAATTCCTCTCGTTCCAGAAACTCGTCCCGCAGCCGGCTGTGAAACGACTCGACGTAGCCGTTCTCCCACGGACTCGCCGGCGCCACGGGGAGTGCTTTCGTCCCCACCACCGGCAGCCAGTCGGCCAAGGCCTGGCCCAGGAACTCCGTGCCGTTGTCGCTGCGAATCCGACGCGGCGCACCTCGTCGACCGATTACGCGACCGAGGATCCGCCGCACGTCGGCGCCGCTCAAGCTTGTCGCCGCGTGCAACGCCAGGCACTCCCGAGTATATTCGTCCACCAACGACAGCCACTTGAGCGTTTGGCCCGAGACCGTGCGGTCGGCGACGAAATCACAGGTCCACACGTCGTTCTTGAACCGCGCCGGTTGGTTCACGCAACTGTTGCGGCTGGTGCCGCGTTTGGCCCCGAGTTTTCGCGATTTTTTGCGACGCACCGCTCGCCGCAGACCCAGTTCGATCCACAGCCGTCGGACGCGTTTGAGGTTGACCGTCCAGCCCTGATGGGTCAGGCGGGCATGGATGCGGCGGTAACCGTAACGCGGGTGCCGACGCGCCAGGCGGCGAATCGCCCGGACCAGCGGCTCGTCCTTGGCCGACGCGCTGGAGCGATAACGGATGGTCGAGCGAGCTCGGCCCAAGAGCCGGCAAGCATGTCGCTGGCTGAGGCCATGACGCTGTTGCAAGTAATCCGCCGCCGCGCGCTGCTGCGTCGGCGTCACCACTTTTTTTTCGCGACCTCTTGAAGCATCTGCTTATCGAGCATCAGTTCGACGACGATGGTCTTGAGGCGATCGACCTCGGCTTGGAGTTCGCGAATCTTCCGAGCCTCGTCGATCTGATCTTGGTTAAATTGTTGTCGCCAGCGGTAATAAGTGTTCTCGACGATGCCGAGTTTTCGGCAAACATCGGCGACCGTCAGGCCCTTGGCCAGGTCGCGTTCGGCTTCGCGCAATAGCGCACGATCTGTTCAGCGTTCCGTCGCTTGCTCATGAGTCCCTCCTGGACTTATGCTATGCAAGCGACTCCCATTTCAGCTGGACCAAAAAATGGGGAGCAGGCCATGGCCATAATGCCTCATTCCTGTTCTCCTCATTGACGAGTTCAAATCATTCGAAGAAATGGGGCTCGGGACTCGCCCACTCGGCGCCCGACCGTGTCTTCGCTCATTCAGTTGATGCCGATCCGAAGTGCCCTGGCCAAAACCAGGTACGGATTAGTTGCCGGCCCCGTCAAGGCCGGCGCCATCCGCAAACCGTTGAATAAACTTCAGTCAACTGCGCCCACAGTCCGCTAGGTTGCCGGTGTTTTCGGATCGGTCGTATCGAAATGCCGCCATTCCGGTCAGCTTTCGCCATGCATCGCATTCCAATCCGCGCGCAAGCGCTGTCTCAACTGCGTGATTCGACCCTGCGAAAGGCCGAATTTGGTTGCTGCCGCCTTGGCGTTCTGGTCCAACGCGAGAAACTCAAGCAGTCTTAGGTCTCTCTTGGCGAGCGTTCCGCAAAACGCGGGAAAATCAAGGCGAAAGGCGACTTGATCCGGGACTGGTGTCAGGCTGTCGTCGCTGAGCCGTTCCTTGACCGTAGGGTGTAGTTGTTGGCCGCGTGGCCGGGATCGATGGCTATCGTTGGAATCGCTCGTTGTGGAGGCGAACGACTCAACTCTGAAGTTGTGGAGTTTCTGTGCTCGTGGCGACAGTACATCCTTGGCCCGTTCAGAACCACAAACGCGGCGATCGGATTTTACAGACTTGGCGGCCAGGCAAACGAATGTCATCAAGAACTGGCTGATATCCTTGCCGCGCTCGTTCAAACGAACGTACCACTTCCAGGCCAGGCCGACCGTCTCAGCGATCTTGTCGGCCTTCTCGTCGGGACAGCAAATCCCACGAAATCTGATTTTGGCATGCGTTTGAATCTTCGGGAGTAGGGCCAAAAAGCCAGCGTACAGTGCATTCATGTCCGGCGCAGCGTTTAGATTTCGACTTGATGCGTTCAAAGAAGCGACCTCCATAAAGAGACCGCCCTTGGGGCGGTCATGTCTTGGAACACAACCGCCCCGCACCGAGCAGGGCACCGGTTTCGGGACGATGTCACCGGGGACGATGCGCCACCGTGACAGCCGTCAAATTGCACGATCCCCGAAAGCCAACGCGTTGAGCGGCGACTTGCGGGGATCGAAGACCAGCGATCAAGCTGGGAGAGCTACGAAGAGCCCATCAAATATTATGACGCGGCTTTGATTGTTCTTTAGGTTCTGGACACTGACGATAGCGTTCGGCGATCGGGACCTGCATCGTGCTCGGAAAGCTAAGATGAGCCACTCACGTATTATGACGCGAATTTGATTGTTCTTTCGATCTCAGGGCTGACGATGGCCGAATTACTTGAAAAATGCAGCAACCGCCGGGTCGTTCGTGCGTGTATTGATTTCGAGAAGCTTAATCGGCCGCATTTCGACTTCCATGGTATGGCACGCAGTAAGTATTTCTTGGTATTCGGCTTCGGGATGCCTGTGACGACGGTGGTAGCATAGCCAATGACATCGATGGAGCACGGACGACTTGGCCGCTTTGCAGCACGCAGGCATCGAAGGGCTGCTCGGCCACCAGCGGAAGCCGTTGGCCTTGAGCATGGCGCGAATCCGGGCATCGGGTTTGTCGCTGAAGCGGATGCGCACGTCCGGGCCGATCGAATGGGTGAACGTCAGCATGGTGAGCCCCTCGTACAATCCGCCCCTTGGCACTGCGCCAGGGGCAAGGGCCGGCGCCGGGGCTCGCTCCCGGCTTGCCGCTAAGTTCCGGCCAAGCTTCTCAATCCCGCCTTGCGCTGGGCCGACAGGCTCACAGCGACTCGCCCTACCACGCTTCCCACTTCTGCCGCCACTTGCGCCGCTGCTGCGTCACCCGGCTGGCGTCGTAGCCGGCCTCACGCGACACGGTGTAGCTGTCGAAGCCCTCCGCCAGTCGCGCGGCCCACTGCTGCTCGCGCTCGGGCAACGTGGCCAGGAACTCCGTCAAGTCCACGTGGAAGGCGGCCTGATCGGGGATGGGCACGGTGTTGTCGGTGCAGCACAGTTCGCGGAATAGGTCGCAGTACTCGACCGCGAAGCCGTGGCCCTGCTGGGTCGCCGGCGAGAGCACGTCCTTACGGCGCTGGTGGCCGCAGACGGTGTTGAAGCAGGCCACGGACTTGACCACGTTGCTGGCGAAGCCGCCGGCGCACTGGGTGACGTCGTGGCCCTTCTGGTGGGCGCGCTGGAAGTACTGCCAGGCGAGGGCGACGCAGTCGGCGACTTTGTCCTCGCGGGTCACCGGGCAGCGCATGCCGCGGAAGCGCATGCGGGCACGCTGCTCGACCAGCGGCACGATGGCCATGAACTCGGCATGAAGGCGGTCACATTCGGAAGCTTGGCTGTATTCACCCATGGTTTAACCCTCTGCCGGGAAGCGCCGCGGCCGATGCACTCCGCGGGTCACATTGACCCGCGGCCCAAAGCGCGAAGGCGAGAAACGGCGAAGAGCCCGGCAAGAGTGGGGCGCTGTCAAGGAAGAAATGAAAATCTCGGATGATCTAGGTGTGCGGTGATTCGGCCGGAAATTTGAACCAGACCCCCGGGGGGATGTGGGGCGGGTCCCATCGGACTCAACCCCCTCGCTCCCAATTCACGGGCATCGCATTCGAGTCGTGTTGCGCTGATTGGTGCGGGGTGGGCCTTGCACGCCCTCAACGATCACGGCATGGTTGTTTCCTGATCGACGATGCGGAACGAAATGGTCCTAGCATGGAGATCGACGCCGTATTAGTATTGGTGCTGTTGGTTGTAAAGCGCATCATAGCCTCGTTGGGGACGGGCCGGCGTGCCGATCCCGCATCGTGCTCGGCGAAGTCCGCCTTCGCTCGTAGATTCCACCCTTGGGACAAGGCTCGCCTTGATCCGTTAAACCCTTGGGACAGGCTCTGGCCCATCGCTTCGAAGCCGTGGTGAGTATCCAAGCGTTGCGCTAGGCGGCGGCCTGGCTTCTCGCGGCGCGCTGTGTTTGCAAGTCATGGCCGCCGCGGGTGAAGTTTTCGCTCGCCGGCAGGAGATGGGTTATGGGAAACACGAGCGAACGCACGGGCGATCCACATAACCTGAGCCGCTTCGTCCACGCGCAAGAGGACGACTACGAACAGGCACTCAGCGAGATCAAGAGCGGCCGGAAGTGCTCGCACTGGATTTGGTACATCTTCCCTCAGTTCGAGGGGCTCGGATTCAGTGCGACATCCAGGCGGTACGCGATCAAGAGCCGCGCGGAGGCGGAAGCGTATCTGCGCCGCTCGGTCCTCGGGCCGCGACTGGTGGAATGCGCCGAGGCGGCCCTCGGCGTGGAAGGGCGGTCCGCATTCGAGATCTTCGGCTCCCCCGACGAGATGAAGCTGAAGTCCAGCGCCACCTTGTTTGCGTGTGTGTCGCCCACGGGGTCCGTGTTCGACCGGCTGCTCGACAAGTATTTCCAAGGGGAGCGTGACGGCAAAACGCTCCATTTGCTGGGTATCGTGCCCGAGACCGACTAGGTCTGCGGCACTTCGTGTATCGGCTTTTAAGGCCGTGCAGGTTCTATCGGGGAGACACCATGCTTTCCACACGATCCGCTTCGTCCGTCACCTTCGCCGTGGACAATGTGACCCCGGCCGAGTCGCCCTTGGCCGCGTGCAAACCGTTGGAGGCCATTCGGGACTTGCTCGATGCGTCGCCCAGCCGCTTTGCCGCCGACGAATCTTCGCAGGGGAACCCGACCCATGGCCGGGTCGAGGCGTGCTGGAACTACTCCCTGGACTGCGTTGCAGGTGTCGGCCACCACCCGCTCATCGCCGCCGCCCACCTCGCCTTCAGCGGGCACCGGCCGTTGGTGCTCTCACCCGACGTAATCTGGCTCACCATTGCCTAGGGACTGGGCCAGCACGTCCGGCTGAACCCGGAGCAGCACCGATCTCTTCTGGTCACCCACGAAGGCAAACGCCGGCTGACGGTCGAGCGTGACGACCTGCACCGCGGTTCGCCGGAAAACCCTTGGGCCGAGGTAGTTGCCGAATTAGCGTCCCAAGTGAGCCGAGAGATCGGGGAGTTCGCCGCGCGCTTCTTCTGCGACTTCAGCACCACCGGCCCGGTCGAGCGCATGGTGAGCGAAGTGGTCTTGCTCGACTTGGTTCAGCCCTATTTCAGCTAAATGTCGTTCGCGGTCAGAAACTTTACCACTTTCGCGGTCACGGATTCGCCCACTTCTTCACATCATTCTTGTCGCCGCAAACTCCCTTCACTTTACGCTGAGGGAGTTTGCGGCGACAAGAATGATCCGGCTCGCCGTTGCCCGTGGGCAACTTGGCCGCGAAAGTGGTAAAGTCCAAGACCGCGACTGACAGCTAAAACGTGGACAGCATCTGCGGCATCCCGTCAGTTACGCTGGAAGGCACCCCGGACGACTGGCGAAAACTGCGCGAGAAGGTCGAGTTGCTGGCCCCCTTTGGGCTGGACTGGTGGTTGTGCGAGCTGAGGCCGATCTGCGACAAGTTCGTCCGGGCCAGCGAGGGCAACGTTGATCGCGAGCACTGGCGCCGCCTCTACAAAATCCGCGCAGTGTACGGAACGGAGGTTATCAATGGCTGGCTCGGTAAGTTGTTCCCCTACACCGAGAACTTCCGAGATCGGTGCGTTTCCCGGCGCAACGACTTGCTCGACCCCCGCGTGGAAAACGAGATCCGAAATCTGGAGGCGGAAGAGGCCCGGGGCGAACCAGACCGCTTCGGGGGCTTCTACGCGCCGGGTATCCGGGCCGAGGCTCTGCCGCGAGGCCTGAGCCGGGTGCCCTTTACGCTGACCGAGCGGAAAGGCAAGCAGACTCGGAACGGCAAGCAGACGGCGATGGAGTTTGTCGCAGGATCGGTCGTCGTCACGCAAGACCGCGCAACGCGCCCCCTCCGGCCGACGGTCGGCTGGGCCGTGCGCGAATCGGCGCCGATCGAACAGGCGATGCTCCGGCTCGCCGAGCACTGGCTCGAGCCAGCCAAGGTCGGGTTGTCGTGCGAGATGTTACGGGGGCTTCCCATCGAGTATCTCCCGACGGACGTGCTGCGGTTTTACCAATCGGCCGTCTCGGCGAAGATTCACCTCGGCAACGGCAGAGGATTGTACCGCATCCTGCCGCTGGCGGAGTGGCGCGAGCCGGACTGGGCCGAAAAATGCCGGCCCGGCTATAAAGGTGAACAATTCCATGGTCCACCCGAGCTGCTCCGCTTTGCCAAACTGGCCGATCGCACGGAACTGTTGATCCGGCTGCACTCCCGAAAGCCCAAACACGGAGGCGAGGTGTCGGTGGGCCGGCGCGGCGCCGAGCCGGTGGACGACACAGGGCGGAAAGTAGCGCGGTCGTTTACCGACTTTCTCCTGCGGGCGCTCGACGGGTCCGGCGAGCCGTACTTTCGGCGTGCCGACTTCAAGCCACTGGACGAGGATTAGAAACGGCGGAAGTGTTTGGGGAGCGTGGCCGAGCCGGTAGTCGCAACAGACGGGGCCGGTTTGACGGCTTTTCGTGGTTTGAGGTGTCTCCAGCCGGCCCCGCACCTGTACTTTGTCGTTCGGCGGGGTAGGCTGAGGCATGCATGGCCCTTGTAATCCGGTTTAACACGATTGTCGTTCGCAAGTCGAGCATCGAGGCCAAGTACCCCGACGGCCTTGACGCGTACCGAGGCCTTTACCTGCCCAATGGTGCGAACTTTTATTACGAGGACCGGCACCTCATCGCTCACATCTCGATGGGCACCTTCTATGGGGTTTATGATCGTCTTATGGAAAACGGGCTAACAGCCAGCCATGAGGGAAGTTCGCCTGATTCCTGCGACGCAAACCAGACGGACGGGCAGGATCCCAGTTGTTCCTGGCTTCAGACCCAATTGATTGGAGGACTTCCAGTCTGTTGGCTTCGAGATTCGCCGCCTGGGTTTGCGACTGATTTCAAGTCTCGCCGTTTCGTCCAAGGAGTGATTGCTACGCGTTGCTCCCAATGTGGTGTGCTTCTCGGAATGGGCGCGGCTGCCGAAGCTGTCGATCAAAATGAGCGAAAACTCGGGCCACTGAAAGTGGTGCATGAGAATCCTAGCATGGTGGATGCCCTTTACGTCGTGTGGTGCCCGTGCTGCGAACACGAGACGGTATTCACCGACGACGGCCGATTGGTTGCAAATTCAGGGTAGTTAGGCCGAACACACATCTATGCCCATGAAAGTCAACCGAGACACCGCGAACGGGCAGAGATTCTGTCCAATTTTTGTTCGTCGGCGACGGCGACTGACGTTCCGCGAAATTCAGGTGATCCCAGTGTGCACTGCGCAGACCCTGGGCCGTGAGATGTACAACGCTGTCAGCGCAAAGAATCGACGCGGCAAACGACCTGCGCAAATTGCACCTGGCGTGGAGATCGATGCCGTAGTAAAATCGGTGCTGGTGATTGTAAGAGCAGCATCATGGACTCCTTGGGATGGGCCGCCCTGAACCTGCATTGCTTCGCTTCGGCCTCCGGCTCAAATGCCACGCGCAGGGCAAGGCGTGCCTTGATCCGTTAAACACTTGGAACCGGCTCCCGCCCATCCCAGCGAGGCCATGATGAGTATCATGGCGCTGCATTCCACTGCGGCCGCATTACGGTTTTGGTAGTTCATCGCTCACGCGGGCGGCGTCCGCCGCTGAGCAATTTCGTTAGGCCACTGAGGGACGGAGGGCGGCCATGCAGCGGCTCTTGTGGACCAGCGACCTCCACTGGGATCGGCTCAGTACCGAGGACCGGCTCGAATTCGAGCGCTGGGCGAGCGGTCAGAATGCCGATGGGGTGATCCTCTCTGGTGACATCGGGGAGGCCCCGAGTGTGTGTGACTACCTCGGCCGCCTACACGACTGCCTCGGCACGCCGATCTACTTCGTGCTGGGCAACCACGACTATTACCACGGGTCGTTCGAGGAAGTCCACGCATCGATCCGGGGATTGACGGCTAGCCGGTCCGGGCTGCGCTGGCTCTCGGAGCAGGAGCCGATCTCGCTCGGCCACGAAACCGCCCTCGTCGGCCATGAGGGCTGGGGCGATGCGCGGGTACGGGAACTATGACGACTCGCGGCTGTGGCCGCGCGACTTCACCCGGATCCGTGACCTGGCGGCTCTATCGGATGCCGACCGCCGGGCCCGGTTGCATGCCCTGGGGGATCGAGCGGCCAACAATCTGAGGCGCGTGCTTCCCCAAGCCGCGGGGGCGCACCGGGAAGTAATCTGCGTTACCCACGTCCCCCCGTTCCGGGAGGCGTGCGTGGACGCGGCGGGTCGGGAGTCCGAACCCAGGCTGCCGTTCTACACCTGCAAGGCCGTGGGCGATGTGCTGTTGGAGGTCGCCGAGCGGTTCCCAGGCTGCCAGTTCACAGTCCTGTGCGGGCACACTCACGAAGAGTGTACTATCCGCCCATGTGCCAACCTGCGCGTCATGGTGAAGGCTGCCGGCTACGGCAGTTGGTACACCCCCCATATCTTAACACTCGGGTCGGGAACGAGTCAGGTGGTGCAAGCCTCCATGGAGTGCGTCTAACAAATCGCTGCAGAGATTCTCTTCGATTTTTGTGGATCGCTGATGAGGATTGACACTCCGCGAACTTCAGCATCGGGGACATTCGGCAATTCCAGCGTTCCGCCGCGAGGCCGGCGCCAAACACATATCGAGAGATTCGCGACAGACCCGCAGCGTCGTGGATGTGCTGGGAAATGCTCCTGGCGTGAAGATCGACGCCGCAGTAAAATCGGTGCTGTTGATTGTAAAAGCACATCATGGACTCCTGAGGATGGGCCGCCCTGAGCCTGCATCGTGGTTGGCGAAGTACACATTCGCCTGAGAATTCCACGGCACCGGACAAGGCTTGCCTTAATCCGCTAAACCCTTGGGACAGGCTCCGACCCATTCAAACGAGACCATGATGAGTATCCAACGGCTGCAGCGGACCGCCCGCGCGATAGACGGTAGTCCGAGCTTCAACGGTTGGTCCCGCGTGAGGCTGCTGCTGAGTTGGGTCGTTCGGCGACTGGAGGGCGCAAGCGATGTGGCGCATCTTGGCAAATTCACTTTTTGCTGTGATGGTCCAACTTGTCGTCGGCCTGTTGCTCGGGGGCATCGTCCTGTGGGGGATGGGGGAATTCGGGTGGGAGTCGCCGCGGACGATTTGGACCGTGATACTGCTCATGTTGGTCGTCCTGGCGGTGAACCTGGCCTACTTGCGGGCACGCATCACCCGGTTGGAGAACCAGGTGCAAAGACTCGCCGAACGAGTCGCTGCACCTGACCGCGGCGGCATGTAGGCTTTTCAAGATTCATAGCTCGCTGATGCGGCCCCGGCTGCTGAGCGGGGCCGTTAGACGCGGAATCGAATCAACGTCTTGAAGGAAAGCTACTGACGGATACAGGCAGATGCGGTTTTGCATTGGCATTCCCCGACCGAATGACGCTTTTCAGCCAGGGCGTGATGGTTGGACGAAGTTTCGCGAACCGACCATGCTCGTGTTCTGGCTCTATGCGCTCCCGGTGGCGGCGTTCACGTTCGTGGGCTTGACGATTGCCATTGGGTCGGTCGGCGACCCGTCGGCCAAGATCGTCATAAAAACGGGCAATGTCACGATCTCGCAAATGGCGTTGGTGGCGTTCCTGACCCTGCTGGCCTTTTTCGCTGTCCTCATGATCCACGAGTTGGTCCATCTTCTGATGCACCCGCAGCAGGGGCGTCTCGGGATTCAGTAGTCGGCGTGTGGCCGCGGGGATTGGTCTTTTACGCCTCGTATGACAACGAGATCTCGCGAAATCGTTTCCTGATCATGGGCGCTGCTCCCTTCGTCCTGTTGTCGGTGTGTCCTGTGCTGCTCTTTTGGATGACCGGGAAAGTGGTTCTTTGGCTGGCCGTTGTCGCTTTAGTCAATGGCATTGGCTCATCTTTCGATTTGCTCGTCATCGGGATGGTTCTGGCTCAGGCCCCGAGTAACGCTTTGCTTCGCAACAAGGGGTGGGACACCTATTGGAAACCGCGAGTGGGCATCTAACGAACCGCTGCACCCGACCGCGGGGCCCGGGGCTTCCCCACGGGTTACAAGGTCACTCGGCCCCGCGGTAGGTGAGCTTCATCGACTATGAAGCCGTGGGGCAGTCAAGCACTTTTTCCTTGATTTTGGTTGAATTTTAGTCATTCAAACGCTCGCTTGCTAATCCGGGCGCACGGCGTGCCCGGTCTTCCGGAACAGAGAAGAGGCTCGTGGCAACCGAATTGCGCTCCCTCGATTCGCCCTCCTGGCCGGCAGCGGTTGCTTCACGGTACGCCTTCGGGGTGCTCTCGACTATTCGAGCTCAGATCCGCCCCACTTGGGGTTGTCGCGGACCGGCCCACCCATCTGGATCCGCCACGCGGCCCATTCGTTCGGACATCCTCCCCCGACTCTCGTCGGTTCGGATCGACCAAGCTGCGAGCTCGCGTGACTGGCTCCCGTTGGCGAACCACGAATCACTCCCACGCCAACTTCATTCTCACGAATATTAGTCCAATTTCCAACCGCTGCTCAGGACGCCTCAGCCGGCCGGCGCCGACACCTCCTCCCGCCAGTCCGTGCCATCCCGCAGCATCGCCCAGCACCGCACCAACAGCTTTCGCGCCAAGGCCACAAGCGCTTGCTTCTTCCGCGCCTTGCCCCGGCTGAGCCGCGCGTACACCGCCCGCGCCCAGCCGTTGTACCGCAGCATGCACCAGGCGCATTCCACCAGCAACTTCCGCAACAGTGCCGGACCGCGTCGCGTGATCCGGCCGCGGCGATCCAGTTCCCCCGACTGGTACTGCCGCGGCACCAGGCCCGCGTAGGCCGACCTGCTTGCCGGTCTCGAATCGCTTGGCGTCCGGCAGGTAAGCCGCCACCGTCTCCGCCGTGCGCGGCCCGACCCCCGGAATCGTCTCCAGCAGCTGCACCGCCGCGCGCTGGCCGCCGAGCTCGTCGAGCTTGCGCCTCGGCCTCGTCGATCAGCCTGAGCAACGCCGGTACTCGCCAGGGCCAGCTCGAACAGGCCCGCGCCACAACTCCTCCGGCGCCGCAGTCGGCCAGGGGCTTGCGCCAGTTGATCGATGCCTTGCAGGCCCAGCTCGGTCCAGGCCTTGGCGCCGCGGGGCGGGCAGGCCCTGGCCGACCGAGCAGGGCGCGGATGCGGTTCTGCGCGGCCACGCGGCGGCCGACCAGCGCCTGGCGGCCGGCGATCAGGGCGCGCCACTGGCGCGCGTCGCTGGCGCGGCACGGCGACGGTGGGCAACTGGCCGAGCGCGTACAGTTGGGCCAGACGCAGGGCGTCGTCGCGGTCGGTCTTGCGTTTGGTGTGCTTGAACTTCCAGGCCTCGCTGGCGGTGTTGGCGACGTGGCAGGGCAGGCCGAGTTCGGCGCAGAGGTCGTGGACCCAGCCGGCCAGGAGACAGGCCTCGATGACGACGACGGCGGGCTGGTGCTTGGCGAACAGCTTCTGCAGTTGCTCGCGGTCGGTGGTCGAGGTGGTGAAGGGCGGCGTCGCCGGGGCGCCGGGGTAGACGCAGGCGACGCACTTGTATTTGCCCAGGTCGAGGGCGAGAATGAGGGGTCGCGTACGGCGGTGGTGTCGGTGAATCGTCGTCGTCATGGCAAGCTCCTCGTGGGGTGTGTGGTGGCTGGGAGACGTGGTAACCTTCAGGTTACCACCCCCCACGGCTTGCATGGATTCTTTCGGCGGCGGAGAAGACTACAGGATAGCGATACTCGCCCTACTCACCGCATACATTTGGTGGCCGGCAATTCACCAACAGCACGTCGCCAAGTTCATCCGCGCCCGCGTACACGAAGGGGCGAGATGCCACCCTCGCCTGCTGGCGGTCCTTCGCGGACATCGGGAGGGCGGCCGAGGCTAACCTGGAAAAGAACGCGAAGGGGGTGCAGGTCGCGGCCGCCTACACCGAAGCGGCGGACGCGATCGACCGCCTTCCGCTGCTCAATGTCGATACACAACTTACGAGCCTACTGAGCAAGTTCAGCCGTGACTTCCGGGAACTGAGTGCAGTCTACGGCCGATTGTCCACCCGCCGTGAAGACATCAACTACGGGCTCAGTAAAATCGGGGAGTCGTTCTTGCGAGGCTTCGCTGGCGACCCATTCGGCACGTTCCGGGAGGACCTGGCGGCCGACCGGGTTGATAAGGCCGCATCGAACAGGTTAAGGCTCAGTTGCGTGCCAACGTCGGTGAGCTTTCTTCACTGCGGGGTAAGCTGACGGCGCGGTATCAGGTGGAGTTTCCGCCCGTCGAGTAGCGCGTTTCCTGAACTGAGTTCTCCGCTGTCGGGGTGCGTAATCATGTTGCGGGTTGCATTCATCACCGGGCTGTTTGCCACCGTCCTGTTGAGCGGATGTGGTCGTTCGTCGAAACCCACCTCTGATCTCGTGGCTCCAAAAGAGTACTGGGACAAGACGGGTGATCCGAACGTCGATTACTGGAACCTCGTTCAGCGTGAATGCTACGAGCACAAAAAGCAGTCACCCGATTCGATCAGCGAGAAGCAGGTGTGCGAGTGCCATGTTACTGTAATACGGGGCTACCCCAAATCAGGTGTAGACCTCGAACTGGTCAACTGGGCGGAGAAGCTGGCCAACTGGTATGACATCAAGGTCGATATCCTCAAGATGAAGAACGACCCGGATTTTTACCCTCGCGGCATCCGCGAGAAGAAGGCTGGAAAATCGCCCACGATAGTCGAGGAGAACGAAAAGCTGCTGGTGGATTGGGAGGTCGGCTTCCAGACCATCCGCACCGAGGGGATTCACTTGCGAGACAAGCTCGGCTCCAAGTACGGCAAATACTTTGCGCCATGTGTCCTGGACCGCGCCGAACTGATTTGCACCGATTGCCGTGTAGCCAAGAGCGCCGAACCGCCTTATGGCGTGCCTATTACCCACAAAAAACTCAAATAGCAATGAGTATATAGTCACTGCTTGCGGCGGTGCTGGGTCAGGTTGCCGTGATCCAAGGCCGTTCGGGGCATCGGGCGAGTACCGTGGAAGAATGGAGGCGGACTGGCGAAGAGTTTCCTGGTTTGGAAGAATTGCGGTGTGGATGGGGGGTGAGCCGCCGAACGGCGTCGAGTCAAGAACTTGCTCGGCCAGCACGATAGCCGGCCACCAAGATGGCCAAGTCACGCCAACCGCGCCACAGGGTACGCACGCCGGGCATGCCGTCGCGTCGGCGGCCCTGGTGGCCGCCGAGGCGGCCAAGCCACTTTGTTACCTGCTCGATGGTCGGCTCCGGCGTCGCCGCCGTCGGTGTTGTCCCGGTGGCATGCGCGTACAGCGCTTGCCATTCCTCATTGGTGAGGACTTCGGTGCACGGCGCGCATCGGCTCCTGCCGCGCCAAATCCCGCAATCGCAATAGTCGCACAGCCACCCCCGCATACAGGATCAAGGCTTTCTCCAAACCCGGCTGGGTCTCCAATTGCAGTTGCTCGACGCGACAGCCTTGTTTCCACACCAGATGAAAATCTTCGACCCGCCACCGCCAAGCATACGCGTGCACCACCGCCAGGATCTGTTTCTTGGTCCGGGCCGGTTCGGTCGTCCACAGCAACCAGTGAACCGGCTCCTCCCCTGACGCCGACAACCGCGTCAACTGTCGCGCCAGGCCCGGCGACATCAGGCCCAGACGCAACTCCGCTTGGGCTTCCGTTCCCAATCGCTCCAGCAACGCCAGTCGCCGGCACACCCAACTCTTGTGCTTGTTCAGCAACTGCGCCGCTTCCACCTGCGACAGCCCGTCCTCGCGCACCAGGGCCTGCACGATCCAGGCTTCCTCCAACTCGCTGGGATGCTGACCGGTGTGGTTGAGTCCGAAGATCGCCGCCTTGGCCGACCGTTCATCGACATCGACCAACCGCACGCTCAACGTCGGCCATCCCCAGCGGAGCGCGAGCATACAATCGCTAAAGACGTCACGGCGGCCGCGACGGCGCTGAAGGCGAGCGACGACGCGGCGGTCGATACCCCGCCCGTCGACGCTGCCGATAGCGGGCTTCCCGATCCAGCACGTTGCGTAAGGCTCGGCGGCAGCCGCTCGAACAGAAGCGCTGCGGCGACAACGCCCAGGCAACCACGAACCACTCGTAGCAGCCGGGGCGTTCACACCAGCGAAGGGAAAAATCGTCAGATTTTGACGCTGGGCGCTGACCCTCGCGCGCCTCGGGGGCCTCCGGAGCCGGAAGAACGGACGCCTCCGCGGGAGCCGAAAGGGCGGGTGACTCCGGAAAACGTTCCGGCTCCGCCGGTCCTGCCGTGAACAACGATTCGGGAAGGACGACCAGCGGAATCCGCCGTCGATAGCGCTGCGCCTGCTCCCGGCGGCAAGCCTTGCCCGGCGCTGGCCCGCCAAGCCCGGCTGGCCTGCCGACGCCGCCAGCGCTCGGCTTCGCGGACGCAGTGGTCCGAACAGTATCGACTCTGGGGATGAGTCGGCCGATAGAGCCGTTCGCAGCCTTTGAGCAGGCAACGCCGGCATCGAAAATGACCCGACGACGCCGCTGGACCTTGTCCAGGGACGCCACGCAGGGGAAACTGAGAATGGCCCAAGGGAGGTCTTGCTCCCGAAGGTCACGTCTCGGGGCGAGCTCCTACTCGCTCCGAGACCCTTCATCTCGAAATCATCCTATCCAGGTTATGTGGTGCTGAAATGCCTTGCCAAGAGGTGATCGACCGCCCGCTCGTTGCCGCGCCCTAAACCGCGATCGACAAATCGCGGTCAGCCGCGATCGTCACCGCGAAATTGGTAAAGTCGCTCGCCGCGACTGACAACATCGCGGGAATAAAGAACTCGCGGAGCCGATCATTAGTCGGCCCGTAAGAGATCTTCAGGTTCAGTTCCCGCAGGTTGGACATCGTTTGTCAATCGGTTTCTTCAACAGGAATCGCTTCGGGGTCCATAGCGACTTTCACGCGTCGCCAATGCTTCAGGCCGTCAAGAAGAACCTGGATTTCGCCGGCTGCCTTTGCTTCGCCCTGGGGCTCAATCGTCCGGGCCAGTAGTCGAATGAGAGCTTTGAATTCGTCCAAGCCGAAATCCGATTTCATGTCGTTGATTGCGGCGGCCACAACGAGCCAGCCGCCGTGCCCGGTCCCAGGTGCAGTGTGTTCCAGTGTTGGATATCGAGGCGAGGCTGGGTCATCCACACGCAACGGCACACCGCTGATCATGCAACGGAAGCAAGAACCATTGGCATCCCAGGCGGACCGTAGAGTTTCGATCCACTCGGATCGGGCAGGCGTCGCCACTTCCCGATCCCGTTGACGCCCTCGATGCTTGTTGAATTTCCGAGTCGCCAGTTTATGGCAGCCGTCGCAGAGAAGTATCGGTTGCGGGCGGAACTGTCGGGCACGTACGCTGTCAAGCGTATCGCAAATGTGGCAGCGCGGATGGTCGGTCGGCATCGGACGCCCCCATTTATTCTTCGCCTTCGTCATCCGTGGATTCTTCGTCTTCCTCTTCTTCATTGTCGCCCGCATCGAACAGCCCCGGCTGCGCGTCGATCTTCGGCGGTTCATCTTCCTTTGGCGCTGGCAGGTCCTCCCAGAGCAGGGCGCGCATCGCGTCGAGCGTTGTCATTTCGGGGCGCAGGAACTTGCCGTCTTTGCCGCGGGTCGTGGGGATGGCTTCCATCATCGCTTGCACGAGGGCCTTGATTCGACTGTCGTGGCGCAAGCCCTGGCGATCGACGAAAAGCTGGCATGCCTTCGAGCCTTCCTCGTCGTGGATCATCATGGCCGTGTGCAGGGCGTCGATCAGGTGCGGGAACGAATCTGCATCGGGATCGACCATGTTTTTCTTGCGGCGATCGGTCGGCTTGCATAGGACCACCGAGGCCGACTTCTTGGCCACGAGCTTCTTTTCGCGGATCACGTCCTTTTCCAGATCCAGCCCCAGGGCGAGGGCCAGCTTGCGTGCCTCGTCAGCGGGGAACTCCTGCGCGAAAAGCGTCCCAGGCCATTGTGCCCCTTCCGGAAATAGCTTCCGATTTTTGGCGTTAAACCAGTAGGGTAATTGCCTCCTCCCATGCGGCGGGTGTCAGCCCGCCATCGGGAGGTTCACATGTCCAACGAATCGAATCATGTACCGCCTTTGTCCGTAGGAACCGACGCCGCCGGCGCGGTCGACCGCAGCCCGGAGGCGGCCATCCGCCACGAGGGGGAGGCGGGCGGAGTGGAGCGAGGGCGTAGCCCGAGCGGAACGGAGCCCTCCTCCCCCTCGTGGACTCCTTTGAGTGCCTCACCAGGTTCCGGGTTTGTCCCGCGCTCCATGGGGGCGGATCCCGGGAGCGGCGACACGGCATCCGCGGACGAGGTATTCCTTCGGGCCGATCAGGAGGAGCCGTTGGCATCTTCACCGTCGTCGCCGCTCATCGGCCGAGCACCGCGCCGGGGCCGGCAATTGGTGAAGCCATCGGAAAAGACTCAGCCGCTTTCCCCGGAACAGCGTCTGCTGTTGCTGGACACCTGGCAACGCAGCGGCCTGCCGGCTGCGGATTTTGCCGACCTGGTCGGCGTCTCCAAACATTCGTTGTTCGCCTGGAAGAAGCGGTTCGAGCAGGAAGGGCCAAGTGGATTGATGGACCGGCCCAAGGGCGGCCCGGCCGGATCGCGCCTGCCGGAACTGACCAAACGCACCATCCTTATGCTCAAACAGGCCAACCCGGAGTGGGGCTGCCAGCGCATCAGCGCCATGTTGGTGCGTGGCCCGGCCTTGCCGGCCAGTCCGTCGGCGGTGGCGCGGGTGCTGCACGAGGCCGGCTATGAGTTGGAGGAAGTGGCGAGCCGGCCCCATCCGGATCAGGTTCGCTCCTTCGAACGGGCCAAACCGAATCAGTTGTGGTAAACCGATTTGTTTACGTTTATCCTCAAGCGGCAGAACCGGCGGGTTTACTTGGTGGCGTTCATGGACGACCACAGCCGCTTCATTGTCGGTTACGGCTTGCACGCCAGCCAGTCCTCGGCGCTGGTGCTGAAAGTGCTCCGCGCGGCGTTGACCGGATTCGGCACCCCCGAAGAGATCATTACCGACAACGGCTCGCAATATTTGACTTGGCGGGGCAAAAGCGCCTTTACCCGCGAGTTGGCGAAACGCGGCATCAAACAGATCGTGGCCCATCGGCGTCCGCTTTGAGAAGGATTTGAGCGCAGCGCGCCTTCTGCGAGGACCCTTTGAGTTTCTTGATGATCTCCTGACAAATGCCACGTTCCTCATCCGACAGCCGAACGACGTACTTCTCTTACATGTGACACCTCCTTCGGGCAGGAAGTTTCCCATCAAACCCTGCCTATGCCAACCCCAATTCCTACTTTTGAGGACGCACTAGGGTTAAATGGACTCGCGCGAGTTCGAGTTGCCGTTACACTCGGTCGAAAACCAATCGAAGTGAAGCAGATGGCCTGACACAATTCCATTTTCTTGTCCAAAAAGTACCAGGACTATTGATATCGCGAGCTTTCCACTTCGTTGAGATTTAGTATATTTCCTCTCGACCTTTGGTTGGCGTTCGGCGGAGCGAACTGAGAAGCGCTCCTCCGGCGCCGGCCTCTTCTCAGAGAGGGCACGTCGCATGTTCAATTCCTGGGCAGTTCACGAATCCGCGAGTCCGAATTGTAAACACCAAGACCTGCCGGGACTCCGGATTTCGGTCGGCCGCTGACTCCCAAACGAATTACGCATGTATTGCGGGACCATCATGTCAACAAAAGAACTTCCGGAGGGTCGCGCGAGCCTCGAACACCTGTTGCAATACACGGATCGCCATGTTGCCGACCTAGAGCCCCTGCGTCAGCAAGCTAACTGTGCCGCTGACTATGCCTGCGAAATGCTCGTTGATGGCGATTTAGCAGACCACTGCATGGGCGACGCCGTCATCAAAGTCCTAAGTCAACGCCTTGTGGACGGTATGCCGCCGAACCAGCTACTTAGCAATTACCTGGAGACCTCACGTCCGTTGCCGTCGAAAGTCAACAAAGAAGAACGGCAGAAACTGGAAGAATTGGTCAAAAAAGGTGTCGCGACCCAAACTCAACGGGAGGAACACGGCATTCTCGTTGCGATCAGGATAGCCGAACACGTTGGTGCGATCAATCAATATGTCGATTGTGTGCACGCGATTCACGGCGGCCTTGTTGAAAAACTCGCTAAACGAGAATTCGTTGCCAAGGACGACGCTGATCCAACTGGGGAGAAGACGCGAAAAGGTCGTAAGAAGCCGAACAAGCCTCCAAATCCCCACAGATTTCGTGTGGCGAACCTGTACGATCTCGTTCAACGAGCACTCAAAGTACGTGGGCGCCGAGCTGCAGCAAGAGAATCGTTGTCGATCGATAATCAATTCGTTCAGCTCCGCTCGAGAGGTAGGTGTTCCGATAAGGTCGAAAATCGATTGGAAGAGACTTTTCGATCGCGCCCGCATGCACTTTAAGCGGCGCCGCGACGCGACAAAATGCGACCGCGCCGAAAACGTCGCAGAATCCTGACCTGGTCTGTTGACCCCTGGAATCCAGGGACAATTCAAGTCTTACTCCGAACTCTGCATGCGACATTTTCAAATCCAGAAACTGTCGCAAACGCCGTGCGTTCTCACCAATGTGCAGGCCGAATTATGCGGTCGGCGTTGATGAGGACATCCCCATGAAAACTGCGATGTTTCCGCCCTTAACCGCCGGCCATCCGGTCGGCGGTCCGTGGTCAATTCCGGATGCTGCCGCCTACCTCTCTGTTTCAAACCGGCATTTATGGCGCTTGATCGATGGCGGCGCGATCCGGGCCATCCGGTTCGGCCGCCGAGTTTTGATTCCGGCCGATGAACTGACCCGCCTCGCCGAAAAGGGGTGCGAGGCGGCAGGCCGCCAGAAATAACGCCCTCGAAATCTCGGTTCGTCAACGACAGCGAACGGAATAGAGCCGGCCCGCTGTGTGATACCCAACATCCATTATTCGGAAATCGGACCATGAAAAACATCAAACACGACCACGCTGACAAAGCGTTTGAAAACGCAAACGAATTCGACACCGGCGCTGACGCGTCACTCGATCCAGCTAAATTCGATGGAGCGTCGCCAGGCTCAACGGCGAACGGCACATCGCCGTCTCCGCTGGCTGCAACTCCCGACACGGACAACATGGACCCGTTCGACCCGGCCCGGCTGCGGCTGGCGCAAGACTTCAGCGCGGCTGCCGGTGTACGCGAAATACTCCTGAGCGTGAAGTTTTGCAAGCCCTCGAAGGAATCATTTTTCCGTGTCCACCCGAGTGAGGAGTACCGAATTCGCGGCGGCATCATCGAGCTCAAGGATGATGACTCGGCGACTTACTGGGTCGATCCCGAGCTGTGGCCAGCCATGTCCGATCAGCCGACATTCTCGCCGCGGGCCATCTTCACGGCCATCACCCGGCAGGGCATGCTCTTCCTGTGGGGCTGCAAACTGCCGGGACCGGACGGAAGGACGCCGGATTGGGTTTCGATCCCACTCCAAGCGGCCAAACTGGCGGAAACGCAATGGACGCAAATGTTTTGGGACCAGACCCGACGGCAGCATCGTGTCCGGACAGCTCCCAAGCTCCAGGATGAACCGCAATTTCCGACGAAGCCCTTCCCCGAATTGTTGCGTTTGGCGTTTAAGGACCGGGTGATCACGTCCTTGGAAGACCCTACGCTGAAGAGGCTGCGGGGAGAACTTTGAATATGAAATCCTTACGAGTCTTTGCGGAAGTCTGGGCCGTGGATTTCGAGTTCACGGCCCCGGCGGGCGAACGGCCGACGCCGCTGTGCGTCGTGGCCCGAGAGTTGCGCTCCGGCCGACTAGTGCGTCTTTGGCTTGCCGACGGCGCCCGGCCCGGCCTCCCTACCCAACCGGCCCGGAATCTCTGTTCGTGGCCTACTATGCTTCGGCCGAATTGGGTTGTCACCTGGCGATGGTCTGGCCGACGCCAACCCGAATTCTCGACCTGTATGCCGAATTCCGCTGCATCACGTCCGGTTTGATCGTCCCGCACGGGAATGGATTGCTGGGTGCGCTACGCCTTCGGTCTGGACGGCATCGGCACCGTCGAGAAGGAATCCATGCGTCAACTGGCCATGAGCGGTGGCCCGTATACCGATGCCGACCGGCTGGCCCTGCTTGACTACTGCCAGACCGACGTGGACGCGCTGGCCCGCCTGCTGCTCGCAATGCTACCGAAGATCGATGTTCCCCGCGCCTTGTTCCGCGGCCGGTACACGGCTGCCGCCGCCCGGATGGAGTGGAACGGCGTGCCCCTCGACGTCGAAGCCCTAGCGCGGTTGCGGGGAAATTGGGACGCTATCAAAGGCGAACTGGTGACGGAGATTGACAGCAAATTTGGGATCTACGAGCCGGCCGATCGACGAACCATCGACCCAAAAACCCGGAGGGGCGCCGCCCTCCTCCAGACCGCGGCACACTGGGGAATTGACCCGCACGACCTGGCTACGGCCGTCGATAAGGTGTGGAACCGACGCCGTGAGTTGACCGCCCGCAAAGTCGAGGCGGTGCAGGCGGCTCGACTCGCTACCGGCTTGACCGCAGGCCGAATCAAGCAATGGGAAAACGCAGGCCAGAACCACACGACATGGCCCCACTTCGACGTGATCGGCCTCGAACTGGCCGCACAATGGCCCGAGCTGGACATCGGCCGAGGAGGCGACCGCGAAGCACCGGACGAGGACGACCCGGCGGCAAAGCTGTGGAAGTTGTTGCGCGACCACGCGCCGGCCCCGCTGCCGCGGCATCACCCGGAAATCCTCCGCGAAGCGGCTGAACTGGTATCCGACGCCGGCCCGGCCCCTACCCATCGCGGACCAATGCGCTTCTCGGCGGCCCGGTTCGCCGCTTTTCTCACCCGGACCGGAATCGCATGGCCGAAGCTGCCGTCGGGTGCGCTCGCCCTGGACGATGACACCTTCCGCGAAATGGCCAAGGCGTACCCAGCGGAAATCGGTCCGCTGCGGGAACTGCGCCACGCGCTCGGTCAACTGCGACTTAACGAACTCGCCCTCGGCGGCGACGGCCGGAACCGTGTTTTGCTCAGCGTTTTCGGCTCAAAGACCGGTCGAAACCAACCGTCGAATACCCGGTTTGTGTTCGGCCCATCCTGCTGGCTGCGATCCCTGATCAAGCCGGCGCCGGGCCGGGCCATAGGCTACGTCGACTGGTCCCAGCAGGAACTCGCCATCGCCGCGGCACTGTCACAAGACCCGAAGATGCTGGGCGCCTACGTTTCGGGCGACTTCTACCTGACTTTTGCCAAGATGGCCGGCGCGGTCCCATCCCACGCAACGAAGAAGACCCACCCCCATGAGCGCGACCAGTTCAAGACGGTTGCGCTGGGCGTGTTGTATGGCCTATCCGGCGAAGGATTGGCCCGGAAGTTGTCTTTGCCATCGCGGGTCGGCCTGGAGCTGTTGCGCCTGCACCAGAAGACCTTCACGACGTTCTGGGAATGGTCGAACGCCGTCGAGACGCAAGCCATGCTAAAAGGATTGCTGCAAACCAATTTCGGATGGACCTTGCATGTCGGACCCGATGCCAACCCGCGGTCGATCCGCAATTTCCCGATGCAGGGAAATGGGGCCGAAATGATGCGACTGGCCTGCTGCCTGGCGACCGAGCGGGGGATTCAGGTGTGCGCCCCAATCCACGACGCGCTTCTGGTCGAAGGGCCGTCTGATGGCATTGAGGCGGTTGTGACCACGACTCGGCGAGCAATGGCTGAAGCCAGCGAACTCGTCCTGCCCGGCTTCCCGCTGCGCACCGACGCGAAGATCGTCCGCTACCCGGATCGGTACGTCGATGAACGCGGCCGGCAGATGTGGAACACAGTTTCCCGTCTACTGGACGCACTCGACACCCCCTGCACCGGTGCGGAAACTCTCGAAGACTACCCCCCGCACGGATGCGGCCACACCCCCAGCACCGGTGCATACCCCGCCTAGTCTTATGTCTTGTATCTATGGAGTACCGTACCGATCCATGAAGCCGAAAGCCGATCCGCTGCCGTTCAACGGGCAAGCGCTAACCAACAAAGCGCTCTCGGCAATTCGCGCCCCTACAAAGCGGCTGCCGCGGCATAAGCCCGGCGAAAACTTTTTGCTAGGGCCGGTCCCTTGGCGTTGGATTGAACAAGCCGGCCGCCTGTCTGGAAAGGCGCTAGCCGTGGGATTGATGCTGTGGAGGGAAGCCGGGTGCAACAAGAGTCCAACCGTCCGCTTCCGGCTCGCCGCTGCAACTGCATTCGGTTGCCACCAAGACACGGCCCGGCGCGGCCTGGAGGCCCTGGAAGCCGCGGGGCTGGTTTCGGTCCGGTACATCCCCGGCCGCTGCCTGGAAGTAACCTTGCTGAACGCGCCGGAAACTCACGACGGCGATTGACGGGAAACTGCCGCTATGGGATAATCTGCAACATGAAGGAAACACCTTCGCCCATTTCCGACCTGTTGCGGCGAACCATCGTTGAGAGCGGAATTCCGCTCTTGCAGATTGAGCAAGCGACGGGGCTTCACCGGGCGACGATTTCAAGGTTTGTGCGCGGGATGCACAGCCTGCGCCTCGACATGGCCGACAAGCTAGCCAACTATTTCAGCTTGGAACTGCGACCGACCAGCAGGCGAAAGAAGGGTTAAACATGGCTTCCATCTCGACCGACCCGAACGGCAACCGGACCATCCAGTTCATCGGCGCGGATGCCAAGCGTCGGTCGATCCGGCTCGGCAAGGTGACAGCAAAACAGGCGAACGAGGTCAAGTTGAAGGTCGAGGCATTAAGCGCCGCGAAGATGTCCGGCATGTCCCTCGACAACGATGCGGCCCGTTGGGTTGCGTCGATCGGCGATGACTTGGCGAAGAAGCTGGCCAAGGTCGGACTGATTCCGGAGCGTGGCACGGCCACTCTCGACGGGTTCATCGGCGATTATGTTGCCAAGCGGACCGACTTGAAATGGCGGACGCTGAACAACCTGGAGCAGACCCGGCGCCATTTAGTGGGGTTCTTCGGGGGCGATCGCCCGTTGCGGGAGATTACCGCAGCCGACGCAGACCAATGGGTCATCCACATGCGCGGCAAGTACGCGGAGGCCACCGCGGCTCGCGGAATCAAGCGAGCGCGGCAGTACTTCAACGCCGCTCGCCGCGGCCGCTTGATCGCCGAAAACCCGTTCGACAACATCAAGGCCGGCGCGATGGACAACCGCGACCGCCTGTTTTTCGTCACACCGGAAATGGTGAGTGGGATCATGAACGCCTGCCCGGACGCGGAATGGCGGGCGCTGATCGCGCTGTGCCGCTTCGGTGGGCTTCGCTGCCCGAGCGAGCCGCTGCAATTGACCTGGGGCGACATCGACTGGGACCGGGGACGTTTCCTTGTCCACTCGCCGAAGCTGGAACACACGAGGAGGGGGGGAAAGCGCATTGTGCCGCTGTTCCCCGAACTGCGGCCGCATCTGGAAGAGTTGTTCAATCTGGCGCCGGCCGGTTCGGTCTACGTCATCACGCGCACGCGCGAACATCGCGGTCAACTGGCGCACGCAGTTCGAGCGCATCATCACCCGCGCCGGCCTGCTGCCCTGGCCGCGCCTGTTCCAGAATTTGCGGACCAGCCGGGAGACCGAGGCTGGCCGCGAAATTCCCCCTTCATGTCGTCACACAATGGATCGGGAATTCTGCGCCGATCGCAGTCAAACACTACTTACAGGTGACTGAGGCGGACTTCGCTGCGGCGGTGCAAGGCGGTGCAAATTCCGGTGCAGTCACCGGCGCATTCGATGGTCAGCGGTTGACCGATGAAAACGGACAACGGTTGCAAGGGAATGGAGGTCATTCCCTTGCAACCGTTGTTCATTCAAGTCAACTTTTGAATATACCCCCAAGGGGATTCGAACCCCTGTCTTAGCCTTGAGAGGGCTATGTCCTAGGCCTCTAGACGATGGGGGCATTCTCACGATTTTCTTATCGCGATGGGGGGCATAGTCAAGCACGCGGGCCATCGCCGGTTGACTCGTCCCGCCGGCCGTTGTAGCGTAACGATTCGCTCGGGAGTGTTTGCACCTCTGGTGGGGGCCGCGGCCTTCAAAGCCGTTGGAGGGTTTGAACAAAGCTCTCAGTGGGTTCGATTCCCATACACTCCCGCTCCGTTGCACACTTGCCCGAAAAGCGCCTTGTGTTATGATTGCTCCCCAACAAAAGCCGCCGTCGCTGGAAAACCTGATTGAGATACTCGATCTGGGCGAGGAGGTTTTGCACCCCGGCGGGCTGAAGACCACGCGGGAACTCGCCGAGCTTTGCCATATCGGGAACGCCAGCCGCGTGCTCGATGTGGCGTCCGGCACCGGCGAGACGGCCTGTTTCCTCGCCGAGACCTATCATTGCCAGGCGGTCGGGATCGACTTTTCGGAAGCGATGGTTCAACGTGCGCGGCAAAAAGCCGAGCGAAAAGGGCTCCGGATCGAGTTTGTGCAAGGCGACGCTCACCAGCTTCCGTTCGAGGCCGGCAGTTTCGACGCGGCGATTTCCGAATGTACGATTTGCTTTCTACGCAAGAAAGTAGCGCTGCAGGAAATGACACGCGTCGTCAAATCGGGCGGCTATGTTGGCTTCCATGACCTGGCTTGGAAGGAAAATGCTCCGCAAGGATTGAAAGATCGCCTCGGTCAGATTGAGCAGGAATTCCCGGAAACACTCGAAGGTTGGAAACGGCTGGCGGAAGCAGCAGGCCTGGTGGACGTCGTGGCGGTGGAAAAATCGACCCTGATCCCCGACTGGACAAGGGATTTCAAGAAGCGGCTCGGGATTCGCGGGCAGCTATGGGCCATGTGGCAAGTCGTCAAACGCTGGGGCATCCGCGGCCTGATGACGATCAAGGAATCGGAAGGCATTTTCCGCAGCGAATACATGGGCTATGGACTGATCGCCGGGAGAAAGCCGTAGTTCGCCGGCCGGCTCGCTCACCCGTCATGATGCACCGCGAGCCAAACGGTCGGCTCGTCGGGCGTGGTCCAGTCGACCCGGTGCCGTTTGTGCGCCGGAATGGCCAGGTAATCGCCGGGCTTTAGTTCTACAACACCATCCTCAAATCGCAGCCTCGCGACGCCCTTGAGCAAGGCGACCCACTCATTCTGATCTTGATCGTACCAAAATCCCTCGGGCGACGCATGCCCCAACGAGACGATTCGCTCGATGCGAACACCGGGAGCAGTGAGCAGGGTTGTGAAAAGCTCCTCGGGCGATTCGCGCGGCAGGTCAGCAAAGAGGTTGGTCATGATTCCCTATGAATGAAATTCACTTGGAACGCCCAAGAGAATGAATGACGAAGGCAGGAACACAGGAAAAATAGCATCACGATTGTTCCTGTCTTCCTGCCTTCCTCATTGTTTTAGAGCCTCCTAAGCGAATCCTCCGCCGGGGCGAAAAAGACCAGCACGGTCAGGTCCTCCGTGATGTCGTAGAAGCGATGGTCGACATGCCGCTCGACAAGGATCAGCGAGCCCGCGGCGACCGGTTGATGTTGGTCGCCGGCGCGGAACGATGCCTTCCCGCTGACCACTAAATAAACCTCGTCCTCGGTGTGCGGCTTTTGTTCGTCGATTTGTCCTGCCTTCAGACGATAAATCCCCATGCTCAGGGCAGGCACGCGGAGAAACTGTTTCCAGCGAGTGTGATTCTTTTCGCATTCCGACACGAGTTCGCTCAAATTGAAACTTTGCATTGGCGTCACTCCACCAGGCCGAAGGCACGCACCGGGAAGGTGCCCATGCCTTTGACCTTCACCGGCACCGCGAAGAAGCGAAAATCGACATCAGTAAGAGCGTCCAGCCCGCAAAGATGTTCGACAATCGGGATCTCGGCGCCGAGCAGAAGCGAGTGTGCGGGCCGGGTCAGATCGGCGGTGTCGTCGATGTTGAGCGAATCGATGCCGACCAGTGAGACGCCGGCTTTTGTCAAAAACTCAGCGGCGTCTTTTGTCAGAAACGGGTGTCCCTCGAAATACTGGTCGGTTCGCCAGTGCATATCCCACCCCGTGCGGACCAACACAGCCTTGCCGCGAAGGTCGCTCCCCTCGAAAACGGAACGATCGATCGCCCGGCCTGTTGATTCGTGAACGATGGTGACGCCTTTCAGATTCGCCAGGCGTTCGAGCGGCAGCTCCGAGAGATCTTTGCCGTCGGCGTAGCGATGAAATGGCGAGTCAAGATACGTGCCGGTGTTCGCCACCATCTCGATCTTGCCGATGTGAAACTCGGTGCCCGGAGCATAGTGCGATCGCGATCGCTCGCGGCTGAGAAAATCGCAGATGAGCGGGGCGGGCAGTCCCTTGTAGGTGACCATCCCATGTTCGACGGTATGGCTGACATCGATGAGCATGGCGAGTTCCGGGTTAAATAGATCCAATGCCATCATTGAATGAAAAAATCATCTTAAAAGACGCATGTGCTCCGGAATCGCCCAGAAGGGGCGTACGTCAATAGCCAGGGGCGGCAGCCCCCGGTTCGTCTATATGGAATTCCCTTGGAGAAATCGTAGGGTGGGTCGAATCCCGAGCTCTAAGGCGAGGGTGAGGCCCACCGTCGGTAATGGTGGGCCTCGACCGAGCCTGACAGCTCGGTCTCGACCCACCCTACAACGTTTTTCCCCCGAAGCGAATCGGTGGGCCTCGACCGAGCCTGACAGCTCGGTCTCGACCCACCCTACAACGTTTTTCCCCCGAATTTCAAGGGTTTCTCTCAATAACTCATCCGATCCAACTTCACCTTGCCGCGAAAGATCCAGTAGATGCTCGTGGTGTAAATCAGCACGATCGGCACGCCAATGCCGGCGATGATCAGCATGATGCCGAGCGTCTTGCCGGACGAGGCGGCATTGTAAATATCCAGGCTGCGCTCGGGGTTCGGGTGACTGTAGACCAGGTTCGGGTACATGCCCAGGCCATAGAGAGCCATCAGCGTGGCCATGGCGGCGGCACTGGAGACGAAGGCCCGAAAGTCGCGGTTGGCGTTGATCTCACGGGGGATGTTCGCAACCGCCAGCATGTGCAGAATCGCGATGACAAAAAGCCCCGGCTCCTGCCGCAGACGTTCGCTCATTCGCGGTATGTAAACCAGCGTCGCCAGCGTCATCGTCGCCAGGCAGATGATGAAGAAAATCATGCAGTTTTTGACCCAGCCGCGGACCTTGTCGTGAAGTTCGCCCTCGGTTTTCATCACGACATAGATCGAGCCGTGCATCATGAACAGGGCGACCGTGGTGATGCCGGTGAGCAGCGTGTAAGGATGCAGCAACGTCAGGAACGACCCGGCGAATTCATGACTGGCGTCGAGCGGAATCCCCCAGGTAAAGTTGCCGATCGTCACGCCCAGTAGCAAGCTGCAGGCGATGCTGCCGATGGCGAAACAAACATCCCAAAACTGCCGCCACCACGGCATCTGTTCCTTACTGCGAAACTCGATGGCGACGGCGCGAAAAATCAGACCGACCAGCAAGAGTATGAACGCCAAATAGAAACCGGAGAAAACGGTCGCATAGACCTCGGGGAACGCGGCGAAGAGCGCGCCGCCGCCGGTCACCAGCCAGACCTCGTTGCCGTCCCAGACCGGGCCGATCGAATTGAGCATGATCCGGCGTTCCTGGTCGGTCCGCGTGAAGAGATGCAGCGAGCCGACGCCCAGGTCAAAGCCGTCGAGAATGACGTAGCCGGTAAAGAGCACGCCGACGAGGACGAACCAGACCGTATTCAGATCGGGCGTGAACATCATCGCCTCTTTCAGTTCTCGGGCGTCGGCGGGGTTTCCGCCACCGGTTTCGGCAGGGCCCATTTCCCCGCCGGCCGCATGTCGGCCTCGTCCGGGCCATGCTTGATCTTTTGATGCAGCAGATAAATGAAGACGGCGAACAGCAGGATGTAAACCAGCGTGAAGAGGATCAGCGAGGTCAGCACCGCGTCGGCCTGAACGGCCTTGGAAAGCCCCTCGCTGGTTCGCATCAGGTGATAAACGATCCATGGCTGGCGGCCGATCTCGGCGGTGAACCAGCCGGCCTGATTGGCGATCTGCGGCCCGAGCACGGCGAACACCAGAATCCACAGAAACCAGCGATTCGCCACGAGCTGGTTGCGCCATCCGAGGTAGTTCCCGACCGCGGCGATCAACAAAAGAAGGAACCCGATCGCCACCATCAGGTGATAGAGTTGAAACACCACATTCACCGGCGGCCGGTCGGCCGGCGGGTATTCGTCCAGCCCCTGCACCGCTTGCGAGGCCTCGCCATGAACCAGCCAACTCAGCATGCCGGGAATGGCGACGCCGAATTCGACCCGTTGTTCTTTGTCGTTCACCCAGCCGAACAGGTGCAGCGGCGCGGGGCCGGTCGGGTAATGGGCTTCCATTGCGCCGAGTTTCTCGGGATTGTGCCGGGCCACCACCATGGCGCTTTGATGCCCCGCGATAATTTGCAAAACCGCCGCGACCAATCCGAGCCATAGTCCGATCTTGAGCGAGGCCCGGGCGAACTCGACGAATTTTCCTTTTAGCAAGTGCCAGGCGCTGATGCTGGTGACCAGGAAAGCCCCGGCGAGCCAGGCGCCGAGCACTGTATGAATGAGCCGAATCACCGACGATGGATTGAAGACCATCGCCCAGAAGTCAGTCACTTCGGCCCGGGTGCGGAGCCCTTCGGTGACAATGTGATAACCCGCCGGTGTCTGCATCCAGGAATTCGCGACCACAATCCAGATAGCACTGAAATGCGCCCCCAGGCAAACCATGACTGTGGCGAAGAAATGGACTCGCGGGCTGACTCGCTCCCAGCCGAATAGCACGATTGCCAAGAACCCAGACTCGAGGAAGAAGGCGAAAATCCCCTCGGCGGCCAGGGCGCTGCCGAACACGTCGCCGACAAAGCGCGAGTAGGTGGCCCAGTTGGTGCCGAATTCGAACTCCATCACGATGCCCGTGGCGACGCCGATCGCGAACGTCAACGCGAACACCCGCGACCAGAAGCGCGCCATCTGAAAATAAATCGGCTCGCGCTTCCACAGCCACATCCCCTCGATCAGAACCAAAATCACACCCAGGCCGATGCTGAGAGGCGGATAGATGTAGTGAAACGCGATGGTGAAGCCAAATTGAATGCGAGACAGGGTGAGCAGGTCCACGGCGAACTCCTCGCAGGTGCGAAGATAGTTTGGGAGAATCGCGGCGAAGATCAATGACGGCGACTCGCTGGAACGTCAAACGCGCATCAAATATCGATGACAATCCCCAATCCTTCGGGTACCATCAATAGGCGATCCAAAACTCTCGCATCGAGGCCCACCCATGTCTCGGTCAACACGCAATGGATTCACCCTGAAAGAACTCCTGGTGGTGCTTCTCATCGTTGCGATTTTGGTCGGCCTGCTGCTCCCGGCGGTCCGTCGCGTGCGCGAGGCCCCGGCGCGCCTGAAGTGCCAGAACTATCTGAAGCAACTGATGATGGGATTGCAGAATTATCAATCGACGCAAGACTCGGATTCAAACGGGCCCACGGCCAGTTCAAATACGCACGATTCACGACTGTTTCCGCCCGGTTGCATTGGGCCCGGAAAGACTCCCAAAGAGCGACTCAGTTGGATCGTCCCGCTGTTGCCGTACCTGGAACAGGGCGACTTGTATCGGCAACTTGATCTGAAAAAGGGATACGCGGGGAATCCCCAGGCGGCTCAGACGGCAATTTCGTATTTTCAGTGTCCCAGTTCAATTCAGGCGGGAACGACTCTGGACCCCGTGACAAACTACATCGCATTGGCGGGCATCGGACCTGACGCCGCGAGCCAACCGGTGGGCGCGGCCGGAAATGGGTTCATGGGCTATGATCGCCAGACTTCGCAGGCGGCCATCAAAGATGGGGCCTCGAATACCATCGCCCTGATGGAAACGCGCTTCAACCTCGGACCCTGGGCCCAAGGCGGGCCGGCGACCTTGCGAGGATTCGATCCCAACGACCTGCCGCTCTTCGGCGATCAGCGGCCCTTCGCCGGACACCCTGGCGGAATGAACGTGGCGATGGCTGACGGCTCGGTTCGTTTCATCGGTTCTTCGATCGACCCAAAGAAGTTGGCCGTGGCCATCACCATCGACGGCGGAGAACCGTTCGACCTGGATTGAGCATCGCATGAGGCTGCGGATCCTATCAGTCGTTCTTCGCTGGCTCGCGGTACTGCTGATTCTGCGGGTCCTGGTCGCCATTCTTTCGAACTACCCCGACTACTTCCCGCCAAACTTTGATTCGCTGTTCCTGCAAGGTCGCGAGGCGACATTCACCGGCGCCTACCGCCCGGCCTTTTACATTCACATCTTTTCCGGACCCGTGGTGCTGTTCAATGGACTGATCCTGCTGAGCGAATATGTTCGGCGGCACTACGGCGGCCTGCATCGTGTCTTGGGCCGGGTTCAGGTTGCCGTGTTGCTGCTGTTGGTGCTGCCAACCAGCATGGTGATGTCACGCCATGCCTTTGGTGGTTGGCCCGCGGGATTGAGCTTTCTGCTCCTCGCGATACTGACGGGGATTTGTGCGATCGTCGGCGTCCTCCACGCTCGCCACGGCCGCTATCACCGGCACCGCCGATGGATGCTCCGCTGTTATGTCCTGATCTGCTCGGCGGTGATACTGCGCCTGATTTCAGGCGCCGCGGGCCTCGTCGGTGTGACAAACCCCGAGGCAGCCTACGTCGCCGCCGCTTGGAGCAGTTGGCTGCTGCCGCTCGCGGCTCTAGAGATCGTTCTGCGAAGGCCGGCGCGTTTCGTCGGATCGCCACGAGAAAGTTTGGTGTGATTTCATTTTCCGATTGATTGTCGCTCCGGTAACAGTGAAAGCTGATACCCTGATACCTATCATCTCGTAGTCTCTTTTCCTCCGGTGCGCCGACCAAAGCCTTTGGTCAGGGGATCGGCGAACGATGGAAGTACAGAAACGAGAACGCATGACATGGCCGAACCCCGGGACGTCGCAACGCTGACGGCGGTTTTCCAGGTCAGCGGCCTGAGCAGTCGCGGCTTCTGTCGCACACGCGGGCTGCACGAATTCGCCGATCGACGTTGCTCACTGAACCCACGAAGTCGGTCGGCGAATTCCATCGCAGCTCTGATCGATTGTGCGGCGCATCCTTCGGGACTGGCGCCGCATGGAAGGATCAGCCCGAAAAAAATCGTCAGAATGTAACTTGTATTCTCGTTTGAGGGCGGTTAGCATAGACGGCGGGCTTCAACGCGAGACTCGAACTCGGCAATGACTTTCCTCTCCCATTTTTCGAACCGCTGGCTTGCCATGGCGACGATTGCGATGGCGGCCGCCTCGTTGATTGCGTCAGGGCAGGCTCGCGCTGCGTGCGGCGACTATGTGAAAATCGGTGGACAACCATCGGATCACGAGTCGATGAATTCCCACCACAAATCGGATTCGCTGCCGGCGGCGCCGAAACCCTGTCACGGCCCCGGCTGCTCGCGACATCTGCCTCCTCCACTGGCGCCGCCTGCCACCGCCCCGACATTGAGTGCCGGTGATTGGATTTGCCTGTTCAATTTTCGGGCTGACCTGTCAGCCGATCATGTCGCCGTATTGATGGACAACGAAGTCCTTCGTCCCATTCCCCGCGTCGATTCCATTTTTCATCCTCCCAGACTCAACGGCTAATCCGGCTGCGCGGACGTGCGATGGGCGCCTCACGCTCTCGCTTGGCCGTGCGAGCACGATGTGATCGCCGCGAGTTCGCGCGACAATCAACTGATGGTCGGGTCCGCGCGGTCAATGTTCGAGAGCCGTTTCGTTGCCCCATTGGGTTATTTAATCCTGAGTTCATGGCCCGGCGTGCGGCCACGGAGTCGCTCGCCGGCGACGATTCGATTCGTGCTTCCTCATTCTGATTTCTCTTGTTTTATCGGGAGTTCCACCATGTTACGCATTCGACGCGCGGCATTCACGCTCATCGAATTGCTGGTCGTGATCGCGATCATTGCCATCTTGATTGGCCTGCTGCTGCCCGCGGTGCAAAAGATCCGCGAGGCGGCCGCGCGCATGAAGTGCTCCAACAATCTCAAGCAGATTGGCCTCGCCGTTCACAACTTCGAAAGCACCTACAAGCAGTTTCCGCCCGGCGTCGACAAACTGCGCTTTTCGGCTCATGCCAAGTTGTTGCCGTTCATCGAACAGGACAATGTCTATCGCTTGATCAATTTCACGGTGCCGGCGAATAACGCGGCCAACCTCGGCCCGCAGGGCATCGTCATTCCGATTTTCAATTGTCCCTCGGATCCCGTGAACGACCTGCCCGCCGGTTGGGCGGGAAACAACTACGTGGCGAACTACGGAATCGACCTCGCGTGGCAGAACCCGCACCCGCGCGGCCCATTTGGCATGTTCATCGACAAAGGGATCACCGTCACCGGAGACATCCCCGACGGTCTGAGCAATACCGCCTGCTTCAGCGAACGGCTGAAGGGCGACTGGTCGAATGCCATCGCCACGCCGAAGACGGATCTGATTAATCCAGGTGGCCAACCGGCTAACGTCGACGAAGCCATTACGATTTGCGAGGCCTCGGATCCCATGAATCTGTCGTTTCAATTCCGTTCCGATTGCGGCGGCTACTGGATTCAGGGCTTCCACATGACCCTGTACGAGCACATCAATGTCCCCAACACGCGGTCCTGCACTGGCCGGCGAATTTCGGCGGCAACAACACCATGATGCAATCGGCCAGCAGCGCCCACACCGGCGGCGTCAATGTGCTGTTGTGCGACGGCTCGGTCCATTTCGTCAGACAGAATGTCACCCTGGCCACCTGGCGGGCGCTGGGCAGCCGCAACGGCAACGAGATCGTCGGCGATTATTGAGGTTGTTCGCAATGCATATCCGTTTCAAGTTTTCCCGGCTCGGTCCGGGTCTAGTTCTTGTCGCGTTGGCGGTCGGCTGTCATCAGGCGCTGCCGCCGCAAGCCGACGCGGACAAGGCCCGGACCGCACTGGTCACGGCGCTGGATGCATGGAAAAAGGGCGAGGTGCCTGACTTGCTCAATGCAATCCGCCGCTCTATTTCAACGATCCGAAATGCTCGCCCGATGTGGCGTTACTGGATTACAAGATCGAAGACAGCCACGATTACTATGGCCAGAGTGTGCGCATGAAGGCGATGCTGACGTTGAAATTCAAGAATGGTTCGACCCGCGAAAAAAAAGCGGGCTATGTGATCGACACCTCACCGGCGACGGTGATCGTTCCGGAGTGATATTGAGATGGTAATCAGAACATGTCTGTCGATGGCGATTCTCGCCTTCGCCGCATCGAGCTGCGTCCCGCCGCGCCGCCCGTGACAAGTCCGGAAGTACCTTCGCCCGCACCGGCACTCGCCGCGCGCTGGGTCAAGGCAGTTTTCCAAGCACAGTGGATCGAATTGACCGGTCCGCGAGTTCCCCGCTCCGAGGAACTGCGCATGCTTCTGGCGGTGCAGAATGACGAAAAGCTCGGGCCGGGCGTCGGCTGGTTTGGTCCGGCGTCGCGGCGCTACGACTGGAAATGGTTCGCGCATCGCTATGACGCCAACCATGATGGGCGGGTCACGCGCGATGAGTTTGGCGATCCGACCGAATTCTTCGAGCGGCTCGATCGCGACGGCTCCGGGCGCGGTGACGGCGGACGACTTCGATTGGTCGGAGCGGTCGCCATGGGTCCGGCGCGACGCCATGGCCCTGCGGTTGTTTCGCGAGGTCGATCGCGACGGCAACGGCCAGGTCACCGCCCAGGAATGGCAAGCGTTCATGAAAAGGAAAGCTACCGGCAAGGATTTCCTGACTCCGGCCGACATGCGGGCAATTCTGGAAGGCCCACGGCAACAGGCCTCGGCGGGAAAAGCCGAAAAGCGCGTTACCAAGAGTATTTGGTTGCGAAGCCTCTTCGCCGGCGATCTTGGCTCCGCGTTTGAGGGGCCGTGCGCGAACAAGATGGCTCCGGACTTCACGTTGCCCAAGGAGAATGGCAAGGGCTCGGTCGCGCTTTCCGATTTTCGCGGGCAGAAACCGGTGGTACTGGTCTTCGGGAGCTTTACCTGAGGGCCGTTCCGGGCCCAGTTTGGCGTCCTCGAAGAATTGCACAAGAAGTATGGCGATCGGGTTCAGTTTCTAGCGGTCTATGTTCGCGAGGCCCACGCCGAGGACGGCGCCGCCTCGTTTGGCAATGCCAAGATGGGCATTCGCGTCCTTCAGCCGCGAACCGATGAGGAGCGATCAAAGGTCGCGAAGACCTGCTGCACCAAGTTGAAAATCGGCATGCCGCTCTTGGTCGACACGATCGACGATCGCGTGGGCCATGCCTACAGCGCGATGCCCGACAGGTTGTATGTGATCGATCGCGATGGCCGCGTGGCCTATCAGGGCGGGCGCGGGCCGTTTGGCTACAAGCCCGCCGAACTCGAACAATCGATCATCCTGACTCTGGTCGATCAAAACGAAACGCGATCGACCGGGAAGCGAGGTTCCCGATGAGAATTCGTTCGTTGCTGTGCTTGTTGTTGGTTCTCGCGGCGTTGCCGTCGCTGCGAGCCCAACGTCCGAAGGATGGCGAAACCTTCGTGTGCGCCAAACCGACTATCGGCGACAAGCTGCCCGATCTGACTGTGTATGACCCCAGCGGCAAGGAAATTAAACTCTCGTCGCTGAAAGGACACTACACGGTGCTGACATTCGGCTGCCTGACCTGACCGCCGTTCCTGTGGAACGTCTCCGGTCTGGAGGCGGTATATCGCGACTATGGGCCCAAGGGCGTGAAGTTCTTATTCGTTTACAAGTCGCTGGCCCATCCGGAACTGGTTGGCGGCTTCGTGCAGCCGTTCACGCTCGACGAACGGCTCGCCCAGGCCAGGCAGGCCGAAAAGCAGCTGGGCGCGACGATCCCGTGGATCGTGGACGCCATGGACAATCGGCTCAAACATGCCTTGGGCGATCGGCCGAATTCGGAGTTCATTCATCGACCCGAAGGGCGAGTCGCGGCCAAGCGCGACTGGAGCAATCCGGCGCAGTCCGAAAGGACCTGGAGAAATTCGTCGGGCCAGTCGAAGCATGTGACGAGGGAAGTCAGACATGAATCTGAACTTCGTGCCGCCGCCGAAGACCCCGCGCCGCGCAAGGCGTCGTGCCGCGATTGAAACGGCCGCGCATGCAGCCGATCGTCGATGGAGCCAAAAATCGATCCGAAAGGGCCGCCCTTCTACGCGAAACTTCGCGCCGAGGCCGACGCCGGACTTGATGATGGATGGCGAGGGAAAACTCTATCTCGGCTTCCATCTCGACCCGTATTCACGAAGCCCACTGGAACAACCTGACCGATCCGCTGCAGTTCAAACTCGATCTGCCGGCGGGGCGAAGTTCGCCAAGACCGCCGGACAATGCCGCAAAGGTGAAGGCCGACAGCGACGTGGATCCTCGCGAATTCCTGATCGACGTGGAAAACTGGCCGGACGGGAAACCGGTGCAATCTAACCGTCAGCTATGCGGCCTGCGTCGGCGAAAAGGCCTGCTACCTGGTGCGGCAGGAGTATGTGCTGCACCTGCGGCGCGATCGCGACGGTGGCGCCGCCCGCGGCAAAGGTGCCGGCTACTGGGACCCGGTGGAATTTGCCAAACGAATGATGACCCGCGACAAGAACCACGACGGCAAATTAAGTATCGACGAGGTGCAAGGGTTGGTTCGCCCGCACTTCAAGTTCTTCGACAAGAACGGCGACGGGTTATTGGATCTGGATGAGTTGAAAGCGGTATCCGATTGGTTGAATTACCATCACCGGCCGGGCGAGCCGAAATCCAAACCGGAGTCGGTAAAGTGACTGACTTGATTCGATTGCGTGGAATCGAATTTGGCCGGCGACGAGCAGAGCCGGTCGATTCACGTTTCTTCGTTCTGATCTTTTTTGTTGCGTCAGGAGTTTTGTCATGACTCTCGTTCGTCGGTCGGCGTTCACCTTGATCGAACTATTGGTCGTGATCGCCATCATTGCCGTTTTGATCGGATTGCTGCTGCCGGCGGTGCAAAAGATCCGCGAGACGGCGGCGCGGATGAAATGTTCCAACAACCTGAAGCAAATCGGGTTGGCCCTGCACAATCATAACGATACCTACGGCAAATTCCCCTTCGGCAAGGGGCCGTCCTATCCGGGATTCGCCGGATATGCGCGATGGTCGGTCCACTACCAGATTCTGCCCTTCATTGAGCAGGATAATCTGTTCCGCAGCATCGATCCGAACTTTCCGCCCGAGACTCCCGGCATGGAAGGCGTGATCAATTTCATGCCGGCGTGGCAGAATCCGAACCGGGAAAACGCGGCGGCGTGCCGCGCGCTGGTCTCGATCTTCATTTGCCCGTCCGACTCAGCCCAGGCCGCACCCGATTGGCCCGGCCAGAACAACTATTACGCCAGCCAGGGCTTGCAATTCATGTGCGACCTGAGCGAATCGCTGCCGAGCACGATCGCGCCGAACGAACACTCAGATGGACCGTTTTACTACAAGAGCAAGGTGAAGATGTTGGATCTTAAGGACGGGCTGAGCAATACGGCGCTGTTCAGCGAGAAACGCCGCGGACAAGGTTTCCCCGACCTGCGCACCGACATGTATATCATGCCGAACCAGACCACGCTCGATGCCACGTTTACTATTTGCGAGTCGCTAAACACCGCGACGGCGACGCCGTTGACCAGCAAACAGGGCTATAGCTGGGTGATGGGCGAGATGTGCTGCACGACCTACAACCATGTCGCGCCGCCGAACACGATCACGTGCGCCGGCTCGCCGTTCCCGGGGAGCATGGCCAACATGGCAATGGCCGTGCCGCCGTCCAGCATGCACACGGGCGGCGTCAATGTCCTTTTTGGCGATGGCTCGGTGCATTTTATCCGTAATAACATCGAGCTCGGCTGCCTGGCGGGCCCTGGGCATGTGCGCCAGCGGGGAAGTGTTTAACTGGGAATGATCCGCAGGAGAAAACATGAGGGCGTTACGCCTTTTTTCCGTTGCACTGTTTGCCGCCGCGGTCCTCTTGGGGCCCAGCGGCTGCGGCCGGCATTCGAACGCCGACTTCACGCCGAATTCCAATACCGGCCGATCGGCCTTGGAAGCGGCGCTGACAAGTTGGAAGGCTGGCCAGCCGCCCGGTACGGTCGCTGGAACATCGAAGCCGGCGGTTCGCGTCGCCGACTCCGAGTGGGAAAGCGGCTCGAAGCTGGCCGGTTTCGAGATCGTCGGCGATCAGGCCCCCGCCGGCGCGGGGCCGCGCACCTTCTCCGTCAAGCTGACGGCGGCGGATGGCCAATCGCGTGAAGTCAAATACTACGTCGTCGGCATCGATCCGTTGTTGATCTACCGCGACATCGACTATCAGAAACTCTCGGGAATGTAGCAATGCCCCGTTCGTTCGTCAGGCGCGGCGTCCTCCTCGCGATGCTATTGGGACCGGCCCTCGTGGGCTGTTCCTCTCATCATCGCAACGAGGACTTCATCCCGGCGGAGGATTCCGCCCGGAGCGCGCTGGAGGCTCATCTGACTGCTTGGAAGCAAGGAAACATGGACCAGGAAGTCCCCGGCACGCATCCGGTCGTGATGGCGGGCGACACGCTGCACAAGAGCAAGCGGCCGCTGAAGGATTTCACCATCCTCGGCCCGGTGCCCGCGGACACTCCGCGATGCTACCTGGTGCAACTGGTGCTCGATGCACCGCACGAAGAACGGCGCGAACGCTATATCGTCATCGGCATCGACCCGCTCTGGGTCATGCTGTACGACGATTACGAAAAACTAACGCACTGGTGCAATGAAGCGCCAACCACGCAGAAGGCGGGGAACAATTCCGGCACGGCCAATAAGTGAGATTGATTTCGTGTCCAAGCGCGAAGCCCTGTCCGCCGAACATTTGCCCGCCAAGGCTCGATCCGCGCCGGTCGGCCGCATCGGATTCTCAATGATGTGGCGCACGGTGCGTTGGTGGTGGCACGGGGGCGATTTTTGCTGCTGGTGGGCGGAGTCTTGCTGCTCATTGCCGCCTGGCCGACGCTACGCCATTACATGGATCGCCTGATCCGACCGCAGCCGTTCGGCCTGGCGATCTCCCAGGACACCGAATATTGGTGCCCCATGTGCCCGGGCGTCGTTTCCGATTGGCCGGGCAAATGTCCCGTCTGCCACATGACATTAGTGCGGCGGAAAAAGGGCGAAATGACGCCGCTGCCCGATGGCGTGGTCGCGCGGGTGCAGCTATCACCATATCGCATCGCGCTGGCCGGCCTCAAAACCTCACCGGTCGAGTTTCGCCGACTGGAACACGAAGTCATCGCAGCGGGGCACATTGAATCTTCAGGCATCGGCAATTCCCGACAGATCATCCTGGCCGCGAGCATGCTTGATTCGGATGCCGCGTTGCTGATGGCGGACTCCGCTGCGGAAATCACCTGCGATTCGTTGCCGGGCGAAACATTCGCCGGGCGTCTCCTGGATGGATCGCGGCAATTGAGTGGTCGCGAAGCGAAACTGCAAATCGCACTCGACGATCCAACGGCGCCGTTGCATCCCACTCAAATCGCTTACGCACGTTTTCGAATACCGGCGTCTCGGCTCGAATCCGAGCGAACGGCGGCGATCAATCGGTGGCGCGACCGCACGGCGGCTGACATTTTTGCCGGCGGAATCGGCGGCAATGCGCAGCCTGAATTGGGCTCGCTGATTGAGGGCGCCGCCGATCTCACTCTGCGAAACCAAGGGATGCTACTCGCAGTGCCCGCCGACGCCGTGGTCGACACCGGCACGCGGAAAGTCGTCTTCGTGGAATCGATGCCGGGAATGTTCGACGCGATCGAGGTGTCGGTCGGCCGGCGCTGCGGCAGTTTTTATCCGGTGCGAAGCGGACTGCGGATCAATGATGCCGTGGTCACCGCCGGCAGCGTTCTCTTGGACGCGCAGACGCGGCTCGATCCGAGCATCGGCGCCGGCTATTTCGGAAGCGGAACGCGGGGCACGATGCCGACGCCTGCCGCGCCTCCGCCCCCGGGAACCCTGTCTCCCCAGGATCGCATTCTCGCCGATAAACAGAAAACTTGCCCGGTGACTGGGGCGCCGCTCGATTCGATGGGCGGGCCGGTGCGGGTCGTGGTCAACGGCCGGCCGGTTTTCATCTGTTGCGACGGTTGTCGTGCGAAATTGCTCAAATCGCCCGAAAAGTATCTTTCCAAACTCGCTAACAAGTAGCCCGCGATGATCGATCGCGTCATCACTTTTTCGGTCCGCCACCGCTGGTTCGTCATCCTGGCGGCGGTGATCGTCGCCTTGTGGGGGAGCGCGAGCCGCTATCCGCGCCCCGGTCGACGCCATTCCCGATCTTTCCGAAAACCAGGTCATCGTCTTCACCGACTGGCCGGGCCATGGCCCGCAGGAGATTGAGGATCAAATTACTTATCCGCTATCGCTGGAATTGAAAGGCCTGGCTGGCGTGCGCGTCGTTCGCTCGTCCAGCGATGTCGGGTTTTCGATGCTGAGCGTGATTTTCGACGACTCGACGAAATGGGACGCGGCGCGGCGGCGTGTGAGCGAGGTGCTGGCTCGGCCGGCGACGCGATTGCCTGACGACGCCGTGCCACGCCTGGCGCCAGACGCCGCCGCCACCGGGCAAATCTACTGGTACACGGTGGAAGGCAGCGGCCTCGATCCTGGCCGGCTGCGCGCGATTCAGGACTGGTACATTCGCCGCAGTTCGAGCGCGGTTCCGGGCGTGGCCGAGGTCGCCAGCGTCGGCGGGATGCCGCTGGAATATCAGATCGAGCTTGATGCCGTACAAAATGCAAGTTCGCGGCGTGACGGCGGCTCAGGTTTCTGAGGCCGTGCGACGGGCCAACGCCGCGGTGGGCGGCGACGTGGTGCAAAAGGGCCGCGCCGAATATCGTGGTCCGCGGCGTCGGCTGGCTCGGCGCCGCCCCGGCCAACCCGACGCCGCCTTTGATTCGCAGCGCGTCATTCGCGACCTGGAAAATGTCACCATACCCGGCGCGGACGGCCTGCCGGTCGCCCTTTCTGAAATCGCGAACATTTCGCTCGGAAGCCAGCCGCGGCGCGGACTGCTTGAAAAGGACGGAAGTGAGGCGACCGGCGGCGTGATCCTGATGCGGCACGGCGAAAACCCGGTCGCGGTGACACGGCGGATTCGTGAAAAGATCATCGAATTGCAGCCCGGCTTGCCGCAGGGCGTCCGCATCGTGCCGTTTTACGACCGCACGCCGCTGATTCGCGACACCATCAGCACCGTCACCGACACGCTTATCGAGGCAATCGTTACTGCCAGTATCTGCATCGTCATCATCTTGCGGCATTTGCGCAGCGCATTGATCATCGCCCTGACGCTGCCGCTGGCGGTGCTGATGTCCTTCGGCCTGATGGACTGCGCTGCGCGGATTGGGCATCGTCGACATTCAAACGAACTTGATGTCGATCGCGGGCCTGGCAATTTCGATCGGCGTACTGGTCGACGCGGCGATCGTCATGACGGAAAACGTCATGCACCACCTGCGCAAGCGCTTTGGCGGCGAGCCGGTTCGCGGCGACGTCCGCAACACGGTGCTCGCTGCCTGCCGCGAGGTTGGCCGGCCGATCTTCTTTTCCGTCGTTATCATGCTGCTGTCGTTTCTGCCGGTCTTCGTGCTCGGCGGGCTCGAAGGCAAGATGTTCCATCCGCTGGCGTTCACGAAATCGTTCGCCATGTTCGCGGTCGGCTTGCTCGGCATCACGCTGGTGCCGGCGCTGTGCACGGTGCTTCGTCCGCGGACGGTTGCGCGGCGAGGAGCAGGTGAGCATGGTTCGCGGACTGATGCGGGTGTACCGGCCGATGCTGACGTTTTTTCTGGATCATCCGGGCGGCATCGTCTGGTTTGTCGGGCTGACCTTTGTGTTGGCCGCGGCGCCGATCGGGTCGCCGTGGGGATGCCGCCTGGTCGTGGCCGGTGCGGTGCTGGCAAGCGTCTGGATGACGCGAAATACGTTTGGGAAGTGGGCCGCGGCGTTGACGTTGATTTTTGCCGGCCTTGCCGCGGAGCAATGGATGACGCCGCTGCCGCGCGAGTTCATCGCGCCGCTGGACGAGGGCATGGTGATGGACATGCCGATCACCGTGCCGCGGATGTCGGCAACGCAGGCGAGCGACGACCTCAAGGCCCGCGACATGATCTTTTGCCGCTTCCCGGAAGTGGACATGGTGGTCGGCAAGGCGGGCCGGGCCGAGACCGCGACCGATCCGGCGCCGCTGGACATGATCGAAACCATGATCAACTTCCGCCCGCGCGAATTCTGGCCGCGGCGCTGCATGCGGCCGGCGGATGCCGAGCGGCAGGCTCGCGCGGTGCTCGAGGCGCTGGCCGAACGCAAGCTGATCGCCGACCCGGGGCCGCCGGACGCGAGGCATGAGTTGGCGCTTTCCGCGGCGATGGAGACGACTGCCTTGTTCGATGCGCAAATGCGCGAGGCGGCATATCAGCGCAATCGCGAGTTTGAACGCGACCTCGGCCGGGTCGAGGGCCGATTCGCAGTTGAACGCTTGATTCAGAAGCTCGACGACGCCGGGACGCTGTCGCGGCCGGACGCCGAGCGCGGATTGGCGCCGCTGGTCGACCAACTGATCGCCGGCCATGCGGAGCATCTGGCGATGGGCCCGACGTCCGAGGCGGTCGCGGAATTGGTTCGCGACGTGCTCCGCAAACTGGTCGAGGCGCACGCGGTACAATCCGGCGCCGATCTGCTTCGGCGCAATCCCGGATTATTGCAGCGCGGCTGGGAACGATTTCAATCGCTTTTGGGCGGCGAGTCGCCGACCTTTTACGACGATCTCACCGATGCGTTGCGTGTGCAGCATTTGAAACTCTGGCGCGAACACACGCGTCGGCTCAACGCCGAACTTCGCGACCGGGCCGCCGAACTTTACACACGGCTGGTGCTCGAATCGCTACTCGCCAAGACCGAAGTCATCGACGAAAAAGTGAAAGCCGCGATGCTGGCGTGGCATCGGGCCCGCTATCCCGATCCGAATCGGGCGCCGCTGGCCGGGCGCCGGCCAGTGAACATCATCATCATGGCGGCATGAACATGGGCGCCCCACTGCCGATCCTCGACCCGGTGCCGGCACTGAGCGGATCTTCAATCGAAGCTGTCGGCCCAGTTCGCACGCGGGCTCGATCTGTGGCCGCGCGATCGCGTCGAACTCGCCGGCTTCGGCGGTGAACTCGACCGCGTCATGCAAATGCCGGGTTGGACCAACGTCTGGACCATGCCGATTCAAAACCGCGTCGACATGCTTTCGACCGGAGTGAACACCATGGTCGGCGTCCGCGTGTTGGGCCAGCGGCTCGACGATGTGATCCGGGCCTCCGAGGACATCGCCGCGGTCTTGAAGAAAGTGCCCGGCGCGGTCGACGTCATTGCGGATCCGGTGCGGGGCAAAGGCTACCTGGAGGTGTACCCGAACCGCGAAAAATGCCGCCTGCACGGCGTCAATGCCGGCGATGTGACGGAGTTAATCGAAACCGCCATCGGTGGAAAAGTAGCGACGACCACCGTCGAGGGCCGCGAACGCCATCCGGTGCGAGTTCGCTTCGCGCGATTTCCGTCTCGACGAGAAATCGGTCCGCGAACTGCCGGTCCGAGTCGCAAAAAGGCGGGCGGACCGAATATCTTCGGCTTGACGCGGTCGCCGACGTCCGCGTTGCCGAGGGGCCGGCGTCGATCAAGGGCGAAAACGGCCTGCTGCGAAACTACGTGCGGCTCAATGTTCGCGATCGCGACGCGATTGAATTTGTCGAGGCCGCGAAACAAGCCGTGGCGGCCCGCGTCAAACTGCCCGATGGCGTCTTCTGCGAATGGACCGGGCAGTTCGAACATCGGGCTCGTGCCGGCAAGACCTTGACCGTCGCATTCCCGCTGGTGGTGCTATTGATCTTTGTGGTGCTGTGGTGGACTTACCACGATTTCATCGACGCAATCTTGATGATGTTAGCCGTGCCCGGCGCGCTGGCCGGCGGCGTGTTGCTGCAATGGCTATTTGGCTTTCCATTTTCCGTGGCCGCGTGGGTCGGCTACATCGCCTGCTTCGGCATGGCCACTTCCACCGGTGTCATCATGCTGGTCTATCTCCGCCAGGCGGTCGAATATGCCGGCGGACTTGCGAACTTGACCGACGAGAAACTTCGCGAAGCCGTGCTCGATGGCGCGGTGCATCGCCTGCGGCCGAAGCTTCTGACCGAGGCGACCACGCTGATCAGCCTGGCTCCGCTGCTGTTGGCGAGCGGTACGGGCGCCGAGATGCTACGACCCATGGTGGTGCCGGTGGTGGGCGGCCTGCTGATCGCCGACGAGGTGATCGATCTATTCCTGCCGGTGCTCTTCTACCACGTTCGCCGCCGGCGACTTCGCAATTCCGCGAAGGCCGCATAACGGACGTTTAGACTGCCACTGCTTGGCCGCTTTCGGAGAATTCACCATTGTTCAAAACCGTCGCAGGCGGCCAAGCAGTGCTCTCCACGACTGCGTGGCGTAATCGTCTTACGCAACGGACATTTGACGCTTCCTCGGCGAGCACTGCTTGGCCGCCTTGCAGGTTTCCGATTAAGGGCGAAGTAATTGCAAGCGGCCAAGCAGTGGCAATCCGAATCTGGCGACTCGGATCACCACTAATTGCCCGTCTGCATTCGACTGACCTTCTTCGATGCCACGCAGCGCCTTGATCACCCGTGCTTATTTCTCCTTCTCCGCGGTCGCATCCTTCGCGTCATCCTTCTTCGGCGGCTCCTTTTTGTCCGGGCCGACGGGCGCGGGGAGCAGCAGGTTCATGTTCTTGTCGCTCATGTTGGTCCAGAGGGTGCCATTGCCGCTGTGGAAGAGGCGAAGCACGAGGCTATCGTTGAGTTTCTGGGCCATGGTGTAGCGCATGAATGCCGCATTGTCCTGTTGAAACACGTCCATTTTCATTTGGTAGAGGCTGCTCTTGGCGGTTTCGGTGAGCCGCTTCACTTCGGCTTCGGCGCCCTTGACCGTCTTGTTGCGCTCGGCGTCGAGCGCGGCGATCTTGGCCCCATATTCTTCCTTCATCTTCTCGATCTCGGCCTCGGTCTTGACGGTGATGTTTTTCACTTCCTGATCAATATTCGCCACCAGGAGCTTGGTCTCGGCGGCGACCTTGGCCACTTCCTGATCGATCATGCGCTCCTCGCGCTCGACCTCGTTTTCGGTCTCGGCGGTGAGTTCCTTGGCCTTAGTGGTTAATTGCGTTTCCGCGGCGATTTGCTTCTCGCGGATCGGCTTGAGATATTCCTCGGGAATATCGATGCGGCGGATGAACGCCGAATGGATCGTGACGTTCTTATCCTTGCAAACCCGGGTCAATTCCTGGGTGAAATCCTCCTGGAATTTTTCGCGGCTGGTGCCTTCGAGGAATTCCTGCACGCCATAATCGATGCCCTTGTCGCGGCCGATCGCGTGGGCCTGCACGTCGATGACCTTCTTTTCGATCTCCTCCGGCGTGCCATATTCGGCGACCAGCACCGGCATGTGTTCCGGGAGCACCTCCCATTCCACGGTGCAATCGATGCTGATCGGATAGCCGCCCTTGGCGGTGAAGGTGATCGATGTGTCTTTCAGTTTCTTGTCGTATTTTGGAGCGAAAAACGTGGTCTGGGAAATTCCCACCTCGACGGGAATGACCTGAAATTCCTTGGTGTTGACATAATAGATTCCCGGCTGGAGCACTTTGCGGAGATAGCCTTTCTGGTCGGAGCCATCCTCGGTGAAAAGGCCCTTGCCTTCGCTGCCGAGCAGGCGGCGAACGACGCCGACGAATCCCGATTTGATTTCCGTCGCGGGCACTTCCTCGACCTGGTAGCCGTGCTTGTTGATGCGGTAAGCGCCCGGCGGCAAGACCTTGCGTTGGATGCCTTGCTCGCCTTCCTCGGCCAACACGCGCCCGTCGGCGGGCGGTTTGCCGCCCAGCGCCGTGACGATGCCGATTCTCCCGGCCTGAATCACCGTATTGTCTTCGATTTCCGTGGTGTAGACGATGGGCATGACGAAATGAAAGCCTTCGCCGAGCACCTCGCGGCGAATGCCTTTTTGTCCGTCCTTGGCGAGCACTTCGCCCGCGATCGAGCGCAGCGCCGTTTTTGGCGACGACCACCAGATGTTTGCCGGGCGGGACATATTTGTAGAAGGTGGTCCAAACCACCACGGTGACGACGATTGCGAGCACGGCGCCGACGCCGCACACCAGCGCCAGTCGCAGCCATTTCCCCCGGTTGTCGGCCGGTAGGACCGAATCGAAATCGTCGCGATCCGGCGGTCGAATATTGCCTCGGTTCATGGTGATGATCCTCTATATTTTAAGAATGATAAGATTATTTGTCTTGGCCGTTGTTTTTCTTGACCTCGCCTTTCATCGGCGGGGATTCGGCCACCGAGGGCTTTGAAGCAGCGTTCGCGGGGGCCGTCATGTAGCTGGCGAAGATCTTCGCGAATTCGCTCTCATCGGAGGCGAAGATTTCCCGCAGGGCCGGGACCAGCTTCGTCAGCACATGGTATTGGGCGAAATTGTTGGCGCTGGAAAAGCCCTGCATGGCTTTCTTCAAACCGGCCACTTCCGCCTGGTTTTGCAGGTCGATCACCGCCGCCTCGGCCTTGCCCTTGGCGACAATGCCCTCCGCCTTGGCCTTGGCGGCCTCGAGGCGAATCTGGGCGCTTTCCAATTCCTGCTTGAGCTTCGATTCCGCCACTTGTTTGTTCTGCTGAGCCTGCGTCTTCATGACTTCGAGCCGGGTCTCGGCTTCGACCTTGGCGCGATACTGTTCTTTCAAGGCTTCGACCGATTTCAATTTTTGCATTTCCTTGAACTGACCCACTTTGGTGGTGTTTTTCTGCTGCTCGACGCGGGCCAGATCGCGCTGGGAAATCTGGTCGGCGAGATCGGCCGGCGGCGTCAACTCGCCCAGCAAGACGGCGCGAATGTCGATCCCCAGATCCAGACATCGCGACTGCACCTTGGCCAGCAGGGCCTTTTGCAGCCGCTCGCGGGTGTTCGACGCCTTCTGATTATTGGGCCCCACCGCGGTGATAATGAAATCGCGAGCGTCGAAATTGCTGCCCTCGATGCGAGCGTAGCCGCGAATGTGCGGCAGGATCACTTTTTGCAGAATCTCATTTTCGTCTTGTTGTTGAGGCGTGGAGTCGAGCTGGTGCAGTATCCCCTTCTCGGTCAGGCGGACCAGGATTTCCGGCGCCTTCTCGCGCTGCACCTGGTATTCGATCATGACGTGCGGCCGCAGCGTGAAGCCGTCGCGCGAGGGGAATTCGATGTCGGTGAGTTCCGCGCGATGGCTGCGGACTTCGACCGGCGTGATCGATTCGACGTAGGGATTGAGATAATAGGTCCCGTTGCGAACCACGGTTTCCTGCACGCCGCGATAGCCATCGGGGACGACGTAGCGGGTACGCTTTGGATCGACCGCCAAAGTGTTGGGGTCCTTGCCGACCTTCAGGATTCGCACGCCAACTTGATCCGGGGCAATCTCGATGGCGTCAACGAATTCCCACTTGTAGGCGAATGGATTGAGACGATAGCTGCCGGGCAGCTTTACTTCACCAAGTATGCCGCGTTCGCCTTCGCGGGCGAGGATATCGCCTTTTGCAAGTCGCTCGGCCGGGATGTCGGTTCCATACATGCGGGTCAGCACCAAGCATTTGCCCGGTTCCACGTTGACCAGTTTCTCAATCGAATAGCTCCAGATGAGGGGGTTTAGAAAATGCCGGCCTTCGCCCGAGACTTCGAGCATGACGCCCTTGTACGAATCGTCCGGAGCGACGATCTCGCCCTCGGGCAAGTCCTTGCCCCAGCGATGAATGCGAACCAGGTATTTGCCCGGCTCGACTTCGATGCGCTCGACTTCCCATTTCCAGAACTGATAGAGGATCAGCAGGACCGCGACGGCGGCGCCGGCCAAGACCCAGAATCTCGGTTTCTTGAAGAATTCCACGGGTGCGTTCCTCCCAAGAGACAAGGGAATCGCGGCGTGCGCGGCTACGATTCCCGGCCATTTCGTTCGTGTTTCGCTTTGACCTTTTCGCCTGGCTCCGTCGGCCTGACTCCACGCGCGTTTGCTCGTTTCTCTCAGCGCAGTGAGTTGTGCGTCCAATTCCGCCGCATCGATCTGCACGGGCGGGCCGGCGATCGGGTTGTCCACGATGTCGCTGTAGACCCGCTCGGCGGCTTTGGCGTGGATCTCTTTTTCCTGCACCATGCCCTCGGCCTGCTGCCAGTTGGCCACGGCGCTAAACGGATCGAAATTCTTGGCGATCGCAAATTGTTGTTCGACACTTTGTGCCTCGGCCAGCTTGCTTAACAGAATGCTGCGGCCGACTTCGTACTGCCGCAATTGCAGTTCGAGCAGATGCAATCGCCGGCGGGCATCGGTGATCTGCTGGCGCTGCTGGGCCAGTTGCCCCTGGAAGCACTCGACGGCGCGGCGCTCGAGGTTGAGCTTGTAAGAGCGCTGCCCGGGCGCCGAGGTCGTCGTCCGCCGCGACCTTGGCTTGCGCTTCATTTTCGAGCGAGCTAATATTTTCATTGCTCTTGCTGATATTGCGGACGATGTCGCGCTCGGCGGTCTCGGATCGCGCCAGCGCGGCTCGCAGCGCCGCGATATGCTTTTCCTGCCGCCTCACGACCTGGGTGAGGATGGACTCCGGATCACGTCGCTTCATCAATAGCCAGTCCCAGAATTGGCGATGCCAACGACCGGCGCGCTTGGGCCCGATGGCCAGAATCAGCAGGGCCAAGGGCGCCAGCACCCACATCACCAGGCGCAACACGACCACTTCCAGCAATCCCATGACGGTGGCCTCCCTGACCTTCACACTATCAATCGCGTTCGAGTGAAGGGAAAAGCAGAGAAGACGGGCAGAAATTAGGGCTTCTGCCGAAACCCGCGATTCCAGCCATTATCTATCCGGTGATTCGCGTGTGCAATCAATACCTTGCATTCTGGAGGGCCGGATTGGCAAAATTGGGCAAGTCAATTGGACGCATCATTCGGAATCTTAAGCGTTTGCGGTGTTTATAGCATTACCGCGGATCGCGACGGATATGATGAATGTTCGTTGAATTCCGGTGGACCAATCCGCGGGCGTGCGCGACGAAGTACAATAGAGGGTGATTGACCTTTTCAGCCGAGGGCGATGCTGATGTCCTGGCGACAGTTCTTCGACGTGCTGGGATTGCCGATCCAGGATTGGAACGACGTCTGGCCAAAAGACGAACAAGACATTGAGCGCGAACGCCAAGCGCGTTTATCGCAGCGATTTCAGAAGATTTACTCGGCGATGCTGCGTCGCCGGCAAGCGATCGAGAGCCTGAAACAGCAAATTGAAAACGGCCGCGATGAGGAAATGGCAGACGGCCGGCGGCGAATCCAACGCCATGAGCAGCGGTATCAGGTTTTGCTCGCGAAGATGAAGCGAATCAGAACCGCGGCGCGGAAAGTCCAAGTTCAGGATTCAAAACTCCAAGGAAAATCCAAATGACAAGATCCAAAGCGTTCGGATGCATTTGGATCTTGGAGTCCCTCGCGGCGAAAATCGTCACTTCGCCGGGTTGACCGAATGGTCCGGCTTCGCCGGCGGCACGTCGAGTTTTTGAATGACTGCCGCCATTTCCAAAGCCATCTCCTTATCGCTTTGGATCAGCAGCGAATTCGTTCGGAAATCCGCAAGAACTTTGCCGTGGTCGGCGAACAGTAGCGACAAGATTCTAGCCATTTCGGTTGCATCGGCGTTTTGAAGCCGCACGATGGTAACCTCCCCACGGCCGGCCTGAGCGGATTTGTTGCCCGGCATGCTGCTAGACTTTGGTTTTTCGGAAGCGCCGTTAAACGGATCATAACCATTGTTGCGGCTCGTCGGCGCTTTCGGGGACGCCCCGAACCGATTCGAGGCGGACGATTGCATTCCGGCGGAGGGCAATGTCTCGCCTGTATTTGCGCCCTTGGGTCGTTTGAACACCAGCGTGGGGCCGGTTCCCCATTGAGCTTTGCGCAACGGATTGGTCGATATCAGCGACTCGCTGCCGCAATATTCCCAGCCTTGGTCGCCCATTTCATTGAGGGTCTTTTCGAACGCTTCGAGCGTGTCGCTCTTTCGCGGCATAAATCTGTATTCCCATTGGCCGTGCGCGAGCGTTGTTGTGCACCAGACTCCCCAGGTTCTGGAACGAATTTTGGGCGTCGGATTGCCCCGCGGAGGGCCGGCGCCCGGCTTGCCGTAATTCTGGAACTGCGATTGCACTTCGGATTGCCCCTCGGCTGGGGCGGCGCCGGTTTGTTGTTCTGAGTGGGCCGCTGGGCGGTCGCCAAAGGAATCAAAATCGTGGCGCTGCCCGCGGTCAGCGTTACTGTCAGCGCGATCGCCGCGGTCAACATTTTCGTTCGCGTCATGGTTACCTCGTTCGCCCCGCGGGCGAGTTGGAGAACAGTTGCGGAGACGGATTCATTCCAATTTCCACCAGATCGAGCCAGAGCCAGGACTTTCGCGATCAATCTCGCTGGGGCCGTCGCGGTGGCGGAACCGCCGACCACCGACCCGGCAACCGCCAACCCGGCGGGAATCCCGTTTTTCGAGAGCCGCTCGATGAGCCGTTGCCGGGCTTTGGTCAAGCGGGCCGACAAAGTGCCGAGCTTCAGCCCCAATGCTTTCGCGGCCTCGCGCTGCGCAATCCCTTCAAGTTCGCAGATCACGAATGCGGTCCGCAGCGATTCGGGCAGTCGATTCACCTCGTCGTGCACGGCGGATTGGAGTTCGTTCCAGGTGTGAGCCGCGACCGGACGGGTTGCTTCGTCGGCTGATGCCGATCGTTCGTGTTTGTGGCGCCTCGCAGCTCCTCGCTTTGCTTTTTGCGCGACTCGAAAGGCGACGCCATAGAGCCAGGAACCGAGCGATCCGGGCGTCCGAATCTTCGCCGCCGAGCGGATCAGCGCGATGAAAGTTGCCTGAAAGGCATCCTCGGCGTCGGCTTCGACCGGTAAGAGATTGCGGCAGACGCTCCACACCATCGGCCCATGCCGTTGCACCAGCGTGGCGAACGCCGATTCGTCTCGCTGCGTCGCGAACCGGCGCAGCGAGCTCGGCGTCCGTTGCGCGGCCCTCGGCGGCCAAGGGCGCCACCCGCCGCAACACCGATTCCAGCAACGAAGTGTTCAGAAAAAGCCCTCGATTGGCAACTCCCAATATAGTGCCCGGCGGATGGGGATTCCTGCCGGAAAAAGTGATTGTCGCTTACTGGGTTACACCGCTAAACGGGACTTGTTGTTTGTGATCGAGTCTCGAAGATTTCCGAAGATTACGTGCGCACACATCGCGCAGATCTTCGTAATCTTCGAGAGAAAACGCGTGTTTTCCGCGCAATCTTCGGAGAAACCAGGCAAAAAGTGCGATTTCGATGACCAGGCGCGGATTTGGTTCGATTTCTTCGATCCGTAAGTCATCGATTCACAAAGAGTTACGTCCTCAAGAAATCAGAATTCCGATTTCTTGGCAATTCGTGCGAACCTGTTTCTACGCAGCCCCATCAGAGAGATAGTCATCCAAATTGGTTCGCCTTGTCGACTACGGCTGCTTTTGGCGCAAGAATCGGCTTGACGCGTCGATTATGATGAAGTTGTGGTGATCCGCCGTGGAGCGGGTCCTGAACTATTTCTCCTTTTTGTGTTGAGGTTGCGGAATAACGTTTGACGTTTACCGTCATGAAAAGGCGGGGACATCAACTTGAGCATCAGCGGCCGCGCAGACCGGGGTTGCCAATCCCAAGTCGGCGGCTTATCGTGTTGAGTTCCCTGTACTGTTCATCTCACCCAAGCCGGAGGTCTGCAATGGCCACGCTGAATCTGAACTCGGTGCTGTGCAATGTGTCGATCAACGACGCCGTCGTGATCGCTCGCATGGGCATCGGATCGCAGCTGGCCGGTAAACAGGCCTTGGCGATCCCATCCCAGGGCTGGCCGGTACCCACCGGCCCGCGACCGACGAACGCCGTCATGTGGGCGGTCCTCGCGATGAAAAAAAGTTATCGCGAAGCCACCCGCGAACGGGCCGGTCGGTCCGCAGTCAGCCCCAATGCTGGTTTTCTGGATCATACGTGTCATGGCTCCGACTTTACCGGTCGAGCCGACGTCTCAACGAGATGGCATCGGTTCCTCGCCACGGCGATGAACCTGGCCGCGGTAGGCGAAAGCCTGCAAGCGGAGACACGACAATCCAGGCGATCGTTACCCGGGCAAGGTTTGACCGAAAAGTGAGCCCGGCTCACGGCCAAACAATCTGACTCAGGTTAGCCGATCGCGAACTAGCGACAAACGGTGCTTATTTTTCCGCGCTGGAGTCGATGCGAATTCGCGCGTTGCCGCGCTTGAGTTCGCCGCCACCAGCAACCGCTGCGCGGGCCGTTATGGGTCCGAGCGGCGTCGCCGGCAGATGCCGTCCGCCAACGCTGATCCTTGGCCGGACGAATTTGCCCGCGAAGGCGGAACCGCCATCACAGGGATCGGGAAGAGAGATCGCCATGAGTTGGGAAGAGATCGAAATGCTGGTGCTTCAAGCCCAGGGTGGCGACCGGGCGGCCTACGGCGAGTTGGTCGAGCGGTTCCAGCCGACGGTCTACGCGATCGCCTTGACCCGCGCTTCGCGACCACACCGAGGCCACGGAGCTGACGCAGGAAGTGTTCCTCCACGCCATGAGGAAGCTGCGGTCAGCTGCGCGATCCGCGTTGCTTCGCCGGCTGGCTGCGCCAGATCACGGTGCGCATGGCGATCAACCGGTTGACGCGGCGCGGCCCGGTTCAGGGGGTCGAGCCGGAGATGCTGGAGCAGGGCCGCGGCGACCGGCCGCGCCGCTGGAGGAACTGGTGCGGGCGGAGAGGTCGCCGCCGAGATGTCACGCGCGGTCTGGAGCGGCTGAAGCCGCTGGATCGCGCGACGCTGGAGGCGTTCTACATCCGCGGCCGGACGCTGAAGCAGATGAGCCGCGAGTTCGAGACGCCAATCGGCACGATCAAGCGCCGTCTGCACGTGGCCCGCCTGCGGCTGAAGGATGTGCTGGAAGCGCCGGCCGGCGAAACGATGCGCCGGCGGCGCTTCAAGCGGCGCATGGAATTGGCCGCGGTGTGACTCCGGAGCGAGTGTAACAGAAACGAAGAAAACCGGGTAACGGAGAACGGAAAACCGAAAACCGAGAATGACTTATCATTCCCAGTTTTTGGATGACCGCTTTCGGTTACCCGGTTTTTTGTTTTGGATCGCCCGAATTAATGAGTTGTCCCAGCCAGTTCAGGCGCCCTGGCTCGTTGGTTCATTTTACTTTTCAATCTTCTCCCCGCCATTTCGCGTGATCATCGCCCGCAGCTTCGCTTCCGGCGTATCCAGCGGCAGGAAAATCACCCGGCCATCGACGAATCCGACATGGAACCCTTTCGTATCCGGATTTGACCCGAATTTCGGCAGCGGCTTCTTGGCGTCGTAGGCCAATTCATCCGGCTTGGTCCACTCCACCGCGTCGGCCGCCTCGACGAGCATGATGGTGTTGGCGATGCCGTCGGTGAAATCGCTTGCCGTCAGATGCTTCGTGTCTTCGAACGCCTCGCTGCGCAATCATCGCCGTCGGCCAGCGCCGCGCGGCGAAGATGGCGAATCACGCTTTGTCCCGCCTCGCTTGCCATTTTTCAAGCTCCTCGGCCGTGCCATTCGTCTCAATAATTACTGGGACGATGGTGGGCGGCGCGTTGAAAAACTCCCCGGTCTGCCAACAAATCCGCCCGCTGAATTCCAACGTATGGTAGTTCTATCCGCATCAGCGTTGCCCAGAACTCGTGAGATCGATGTCATGCGGTTGCCGCTATTCTGTTTGTTCGTCGCTATGGGCACGGGATTGCCGCTTGATGCAGCCGACAGCCCCTCGCCTCTAGATTCGCTTGACGCCGCGAAAATCCCCGCCAGGCTGCGTCCCGCTAAAAGCGCGCCGGCCGAGGCGATGGTCGAGCTGGGTCTGCGCGACGGCCGCTGGGACACGCTGGCCATTCGTCCGGACGGGAGGCGGCTCGCCGCCAGCGATCCGGACGGCACGATCATGATCTGGAGCCTGCCCGAACTGAAGCAAGTGGCAAAACTCAAGCATCCGGGCATCGTCGCGCTGGCCTGGTCGCCGGGCGGCAAGACGCTGGCCGCGACCGACGCCAAGGGAAATCTGCGACTCTGGACGATTTCCTCGCCGGTCGTCTCCCGGGCTTTGCTGCGACAGATTCATCGGGGTGGACCGGCCTGGTCGCTGGCCTGGTCGCCGGATGGAAAAGTGCTGGCGACTGCGGGCGAAGATCGCGTGATCAAGCTCTGGGAGATAAATTCAACCCGGCCGCGATTGAAATCGACCTGGGTCGCGCACGAAAAAGTTGTGCGCCAGCTGGCGTTTTCCTCGGACGGCCAGTTGCTCGCCTCGGCCGGTTCGAGCGACAAGGTCGCCAAGCTCTGGGACATGACCGCGGCAAAACCGAAGTTGAAGGCTGAATTGAAATGCGATGCCCCCGTGGCGTCGGTTTCGTTGCGCCCGGCGGCAAGTCGCTGGCCACCGCCAGCTACGATTCGAAGGTTCGAATCTGGAAAGTCGATTGTGAAAAGCCAACCGTGGATTTGAGCATCGACATGGGACAAAAAGCCGTGCGACTTGTGCAATTTGCCGCGAATGGAAAGTCACTTGCGATACTGCTTCCCGGCGAACAAGGCGAGCGGATTGCAATTCGCGACCGGGAGGGGGCAAAAATTCTCGCTTGGTCGTTCGTGCACCATGTGCAGGGCATGACCTTTGCTCCCGACGGCCGCCATTTCGCAACGGCCAATGAAAACAGCATTTACCTGCTTCGATTGAAGTGATCGGAGCGATTGTTCCGGCGTTTCCGGCCGCGCGGCGAATGCCGGGAAGTTGGGTTGTTCGTTTGACACGGGCGAATTGCAATCTACGGTATAGTAGACGTACGCCAATATTGCAGCCCCGTCCCCGTCCCCGTTTCGGGACTCGCCTTTCTGCATCCTGGCCGTCTGTGCAAACCCAGCAGCTCGGTGCGGCGCGTCGCGTCTCGGTGAGGATGCACGCCCCGGACCAACTCAAAAGGATGCCGCAACATGACGAACACCGATCTTGGGGCCTGCGAACCGTTTGTTTACGAACTGCGTCGCAGCAACTTGATCGAGCGGGGTCAGCTGGACCAACTGCTCGAAGAATTCCTTCGTCGTAATCCCAATGCCGAGCCGAACGGTCTGGCCGACCATTTGGTGTCGCAGGGAGTGCTAACGCGATTCCAGGCCGACCGCGTGGCGGCGGGCAAAACGCAGGGCCTGGTGCTGGGGCCATACGTCTTGTGCGAGGCCTCGGCGCCGGCAGCATGGGCACGGTTCACAAGGCGATTTCAAAGAACGACAACAAGTACTACGCCGTGAAGGTACTGCCGCGACGCAGCATGTGGAACGTTCGCCTAGCCCGGCGACAGGTCCGAACCTTCGGTCAGTTCTCGCATCCGACCGTCGTTCCGTTCACCGACGTGGGCACCTCCGGCGGCCTGCATTACCTGGTCTGGAACTTCGTCGAAGGCGAACCGCTCGAAGCGCTGATTCAACGACACAGCAAATTGGATCCGATCGCCACTGCTTACATCGGCACACACGTCGCGACCGGGATGGGGTTGGCCCACCAGCATGGATTGTTTCACGGCTTGGTGAAGCCGTCGAACATCATGATTGGGCCGGGCGGTCAGATTTCGATCCTCGATTTCGGCATCGGTTCTTTGCTCGCCGAGAACGAAGGCGAATCGCTGGTGGACACGATGTCGACGGCGAACACCCTGACCAGCGGACTCGATTGCACCAGCCCCGAAAGCATCATGGAGCCAACCAATCGCACGACCGCGGGCGATCAGTATAGCCTCGGCTGCGTGCTCTATTACTGTCTCACCGGCCGTTATCCATTCCCGGAAGGCAGTGCGGTCGAGAAGATGATGGCCCACCAATTCAAACAGCCGACGCCGATCAAGGAATTGGCGGCCGATGCGCCCGACGAATTGGTGAAGGTGATTGAAAAGCTGATGCAAAAGAAGCCGGACGATCGCTACACGACCATCGACGACATCGTGGAAGCACTGTCGCCGATCGCTCCGCCGACGCCGCCCGCGGCATTGCTGGGCTCGCAAGCACTGACGCAAACGCCAATCGGCGGCCTGACGCAAGTGGGGTTGCGGCCGTTGCGGCCTTCGTCTCCGGGAATGCCGTTGCCTGGCTCCACGGCGCCGGGAATGAGGCCGGGCGCTTCGATCGATGCGGCGCGGCGTTCGGTTCGCGGCAGTTTCGCGCCCGGCGCCTTGGGCGGAGCGGCGCCGGCGGCTGGTCCCCGAGCGTCGATGGGCTCGATTCAATTGCCAGCTGGCCCGCTGGGCCCGTCGCCGGCGAATCCGCGGGCTTCGATGGGGCCCGGCCCGATCAATCCGCGGGCCTCGATGGGCCCGGGACCGGTCAATCCGCGGGCTTCCATGGGACCTGGCGCCGGACCCCGCTTCTCCTTGCGTGCCGCGGCGCCCGGACCGCGGGCCGTGACCGCCTCGATGGTCAACTTACAAATGCCGATGCCCGCCGAGGTCTACCAAACGCAGCCTGCGTCGGCGACCTTTGCTCAGGCCGCGGATCCGGGCGATGACGAGCGCCGACCGTCGATGGGGCCGATCGGATTCATCGCCATTGGCGCCGCGGTCGCCGTCGCTTGCTTCCTGCTCGTTCACACATTGCTCAAGTAGTTGAGCACCAAACCATAAGCTGCCCGGAATCTCCGGCCGACCAGCGCCGGCGCGGAGTTCCGGGCAGTTGTGTTGATGCGTCCCATTGCGTTTGCTTCCTTTCTCCCGCCGCGAAACGGGCTGATCCGCGGCTGCCAACCTGTTCAAAGCGGCGATTCCCGGTTATGGTTGATTTGAAATAGACGATTCGTTTGGAATTGGTTGGTTCCCTATGCTGTTGCGTTGCACGCTCGATGGCCTGGTGCTCGAGGCGAAACGAAATGAGTCGGACACAAAAATGATCGCATTTGACGGCGATGAATCGTTCGAAATGGAACGTGTCGAAGCGATTTATTACGAGCTCGTAGCGGCGACAAGCAAGGATTTGATTTGGCTCGAACAAGCCGGCTATCGGCTGCTGCGAATTGCACCGGACTTCATGTCGCTGCCGTGCGAACTGTTCGTATGAATCGCCACTTGCGGCGTGGCAGGTTCACGGGTGAACCTGCCACGCCGCAAGCGGTCAAATCGATCACTTCTTCAACACGACGCCCAGAATGCGCCAGCCGTCAATATCGGTCGTGGCGGAAACGCCCGCCAGGCCAATGTATTTCTTGATCGACTCGAATGGCGGCAGCTTGCTGGCGTCGGCTCGCAACCGACCATTTTTCCAGTCGGCCTTCATGACGCTGCGCAGCCCGAGCGAATAAATCGAATTCGCCTGATCGAGCTGATTGTTTCGCATGAGTTCGTAGGTGGGCTCCACGCCAACATCAAGCCGAATGAACGAGCGAGCGCAACTCGGTCCCATTCCCAGTCGGGCCATTTCGTGCATGAGCCGCTGATACTCGGCGTTTTGGGCTAAGTCATTTTCGGTGGTGCTGGTCAGAATCTTTTCCAACAGCGAGCTGTGCGTGCAGATAAACAAATAGCCCTTGGCGATGGCGATGCTGAGGTTCGGCATCACGCCGCCCTGCACCTGGCCGTTTTTGGTTTTTCGCGGCTTGGACGCGAATTCAAAGAACGTGATGCCCTGGAAAGCACGCTGGTGAATGCGCGGGTCGGTGTCCAGGCAGCGGTGCAGCGCCGCGGTCAGGATCTTTTCCGAAATCGCGGTGCGGCGCAAGGGCACGGCGAACAGGAACCGCTCACACGTCGCGTTGTAGGGCTTGGGCGCGTCGTTCATGAAGACAACGCGATTTTCCAACTGGCCGAAGATCTCTTTCGCGATGTCCACGCGCGGCCCGTCCTTGTCGTCGTGCAGGCTGTCCATGATTTCCTTGTAGGTGCCTGGCGGTTCCGACGCGAGCCGTTCGAACAACGTGTCGAAGCAATTAAACGCATTGGTCAGGTCGAGGCTGACCGTCGCATAAGCCGACAGGTCACCGGGCACCCAGGCGTCCGGAACGAGGGGCGCCTCGTTGGGCAGCTTGGCCATGCGCATTGCGCCGCGGAACGGCTGCGGGGCATACGCGGCGGCGCGAACGAGCACGTCGGCGCCATTGGCGGAAAAGGTCATGGCGCCGCCGACGCCCCGCACGCCGTCGAGCCCTTCCTTGCGCAGAACGGCCACCACGTCGTCGCCCTTCTTTTTGCGCAGATGCGGGTTATAAACCATTTGCGCTTGCATGCGGGCGGTGGGTTCGAAGTACCAGCGAATCAGCGGGTTTTCGCCCGATTGAGCTTCACTGCGGCGGCGCACTTCTTGATACGCACGCACATTGGCGAGGCTGTCGTTGGCCGCGCCCGCCCAACGCTGCAGCATTCCCTGCAGCGTTGGAATGTGGTCCGTGATGATCAGCATGCTGTTCTTGTAAGCGTAGGTGATCTGAATATTGTTGGGCAGATCGAACACCCACGCGTTGGCGCCGTCGATGGTGCGCTGTTCCCAGCGAGCGCCCTGCTTGAGCAGATTGTCGTTCATTTCCTTGAACAGCGGCTGCATCTGGTCGCCGCGGCCGGTCAGGTCCATCGTCAAGACATGCGAAACTTTGTTGGGGTTGACCAAGACGACGCCCCAGGCGAGATCGCCGCCGCAAGCCGCCTTGATGTTTTCGGCACTGACGCCGATCGTGTCGAACAGGAAATTGAAGCCCTTATTATTGGGAGCGAGTTGATCGCGGAACGGTTTCATCAGCGGGTCGTGCATCAATTGGGCGATGCCGGTCTTTTTCCAGTCCACGCTCAGACGGGTCATGTCGGAGATGGACACGAACTCCGTCGTGGAACTGGGGAGCAATTGCTCCGGGGCCGGCGCCGCGGCATCCGCTCGGCCGAGCCCGGCCAGCAACGCCACGACCGCCAGACAGCGCCATCCGTGCGCGAGCATCCTTCGAATCATGGTTCACCCGAAAGGAGACGATTTCCCGACACCTCGGGCCACCGCGCCCAAGGTGGAGGCACGATAAGAGGAGTCGGTAGTTCGGGGGAAATGCTTCAGCGACAAGCAATCGGGGAATTCGCGGACTGGTTGGCAAGGCCGATTAACTTGTCAGCACCCGCGCGAATTACCCAGTCGAACAGGTCGGATTTTGCGGGTCGCGTTGCCGGCGGGATTTGGGAAATGCTCGCTTGGGAATGGGTTCAATGCGCGAACAGCATGACCGAGAGCATGCCGATGGCCACTGCCAGCGCGATCACCGCCAACCAAATGGCGAAACTGCTGCCGCTCGCCTGGTTCCGTCGCGGCACATCGGTTTGATGGCGGGCATATTCCGCAGTCGGCGCTGTCGAGGGAATCGGCGTCGCCAACGCCGACTGGACGGTCATCTGCTCGGTCGGGGCCGTTTCGGACCAATTGCGGTTGGGCGACGCGACCGGAGCGGAATTTTTTGACGCCCGCGGCGAGCCCGGGACCGGAGTGCGGCGAACGGAATCTCGGGCGTCCGCCGAAGCCAGCACCGCCGCGATTTCAGGCACCGAATCGACCTGCACGACCAGATCGCGGAATTCGGGGAAATCGTGCAGCGGTTGAAACGGCCCTTGCTTCGAGCGGCAGGCGCGAATGTTGCTCGCGTCGCCGAGCAGGCCGTCGCGATAGGCTTTGCGGATGTTGTCCGTGGTGCCTTTCACGGTGTGCACGCCGCCGTCGTCGTCGCGGTAAATCATGTACCAAAGGTCGCCCGATTCGTTCTTGGGCACGGCGCATCGGGCGGGTGCTTTGCCCGGTGACGTCTTCGATAAACTCGCGGCAGGTGGCCGGGCGCGCTTCCGGGGTCGCGTGCATCGCCCGGCGAATGGCCCAGTCCATTCGCTCGGAGATCGTCGGATCGATCTCGCGCGGCGCTGGAAACTCGTTATTCGATTTTTTCATCCAGGCGTCGAGCGGACCGCAGCCGTCAAACGGCATCTTGCCGGTCACCATCATGTACAGCGTGGCGGCCAGCGAATAGATGTCGCAGCGCACGTCGGCGTGTTTGGCGTTGCGAAATTGTTCCGGCGCCATGAAGTGCGGCGTGCCCAGACCGCGCCCGGTCCGGGTCAGGTTCATTTCGCCTTCGATGTCCTTGACCAACCCCAAATCGGTGAGTTTCGCGACCCCCTCGGCGGTCAAAAGAATGTTATCCGGCTTCACATCACGATGGATCAGGTTTTGCTTGTGGGCGCGATGCAGCCCCTGGCAGACCTGGGCCATGATCCGCTTGGCTTCGTTTTCGGACAGCTTGCCCTCGCGTTCGATGCGCTGGCCGAGCGATTCGCCGTCCACAAACTCCATGACCAAGTAGGGAGTCGGCGGCTGCTCGCAAAACTCGATCGCCTTGACGACGTTGGGATGATCGATCTGGCGGGCGGCATTAAACTCGCGCTTGAATCGCTGCAGGAGCACCTGGTTGCGCACCGCGGTGGCGGGAATGATTTTGATCGCGACGATCAGCCCATCGAAGCGTCGGCGAGCCTTGTAGACGGTGCCCATGCCGCCTTCGGCGACTTTGGCGAGAATGTCGTAGTTGCCGATTTCGGTCACGGTGGGTTTTGTGTCGACGGGCATCGGCATCATCTCCAGCTGATTGAAGTCGCGGTCGCAGGTTGGGCTTTGCCACGCCGCCGGAGGAAAAAACACCGGTTGCGCCCCATCGTCGGACTTGGCGCAATTCTACTGTCAAATTTTCGCTCATGCGCCGCTTTTTTCGTCATTTTCGCTCCAGTCTTCGACCGCGCAGGCGGAAAGTAATGTCAGGCACCGAGCGACCGCGGCCGAATCTTGCCATGAATTAGCGAAAAACTCGCGCACCAACGCCTGAAATCGCTTGTCAACCGCTTGTCAATCGGTCACAATCAAGGAAAATAGCGAAAGCTTGCGGCCGGATCGCGCACCTACCGCGGCGTCGACAACTGAGCAGATCCCATGAAAGCACTCGGAATTGTCTTTTCCATCTTCAATTTACTATTAGCCGGCGTCGTGCTCATGCTTGCCGGCATGGACTATGGACGGTATCGCGGGCAGGCCTTGTCCGCATTCCTGCATGAGATGGTGATCACCGGACTGCCGGTCGACGACAACGAAGTCGTCGAATCCTATCCAACCGATCCAACCGTCACCAAGCTCGATCCCGAAGTCTTGAAGATGGTTTACGCCAACGGCAACGGCGGCCCCGACCTGGGCGGCGACTCCGCCAAGACCGTTCAGGGCGAATTGAACCGCGTCCAGCAGAAAATCAAAACCAATTTCGACGGGATCGCCAACGTCGACCTGAAACGCAAAAAGCTGTGGGATTATCTTCAGTTTCAGGCCCGCACCGTCGGCGAACGCACGCAGTACTACAAGATGTGCTTCGAGGGGCCGGTTGAAAAGGCGATGGATGAACTCAATCGCCGTTTTGTTTATGTCAGCCAGCCGCAAAATCGATCGGAGCGGGCAGGCAGCAAGGAATATCGCCAGGCCGCGGCGCTGTTGCTGGTCAACCTGAGCACCGATCCGGCTTGGCGGCAGCGAGTGGCCACCGTCGTCGGCCTCGAAGCCTACGTTGCGGCGGTGAGCGCCCAAGCGGATACATTTGTGCAGATCGCCACGGATTTGAAACAACTCATGGCCGCCGATCAGGCGAATTTCGAAGTCTCCTATGAAAACTCGATTCGCGAACTCATGTATCAAAGCGATGAGTCTGTACCGGGCCAATCAGCTGCTCACGGAATTGAAGGGAGTCGAGGCGGATCGCGGCCGCGAGGTGCAACAACGCCAATCCGAAGTGGATGACTACAAGACGAAGCTGAACAAGACGATCGCGCAGACGAACGCCGAGATTGCCCGGCTGGAAGCCGTTCAACGCGACCTGTTCGCGATTCAGCAGCGAAAGGCGCAGGCTCAGCAGGAAAACGACAAATTGGAAGCAGAACTCAAGAACCGGGCACGATCGCGGCCCTGAACATCGAACAGATCCCGTACGAACATCCCTTGAGGCGCGGACATGGTGACGAGAATCGGCAAGTTGTTTGTATTGTTCGTTTTCATGCTCAGCCTGTTCTTTTTGGCTTGTTCGATCGGCGTGTATTCGGTCCGCACCAAGTGGATGATGTCACGCGACGAGAAGAGCAAGGTCACTTCGGCGGCGAACGCCGAGGCACGGGCCGATATTTTGCGCACCTCCGGCGGCGTGATCGATCGCTTTCAGAATAAGATCGACGACATGGCCTTTGCCCGCGAACTGGCCCAGCGGCGTTACGAGCAAAACGCCCAAGCCATGTTCACCGCCGAACAGGCACGGGCCCAACGGCAGTATTACTATCAGGCCAAACTGAATCTGCTGCGGACCGGTAAGGACGACAAGGGGCAGGTGGTTGGCACGCCGATTCAACTACTGGACCGCGACCCCGCCACCAAGGAAGTGCTCACGAACGCCCTTGTTGGCCGCAACCTGATCCAGCAATACGGCGTGCCGCTAATGTCGTTCGATGCCTACGCCAATTCTCAAAAAGTGATGGAACGGAACATTGCCGACGTGCAGGACCGGATTAAACAACAGCAGGAGAAGTTGGCGGCGCTGACCAGCGAGGTGCAAGGCGTGGCCGGCAACGTCATGCAGCCGGGGCTGATCAAGATGATCGAATTGCAACAGGATGCGAAGCTGCGGGCCATGGACGAACTGGAGTCCCTGAAGCCGGCCTTGGCCAATTACTTCGGGGAAACCGTCTTGCTGCTGAAGCGGCAGCAGGGGCTTTCGCAGCGGAAACAGGAACTGGACAAAATCGCACCGGTGACGACGGATCGTTAGATTGCGATTGACAGGGGCGATGAAGGTCGGCATAAGGTCGGCCGCTCATCGGGGGATCTTCGACTCGCTTTACTAACATGACGGGCAGCGGCCTCGGGCCGATCGGGAGATTTCGCCATGACTGCGCTTGGCAAAATTTTGGTGTTTTTTAACTTGTTGTTGGCTATGGTCACCGGCGGGCTGATCGTGCAGGTGTATTTAACTCGCACGAACTGGAAGACTGCCTACGACGCTAGGGTCGTCGAGGCCACCGCCGCGAATGACGCGTTGAAGGGCGAAAAGAACGTCGGCCGTTTCAACAAGGATGCGTTCGACCGAAAATTGGCGGAACTCGAGGCCGAAATCGGCGCGGAAAAATGACCTGCTCGCCGCGCGTGCCGATGCCGACAACGCCAAGACACTGAAAGCCGCGACGGATCGCGTCGCCAAGACGCTCGACGTCAACATGCAGGCGGCGTCGAACGAAATCGACAAACTCAAAACCGAACGCGACCAGATGCAAGTGCAACTCAATCAAAAAAATGAGCGTATTGCCAAACTGGAAAGCGACAACGCGAATATCACCGCCAAGTCAACGTACAACGGCATTCGCGCCGATCTGACCGAGAAAGAGATTCAGGACAAGAAAGTCGAACTGGCTGACCTCACTCGTCAGGTTGGCGAAATGAAGGCCGAATTGCAGCGCTTGGGCGCCGTGCGCGACCGGGCGGCCCCCAACAAGCCGCGAGTGCCGACCGTGGACGAAACCGGAAGGATCACCGACGTGGCGGATAACTTTGCGGTGATCTCACTGGGCAGCGATCATGGTTTGGAACCCGGGCACATACTTCAGGTTTATCGCACCAGCCCCGCGCCGCAGTATCTGGGCACCTTTATTGTTCAGCGTGCCGAGACTCACCGAGCCGTGGGCGTATTCCAGCCGATCGGACGAAACGCGATCGTGAAAGTTGGTGACTCGGTTAACACAAAAATTCAGTGATCACACCAAATTGGGAAGTCGTTTCGGGGGGAACAAGCAATGACGACGACCGCACGCGGGCGCCACGCGCCTAACGCACGGAACGATTCCTACACGGGACTATTGGTGATTTCGTTCTTGGCCCTCGTGGCCAGCTGCGTGGTCCTCTATCTGGACTACACTCAGTTTTAAGGATGAGTTCACATTCGGGGAACACTTTTCGGAGGAATAAGCGATGGCTACGGCCGCTCGCAGTAGATACACACCCAAGGCGCGAAACGACGCGTATACGGGGCTCCTGTTCATTTCGTTCCTGGCGCTGGTTGCCAGTTGTGTGTTTCTTTATCTCGACTACAGTCAGTATGGCAATGCGCCGCCGCCGTCGTTCAAACCGGCCGCGGCCACTTCGACAAATGTCGCCCTGCCCAGTGCGTCGGCGCCGTCAGCGCCCGCTCCCGCCCCGACCGCTCCGCCCATGGGCGGGGCCGTGCCGATGGGTGGCAACACGCCAATGGGGGCCGCGCCGATGGGGAATCCGACCCCCGGGCCGGCCTCTCCCATGGGCGGCAATGCCGCGGCGCCGGGAGGCTTGAAGCCGCTGCCCACGCCCGGCTCCCCAGGCAAGTGATCCGATTGATTGGTTCGATGTTGAATCAGAATGGCCCGCCGCAACCGGCGGGCCTCTTTTGTTGAACGCTGCGTTCACTTCTCGTGTCCTTCCAATCGTATACTGATCGTATACAGCGGCAATTTCCCGCCGCAAGCGTTCTGGCGGCGGGTCCCGCTTGGCGAGGAACTGATGGCGAAGGCCCCTCGAGTCGTGTTGGCCATGAGCGGCGGCGTCGATAGCTCCGTCTGCCGCGTACCTGTTGAAGCAGCAAGGCTACGAGGTGATCGGTCTCTTCATGCGCACCGGCGTTCACGGCCATGCGGATGACAACCGGGCCGATCACAAGAAAGGCTGCTGCAGCGCGATCGACGCCGGCGATGCCCGCCGCGTCGCCGATCGCCTCGATATTCCCTTCTATGCCCTCGATTTCGAAAAGGAATTCGATCGCATCATCGATTACTTCGTCGACGAATACATCGCCGGGCGAACGCCGAATCCCTGCGTCGTCTGCAACAACTGGCTGAAGTTCGGCAAGCTCTGGTCGTTCGGCAAGCAGCTTGAGGCCGACTTCATCGCCACCGGCCATTATGCCCGCGTCGTCGCGGGAAGTCATGGCCCCGAATTGCACCGGGCGCTCGATCCGGACAAGGATCAGTCGTATGTGCTGCACGGCATCAAGCGATCCGTGCTGCCGCGATTGCTCTTTCCTCTCGGCGATATGCGCAAGGAGCGAGGTTCGCCGGATCGCGCGCGGCGTTGGGCTTTCGGTCGCCGACAAGCCCGACAGCGTCGAGATCTGCTTCGTGCCCGACGGCGATCATGCCCGGTTGGTCCGCGAGCGGCGGCCGCAGCACGCCACCGCGGGCGCTTTCGTCGATCGCGCCGGCAATCTGCTCGCCGAGCACGACGGCATCGAGCGCTTCACCATCGGCCAGCGCAAGGGGCTGGGTTTCGCCGCGGGCAGCCGGCGCTATGTGCTGGAAATCGTTCCCGAAACCAACAATGTGGTTCTGGGTGGCCGCGACGATCTCCTCGCAACCGGACTGACCGCCACGCAAGTCAACTGGCTCACCGATGGACCTCCGCCCGAGCCGCTGCGCTGCACCGCGAAAATTCGCTATCGGCATGCCGGCGCGGCGGCGACCGTTTCTCCCGGCTCGGACGGCCCGGTCGCCGTGCGCTTCGACGAACCGCAAACCGCCGTCGCGCCCGGCCAGGCGGTGGTGTTCTACGACGGCGATCGCGTGCTCGGCGGCGGCTGGATCGATCGGGCCATTCGCTGATTCGAAAATCGGTCTCGTTTTCCGTTGACGTTCCCTTCCGCAATCCCAAAATTGGCCTCGCGACTTCGATCCCAACCCTTCGGAGACATGTCCATGCCGCGATTGTTAGCAGTCACAATCCTCTGTTTGATGGCCGCGACAAGCACCTTGGCCGACGGTCTGAAAGACTTGAATGGGACGTGGGTTCCCAGCAAGGGCGAACTCAATGGCGAAAAGGCCCCGGACGATTTCATCAAATCGATCAAACTGACGATCACCGATGGTAAGTACGCGGTGGAGGTGGGCGAGCAAAAGGAAACCGGCAGCTTCACCATCGATGCCGTCAAAAAGCCAGCCACGATGGATATTCACGCGAACGATGGGCCGAATAAGGGGAAAAAAATCCTTGCGATCTACGAATTGGCCGGCGATACGCTGAAAGTCTGCTACAAACTGGGCGAGGGAAAACGACCCGAGGAGTTCACGTCCACCAAGGACAACAATCAGTTCCTGGTCACATACAAACGGAAGAAGTGACCGCTCGCAGTCGGTCGGCGACTTGTTCGATCGAGTTGCCTTCCGCGAAACAGGTGAAAATCGGCCAACCGGTTTGAATAATGGTTCCCGGCTCGGGGATGTCCGCGAAGGCGGGCAAATGATCGACTGAATCCGATTCGAGTTTGGTCGAACGACTCACCCCCCCCTACCCCCCCCGAGGCGGGGGGGGTAGGGGGGGATTGAGCCGCTCGATGCCTCCTCGCTACGAACCAAATCTCTCCAAGCCCCATTACCTGGGAACTCAAACGATCTTGTTGCAAAGATAATTGCTTTTCCGACGACACGCTTGCTCAATTCGTCTTTCGTAATGAATGCCGTGGGAGTTTCATTCCAATGATCGAACGCGCGTCCGTGCAAGTCCATGACCCGTAATCCAGTCGCATACTCGAGCACTTCCATCGACGCCGTATAGCGCGGATTCACCTCGACGGGATACGGCCCGTCGGCATCAATGATCAGATCGACGCCAAACAGACCGCGCAAGCCAAATTGTTCGACCAGCACTTGCCCGATTTGTTCAATCCGCTGTTGCAGCGCCCCGTTCACAGCCAACGGACCAATGCTGCCGCAATAGTGGAACGGCATGGCTTTGAGCCAGGTTTCGCCCACCATTTGGCGAGTAACGCCGAGCAGCGCCGCCTGACCCAGGCTCCCGCAAAAAACGGCAGCGGCATTTTCGCCTTCGATGAATTCTTGAAAGTAGCTTCGCCGCGTTTTTCGCTGGCCGCTGGAAGTCCAAAAGCGAATGCCTTGGCCGCCGGCGCCGGCGGGCGGCTTATTGAGCCAACAACGGTTTGATAACTTTGGCGGCGATCGCCGAATTTCAGGACAAGCCACACCGGCGTCGCGCAACGCTTGAAACAACCGCAACGGATCGCGGACTGCGCAGCACCTCGCCACGATTGCCCCAAAGCGGCCGGATTTCGCCCATTTGATCGACAAGGTTCGGGTAATTCTCCAACCCGCCGGTGTAAAGCCACGGCGCCCGCGGCGCTTCACGAAGCAGATTTGAAAACCGATTGGGATAAGATGTAGGCACGATCCGAACCACCGGGCAGCGCGCTTTCAGATCGGCATCGGCGAAGAGATCGATGCACCAGGGACGCATGCCGGCCCGAAGCGCCGAGAAGGCCGCCGCCCGCGCACTCGCGCCGACAATAATCAACGGTTGCTCTCGCATCGTGCCGTCATTACACTGGCCCACAGCCCTGCTTTCAACAGTTTGACTGGCAATAGACCATGAGCCGATCCATCGTTCTCGCGTTCGCCGCTGTCGTTTCCATCGCGCTGGTTTCATTGCTAGCCGATCCGCCATCGATCAAGCCGCCGGCGTTGAAGTCGCCTCAGGAAGAGAAGGCGACGTTTCAACTTCATCCCGGCTTTCGCGTTGAACTGGTCGCGAGCGAACCGCAAGTCGTCGATCCGGTCGCGATCGCGTTCGACCAGGACGGCCGGCTGTTTGTCGCCGAGATGAGCGGCTATCCGAACGGCGGCTATGGCACCGGCACGATCACCTCGGGCAAGATCAAGCTCCTCGAAGATCGCGACGGCGATGGGTTTTACGAAACCGCCACGACATTTGCCGAGGGCCTACGCTTCCCGATGTCGATTCAGCCGTGGAAAAAAGGCGTGATCGTCGCCGTCGCGCCGGATTTGATCTATCTGGAAGACACCAACGGCGACGGTAAAGCCGACGTGAAAAAGGTCCTCTACACCGGTTTCGGCGTCGATAACATCCAGCAACTTTTGAACAGTTTCCAATGGGGCCTGGACAATTGGATCTACGCCAGCAATGGCGCCAGCGGCGGCACGATCCGCAGCGGAGAGAAGCCCGATGCGCCGCCAATTTCGCTGGGCAACCGCGGCGTCCGCTTCAGGCCGGACATCCCCGGCAGCCTTGAACCAACCTCGGGCGGCGGACAATATGGCCTGGTCTCCGACATTGGCGGACACTGGTTCACGAACACGAATAGTCAACACATCCGCCAGATCGTGCTGCCGGATCATTATCTTCGCCGCAATCCGGGCATGGTCGCGCCCAGCCCGACCATCGATATCCCCGATCATGGCGCCGCATGCAAGGTCTATCGCATCAGTCCGTTCGAAGCTTGGCGCGTCGAGCGCACCAGCCGCCGAGCGGGCGGGGCGGACGCCAAGCGCTTTCCGAAGACCGAACTGGTGCCCGGCGGCTATTCGACCAGCAGTTGCAGTCCAACGATTTACCTGGCTGATCGTTTTCCAAATGCCTATCGCGGCAATGTCTTCATTTGCGAACCCGCCAATAATCTCGTCATGCGCGTTGCACTCGTGGAAAACGGCCCCATTTTCAAGGCAACGCGGCCGGATTCCAAGCAGGAATTCTTGGCCTCAACCGACAATTCCTTCCGGCCGGTGCACATGACCATCGGTCCCGACGGCGCCCTCTACATCGCCGACTTCTACCGGCCGGTGATCGAGACGCCGCGCTCGCTGCCCGACGACATGAAACGAGTGCTGCCGTTGCAAACGCAGCGTCGCGGACGAATTTGGCGAATCGTTCCCGACGTCAAAGTCGCGACGCGAAACCCCAAGCTTTCGTCCGAACCGGGCGCCAAGCTCGTGGCGATGCTCGAATCGCCGAATGTGTGGTGGCGGATCAATGCCCAACGACTGCTGGTGGAGCGGCAAGACCGGTCCGTCGTGGACGCGGTCCGGAAACTGGCCGTCGAAAGTAACCGCGACTATGGCCGCATTCATTCCTTGTGGACACTGCACGGATTGAATTCGCTCGGCGACGAATTGATTGCCGCGGCCCTGAATGATCCATCGGCTGATGTTCGCGAGCAGGGCCTGCGCTTGGCCGAGGAGCGAATGAAAGTCTCGGCGAAATTGCGTGCCTTGGCCGCCGAACGAGTCAATGATCGGTCGCCACGCGTGCGCATGCAGGCCGCGTTTTCGCTCGGCGCATTCGATGGTCTGGAGTCGAGCGCCGGTTTGAACTCGTTGATTCGCCAGGACGCCGCCGACCCGTGGATCATGGCGGCGGTCTTGAGTTCGACGCGTTCCTCGGCGGTGAGCCTCCTCGAACAGTTGCTCAAGGATGCGAATCTTGGCCCGGCCCAGCGACGAATTACAGCTCGCCTCGCTTCGCAGGTGGGGGCCGCGGATTCGGACGCCGACGTGGCGCGGGTGCTCGGCTTGATTGCCGCCGCCGGCCCCGCCGGGCGCGATCTGCTTCTCGCCGGTCTCGGCCAAGGGCTTCAAAACACGTCGCGGCCGTTGAACCGGCTCTGGGAACGCCCCCCTGAATCGATGAAAGCCGCCATCGAACGACTGCGGGAATCGTTCGGTTGCGCCGCGACCAGTGCAACCGACGAGCAGGAGACGATCGAAAATCGACTTGCCGCCGTGCGGCTTCTGGCGGAAGGCCCGATAAAAATCGCCGGGCCGTGCTCTAAAAAACTGCTTACGCCGCAAACTTCCGATGCGATTCAAATGGCGGCGGTCCGCGCTGTCGCTGCACGACGGAAATCAGGTCGCAACGGCACTGATCCAGGCCTGGGCCACGTCGAGCCCGGCAGTTCGCCGCGAGATTCAGGAGGCGCTATTTGCTCGCCCCGATCGTATTCCCGCATTGCTGGACGCCGTCGAGCGGAAGACGATCCGCCCGCAACAGTTGGAAGCGGCGCGAGTCGCTCAATTGAAAAAGTGGCCGGAGCGAAAACTGCGCGATCGTGCCGGGAAATTGCTCGCGGGCGCAATCGATGTCAATCGTCAGAAAGTGATCGATCGTTATCAGGCGGCGTTGGACCGGAAAGCAGACGCGAACCGGGGACGCGCCATTTTTCGCAAGGTGTGCGCAACCTGCCATCGACTGGAGGATTTTGGCACCGAGGTCGGCCCCGACCTTCGCGCGGCAGTCCGTGACAAGACGCCGGAACAATTGCTCGTCTCGATTCTCGATCCGAGCCGCGAGGTCGATCGCCGCTTTACAAACTATGTGATCGAGACCAGAGCCGGGCGATCGATTTCGGGAATGATCGCGTCTGAATCGGCAACAAGCTTGACGCTTCGCCGGGCGGAAAAGGCGGAGGATGTGGTTCTCCGCGGCCAGATCGAATCGATCGTCGATACCGCCAAATCACTCATGCCCGATGGACTTGAGGAACAATTGAAGGAACAGGACCTATGCGACGTGATCGGTTACTTGCGGTCAATCAAGTAAGAGCGCCTAAAAGAATGAATGAGGAAGGCAGGAACACAGGAAAGATCGCGGGTTTATTGTTCCTGTCTTCCTGCCTTCCTCATTCTCTTAAAGCCTCTGAGTTCGACTTTGGCCATCCGATGCAGGTTTCGCTGATGCGATTTGCTGAAGCACAAAGAGCCTCCCTGCTGGTAAATTCGAGGTGTGTACAAACCTTGAATCTCTCCGAGCAAGGAGGCTCCGATGGCCAGTGTACCGCCGGGAGTGGGTTCCGTCTTTCAGGAATGGTCCGACGAGTTCTGCGCGACGGTCTGGCCGCGTTTCCGGGTGCTCGTGTTCGCGGCGATTGTGTGTGTCGGGCGGCACACGATCTGTCGGCTGCTGCGGATTGCTGGCGCGTTGGCCGACGGTCATTGGTCGAGTTATCACCGCGTCCTCTCGAAGCGGCGCTGGTCGATCTGGCGGCTGGCGCGGATCCTCGCTCAGCACGTAATCGACCGCTTCGTCCCGCGTGGCACGATCTCCATCAGTGGCGACGACACGGTCACGCAGCATCCGGGGAAGAAGGTCTACGGCAAGGGGCGGCACCGCGATGCCGTCCGGTCCACGCACTCCTACACGGCATGGAAGTGGGGACACAAATGGGTGGTGCTGGCGATTCAGGTGCAGTTGCCAGGTTTGAGCCGCCCGTGGGCCTTGCCGGTGCTGTGCGCGCTGTACCGGACTCCCGAAGAGGACAAGAAGCGGGGCCGCCGCCACAAGACGCCGTGCGATCTGATGCGGCAGCTCCTGGGCGTGCTCTTACGCTGGTTTCCCCAGCGGAAATTCGTGTTCGCCGGCGATGGGGGCTATGGAACACACGCCCTGACGCGGTTCGCTTCCCGGCAGCCGCGGCTGACGCTGATCAGCAAGTTCTACAAGGACGCCAACCTCCACGACGCGCCTGCGAAACGGCAGCCCGGCACCAACGGCCGGCCGCGCGTCAAAGGACGCAAGCGCCCCTCGCCGGAGGAGGTCGTCGCGAAGACGCGGAGCCGACGACGACTCAAGGTGGCCTGGTACGGCGGAGGCAGCCGCCGCGTCGCCGTCGTGACCGACACGAGCCATTGGTACAAGGGGGGCGAGGGGCTCGTTCGCGTGCGCTGGGTGTTCGTGGAGGATCTGACAGGCACGCATCGCGACGAGTACTTCTTCACGACGGACGTCGCTTTGACGCCCAAGCAAATTATCGAGGCCTACACGGGCCGCTGGGCGATCGAAGTGACTTTCGAAGAAACGCGCGAACACGTCGGGCTCGAAACAACGCGGGGCCGTTGCGAGCCGACGATCCTGCGCCGAGCCGTGCCTGCTGGGGCTCTACACGCTGGTGGCTCTGTGGTACTCGGAACTGCCGGAAAAAGAACGCCGAGAGCCGGTCGTCCCCTGGACGGGGAGCGTGAAGCAGACGCAGACGTTCTCCGACGCGATCACCCTGGTGCGTCGGCACATGTGGCGATTCTGGGTTCTGGAAAGCCCTCGCCACGCCGCGGCCTTTCAGAAACTCACCACGAAGGAAAAGCACACGCTGCTCGAACTACTCACACAGGCCCTATGAGGGCCAAAGTCGAACTGAGGCCGAGCTTACCGTTCACGCGACGTTCGCGAATCGTTAATTCGAATAACGCACAATTGCTTCGACCTCGACAGGGTAAATCGAGCGTCAAGCGGGAATGGGCGAATCGGCGGCGAAATTGGCGGTTTCCGCTGGATTTGGCGTAAGGCGACAGATTTGGTGTCGCGCGCGCTGGCGGTGTGGCGCCCTTACAATTTGGACCTAAATGACGCCGCCGCGATCGCGACATGGCACACAGATTGCAGCTGATTTCTTGCTTCGATGGCGCCAAGGATCCAGCCATGATCGACAAACTTCCCAAAGCACGTGCGCAGACCGCATCTGAGATGCCAGCCACGCAGCAGAAACCCACGAAAAAGGAACAAATCCTGTCGCTGTTTCTTGCGGGCATTAGCGAAATCGGCGACATCGCCATGATCACGGGTTCCCGACCCAGCTATGTTGGCAGCGTGCTTCAAGACGCCGGATTGCATAAAGGTTATTTCGACCTGTACACTTCGACCGCGCGCCCGATGAACGTCTATTCGAAGTTCTTCTCCGGAAAGCTGGGATTCAAGGATGAGGCCACGGCCCGTGCGAGCGTCGAGGTGATCAGCCGGCTTTATCACCAGTTTGAATTGGCAGGCGACCGGGCCGGCCAGCATCACGCTTTGACGATGGCCCTGACGATGTACGACCGCGCCCGCTGGACCAACAAAATCACCGAGGCGGAAATCTTTCGTCGATGGTTGGTTGACCATCTGGAACAGCAGGTGCCCGAATCCAACGTTCCAGCGCTCCGCCCCGCAACGACCGATGCGCTGCCCTCGCGCCGGCCGGAATAGCCTGGTGTGCATCGACATCTACAATTCGCGGCGCTCATCGCTAAAAATCTCAACACGCGCTCGACGCGATCCAATTAGGGATTTTCGCGTCGGCATGACTCGGGAAATTGCCATGACACCAAACAGTTTCGACACGGAAGACGGTCTGTCGCGTCGCCAATTCACGCAACTGGCGGCCGCGGTCGCCGCGGCTACTGGCATCGGTGCGACCGTCGCGGCTGATGAGCCAGCCAAACCGGCGATCACCGAACAACAGGCCGTCGATGCGATTATTCGCCAACGCTATGGCAAGCATTTGAACGAGGAGCAAATCTCCCGACTCACGCGGCGAGTGATGGGCCTTCGCTTCAATGCCGATTCACTGAAGCGCGTGCCATTGACCAACGGCGATGAACCCGCCGTCATTTTCCAAGTGGATTAAACGTAATCCGAATCGCATCAAGGCTTCCAATTGTCGGCGGGAACGGTTCGTTTCTCGCCGTGGATGCATATTCGAAGGGAGATTCTCGTCATGGAAACTCAGGTGAAACCCGATCGCATTTTCCAATATTGGTTTGGATACGCGCCGCCCTTGATGCTCGAGGCGGCGGTGCGGCATGGCGTCTTCGATGCGCTCAATTCCGGAGCCAAGACAGCCGAGCAAGTCGCCGATGCGACCAAAACGTCCGTTCGCGGCGTGCGGATCTTGCTGAACGCCCTCGTGAGCCTTCAGTTTCTGACCAAGACAGGCGATCAGTATGCCTTGGCGCCGGACAGCGCCGCCTTTCTGGTCAGCAGCAAACCCAGTTTCCTTGGCGGCATGTTTCGCCACACCAGCCGGCAGATTTTGCCCAACTGGTTGAAGCTCGCGGACGCCGTCAAGACCGGCAAGCCGGTCATGCCCGTGAATCAGGAAGCGACGGGCGGCGAGTTCTTTCGCGACTTCGTCGAGGACCTGTTCGCCAGCGGCTACTCGTCGGCCAAGATGCTGGCCGATTCCCTCGCCTTTCCGCCGCAGAAGGTGCTCGACATCGCCGCCGGCTCGGGCGTCTGGAGCATCGCGATTGCCGAGAAATATCCCGATGCCCGCGTTACGGTGGTCGATTGGCCTGAAGTGATTCCGGTGTGTCAGAAAGTCGCGAAGCGCATGGGCGTCGCGGATCGCTTTGAATACAAGCCCGGCGACCTGCTGAGCGTCGATTATGGTTTGGGTTACAACGTCGCCACGCTCGGCCATATCTTGCACAGCGAGGGGGAGGCGCGAAGTCGGAAACTGCTGAAGAAAGTATTCAATTCCTTGGCACTGGGCGGCACGATTGCGATCGCCGAAATGCTTCCGGACGACGATCGCACGGGCCCACCACACGCCACGATCTTCGCCTTGAACATGCTGATTCACACCGATTCGGGCGATACCTTCACATTTTCGGAGATTAATTCCTGGCTCAAAGAGGCCGGCTTTGTCAATCCGCGCAAGCTCGACACGCCGTCGCCTTCGCCGTTGATCCTGGCGACGAAGCCGTGAGCATCAACCCGGGTTGTCGGCAAGAAATTGTTCGATTCTTTGGAAATCGCCGGCGTCGAGACGGAAGTCGCCGGCGCCGACTAACTCGCGGAACTGGCCCGGCCGCCGCGCCGACAATCGCGGCGGTCACGGCCGGCAGTCGCAGCACCCAGGCGATCGCGACTTCGCCCACCGAGCGGCCGTGCCGCTTCGCGATTTCCCTGAGTAACTCGACCATGTTGAGATTTCGGGTTAACAGCGGTTCCTGAAAGTGCCTGTTTTTCTCGCGCCGCCAATCGTCGGCCGGCATGGCGGCGATGCGCTCGCGTGTCATTTTCCCGGTAAGCAGCCCCGATTGCATCGGCGAGTAAACGATGGCGCCGATGTTTTGCGACTCGCAGTAGGGCAGGATTTCCGCTTCGATGTCGCGGCGAACCATCGAGTAAGGCGGCTGCAGTGACGTGATTGCGGCGATCGCCTGCGCTCGTTTCAACTGCGGGACATTGAAATTCGACACGCCGATCCAGCGAACTTTGCCCTGTTCCTGGAGTTTCGCCATCGTGCTCCAGCCTTCCTCGACTTCCTCGTCGGGTTCCGGCCAGTGCATTTGATACAACTCGATTCGTTCGACCTTTAGCCGTTTGAGGCTTGCCTCGCACTCCCGGCGAATCGAGTCGGCTTTGAGCGATTTCCCAATTTGCCTCTCCTCGTCCCAGGTTCGGCGCACTTGGTGAAAACGTGCGGACGATTGTGCATGCCTTCGAGCGCCTTCGCCACGACCTCCTCGGAATGACCGAGCCCGTAAACCGCGGCGGTATCGATCCAGTTGACGCCGAGGTCGAGCGCCTCGCGAATCGCGGCAATCGATTCGCGATCGTCCTGCGCGCCCAGCCGAAAGCCCAACCGCCACCGCCGAGCGCCCACGCCCCGAAGCCAATGGGAGTGATTTGCAAGTCACTATTGCCGAGTCGTCGAGTCTGCATGAGGAAAATCTCGCGAAAATCGTGCACGAAATCCAATGGCGAACGCCACTAATAGAGATAGACAGCCCGACGGTTCTGGGGAGAATGCCATGCGACTGACTTTGCGAACGCTGCTTGCGTATTTGGACGACACGCTTGATCCGGAGCAGGCCAGGTTGATCGGTCAAAAGGTCGCGGAGAGCCCGGTCGCGCAGGAATTGATTGAGCGGATCAAGAAGGTGACTCGGCGGCGAAGCCTGGCCAGTCCACCGGTGCTCGGCGATGCTTCGCGGGTCGATCCGAATAGCGTGGCGGAGTATCTCGACAGCCAACTCGGGGCCGAAGAGCTTTCTCAGGTCGAGCAGACCTGCCTTGAGGACGATGTCTACCTGGCGGAAGTGGCGGCGTGTCACCAGATCCTCACGCTGATGCTCAGCGAGCCGGCCCGCGTGCCGCCGACGGCGAAGCAGCGCATGTATCGCCTGGTCAAGGGGCGCGAAGCGATTCCTTATCGCAAGCCGCCGGTATTTCCGGCCGATGCGTCCCGAGACCGTGAATTGGACCGAATCGCCGACCAGCACCCGACTCGCTGGCCGCTGTATATAGGCGGGGCTCTGCTCCTGCTTGCCGGTTTGGCGATTGCCCTTTATTTGGCCTGGCCGCCGCCCCAGCCGATTCGCGGGAATGGTCGAAGGGATTCTGTCGCCGTCGTACCCACCTCCCGCGAGAAGCCGTCCGGATCGGCCGAGGCCAAGAAGAGTGAGCCCGTCAAGAATGGGCCCGTGATCAACGACTCGAGCGTCGATTCGGCAAAGTCCGATGCATCGAAATCGTCCGCCGCGAAAACTGGCGGTGATAAGGCCAAACCGCCGCCCGCAAACAACGAACCCAAAAAGAAATCATTGAATGAAGTTCCAAACATCGAGCCCAGTGATGAACGAAAAGAGCTTGGAGAGTACGTCTCGCCGTCATCGGCATTAGTAGAAAGGCCGATCAATCAGAACGCGGATTGGCAACCAGTCGCCGCGAAATCCCGAATCGCGTCGGGGAAACAGTTTGTCAGCTTGCCGGGGAGTCAGAGCGTCATCAAACTCGACTCCGACGTGCAGGTGACTCTGTGGGGAAATGTGTTGGAATACTTGCCGCTAATGGAATTTGAAAGCGCGATCGGGCTGCATTTGGCGCCCGCCGGTTTCGATGCCGATCTGACGCTGCAACGCGGGCGCATCATCATCAAGAGTTTAAAGAATAGCACTCCGGCCAAGGTGCGGCTGCGATTTCGCGACGAGGTCTGGGACTTGACGATGGCCGCGAACTCCGAAGTCATCATTGACCTCTTGATGAGTTTTGGCCGGGGCGACCGCTTCAGCAAGGTTCCTCATGGCGAATTCCCGACCGCGCAGATGTTTCTCGGAGTTCCCCAAGGTCAGGTCACAGTCCAAGTCCGCGATATGAAGGCGATCGAACTGCACGCGCCGCCGGGGCCGGCGTTGATCGGCTGGGACAACAAGGGCAAAGTGCAACCGCCTGCCGTTCTCAATCAGGCGCCGCTGCTCTGGACCTTTGCCATGCCAACCAAATCGCCGGCGAAGGAAGCCGCGGTTGAGATGAAGACGACGATCGAGGCCCTCGTGGCGCGACTCAACGAGGACGGGGCCACGCCAAACCTCGCGCTCTCCGAATTGGCCGATGCCGAGAAACCTTCATCGCAGCTATACGCCGCGTTTAGTCTGCCGGCCATTGACAAAATTAAGCCGCTCGTTGATTCGCTTGACGACCTGACTCGGCCAGCCCTTCGTGGGGCGGCGGTCATCGCGTTACGAAACTGGATCGCGCGGGAGGCCGACAACGGCTTGGTTTTACATCGCATGTTGATGGACCAGAAAGGCTACTCCGAATCCGACGCGGACGCAGTGCTCCAGTTGTTGCACAGTTTTTCGGATGAGGACGTCGTCGCCCCATCCACCTACGATCTGTTATTCGGTTTCTTGAATAACGAGAGACTCTCAATTCGCGAACTTGCGCTTTGGCATTTGGTGCAGCTTGACCCCGAAGGTGCGCGGCTGGTCAACTACAATCCACTCCAGGACGACCGTACCGCCGCAATCAACCGCTGGAAAAAGCGGCTGACCGAGGGCAAAATCCCAACACTCAAGACGCCCAAAGCGGCGAACAGCCCCCCCGACAAACCGACTCCGAAGCCGATGAAGCCCAAGTGACGTCGTGGTCAGTTTTCAGGGCGATCATAATTGCGGCGCCGCATCTTCTACTGATCGTTTCGACCTCGCGGGAAATGCTTGCCCAAACTCGGGCCGACCGAACACAACCCGAGTTGAATCCGGTTGTGGCAATCGATCAAGATCTTCGGTATACTGCGGGGGTAAGACCCGCCACCGATTTGATTCAACCCAATTTCCGCCATGAACCCATTTGACCTCCGGAAACTGCTTGCCAATCGCCGAACATTTCTGGGCCAGTCGCTATTGGGCCTGGGTGGCGTGGCACTTGGCACTCTGATCAATCCCAAACTGTTGGGCGCGACGCCAGGCGTAATCAATCCGCCGCATTTTCGACCCAAGGCCAAGCGAGTCATTTTCCTGACAATGGCCGGCGGCCCATCCCATCTTGAGACTTTTGACTACAAGCCGAAGCTAGCGGCAATGAACGGCAAGCCGATGCCCCAATCGTTTACCAAGGGCCAGCCGATCGCACAGCTTCAGGGTGCGAAGCTGAATTGTTTTGGGCCGCAACATCCGTTTCGAAAAGTCGGCAAATCTGGCCAGGAAATCTCGGCGATCTTTCCATTCATCCAAAAAATCGCGGATGACATCTGCATCATGCGATCGCTGCGAACCGAAGCAATCAATCATGACCCAGCCCATACGTTCATGAACACGGGCACGACGATTTCCGGCCGTCCCAGCATGGGCTCTTGGATCTGGTACGGGCTTGGCGCTGAAAGCGACAGCTTGCCCGGCTTTGTGGTGCTGACGTCAACGGGACGCTCCGGTCAATCGCAGCCGATTGCGTCGCGGCAATGGTCGGCCGGTTTTTTGCCCAGCCGGTTTCAAGGGGTGAACTTCCGCTCGAAGGGCGATGCGGTCCTTTATGTCGGCAATCCTTCCGGAATTAGTGCTGATCGGCAAAAGGACATCGTCGACGCGGCCGGTAAGTTAAACAGGCTTCAGAACGATTTGATTGACGATCCGGAGATCGCGACGCGAATCGCTCAATACGAGATGGCGTTTCGCATGCAGACCAGCGTGCCGGAATTGATGGATTTCTCCAAGGAAGACGCCAAAACTCTGGAACTCTATGGGACCAAGGGCGGCGATGGCTCGTTCGCGGCCAATTGCTTGCTTGCCCGGCGACTCGCCGAGCGGGGAGTTCGCTTTATTCAAGCCTATCACCGGGACTGGGACCATCACGGCCGAATCAAGGACGATATTCCGGTCGTCGCCAAGGAAGTGGACCAGGCCTGCTATGCATTGATCACCGATTTGAAAAAACGCGGCATGCTCGATGACACGTTGATTGTCTGGGGCGGCGAATTTGGCCGTACGCCCATGGCCCAGGGCAACGGCCGCGATCACCATATCAAGGGGTTCAGCATCTGGCTGGCCGGCGGCGGGATCAAGGGCGGTCTCACCTACGGCGCCACCGACGAACTCGGTTACAACGCCGTGGACAATATCGTGGAAGTTCACGACCTGCACGCGACCATGCTTCATCTGCTCGGCATCGAGCACGAACGCTTCTCGGCGAAATTCCAGGGCCTCGATCTACGGCTCACGGGCGTGGAAAAAGCTCGGGTGGTGCAAGAAATCCTGGCGTAACGTGAATCAGAAACTCCGGTTTTTCGCCACCTGTGCTCGGGGTCTCGAAGCGGCTCTCGCGAACGAGCTTCGGCGGCTTGGGGTGGAAGGTATCGAGACGGGGCGGGGCGGCGCTTCGTTTGCAGGCGATCTAGCGGCCTGCTACAAGGCGAATCTCTGGCTGCGGACGGCCGTGCGGGTCTTGCGGATCGTGCTTGAAGCGCCGGCTGAGTCAACCGACCAACTCTATGAAGCTGTTCAGAGCGTCGACTGGTCGCTGTATATGACGCCGGATCATACCCTGGCGGTTGACTGCAACGTCCGCGATTCGGCAATCACCCATTCTCAATTCGCCGCCCGCCGGGTCAAAGACGCTATTTGCGATCAATTCAAAGCCAGATGCGGCCGCCGGCCGAGCGTTGATCCCGAAACGCCGATGGTCGGACTGAATCTTCACGTTTTTCAAGATGTTGCAACACTGAGCCTCGACGCATCGGGCGAGTCGCTTCACAAGCGCGGCTATCGTCCGATCCAGACGAAAGCGCCCCTCAACGAGGCGCTCGCTGCCGGGCTAATCCTGTTAAGCGGCTGGGATCCCGCTACGCCATTTCTCGATCCGATGTGCGGTTCCGGCACGCTGCCGATCGAGGCCGCCTGGATTGCATTGAACCGATCGCCGGGCCTGACGAGGAAGTGCTTCGGCTTCCAGGGCTGGCTCGATTTTGACGTGGCATTGTGGACTGCGATTCGCGACGAGGCCAGGTCGCGAGTCGCGAAATTACTTCCGGCCCCAATTCTCGGTTCCGACATTCGCAGCGACGCGATCGAGTTTTCCCGGACCAACGCCAAGGCGGCGGGCGTCGGCCATTTGCTTCGTTTCGAGCGTCGCGACATCGGCGAGTTCCATCCGCCAGCAGGTCCGCCTGGCACGCTCATCTGCAACCCGCCCTATGGCGAACGCATCGGCGACGAAAAAGATCTAATCGATCTTTATCGGACCTTGGGACGAATATTCCGCGAGCGCTGTGCCGGCTGGCGGGCATTCGTCTTTACCGGCAATGGTGCTTTGGCGCGGCAGGTCAGACTTCCCGTCGTGGAGCGAACGCACCTCTTTAACGGTCGCATCGCGTGTCAACTGCTGCGATATGATGCGGCGATTCGATAGATTCGCGAATGTCCGTATTTCAAACCGTCCGGTTTGGGAAACTGGGCGAAGTGTGCAAAATTCTGACGGTCGGGCAACCGATGCAGTATGCAGGAACAGTTGCATGGGTGCAAGTCTCGAAACTCTCAACGCCCGCGAGCGGAATTCATGAAACCGGTTGTTCTGACGATCCTTTTTGTTCTGGCCTGTTCTTGTTTCGCGCCGGCCGGCGAACCTGCCGCTGCCGCGCCGCCACCGCATAACGCATACAGCCCGTTTGCTTATTCCAATCCAAATGGTCGCCGAGCGGCGCCGTTGGTCAGTCCTTATTCGCCGATCCGCTACGATCAGCCGCTTCGATCTTGGCCGCCGGCGCCAGTCACATCATCACAGCCGGAATCTGAAGCGCGTGCGTTCGTGCCCTATCGATCGACATCTCGCTCGAGACAGCCAAGACCGGCTTACTTGCCGTGATGGATTACGCCTTGTTGGGCAGGAACTGCACGCTCCAGGAAACGGGCCGGCCATCTCGATACGGCATGACGCCGTGGAACTGGCGTTCATCGCGACCGAACACCAGTGGAAGAAAGTGCCGATCGCCTTCCCAGAGCGGCAGTTCCTGCAGGCCGGACAGGTCATGCCAGCCGAGCGTCCCCTCGGCGTTCGCCGACATCAATTCCCCGTGCCAGCGATCAATTCGAAAGATGAATCCGAACCAATCGTCGCCATTCTTGCCAAAGCCGGGCCAACTGATCGTTCCGCGCAAAACTGATTCATCGCATTCGATCCCGGCTTCTTCGCGAATTTCACGAATCATCCCGCTGACGACGTCTTCACCGCGATCGAGCTTTCCGCCCAATCCGTTGTACTTTCCGGCATGTAAATCTTCCGGCCGCGTCGAGCGATGAATCAGCAGGACCTGCTGCCCGTCCGGCGACATCACATAGCCCAGGGTGGCGAGAATGGGGGTGAAAGGCATGGCTCATTCTTCTTCGTCGCGGTGTCTTCGTTGTAAATCCTTGAGAATGTTCTTAATTTGCTTCACGTCTTCTTCGCTGACTCCCTCGCGGCGGCGGTAGCGGCGTTCCAACGCGTCCAGCACCACTTCCCACATTTCCTTCGTCGGCGGGTGCAGCCGAGTCCAGATTCCCCGCCGCTCCGAGCGATAGTGAAACTTCCAGAACCCGGCGAAGCGCTCGGCCTTCAGATATCGCTTGCCGCCCGTTTCGGGATCGGCGTCGGTCCATTTGATGTCCATGCCGAAATTCTATCGATCCCGGCGTTGCGCATCAGACGGGCGGAAATCACTTCCATCGCCAGAACCAACAGGGCGTAGCCGAGCGTGCCGGAGCCCGTCAGGCCGAGGAAGCCACGCCACGTCGTCGGCGGCAAATCATCCGCAACTCCCCACCAATAGGCGAATAGCAATCCCATTGCAATCACTGGCTTGACCAACGCTTGGCGGAATAGCGTGCGGTCGTCGATTTCGAGCATGATGCATACGCGAACCAGAATATACAGGCACATGGCGACGTTCGGAATTGCGGTGCCCAGAGCCACGCCATTGATGCCCATCACCGGGAATAGCGCCAGGCTCAGGCCCAAGTTGATCGCGGCCTCGAGCAGCATCAGCCGGGCAAAGCGGCGAATCTGGCCGACGCCATACAGCACTCGCGCTGCGACCGATTGCAACATGCCGACCGAAATGGTGCCGGCGAGAATCCACAGAATCGGCTCGCCTTTGATTCGATATTCGGCGTCCTTTAGCCACAACTGCAAGAACGCGCCGCCGAACATTAGCAGGCACAGTTGGATCGGCGCGGCCAAGTACAACGCACAGCGGCTGCCGGTGAGGAACAACTCGCGAATGGCGGCCTTGCTGCCGCGGGCATCAAGCGAACTGAAGGCCGGCGTCAGCGTCGTGGTCGCGGATCGAATCAAGTTCTTCGAATACTCGACCAACCGCGACGGCATGTCGAAGAACGGGATCAAGTCGAGCGAGCCGCACAGCCCGATGACGATCGCATCGGTTTTGAAGGATATGCGGCCGGCGATCAGCGCCAGGAATGAATCGATGCTGTAGCCGCGAATCAATCGCAAGGCGGTGCGGTCGGTTCGCCAGGGGGCCGGATTCACATTCGGCATCAGTTTTCGAACCGCCAGGGCCATGGCCAGGTTTTCGCCGACCGCCGTCACGGAGAACACCACCGCGATCGTCACCAGGTTGCCCTCGGCGTACAGCGCCCAGAGCACGCCTGCGAAGCGAAGCCCCAGAAAAATCGTCCGCAGGCAACTCTTGAGCGTGAATCGGCCGAGCCCGTCGAGCATCGAGGGGAAAATGCTCGTCGGCAGAATCAATGCCAAGCCCACCAGCGACACCAGCGTCATGCGCCAGGCTTCGTCGTGCAAATTCGCGGGCACCTTCGAGGAGAATCGCAGCACCAACTGGAACACGCCAACGCCCAGCAGCACGACCATTACGCCCGCGGCGGAGAAGATCAGCAAGCAGCCGGAAACCACGCGGTTCAAGAGATCGTGGTCGTTCTCGGTGCGGCACTTGGGCACATAGCGGATCAGCGTGGCGGCGAGGCCGAGATCGAACAGCGTGAAGTAGGCGAGGATCGATTCGACGAACGACCAGGCCCCGTAGCGTTCGCGGCCGAAGTATCGCAGCATCATGGGGGCCAGCACGAAGGCGACGCCCAACTGGGCGATGAAGGCGAGCCCGTTCATCGCGGCGCCCAGCAACATGGCCCGCCGGTTGGCGAGCGGTTCGGTCGGTTCGTTCACGAATCGCGGTCTCCGAAGGCGAGAGGGCCCATTTGTAACTTGAAACGCCAAACTCCGGCAAGACCAGCCCACACCAAAAACCGGACAAAAGCGGACATTTTGCACCTGCGACTTGCTGCCTGCTTTTGCTGTAACCTCTTGATCGGCAATCAGCTTGCGTTCTGAATTTCGAACCATCACAAAACTTGTCCGGTTTGTCCGTCCGGTTGTCCGTCCGCATGTCCGTCCGGTTGTCCGTCCGGGTGTCCGTCCGCGTGCGGAACTCTTTGGAACCAGATTTTGAAAATCGGCGCGCACGGCGTTTGCCTCGTCAATGCACGGGAACCCCGCGTTCCCGCGAAACAACTAAGTATAGTGTACATATATTCATAATGCCACCTTCGCTGATATTGCGCCTTGCGGCGTTCATAAAATGAGTTGACCGGTTGGCAAGCCGCCCGATACGATGGTTTCGACATGACGGTTCTCGGAGATCACTGCGTGAATACCACCATTCCTTCTGTTTTCGAACTTACAGCCCCGGAAAAACTTCAGCTCGTTCAAGATCTGTGGGACGACTTGACGGCAACACCTGAGGACGTCCCGGTTCATCAATGGCAGCGCGACGAACTGGCTCGAAGAAAGCAAAACATGCTGCAGCACCCGGCCTCCGGCGTCTCGTGGGACGAAGCCAAACGCCGAATCCGAAGCCGCCATGCCCGCTGAATTGCAAATCCTGCTGATCTCTGTTCCAACCGCGAGCGAGTCTTGTTCTTCTTGCAACTTGCTCACCTCCAACTTCGCTGGTACGATCCACAACGCCCAAACGCATTCACTGGTTCCGCGACGTTGAGTCCGTCGAAAAAGGAGCGTCCATGCGACTGAAATTGCTCGTGGCGATGGTGTTCATCGGCTCCGCGCCTCCCCTGGCGGCGCAGCAAGAGAACGCCCAGTTCATCAGCGACACCTTCACCACCGATCTCCCCATGCCGGAACTGAAGGGCAGCGCTCACCGAGTCATTCTCGAGTGCAAGCTGGCCGATGGCGGGAAAGGCGTACTCACGCTCGATCCATTCGTCCCCAAGTTCGACGCCTTTGGCGAACCGACCGCCGGCGCCAAGGAACTGCCGCCAGTGCGGCTCGAATTCACTTTGAAACTCATCAAGACGGAAAAGAACAAGCGGCTCTTTGAAATTCGCGGCCCGAAAATCACCAGCAAGCTGACCCTGGCGGTCTTTCCGTTCGATCAGCCTCTTGGCGACGCCCGGCTGTTGGTCCACGGCAAGGACGGCGAAGTCCGCTACCCCGTCAGCCTCACGGAGCGCACGCACCGCACCATCCCCTGCCATCCCGGTTGCTTCCCGGCAGGCACCGCGGTCGCCGTCTCCGAAGGCGTCAAGGCGATCGACAAACTCCGCCCCGGCGACTCCGTCCTCACCATCGACGCCAACGGCAAGAAAACAACCACGAGAGTGATCAGCGTCTTCAACACGCGAAATCGAGCCGTGACATTGCGCGTCCCCGGCGCGAAACTGATCACGACCGAGACCCAGCCGATCGCCCTGGAATCGGGGAAATTCCGCGCCGCCGGTGAACTGAAGCCCGGCGACCGCATCTGGCGCTGGCAATCCGGCAAACGCTTCGCCGCCACCGTACTGGAAGTGACCGCCGTCGAGGGCAAAGTCGAAGTCTTCAACCTCCTCTTCGACGAACAAAAAATGTTCATCGCCGGCGGCTTCGTGGTGCGCAGCAAACCGGTCGTGGTGGCGCCGTGAGATAACGTGCCGACTTGATTCTGTCCGCCGGAGGCACTCCCAAAAATCCCAAAGCGGTGACAAGTCACCAGCACTCCGATATCCAAAGGCGCTTCTTTTGGATGTCGGAGTGCGCGTGGCTCGACACCGCTTTGGGAGATTTTGGAGCATCGGGCCAAAGTAAGACTCTTGTGCGCCAATGGTGGGCCTCGACCGAGCCTGACAGCTCGGTCTCGACCCACCCTACCGTTCTACACAAATCCGACTCCAAAAAATCCCAAAGCGGTGACAAGTCACCAGCACTCCGATATCCAAAGGCGCTTCTTTTGGATGTCGGAGTGCTGGTGACTTGTCACCGCTTTCACATCTTTCGGATGCAGTGGCTGGCCGTCTTGTTGACGGAGTTTAGGATATCCGGGCGTTTCTCATCGTGCATGATTTTGCCGAGTCGCCCCCATGGACCGTGACGCCCAGCGAGTCGAATTGATCAAAACCATCCTGCAGTTGCCCGACGAGCAACTTTCAATCGCGGCGAATATGCTCCGAATGGCACAGCTACAATCGACGACCATATCGCCGTATGCGTTGGCGGAATCGCATTCAGCGATGGCCAAGGACTGGCCCCATGCGCCACGGCATAGCGTAGCTGCTCAAGGCGCCTACATGGTCACGACTGGAACTTATCGAAAAGCACATGTGTTCGACACCGCCGAGCGACTGACCCTGTTGGAAAACAACCTGCTCACGACCGCACGCCGTTACGAGTGGAACCTGGAAGCATGGGCGGTGTTTTCGAATCACTACCATTTTGTTGGCTACTCGTTAAAGAGTCCGAATCGACTGCGCGAATTCCTGACCGAACTTCACGCGACCACTGCGCGAGAAGTGAACAAGGCCGACGGCGAAGCAGGCCGCCAGGTTTGGCACAACTACTGGGAAAAGGAACTGACGTTTCAGAAATCGTACTTGGCGCGTTTGAATTATGTTCATCAAAACGCCGTGAAACATGGCTTGGTCCGCGTGGCGAATCAATACCCGTGGTGTTCCGCTGCTTGGCTCGAACGCACAGTGCGGCCCGCCCAGGTCAAAATGATTTACAGTTTCAAAATCGACAGCCTGAAGGTTTCCGACGAATTCGACCCGCTGGTGATCATTCCGAGCTGATCGAAAGTCATTAATCGGTTGAATCTCATTTTTGGATATCGGAGTGCTGGTGACTTGTCACCGCTTTCGGAACTTTAGGAGAAGAGCCGTAAGCGAGGTAGTGATCCGACGTCGCGAGGCGATCCGGTCGGTGCGGCAGCGTGGCCTTCAAATCGTAAGAAAGATTGATCCATGGGCGACAACATTCCCTGGCAGCCCCTCCTTCGCGAGTCGCTCGCAATCCTGGCATTGCCGTGGTCCTCTCGGCTCAATGCCAGGAAACGAGAATGATCGCAGCGCGCCGCAGAAGCAATCGCATACTTCGCCGAATTGACGTGTGGTCGCTCCGCTGATACAAAAAAATAGGAACTCGCTATTCTGCAAGGCACTCCAGTTTTCTCTCTGGCGACATTAGCGCCTGGCCGACGAAGGATGACCCTGGGACCACGACTGTGGTCGCCGCGTTGCGCATGGATCGCGTTGCCCGCATCAAGTTATTCAGTCTAAGTAGGTGGAGTACGTGAATGGAGCCCAAACATGAATCAACGCGTTCTTGCCCCAGCGCTTGCGGCCTTTATGATTACGTTTGGCAGTCAAGCGGATGAACCGGAACCATCCCCAGAAGTCAAAGCGATCGTCAAATTGCAGACAACGACACTTCGCACCTCGAAGTCCGCGACCGAACGGAAAAAAGCGGCTGAGGTTCTGGGAGCACTTGGAAAGTCTGGCCAATTGGCACGTCGGGATCTTTGCCAATCCATGATGGATTCTTCACGAAATGTTCGCATTGCGGCTGCAGACGCATTAAAAGCGATTGACGAATCAACCTACAAACTCGCGACCGCGATCTACATTAACGTCGATCAATTGGCATTGCAAAAGGCGGCGACGCTCGGCCTGGCAGCTGAGCCACTTACTCCCTTGCTGCTGCGGTTGGCGGAAAACTCGTCAAAGACCGCTCTTTCGGCTGCAACAGCATACGCGAGCACCGGTAAGAGCTATTCGCAGGCCGCGTCGGTTGTCGCCTACAATGTGCGTCTGTTGGAAGGGTGCATGGCAGCCCTGGCTGCGGCCGCGCCGAGAGACCCGCACGCAAACAAATTGATTATCCACTCGCTGAGCTTTCAGCTCCCCAACCACCGATCGAGGCCAACATATTTTGATTCTGAGTCACAGCGCGTGCGCGCGGCAGCTTTGGTTAGCCTTCGATCCCTTGCCAACATTAAACAAGCACTAAAGCCGTTACAAAAAGTCGCAACTAGTGACGTCGCCAAGAATCGAATCGCGGCAATCGGGTTACTCGCTTCCATCCATGACGCCGACAATGGGGCGGCGGTCCGAAAGACTTTGGAAGGGGTGCGATTTGATAATGATGAGACAATACGCTTGGCAGTCGAGCAAGCACTGAAGAAGATCGATGCCAAGAAGCCTTGAGAAGTCGAGATGCGAAGCATGAATTCAACCCGTTTTCGAAGCATTTCGATCGCGCTCGTCGCCATTGGTGCTTTGACGCCCAAAGGCGTGGCGCATGACGACCCGCCACAATCTGGCTCGACTGCGGCCGTCGTGAAAGGTCTGCGCTCGGACCTCGAGTCAAAGTCGAGTGCAAAACGACTCGCCGCATCGCGAGCGCTTGCCGAGCTAGGACCCGAAGCGGCGGCAGCCGTTCCCGAATTGTGCTTGGCGATGCTTGACCGAGACGAGCGCGTGCGCCGTTCGTGCGTGTGGCTCTTTCAAAGATTGACAAGACTTATTCGGATCTGGCGTCGACAATTGTGTTCGGAAATAGCGCGGAATCCCTCCGGCGCGTAGCTGAGCTTGGAGAGCGTGGGCGGCCGCTCGTTCCGCTCGTCCTGGACCTCGCTCGGCGACTTCGACTTGGAGTAAAGCTCAAAGGCGGCCGCGAAGGCGAGGATCCGATCGCGGCTTGCTTGGCGTTCTTGGAGCATTTTGAACATGGACGCGGTACGGATACTTACAGGTTTGTCGTCAAATTGGTTAATCTCAGCGCGAGGCAGTACGCCGCTCCGGGGTTGAGTTCGATCGCTTCCTGTGCGCGAGTTCGTAGAGCCGCGCTCATTTTCTTGCGGTCGGCCGGACCTCTGCCGATGGATCGGAAGGACGGATTGGACGCCATCCTGACGTTGGCGAAATTTGATGTAATTCCAGAGAATCGCATTGAAGCAATTCGCACACTCGTCCAGTTGTCCGACACCGTTCATAAGGGCGAAATCGTCAAGACCATCAAACTGCTGGTCCGAGACAAGGATCCGGAAATTGCAAATTCGGCCAAGGAGTCATTGGAAAAACTCGAAAGCCGGCCGGAAGCAGGAAAGCGGTAACGGTGGGCCTCGACCGAGCCTGACAGCTCGGTCTCGACCCACCCTACGATTTCCACGTGATGCGACATCAAGAGAGTGCGTTTACAATTCGATTTGAATATGGCGATTGCGGATAGGCCGAATTTACTCCTCATCCTCCATCTCCCCACCCGCTCGCGAGCCGTCGGCCATGGCGATCCGCATGTTCAATTGCCGTTTGATCCATCGCTCGCGTGCGTCCGGCTTGTCGGCGATTTCCTTTTCGATGGCCAGCGATTCGTAGTATTGTCGCGCTTGCGCGGTTTCGGTCCAACTGACGCCGGTGGTGATGCCGAGTTTTTCGATCTCGTCGCGAATGTCCTTGAGCGAGACGCGGAAGAATTCTTTTCGGAAGTTGACCTTGTTGATTTGGCGTAGCCGGAATCGCTCGTGGAGTTGTGATTCCAGGGCTGGGGCGTCGTCGCTGAGGATGGTGGCGTGAATGTCGAAGCCGAACGGGACGCTCGCGCCGCCAAGTTCGTCGATGCGGTCCTTCGGGTCCCAGCGGCGAGTCAGGCCGATTTTGAAGACGTCTTCGCCGAGTGAGCCGATATTCGAAATGATGTAGACGTGGCCCTTCTTGGTTTGCTCCGCCATGGAGCGGGCGCGATCTTTTCGCTCCATCGCCTCATTGAGTTTTTGGGCCATTTCCTTCAGGCGCTGCTCGTACATTTCCTTTTGCTGTCCGGTGGCATGCTCGAATTGCTCGCGTGCTTCGGCAATCGCTTTTTGGAGAATCTCTTCCTCCTTAGCCGCCTCGCACAGCGCCCGTTCGCGTTCCTTGGCGGCCCGGGCTTCTTCGCGGGCCTGCTCCATCGCGTGGCGTTGCTCGTCACGTTCGCGCTGGGCGATTTCCTGGACTCGCGCCGCCCATTTTAGTTCCTCCAGGCGGGCGGCGAGATATTCCTGCGTGATCCGGGCATCGCGGAACGCCTGGCCGTTGATGTTGACCAGGCTGAAGGCGTCGCGCATCCGTTGAGCCAGCGTTCCGGCATTATCGTGCTTGACGCGCGACAGAATCGAATCGACTTTGCCGTTGAACGCATCGACGACGAAGTTGATCGCGTTGGCGCGGCGATTCGCCTCGGAATAGCCGCAGTCGCCGGCGGTGCCGTTGCGCGCCATCATCTTCGTGAATTCGCGGGCCCGCTTGAGTTCCCGGCCGGCCTGGGCGTGGCTGAAATCGTCCGCCAATTCATCCAACAGACTCGACGCGGGAACGATGTACTCGTTGCCGTAGCCTTCGACGAGGTGCTTCATCGCCTTGGCGGCCTGCTCGTATTGCTTGGCGTTCTTCAAGGCGTCGTATGCGCTGCCGGCGATTTGCTCGGCTCGTTTGTTCGCGGCTGCGATGATCTTCGCGGCGTGGGTTGTCGACGAGTTGAGAAGGGCCTGGGTCTCTTCCTTCTGAGCTTTCGCCTTGGCATTCGCTTCGGACAGGACCACATTTGCGGCCTCACGGGCGCTGATTACTTCATTGCCGGCTTTATCGTTGGCTTCCTTCAGCAAAACGTCGGCCCGCGTCTGCGCCGCGATCAGTGTGGCGTTGCCGTCAAACTTCGCCCGTTCCAGAGTCGATTGCGCGGATGCCAGCATCTCGGTCGCCTTGGCGTCGACATCGGCGATTCCCCTGTATTTCGCAAGCCGATGTAATTCGGCTTGCTGTGATTTGATGGTTTTCTGATCTTCGTCGTATTGCTTTTGCAGGTCTTCGAAGCGCCGCGCAGTTGTTCCGATTTGAAATACAACTGCAACGTGAAGAATCCGAGCAGCGCGAGCGCGCCCATTGCCAGCGCGAGAAAAAACAACAAGAGTCCGGTCATACGGCGCCTCTCGTGGGGGTTGCATTCGCAAGTTGGTTTGTGGCGGCGGAGCCTGCCGCATATTCAAGAGAATATCGAATGTCGCTGCGTGGAGTATTGCAATTTCGCTGAATTGGCCAGCGCTGCGCGGCCGCAAACGCAGGGCATTACTGGGCAGAGCCCAGTAACGAAGGCCGATTGGCGAGCGTCGCGGCGACGTGTGAGCGAGTCGCCACGCGGTTCACACGTCGCGCTTACGCTGCGACGCTCGCCAGCTTGATTCGCGGTGGTTTCGATCATTGCAGCCGAATTCCGAACGCGGTACAATCAGCGCGTTGGTTTCCCCCACCCGCGGTTTCGATAGTTATCCTTCGCTATTGCCGGAGGTTCGCCATGAGCCGACTTTGCGTTGTCGCAATTCTTGTTGCGCTGCCGATCGGGGTGTCTGGGGGCGAGCCCTCTCCCAACATCACGGCGACGATCAATCGCGGGCTGGCTTTTCTGGCCAACGACAATTTGACTTGGCGGAAAACTCGGCAGTGCACCGAGTGTCACCACGCACCAATGACCATCTGGGCCTTGAATGAAGGCAAAAAACGCGGCTATGCGGTCGACAAGAAAACCCTGAGCGAACTTTCGGCCTGGGCGGTCGCCAAGGACATTCCCGCCAAGGCTGTGGCCAAGCCCGCGAAGCCGCAACCGATCGACCTGAACGAGGCACCGCTAGTGCTGGCCCTGGGCGTCGAAGCCGGCGACAACAAGCTGCAGGAGGGCCTGAAAAAGCTGCTCGGCTCGGTCTTACGCGACCAAAACCCCGATGGCTCATGGAAACTCTCCAATGAATTCCGGCCGATCGGCTCCTCTTCCACGCCGGAAGTGCTGACGACGCTGGCCTTGCTGGCCCTGTCGTCGCCGAACGCCCCGGACATGGGAGCCGACGGAAAAGCGGCAATCGACAGGGGTCTCAAATGGCTGCGAGCCGCCAACTCGGACCCGGAGCCGCAAGCCGCGGCGTGCGGTTGATCCTGTGGCGGCGGCTTGGCCGGCCCGAGAAGGAGTGGACACCGTGGTTGAGAAGCTCGCGCGACGCAGAACTCCGACGGCGGCTGGGCCAAGTCGAAGCGAAAAGTGACGCCTACGCCACGGGGCAAGCACTGTATGCGTTGGCCGAGGCGGGAGCGAACGACAGACGACGTGGCCGTGCGAAAGGGGCAGGTATTTCTTGCGTAGTCGCAGCACGAAAGCGGAGTGTGGCCGATGGTTTCGCGAGCGATCATGCGGAACGGCAAGCCGCCGACGAATCTGGCCCCGATCACGCACGCCGGAAGCGCCTGGGCCGTCATGGGGTTGATCCGATCGGCTGGTGCGGCCAAGAGAGGGGTCGGTTCGTTCAAGTGAATTTGGATTTGAAACACTCGCGCGGCGGAGCCGCGAAGGCAGGGCATCAATGGGCAGAGCCCAGCAACGAGCAGAATTGCGAGCCGCAGGCCGTAGTCGCAGACTAAAGTCTGCGGCTACAGCCTGCGGCTTGCCATTGGCTACTTGCCGTGGCGCGGGTCGTCCTCGGGGTTGACGTATTTCAGCAACCAGGGGCCCATGCCATGCAATTGGATGATGGTTTCGCCCTTGGCCCAAACGAAGTGTTTCATGCCGGCAGGCCAGAAGCCGTAAGTGCCGGCGGTCATCGGTTTGGTCTTGGTTTCGTCAAACTTATCGCCCATGCCAATGTTGAACTCGCCGGAGATGACGGTGATCCGTTCCGTTTTGGGATGGGTGTGCGGCGGGATTCGATAGCCGTCGGGCAGCAGGGCGCAAAGACGAACGGCCCTTCCTTGCTGGGGTCGCCTTCCAAGAGCGCAATCTTGGCGCCGCGCGGCAACGACGCGGGCGCGTTCGATCCATTTCAGGTGGTTCGGATAAGAAACTGAGACTTCCATGGAATCGTGCTTCGCGGCGGGCGGATCGCCCTGGCCGATTCCGGTAAGGCCCGCAACGGCCAAAATTGCCAACAAAATCGTCGAGCATCGCATTTGGTGACTCCTTCGTCAACGATCGGGTGCGCGAATTCTCAGACACCGGCACTTACCGTATGCGGAACCTGCTCGGATCGTGATGGATGACGCGTGATATGGCGAGGACAGGCCATAAGTTGAACTTATGGGCGCAATTCGGGCAAGGGATTGCTTTCGAGAAATGTCAGGAACTGCCGGGCCGGCATCGGCAAAACGCGCCGGCGGTCGCGCACGACATACATGTCGCGCTCGCAGTCGAGTCCGCTCACCGTGAGGGCGCGAAATTGCCGGTCGAGTTGCTGTTGCACCGCGTAGACGGACAGGATGGCGACGCCGACGCCTTGCGACACGGCTTCCTTGATCGCCTCGTTGCTGCCGAGTTCGAGCGCGACATTCAAATCCACCAGCGAGCGTCCCGCGCGTTCCAGCGAATGTTCGAGCCAGTGGCGCATGCCGGAGCCGGCCTCGCGGACGATCAGCGGGACGCGGGCAAGTTGCGCGATCGAGATGCGTTTTGCGCCGGGCGAGAAAGTGGCCCCCGGGGACGATGAGCGCCATGCGATCGCGGGCAAAGCGGCGAAATTCCAGATGCGGCTTATCCGCCAGGCGGCCGACCAGCCCGAGGCTGACCTGTCCGCGCTCGATTTCGCCGATCACCGACATGCTGTCGCCGACCGAGGCGCGAACGTAAATGTGCGGATACTTTCGGCGGAAACTCGCCAGCAACCCCGGCAGCAGATGCTCGCCGGGAATGGAACTCGCGGCGAGGGTCAACTCGGCGGTGCTGGGCGCGGCCTTGCCACTAATTTCGCGGCGAGCCTCGTTGTGAATTTCGAAAATCCGCAAGGCATGTTCGTAGAGCGTCTGACCCGCGGGGCTCAGCCAGACTTTGCCGCCGCGGCGATGGAAGAGCGGTTTTTCAACAAACTTTTCCAGCGACTGGATGCGTTGACTGATCGCCGCCTGAGTCAATCCGAACGCTTTCGCGGCGAGGGTAAAGCTGCTCAACTCGGCGGCCTTCGCGAAGGTCTCGAGATATGGGAGTTGCAATGCCCCGCGTTGCGCGATCTTCGCCACGGACCACCCAGAATAGCGCGTTCGGATACCGCCGGTATTTTACGGGAAGCGGGCGCCTGGCGAGCGTGGCGGACCCGGATTCCGCGAGGCGGCATTGAAGTTGCTGCAAAAATTGGGCAACTCGGTTTCCCCTTGTTTCAGCAGGAGACACAAACATGGCACACAACATTCGCGGGTTGGCTTTCGCAGTGGCGGCGGCGATGCTGCTTGGCGTGGGGGTCAATAAAGTTTCGGCGCAAGTGATCGTTACGCGATATGCTGCGCCGACGGTGACCTATTATTCGCAGGTGCCGGCGACGTCTTACTATGTCGCTCCGACGGTCAGCTACTACACGCCGACGGTAAGTTACTACACGCCAACAGTGAGCTACTACACGCCAACGGTAAGCTACTACACTCCGACGGTGTCGTATTACACGCCAGCGACGTCGTATTATGCGGCGCCGCCGGCGACGTATTACCCGGCGGCGACCCGCACGCATTATGGGCTATTCGGCCGGTTGCGTTCGACGACAACCTATTACCCGTCCTACGTGTACCCATGAGCCGTCCCTGAGCATTCCATTTCCGTCACCAACGCACGAACGAATGAAAACACGAAAAAGACAATTTCGTGTTTTCATTCGTTCGTGATCTCTGGCGAGTTCAGCCACCCCAAGCTCGCCGATCGACCGGACCGCCAGCCAAATCTCGGTATAATTTCTCGGTCCCTGAAGGTAAGATCATGCCCGTGATGGCTGCACGGCCCGCCGAGAGCCTCGGCGAATTGCCCGCGTTGATGCGGGCCCTGGATGGCTTTTTGCCATTGGTGGAGGCGCTGCGCGCGGCCGCAGCGCGACAATTGACGGCGCCTGGGGTTCGTCCGCGTCGCTCACTTCGGCCGCGCTGGCCGCCAATTCGAAAAACCCAATCCTCGTCGTCCTCGCCCACCCGCACGACATCACCGTTTGGTCCGACGAATTGCATGGCTTTTCCGGCGTGCGGCCGATGCTGTACCGGGCCGAGGAGTCGGAACCGGCCGAACGGCTGAAAATCCTGCAACGGCTTCGCGGCGACGATCCGCCGAAATTCGTCCTCGCGCCGATCGCCGCGCTGATTTCGCCGGTTCCCAAACCCGCCGAACTCGCCCGCCGCAGTCGCCGGCTCAAAGTCGGCGAAACCCTCGATCTTGAGGAGCTTTCCGCCTGGTTGGTCGACCATGGCTACAAGCGGATCGAAGCGGTGGAGTATCCTGCCGAATTCAGCCGCCGCGGCGGCATTCTCGATGTATTCCCGCCCGACGCCGACAACCCATTTCGTCTGGAACTGTTCGGCGACGAGATCGAATCGATCCGCCAATTCTCCGCTTACAACCAGCGCAGCCTAACCGAACTCAACGAAGTTTCGTTGCTTGGCATGATCGCGAATGACGGTCGCACGCCCGAAATGACCGCGCCGCCACGTGGCCATTTCTGCGACTATCTCCCGCCGAACTCCTGGGTGGTGCTGGTCGAGCCCGCCGAGCTTCGCGAGCAGGGCCAGCTATTTCGCGAGCGCGCCGCCGACCTGATCGGGCTGTTTTCGGTCGAGGGAACATTCGAACAATTGCTAAGGCTTCCCTCGGTGACCATGACGGCGATTCCCGCCGCATCGGTCGAGGCGACCTGCCACTTGCGCGTCGAATCGGTGGAGCGATTCAGCGGCAATGTCGGCCGCATCGGCGAAGAACTCGACACGGTGGCTCGCAACGAGTGCGTGTTGATTGCCTGCCAGAGCGAGGGCGAACGCCGGCGCTTGGGCGAGGTCCTCGCCAGCGGACAAATCGCGCAATCCGATCGCCTGCGGTTGGTAAGCGGCCGCATTCGCTCCGGTTTTCGCCTAGTCGATCTTGGCGTCATCGTTCTAGGCAGCCAGGAACTGTTCCACCGCGATGATTGGGCCAGCGCCGGGCGCGACGGCTCGATGGATGGCGAGCCGATCGCGCCGCCACGGCCGGCCGGCCGCCGCGTGGAATCGCGGGCCATCGACAGTTTCCTTGACCTCTCGCCGGGCGACCTGGTCGTGCATGTGAGCCACGGCATCGCCCGCTATCACGGCATGCATATGCTCGATCGGGGCATCGCAGGCGCGGCGACCGTCGCGGGCGCGACGAAAGCCACGCCGCGGGAAGAGCACCTGCTGCTCGAATTTCGCGACGGCGTGTTCGTCTATGTGCCCGCGTCGAAAATCGACCTGGTGCAAAAGTATGTCGGCAGTTCGCGGCAAGAGCCGGAACTGTCGAAATTCGGCGGCACCGCCTGGCTGAACCGGAAAGCGAAGGTCGAGGCGGCGGTCATGGATATGGCCGCCGACATGCTGCAACTCCAGGCCGTGCGTGCCGCCCAACCCGGCGACGCCTTGCCGCCCGACACCGAATGGCAAAAAGAATTCGAGGCGTCGTTTTCATACCGCGAAACACCCGATCAAACCACGGCCCTCGCGGAGATTAAGAGCGACATGGAACGCTCGCGGCCGATGGACCGGCTGCTCTGCGGCGACGTCGGTTACGGCAAGACCGAACTCGCCGTGCGCGCCGCCTTCAAGACGATCGACAACGGCAAACAAGTCGCCGTGCTGGTGCCGACGACGGTGCTCGCCGAGCAGCACTTTCGCACCTTTGGTCAGCGGCTTGCCGAGTACCCATTCATCGTCCAATGCCTGAGCCGCTTTCGCACCGCGGGCGAACAGAAGCGCATCGTCGAGAGCCTCGCCCAGGGCGGCGTCGATGTAATCATTGGGACGCATCGATTGTTGAGCAAGGATGTGCAATTCAAGGATCTGGGCCTCGTCATTATCGATGAAGAGCAGCGTTTCGGCGTGGAGCACAAGGAATGGCTGAAGCATCTCCGCGCAACGGTGCATGTGCTGACGCTGTCCGCGACGCCGATCCCGCGCACGCTGCACTTCGCGCTGTTGGGCCTGCGCGATATCAGCAATCTCGAAACGCCGCCGCCCGATCGCCTGCCGATTGAAACCCGCATCACGCGGTTCGACAAGACCATGATCCGCCAGGCGATCCTCCGCGAGTTGAATCGCGAGGGGCAAGTCTATTTCGTTCATAACCGCGTGCAAAGCATTCATGAGATCGCGGCGAAGATCCACGACATCGTGCCCGAAGTGCGCATCGTGATCGGCCACGGGCAAATGGCCGCGCATGAACTCGAAGCAGACGATGCTGAAGTTCGTTCGCCGCGAGGCCGACATTCTCGTCGCCACCACGATCATCGAGAGCGGGTTGGATATCCCCAACGCCAACACGATTTTCATCCATCAAGCCGATAATTACGGATTGGCCGACCTGCACCAACTGCGCGGGCGGGTCGGCCGGCACAAGAACCGGGCCTACGCCTACTTGCTGGTCGAGGAAAACAAACTCGTGACGCCACAGGCGGCCGCGCGGCTCAAGGCGATCGAGGAATTCACCCAACTCGGGGCCGGTTTCAAGATCGCCATGCGCGACCTGGAGATTCGCGGGGCGGGCAATATGCTCGGCACGCAACAAAGCGGTCATATCGCCGCGGTGGGATACGAACTGTATTGCCAGCTATTGGAAAACTCGGTTCGGAAATTACGCCACCAGCCGGTGAAGACCCATCTCGAAGTGACGCTGGACCTGCCCTGGCCGGCCTATCTGCCGCGCGATTATGTGCCGGGGCAGAAACTGCGAATCGAGGTCTATCGCCGATTGGCGCGGATTCGAAATCTAAAGAAGCTGGAGGATTTTCGGCAGGAGTTGCGCGATCGCTTCGGGCCAATTCCCGAGGCGGCCGAGTGGATGTTAAAAATGGGCGAACTGCGGCTGCTGGCAGCGCGCTGGCAGATCGCGTCAATTCATCGCGACGGCGCCGACCTGGTGTTCGCTTATCGCGGCGAACGGCTCGCTCAGAAATTGGCGAGCCGCAGCGGCGGGCGGCTCAAGGTCGTGGACGAAAAGAACCTGTATTGCCGCTTGCAAGCCGGTGACGACGAGTCCGAGTCACTATTCAAGCTGCTGCGACATCTCTTGCGTTTGCCAAATGAAACGGTATAAGCCGGTTCGAGAAATGGCCTCATTTTTCGCTCGAGCCGGAGTTCGTCATGCGCGTCCGCCCATCGCTATACGGGTTGTTGCTGATATCGGTTGTTGTCGCCGGCGCGGGCTGCAACCTGTTTGGCAAGTCGAAGTCGAACGCCACGATGCTGCCCGGCCCGTCGATGCCGATCGTTCCCAAATCGACGCGCTCGCAGAAGGCGGACGCCGCGCCGAAAATCGGCCTGCCGCCGGTGACGCTTGCCGACGGGCAAGTGCAAGTCCGGGCCGTTGCCTACGTCAACAACTCGCCGATCTTTGAGTCCGAACTACGCGAGGCCATGCTCTTTCGCATGCGGGAAGCCGCCGAACTGCAGGAGCCGGAGCGATCGAGGAAACTGACCGAAATTCATGATGCCGAACTCGAAAAACTGATCGATCGCGAGGTCATCATGGAAACCGCCACGGCCCGACTGAAAAACGTGCCGGGCAAGATCATGGATGAACTGAAGCGCGAAGCGACAAAAGAATACGAACGCCGCGTCAAGGACATCAAGGAGCAGATGAAGATCAAAAGCGATGAGGATTTCAAGGCTTCTTCGATCAGCAAGGGCTGTCGCTCACGAATTTTCGCCGCAACATCGAACGCTCATTCGTCGCCATGGAGTTCTCCCGCAGCCTGATCTTTCCAAAGATTCAACACATTCCGTTGTCAGAAATTCAAGAGTACTACCGGGCGAACCCGGCTGAATTCGCCATCAAGGATCATTTGAAGTGGAAAGACATTTTCATCGATGCGAGCAAGTTCCCCGATCGGCCGTCGGCGCGGCGTTACGCCGACCAGGTGGCGTTGCAGCTTCGTTCGGGCGCGAACTTCTCCGAGGCATCGAAGGCGCTGCAGAAAGCCGGTTACAACATATTGCCCGGCGAAGACGGGCTCGGCGAGCGCCCGGGCGAGATCCGCCCCACGGAACTCGAACCAACCCTTTTGCGACTCGCCGCCGGCCAGGTCGCCGGTCCGTTCGAAATGCCCGGCGGATATCATCTCGTCAAAGTCATGGAACGAAGCTATCCCGGCCGGCAATCGCTCGACGCCGAGACCCAAAACCTGATCCGCCGGAAACTGCAAAACCTGCTGTTCGAAAAAGAACTGCGGCGAATGGTGGAGAATTTGAAGTCGAAAGCGGTCATACAGAAACTCGAGTGACCAGAGGTCAGAAGTAGGCAGAGGTCAGAGGTCAGAAGTCAGAGAGCAGATTGTTTCTGACTTCTGACTTCTGACTTCTGACTTCTGACTTCTGACTTCTGACTTCTGACTTCTGACTTCTGACCTCATGTGCACAATGAAACAAACCCGGCCCATCCGGGGCCGGGTTTGCTGCTCCCTGGATTCTGATTGCCTAAAAATTGGGGCCCTTCGTACGGCTCACCGTCGTGATCGTGGGGCCGCTCGGCTTCGTGAGCGTTGCCTCGGTCTGGCCGATGAGGTCTTTCAATTGCTTGCGAAACGCTTCGAACTGATTCGACATCGCATCGCGTTCGGCGGTGCGAGCCTTGACCGTGACGCGAAGCTGTTCGCGCTCTTTCTGAACTGAGTCAAGTTCTTGTCGCAATTGCGTTGCGAGATTTTCCGCTTCCACGAGCTTGTTCTTGAATTGATCGCGAGCCGTCGCCGCGGCTTTGAAATCGTCTTGGAGTCGAGCCACCTTGTGCTCGAGGTTCTTGACCTTGTCGGCGGAGGCCATGCCCTCTGGGCCCTGCGCGCATCCCCAAATCCCCAAAACCGCGACCGCCAGCACACCCAGCGCCTTCTGATATTGCGTCATAATCGTTCACTCCAACTGGGGGACCGCCGGTGAATGCTGCAAACCCCGGCGGTCCCAACCGCATGCGGAAAAACAAGATTGCCAGTGGTGTCACCGAGGGCGACCGCGTCCGCCGCTCTCCGGCGTGCGGAGGCGTCACTGTCTGCCTGGTTTACCGCAACGCCTTCAGTTGACGCATTCTTCTTCGGCAGAAAAGTCGCCGTTGCTTGATGCAATTTAGCGAATTGAAAATGATCACTTTGTCGAACGAGTCGGCCCAGGCCGCCCCAGTTGCGCAACCGCCTCACGCGCGTTGGTCAGCAGTCTTTGACAGCCTTGGTTATCCGGCGTGACCGCGGCGAATTTTGCCAAGTCGCAGCCCATGAGCACCGCGGCGACCTTCTCCACGCAACCGGGATCGATCCCATCCACCTGTCGCAGAGAGACAAGAAACTCGGAAGTGGTTTGCCGCGTCGCCCTTAATGGCAACTGGGAATCGAGGAAGCGCCGCAGCACATCGGCCAGATGCGGAAGCTGTTCCGGCGTTGGACCGGACTTTTCCAGCTTTTCCAGTTCGAGAACGACGCGATCGAACGGCGAGGGTTCCTCAGCCGCAGTTCGCCGCCGCCAGCGCCAGCCAATCAAGATCGCCACGACGAGAATCGCAATCGCCAGCCCCGCGGTGTACCAGGCGGTTCGCGATTCGCTGGGAATCGGCGGAAGCTCATCGATGCCGGTCACCGGGCGTGGTGCGTCCCGAGCCGGGTCTTTCACCATCGAGTCCACCTGGATTTCGAGTGGTTTCCACGTCAAGGGCCAATCGAGCACTTCGTTTCCGATGCGAAACCGAACCGGTTCCAGCTTCAGCGGCACGCTGCCCACCTGAAAGGGCGTGAACACAAACGATTGCGTCCAGCGTTCCCGGCCATTGCCCAGCGGCGACGTCGATGCTCGCTCCGCGCGAAACAGCCAATCATGCGATAACGTGAGCGTCGAGGGCACATCGACCTCCATCGGAGCGGGCCCTTCGATCACCATGGTGAGCCGCAACTCGCCTGAAAGGGCGATTCGCGCCGAGTCGATTTCGAGCCGGCAGGTCGCCCGGCCCGGATTCTGTACCTCGACTACTGTCGCCGAGACGAGGAGGAGCAGCACTCGAACAACGCCGGCCATTTATTGCCTCCTCAACCGGCGTTCGCGGCGCTGAAAGAACCGAACCAACGCGTCGAGATGTTGGCCGTCGGTCGATACCTCAATCAGGTCGACGTTGCAGCCGCGAGCCAGCTTAACGATTTGTTCGCGCCGTTCGCGGCCGCGCTGCGCAAGACCGCCCGGACCTCGGGATTGGATGTGTCGACCAAAAACTGCCGGCCGGTCTCGGCATCTGCGACCTGGATCAGCCCGACCGGAGGCAACTCGTTCTCGAGCGGGTCGTCGACGCGAACCAGCGTCAGGTCATGGCGGCGGGCGGCCAGGCGCAGCGGGCGTTCGAAGTCCTGATCGAGAAAGTCGCTCATGACGAAGACGATCGCCCGCCGGCGTTGCACTTTTTGCATGAAATCCAGGGCGGCCGAGATCGAGGTGCCGTTTCGCCGCGCTTGCCCGAAGAGAATCTCGCGGATGAGTCGCAAGGCATGGCGAGCCCTTGGCCGGCGGAATGAAAAGTTCCACCTTATCGCTAAACGCGATCAAACCGACGCGGTCGTTATTGTGAATCGCGCTGAAACTGAGCAGCGCGGCCAACTCGGCGGTCACGGCCCGTTTCACGTGCCGGCGAGTGCCAAAACTTTGACTGCCGCTGACGTCCGTCACCAGCATCAGGGTGCGTTCCCGTTCCTCGACGTAGCGCTTGATGAACGGCGAACCCATGCGGGCGGTCACGTTCCAATCAATCGAACGGACGTCGTCGCCCGGCTGATACTCGCCGCACCTCTTCGAAGGAAAGGCCCATGCCCTTGAAGACACTGTGATACTCCCCGCCGAGCAAATCTTCGACGGCGCGGCGAGCCCGCAACTGCAAGCGGCGAATCTGACGGATGATTTCCGCCGGCAACATGCACAATCCCCCTCCGCCATGTTATCGCGCCCCGTGCGAATCGCCGCGGCCCGGACGCGCTCGAATTCAATCCGTGAACTATATTCCCGATAGATCGCGGAGCCATCGTTCGGGAGTCGTGGTATGGCAAGATTTGCCCGGAATGCCAGGGAGCGTTTGACACCCAATTTCTTTGCCCGAATTGCGGCGTGCAGTTGCAAGACGGCGCCGACCTGTCCGAGGCCGTGGCGGCGCGGCAATCCACCGAACAGGTCCGGGCGCCCGAACTCGCCACCCGTTTCGTAGCTGGTCTCATCCTGGCGAAGGCGCCTTTTACAGCCTGGAACTCATGCTCGCGGCGTTCCGGATTGCAGGCGGGCATTCCGGACTCTGGACCGGGTCCGCCGCGGTATTTGGCGAAGCCGGGCTCCTGGCGGCGACCGCGCTGGCCGGAGGACTTGTCGTCGGCGCCGGGAACGTTCGAGCCGTGCCGGTCGGCATCGCCCTCGGTTTGCTTCACGCCGTGGCAATGCTCATGGCCAAATTCGGTTTCGGACGGCAACCGAATGAGGTGCTGCTCTTTGGAAGTTGGATCGTGTTGCCGTTGATCGGCGCAATCGGCGCTCGCATCGGCCGGTGGGTATTGCCGCCGCTCGAGGATTTCGAGCAGAAGCGTGCAGCGCCGGCAACGGAAACCCGCAAAGCCAAGCCGAAAGCACCACCCGATCCGATTGCCTGGCTGCGCGTGATCGGCGGCACGTCGCTCTCGATCGGCTGCACCGTATGGGCCGGGCCGATCCGCGATTTCGTGATCGGCACCAGCGGCGGCAGCTTTATGGTGGATAGCCGGCTGCAATCGAAATTCGTCACCTGGGTGATTTCCGCCCTGGCCATGATGGTGGGCGGCGTCTTCGCCGGCACCTCGACCCGGAGCGGCTTCAAACATGGCTTCCTGGTCGGCTTGCTCACCTGCATCGGCATCTTCTTTATTAATTCGAAACTCGTCGGCGAATCGTTGCCGGCCGAAAAATTCTTCGCGGCGGTTTTCGGCCTGCTGGAAACCGATGCCCTTTCGCCGGCGCGGCTTGGATTGTTCTTGCTTACCAACGCCTTGCTGATTTGCATTTTCGGCGGCTGGATCGGCGCGATCTTGCTGCCGCGCGTTGGGAGCGGACCTGCGAAGCTGGATCGCGGAGCGATCTGATTATTCGCTCCCCTCGACGCCTTCCTCGAACACCCGGGCGATCACCGACTCGAGCGGCGGATCCTGCACGCTCACGTCGATCACCGAGTATTGATCGAGCATGGCGCTGAGCACGTCGCTGATCCGCGGCCGATCGATGCGTAACTCCGCGACCGGCCCGCGGCGATCGACCAATTCTCCGAACTTCTCCAGATCGGGCGGCGTCGTTTCACCCTCAAATTGAACCTTTAAGAGTTTCGCCGTGCCGAAACGATCGGTCAATTTCGCGCAACGGGCCGTCGTAAAGCACCCGGCCGTGAGTGATGACCAGCACGCGCTCGCACAGCGCCTCGACATCGCGCATGTAATGGCTGGTCAACAACATCGTCACGCCGCGCTTGGCGTTGTATTCCTTCAGGCAGCGCTGGATCGTCACCTGGGCGACCACGTCGAGCCCAATGGTCGGCTCGTCGAGCAGCAGCAATTGCGGGCGATGCAAGAGCGCCGCGATCAGTTCCATCTTCATGCGCTCGCCCAGCGACAATTCGCGCACCGGCTGGCGGGTCAACTCCTTGACGCCGAACAGCTCGGTCAATTCGCCGAGCGTTTCGTCGAAGTCGGCCTTGGGAAGCGAATAAATCTCGCGGTGAAGCTGAAAGCTGTCGGCGGCGGGCAGGTCCCACCAGAGTTGGTTTTTTTGCCCCATGACCAGCGAAAACCGGCGGCGAAAGACATCCTCGCGTTTCCAGGGCACATGGCCCAAGACCTCGGCCGTCGCCGCTGGTGGGATAGATCAGGCCGGAGAGCATTTTCAGCGTGGTGGTTTTGCCGGCGCCGTTGGGCCCGAGAAAGGCGACCATTTCGCCCGGCTCGATGCGTGAAACTGACGCCATCCACGGCCCGGACTTGCTTGTATTCGCGGCGAACGAGGCCGCGCAAGGCCCCGCCTAACCCTGCCTTTTTTTGATGAACCCGGTAAGTCTTCACCAGGTTCTTTCGCTTCGATGACTGCCATACACGAATGATACGCTTGCCGCCAAAACTTGGCGAATTGGCTGGAATATAATCGACCCATGGCTTCGATCTGGGAGCATGGCGCCCATTTGCCGGCGTTTGCAGTTGGCGCCTCTTCGATCGGGGGCATCCGAGAAACCCGCCTGTTTTCCAATTGGAAAACCCATAGGGCGCCAAGAGTGCCGACCGTGGCGCGCGTACCACCCTTGGGCGGCCTTCGACTTTGTTGATCGGGATAAGTGAACATTAGTTTCCTATACCGTTTTCGACGCGTAATTGTGAATTTTCGTCGTCTCGATACGCAATGTTGCTCGACGCTGCACACCCATTGTGCTTAGCGGAGACCTGTTCCCATCTCGCCCCCGCGCGCTGGCGTGGTAAGATAGCCTTGCCGGCGAGGCGTTGCCGCGTCGCCGGACCTGCCGTTGAATTTTCCCGCCGGGGACCGAATCTGATGCCCCGCATTGAACGAAGCCATTACATGATAACCGCGCGGTTCGGCCGCCCCGACCCCCCCCAGCCCCCCCCGAGTCGGGGGGACTGGGGGGGTCGGAGCGGCCGCGACCCTAGCGCTCGTCGTTCTCACGTTGGTTTTCCCCGCGTTCACCGCCGAGCCCGCGAACGACGCCGGCCACGAATTCTTCGAAAAGAAGATCCGCCCGCTGCTGATCGACAACTGCTATCAGTGTCATTCCGACAAGAACAAGGAGCCCAAGAGCGGACTACGTCTCGATAGCCGCCCTGCCCTGCTTCGTGGCGGCGACAATGGCCCGGCGATCGTGCCCGGGCATCCAGAAAAAAGCCGGCTGATCCTCGCGGTCTCCTACACCGACGCCGATCTGCGGATGCCGAAGAAGGGGAAACTTCCTCCCTCGGCGATCGCCGACCTCGCCAAATGGATCAAAATGGGTGCGCCGTGGCCGGGCGACGCCAAGGTGTCGGTCGCAACGCCGAAGAAGGGCGTCGATATTGCCAAACGGAAATCCGAACATTGGGCCTGGCGACCCGTTCGACGGCCGGATGTGCCCGATGTCAAAGACCGCGACTGGCCGCTCGATCCGATCGATCGCTTCATTCTCGCCAAGCTGGAACAGAACCATTTGCAAGCCGTCGCCGCCGGCGGAGCGCCGCGTGTGGCTGCGGCGAGTTTATTTCGACCTGATCGGCTTGCCGCCGACGCCCGCCGAGATCGAAGCGTTTCTTGCCGATCGCTCGCCGATCGCCTTTGAAAAGGTGGTGGATCGCTTACTGGCGTCGCCGCACTTCGGCGAGCGCTGGGGCCGGCACTGGCTCGACCTGGTCCGCTACGCCGAGACCTTCGGCCACGAATTCGACCCGCCGATTCCCAACGCCCATCAGTATCGCGACTATGTGATCCGGGCCCTGAACGCCGACGTGCCCTACGATCAGTTCGTCCGCGAGCATGTCGCCGGCGACCTGATCAAGCCGCGGCTGAACCCGGCCGGCGGATTCAACGAATCGATCCTCGGCACCGGCTTCTGGTTCTTTGGCGAACAGGTCCACTCGCCCGTCGACATCCGCGGCGACGAGGCCGACCGCATCGACAACAAGATCGACGTCTTCGGCAAAACCTTCCTGGCGCTGACCGTCAGTTGCGCCCGCTGCCACGACCACAAGTTCGACGCCATCTCGCAAAAGGATTACTACGCCCTGTCCGGCTTCATCCTCAGCAGCAGCTACCGGCAGGTGAGGTTTGATTCGATTGAGAATAACAAGCGGATCGCGAAGGAATTGGAGGAATTGCGTGACGCACGGTGGCCACCCGTGCTGCACGCATTCGCCGCAGCTGTACAACCGAATTTGCCCAAAGTAGCCGATCGAATTCTCCGCGCGGCCATGTGCATTCAAAATGGCAAACCGGCACCCAGTACGGAAGTCGAACGATGGGTCGCTTACTTGAAAAAGGCTGCCGAGGACGAGTCGAATCCATTCTACGAGCTGGGAATCATTTGTACGCTGCCCAAAGAAAAGCTTGTTGAATTATGTCGAAATAACGAGCGGGAACTTAAACGTCTGCGAGGGGAGGACAAACAGACTCTCGAAGAACGCGTACACTTGCTTTCCGGAGGCGACCGGCGAACTTGGTTTTTCGATGACGCGTCGTATGTGCAATTGCCTTGGGTGGGATATCCATTTTGGCAGAAAGGCGCGTAAGGGACTGCCGTTTCGATTTCAAAGTCAATTAGTGCTGAGGCGCGATCAGTTTTGGACCGGGATGCTATCGGCGCACGGAACCGAGACCGACTTTGGAGCGTTTGGAGCCTCACCGCGTTACGGGCAAATTGCTCGGACCGCGACGTTCAAGCCCCTTAGAGCCCCGATGATTTTCGTGCGAGTCAAAGGGAAGGGCCGGATTTATGCAGCAGTGGGCTCGCACACACTGATTAGTGGACCGCTCCATGGCAAGCTACTGAGAGATTTTGATACCAAGGGCAAATTGGAATGGGTTAGTCAAGACCTTAGCGCTTACATCGGCATGCCGTTGCACTTGGAAATCAGCCCAAGTGACGAGAAGGAGTTCGAGATTTGGAGGATCGAAGAAGGTAGCTCGCCGCCGCCACGGTGGAATCGGAGTCGGCTGCCAACTGGATTTGTGAAAAACGGTCACGTGGTTTCAGTCAAGGACGAAGTTGCGCTACAACTAAGACTGCTTGACGGAATACTTGGTCGAATGGCCAGATGCGATCGCGGTCTCATGCTCGTGGAGCCTCCAGACATCGCGGACTGGGCTGTCGAAAACTATCAATTGCTTGGCGAACCAAATCTCGAACGCGTAAACGAATTGGTCCGTGACTTTTCGCGGGCAGAGTCGAAACTCGCTGCGAAGGTCCGCCGCGAGTCGCGACTGGCTCCCGCATTGTTTGAAGGATGGCCAGTCGACGATCGGCTTCACATAAGAGGCTCGCATAAGGCGCTCGGAGAGATTATCCCGCGCCGGTTTCTCGAAGCGCTTATGGGTCCAAAGCCTATTGAATCACATAGTATATTCAGTAGCGGACGCGATGTGCTAGCTGACCAAGTCACCGACCCCGCGATCGATCCGTTTATCGCCCGCGTTTATGTCAATCGCATCTGGCATCACCTGTTTGGCCGCGGGATTGTCGCATCGGTGGACAACTTTGGCGTGATGGGCGAGCGGCCGACGCATCCGGAACTGCTCGATTATCTCGCCGACCGCTTTGTTCGCGAGGGCTGGTCGACCAAGCGGCTGATTCGCGAACTGGTGCTGTCGCGGACCTATCGCATGTCGTCGCAGGGCGATCCCGCCGCGGACCAGGCCGACGCCCAGAATCTGCTGCTGCACAAGGCTCGCCTGAGGCGGCTGGAGGGCGAGGCGATTCGCGACTCCATGCTCGCGGTTTCCGGCCGGCTCGACGACAAGATGTACGGCAAGTCGGTGCCGATCCACCTGACCGAATTCATCGACGGCCGTGGCAAGGGGCAGAGCGGGCCGCTCGATGGCGACGGCCGACGAAGCATCTATCTCGCCGTGAAGCGAAACTTCCTCTCGCCGATGCTCCTGGCGTTCGACACGCCGACGCCCTTCTCGACCATGGGCCGCCGAACGGTTTCCAATGTGCCGGCGCAGCGCTGATGCTCATGAACGATCCGTTCGTGCATCAGCAAGCCGAGCGCTGGGCCGACCGGGTACTGTCGAATCCGGGCGACACTCATGCGCGAATTCAAACGATGTACGAAAGCGCCTTCGGCCGACTTCCCAGCGCCGACGAGAAAGAAAAACTATCGGTTTACGTTTCGCTCCGCACACGTCGGCCTGATGGCTCGACGCTCGCCAATTCGGATGCCAAGAAAGTCTGGAGCGACGTGGCCCATGTGTTGTTTAATGTGAAGGAATTTATTTATTTGCCGTGAGCAGGATTGGCGAGCGTCGAGCCGTAAGGCCGACGTGTGAGCGCGATGCACGAACACGTCGGCCTTACGGCTCGACGCTCGCCAATCAGTGATTTGTAGGGTGGGTCGAATCCCGAGCTCTAAGGCGAGGGTGAGGCCCACCGTTGCCGACGGTGGGCCTCCGTGATTTGTAGGGTGGGTCGAATCCCGAGCTCTAAGGCGAGGGTGAGGCCCACCGATTGTGGATCGGTGGGCCTCGACCGAGCCTGACAGCTCGGTCTCGACCCACCCTACGAGCTCGTGATTTGTAGGGTGGGTCGAATCCCGAGCTCTAAGGCGAGGGTGAGGCCCACCGATTGTGGATAGGTGGGCCTCGTGATTTGTAGGGTGGGTCGAATCCCGAGCTCTAAGGCGAGGGTGAGGCCCATCGTGGTGGATAGGTGGGCCTCGACAGCCTGACACTCGGTCTCGACCCACCCTACACACCCTACACAAACTTGTGGATAGGTGGGCCTCGACGAGCCTGACAGCTCGGTCTCGACCCACCCTACACAAACCCGACTCATCCCACCGTGGTCTGACAGACATGCGAATGCCTCTCTCCCGTCGCGAAATGCTGCTCCGTTGTGCCAACGGGTTCGGGGCCGTTGCGCTGACGGCGAGCTGGAGGAACAGGCACATGCCGTTCGCGGGGTCGCATCACGTCCCGAAGGCCCGCAACGTCATCTTCCTGTACATGGACGGCGGCCCGTCGCAGGTCGACACGTTCGACTACAAGCCGCTGCTGGAGAAGTATCACGGCCGCGATCCGCACACGCGTCTTCAAGGTCGAGCCGACGCAGTTCAACAACGTCGGCAGGGTGATGGCGTCGCCGTGGAAGTTCCGCCAGCACGGCCAGAGCGGCCTGTGGGTCAGCGAGCTGTTCCCGCACGTCGCCGAGTGCGTCGACGATCTGTGCGTCGTCCGCTCGATGGTGTCGAATTTCCCCGAGCACACCAGCGCCAATTATTTCCTGCACACCGGCTCGCGGCTTGCAGGGCCGGCCGAGCATGGGGGCCTGGGTCAGCTATGGCCTGGGCAGCGAGAACCGCAACCTGCCCGGCTTCATCGTCCTCAACGGCGGCCTGATTCCGCCCGGCGGGCTCGACAACTTCAACAGCGGCTTCCTGCCGGCCGCGTATCAGGGCTCGGTCTTCCGCCCGGCCGATCCGCCGGTCGCCAACATCCGCCCGCTCGAAGCGATCGACCGACGCAGCAGCGCGCAAGCTCGACCTGCTGCAGCAACTCGATCGACGCCGTGCCTGCGACGCACTCGGCAGCGCCGACGAGATCGAGTCGGCCATCGCCAACTACGAGACCGCCTTCCGCATGCAGACCGCCGTGCCCGAGCTGATGGACCTGTCGCGGCGAGAGCGAAGGCGACGCAAGCGACTGTACGGCCTCGACGCCGACGTACCGCCGGCACGCGACATCTTCGGCACGCAGTGCCTGCTCGCCCGGCGGCTGGTCGAGCGCGGCGTGCGCTTCATCGAACTGACCTGCCCGCAGCGTCGGCCACGATCGCTGGGACCAGCACGGCAACCTGCGAAAGCGGCCACGAGGACAACGCCCGCGCCGTCGATCAGCCGATCGCCGCGCTGTTGACGCGATCTCGAAAGCGCGCGGCCTGCTCGAGAACACGCTGGTCGTCTGGGCCGGCGAGTTCGGCCGCACGCCGTTCGCCCAGGGCAGCGACGGCCGCGATCACAACCCGTTCGGCTTCACGATCTGGATGGCCGGCGGCGGCGTGAAGGGCGGCACGTCCTACGGCGCGACCGACGAGTGCGGCTACAAGGCCGTCGCAGGACAAGCGTCGAAATCCACGACCTGCACGCCACCATGCTGCACCTGCTCGGCGTCGATCACACGCGGCTGACCGTTCCGCTTCGGCGGCCGCGACATGCGCCTGACCGACGTCTTCGGCGAAGTAATCAAGCCGATTCTGGCGTAAGAAGAAATTAACCACCGAGTCACCGAGAGCACAGAGAAGAATAAAACAATTTTCTTCTCTGTGCTCTCGGTGACTCTGTGGTTAATCCTTCTTCAATTTCAAAATCCACTCGCGGAGCAGGTCGACCGCGGCCCGATCGACGACGTTCGTCGCCAGGGGCGGCATGTGGCCTTCGCCTCGATCGGAAATGCGTTTGAGGATCACGGATGCTCGGGGTGGCCGGGGGCGATCAGCCGGGCGTCGGCGATGCCGAAGGTGTGATGCACCGGCTTCACGTCGAAGATTTTCATGGCGTCTTTTGCCGTATTGAATTCGAGATTCATCTGGGCGTTGCCGCCGCCCGCCTCGACGTGACAATGGGCGCAGTTCGCATGCAAATAGGACCGGGCCCGCGCCTCCAGGTCCTGCGATTTGTCGTAGGGATCAGCGAGGTGATGGAGTTTGCCTGGATCTAGCTTTGAATCGGCTTTCAACAATCCCAGGTGTTCGAGCACGCGAAGCTGGTTGTCCTTGACGCCGCTGTAATCGTGCTCGCGATTGAATTGCGCTTCGCTCGGTCCGAGCACGAAGTTGGCCGCCCGGCTGTGGCAGACCATGCACTCGGCCCGGCTGGGGAAATGCCAGGTCTGCTTGCGCATGCCGCGACGTCCACCGATGAACTCGCGGTCCAGCCCGCTGGCGGCGACCAGCTCGCCGTCGGTCTGCGCGTCGTTCCACTTGTAGGAGTAGCCGTACCATTCGCCATCCTGCTTCGTCAGGAAACGCGTCTCGACCCACGCGGAGCGGGTTGCCTTCCTCGTCTCCAGCGCGAACGATTTGACCAGCACCGTCTTGTCGGGGAAGTTCCAGCCGCGGGTGTGGGTGATAGTCGATTTTCGGATGTTCGCCGGGCAGCGCCATGCCAGCGTCCTTGTAGGCGCCGTCGGACCAGAGCGGCGCATTGACCGAGTAGGGAATCACGCCCGGCTTCATGCGCTGGTCCTTGACCGAGTCGAACAGGCCGCTGTCGCTGAGTTTGCGCGGGAACTTCGATGGCGGCAAATCCTTCGGCGTCGGCTCGAAGGTGTAAAAGCCGCCCTTGCCCTGGCCGCGGTGGTCGGCGATGAGCAGTTCGCCCTGTCGATCGACGCCGAATCCGGTGATTTGCAAGTGGCGAATCGGCCAGTTCCTTGTGCCAGATCGGCTTCGTGCCGTCGTGCAGCATGCCCCAGATCTTGCCGGTGGAGTAGTCGCCGTAAATGTAGGCGCCCTGCAGTTCGGGGAATTTTTTGCCGTAATAGACGATGCCGCCGGTGAGCGAGCGAAATTCGGAATGATGATGCTCGATCGTCGGCTTGACGAACGGCGTCGGGGCCGGCCTTGCGGTTGCGGTAAAACGGGTGGCTGCCCTCGGTGACGCTCCAGCCATAGTTGTCGCCCTTGTGGACCAGGAACGCCTGCTCCCAAAGATCCTGGCCGTTTTGTCCGACCCAGATGCGTCCGGTTTTTTCATCGACGGTCATGCGCCAGGGGTTGCGGAAGCCAAAGGCCCAGGTCTCCGGGCGAACGCCTTTCATGCCGACGAAGGGATTGTCTTTCGGCACTGAATATGGTCTTGCCCGGATCGGGATGATCAACGTCGATGCCGCAGCACTTTCGCCAGCAGCCTGGTCATGTCCTGGCCGGCGACGTTGGTGTCGGAATCGGAGGTGCCGTCGCCGGAGGTGACGTAGAACATGCCGTCGCGGCCGAAGGCCATCGCCCCGCCATTATGGCCGTCGGATTGCCAATCGATGATCGACGGTCGCCGATTTGGGATCGAGCTTGTACGGCGGTTTGCGATCCATGACATAGCGGGTGACGCGGGTGTGCTTCTTGCCGGACGGGTGCGGGCCGTTGCTGCCGATGTAGAGATAGCCATTCTCGGCGAATTTCGGATGGAAGACGATGTCGTACGAAGTGTCTTCCTGTTTCAGCAGTGTCTCGATTTCGGAGGCGCCGGCGTGGTCGCGGATGCGGCCGATGCGCGTCGGGCTATAGGGCGACGTTTCATCGATGACGAGCATCAAGTCGCTGCCCGGCTGCGGCACGACGCTGACGGGGTAGTTGATTTTCAGCTTGGGAAAAAGCCGCTGCATGCGATAGGGCGGCGGCGGATCGGGCGAGCCGATCACGGTCGAGGTGGTCACCGGCACATACTTGTCGATGCCGTACGGCCGCGGATTCTCGGCCGGCGAGCGCTGCAATCCGGCGAGCGCAAACAAATACCAGCAATGCAGTCAATCGGCGGCGGGACATGAAAGGGTCTCGCGGGTCACAGATGATTCTGTTCTACCCGCGAGACGCTGAATCTGCAACGCCGCGAGCGGCGATCAATCGGGCTTGCCGAATGTGCTCTCCTCGGGCTTGTCGATGATCTTGATTTCCGTCACTTCGATTTCGACCTGTTTCTTCCCATCCTTGTTGACGAGCACCTTGCTCGGCCGCTTGAGACCATCATAGTCCTTATACTCCTCGATAATCCGTTCCTGCTCCACCTCCATGTGCGATTGGAAATCGAGCGCTCGGCCGACGATTTTCTTCAAAAGATGCGTCTTTTTGTCAAAATACATGCTCACGTCCTTGTGGCCCTTCTGAGACACCCGAATGCCGACGACCGGCGTATCGCCGACCTTGTCGTCACCGATGAGCGACACCTCGATATTCTTGTCGCCAAGCATGGCCAGCCCCGCGGCCTTTTCGGCATAGATCGCCTCCTTGATCGCCTTAATGTCATCTTCCTTGTCGAAGGTCATGAGCATGTCGTTGGTCTTGGCCCACATCGTCTTGCCGTCAAAGACGACGGTGCTTTTGATGTCCGTTCCCATGAAGCTGAAGTCGAATTGGCGGCGGAATTTGCCGCCAGAGGCGGTCATTTCAAAATCGCCTTCGGCTTCGATCGGATCGAAGATCTTCATTTTGCCCTTTTGCGTCATGCTTTTGTCCTTCAACTTGGCGAGCTTGTCCTTGCCGCCATGGGCCTTGATCGCCGCGTCGACGACCTTTTTCGCGTCGTCGTCGGCGCGGGCCGAGATGTTTGAGGCGAGCAGCCAGACGCCGCAGGCCAGGCAGGCCATGACGCGGGCCACGGCAATCGATTTGAGCAGTCGGTTCATCAGAAACTCCCGGTAAGAACGAAACAACCGGCGGTTCGAGGCGAACCGCCGGGAAATCGGTCAAGCATCGTTATGGCTTTTTGAATGTCGCGTCGTCCAGCGAGTCGACGGTTTCATAGCTGGTGAATTCCATTTCGACGGCCTTCTTGCCGTCCTGATTGACGGTCATCTTGCCGGGTCGCATCACGCCATTGACATCCTTGTATTCATCCACGATCCGCTCCTGTGCGACTTCCTGATTCGATTGATAGACCATCCCGCGGCTCTCGACCTTTTTCAGCAGGTGCGTTTTCTTGTCGAAATACAGGCTTACGTCCTTGCGGCCTTTCTTCGAGACGCGCACGCCCACGACCGGCGTGTCGCCGACTTTGTCCTCGCCGATGATCGAGAATTCAAGGTCCTTGTCGTCCAGCACCATGTTGCCGATCTTCTCGGCGTGCATGGCTTCCTTGATCAGTTCCAGTTCCTCTTTCTTCGAAAGCGTCGAAACGACCTTGCCGTTGGCCGCGATCCAGACTTCCTTGCCGTCGAACACCACGGTTTGCTCGATGTCGGTCCCCATGATCGTGAGCTTGATCTCCTGGCGGAACCTCTTGCCGTCGGACGACGCCTCCAAGGTGGCGTCGAACTCCATGCCGTTGGCGAAGACCTTGAGTTTGCCCTTGGTGATGCTTGGTTTGGCGTTGGCCTTGGCGAGCTTTTCCGCGCCCCCATGAGCTTTCACGGCGGCTGCGATAATTCTTTTGGCCTCGTCGTCGGCGCGAGCAGGCGTCGCAGCGAAGAGAAACCACGCCCCGCAGGCGAGGCACGCGAGCCAGCGCGGGGCTCGTCCTGCGTTGAGCAATCGACTCATCTCATCCTCCAGGTTTGCCGGTTGATGACGGGTAATTCGCACGGTCGGCGGCCGGATTTGATCATTCAAATTCCCTGCCGTAGCAGCCGGCCCGGCGTTTTTTCGGCCGCCGGGGAATTCAGGGGCGAATTTCACGCGCATTTCGGGCCTCCGGGGCCGCGTTGTGCGACGTATAACGTTTGAACATTCGCGGAATGCCGGAGTCGGAATCGACATCGGCGAACGCCGCCGGGATCGAATTTCCGCGGCGGTCGTCCGCGACGAAATGTAAATGCGGCAGCATGCTCAGACCGACATTTCCGCTGGCGGCGACGCGCTGGCCCCGCGCGACGAGCTCGCCGATATGGACGTAACTGCCGCCTTGTCGGATATGCAGGTATCTTCCAATGGTGCCGTCGCCATGGTCGATGGCGATCTCATTGTTGGCGGCGTGTCGTCCGTGGCCGTCGTTTCCATCGATCACGGCGACCACCTTTCCGCCGCGGGCCGCGCACACCTCGGAGCCGACCGGCATGGCGAAATCGTAGGCGAATTCCTCCCAATCGCGATGGCTGACCACGCCGCGATTTCCCTGGCAGACAACATAGGTTCGGCCCGCGGGGAACGGGAGCCGGTAAGGCGACTGTTCGCGCGGCGGATACAGCGCCTCGTCACGCACGCCGGTCAGCGACATGAGTGCCACCCAACAAGCGGCCATGCCCAATGCCGCAAAGATAAAAAAAGCGCAGCGGCGGATCACCTGCAGGTTGTGTCTGCTCAAAATCTCGACTTCTTCGTCGAGTGTGATCTCGTGCCGGGGTAGTTCGGGAAGCCGAGTCCGCCAGAGAAGAAACCAAACAACCGCCCCGATCAAGAGCCCAAACGCGCCGCCGAGCAGCGACTTGGCCGCCACGCCCGCCACGCCGCCCAGGGCGATTTCGACCAGATACCAGGCGGCCAGTCCGGTCTGAAAAAGCGCCAGAGCCACGATCGCCGAAATCAGGATTGTCAACGGGAACAGATAGAGCAAATCGCCTGGGCCGGTCCCAAGTTGCCGGCTGCGGCGCGATTCAAAGCGCAGCCGGCGCAGTCCCCAGATCGTTTCCCACAGGGCGATTGCGGCGAGAAAGGCCCAGCCGCTGAAGACCCGCTGGCCGGCCCAGCCGGCGGCCGATCCCGCGACGCCGAACGCCAGCAGCCAGCGCCAGCCAGCGACTGGAGGTGGCGAGTCGATCGGTTCCAACTTGTCGGTGGCCATCGTTTGGTGAACAGGCAGAACTCGATCCAGGACTTGCTTTCAAACAAATCCCTGTATGGTAGATTACTACCGAACGAATTGAGGACCCGCCATGCTCCGCCTCCGTCAGGCGTTCGTCGTCTTCGCCCTGCTGTCGGCATCGGCCCGCGCCGACGGCATCTCCCAAACGAAATGGAATTACGACATCATCACACTGCGGAACGGCTCGGTGCTGAAGGGCATGATCGAGCAATCGACCAATGACTGCATCAAATTTCAATACGTGCTGCGGCAGGCCGGCAAACCGACGGTGACGCTGCATATCACCATTCGCCGCGGTGAAATCAAAAGCATCGAGCGCCTCAAGCCGGCGGACCGGGAAATCCTGCAATCCCGCCTGCTGGACCTGGAGCAAAACTCGCCACAGACCGAGAAAGAGCGGATGGAGGGGCTCGACCTGCGTCAGATCGGCTGGGGCGGCAAGCCGAATGGCGGCTGGCGCTACGATTCGAATTACTTTTCGCTGACTTCCAACGCGCCGGAGGAAATTGTTCGCCGGGCCGCCCTTCGATTGGAGCAGATTTATGCCGCCTATGCCGTTTTTCTGCCGCCGCGGCACAAGGGCGCCGCCCCGACCTCGGTGACCCTCCTGACCGACATGGCGGAGTATCAGAAATTGCTCGCCGCCCAGAAAAAGCAGTTTCTCAACCTGGCCTTTTTCGATCCGGACGCCAACCGCATCGTCTGCTACAGCGATTTGCAGCGCTTGGGCGAGAACTTGACGGCGGTCCGCGCTCAGCATCGGCAGATTCGCGCCGAGCTCGAAGCCAAGCGCTCCGAATTCGCGAAATTATACAAGGGCAACGAACTCCTCCGCATGACGCAGGGAATCACCGACGCCCTGTTGCGTTTGAACCGGGCCGATGATCTGAATTCCAATCAATTCAACAAAGCCACCCTGCAACTGTTCGCCACTCTCTATCACGAATCATTTCACGCCTATCTGGCGGGATTCGTCTATCCGCCTCAACGCGGCGAATTGCCGCGCTGGCTGAACGAGGGCCTGGCGCAGATTTTCGAGACGGCGATCCTGGAAGGAAAAGAGCTTCGCGTTGGACATGCCGACCGCAACCGTCTCACGCGGGCCAAGGAGATGGCGGGAAAGGGCCAACTGGTTCCGATTGGCGATCTGATTAAGAGCGGTTCCAAGCAGTTCTATCTGACGCATGTCGTTAATCGGCAAGCGTCGGACCGATATTACCTCACCTCGTGGGCCATGGCGTTTTACCTCATGTTCGAAAAACGGCTGCTGGGCAGCGAAGCCCTGGATCTTTTCGTCAGTCGGTTGAACGAAGGGGCGGACGCAAAGCAGGCGTTCGAGGAACTCGTCGGCGTGCCGCTGACGAAATTCGAGCCGGCCTTTCGCAAATACATTCAATTGCTTCAAGCCGACGGCACGGTCGCGAACTTCGGAAAGTGATTGATCAACTCACCGCGGACGGCGAATCGTCGCCCTTCGGTTTGCCGTCGGCGCTAGGTTCCTTGGGCCGCCCGTCCGAAAGTTGCCCGTTTGCCTCGGGGTTTCCCATGTGGGATGCAAGCTGCTCACCGATGAGCGGCACTTCCTTCGGATCGCCGGTAGAAACCGGATGCTTGACGAAATAATAGATGAGCGCTCCCGCGACGGCCATGAGGACGCAAACAACGATGACCGGCCGCCACTTTTCGGCCTTGTCGACGATTTCCATGAACTGATCGCCGAACCAGTAGGCCAGCGTGAAAAGCAGGCTGACGCCCGGAATGGCGTAGAGTCCATCGGCGACCAGGAACTTGACGACCGGCAGGCGATTAATTCCCGCCATGAGAAAAATTGGACTGCGAATGCCGGGAAGCAGCCGCGCGCCCAGGAGGATCCAGATGCCGTAGCGGTGAAAATTGCGTTCGATGCGTTCGCGGCGGTCGGGCGGCAGGAATTTGCGCTGGACCCACTTATTGTGCAGAAGCTTCTGGCCCCAGATGCGGCCGATGGTGTACAGGCAGGCGTCGCCGATGACCACGCCGGCGATACAGACCGGCAGCATGATCCACCAGAGAATGCGAGGATTCAGGCCCGCGCTCACGCCGGCGCCGACGATTGGCAACTCTTCGGGGATCGGCAATCCCATTCCGGCCGCTAAGAGCGTGCCGAAAACAGTGAGATACGCCCACATTGCCGCCGAGTCAAAAACCACGCCGCCCTCCGCGAAGCTTCCCAGCGCATCACTTTCCGGATTGTAATACAAGATCAGGAGGAATGCACCACCAGAACAATCGGCAGCCGGACTCCATTCTTGGGCAGATCCTTCCTACGACTTCGATCGTCGTCACCATCGGAAGTTCGTCTTCTCGAAATCCGCCTTTGAAATAATCTACCTCAATGCGGCGAACGAAGTACACTCGCGAACTGCAATTACAGTCGATTGAGAACTTGACGAAAACGTGTGCGAATTGTCATTCCCGGTCGCGAGCCTATTGTCGTATGTAAATAGTGGAGTGCGCCTCAAGCGGAAGCGACCGGGACGCCCCTCTCCCCCGCCCTAAGTTGCTTACATATGGGAAGTGCTGCTGCGGGCGGGGGAGAGGGGCGTTGCCAGGCTGCTGACTCAGATTGTGCGAGAGCCGGCAACAAGAAGGTATCCTTAAAAAAGGCCCGGTGATGGAACTGGAAGACATGCAGCTCTTAGAAGGCTGTGCCCCACGGGCGTGCGGGTTCGAGTCCCGCCCGGGCCAATTGAATCGATTGACCGATCAACGCACTTCGATCCGCTCGCCGGATCTCAAGTAATCCTCTAACCCAACCAACCTGCCATGAATCTTCACGACCTGATTCGCGACTTGCGCGAAACCAATTCTTCAAAAATCGTCCTGCTGGTCGCCGATGGGCTCGGCGGGCTGCCGCTGGAGCCGGGCGGGCTCACCGAACTGGAAACGGCGAAAACTCCAAACCTGGACGCCCTTGCGCGACGGCGTGTGCGGCTCGAGCATCCCGGTATTGCCGGGGATCACGCCGGGAAGTGGGCCCGGCCACCTCGGACTGTTCGGCTACGATCCGCTCGAATTTCGCATCGGGCGGGGCGTGCTCGAAGCGCTCGGCATCAATTTTCCGCTGGAGCGGCGCGATGTGGCGGTGCGCGGCAACTTTTGCACGCTCGACGCCAGGGGCAACATTAGCGATCGCCGCGCCGGCCGCCCCACCGACGAACGCAATCGCGAAATCAGCCAAAAACTGAAGGCAGTTCGAGTGCCGGGCTGCGACGTCATGGTGGAACCGGTCAGTGAGCATCGCTTCGTGGTGGTGTTTCGTTGCGACGGTCTCGGCGAGCATGTTCATGACACCGATCCGCAGGCGACCGGCGTGCCGCCGTTGCCGGCGACCGCCAAGGAACCCGAAGCCGCGTCACAAAAGACCGCCGAACTCGCCAATCGCTTCATCGCCGAGGCGGTCAAGCTGCTCAAGAACGAAAAGGATGCCAACGGCGTGACGCTGCGCGGCTTCGCGAAATATCCGCACATCGCCACCATGAACAATGTCTACGGCTTGAAATGCGCCGCCCTCGCCGTCTATCCCATGTACAAGGGACTCGCCCGCCTGGTGGGCATGGACGTTCTCGACGCCGGCCACAATCTGACCGAACAAATCGAGACATTGAAAAAAGTCTGGAACCAATATGACTTTTTCTTCATCCACTTCAAATACACCGACAAGACGGGCGAGGACGGGAAATTCGCCGAGAAGGTGAAACGAATCGAGGAACTGGACGCCGCCATTCCCGCGATCACCGGCCTGAAGCCCGATGTGCTCATCGTGACCGGCGATCACAGCACGCCGAGCAAAATGAAAACCCATAGCTGGCACCCGGTGCCGACGCTGCTTTGGGGCCGCAACGTGCGGACCGACCCGATCAAGGAATTCGGCGAGCGCGGCTGTTTACAGGGCGGGCTGGGCCATTTTGAAGCAAAATTCCTGATGGCGATGGCGATGGCCCATGCCGGCCGATTAGCCAAATACGGGGCATAATCCCGCGGGGAAGCAACCATGTCCGATGACTTTCGCTATTCGGACCGCCAAACCAGACGCGGCCACGATCGGCGAACTCGCGACGCCCGGCGGATGACGATTTTGACGACCGGCCGCGCATGCGCCGCGGACTGTCGAATCTGTTCAAGCCGACCGAGGACGAAAAAACTCGGCGATGCTCTGCCACCTGCTCGCCATCTTCCTGCACTTCATTGGGCCGATCATCATCTGGGCGTCGAAAAAGGACGAGTCGAAGTTCGTCGACTGGCACGGGCGCGAAGCGCTGAACTTCTCGCTCAACATGATGATTTACAATCTGGTCGGCGCGGCGATATTCACCGTCATCGCGTTTGTCACCTGCGGATTTGGAGGCGCTGCTGTTCCCCTTGTTGTTGATCGTGCCGATTTACGCGCTGGTGATGCACATCATCGCGCTGAATGCCGCCAAGCGTGGCGAACTTTACCAATACCCGTTGATTTTTCGCATGATCGGCCCGCCGGAAGGCGCGGAGGCGATCGATCGGCGCTCTCCGATGTCGGCGCCGACAGACGATTACTCGCCCGAACCCGCCGCGTATCCGAATCAAGAGCCGGCCCCGGCGTCCGGCGGCGGGATGATTTGGGTCTGGCTGGTGGGCGGTTTTTGTCTGGTGTTGCTGCTCGGCTGTTTCGGCAGCATTGGGGCTTATTTCATCATCAGGGCTTCGAGCAAAAAAACCGTGGCGCTCAACGCGACGTCCACGCCCGAGGCGAAAGACTTTCCGGCCGCCGCCGGGAAGACAATGCCGGCGGCGCAACCGGCGAATCTTCCCAACCTGCCAAACGTCGCTCCGCCGGGATTACCGCCCATTCCGCCTCGGAGTCAAAAGGCCGATCTGGTCGAACAGGCGCTCGATGACATGAAATCGGCCGATCGATTCGTGCGCGCGGCGGCGCCGACGCGCTGGCGCGACACGAACCCAATCATCCGAAACGAGCCGAGGTCGCCCGCGAACTGGCCCGGCTATTCCGCGATCCGGACAAGTTGGCGCGCGACGCCGCCGGGCGAGCGCTGCCCGCATGGGCAACCAAAGATCAGATCGCCGAATTGATCGACCTCATGGCCGATTTCTCGGCGAATCGGGTGAAAATCATCGCCCGGTTTGTGGAATTCAAGGACGACCGAACGATCAAGCCGCTGGCCGACGCACTGACGACCAACGCGCAAAAGGAAGCCGCCGAAGCGCTCAAGGAATTCGGCCCGAAAGCGGAGGACGAGGTGATTCGAATCCTCCAGGATCGTCGCTTCTTTGCCAAGCAGGCGGCGTGCGACGTATTGAAAGTGATCGGCACCAAAAAATGCATCGCCCCGCTCGAAATGCTCAGCAAGGATCGGTCGCGCATTACCGCGCGGACCGCCCAGGAGGCGTTGGCCGCCGTCAAAGCACGCAATCCTTGAACACACAATTCCACGCGATTTGATAGAATGCACCGAGCAGACCAAAAACTTTTCCCGCATGGAAATGCCACTGCTTGGCCGCCCTCGTTTGCTTCGCCATTGGGCTAAGGCAATCTGGGCGGCCAAGCAGTGCCAATGCCGGTAGAAGGCCCAGAAATTTCGCCTAAGAACTAACTTCCCCGCTGCGACTTCGTTCCCCCGGATTAACCCGGGGGCCAGATCATGGAATCGTTTTTTCAAAACGTCACCCGCTTGTGTTTCGGCGCCAGCTACGCGGTCGCGCTAGTGCTGGAACTGACGCAAATGCTTCGTCCCAGTTCGATGGCTCGGTGGGCGGGGCTGGCGTTCGGGTCGGCGGGCCTGCTCGCGCATACGCTTTACCTGCTGGTTCAGCAACCGCCCTTGGCGTCGCCGTCCGGCTCCCTGCTGCTGCTCGCGTGGGTCGTCGCGATTTTCTACCTGTATGGGACCTTGCACCACCGGAAGCACGCCTGGGCCATTTTTGTCCTGCCCATCGTATTAATTCTCGTGGTGGTCTCGGCGATTTATCCGGCCAGCGCGAGCGCGGTCTCTCATTGGTTCACCGGCGAAAATTTTTGGGGCGCGGTTCACGGCAGCCTCTTGCTCTTGGCGGCGATCGGCGTGAGCGTCGCCTGCGTGGCCAGCGTGATGTACCTGGTGCAGACGTTTCGTTTGAAATCGAAAGCCATCCCCGGAAAGGGGCTGCGCCTGCCCAGCCTCGAGCGGCTCGTGGAAATGAACCGCCGGGCCATCGTCTGGGCCTTTCCCCTGCTCACCGCCGGGCTGCTGCTCGGTGTCATTCTGCTGGCCCAGCGGCAAGAACATGACTGGACGGCGCCAAAGATTCTCGGCACCGCCGGACTGTGGCTGGCGTTTCTGGTGCTGATTTATCTGCGCTACTTCGCCCGTTCGTCGAACCGCCGGTTGGCGTTCTTCACGATCGCCGCCTTTGGCCTGATGCTCGTGACGCTGGCTGTCTCGCACCCGGTGGCGATGGGAGGCCGGCCATGAATCTGGTCATGATCGGCTGCAATTTCCGGAAGACGCCGGTGGAACTGCGCGAGCGGCTGGCCTTCGACGACGCCAAGCTGGCCAAGGCGCTCGATGAACTCGTGGCCCGCTACGACTGCGAAACGGTGGTCATCAGCACCTGCAATCGGGTGGAGCTGTACCTGGCGCAGGCCTCCCGAGGCGCCGCCGCTCGAAGTCGGCCTGATCGCGGAATTCTTGGGCGAGTTTCACGGCGTGCCCCCGAAGGAACTCGCCCCCCACCTGATCGAGCAGCGCCAGGCCGACGCCGTCCGCCATCTCTTTCGCGTGGCCGCCAGCCTCGACAGCCTCGTCGTCGGCGAAGGGCAGATCGCCGGACAGGTCAAGCGCGCCTATGAGTGCGCTCATGCCCGCAGCGCGTCCGGCCCGTTTCTCAACGTGCTGTTTCAGCAGGCGTTCGCCGTTTCGAAGCGAATTCGCAGCGAAACCGGCATCTCACGCGGGCATGTCTCAGTGCCCAGCCTGGCGATCGATTATGTCAAGGAAGTTTTCACCCGCTTCGACGACAAGACCGTGCTGGTCATCGGCGCCGGGAAAATGGGCGCGCTGACGCTTCGTCACCTGATGAATCTGAAACCGCGCTCGATCCTGGTGACCAATCGCAGCCCGGAAAAGGCAAAGGCGATCGCCGTCGAGTGCGCCGGGACCGCCGTGCCCTGGGAAAAACTCGATGATGCCTGTGTCGAGGCGGACATCGTGCTGAGCACGACGGGCGCGGCGGAGCCGATCATGCCGCGCCGCCGCTGGAATCCGATTCTCGAGCGGCGATCGGGCGGCACCGTGGTGGTGCTTGACATCGCCGTGCCAAGGGATTTCGATCCGCGCATTCATGATGGCGACCGCACCTGCCTGTTCAACATCGATGATTTGAAGAACATTCGCGAAAAGACGCTCGCCGACCGACTCGAACATGTCGCCGCTGCCGAAGCGATCATCGACCAGGAGCAAGCGAAATTCCTGAGAGACTGGGCGCGGCGACGCCACGGCCCGCTGATCGCCCGCTTGACGCAAGATTGCGACGCCAAGCGCAAGGCCATCGTCCTGCAAGTGATGTCGAAGCTCAACGGCCGCCTGACCAGCGACGATCGCCGCTATCTCGAAAAAGCCTTTCACCTGTTGCAGAACCAGATCCTGCACGGCCCAATCAGCGCGCTCGACGAGGCCTCGCATGAAGGCCAAGGCGGCCATTTGCTCGAAGCGCTGCGCAAACTCTTTCGCCTACCGGAATAAACCCACTCGTCGACAAAACCGATCTTCATCGCACCTACATCGGCTCGGTCGAGCGTGGTGAGCGAAACGTGTCGATTCTCAATTTGCGGAGCGAGCCAGGATTCACGAGTGGGTTACAGTGTCCTGGCTGATTTGCTCGCGTGCTTCGGTTAATTCCGCCAATAGTCGGGCGAGTCTGGCGTGATCGACAGGTTTTACCAGGTGGCCATCGCAGCCGGCGTGCCGCGAGCGAACCTTGTCCGCGTCCTGGCCCCATCCGGTCACCGCGACAATGATCGTCGACTTACTCCACGGCTGCTCCCGGATGCGGCGGGTCGCCTCGAAGCCGTTCAGCCGCGGCATACCCATGTCCATCAAGATCACATGTGGCCGAAAGGAAGCCGCCATGTCAATCGCTTCCAGGCCGTCGCGCGCGGTTTGAACCTTGTCCCCCATGAGCCGAAGCATCATCGACATCGACGTCGCCGAGTCCTGGTTGTCGTCAACCACCAGGACTCGCCGCTTGCGACTCTCGCCGAGTTCGCTTGCTTCGGTCGCGGCCGTCGGCGGCGGCAGATCGCCTGTCCCAAGCACCGGAAGCCTGACGGTGAACGTGCTGCCTTTGCCGGGACCGGCGCTGGCTGCCTCGACCGCGCCGCCGTGCATTTCGACCAGTCCCTTGACCAACGCCAAGCCGATGCCCAGCCCGCCCGCCGAATGCTCGAGGCTGCGTTCGACCTGGGAGAACATATCGAACAGGGTGGGCAAGGCGTTGGCCGGAATGCCGATGCCGGTGTCTTGGACCGCGATGGTCACGTGATCGTCGTCGGGCGTAGCCGTCAGCCAAATGCGCCCACCTCGCTCCGTATATTTGGCGCTGTTCGTGAGCAGGTTCCCGAATACCTGGGCCAAACGGGTCAGATCGGCGTCGAGATAAATTGGTTCCGCCGGCAAGGAAATGGTCAACTCGTGGCCGCCCGCGTCAATGGCCGGGCGCGCGGTTTCCACGGCACTGCTGATCGCGTCGGCCAGCAGCACGCGCGAACGGCGCAATTCCATTTTGTTGCGGCTGATCCGGGAGACATCCAACAAATCATCGACCAGCCGCACCATATGCGCGAGCTGCCGCTCCATCATCGCCCGGGCCTGGGCGACGACGTTGGCGTCGTTGGCCGCCAGCCGCATCACCTGCAAGCCGTTGCCCAGCGGCGCCAGCGGATTTCTCAGTTCGTGGGCTAAAAGGGCGAGGAATTCATCCTTGCGGTGGTCGGCCTCGACCGCTTCGCCAAACAGCCGCGCATTGTCGGCGGCCAAGCCCGGCGCCGGCCGACTTCTTGGGCCAACGCCAAGTCCGCCGGGCCAAAGTGACGTCGCGATTCCGCGGCGATGAGGCTCAGCGCGCCGAACGTTTGGCCTCGGGCGCGCAGCGGTACGATCATCACGGAGGTCATTCCCAGTTTGCGAAGAATGTTGAGATGCTCGGCGTCGCGACCGCCTCGACGAGGCGTTGGTCGGGAATCTCCGGATAGAGTTCGGGTTCGCCGGTGCGGATCACTTGATGCACGCCGCGAGGTGAATTGGATTCCGGCGGATATCGCCCTTGAATATCGACGGCCCAGCGCACTTTTTCGGGATCGACATGGGCCACCGCCAGCCGCCGCGGATTGCCGTTCGGTTCGAGCACATCCACCGCACACCAGTCGGCTAGCCGCGGCACGCACAACCGGGCCACGCTCGTGAGCGTGGTCTGAAAATCCAGAGAACCCGCGAGGACCGCCCCGACGTCGGCCAGAAACTGTTGATTCTGTTCGGCGCGCTTTCGGTCGGTGATTTCATGAAAGATGCTGATTGAAAACTGGATTTCGCCCCGCGAATCGCGCACGGCGTTGGCCCGCACCAACGACCAACGTTCCTCGCCGGTTTTGACGACACGGAATTTGATGACGGCTTCGGGGGTCGCCTCGCCGGCGAGAGCGCGGCGGCCGGGAAGATCGCGAGACGAAAACGGCCGGCCGTCCTCGTCAAATAGTTCGAACCGGCTCATCAGTTCCGGCGATGGCGTGGCCAGCAGTTCTTCGGGGCTCGCGCAACCCGTTAATTTCGCCGCTCCCTCGTTGGCAAACAACAGCCGCCCGTCGAGATCCTGCACCGTGATGCCGTCGGCGACGCCGCGCAGGATGATCCGGAGTTGATCGCGCGAGGCGGCCAGTTCCTGTTCGGCCCGGCGCCGGTCGGTCACGTCGATGGCGATGCCGTCCCAGATGGCGCCCTCACTGTCCGGTTGCCGGCGCGGCGCCGAGCGGCAGTGCAGCCAGCGGAGGCGGCCACCGCGTCCGTGAACGCGAAACTCGCAATCGAACGTGCCGAAATCGCGCATCGCCGCGTCCTCGGCCGCGCGCACCCGCGCCTGATCCTCCTCCGCGATCAATCCATAAAGGCGCCTCGGATCCTGCATCACTTCCAGGGCTGTCACTCCACAAAGCGCTTCGACGCCGGCGCTCAGCGTACGTGAACTGCCGCGAATCATCGGGCCAATGCTTGATCTGGTAGATGAAGCCCGAGGGCAGATTGTCGGCGAGTTTACGGCGCGCTCCTCGCTCTCGCGCAACAGCGCCTCCGAGCGTCGTCGCTCGGAAATGTCGCGGCCGATCTTCGACGCCCCGACGATTACTCCCGTGCTGTCTCGCACCGGCGAGATGGTCAACGACACCTCCACCTGGCGGCCGTCCTTGCCCACGCGGACGGTTTCATAATGGTCGATGCGTTCGCCGCGGCGTAACCGGGCCAGGATGTCCCGTTCCTCGTCATGCAACTCGGGCGGAATGATCAGGGTGATCGGCTGGCCCACCGCTTCCGCCGCCGTGTAGCCAAACACCCGCTCGGCCCCGCGATTCCACGATTGAATGATGCCCTCAAGCGATTTGCTGACAATGGCGTCATCGGACGATTCGACGATTGCCGCCAAACGCGCCCGAACCTCATCCGCCCGTTTGCGCTCGGTGACGTCGCGAAACACTAGGACGGTGCCGATGGGCGTCCCGGATTCGCCAAGCATCGGCGCCGCGCTGTCGTCGATGGGGCATTCCCTTCCATCGCGGGAGATGAGCACGGTGTGGTTGGCGAGCCCGACAATTCTGCCTTCGCGCAGCGCCGACAAGGCCGGATTGTCCGCCGGTTGACGCGTCCGCTCATTGATAATTCGGAAAACCTCCGGGAGCAGGCGGCCCAGCGCACCGCCGTGGGACCAGCCGGTCAAGCGCTCGGCCACGACATTCATGAAGGTGATTCGTCCGCCGGCGTCGGTGGTGATGACCGCGTCGCCGATGCTGGACAGCGTGATGCGCAGCCATTCCGATTGTCGATGGAGTTCTTCCTCGGCGCGGCGGTGCGCGAGCAGAATGCTCTGGGCATTTTGCAAAGCGACCGTGCGAAGCCGTTCTTCCTCGTGTTCGTTAACCGACATTAGCCTCCCCCGAGACTCGCCGCTGCCATCGCCGTACCGTCCACGCGCGCTCGAATCTTCGCGAATGCGGTGTCGCGGCTGGTGCTCGTATCATCGCAGAACGGCGAAAAACCGCAGTCATCGCAGGTGCCGAGTTGGCCGACCGGGATGAACTCGGCGGCCTCCAGAACTCGGTCGCGGACTTCCTCCTTCGATTCAACGCGCGGATCGACCGGCGCGATTACTCCCACAAAGACCCGCTGCCACGGCTTCAAATGCCGGCGGATCATTTTCAGCACGCCAACGCGATCCTTTTCGCCCGCCAGCGCGACATAGAAATTCCCCACCGTCAACTCGAATAACGACGGCAGCAGCGCGGCATAACCGACGTCGCCGCTGTGCGTCGAATCGCGGTCGCTGCCCGGGCAGGTGTGCACGCCGAGCCGTCGGCGCTCCGCGTCGGAGAAACGCGACAGGGCGAGGTTGTTCAGGTCGATAAAGCTGTGCAGCAGTTCGCCGCTCGGATCGATCTTGACCGCCAGCCGCCCTTCCGTGAAGTCGATCTGCACGCAATGCGCTCCCAGGCGCAGACAATTGCGGACTTCGGTCTCGTGCTCGCGCAGCAGGTCGTCGATGAACTGGGCGCGCGGATAGTCGGGAATCTCCTCGGCCGGGTACATCAGGCTCAGCGCCGAGGGCGAAATCACGGCCTGCTTGACCGGCCGGTGGGCGTATTTCAGCGCAGGTCTCCAGGAAGGTATCGGCGGGACGGCGATAGCGAAACGGTCCAGAACTCAAGCGCGGCATGTGGCGAACGTGCCCCGCCGAAAATGGAATCTTGAAGCCGTCCGGCGTGGTGTTCGGCAGACCGTGCACGCTATAGGTCCAGAAATTGTGATACTTGCGCTGCTCCCCGTCCGTGATGACGGGGGAGCCGGTCTCCTCAAACCGGGCGATCGTATCGCGGATCGCTGCGTCGTAGAGGGGATCCAGCGCCGGGTCGGCGCCATCCGTCGTTGCGATCGCCGCCAGCAATTGCTCGGGCCGAGGAATGCTCCCAATCGGCTCGGTAGGGAGTCTCATCGCGGAATCTCTGAAAAGTCTGGGTTTGCTTGCGACGTGGCGGATTTCAACAGCGCGTCGTGGCGTCCGCTGAAAAAAAGGATCGCGCGAACCGTAATTCTACAGAATTCGACCGCCGCGGTGCAACCATTCGTATCGTCCGGAAATCGCCCTCGGGGCAGCGCCGGCTAGGGCATTTTCGAGCCCTCTTTCGACGCCTCGCGGCCCTTTCTTGCTTCGGCCAGGCGGCGCTTCATGACGCCATATTGGATCGCCATCGAATGCTTCACCTCGCGCGTCCAGTAAGCGCCGTTGTGGCCGCCCGGCGACTCAGCGTATGCGAACGTGATCTTGTGCTCCATAAGCAATTTGGCGAACGCCTGATTCGAATCGAGCAAGCGATCCTCCGTGCCGCAATCGACGCAGATATGCGGCAACTTGTCCTTGGGAATCTTGACGACCAGTTGAAATGGATCATAGGCGGCGGCTTCATCCGCGGTGGTAAACATCCGCCCCTTGGGCGACCGCTCGGCCTGGCTGTTGAAGCCCTCGATGCCGATCTGCGGGTTCGGCTGCGTTGAGAGTTGTCGATTCGGCCGCGGCAACTCCTTCCCGTCCTTGAGCCGCTCGGCGATGCTTTTGACAAATGCCACTGCCCCGCTGTGGCTGCCGATCGAACAGAACATGTCCGGATGCCGCAATCCCAGCATCAGCGCCCCATAGCCGCCCATCGAGAGGCCATTGATCGCCCGCCCCTCGCGGCTGGCAATCGTGCGATACGTCGAATCAACGTGCCCAATCAAGTCCTTCATCAGGCAATCTTCCCAGTTGTTCTTTTGCCCGCCCTCGCTCTTGGCCCAATTGACGTACCAGGAATTCCCCGCGTCGGGCATGACCACGATCAGATCGTAGGCTCGGGCATATTCCGGCACGCCCATCCGCGCCCAGTTCAGATAGTTGCCCGTGTAGCCGTGCAGCAGATAGAGCACCGGATAGCGTTCGTTTGATTGCTCATATTTTGCCGGGAGAACGATGTGATACTTCATCGTTCGCCCGACCGCTTCGCTCTTGAACTCGCCGGTCTTCACCGGCAACGGCTCGGCGGCGATGACGACCGGGCACAACGCGGCCCAAACCAAGAACGCGAGCTTCGCTTTCATCTCGAGGTCTCCTGTTGCCAAGCGGCGAAATGGAAATGCCGATGTTACGCGACAACCAATGAGTGTTGCAATCAAATTCGGCGACTTTTTCCTGGCCGAGAATTGCACTTCGCCGATCAATTGCCGACAATCATTCCCATCATCCATTGACTGCCATTCGGGAGGGAACGCATGAGAACGGCGACGATTTCGGTTTGGCTGCTGTTGGCGATGCCGGCGATTGCCGCCGACTTCCCCAAACCAGTCGAAGGCAATTATGTCATTCGCGATTTTCGCTTCAGATCGGGCGACACCCTGCCCGAGGTTCGCATCCATTATCGCACCGTGGGCGAGCCGCGCCGCGACGACAAGGGCGTCGTGCAAAACGCCGTGCTCATCCTGCACGGCACCGGCGGCGAAGGCGGCAGCCTCGTTCGCAAGGGTTCCGCGGGCGACATCTTCGCCGCCGAACTGTTTGGCAAAGGCCAGCCTCTCGACGCCACGCGCTACTTCATCATCCTGCCCGACAACCTCGGCCACGGGAAATCGACCAAGCCCAGCGACGGCCTGCACGCCCGCTTCCCGAAATATGGCTATCGGGACATGATCGGGGCCCAGCATCGGCATGCTGACGAAGGACTGAAGGTCGACTCATCTGCGGCTGGTGATGGGCATGTCGATGGGCGGCATGCACACCTGGCTCTGGGGCGAACGCACCCGGAATTCATGGATGCCCTGATGCCGCTCGCCAGCCTGCCGACGCAGATCTCCGGGCGAAACCGCGATGTGGCGAAGACTGATCATCGACGCCATCCGCAACGATCCGGAATGGAAAACGGCGAATACAAGACCCAGCCGCCCGCGCCTGCGCACCGCCGCGCGAAATGCTCATACTGGTCAGCAGCAACCCGATGCTGCGACAGAAGCAGGCGCGCCGACCGCTCAAGGCCGCCGACGAGTTTTTCGAACGCAAGCGCCGACGCGATCGCCAGACGGCTCGACGCCAACGACATCCTTTACGCGGTCCAAAGTTCACTGCGACTATGATCCCGGCCCCGGCCTGGAGAAGATCAAGGCGCCGCTGCTTGCGATCAACTTCGCCGACGACCTGATCAATCCGCCGGAACTGGGGATTCTGGAACAGGAAATCAAGCGCGTGAAACATGGCAAGGCCATGGTGATCCCGATGAGCGACGAAACCGCCGGCCATGGCACTCATACCAAGGCGGTGGTGTGGAAGAAGTATCTGCAAGATTTTTTGAAGGAGACCGAAAAGTAGGGATCATATTGCCACTGCTTGGCCGCCATCGATGGATTCCCCAATTGGTCGAGACATCCGATGGCGGCCAAGCAGTGCCAATCAATGACACATCACCCCGTCAATCCGCAAGGCGGCAGCAAAAATCGCCGCAGCGCCTCGGCGACTCCCGCCGCGTGCGTGTACTGGGCGTAATGTCCGCAATCGCGAAACTCCAGCCGGTCGGCGTGCGGCAGGCCATGCTCCAACTCGTCCACGCAGGCCTGCGTGATCTTCGAATCGAGATCGCCGGAAATCAACAGAATCGGGTGTTGTATGGACGGCAAATTCGACCGCAGATCGAGCCGGGAAATCAGCATCCGCGATGGGCAAACGCCTTGATCGGCATCGAGGCGGTGTTCGCCTTTTGAAAGTTCCAAATCTCCGGCGGCGTCGTGGCAAATGCGGGCGCGTTGGCCTTTTTCTGCAGCCGCCGGCGCAGCGGCAATTGTCGCATTTTCCCCGGCCAATAGCGCGCCAGGCTGGCGATCGCCCGCTCCGGCCGCGACAGCTTCCGCCGGGCGAAGCTGCTTTGAATCGCGGCCCGCAAGAAGCGTTTGGGCTCCGCGTGCAACGCGGCCAAGGCAATCGTTCCGCCGAACGACGCCCCGTATAAACAGGCTTGGCCAATTTTCAAATGATCGAGCAGCACAAACAAATCATCAACGAGATCGGCGTGCGTGATCCGCCGCAATTCGCGCCGTCGTTCTTGCCGGTCGGCAGGTCGTAAGCGATGCAACGAAACGAATCGGTGAGATGCGCGGTCAGCGGCACGAATGAACGGGCCCGATCCGACATGCCATGAATGAATACCAGCGGCTGCCCGCGGCCCCAGGCGAAGAACCGGCCGCGATAACGGCCGGTGTCGCAGACGCCGACCTCCGCCTCGCGCTGCCAACGCTCCAACGCCTCGTCCAACGGGATCGATCGCGCCGATTCAAGGTAGCCGGTTTGGAGTGTCATGTTCCATCATCCGCGGTTTCATTTTAGGGCCGGTCCGATGAATGAGGAATGCCGGAAAGCAAAAGATAAAAAATCATTCGACTGTCCTGGCGTTTCTCCTGCCTTCCGGCATTCCGAACGTACCAAAACATTCCCCTGCGATCGTCGAGGGATATTAAGTCTCGGGAATCCGGGGATATGCCGACTCATTCCACATCCACCGCGAAGAAGGCGTCGATCGCGTCGCTCCAGTTCGCCTCGCGAACTCGCAAAGGAAAGATATGCCTCCCTTTCGGCGTCTTTGCCGACAGTCGCAACGCGACGGCTTCGCTCCTCGGCTTGCCCGGCATGGCATCAAGCGACCACGTCTTGTCCGGGACCAGTCCGCGGCCATCGAGCGAGATTGACAATCTCTCCGCCTTGTCGCCGATTGCGGTCGCCACAATCGCGATGTGAAACTCCGATCCCGCTTTGACCTTTTGCAATAGTGGCAACGCCTGCACGCGATACGGGTCCCAATCGTGACGATGGCTGCCGCCGACGCAGACGGCATCGGCGGCGCGGGCCGATTCCAGCCCCCACTGCACCCGCCGGCGATAATCCTCGGCGTTGAAGACATACGGCCCGCCATGCTCTGCCAGGATCCATTCCGGGGTCGCGTCCAGCACTTTCTTCGCGCTTTGAGAATAAGGAGTCGGCCAGCTGCGATTCAGGCCCATCCAGCCGCCGGTGCCGCTGTATTGATCCTGGTGAAAGAAATTGTCGGCGGTGAAATAGCAGCGCTTGCCGTCGATCGTCGGTCTCCACGCCCATCGTGAATTCGCTTTGGCCGGGCAAGTGATGAAACCGGAAATGATATTCGCGCCAGTCGCCGGACTCGCCGTCCTGGAAGCGGCGATCGAAGCGCACCGGCCGGGCATCGAGAAACGGGGCGCGCATTCGCAACGGCTCGGCGAGCGGCGCCGCCACGCGATCCAGCGTCCAGATCGCGAAGCGCTGCGGCGAATCGCTCGCATAGCCGGGCAAATCATAAACGCCATCGTAATGATCGTAATGGGCATGACTGAACATCAGCAGTTCGAGCGGGCCGAGCTTCAAGTCCTCGTGCAGCTTCGCCACCTGCTTGACGCTCCGCGCACCCCACGGATCGATGACCGCGAAGGCCCGATCGCGCTTGGAAATCAGCACATAGGTATTGCCCGTGATGTAGAGATGCTCGGAAATCTTGGCCCAGGGCTTCTCGCCCGCCGAGCCGACCTGTTCATAAGGAACCAGAAATGGATAACTCGGGGCATGGCCCAGCCGCTGCTTGCTGTATCGCTCAAAGCTTTTCAAGAACGCCATCTCCTCGGCGTTCTTGGCGGTCTGCTCCAGAGCGTCGTCGGCATTTTTGCGCGATCGGCTCGCCATGAGCCGGGAAAAGAGTTTTCGACTTCAGCGCGGCCAGTTTGCGAAGCGAGTTCACCGTCGGCGTCAATCCCGCGTCGGTCCAGTGATCCCAGTCCGAAGTGTACGGCGTCCATAGCTTGCCCGGCGCGGCCAGCGCATCGCCGCAAAAAATGATTGGCGGCGATTGGTCGTGCGTCGCGGCGAACGCCATGTGATCCCGTGAATGGCCCGGCGTCGCGATCACTCTGATCGACCAGCCACGCCAATCGATCGTCTGCCCGTCGCTCAGGGAGAAATCGATCCCATCGAAGCCGGCCGGCGCCATGAAATAGGCCGTTTGCGATGTTCGCAGCGGAATTGATTCCCGCCAAAACTTCATCACGGCCGCCGGCGCGAGAAACTCGGCGGATGTTTTCGCGGCGCAGGACGGGGATCTTGGCCGCGAGAAAGTCGCCGATCTTCGCACAACTGTCGAAATGATGATGCGTGAGCAGCACGCCATCGAATTGCTCGACGTTCGCGGCTTGTTTCAGTCCTTCGGCCGAGTGCGGGCAATCGATCAACGGCGCATGACCGTCGCTCATCGCGCATAGCCAAAAGGCATCTCGATGGTGCGCCAAACTCCCGGCGCGATTTCTTTCCAGTCGGGGTTCGGCCGCTCGCCGCGCAGGATTCCGCCCAACCAAGCGACGAACGCGACCACCGAGGCGCTGACCAGCAAAACAACGGTGGGTCGCCGCGACATGGGCGGGCCTCCATATGAGTGGATGTCCTGGGCGTGAACATAGCCGACAATTCGGTCGGGTCAATAGTTCGTATGAATTGAAGCTCATCCGCCTTATCCGATATACTTTCGAAGTGCCTTCTTGTGCGTGAAGGAATTGCATCATGTCGAATAAGGCAATGAACCTGAAGTCAATCGTCGAGCAGCTTGGCCAGCGGATCGCCGAACTCGAACGAGAAGTAGCGCGATTGAAAGGCGAACGTGCGACCGGACCGACAAAAGATTGGCGCAGGACAATCGGCATCTTCCCCGATAACGAACTGTTGAAACAGATCGACGCCGCGGGCCAGGAAATACGCCGGGAAGAACGCCGAGCGGCGAAACAGCGCGGCAACAAATCAAAAAAGGCGAGTGCGTGATCCTGCTTGACACGAACCATCTGACGTTGCTTCGTTATCCCGAGAACCCGCAATGTCATGTCTTGGCGGCACGGATGCAAGCGGCCCAACAGGCCGGAGAATCGTTCTCCGTGCCGATCATTTGTATCGAAGAGCAAATGCGCGGTTGGCTCGCAGAATTGAAACGGCGAAAGCAATTCGCTGAACAAGCCGCGATTTACGACCAGCTTGCCCTGCTGTTCGCATTTTTCTCAGAGTGGGAAATTGCGGTTGTCGACTCAGCAGCGGTCGCGATTTTCGAACGGCTTTGCAAAGCCAAGGTTCGCATTGGCACAATGGACCTGAAAATCGCGGCGATTGCTTTGGCACATGACGCATTATTGCTGACCGCCGATTTTTCCGATTTCTCAAGGGTTCCACAACTCCGCGTCGAGAATTGGTTGAAAGCTCGACCATAACTCGGGCCAGTGATGACGCTGCTTTGCCGTCGCCGCTCACTTCGATTTTGCAGCGAATCGTTCGATTGCGGCCAAGTGGCATTTCGAGTTAGTGGCTATTTCCCCGCCAACGACTGATTCTCGTACGCCTCATGCAAATTGCGCAATGCGCTTAAGAAGCTCCTTGCCGAAGTTCGCCAGGGCAATTTCCTTGCCGCGCTCGATCGCGGGCTTGTCTTCGATCAGAAATGTCGGCCGGATGATCTTTCCCTCGCCTTCGGCATCGACCGAGGCATAGAGGAAGCCGTTGCCCACGTCGACGAGCGCCCCTTGCAGCACGACCAGCGCGTTCGCAGTGGCTCGCGGGAACGATGAACCCTCCGACGATCGTCAAATTGAACACGGCGGCCGGGTTCTTGTAATTGTCCACGTCGGATTCGCCCTGCATCACGAGCAAGAGGTTTGCCCCGTGCCGCGCCGCCGCCACGCGCAATTCCTTGAGCGTGGTCCCCGTTGTCATCAAATCCGACATCACGAACATGTCCGAAACGACGCCTTCCTTCTTCAGCGTCTCGGCCCAGCGGTCGATGGCTTCCTTTTCCTTGACCCGCGAGTGCCGGTCGGTTCGCGGCGGCAAGTAGACCGCCACCCGGCAGGGCAGCGTCAGTTGCGGCTTGGCCGATTGGGCTTTCACAATGTCGGTGTCGTTCACCTCAAGTTGTCCCTGATCGACCTTCAACCGCGAATACAAATCGGCGCGATCGAACCCGCGCGCGAAACAGCCGGTGAGCAGGATCGGAATCAACAGCAAAGCCATTCGACGGGTCATGGGGGCGACCTCGAAATAAACGAGCAAAGGATTTGCGAAGCCAGCTTCAGAGGTGAATGCACGCCGCTCGGAGGGAAAAGCGAGCGATGGAAATCGAGTCAATGGGGAAATGGAAGTCATCCGGAACTGAATCTGGCGGGCTGCAGTTGCGTGATCTCATTTGCCTCGAAAGACGAAATCGGCACGCACTTTGGCAGTCGGCGATGACAAGCTCGGTATCGCCACATTGTCTAACTGATTCGATACGACAACCGAATGTGCTTGCGTGCAGCGGAGTCGGTCGTCGCAATCCATTCGCGCAAGAATCGGTCGTAACCCTCGGCAGCCGCTTGGACGTTTTGGCGTGTCGAAACCGAAATAACGAGCTATTGGTCGCCCCACTCTGGATCGCCACTCAGGTAGATAGGCAAATCGTCAACGGGTGAAAAATGCGTTCGGGTTAATTCGATCGCCTTTTCGAGCGGGCCGCTGAGTTGGTGCTGGCGCAGAATCGATTAACGTCGCTGGACCATGGCCCTGCGTCGATGGTTTGATCGCCATTTTCTGAACGCGAGTCGCCCGCGCAGTCCGTGCGACGGAAACGTTCACACGGCTGCCGGGCGGCCTACCTTGTCCGCGAAGTTGAAACAGGCAAGGTCGGAGCGAACTTGCCTTGAAATCGGCCCGGCCAACTGCGTATGATTTCTGCATGGGTCGCGTTAACGTGGCGCGACGGGCTAAAGCCTGCTGGCGAACCGCATTTACCCGCGGATTGCTTCCAGGGAGGCCTTCGTGAAAGGGGGTGATCCGTGAGTAGTGGTAAACCGAGGCGGCTGGCCTGATGGCCACCGACGGGTTGCCGTCGGCACAGCCGCGTCAACCATGCGGGCTCCCGGTCACCTTGTCCGGGGGCCCGCTTGTTTTTTTGACCGCGTGTTGCACCTTTGAGTTACGAACTTCGACTTCGACGAAAAGAACTAAACGACCTGGTCGGGATTGGCGTCATCGGACCGGGATGCCTCGGCGATGCGGTCGACGATCGACGCCGACACGCTCCCATTATTCGAGCGAGTGCTTCGCCAGGCGGCAAGCAACTTGTTTCGTCGTTCAGATAGTTGATCCTTGGCTTGACGGACATTTCTCGTCTCCTCGAAATCCTGCGCCGCCACCAGGTCCAACAAGCACTGACTCAATCGGACGATTTCTTCGTCAATTTCCGCTAATTCGGTTGACCAGGGCGCCGTTTGCACGCGCAGTGAAGCGCAAGAGCGATCCAGCAGCGCGAGCGCGGCGCCCGGCAAGATGCCCACTTGTGACGCATGACGAACGCAACCGTCAATTGCGTCGTCCTGGATCTTCACACCATGCGCCTCTTCAAATGACGCACGCCGACTGTTCAGCACCTCGATCGTCTGTTGAGCCGTCATCGGGGCGACTTGAATCGTTTGGAACTGATGCACCAACTCCGGATTGGCGTCGGCCAATCTCCCCAGCACGCGATGTGTGACGCGCGCAAAGTTCGCACGTCTGGATTAAGGCCATGGCAAAACAGATTGTACAGGGCCGGAATTCTTCCGGGCCCGGCAGCGAAACTGAGATCGTCCCAATAGAGCACCGTCGAATCAGCTTGTTCGTTGAGTTCGTCGAGCAATCCTTTGCAGTGACCCAGAAACTGCGCCTTATCCAGGGTGAAGATCTTTCGCGGGCTGATGGCGAACAGACGCATGCCGTCGCGGTCACCGAGAAATGGCCGCCCGCTCGCCAGGGTTTGAGCCAGCATTTCAACAAGCGACTGCCTGCCGCTGCCGGGCTCTCCGACCAACATGACATTGTGCCGACCCTTGCACGCCAGCACTTGCAAGATCTCTTCGAGCTCACGGTCGCGCGCGACTAAAGACCCCAATTTGCCCTTTTTCGACTGGTCGATCAGATCGCGTCCAAAGCAGTCGAGCGCGGGCGTTTTTCTGTTCGCCTTCATTGGGACACGAAAAAGTCGTCGCTCTGACAAATCCAATTCATTGTGACCAAGGAGATTTATTACCTCCGCACGGGCATTCTCGAGCCTGACGCCAAGGTTCATGAGCACCTGCGCCGCCACGCCCTCACTCTCGCGCACCAAGCCCAATAGAAGATGTTCCGTGCCGACGTAGTTATGCTTCAACAAACGCGACTTCTTCGATCGCCCACTCAACGACCTTTTTCGCTCGCGGCGTAAGGGGAAGTTTTTCATATTCGATGGTGTCGGAAATGCCTATCTGCACGATTCTCCCGATTTCAGAGCGAATCTTTCCGAGACTAACGTCGAGATTCTTCAGGACGTTTGCGGCCACGCCGGCACCCTCTTTGGTCAGGCCCAACAGGATATGTTCGGTGCCGATGTATTCGTGACCGCAACGCTGGGCTTCTTCACACGCGAATTGCATCACCTTGCGAGCACGATCGGTGAATCGCTCGTACATGACGGGGCTCCGAATGTGGGTGATGGCGGCACTTCCAGTCTAACGGAATGATTGCACTTGCGCCAATGGGGAGCATGAGGGCCGGTCCGGAATCCTTCCCGATACCGGCTTTGCCACGTGTCGATTGTCTCAATTCCGCGTGATCGTCTCGTGCAAATTCAAAATTACGCGCGTCAGCGAGGTCCAGGCGGCCAGTTCCGTCGCCGACATCTCCTTCGGCACGGGCCAATCGCCGACTCTCGTTTACTTCTCGAGCGCCCGTGCCTGTTGCTGAAGGGGTATTGCACCGGCTTGTCAGACTTATATTGGTGGGCGGTCATCCAGGCGAATTCTTTCTGATTCGGATTGGCGGCGTCGGGAGTGGGGAGTGGTTTGCCGTCGATCTCGGCGTAGATGCTGGAGACGAGCGGGACCTTGCGGCTGGCGGGCGGGGCGAGATCGTATTCGGTTCCCTTGGTGCAAAGCAGCCAGGTGTTGTCGCGGAATCCGGAACAGGTCCGCTGGTTCGCCGCCTTGATCCATTTCGCCTTTGCGTCTGCATCGAGCGTCGTGTCCGCGGCGATCGATTTGATCAGTTTCTGAGTCTCGGAAACGTCAAAGCTCACCCAGCCGTAGGGCGCCAAGAAGGCTTCGAGCTTGCAATGGCCGGGGTAGTTCTTGGGGAAGAGATGGATGCCGTAGGTGACGCGGGTGGGCACGCCAAGCGCCCGGCCGAGCGAGGAGCAGAGGCCGTGATAATCGCTACAATCGCCGCGCTTCTTGAGCAGCGCGTGTTCGGAATTGGCGACCAGCGAGGTGTCCGCGTGATCGTAAGTGAGATTGTCCTGCACCCAGGACATGACCGAGTCGAGTTCGGAGGCGGGGTTTTTCGTGCCGCGGGCGATTTCGGACGCCAGCAGCTTGAAGCGGCTGTCGATGACGATGTTACTCTCGGCCCGGCGATACGGCTGAAAGCTGGCGGGCCAATTCTTGACGGCCTGAACCTGCGCGATTCCAAGTTCCAATTCAACTGGCGGACGCTCGCCTTAAATCTGTGCGTGATGATCTGGGCGCTGCGCGGCGTATGGAATTCGAAATAGGCGAAGTGGTTGCCGAACAGGTTTTCGACGTGAAAGGTCGGTTTGACATTCGAAGGAAAGACCGACCATTCCCCTTCCTCGACGGTCTGGCCCAGGTCGCTTTGCGGGACCGGCACCCAAACGCGGAGGAGCTTGGTTTTTTCGGGGGCCGTGATGATGACGCGATAATCGATGGCGTAGTTCACCTCGTTCGAGGTCTTCGCCTGATATGACTGATTCGGATCAAGCCCGGGGTCGGCGCAGGCCACGGTGGGAATCAAGAGCGCGATCGATAGCACGAGAGTTCGCACGGGAAAGTCTCCAAGTTGTGATCAATCGACGATTCGCCCGAGTTCGCCATCGGCGTCACGAAGTAGACGTAAGGTGCGGTTGGGATTATTCAAGTCGGCGGTGAAATGAATTTCGCCGGCGTTTTCCATGGCGAAAAACTGGACCGGGCTCGCCGTCCGCCAAGCAGACCAGGCGTGGGATTGCTGAATCCAGTTGGTCGGAAGGATCAATCCTAACAGGGCCGGTGAAGTCGCTAACAATGGATCGAGCGGTAGCGGCTCGGCGACCCGGGCGATCAGGACGAAGCCGAGTCGCTCGGCGGCGGAACAAAGGGATGAAATATCGGCCGGCCCGACCCCCCCCAGCCCCCCCTTAGCAATGGGGGGAGTGGACGGTTCGGCCGGAGCGAGCCCCCAGCCCCCCGGGACGGGGGGGGCTGGGGGGGTCGCTCCGGCCGAGCAGCACTGAGTCCGCCGGCAAAATCAACGCATTGATCCCCTGCTTTCGCAACCCCGGCAAGTCGCTTTCAGTTACGGATCGATCGACCGCGCCAGCAGGAGTTTCTTGCCATTCCAGAACAGTCCTTCCGGTTTCAACTGCACGGAACGAAGACCGTGACGGATTTTGGGGCGTACAAGGCAGTGGCCGTTTCGCCAAATTTCCATGCGGCCGTGGTAAAGAAACGGGCTGATCGGATCCCACCAACTGGGCTCGGGAATGACGATGCGACCACGAAGTTCGGCGGATTCGGGGTCGCGCGGCAGCGGTCGCAACGGATAGCTGATTTCAATGGTGCTGGAATAGGCGCAGGTCGGACCGACAAGGCCGCCGCGGATTTCGAAATCGGGCGAGGCTGCATCGACGTCAACTTCCACGAGCAGGTCGGCCTCGACCGGGCTGAGCGACCGCTGCGAAATTCGAATGTCCCAAATGTGTCTGGCCATGTTCAATACTGTTGCGCGAGTTGGAAGAGCAGGGCGCCGGGGACTTCGCCGACAGCCCACAGACCAAGGATCCACCATTTCTTGGGCGATTCGACTTGCGTGAAAAGAAAGTAAAGGGCGTAGGGAAACAGGATCAGGCACAGCCAGCCGGTCGAGGTGTCTTCGCCATAGGCCTCGACGAGCAGCCAGCAATGGCCGATCATGCCGATGATCAGGAGCAAGATCGCGGAGAGGACGATGAAGGTGCCCATTCGAATCGACCCGATTGACGCGGTTCATGGCGTTGGCGGAAAGGCCATGTAACCGTACATGACCGCGCACCCAGCGAACGACGCCATAGATGAAAAACACCACCCAAAAAAGGATGGAGGCGATGATCAACATCCGATTGTATCGCGAAAGGCGTTCGGCAAAAAGCTTGCGGGCGGCGTGGGGCAGCAGCGAAAAGGCAGCCAGGCCGAGCAGCAGCGGCGCGAAGATGAGCCCGAGCGGATGAAACTGAAACGCGCGGCGGAAGTTGCCGCGAACAAAGTTCGAGCAACTGCGCGTGACGCCACAACCGGGGCACGGCCCGCCGGTCCAGGTTTTCATGATGCACAGGTCGATGCCCAGGCCGTTCTCCGGCGGCATGAGGATCACCGCCAGCAGAACCAGCAGCGTCAGCCGCACTTGCCGGCTGGCGAGAAACGACGGCAACATGGAACGACCGAGGCTCATGGGGGGATTTTACCGGAGCCGTCGTTGATAGGAAATGCGGCCTTATGGGATGTAGCCGATTTGGTCCGCGTAGTCAAGCGGATTGCCGGCGTGTGCAATCAGGTGGCTACGTGGCGTTGATGTCGCCTAAGCCGGTCGCGGAGGCCGGCCACATCAACGTGTTTTCCCCGCGAGCGTTGTCGATCGATTTCGGACTGGCAGTTCGCAACATATTCGTCAACGAACGCTTGATTGTCGCGGTAAAACACCAACGTTCGCTCGATCAAATCCAATGGAAGCGTCGGAAACTCGGCGTGAATTTCTTCGGCGCTCATACCGCGACGAAATGCGGCCACGACATGAAACAAACCGATTCGGTGACCGGTCAGCACGATTTCGCCGTGAGGCCATTCCGTCAGGAACTCGGGCAAATTCATTGAAAGTCCTCGGCCAAGTCACCGATGCAATTCTACCTCGCATTGGTTGATTCGCGAACCGCACTTCAGCCAATCTTCGGCCTTTTCGTATGCGAGTCGGCACCAACTTGGTATTCGAATTGGCAAGTCAATATGGACTTGCATTCCATCATTCGACGCCATGGAACAATGCGACCATCAGTTGCAATTGCGGTCTGCACGAGTCGTCGATATGATGGGATCGAATAAGGGAATTCGTCATGCCGGAGTCAACAATTCACGACCAGAATCGCCAACTCGCGCGTCAGATTGACGACGAGGTTCGGCGGAATCCGAAATCCCAGTACGCGGGCAAATTCGTCGGAATTGCAAACGGGCAGGTCGTTTCCATGGCGGAAGATCCCGACGAGGCAGTTCGCCAGCTACTTCAGGTTGAGAGCGACCCGGCGAAAACGATTTGCATCGAAGCCGGAGCCGATTACAGCGAAGTGCAGGAAATCTGGGAGGCGCCTGATGCCGCGCGCGACCTGGTTGCTTCACCGCGACCGTCCTTCGATTCAAATCATTCTCGCAAATGCTTCTGGAACCCGATCAATTGTTCGTGCGTTACTCGCGGATACCGGGGCCGGTACGTTGCGGTCCGCATTTGACATCTTGTTGGATGAGGTTGATTGCCTAACTTTCGGCGGGATTTGGTCAACGACGGCGGGCCTGAGCGGCGCCTACGCCGGCAATTTTCCCGTGTACTTCGTGCGGGTTCAGATTCCGCAACTGAATTTCGATCGGCGAATCCGAGCGATCGGAGTTCGGACAGTTCCCTCTGGATTTGATGGAATTGCCTGCTTTCGATTCTTGAACAATTTGACGTTTGGCAACTTTGGCAACTCGGCGCAATTCGGCATCGAGATTTGAAACTCAATAGTCTCATATCTTCGGCCGCTTCGTGTGCCAATCCGTCGCCTTCTGGTACTCGGCGGCGATCGCCAACAGGCGCGATTCGCTCCAGGCTTTGCCGGTGAACTGGATGCCGGTGGGGAGATCGTGTTCGCCTAAGCCGTTGGGGACGGCGATGGCGGGTTGGCCGACGGCGTTGCCGGCGGGGATCAGCGCCGATCCGCCGCGAACGCCCGGATAGGCCCGGTTGAAGTCGCGATCGATCGGGTAGGCCACGGTCGGCAGCGAGGGCGCGACGATCGCATCGAATTTCGAATACAGTTTCGCCATCGCTCGCTTCATCGGTGCGCGAACGCGCAGGGCCTGGATGTAATCGACTGCCAGGATGAAGGCCCCGCCAAAGCCCGACCATTTGCAATTGGCGGCCCGCAAATCCTTGCACTTGCCGCTGTCGAGCAGGTCGCGAAAGGCCGCGGCTCCCTCCGCGCCGACGATGGTGCCGACCGCCGCGCCGAACGGCATTCGCGGCAATTCGACGCCTTCTTCGAGATCGCAGAATTTCTCCAGTACTTTGAGCGATTGCTTAAAGTTCTCGACCACCTCTTTCTGGCCGCCCGGCTTCAAGACGCCGACGCGATACTTCTTCCCCTCGTCGCGTTTTGGTTCGGGATACTGGAAGATTCTCCGGGCGCTGGAGGCGTCGAGCGGGTCATGGCCGGCAATGGCCGAAAGGACCAAGCCGCAGCAATCGGCGCTGCGGGCGAGCGGGCCGAGCTTGTCAAGCGTCCAGCACAGGGCCATCGCGCCGTGGCGGCTGACGCGGCCATAGGTCGGCCGCAGGCCGGCGATACCGCAGAAGGTCGAAGGCGTGATGATCGAGCCGGAAGTTTCCGAGCCGATCGCGAAGGAGACCAGGCCGGCGGCAACCGCCGCGGCGCTGCCCGACGACGAACCGCCCGACCAATAGTCGAGATTCCAGGGCGTGCGGCCCGGACCGGTGAACGAGGCATCGGCGTTGCCATAGTTGAAGCCGCCGGCGAGTTCGACCATCGCCAATTTCGCGCACAGTAATCGCGCCGGCGTCGGCGAGTCGCCGGACCACGGTGGCGTCGTGGTCGAAAACCTGTTTGCGATACGGTTCGGCGCCCCAAGTTGTGGGAATGTCCTTGGTCGCGAGTAGGTCTTTCGTGCCGTAGGGAATCCCGTGAAGCGGCCCGCGATATTTGCCGGCGGCGATTTCCTCCTCCGCAGCTTTCGCCTGTTTGAGCGCCAGTTCGCGTGTGACCGTGACGACCGCGTTGAGCTTCGGGCCGATTTTTTCGAGCCGATTGAGATAGGACTTGGTCAGTTCGACGGGCGAGAGTTTCTTGTGCTTGATTCGGTCCGCCTGGTTGCGAATGGGAGCGAAGAGGATGTCGTCGCTGAGTTCGGCCATGAGCTATCCCCGTGGTTTTTTGCAGGCCTGGGCCGCGAGCATGGGCGAGAGGACCAGAAAGACGACCCAGCAAATCGGCCAGGTGGCAAAGCCCACAATACAGAACATCAGGCCGACGTTCACCCCCGTGAGAATCCAGTAGCCGAACATGAAGGCGAGCCCGATGCCGACCTCGCCGGCGTAGATGTGGCCGATGCCGAACGTTTGAAGCAGGAGCCCCGGCAGCAGTTCGAGAAGCACTGCGGTAGTCGGGTCTTTTTGCGGTTGCCGCACGCCGATCAATCGCTTGGGGGTCAGCGGCTCGTCGTCTCGATATTGCGAGCCATTCGGATTTGGACGGCTCGATCGGAATGAATCGTTGGCCGGGTTGGCGTCGTCGGCGTCGATCAAGGAGCCGCATTTGGGGCATTGAAACGTCTGCGTGCCGGCGTTTTCCGGGATTTTCAGCTTGATGGCGCAGGTGCCGCAATTGATCGTGGCGGACATGAAACAATCTCGCTTGTGTGAACCGATCGGAAAAACATTATGACAAGTCGCCGCGGCGGTTGCACAAGGTTTTTCGCGATTTGTTCGCGCGCATTTGCGCGAAATCTCACAACGAGCGATCGCGAAAGAATCGCCAGATGGCCTGCGTGGCATCGAGTTTGTCGCTGGGGTGCCGGCGATGCGAGGGTTCAATCCGCCCAGTCCGCCCGGCCAATGGTGGCCGAGGCCATCAATGAACCAGGCCTCCATGTCGCCGGTCGGCCAAATCTCGCGGTGAACGCCGTCGCCTTCGTTCGAAATGGTTTCGGGTTTCGGCGGCAAGCCCAGAAGTTTTGCCCAGCGCTGCAACGAATCGCGGACCGGCGGTTTTGTGTTTGCACTGGCCCAAGGGGTTTTGATGGTGCCGCCGGCAATCGGGATCAAAGGATCCGCCGTGCCGATGAGATAGATCGTCGGCACGCGGCGGCGCGGTCTTGGCTCGCTGACCGCGAGATGGCCGGCGACCGGCGCGATCGCCGCGAATCGATCCGAAAGCTCCAGGCCGGCGCGAAAGGTCATGCCAGCCCCGTTTGAGAAGCCCGTCACGTAAACGCGTTTGGGATCAATTGAATAACGACTTTGCAGCTCATCCAACAGCTTTCCGAGAAATGCGACGTCGTTGACATTCGACACTTGGTCCGCGGGCGGGCGATTGGAGCCATCGTTCCAGACCGGCGGATTGGTGTAAAAGCGGATGGGAAGTTTCGGATGTGGGCGGGTCGCTTCCGGGGCGATCAGGATAAATCCCTCGCCCGCGGCCAGTGTATCCAAGCGGGTTTCGCGAACGGCCCATTCCGGCGTGCCGCCCGAGCCGTGCAGCAGCATCACGACGGGAAAGGGGCCGGCGCCGGGCGGCATGATCGCGAGGGCTCGCCGGGACTGCCCATCGACGGTGATCTCGATTTTCTCCATTCGGGGATTGTAGAAGTTGATTTCGTTGGCAATTCGTCGCGGGCGAGCATTAAAATGAAGCCGTTCCAATCTCGAAGAACTCGAAAACGTTCCTTTGTCTGGAGAAATCCCGTGCGCAGATTCATGATGCTGGCTGTCGGCGTGACGTTGATCGTCGCCGGCCAAACTCGGGCGGATGACGACTCCGCCGTCAAGGAATTGCTTGGCAAGGCAACGAAGGCGATCGGCGGCGCCGAGAAGGCCGCGAAATTGAAAAACGCCACATTTAAGGGCAAGGGCCAGATCACCGAAGGCGGAAACTCCGCCGAGATGTCGATCGACCTTTCCATTCAGGAATTTGACCGAGTCCGGGCGGAACTGAAAGTCACGGCAAACGGTCAGACGCACGAGGGGGTCATGGTGATTCGCGCCGATCACATTTGGTTCAAGGATGCCGAGCGCAACAAAGTTGAAGAATCGCCCAAAGAGGTTGAACCAGTGATTCGGCAGTTTTTCCTGGCGTTGCGCTTGCCCAGCAACCCGGCGGCATTGTCCGGATCGAAGGAATTCCAGCTTGGCCACGGCGGGGAAGCCAAGGTCGATGACACACCGGCCGTGATCCTGCGCGTTTCCCGAAAGGACCGCCCGGACATCGACATCTATTACGACACGAAGACTTACCTACCGCTCAAGGCCGAGTCTCAGATCAAAGGCCCCAACGAGAGCGAGGAGAAAAGGTACGAATTCAAGTTTTCCGATTTCAAGGAAGTGGACGGCGTCAAGCACTATGGCAAAATCAAAATCGTGCGCGACGGCAAGAATCTGATCGAAATGGAACTGAGCGACGCGAAAATCGTCGACAAATTCGACGCCGGGACGTTCGAGAAGCCGCAATGAAAATCGCCGCTTGCGGCGTTGCAAGACAATCTTGCAACGCCGCAAGCGGCAATTCTTGTTTTCATCTCCCCTGCTGTTCGGTGAACGGCTCCAGGCGCGAGCTGCGGCTGGCGTGACGTAGCTTCAACAGGCCGCGCGCCTCGATTTGCCGGATGCGTTCGCGCGTGATGCTGTAGACCTGGGCCACTTCGTCAAGCGTCTTCGGATGGCCGTCGACCAGCCCGAAGCGCAGTTCGATCACTTCGCGTTCCGCGGGGCCAACGAACGCAGCACCTCGGCGATGCCGCTCGCGCAACAGCAAGTTGATCGACATGCTCGCCGGGATTGGGCTCGTGGGTGTCGCTGAGGAAATCCTCGAGAGCGCGTTCGCCATCGTCGCCGAGCGGCTCGTGCAGGCTGACCGGGTGCCGGCCGACGGCTCGCAACGAGCGCGTCTCGTCGACTTTGACGCCGAGCATGTTGGCGATTTCCTCGATGCGTCGGTTCGCGGCCGAGTTCGCCGGTTAATTCGATTCGCACTCGTTCGATGGCGGCAAGGGTGCCGACCTGATGGCACGGCACGCGGACGGTGCGGGCATGATCGTGCGAGGGCGCCGGTGGATTCCCTGGCGAATCCACCAGGTGGCATAGGTGCCGAACTTAAAGCCCATGCGGTGTTCGTACTTGTCCACGGCGCGCATCAGGCCGCGATTGCCTTCCTGAATCAGGTCGGCGAACGGCAGGCCGCGGCCGCGATAGCGCTTGGCGATCGAGACGACCAGCCGCAGATTGGCCTCCGCCAGTTCGCGGCGGACTTTTTGATAGACGCGCCGCCGTTCGGCCAAGATGTTGGCGAGGAGTTTTAGCTCGGTCGCGGTCGATTGCAGCCGGGCCATTTCGTCGCGCAGGCGTTTGCTGCCCTTGGCGCGTTCGCCGCGCAGGCCCGAGGCTTCCAACCGCCGAGACAAGGTCAGCACGCGCTCGACCGGGACGAGCAGCTCCTGGTGCCAGCGTTCGAGCAGTTCGGTTCGAGGCGACAATTCGCTGACCAGGCGGCCGGCCTTGCGAAGCAATTGCCAGCGCTGGCGGCGAAGCTTGTGTCGCTCGGCGGTCAAGCGCGCCTTCAAATAATCCGCGAAGGCGACTTCGTGCCGCTTGAGCACTTGGGACAGGGTGCGCAGGTGCGTCGGCATGCGTTTCTGAATGCACTCGCGCGTGAGGTTCAGGCTCGCCACCACGTCGATGTTCGGATCGATTTGGAGTTGGCCCTGGACCACGCGGGAAAATGTCTGGTGGATCTTTCGGAGAAGCGTGGGGCTCAAGAAGACGGCCCGGCGATAACGCTCCCGGGCCAGTTCCAGCCGTTGAGCCATCGCTAATTCTTCGTCCCGCTTCAAAAGCGGGATCATGCCCATTTGCCGCAGATACAGGCCGAGGGCGTCGTCGGGTCCATGATCGGATTCGGCGTGCTCTGATTGCTCGAGCGACTCGTCGTGTGCGTCATCGTGAATGGAATCATCTCGCAGGGGGCGACGTCGACGAGGCGGAGACTCGGAAGTCCGACTCGACTGTTGTGGAGTTATGCCCGGTCCCTTGCTGTTCCGTTTCATCGCCGGGGATCCTCAACCGATGCAATCCAAGTTGTCCCATGGCCCCGCGCCGCCGCGGAATGCATGCACTATCCAGATGCGGGCGCTATATGGAAAGTTCGGCGGTGAGTGGGGTTTAACTTCTGTATTATACCGTGCTAATAAAGGCGCGATATGATCCGGGCAGTGAAATTGAAAAACTTCGACTTGGCAAGTCCGCAGCGATGTTTACGTAACTTATTGTTCCAGTGATGTTTGCGTCTCAATCGGGCCGATTATTGACCGATTTGGACTTCGAAATCCACTTTATAGGGCGCCAGTTCCGCGGCCGAACCGAGCAGATTTGTCAATATTTCGGCGTCGCTTTGCTCCTTAACCAGAAATGAAATCCGCAGGCGAATCCGCGAAATCGATTCAACCACCAGATTTCGGCATTTGGTGTCGCAAATCTGCGAAATCTTTTCGCGGACTTGGAGCGGAATCCGGTTGTTTCCCTCAACGGGAGCTACGGCGTAGTTGATGGTCAGCGGACCGGATGCCTGTGGCAAAACCGGCGGAGGCGTCAACGGCGGCAATTTCGCGCTCGTTGACGACGCATTTGACTCAATCGGAGCGGCATGGAACTGAATGCCGCCGGGCAATGCGCCTGCGGCGGAATCGAGCGGAGGCAAGGGCTTGGGTGGGTTCGCGGCGCTGATTTTACCGTAGCCGCCCCAGTGCGAATTCGTGTCTCCGACGGGAGGCATGCTCGAAACCTGGTCGAATGACGCCGGGGACAGGATTGGGCTGCGCGTGGCCGGGTTCGCCGCGGGCAGCGCATTGGGCAGGGCGGGGCCGGCCGGACGCCACAGATGGGCATATTTCATGAACGGGGCGAGGTCGCTGGCATTCGACGTCTCGACGCCGGGCGACGTGCGTGGCTGGCCCATGTTGTAGCCGTCATAGCCATACCAGTTCCAGTCCGGGCGAGGACCGGCCGAAGCGGAACGCGGCGCCGCCAGCATCGCGGCATGCGTGCCGGGCAATCCGCCGCGGTTGTGCACTTGCTGATTGAGGAAATTCTTCCAACCAGTGCCGAATTCTCGCGGCGATCGGTCCGGGAACGCGCCGCCGGACGGCACAATTGCGCCTAGCGATGTGACCGCTTGTCCCGAGGCCGGGCGGGCGGCGCCCAGGCCGGCGAAGGGAGGCAAGTTCGGCGAGGTGGTTGCCCGACTCGCCGGACCCTGATTGGCTTGGGGCGTCGCCGGAGAACGCGGTGGACTTCAAGGAATCAAGCGACGGCAAGCTCGCGGAACCGGAGTTTGCATCGCCGAACGCGGAAGTCGAATCGCTGGGAGGAGTGAACGCGGGCCAACTGGTCGGTCGCGTGGGCAATGGTTGATTCGCGTCGGTCGGCAACGCGGTTTGGGCCGACGCCTGAGCGACCAAACTGAGGGCCGCCGCAATGGCCCACCATCCGGCCCGGGCTCGCATTCTGCGCCTGATCGTCTCCACGATTCGGTCCCCTCGATTCCGTTCGCGAGAATTCATTCGCTGGACAGCCCGGCCCGCGGCTAGCGCGGTCGTCGCGCAGCAGGGCCAGCCGATCTGGCTCCTGACGCTCCGAAATAGCCCATGGTGTTCATGAAACCGGCGCCGTGGCCCGCGGGCGGCATCTCGGCTCGCATGATGCCTTCCTTGTCTCGTTCCAACAATTGCGACGAATTCTCATCATAAATCGGCCGCAGGTTTGGGAAAAACTGCCGCACCCGCGCCCGGCCGAAGGCGGCGGCACAATTGCGTTGCCAAAGGTTCCGCCCGTGTACGGCCGCACGAAGTTGTAATAGTTCACCGCCGGGTTGCCGAGATTGCGGCTGCGGAGATTCAGGTATGGGCTGAGTCCGCCTCCATAGAGGCCCGGATAGCCGGCGCCCGGCGCTCCGCCGAATCCGCCGCCTGACCCGCCCTCATAGCCGGGATACTGAGCCCGGGCGTCGACGGCCGCGACGCCGAACAGCACCGCGATGCTCAGGCCCAAAATGCTTCGCATGATTGATCCTCGGCGAGAGCCCAATGACTATCGAATACCCTTGATCGAATTCACGGTTTCGCTGCCTAGCAGCGTGATGCCCAGGGCTTGTTGCACCGGCGCCAGGACCTTTTGCATCCAGTTGTTGACATGGATGATCGGCTGGGCCATGACATAGATCCGGTCGCCCGGCAACACCTGGTAATTGGTTCTCGTGTCGCCGGAGCGCGTCATGGCACACCAGTCGACGGGCAGCATCTGCTCTGGTCCGCAACCCGGCGCGCGCCTAGCTACCCACACATGTTTCTTGGAAGCCACCTGCGGCAGGCCCTGAATCTGGCTGACCGCGTCGAGCACGGTTTCGCTGCCGGTGATTGGGAAGCGATTCACGCCTTCGCCGAAGCCGGCCCCATCGGTAATGACATAATAGGTCTTGCTGTTGAACTGCACCACATCGACCGCGACTGCCAGGGCCTGCGGTTTCAATCCGGTCACGTAGGCGAGGAATCCCTGGATCGATTCGCGCGCCTGTTCGAGCGTGAGACCGGCGAGTTGCGTGGAGCCGTAGACGCCGAGGCCGACCGTGCCGTCTGGGCGAACCAGGAATTGGCCCGTAACCGGTTGTGGCCAGAGCGGCGTGGGCCGTTCGGTGCTGATCGGCAAACCATCGCTATTCAACTTCAAGACCACGGCTTCGATCTGAAGGACATCCGGCGGTTCGATCACATATGCCGGAAGAGTTCGCTTTTCCAATTCGCGAGGCACGTCCGCGGGGACCTGCATCGGTATGACCGGCGCGGTCTGGCAGCCGACCCCGAATAGGCACAGGCCGGCACACAGCCATGCCGCCTGCCAGCCGAATCGCCGAGCGCCTGGATTCATGGGGTGCCTCGCTCACCTGCCGGCCTTCGCTATCTTCCGCCCAAAGCGGACCCCTTACGGTAGCGTCGGCCGTCTCGATAGCTGTTATCGGCACCATCGCACAAGCTTCTGCAACTTCTCCACGGCAGAGTTGATACCTTTCGCGTATTCGGCAAGCTCGTTACTCATGGCAAAATTGCCCCGAAGCCCCAACTTCGGAGAAATAGGCCGCCAGAACGAAAGCAACCGGTTTGGGCCAGTCTGTTAGGCCTGGTTCAAGCAAGGGTGGCAATTTTCGTGGGACAGGATTCCAATCCTGTCGGCACTTCCAAGACAGGATTCCAATCCTGTCGGCGCTTCCAAGACAGGATTGGAATCCTGTCCCACGAAAATTACCACACACACACCATCATTTTTGAACCGGGTCATCTCCTATTCCCGATTCATTTTCAACATGCTCAGGAAGAAACTGCTGTAAATCGTTTGCGCGCCGCTGACCATCGCGGCAAGGCCCCAAAGCGCCCAGCGCATGGTGAGTGAGATTTCGAGCGGGCCAAAGTTTCGCGACGACCATTCCCAGACCAGCCAACCATTGGCGAGCAGTCCGAAAACGAGCAAAACGCCACCGGCGATGAGCCCGCGTTCGAGCGTGAAGGTTTCGAGGATCTTCTTGACCGCGCGGCCAGCGGGAAGCACGCCGCTGTAGTGGCCGTAGACTTTGGCCAGAAAGCCGAGCCACCAGGTTTGATAGCCGAGCAACAAGCACAAAGTGCCCAGCAGCATGGTGTGAATATCGAGCGACACGGGGCCGATGTGCCGCGTGGCGGGCGTCAGCCATAGCATCAAGAATAGACCAATCGAAGTAACCAGTCCCGCGGGGATGAAATAGAGCCACAGCGGACAGAGCAACAGCATCAGGCGCAAGTTTCGCCAGCCGTCGCGGAAGCTGCGCATGTGCGGCGGGCGATCGCGGCCATCCGGGTGCAAATGCACCGGCACTTCGGCGATCTTCAGCCGATTGATGCACGACTTCACCACCATCTCGCTGGCGAATTCCATCCCGGGCGTATTCAGCCCGAGTCGTTGATAGGCGTCCTTTCGAAAGCCGCGCAACCCACACTGACAATCGCCGATTGGGCTGCCGAAGAACAGTTTCAACAGAGAACTCAGAAGTGGGTTGCCGAAATACTTGTGCAATCGCGGCATCGCGCCGGGGAGAATGCCGCCGCGGAAGCGATTGCCCATGACCAGTTCATTGCCCGTGCGAAGCTGCTCAATGAATGGCCCCAGGCGGCTGAAGTCATAGGAATCGTCGGCGTCGCCCATGATGACGAAAGGGCCGCGGGCCGCGGCGATTCCGCCTTGCAGGGCGCTGCCATATCCTTTGCGCCGATATTTACGACGCGGGCTCCGTGCTCGCCAGCGATCGCCTGGGAACCATCGGTGCTGCCGTTGTCGGCGACAATCACCTCGCCACGAACGCCGAGTTCCTCGAGCGAGCGAATCGCCTTGGCGACACAACGGCCCACCGTGCGGGCCTCGTTGAGGCAGGGCATCACGACGGAAACTTCGATCTCGGGCGCATCGACCTTGGAAGGTGCAGTTATCGAACTAACGGGAGCGGCTGCGGCGGACTCGACCGACATGGCAAAACCTCGGCGTGGCAGGCGTGACGCCACAACCATAGGTCATGCGGAAATGAGGGGCAAGAAAGGGTTGTTCAAACATAGCAGGCGGTGTTCAATGATAGTGAAAGAACTCGCATTCTTGGAGAGCACAATGGCTTTTGCAGTCAAAGCCGAATCGCCGCCAATCCGAGAGGACGCCGACGGCGCACTGCGCGTTGGCCAATCACGCGTCTTGCTTGAACTGGTGATTCGCGCGTACGGGGATGGAGCGACGCCTGAAGCGATTTGAGCGAGATTCGCGCTCGATTGGCAGCGCAGGCGGTCGCGTGAGGCCGTTATGCAATTCCTTGCTGCCTGTAGCCGGGGTCTGCGACCCCGGCCGGCCTCGCAGAGGCCGGCTACAGAATCTGTGCCTGTCTGCTGCCTGTAGCCGGGGTCTGCGACCCCGGCCGGCCTCGCAGAGGCCGGCTACAGAATCTGCCTGTCTGCTGCCTGTAGCCGGGGTCTGCGACCCCGGCCGGCCTCGCTACAGAATCATCGCTCTGCACAGCTACCGGTGCAATGGTTTCGCTGGAATCACTTGTTCGCCGCCAGGTGAGGTCTTCCGAAAGGCTGTTCATTCGGGGTTGTCGTCGCGCCTATTGGTCATGCCTCGTCGATTACCCAGGAATCTCGCATGCCCGCAATTGCGACCTCTTCATTCTCACGAATGTGCCACTGCTTGCCGGCAGCCAATCGCAGCTTCAATCTCTCTCACGAGGGGTAAACGCCCGCTTCAGCATCCGGCGGCTCATTTCGCGGGGCGCCTCGCCTTGCGTCGCGTAAAGGTACAGTCCGCTCAGGAGAATGGTTTCCAGCGCCGAGCCGACCAGGCCGAGCAGGACGAACGCGGCAATCGCGACGGCGATCATGATAATGCCCAACACCATCGCCGATTTGAGCAAGGCGACTCCGCCGATCAGGAGCAGGATGCCCAAGACCCAAAACGGCAGCAAGAACCAGCCGATGCCGATGCGGCCGCCGATGGCTTCGCCCCAGGTGTCGGCCAGGATTTTAGCCGAGCGTCCGACCGCGCGGATCGGCCCGATCTTTTCAACAATCAAGACCGGCAAGACAAAATAGGTCACCACGGTCCAGGTCGTTCCGAGAATCACCACGACAAGGCGGCCGACCCAATCGCTTGTGCTTTCAATGATCTTGAGCGTCACGCCCACGGTCGCCGAGACCAAGGCCCAACCGAGGATCTGCGGCAGGCAGCGCGTGGCGGCCCAGAAGCCGTCGTTGACGCTCAATTCCATGCCCCGGAAGCGGAAGAGAGCGCAATGAATCAGCGCCGCATTGAAAAAGTAAATGATAAAGTAATTGCAAAAATAGAAGGCGAACATCGCAAGCCAAAACCAGATTGGGCTGTTGAAGATCTTCGCCTGTGGATCCTCGTCGAGAAAGCCGTTCAATTCATGCGGCCGCAACACCGCAATGGGAATCGCGAAGCTCATCAGCACCACGAAACAAGCCAATCCGCTCACAAGCGGAAATAGCAACAGTTTCTTGTCCTTCTTCAAAACGTCCCAGCAATCGCTGGCGACACTGAAACCCGTCGAGAAGCGATCGAAGAAATCGAACATGGCTGCATCTCGCGTCGACCCTGCACCCAGGCGGGCGCGATCCGTCCGACTCGCTCCCCATTTTGGTCATTAATCCGGCGAAATTCAAGAGCGTGGCTTATCGGCGTGGGTGCGCGGCTTACGGGCCATGAATCTCTTGAAAATCCTGTTACAGCAAAGACTCGCTACGATCTTGTAAATCGTCGACTTGTCACCCAAAATACAGAAAGCTTTCGAAAATGATATCGGATTTCGAATGGCGAAAAAGAAACCTGCGCCTTCGACGATCGCAGCGCCCCCATCGCAGGTATTTGAAGCGACTGTCGGCACTCATGGCGCGGTGGTGAAGGGCGCTGCACTGACGCAAGCTCAGGCAGAAGCCCGACGGAAGGCCGGTCAGGATATTGTGGTGTGCGGCTCTGACCTTGGAGCAAACCGACGATTGGCGGGCCTGATCGAGAAAAATGCCAACGGCAGTGCCAAGCGATGTCCGCCACACGAGAATGCGGGAAGGTACGCATTGCCTCACTATCAGCCGGACCCAAGGCCGCCCTAGGGCCACTCCTTCTATGAAACCCCGAACCGCAAAGCGTTCTGAGCGCGTTATGAAATTCTTCACGCCCGAACTGTACGTGCGCTTCAATTCCGCGAATGAGGACGAGGCGGATCGGGCAAACGACGAATGGGAATCGGCGCTTGCGGAGTACCGAGAGCATCTGAGTCGAATCCGAGATTCAATGCCGTCTACCGTACGAAAGCTGACAGAGCTTTGCCTGCACGACGCCGAGTTCCTCGGCCTAGAGCAAAACGTCGATCCCTTGCTGTTGCCTACAAATGAAATTGCCCCACATGCCTCTTGGACCGCTACGGCGATCATTGACGTCAATCAGAAGGGCAAGATCGTTTCGTTGATTTACCTGCTATGGGATCGTGTTCGCGAGCACGCCTCCATGCAACGATGGCCGTTTTCAAAGGAATGCCCGCACTGGCTCTACGACGAGGTCGATGTCGCGCCCAGTCCGCAACGAATGTTTCTGCACCGAATCTTGATGAGCAATGGCCGAGTTCTCGAAATCCCGTTTGTCTCGGCATTAGTTCACAAGCTGCTGGTGCCGCGCTTGGGTGAAAAGAAGAGAATTCGACGAAGTGCGTGATCCGCTGAAGCGACGCCTTAATCGCCCGGCTTCAGGCGCGGATCGAGAATTTGAAACAGAAGAAACGGAACCAGACGTGAGACGAAAAAATGGTTGACGGAAAATCAATCTGATTTTCCATCAACCATTTTCCACTATTCAGTTGCCGTTTTCAGGCGGTTGGCGCGGGAGCGGGTGGCGGGGCAGCCGGCTCCTTGGCCCGGATTTTTTGTTCGCCGGCCTTCAGCAGCTCGAGGAAGGCAGTTTCGCCGGCGTCGCCGAGGCGGCGTTCGTGGCGCTTGATGATGCGGGTGTAGCCGCCGTTGCGGTCGGCGTAGCGCGGGGCGATCTCCTTGAACAACTTCGCGGTCATTTCCTTGTCGTGCAATTGCTGCAATACCAGTCGGCGGGCATGCAGTGACTTCGCCGCGTCGCTTGAGGCGATGCCGCGTTTGGCGACCGTAATCAGCCGCTCAACGAACGGGCGCACTTCCTTCGCCTTCGGCAGGGTGGTGATGATCCGGCCATGCTCGAACAGTGCCCGCGTCAGATTGCGGAACAGGGCCAGCCGGTGGGTTGTATTTCGGCCGAGCGTCCGGCCAGCACTCTTGTGTCGCATGGTTTTACCGTTGGTCAGTTGTTCTTTGTCAGTTGTTCTTTGGTTTTGGTCAGTTGTTCTTTGTCAGTTGCACTTGGTCAGTTGTCAGTTGTTCTTTGCAAGTTGCAAGGAGTCAATTCGATATCGACTGGCAACTGACAAAGAACAACTGACAAAATACTACTAACAAAGATCAACCGACAAAATCAACGTCGAACCGGCAGTTTCATGCCCAGGTTCAGGCCGCGTTCTTGAAGTTTGCTCTTCACTTCCTTCAGGGTCGTTTCGCCGAAGTTGCGGACTTCGAGCAGTTCCTCGTCGGTGCGGATGACCAGGTCGCGGACCGTGGTGATGCCTTCCGATTCCAGGCAGTTGGTCGCCCGCACCGACAGTTCCAGCTCGGCCAGGCTCATGTTGAGCTTGCGTTCCAGTTCGTGATCGACCGGTTTCGCCGCTCGTCGCCAGCGTCGCAGCGGTCGTCCAGCGGCATCTCCGGGCCGGGCTCGGCGTACTGGATGAACGGGTTCAGGTGCTTGCGAAGGATCTTGGCGCCTTCGACCAGGGCCATCTGCGGCGTCACCGTGCCGTTGGTCCAGATCTCCATGCACCAGCTTGTCGTAGTTGGTGCTGCTGGCCGACGCGGGTGTCCTCGATCTCGTACTTGACGCGGACGACCGGCGAAAAGCTGGAATCGACGGGGATGACGCCGATCTCGCGCTCCTTGCCGGCGTTCTCCTCGGCGGTGCGATAGCCGCGGCCGTTCTCGACCGTCATCTCGACGACGAACGGCACGTCGTCGGTCAGCGTGGCGATGATGTGCTCGGGGTTGATGATTTGCGACGTCTGGCGTCGGTGATGATGTCGGCGGCCTTGACGACGCCGTGTTCGTGGCGGTCGATGCGGATGGTCCGCGGCTGGTCGCTGGCGTTCTTGACCACCAGGCTCTTGATGTTGAGGATGATGTCGGTGACATCCTCGACGACGCCGGGGATGGTGCTGATCTCGTGCTGCACGCCCTGGATCTTGACGCGGGTGACGGCGCTGCCTTCCAGGCTGGACAGCAGGATGCGCCGCAGGCTGTTGCCGACGGTCACGCCGAAGCCGCGCTCGAACGGCTCGGCGATGAACTTGCCGTAGGTGTCGGTCAGCGTGCGCGCGGTCGCTCGACCACGCGGTTGGGCAATTCCAGACCACGCCATCGGATACGCATGTGTATCACTCTCCATAGATCAGAAGTCAGAAGTCAACGAGCAGAGTGCGAAGCAGGTTCTGACTGCGTTCTCCGACTTCTGACTACACTCGACTCGGCCTCGACTCGTACTCTGATCGCTGACTTCTAACGCGGAGCAGAATTCGATGATCAGCTGTTCGCGGATGTCCTGGATGCGCGGATCGACGTCGCCGCGCGTCGGCAGGCGGATCAGCCGCGGCCTTCGGGCGGCTCGGCGCCGATCATCTCCAGGAAATCGGGCGACTGGCGGCTGGATTGTCCTGCATGATGCAGCTTGACCAGTTGTCAGGCTGCGCTGGCCGAGTTCTTGACCGTCACGGTGTCGCCGGCCTTGAGCAGCAGGCTGGGGATGTTGCATGCCTTGCCGTTGACCTGAACATGGCCGTGCGTCACCAGCTGGCGGGCGGCTGCCGCGGATCGGCGCGAAGCCGAGCCGATGAACGACGTTGTCGAGCCGGCGCTCCATGATGGTCAGGAGCACTCTCGCCGGTGTTCTCCGGCGAGCGCGAGGCCAGCTCGAAGTAGCGGCGGAACTGGCGCTCGAACACGCCGTAGAAGCGTTTGAGCTTCTGCTTCTCGCGCAGACGGATGCCGTATTCGCTCGGCTTGCCGCGGCGGTGCCGTGCATGCCGGGCGGCGGATGATCGCGCGCTCGATCGGCGCATTTGGGGCTGTCGCAGCGGCTGCCCTTGAGGAACAGCTTCATGCCTTCGCGGCGGCACAGTCTTGCAAACCGGGTCGATATTGCGTGCCATATTTGTCCGTGGTCAGTTGTCAGTTGTACTTAGTCCGTGGTCAGTAGTTATTGTCTTTATCGTTGCTGTTGCATTTCGCGGCTGGCAGACAACTGACACAGAACCAAGCACATCACACACGCCGTTTCTTGGGCGGCCGGCAGCCGTTGTGCGGCAGCGGCGTGACGTCCTCGATGGCCTTGATGGTCAGGCCGGCGGCTTGCAGGGCGGTGATGGCCGACTCGCGGCCCGAACCCGGACCCTTGACGCCGCACTTCGATTTCCTTGAGGCCGAACTTGGTCGCCTTGCTCGGCGGCCACCTCGGCCGCGCGCTGGGCGGCGAACGGCGTGCTCTTGCGGCTGCCCTTGAAGCCGACCGTGCCGGCCGAGGCGTAGCACAGCGTATCGCCGTTGGTGTCGGTGATGGTGACGATGGTGTTGTTGAACGTCGCCTTGATGTGGGCGATGCCCCGGCTGACGTTGCGTCGGTGCTTTCGTTTCTTGCTCTTGGCCACGATGCATTTCCCACGAAGCTTCATGTCCGCCGGCAATGCCGGCGGGTCAGACCGTATTAACCGCGCATCTCCTTGACGCCCTTCTTGCCGGCGACGGTCTTGCGCGGGCCCTTGCGGGTGCGGGCGTTGGTCGGGTGCGCTGGCCGCGGACCGGCAGACCGCGGCGGTGCCGCAGGCCGCGGTAGCACTGAATGTCCTTCAGCCGCTGCGATGTTCTGCTGGATCTGGCGGCGCAGCGGACCTTCGACCGTGTATTCGCGGTCGAGAATGGTCGGCAGGCGGGCGATTTCCTCGTCGCTCAGTTCCTTGGCCCGGCGCTGCGGATCGACGCCGGCCTGCTCGCACAGTCGCAGCGCCAGCGTCGGGCCGATGCCGTAGATGTAACGCAGGGAAATGTGCGTCGGCTTATCGTTGGGAAGGTCGACACCCAGAATACGCGGCATGGTCGATCTCCTCTGCTCAACCCTGGCGCTGCTTGTGACGCGGGTTGCTGCAAATGACCAGCAGCTTGCCCGTGCCGCCGCACCAGCTTGCAGTTTTCGCAGATCCGCTTCACGCTCGTTCGAACCTTCATCATCCGACTCCCGACAGCAGATCATTATGCCGCGACTAGGAAAGCGTAAATTTATAGCATCGCAGTCCACCCCGGCAAGGGAGGCATAATCCCGCGATCGGCCCGGCGCAGGCCGCGGTTGCGCCGTCGAACACCGGCGGGCAGCCGCGCTGACTCGCGGCTGGCTCGACGCGCGCGGGATGATCGTCTCCTCGTCCGCCGTCGATCGACGTAGCACGCCCTCCGCGCGTCATCGGCCAGCGTGTGCTCGACGTGAACGCTCGGCAGGCCGTCGCGCGTCACCACGGTCCAGTGATCGCGCAGCGTGTCGGTGTCGGCCCGGCCCATGTTGACCATCGGCTCGACGGCCAGCACCAGCCCTTCGTCGAGCGGAAATCGTGCTTTCGCAGATCGCGTGCTGACGAAGTTGGGCACCTGCGGGTTCTCGTGCATGACGCGGCCGATGCCGTGGCCGACGTACTGCGTCACCACGCTGAAGCCGGCCTGACTCGGCCATGCGCTGCATGCGTCCGGCCACCTCCGACCACCATCTGCGCCGGCCCATCTCGATCATCGGCCGATCTCAGCACCTGCTCGCCGACCTCGACCAGACGCCGCCTTCTCCGGGCTGACCTCGCCGATCATGAGCGTGACGGCGGCGTCGGCGCACCAGCCGTTGAGCTTGCAGGCGGTGTCGATTTTCAGCAGGTCGCCCTCGCGGATCGCGCGCTGGCCGGGGATGCCGTGCACGACTTGCTCGTTGATGGAGATGCAGGTCACGGCGGGAAAGGGCACCTTGCGGCCGGGATAGCCCTTGAAAAGCGGCGAGCGCCCCGTGCGCGCGTACAGGTCGCTCGACGGCCCGATCGATCTCAATGGTTTTGACGCCGGGCTTGGCCATGCTCCGGCACAGCCGCAGCGCCTCGGCGACGAGCTTGCCGGCCTCGCGCATCAGGCCGATCTCGCGCGGCGACTTCAATTCGGGCTTCTTGGAAAAAAACTGTCGAAACATAATGATCAGCACTTGGTGGATACAGGAGGGAAGAGATCGTCGAATACAAGCTTTGCTTGTCGGCGTCGGCGTCGACCTCGTGCAGAATGCCTTGCTTGCGGTAGTGTTTCACCAGTTCCGGGGCCGACTCGCGATAGACCTTTAGCCGCTCGCGGATCACCTGCTCGTCGTCATCATCGCGCTTGCGGGCCAGCATGCGCTCCAGGACCACGTTTTCATTGATGACGAAGTGAATCACCGCCGTGAGCTCGAACTATTGCTCCTTTAACACCTTGTCGAAGGCCGCTGCTTGCTGGGCAGTTCGCGGATATCCGTCCAGGACGAAATTCTCCGGACGGTCGGCGCGGCGAAGCCTTCGGCCACGACCGCATTGACCAGATCGTCCGGCACGAGCTGACCGGCCTTCAAATAAGATTTTACGCGATTTCCGAGCGGAGTGTTAAGGGAAACGGCCTCGCGAAGAATGTCGCCGGTGCCGATAATGGTCAGTCCGACGCGGGATTTCGAAATAGTTGGCCTGGGTGCCCTTACCGCAGCCCGGGGGTCCGATGAACACCGAGTCGCATGCCATGCCCGCCGCTCGGTTTCACAGCGATCGGCCCACTATTGCCGATCGACCGCACGGCTCGATGAGACATCATATCTCCGATTGTCAGCCCGCCGAACTTCAGTCCGCCCGAACAGAGCGGTTAATCTTCGGTCAGCCCCGGATAATTCCGCATCACAGATGGCTATTGATCTTCTGGACCAGATCCAGCGCCACGCTGATGACGATCAGCAGGCCGGTGCCGCCGTAAAAGCTCGCCAACACGTGAGTCGACGCTCATGTGCGTCGATGATCAGAGTTCGGGATGATGGCGATGATGGCCAGGAAGGCGGCCCCCACGTAGGTGATGCGCATCATCACCTTTTCCAGATAATCCGCCGTGCGCTTGCCCGGTCGATAGCCGGGGATGAAGCTGCCGTAATCCTTCAGGTTATTGGCCATGTCCTTGGGATTGAAGATAATGGCCGTCCAGAAATAGCAGAAGAAATAGATCAGGGCGATGTAAGCAGATGTACAGGTAGACCCTGCCGTTCGAACGTGCCGTTGCAGACCCCAAGCCCAGGGCCAATCGGTGAAGCGCTGGCCAGGCGCATGAAGAGAGCCGCGGCAACATGAGCAAGCTGCTGGCGAAGATCACCGGCATGACGCCCGCCTGATTGACCTTGCAGCGGCAGGTATTGCGCGTGCCGCCAAAGACCCGCCGGCCGCGGACGTGCTTGGCGGATTGCGTCGGGATGCGCCGCTGCGCCTTGGTGATGGCGACGACGCCGACGACGACCGCGACGAAGAGGAAGAACAAGACGATGAGTTTTTCAAAGCCGATGTCGGTGCCGCCGGTGCCGCCGCCGAGCGTGAACAACGATTCCTTCAGCGCGGCAGATGGAAGTCGAACCATGCCCCTGGACGGCGGATTCGAAGAACAGCGGCTTTGCGGTCGGCACGCCGGAATGGCGGGCATCGATGCCGGCCATGATGATCAGCAGATGCCGTTGCCGATGCCGTATTCGTCGATCTGCTCGCCGATCCACATCAGGAAGATCGTGCCGGCGGTCATCGTCATGATGGCCGTGATCGCAGTAAAAGTAGAGGTTGAATCCCTCTCGAAGCCTGGCATTGCCAGGCCCCGACCTCCCTTTCGTTAGACTCCACGATGACATTGCACAACATGACGGCCTGAAACAGGCAGATGGGCACGGTCGCGTAGCGTGTGTATTCGTTGATCTTCTTACGGCCCGCTCTCGCCTTCTTTTTGCAGCTTCTCCAGCGGCGGATAGACGCTGCGCCAGCAGCTGGAAAATAATCGACGAGGAGATGTAGGGCATGATGCCCAGGCCGAAGATGCGTCGCCTGGCTCGAGGTTGCCGCCGGAGAACATCGACACGAGGCCGAGCACCTGGCCCAGCGCCGATCGCCTGACGCGGCTGATCTTTTCGCCATCGCTGCTGATTGACGAACGGCAGCGGAATGTAATAGCCGATGCGATAAATCGCCAGCAAGATGAGCGTGATCATGATCTTCCGACGCAGTTCCGGAATCGTGAAGATCGATAAAAACTTGTCTGCATGAGCCAAGCTCACCTCGCGCGCGAGTCAGACTGCGGACAATCCGGTCGCACAGATTGGCAACGTGAGAGCGGCGAGATTAGATGCATCCGCCGAGTTTCCCGCGATCCGGCGGATAAGCCACTGTCCGCTTATCGATTCAGGAATTGTCGCCTGCTGTCCGTGGTTTCATTTTGTTGCGGACCGGCTTCTTCGGCGGGGGATCACATCGCCTTGCCGCCCTTGGCCTTGATCTTCTCCTCGGCCGACTTGGAGAAGTGATCGGCCCGAACCGTCAGTTTCTTGGTGACTTCGCCGTCGCCGAGGATGCGGATGCCGTCGGCCGGGCCCTTGGCGAGGCCTTTTTCTTTGAGCGATTCGGCATTGACGGCGTCGCCGTCGTGCAAAGCAGCGTCGATATCGCCGACATTGACGACGTGATAGGTCTTGTCCCAGGTGCGTGGCTGAAGCCGCGCTTGGGCGATGCGGCGGAACAGGGGCGTTTGCCCGCCCTCGAACAGACCCGGCAAGCATCTTGGCGCCGGCGCTGGCATACTGGCCCTTGTGCCGCGGCCGCAGGTCTTGCCCTGCCCGCTGCCGATGCCGCGGCCGACGCGCTTCTTTCGGCGTGCGTTGCGGCACGCCGACGTGAACTTGCTCAGATCCATTACAGTGTCACTCCTCGCAGCCGTGCGACTTCTTCGCGGGTGCGAAGCTGCATCAGTCCGTCGATCGTCGCCTTGACGAGATTGATGGGGTTGGTGCTGCCATGCACCTTGGTCAGAATATTGTGGATGCCGCACGCCTGCAGGACTTCGCGCACGCCTGGCCCGGCCTTGACGCCGGTGCCCGGGCCGGCCGGGACCATCATCACGCGGCTGCCGCCAAATCGGCCGACCACGCGATGCGGGATGGTTTCGCCGCGAAGCGAGATGCTTCTTGATCCGCTGCATCGATTCCTGGCCGTCCTTGAGGGCTTTTTCCACGGCGGGCGGCACCTCGTTGGCCTTGCCATAGCCCGCAGGCGACCTTGCCGTTTTCATCACCCACGACCACGAGGGCGTTGAAACTGAAACGCCGGCCGCCCTTGACCACCGCGGCGCAGCGGCGAATCTTGACCACGAAGTCTTTCAAGTTCGAGCCGGAATCGTCCCGACTCCGGACACCACGATCTCGTGCCATGTGTTAGTCCTGTTAATTCGACTCTATTTGGGCATTTCTCGCCGCCCTTGGATTTTTCTTTTGCTTCCGCTTTCGGTTCGCCCTTGGGTTTGCCCTTGCCCTTGGCTTCCGCCGCCGGTTCGGCCGCGGGTGGCGCTTTGGCGGCTTGGGCGGGCCGCTGCAAACCAGGCCAGCCGCGGTCGCCGCCTGGGCCAATGCCATGACGCGGCCGTGGAACTTGTAATTCCCGCGATCGAACGCCGCGGACGTGATCCCCTTGGCTTTCGCCATGTCAGCGAGTTTCTTGCCGACGACCTGGGCGGCGGCGATGTTGCCGCCGACTTCAGTTCCTTTTCCATCTCTTTGCCGCAGCTGGTGACCGCGGCGATCGTTTTGCCCGACAAATCGTCGATCAATTGCGCATAGATGTGCTTTGAAGAACGATGGACGCTCAATCTGGGCCGCTCGGCCGTGCCGGTAAGCCCGCGGCGAACCCGTCGTTTGCGCCGCAACCGCCGAACTTCGATGATTTTTTGCTGGTTCATGAATCCTCACTCCCACTTGGTTCCGCGATTGCCGACCGCGGAGCGGGAAAATCGCATTAAGCAGAGCTAGGCCGAAATCGATCAACCGCCACTGGCAAACGACTTGCCTTCCTTTCGGCGCACAGTTTCGTTTTCATAGCGAATGCCCTTGCCCTTGTAAGGTTCGGGCTTGCGCGCCGCGCGAACGACCGCCGCGAACTGGCCGACCTTCTGCTTGTCGGCCCCCTTCACGACGATAGTCGTGGGGTCGGGAAGGTCAACCGTCACGCCGTCCGGCGGGCTCAGCTTGATGTCGTTGGCGTAACCGACCTTGAGCGAGATGCCCTTGCCGGCTTTGACCGCCTGATAGCCGATGCCCTCGATCTTGAGGCGCTTTTCGTAGCCGTTGGTCACGCCGACGATCATATTCTTGATGATGTTGCGCGTCGGTGCCGTGGAGGGCGCGGCTGAGGCGCTCGTCGTCGGGCCGTTCGACCGTGACGGCCTTGCCGCCGTCAGCCAACGTGACCTTGATGGTCGGATTCCAGGCCCATTCCAACTTGGCCCTTGGGCCCCTCGACATGGATGCTTCCGCCGTCCAGCGCGCACCTTCACGCCCGCGGGAACCGGCACCGGTTGTTTGCCGATACGTGACATCGAACACCTCGAATTTCCAACGGCTTGGCGCGGTCTGGCTACCACACCGTGGCGAGCACTTCGCCGCCCAGCTTTCTGTCACGCGCTTGCCGATCGCTGACCACGCCGCGATTGGTGGTCAAAATGGCGATGCCCAATCCATCCAACACGCGCGGCAATTCGCCGCTCCCGCGGTAAATCCGGCAACCGGGCTTGCTCACCCGGCGAATCTTGCGGATCACGCGCTCGCCATCGGGGCCGTACTTCAAAAAGACGCGCAAAATCGGCTCGCGGCCGGGTCATGTCGCCGGTCACATCGAACGTCTTTTGAGCGTCGGCCGACGTGACATAATGCCCGACTTGATAGTCGAGAATGAAGCCCTCGTCCTTGAGCACCTGGGCCACGCCATTTTTCAGCTTGGTGGCGGGCATTTCGACCGCCGGCCGTTCCACGGCACTGGCGTTGCGAATGCGGGTCAGCATGTCCGCGAGCGGATCGGTCATCATGGCGGCAAATCCAAATCTCAAAAACACCCTTGCGAAGCTCCGCGACATTCGGAGCGTGCAACGATCATGTTACCAACTGGCTTTTTGAACGCCGGGGATCAATCCGTCGCTGGCCAAATCCCGGAAGCAAATCCGGCAGATGCCGAACTTGCGGTAGACCGCGCGGGGGCGGCCACATAGTTTGCAGCGCGAGCGAATTTTGATTTTGTCGCGCGGACGCATTTTCAGCGTCTTCGGGTTAATCTTCATCCATTCCTGGAGCGTGCCCTTGAATGGATCGTCGGACCGGAATTTTTCCAGGTCCTTGTTCATTTGCGACATTTGCTTGCGGTAGGTCGCGTTTTTCGCGGTCGTCGACATTTCAGTCCTCAAATCGAATTAGCTCTCACGGAATGGCAATCCAAAGGCCCGCAACAGTTCGCGCGCCTCGTCGTCATTTCGGCTGCTGGTGACGAAAGTAATATCCATTCCCTGAGTGAAGGTCACTTTGTCGGCGTCGATCTCGGGAAAGATCATCTGTTCCGAGACGCCCATCGAATAATTCCCGTGGCCGTCAAAGCTCTTCGGATTAATGCCGCGGAAGTCGCGAATTCGCGGCAGCGCGACGTGAATCAGGCGATCGAGAAACTCGTACATGCGCTTGCCGCGAAGCGTCACCCGGCAGCCAATCTCATTCCCCTGCCGCAGGCGGAATCCGCTGACGGCGGTCTTGGCCTTGGTGATGACCGCCTTCTGGCCGGCGATCTGCGTTAACTGCTCGACCGCCTGCTCCATGCGGTTCTTGTCCTGCACGCTTTGCCGACGCCCATGTTCAAGACGATCTTTTGGAGTTTGGGCAGGCTCAGCGCGTTGTCGCGGCCGAATTTCTTGGATAATTCGGGCACAACGTTTTTCGTGTAATGTTCCAGAAGCCGGGCCATGATTTTCGTCCGTTTTCAGTGTTATTTCTTGGCGTATTTGGGATTGGGTTTGGTGAGCAGCCCCAAGCCCGATCCACATTTCTTGCAGTAGCGTTCCTTGGCCCCCGCGTTGGTATAGCGCCGGCCGACGCGCACCCCGCGGCGGCACGAGGAGCAGTACAGCAGCACGTTTGACGCCGACCGGCATTTCCTTGGAAAGCCGGCCGCCCTGCGGATTGGCCCGCGATGGCCGAAGGTGCTTGTAAACCCGGTTTACGCCCTCGACCACGACCTTGTTGGCGTCAAGCAAGACGCGAAGGACCTTTCCGACGGTCGGCGCCTGGATATTGCCCGCGTCGTCGCCGGTCGTCACTTCCACCATGTCGCCTTTGCGAAAATGCATAACGTCCTCTACGGCTGTCGGCTGTCGGCTGTCGGCTGTTCAAGGTTGGCCGAAAGCCGATGGCCGCTAAACCACCTCGGAGGCGAGGTTGGTAATTTTCACGAAGCCTTTATCTCGAAGCTCGCGAGCCACGGCGCCGAAAATGCGCGTGCCGCGCGGGTTCTTTTCCGGGTCGATCAGGACGACCGCATTGCTGTCGAATCGGACATAGCTGCCGTCGGAGCGGCGGGCGGCTGCTTGACGCGGACGACCACGCCCTTGACCACGTCACCGGGCTTGACATCGCCGCCGGGAATCGCCTTCTTGACGCTGGCGACGATGATGTCGCCCAGGCCAGCGTACCGGCGACGGCTGCCGCCCAGCACCTTGATGCACATGCATTCTTTGGCGCCGGTGTTGTCGGCCACGTCCAGGAACGTATACATCTGGATCATCGCGATCGCACCTCAAGGCCGTGCCCAATTTCGCGGGGCGGCATGTTCGGTCTCAAACCGGGTTCGCGGCGGGCAGTTCGGCGCCCGCGGTCGGCGACTTGGTCACCACGCGCACCAACCGCCAGTTTTTCAGCTTCGAAAGCGGGCGGGTCTCCATGATTTCGACCGTGTCGCCGTTGCGCGACTCATTCTTTTCGTCGTGGACATAGCAAACCGTGCGGCGCTTGATGTACTTGTTGTAGCGCCGATGCTTGACCAGACGAGTGATCTCGACGCGGCGGGTCTTGTCCATCTTGTCGCGTGTCACGACGCCGACCAGGGTTCGCCGGCTGCCGCGAACCGGCTTGGTTGCTGCCTCAGCCATTGCCGGCCTCCTTCTTGGCCTGCGCCTTGCGCCGGCGTTCGGCCTGGATCGTCAGAATGCGGGCGATATCCGTCTTGGCTTTGCGGATCTCGCTCGGCGTCTCCAGGCGGTCGGTCGCCGACTGGAAGCGCAGGTGGAAGAGGTTCTTTTCCACGTCGTTCAAATTCAATTGCAGCTGTTCGTCGCTGCTGCCGCGGAACTCGGCGAGTTTCTCTTTCCGTTTCATTCGTTCGTCTCCGTGGATGCTTAGACGCTGGGCCGCCGAGTGACAAAGCGGCACTTAAACGGCATCTTGTAGGCGACGCGGCCAGGCAATCGCGGGCCGCGGGTTCGGGGAGGCCGGCAACCTCGTAGAGGATCATGCCGGTCTTGACCACGGCCGCCCAGTATTCCGGTTCACCCTTGCCCTTGCCCATGCGGGTTTCGAGCGGAATGGAGGTCACCGACTTGTGCGGAAAGACCCGGATATAAAGCCGGCCTTCGCCGCGGATGAAGTTGGCCGCGGTGATGCGGCCGGCCTCGATCGCCTCGGCGCTGAGCCAACCGCTCTCCAGCGACTTGCAAGCCGAATTCGCCCATCGCGACGTAATTGCCGCGAGACGATTCACCTTTTACTTTGCCGCGCTGACTTTTTCGGAACTTGACGCGTTTGGGCATCAGAGCCATCGCCGCTCTCCTCCGTCGCCAGATAATCGCCGTTGTTTACCCACACCTTGATTCCAATGTTTCCCTGAGCCGTGGCCGCCTCATGGAAACCGTAGTCGACTTTGGCGCGAAGCGTGGAAAGCGGAATGCTGCCTTCCATCGCCTTCTCGCAGCGGGCCATTTCCGCTCCGCCGAGCCGACCGGACAACTGCACCTTGATCCCCTTGGCGCCGTTCTCCATCGCCTTTTGCATGGCGTTCTTCATGGTCCGGCGGAAGCTGACGCGCTTTTCCAACTGCTCGCCGATATCGATCGCCACCAGTTGGGCGTCCGTCTCGGGCCTGTTCACTTCCATCGTCTTCAATTCAATCACGCGATGGATCAAGTTCTCCAGTTGCTTGGTAAGCTTGTCGATCTTCTCGCCCTTTTTGCCGATGATCGAGCCGACGCGAGACGAATGAATATAGACGACCACTTTTTCCCGTGTGCGTTCGATGCGAATGCGGGCGATGCCGCCGCCGGAATGCTTCGCGCGGATGAAGCGCCGAATCTTCGTGTCTTCGATCAGCAGTTCCGAATATTCCTTCTTGCCGGCATACCACTGGCTTTGCCAGTCGATCATGATGCCGGTTCGGAAGCCGGTCGGTCGGACCTTTTGACCCATATCGTTCTCCGTCGCAGGACGATGATTCGTCGCTGTCAATCGCAAGCGCCAGCGAGGGGGTCATCGGGTTCCCATCGCTGGCGCTTGCGACTCAGTGAGTTATTGGCCTTCTTCTTGTCCGTCCGTGAGGGCCACAATGATGTGCGACATGCGGCGTTTAATCGGATACGCCGTGCCGCGAGCCCGGGGCATGATGCGCTTAAACATCGGCGCGTCGTCAACCCGGGACTCCATGACCAACAAGTCCTCGATGTCGCGCGCCCCGCGATCCTCGGCGTTGCCCAGGGCGCTTTTCAGCACAGCCTCGACTAACCGGGCGCCGCGGTTGGGCATGAATCGCAACGCCTGCAGGGCCTCGTCGGCCGTCTTGCCACGAATCACGTCGGCGAACGGCCGCACCTTTCGGGCCGACATGTCCGCGTATCGATGTTTGGCGCGATATTCCATTTTGGATCTTTGTCAGTTGTTCTTTGTTCTTTGTCCGTCGGCAAAGTACAACGGACAAAAAACAACGGACCAATGATAATTCCGGGGGCAGGATTTGAACCTGCGACCTCCAGGTTATGAGCCTGGCGAGCTACCCCTGCTCCACCCCGGGATCAATTCCTACTTACCGGCGGGCGCCGCGGCAGCCGACCTCTTCCCGCCGCTATGGCCCCGGAAGGTCCGCGTCGGGGCAAATTCACCGAGCTTGTGGCCGACCATGTCCTCGGTCACAAACAGCTTGTAAAACATGCCGGCCGTTATGAATCTCAAAATTGTGTCCGACAAACTCCGGAACGATGGTGCAATCGCGCGACCAAGTTCGGATGGGCCGGTTATCCATCGTCTTCTGCTGCCGTTCCACTTTGGCCAGCAGCCGAAGATCCACGTACGGCCCTTTTTTCAGCGATCGACTCATGATCGTTCTTCTTGAATTTCTCAGCCAGTATTCACATGGACAAATTTAGGGGCAATCGTCTTTTCTACGGCCTGCAAGCGGCAGCGGCCAGTAGCCATAAATCATTGGTCGGCATGCGATCCTGCCACACGCTGAGCCACGGTTCTCTGACCGCTGATTCCGGACTTCCGAGCCCGGACCTCGGGTTTCTGCTACCAGCCGCCCTTGGCGAACGCGGGCCGGCGTGCCGTTTCCGGATAATCGACGAATTCGAAGGCTTGCGTTTCTTCCGGGTCTTTCCACCCTTGGCCAGCACGCCGGTGGGACCGCAGGGATGTCGGCCGCCGGCGGTTCGTCCTTCGCCGCCGCCCATCGGATGACTGACCGGATTCTGCGAGGTGCCGCGATTATGCGGTTTGCGGCCCTTCCAGCGATTGCGTCCGGCTTTGCCCAGGCTGATGTTCATATGGTCGGCGTTGCCGATCGCGCCGATGGTCGCGCGGCACTCGGCATTGAGGCGACGCACTTCGCCGCTGGGCAGCGTGATTTGTGCCCAGTCGGCCTCGCGAGCCGATAGGGTGGCGCTGGCCCCAGCGGACCGGCACATCTGTCCGCCGCGGCCCGGCTGCATTTCCACGTTGTGGACGCTCATGCCGAGCGGAACCTTTTTGAGCGGCAAGCAATTGCCGAGGCGCGGCTCCGCGGTCTCCCCGCTCATTAGCGAGTCGCCCTGCTTCAGCCCTTCCGGGGCCAAAATATAACTCTTTTCGCCATCCTGATACTTGATCAGCGCGATGCGAGCCGAGCGATTCGGATCGTATTCGATCGACTCGACGACCGCGCCGACGCCGTCCTTTTTCCGCTTAAAGTCGATGAGGCGGTACATCTGCTTGTGACCGCCGCCGCGGAATCGGGTGGTCACAATGCCTTGATTGTTGCGGCCGCCGCGTTTCTTGGCGCGGCTTCAGCAGCGACTTCTCCGGCGCGTTCACCTTGGGATTGGTGCACTCGCGGAAATCGCTGACTGATCCCGCGCGTCGTCCGGCGGAGGTCGGTTTGTATTGTTGGATGCCCATTATTTCCTCGGCTGTCGGCTATCGGCTATCGGCCATCGGCCATCGGCCATCGGCTATCGGTTCTAGACCGACAGCGGAAAGTTGATGGCCGTTAGAAGAATTCAATCTTGTCTTCGGGGTGCAACGTCACAACGGCCTTTTTCCAGTCGGGAAGGCGGCCCATTTTGAACTTATAGCGGCGTCGCTTGCCCAGGTGATTCTGCGTCGCGACATGCTCGACGCGGACGCCAAACAGGTCCTCGACCGCGTGGCGAATCTGCGTCTTGGTCGCGTGACGGGTGACCTCAAACGTATAAGCGTTGGAGGCGGTTGGCCGGCCTTCGACCGACGCGGGCCGCCGCTCGGAACGCGTGCTCAGGTGCGTGCTCTTCTCGGTCACGATCGGCCGCAGGATGACCTGGTATGGCTTTAGATCGGGACCGACCGGCACGGGCCGATCGGGCGCTGGCGGGCGCGAGCCTCCAATTTCCGCACATATCGCTTGGGTCGCGGTCGAGCTTTCATGGCAAACTCTCATGCTCGCGGCGATCGGTTCACATTTACCGTGATGATCGCCTAGGCTTTCTTGCTCCGCAGTTCATCCAGTGCCGCCTTGCTCAGCACCAGTCGCTTTTGTTTCAAAACCGTGTAGGCGTTAAACTGGCTCGCCGGCATCAGTTCGACGCCGCGAATGTTTCGCGCCGATAAATGCAGGGTGGTCTGGGCCTGCTTGTCGAGACCGGCCGTCCCGATTAGGCAGGACGTGCCGCTCAGCTTGCAGCGCCTTCAGGACTCCCGCCATTTCCTTGGTCTTGGGCTCGGCGACTGTGAGTTCCTCGATGACGATCGCTTCCTTGTCGGCGAGTTTGCTAAGGATCGCCATGCGGGTGGCCTGACGGACCGCCTTTCGCGGCAGGTGATATTCATAATCGCGGGGCTTGGGGCCCTTGGCGGTACCGCCGCCGCGCCGCTTGTTGGTTCGCGCGGGCCGACGCGGGCGTTGCCGGTTCCTTTTTGCCGGAACAGCTTCTTGGTGCTGCCCGCGACCTCGCTGCGCCGAAGCGTCGAGTGCGTGCCGGCCCGCTGATTCGCCAAGTACATCAGCACGACTTCGTGCAGCAACTCCTTGTTGATCGAACCGCCGAAATCGGCGGGATCGACCTGGACCGTCCCGGTCTGTACGCCGCGCGATTGAATACCGGAACGTCAAGCGGGCCCTTGACCGCGCCGACGGCGGCCGACGGCGCCTGCGGGGCCGACGTCTCAGGAGCTGGGGCAGTTTCTGTGCTCATGGCCAATCTTCCAGCATTTGGCGGATGGTTTCATCCGCACCAATTCAACCCATATTAGACGCATAACCGCGAGCGGTTGTGAGCGTTTGTTCGCTCGCCAAGGCTCGCGGCTAACCTTGTCTCGATCGAATATCCGGCGGGGCTCAACCGCCCACGCCCATCACCCGAATCTTGATCTCCACGCCCGGCGGCAGCGACAACCCCTTGTTCAACGCATCGATTGTCTTGGGCGTCGGCTTCAATATATCGATGAGCCGCTTGTGAGTGCGGATCTCGAACTGCTCGCGCGACTTACGATCAATGTGCGGGCTGCGCAACACCGTATATCGCTCGATTCGAGTCGGCAGCGGGATCGGCCCATGCACCTCGGCCCCGGTTCGTTCCGCGGTTTCCACGATCTCCTTGGCGGTTCGATCCAGAATCTCGTAATCGTAACCTTCCATCCGGATCCGGATTCGCTCGCTATTTTGAGCCGCCAAGGTCGTATCTCCAGTCTCACGGTTCGATGATCAGGAATGAGTATTGGTAGAGGCGTTTGGCACGGGAGTCAAGAGGAATGGATGAAAATGCGTGTGAAAGTCAGTGGTTTGGCTCTACTCGACTCGCGAAATAAGAAGCAAATTCTGATCCTGACGAGTTTAGCTCCCTGAATACAGACGGTTAACCCTCAACTCAACTTGCTCCAGATCACCCTCAAATATCGCCGTGAAGTACTGCAAACAGCCTGCAAACCCCAACAGCGGCCGCTGAACTCGGCCAAATCCAACCCAGGCGAGCCACCGGCGATCCTCGAGCCCGTCGGTCAGTCGCAGCTCGACTTAAGCATAACGGAGCGGGATCGGCGGTCCGCTCATTCCAACTGCCTCGCCCGCAGGGGCATTCGCCAGGTCGACGCCGATGAACGAGCCGAGTACTTCTGGGAAAACCGTATCATCGGCGGCACAATCGAGCTTGGCGTCACGCGTCAGCGATCCAGCCGGGCCGATAAGCGTTACTGGAACAATCGGCCTCGGACGCACAAATCGTCCGCCCAGCATTGGAATCGGCCGCAGCACCGGCTGCTGGACATAGCGAAACTTGAGGGTCATGCGACCCCCTCATTCGAGCGGGTCCACATAACTACCTACGACCTCGGCGGGATCAATTCCCAGCTCGACCAGCTGTGCTTGCAAAGTTGACTCATCGATCGCGCTTGCCACAATGCGAGTTCCGTCCAAGTTCCATGCGACATACTGGCCCGCGTATTGTCGCAATTCCTCGACGGGAAAATGCTCCCGGTTCTTGAGGAACTGGGTCAAATCGGGCAGATCGCAAGTCGGCTTCGCATTCATGGCTGTCACCTGTTTTTGCCTCATGCAATTCTACCAGTTTTTCCGCCTCACCCCCGCAACGCCTTGATCGTCTTCCCCGTGTTCAACCGCTGCATGCGGCCGAAGGCATCGCGGATCTCGGCGTCGGGATCGACGCCCAGCGCCTGGTAAATCGTCGCCCCGACATCAAACGGCGTGTACGAACTCGTGACCGGGTGGCCGCCGATCTTGTCCGATTTACCGATCACCTGGCCGCCCTGGACTCCGCCGCCGGCGAATAACGCCGAGTAGACCGAGGCCCAGTGATCGCGGCCCGGGATGGCGTTGCCGGGCAGCAGCGAGATCTTTGGCGTGCGGCCGAACTCGCCCAGCGCCGCCACCAGCGTGTCGCCCAGGCGGCCCTCCGCCTCCAGATCATCGATCAACGCCGCCAGCCCCTGGTCCAGCCACGGCAGCAAGTGCCCTTTCAACCGGCCCCAGTTGTCGGCGTGAGTATCCCAGCTCTGAACAATCCCCATATTGGCTTGCACGATCGGCACGCCGGCCTGAATCAACCGCCGGGCGAGCAACAGCGACTGGCCAAACTGATTGCGGCCATAACGATCGCGAACGCGATCCGGCTCGCGATCCATGCGAAACGCCTTCGCCACCTGCCCGGAATTCAACATCTCGAATGCGAGTTCCTGATGCTTGCGGAATGAATCGTCTCTGTCGGCGGGTCCGATTTGTTCGAGCAAATCCCGGCGTGCTTCCATTCGTTTCGGATCGGTGCCGGCCGGCAGTCTTACCGCCTCCATCCGGAAGTTCGGCGAGTTCGGATCCTGCGTCACCAGCAGCGGATCGTGGGCGGCGCCGAGCAACCCCGCATGCTGGCCCGGCCAGGTGAGCGGACCTTCGATCAATGCATGTGGCAGCGTCACGCCATTGGGAATGCCGTCGTGCCGCGGCCGCAGGAAATCGAGCCCCGCGGCGTAGCAGGGCCAATCGCGCCGCGAAAGCACATTATCCAGATCGGTGTTTCGCTGCACCGGCATGGTCGCGCCGGTCAGCAGGCGATGGGTCGCGGGCAGATGGCTGTTTTCGCCATGCGACATCGATCGCACCAGCGCCCAGTGCCGCATGCGGGCCGCGAGCATCGGCAGATGTTCGCAAATCTGCACGCCGGGGATCGTGGTCGAAATCGGCTTGAATTCGCCGCGAATCTCCGAGGGCGCCTCCGGCTTCAGATCGAGCGTATCAAGATGGCTCATGCCGCCGGTGAGCAGAATCAGGATCACCGACTTCGACTTGCCGCGTTTCGCTTCCGCCGAGACCGACGCCTCGCGCCCCGCCAACAGGCCCGGCAGCCCCAGGCCCAACATGCTGCTGGCCCCGACCTGCAAAAACTCCCGGCGATGCAAGCGGAAATGGTTCATGTGAGCTTTCGGCGGGGAGGAAGGAAATTCAATCCTGGCGGGTACTGCGATTCTACCATTTCCCAAGCCAACCCGGCAACCAGCATTTGCCGGCGAATGTCCGCCCTCGCCAGCCAAAAACCGGACAAAAGCGGACATCTCCCTTCCAAATCCGCCCACCTGCTTTTGATGCAAGCACCTGGCCGCCAAGCCCCTGCGTCCCGAATTCCGAGACATCACAAAACTTGTCCGCTTTGTCCGCCCGTCCGTCCGTCCGGTTGTCCGTCCGGGTGTCCGTCCGCTTGTCCGTTCGGTTTGTTGTCCGGTCGGTAGCCGCACGGCTTTAGCCTGCGGAAACTGCGGCCAATCATAGTCGGACTCTGAACCGATTCGGGAAATGAACTTGGGCGTTGACATGACCATTCCTCCAAGGGCGCGCACACTCGGCGCGGTGGGAATGGCATATTATACATGCGTATAGTAATTCTTCGCTACTGAATCCGGCAAAAATTCCGGAGCATTAAGCGTTGCTGGCACGGGCAGCGCGGCATGTTATCGCTTCGGTTTTGTCATTGGCCTCGGTTCCGTCGGTGGCCATGTTCCTTTGGCCGTCAAGTATTTGCGCGGCAAAAATGCGTGAATCGGATCGTTGAAATGAGATTCTTTCAGGGTGTCCCGATTCACTGAGTCATTGCTGTCTATGTACATCGGAACCAAGGTCTCGCCCACTCCCGTCGGCGACGGAGATGGACATGCCGTGTTGATCATGCTCTCCCGAACATAGCCGAGGAATGGGCACAAGGGGTCGGTGCCGTCCCATTTATACAGGATTCCGCCCTTGCAACATGCAGCGCAAAAACCGGGAGGTGTCGTCGGACTTGGTGCGGGTGGGGGCTCGGGATGTGGGCAACTGCCGTAACTCGGAGACGGTGCCCAGCATGGCGTTCGCTGCGGACACTGTGTCTGACAGTTCCGGCATCGCCGCAACCACCAGCATGCGTTGGACTCCGCACAAGTCAGCAAACACAAAGAAACCGAAAACAAGGCTGCAACAGAAAATGGGCGAATCGCGGTCATCTGGTGGGCTCCAAACAATGAACTACCAATCCGAATTACTGTAGGTTGTCTTCGAACGCATCTGGCGCATGCTAACCCCTTTATCTACAGAGCACAACACCAAACTACCTATTTTATCTATTTTGACAAAGCAAAGTTCGGACATTGACTATTCGGGTGCAATCCTAGGGCATCGTCTTTACCACGCGAAACCCTACGCCATAAAGTCCGCGTCCAAATGTCCGGGCCGTTTCGCCTCGACTGCCGGCCGAGACGTTCGTTGCCATGTCCAGAAAGAATCCCCCGCGATAAGCGCAGGCGATGTCGGGTTGGCCATCCGTATCGAGGTAATCTCCTTGCGGAACTCCCACCAACTCCTGGCACCACTCCAGCGCGTTTCCATGCATGTCGAACAGGCCGAAGTCATTGGGTTTCAAGGAAGCAACGGGAGAGAAACGGCGTTGCCGGAAGTCGCGCGAACTGCCAAACCAATTGGCATATTCACTCAATAGCTCCTTGTCGCCGTTTCCAAAACACCAGGGAGTGACAGTGCCGGCCCGACAGGCGAATTCCCATTCGCGCTCAGTCGGCAGGCGATATCCTTCGCGTTCCCAGTACCTGTGTGCAAAATCCAATTTGCCGTCTTGGTTGACTTCATAGCCAAGTTGGCGGGTCTCGATTCCGTCCATCGCGGACAAGAAATCACAAAACGCCGCAGCATCATACCAAGTTACGGCATTGATCGGCGACTCCCGAGTTGGCGAGAGAATTTTATCATACTTGGGATTCTGTCGAAATTCTTTGAACTGTTCGACCGTCACTTCGGTCGAGCCGATCGCAAATCGATGCGGAGTCGGCTTCAGGAATTTGTGCAGCCCGTAAATCATCCAGCGCGGCTGTTCGACCACGCTAAATGTCATCCCCGTTTTGTTTAGAAACCACTTGCGGTTACCGACGATTTTACCTGTCGCGAACCGCTTATCGATCTCGGCGAGGTTCTTTGAGTGGCCCCAGCGGCGCAGAACCCAGCGCAGGCGCCATGGACTCCCGCATCAGGGTCGTTTTCGTACAGGTGCAAAAGATCGTTTACGAGATCCGGCATTTTGCTTGGGAAACTTCCCAACGCGAGAATCAGCGCCCGTCGAATTTCGTCATCACTCTCGTTGTTCAACTGCTCTCTCAGTGGCGCCGGATCGTCCACGGTCGTCGCGAGGCGTTCAATCAGGTAACTGCGGAGCGTGGGATCGGGCGAGTGTTTCAGCCTCGGCCAGACGACGTCGCCGTCACCCAGCGCGACCAGCGCGGCGCCAATGGTCGCCTTTCGTCTGTTCTGGTCGATATCGCTGATCCCCGGAATTTCGATCACCAATCGCGAGCGCAATGGACGTGTTCCATCGTTTTCATTCGCGGACAAATCGCGATAGATGGCGATCATGGCGCGGCGTTCGTCGGTCGATCGCCCGGGGTCCTCGAGCGATTCGGCGAGCACCGGCAACAGATCGTGCTGGATCGGACGCAGGGCATCGCGCCAGTAATGCAGGTCGATCGGACTTTGTCTGACCATGCCAGCCACGACGGTGCCGGCGCATTGATCCCAACGAGGATCACCGCGCTCGACGTAATCGACCAGTGCGAGGCGGCGCGAAATCGCCGATTTCGTTCCGAGTTCGCGCCTGTCAATTCGTTCCAAAGCGGATCAAGGAATCGGCGTTTGTCGGAAGCCAGAACGGTCCGTATCGCGTCGAAGTGTTGAGGCTTCGCCGTCACCAATTGTTCGAAAAGGAACTGCATGTCGGCCTGATTCGATTTTGAGTTGACAAACGCCAGGTGAATCCGAAGTTTCTCGTCCGGGGTGCAGTTGGTCGTTCGGGATGCGTCAACGAGCATCGGCTCGACCCGACGCCGCCACGGTTTCATTTCATCCAGAAGCTCCGGAAACTTCGCGATATCAGTGTCATGCATGACGCGATGGAAGTACGTGATCGCTTTCGTTCGCGCCCAGAATTCCCGTCCCGCCCATCCGAGGATCGCGAGGCAAAGCGTGAGGCCTACAGACCACGCGAGATAATGCCGATCCGCGCTGCGCATCATCTTTCGTTGCGGCGGGGTCCAATCCTTGCCGCGAGTGAAGACGCGAATCTTCGCCCATTCGTCAACCGTAGGCAGGTGATGAGTTTGCGGCTTCGCGTTCCACAACCGAGCGCACTCGGCGAGTTTCAGTCTCGCGCGCCCCGGTCGGGTTTCCCCTTCTTTGCGGTTAATCCAGTCGCGGAGCGACTGCACGAGGTAGTCGTGGGTGAGTTGATAATAGCCGGCGCGGCGCGCTCCGCCCCTCCGAAGGCGCCGCGTCGCGGTTAACCTGTGTGTCGGCGACACCCTCGCCGGTGTCGGCGCCTTCGGGGTCCGTGGGAGTGATGAGGCGGGTTTCGCTGTCGAGGATTTGGAGCAGTTCAGCGAACTCTCTCGGGCGGTTGGCGTAGCCGGAGGCCTTGAGCAAGTCGTCGCGGGAGCGCATGTGGCCTTTGATGTCTTCGCCGGCTTCGGGGAGCAGCGCTGTCAGGACGGCTCGGGCCGGCTTTTGGTGCAGGCGGTGCTTGGGATTGGCGGCGGGCGACGAGAAGGTTTCTTCGAGGAAGGCGAGGCCGACGCCCTGCGCGCCGCCGATTTCCTTGAGCGCGGCCGGAGTCCAGGGCGCCCTTTGAACATCTCGGCGAAGAGGGCCAGTCGAACGCAAATGACCTTGTTGTCCTGCGCCAGGCCGGCGACGGCGTAATCGAGGAATTCGCGTTGTTCTCGGCTCTTCTCGCCGGGGGCCTCGGGCAGTTTGCCGTAGGCGCGGCCCAGTGCATCGAGCAATTTGCGGGCATGATCGAGGTCGAACAGGTCGACAACAGCGATATTTCGATTCGGCTCCAGGTCGATGTCCAGATCGCGCATGAAGCGGGTGACCGCCAGCCAAAAGTCATCGCGGACCATGACGATGCATTGCACACGGCCGCCATCGCAATGGCGAAGCGCCTGCACCAGTTCCGGATTCTCCGCGTTTTTGTTGGCGTGGAGCCACTGCTCGAATTGATCGAGGACGATCAGCAGTTTCTTTCCGGCGGGGATGCCTTGCCGCTTTCGCAGCGCGGCGAAGGTTTGGACCAGATTCCAATCATTCGAAAGTCCGGGGCAGCGCTTGCGCAGGTTTTTCAAGAGGCGTGATTCGGTATCCGCGCCGCTGGCTTCGACATAGACCGGCACGATGTTATTCGCCAGGCGCGGCAGCAGACCCGCCTTCACGAGCGACGATTTGCCGCAGCCCGACGGGCCGTAGATCAGGCCGACGGCGAAGGTTTCATCGGCGTCCGGCTCCTCGATGCGAGTTTTCCAGAAGCGAATGCTTTCGGGCAGCCCGTCGCGGTCACGCGGGCCGGGCAGCAGTTCGAGAAAGAAATTGGCGTCGCCGGCGTCGAAGGATCGCAAGCCTTTTGGCACGATGCGGACCGGTTGCTCGGATGCGGGGGCGGTCGATGTCGGCGTGGGAATTGCCGTCGTCGGGGGAGCAACGGGAACAAGTGGCGCCGCCGGCGACAGATGTCCGCCAACGATGACTTGAACTGATGGGTGTCGTAGGTCGCCGGCCATATCCTTGGCGGTCGTGTAGCGATCCGACGCACGCTTCGACAGCGCCTTGAGGCAAATGCGTTCCAGTTCCCGTGGAATGTCGTTGACGATTTGCCGCGGTGGGCGAGGCTCAAGGCTGACAATCCGCTCCAGGGTATCGTCTCGGGATTCGCCTTCGAACGGCCGGCGCCAAGTGAGCATTTCATAGAGCACAACGCCGAGGCTAAAAATATCGCTTCTGCCATCGACTCGATGCCCCTCGCCTCGAGCCTGTTCGGGGCTCATATAGGAGGGAGTGCCGGCATGGCGCGGCCCGCGGCCGACGTTTTCTTCTCGCAGGGCCAAGCCAAAGTCGGCGACGTAGGGCTTTCCGTCCTTATCGATCAGAATGTTGCTGGGTTTGACGTCGCGATGCACCAAGCCCTGCCGGTGCGCGTAATGCAGTGTCTCGGCGACGGTCGCGACCAGTTCGGGAGCGAGGCAGACCAGCGGCTCGCGCGTCGCGATCATGTCCGCGAGCGTGCAGCCTTCGATGTACTTCGATACCACGTAACAGGGAAATTCATTGGTCGCGCCGACGTCGAAAACAGTCACGATATTTGAGTGATCAAGCGCGGCGACCGTGCGTGCTTCGGTCAGATAGGGCTGGGCGTCCTCGACCTTGGAGACATGCTTGCGATGCGGGACTTTGATCGCGACGCGCCGGTTCAGGTCTGCATCGTAGGCGAGGTAAACAACCCCGAAGCCGCCTTCGCCCAGGATTCTTTCGATACGGTAGCGGCCGATCCGTTCGGGTATTGAGGTCGCACCGGATTGGCCATTCGGTGGCGGATCGGCCGCGTGGTTTTCGCCGCCCGCCTGAATGAATTCTTGGCCTTGCGGATTGTCAAAGATTTCATTCACTTGTTCGGCGAAATCGCGAAACCGAGCCAGATACTCGGCCCGCCTTGAAACGGCGTCGGGTTGCAACTCCACTTCAATCCGAAACACCTTTTCGAACAGCGCGCGTTGCTCAATCGACGGAACTCGACCGAGGATTTCCATGATTGGAGGCGACTGGCCATTCGCCAGATCATTCTCAAATTCGTCACAGAGTCGATCATGAAATTGTTCCGCCGACAACGACAACGTATCATCGAGCGTTCCCGGTCGATCAGCCATGATACTCCTCCCAAATCCGGCGTGCTAGAGCCAACTTTCGTTCGACCGTGGCCAGGGATTTGTTCACCTTGGCGGCGATTTCAACGTTCGTGAATTCCTGCAATTTCAAATCGACGATCTCGCGACAGAGGTCGTCGGGGAGGACGGCGCGAAGCCGCTCGCAGTTTTCGGCGATTTCAACAATGAGGCCGGGCGTCGGTTCGACGCCCATCAATTCGTGGATCGAGGCCGAGGTTTCGCCGCGCTGACCGGGCAGCGGCTCCAACGGCGGGCAGGCGTTCTCCCGACGCAAGGCATTGATGGTCTTGCGCGGTGAGCATTACCAGGATCTGCCATAGGTCATGCCGGTCGTCGAGTTTGGGGAATCGGCCTCGTTCCGCGGCGAGGCAGAAGCTTTTCAACGCGCTGAGCGCGATATCTTCGGGATCTTGAAGGGTGCGCCGTTTGGCGGCGAGTTTGGCGCGGGCGAGCCTAACAAGCCGGTCAAAGTAGCCCTCCCAGCACCTCTGGGCGGCGATCGAGTCGCCGTTTCGAAGGGCGGCGAGCCAGCCGGTTACCGAACCGTTGTTGGACATGGGCGCGTTCCGGAAATGAATGCTTGTTCAAGTCTACACCGAGCGTCCATTCAAAACAAGTTGACGGAAATTCTGGTGGTGGAACAGATTGGCTGTAGCCGGGCTCTGCGAGCCCGGTCCGGCCTCACTACAGAAAACTGTAGCCGGGCTCTGCGAGCCCGGCCGGCCTCACAGAGGCCGGCTACAGAAATCTGCTCTGCGAGCCCGGCCGGCCTCACTACAGAAAACTGTAGCCGGGCTCTGCGAGCCCGGCCGGCCTCACAGAGGCCGGCTACAGAAATCTGCTCTGCGAGCCCGGTCCGGCCCGGCCTCACAGAGGCCGGCTACAGTAGCCGGGCTCTGCGAGCCCGGCCCGGCCTCACAGAGGCCGGCTACAGAAATTCTTGCCAGAGGCCGGCTACAGAAAACCAAACTTTACCACTACCAAAATTCTTCCGATCGCGTGAGGGGTTCGGGCGGTCGGCTGCGAGTACATGCTTAGTGGGCCGAAAAATCGACGGGCCCGTTCACAACCTCAACCGGGAGGCCGACCATGCGAGTCGCCTATATCACGCTAGACGAAGTCAATGGAGATTTGGTTCATGGATGGGCCAAGAAAGACGGATTTCAGGTGTATTGCCCGAGCGCGAGCGAATTGGGTGAGCCCGTGGAAGGGATCGACGCCGTCGTGCTCGATCTCGATTACATTCCCGCCGAGGCGCGTGCGGCGTGGCTGTCGCGAATCCGCTGCGACGGGATCGCGGGTCGCGTGCTGGTGCACGGGCACAACATCAGCGACCTCGAGGCGAAGGAGTTTCGCCGGATGGGCGTGCAAGTGCGCCAGGGCCGGTTGCGCCGGCAGATCTTGAAGCTGTGGCTGCACGATTTGCGAAAGGAGGCGCGAAAGTGTCCCGAAGCCACACGACGACGCGCTCGCCAGCCGCAACGCAGCCGGCCTTGGCCAAGGCGGCGTGAGGAATTGAGGTCAGCGATTCCCGTGATCGCCCACACGGGGCGCTGACTTTCACGTCGCGCTTACGCTGCGACGCTCGCCGGTTAGTGATTGCGACAAAGCGCAGCACGGCGGATTCGGCGCGGCGGAGTTGGCGGCTCTCGGCCCCGCATGCCTGAGGACGCCAATCTTCGCAGCCATCGTCAGCATTGTCGATTCATGGTACGATGTCCCGTAGCGCGAATCGATCGTGCAGTAGAAGTGTCCCAGGAGAACGACCGGGGCGTTCAGAGACATTGCCGTGAAGATGAAAACACAGTCGCGCGGAAGCAGAAAACGCGGACGGCCGGATCCCGGCATTCTCGCGGACACCATCGAGCGCGTGGTCGAGGCCGCGAAGCCGGAAAGGATCGTGCTGTTCGGGTCGGCAGCCGCGGGGGACGATGGGACCCGACAGCGATCTCGACCTGTTGGTCATCAAGAGAGGGAAGTTCGATCGCCATCGCGTCACAACCGCAATCTACCGCAATCTCCCCGGCGATGTTGCCGTCGATGTCGTGGTGGTGACGCCGGAGGAAGTCGAGCGGTATCGGGACACGCAATATCTGGTCATCTCCCCGGCGTTGCGCGAGGGGAAGGTCGTCTATGGGGCGTAAACGGCTCCGGCCGGACGATCCCAGCGAGTGGATCAGCCGGGCGAAAAGCAACCTGGCCATTTCGCGCCACGCCGACCCGGACATCGATTTGGAGGACCTTTGCTTCGAGGCGCAGCAGGCCGCCGAGAAGAGCGTCAAAGCGGTCTTCATCAAGCGTGGTGAACATTTTCCATATAGCCACGATCTGGAACGATTGCTTCGGCTGTTGGAACTTGGCGACCTCAAGATTCCAAAATACATTCACGAATCACGCGAACTGACGCAATACGCACATGTCACTCGTTATCCTGGACTCGCGGGGCCAATCAAGACGCGGACATACCGTCGAGCAGTTCGTATCGCCGCCAACGTATTGCGCTGGGCGGAGCGCCTTGTCAATAGACCGTGAATCTGCGCGCTGGTGGATCACTTTTTCGGCAGAAGTGCCGGCGGCTTGCTTTGCCGCAACGCCCACACATGGACCCTGGCGAAGTCAGCTACGCTTGCGCAAAAATCGCAGCACGGCGGCTTCGGCGCGGCGGAGTTGGCGGGTGGGGCGGCCGTTGGCTTGGCATTGGTTCAGGCGCTCTTGAAAGTCGCCGGACTCGTAGGCGGTGAGGATCGCGGGGTGGACATAGCACTTGCGGCAGACGGCGACGGTGTTGCCCAGGCGCTTGGCGACGGATTCCACCGCGCGGACGATGTTGTGCTTGGCGGCGGTTTTCGACGCCGGCGGCTCCGCCTCGCGCAGAGCCTCGGCTGCCAGGACCGTCGCGGCCCAGGTGCGGAAATCCTTGGCCGAGTATTCCTGGCCCGCCGCGGAGTCGCAGGTATTCGTTTACATCTTCTGATTCGATCGGGCGGACTTCGCCGTTCTCGTCCACATATTGGAACAGTTCCTGGCCGGGGATGTCGTGGCAGCGTTTGATGATGCGGGACAGGCGCGGGTCGCGGATGGTGACGCAGTGTCGGACGCCGCTCTTGCCGCGAAATTCAAAGCGAATCTCGTCTTTGCGGACGCGGGCGTGGTGATTGCGCAGCGTGGTCAGGCCATACGAGTGATTTTGCCGGACATATTCTTCATTGCCCACGCGGATGAGCGTGGTTTCGAGCAAGCGCACGACCGTGGCAAGCACTTTGTCGCGCGGCAGGCCGGGCAGGCGCAGGTCGCGGCGGATGCGGGCGCGGATGCGCGGCAGGGCCTGGCCAAAAGCGACCAGGCGCGCGAATTTGCTCTCGTCGCGTGTTTCGCGCCAGCGGGGATGATAGCGATATTGCTTGCGGCCGCGATCGTCGCGCCCGGTGGCTTGCAAATGGCCGCGCGGGTCGGGGCAGATCCAGACGTCGGTCCAGGCGGGTGGAATCACCAGCGAGCGGATGCGCTTGAGCGTCGCGGGATCGCGGACCTGTTCGCCGTCGGGGCGCGAGGTAGCGAAAGCCCTTGCCCTTGCGAATTCGCCGAATGCCGGGCGAGGAATCCTGACTGTAACGCAGTCCTGCTTCAATGGCGGAGACAACCGGATCTATCGGATCGACTTGATGAGTAGAATTCGACTTGGTTTTCATGTCCGAATGTTTCTTTGGGCGTTGCCTCTCAATCCGGCGAAGCGTGGATGCAATTCTCGTTCCAGGTCTGCGGCGCCGGGTACGAGTTTCAAGTTGTCGTAGCGGCGGCATCTTGCCGCCGAAATTTCGGCGGCAAGATGCCGCCGCCACGACAAGTCCCATGAGTTTGGCATTGCAAGTGCATCCCTGGCTGCGGAACCGCAAGACACGAGGTGCTTCATGTCGCGGGCCGCGTTGCCGCTAGTCGTTATTCTGCTTGGCGCTCTCGGTTGCGCGCTGCGGCGCAGCAGGGACCGCCGCAAGCGCCGCCGCCCGAAGTGCCGGTCGCCTATCCGATTCAAAAAGAAATCACCGACTACGCCGAATACACCGGGCGAACCGCCGCGATTCACACGGTGACCGTGATCCCGCGGGCCACCGGCTACATCATCAAGATTCCGTTCAAGGAAGGCTCGGATGTCAAAAAAGGCGACCTGCTGTTCAAAATCGATCCGCGAACTTACCAGGCGTTGATTGACCAGGTGCAGGGGCAGATCAATCTTTATCAAGCACAACTCAAGCTGGCGCGAACGACGCTGGCACGCTACACGGCGTCGGGGCCAAACGCGGTCAGCAGGGAGGAAATGGCTCAAGTCCAGGCCCAGGTCGAGCAAGCGGAAGCCCAATTGAAAGCGGCCCAGGCCAGCATGGAAGTGAACAAAGTCAACCTCGAGTACACGGATGTGAAATCGCCAATCGATGGCCGCGTGAGCAACTATTATTTGACCGTCGGCAACCTGGCCGTGCAGGATCAAACCGCGCTGACGACGGTGGTGTCGCAGGACCCGATGTATGCCTATTTCGATGTCGATGAGCCGACGGTGTTGCAAGTGCGCGAGTTGATTCGCCAGGGGAAGCTGCCCTCGCTGCATGAAAAGGGGACGCAAATTCCGGTTTATCTTGGGCTGACCGATGAGGCCGGATTTCCGCACGAAGGCTATCTCGATTTCGCGAACAACCAGTTCAATCCATCGACGGGCACGCTGCGAGTTCGCGGCGTATTTGGCAATCCGAGGCCGGAGAAGAGCGGCGTGGCATTGTTGTCGCCGGGCATGTTTGTGCACATTCGCGTGCCCATCAGTCCAACCCATGAGGCGATTCTGATCAGCCAGGACGCGGTGGGAACCGATCAAAATCTGAATTTTGTTTACGTGGTCGATCAAGACAACAAAGTGGTTCGCCGCGACGTGACGCTGGGGACGATTCACGACAATCTCCAGGTCATCGACAAGGGTTTGCAGTCCGACGAACGGCTGATCGTCACCGGCGTGCAACATGTTCGTCCGGGAATGACGGTGAATCCGAGCTTGGTGCCGATGCCGACGGCGGAAGAGAAATAAGACCGATTGGCGAGCGTCGCAGCGTCAGCGCGACGTGTGAACGCCGAAACCGGTCACACGTCGCGCTGACGCCGGTCACACGTCGCGCTGACGCCGTTCACACGTCGCGCTGACGCGGCGACGCTCGCCATCGAGAGGTCCCTCCATGCTGGCTCGTTTTTTCATCGACCGGCCGGTTTTCGCGTGGGTGCTGTCGATCGTCATCATTTTGATCGGCGGGGTGGCGGCGTTCCTGCTGCCGATCGACATGTATCCGGAGATCACGCCGCCCACCGTTCAGGTGTCGGCGCATTATCCCGGCGCCGATGCGCAGGTAGTGGCGGATGTGATCGCCGCGCCGATCGAGCAGCAGATCAACGGCGTGGAAAACATGCTGTACATGTCGTCGCAATCGACCAATGACGGCAATTACTCGCTGACGGTGACCTTTCAAATCGGCACCGATGTGAACGCCGCCCAGGTGCTGGTGCAAAACCGCGTGGCCTTGGCCTTGCCGCAATTGCCGTCGCAGGTGCAGCTGCAGGGCGTCAGCGTCCGCAAGAGTTCGCCGAACATCCTTTTCGCGGTGAACCTGATCTCGCCGGACGGGCGTTACGACGACCTGTACATGAGCAACTACGCGACGATTCATTTGCGCGACGAGTTGCGCGAATCGACGGCGTGGGCGATGTGCGCATCTTCGGCGAGCGCAGCTACGCGATGCGCATCTGGCTCGATCCGGAAAAACTTGCGGCGCGCGATCTCACGTCGATGGACGTGGTCAACGCCGTGCGGGCCCAGAACGTGCAGGTGGCCGCGGGGCAGATTGGCCAGCAGCCGGTGCCGCCGGGGCAGCGGTTTCAGTATCCGCTGACGCGCTGGGCCGCCTGGAAACGGTGAAGCAATTCGGCAACATTGTCCTCAAAGCCGGCAGCGACGAAATGCCGACCATGGCGACGAACGACGCGATCGCCAACAACGGCGGCACGAATGGGGCATCGCCGGCAAACGGCTCAGCCAAGAAGCCGGCCAGTCAACCGGCTCCGGACTTCTCGACGCCAATCGTGCATATCAAGGACGTGGCCCGCGTGGAGATGGGCGCGCAGAGCTACGATCAGAACAGCCGCCTCAACGGGCAGCCGGCGGCGGGCATCGGCATATTTCAACTGCCCGGTTCAAACGCGCTGTCGGTGGCCGACGCCGCCAAGCGGCGCATGCAGGAACTGAAGCGCCGATTTCCCGCCCGGCCTGGAATACCGAATTCTGTACGACACCACGCCGTTTATTCGCCAATCGGTCGATGACGTGTTTCAAACGCTGGTCATCGCGGTCGTGCTGGTCGCCGTCGTGGTGCTGTTGTTCCTGCAAGACTGGAAGGCAATGATTCTGCCCATGATCGACGTACCGGTGTCGCTGATCGGCACCTTCGCGGTGATCGCGCTGATGGGCTTCAGCCTTCAACAATCTGACGCTGTTTGGATTGGTGCTGGCGATCGGCATCGTCGTGGACGATGCGATCGTGGTGCTGGAAAATATTGAGCGGCACATTGCGATCGGCATGCCGCCGCGCGAGGCGACGATTGCCGCGATGGATGAGATCACCGGCCCGATCGTCGCCATCACGCTGGTGCTCTGTTCGGTGTTCATTCCCAGCATTTTCATTCCGGGGTTGACCGGCCAATTTTACCGGCAATTCGCGGTGACGATCGCCTCGGCGATGATCATCTCCGCGGTCAACGCGTTGACGCTGACGCCGTCGCGAGCCGTAACCATCTTTCGGACGGAGGAAACCGGGACGCGCGGCGAACTTCGCCATGAGGCGCTGCCCTGGTGGATCTTTGGCGTCGTCGGCGGGTTGATCTCGGCGTGGCTGTTGCGAGGCTGGCTGGCCGGGGCTGGAATCTTTGCTCCGCCAGGCGACGAGTATCTCGCCGGCTTGCCGAAGTGGGAATCGTACGCGATCAGCATTGCGTACTTTCTGGCCTATTTCACGCCGGGGGCCATCATCGGCGGCGTCATCGGCTGGTTCATCATTCGCCCGGTCAACTGGGCTCTGGGCAAACTGTTTCGCGGGTTCAATTGGCTGTTTGATCGAACCACCGCCGGCTATGGCTGGCTGGTCGGAAAGTTGCTCCGCGTTTCGCTGATCGTCCTGCTGGCCTATGTCGGCCTGCTCGTTCTCACCGGCTGGCAGGTCGCGACCGTGCCCAAGGGCTTCGTGCCGACGCAGGACCAGGGATATTTGTTAGTGAATGTGCAGTTGCCCGACTCCGCGTCAGCCGAGCGGACCGAGGCGGTGTTGGCGCAAGTCGATCAGATTTCCCGCGACACTCCTGGCGTCGCCCACACGGTGGGCATCGGCGGCATGTCGTTCGTGCTCGGAACCGCCGGTTCGAATCTGGGCTCGATGTTCGTGGTGCTCGAGCCGTGGAATCAGCGGCACGCGCCCGCGGAATACGACGCCGCGATCGCCAAGGCGATCCAGACGAAATGCGGCATGCAAGTGAAGGACGCCATCGTGAGCGTCTTTCGACCGCCCGGGGTTCGCGGATTGGGCAACGCGGGCGGCTTTCAATTGCAAATCGAACAGCGCGGCTTTGTCGATTTGAATCAATTGGAGGCGCAGACGCAGCAGTTCATTCAAGAGGCCAATCGCGATCCGAATTTCGCGGGCGTTTTTACGCTGTTTCGCGCCAATACGCCGCAATTGTTCACCGATATCAATCGCAACAAGGCCGAGTCGCTGCACGTGCCGGTGGACGACGTATTTAACACGCTTCAGGTGGAAATGGGCGGGCTCTATGTGAATCAGTTCAATCGGTTTGGCCGCACCTGGCAGGTCCAATTGCAGGCCGAGCCGCGCTTCCGCACCAGCGCCGATCGCATCAAGCAACTCCAGGTCCGCAATTCGCAAGGCGGGATGGTGCCGCTGGGCACGTTGGCAAAAACCGACCTGCGCACCGGGCCAGTCGCGGTGATGCGCTACAACACCTACACCTCGGCGGCGGTCAACGGCAATGCGGCCCCGGGGGTCAGTACCGGAGCCACGATTCAGGACGTTTCGCGAATCGCCCATCGACTCGGCTTGAACTTTGAATGGACCGGAATCACTTACCTGGAAGTCCAGGCGGGCAACGTCACGCTTCTCATTTTCGCCTTTGGGACCGTGCTGATCTATTTTGTGCTCGCGGCGAAGTACGAAAGTTGGGCGTTGCCGCTGGCCGTAATCCTGGTCGTGCCGTTGTGCATGCTGGCCGCGGTCGCCGGCATGCTGATCATGCGGATGCCCGTCGATATCTTCGTGCAAATCGGCCTGCTAGTGCTGGTTGGATTGGCGAGCAAGAACGCGATCCTGATCGTCGAATACGGCCGGCAGTTGCACCTGGAAGGCAAGCCCCGCACGAGTCGGCGATCGAGGCGAGCCGCGTTCGCTTCCGGCCGATCATCATGACCTCGCTGGCGTTTATCTTTGGCGTGATCCCGCTGGTGTTCGCCACGGGGGCGGGCAAGGAAATGCGGCAGTCGCTTGGCATCGCGGTATTCGCGGGGATGATCGGCGTGACCCTGTTTGGCGTGATTCTGACGCCGACGTTTTATTTCCTGATCATGCGAGCCGGCGAACGGCGACGCCGCGCTATTTCGCCGCCTGCTCCGCCGCCCCGGAATCCAGGATGACACGCCATTTCCCATCCCTGTCTTTTGGCCAACCGTTCGTTGCCCACCTCACTTGGAAACCGGCTGTCGCACCTCTTCGCTGCCTTCGAAAATCGCGAGTTCCTCATGAAGCCGCGCGATCATTTTTCGGATCCCGGCCTTCGTGAACCCCTTTGAACCGATTGGATGCGACTTCTGCAATCGCTCCAATCGTTCTTCGAGACTGCGGATTTCCTCGAGCGTTTTCTCGTATTCAACTCGATTGGAAATCATAGTCGAACCTCGCCGACTGCATCCAGTTATTTTGACGGGCTCCACTCCCGCAAGTTCACGCAGTCCACGTTGAATTTGCGCCCGCGACCGTCGGAGCGAAGAACGGATCAACAAAATCCTTTTTGGCACATTCCTCCCAACTTAATCCCGCCGGGATCGGCGCCGATTTGAGCAGGATCAGGCGCTCGGCCTCGGCGACGTGGGCCACGCGAGCAGCGAGCGAGTCGCTGGTGGCGTCCCAACAGTGGGGTAAATGCTCGGGCCGGCTTTCGTCGCCCAAGGCGAATCGATAGGGATCAATCACCGTGATCTTGATTCGCTGAAACGCCGACCGGGCGGCGTTGAGGCCCTCGACCAATTGCACGTCGAGCAGATTCGCCAGGAATTGACCGGTGAGCGTCAGGGCTCGCAGGGCCAGCCAGTGGGATGGGTCGTCGCCGAACTGATGGATGCGATCGAATTCGCGAATGACATCCGCGGCGCGGCCGCCGCCGGGAAAGATAATGATAAAGCGCTCGCCAAGCGAATCGAGGAATTGCTGCAGGCGCGGCTTGAGGTCGGGCCAATCGAAGAGGCTGCCGCCGACTTTGACGACAATCGGAGGTCGATCCGGCTCGAAGGACATGGGCCGATCCTCGAGGTGATGGCGAAAACGGCCGCAAGCTTGTAGCCACGACCTTGTAACCGCAAGCTTTAGCTTGCGATGGCTTGCGGCGGCATTGAAACCAACCGCCTCCCGCGCAAGCTACGGGATTGTGATCACGCAATTGGTTCGGTGGCGAGCGCGGCGACGGCATAAGCCGCGGCGGCGCACGAAATCTCTGGCCCCAACTTACTCGAAAGCGATTGCATGGTCACATCGCGCCAGCCGTGTTCCGGATCGATGATGGCATTGGCCAAGATTTCGCCCGAACCGGCCGTGATGATGGTGGCCGGCCGATCCGGCAGTCGCGAGGCTACGTCGCGGCAGGCCCGGCGAATCAAATCGGCCTGCCGCGAGGCGACCAACTCCGCCAAACGCTGGGTTTCTTCGCGCGGCGTGATTTCGCCATCCCCGCCCAACATTCGCACCAGGCGGGCGTGGGCATGGTCGACCGTGGCGGGACGGCCATCCGCCGTATCGCGGTCGTCGGGATCCTCGGCGATTTTTCCCAGCACGAGATAGACATCAAGCGTGGTCGCGAACAGCTCGGCCATGCCGTCGGCGCCGAGCAAGGCGCAAACTGGCGTTCACCGCGCCGGTATAGAGCAGTTCGGCGCAGTGCGCAGGCGATCGGTATCGGTGACCCCGAATGGATTCGGCTTGCCTTCCCAGAGGGGCACGATGTCGGTCGTTGTCGAACCGCAATCGACGAGGAGCGTGCCGGCATTCGGCGCGAAGCGGCCGGCGTAGGTGGCGGTGGCGAGCCAATTCGCCGCCGCCACTTTCAGCCATTCCACCCGCGCCACTTCCGGATCGACAAACGTGGCCTCGGTGGTCCAGACGCGAACCGGCTTCTCGTTTGCGACGGCAACGACGGCATCGAGAATGGCCTCGACGCCCTCGCGCTTGGTTTCAAAACAGTCGCAAAGTTCGCCGGTCATGGTGACGGCGAGGCGATCGAATCTTGGGCATTCAGCGACAAGCGACTTCAGCTCGTTTGATAATCGTTGCGGGCTTTTCCACAGCGCGAAGGGGCGCTGCATGGCGAAACCGTCGGCGTGGGCCGCCTTCAGGTTGGCCCCGCCGATGTCCAGTCCGAGCACGGAAACAGCCATGCCGATAGTATAACGATGCCCAAACCGAGAGCCGAGCCATCATGGTTTTTTCGTTGAATAACCCGCGGGCGCCAAGGCGGGCTCCGCGGTCTGGTCGGCCAAGGGCGGGGGCGGCGGAGAGGTCGATCCCGGCGCCGGCGTGGCCGTCACGGGGGCCGGATTGTTCACGCGATGTGAGATTTGGTCGAATATTTGCTGACTGACTTTCTTGTTGCCGAAGACCTTCACGTGGATGCCGACGCGGGTCTTGGGCGGATCGTTGGGTAACAGCCGGGCTTCGCTCTTGAGATCGACCAGGATCGGCCCGCCATCGGCGAGCGTGCTGTCAATCTCGCCATAGAATTCCCCGATGCGGGGCCGCTCGACCGGGAGGCCGAGGTCGCGCAGCGCGGACTCGATGGCGGTGGCGGTGGTTGCCACCGAGGCGTCATACGTGTGCGTGGCGGTGCCGTTGACGATGGCAATGCTGGTCGCGCCGCCGCCCACCGCCGCCGCGCCCATCAGCAGGCAGCCGGCCTGGATGAGGAAATGGATGGCCACGCAAACGAGACCGAAACGTCGAAGGGGAAACATCGACGCGCCCTCAGACTTGGTATCACCGCGTGCGGAAAATAGCGAATAATGGGCAGCACGCAAGGGCAATTGATTGCGAATCATCACCACAAAAGAGCTCAAAGAAGGGGCACAAAGAGCACAAAGAAACCGCAGCTCTGGATTAATTGAAAAACCTTTGTGAGCTTTTTGTGGTCTTTGTGGTTGATTGAAGACAAGGATTTTTCGGAGCCGTAATGTCTCGTTACCTCATTGGAATCGACCTGGGCACCACCAATACGCGCTTGCGTATGTCGATGCCCAGAGCGCCGCGCGGCGGCAAGCCGAACATCCAGACCTTTCAAGTTCCGCAGCTTGTCAATGCCGGCGAACTGGGCAGAAAGCCGCTCTTGCCTTCCTTTCTCTATTTGCCCGGTCCCCATGACTTGCCGGCCGGTTCGACCAAGTTGCCCTGGAACGACAGTCCGCCGGACGTGATTGGCGAATTCGCCCGCAATCATGGCGGGCGGATTCCCGGCCGGTTGGTCACCTCCGCGAAATCATGGTTGTGCCATTCGGGAGTCGATCGCACCGCGCCGCTGCTGCCATGGGCCGCGCCGCCCGAGGTGGAACGGCTGTCGCCCTTGGAGGTCTCGGCGCGTTACCTTCGCCATATGGTCGCGGGCTGGAATCAGTTTCAAGCCAGGGGCGATGACGAAAAGCTGGAAAAACAGGCGATCGTGCTGACGGTTCCCGCCTCGTTCGACGACGTGGCCCGCAACTTGACCATGGAAGCCGCCAAGCTCGCGGGGATGGAGAATGTCACGCTGCTCGAAGAGCCGCAGGCCGCGTTTTATTGCTGGCTCGCGACTGCATCCCGGCAACGAAATCACGCAATTGAAGCCCGGCATGCTCTGCCTCGTGGTGGATGTGGGCGGCGGCACCAGCGACTTCAGCCTGATCCGCGCCGGCGAGGAAAAGGGCGAACTTTCCTTCATTCGCGACTCGGTCGGCGATCACCTGTTGCTCGGTGGCGACAACATGGATCTGGCCGTCGCCAAGGCGGTCGAGGCGAAACTGCCCGGCGCCGGCAAGCTCGACGCGGCCCAGTATGGCACGCTGGTGCAAGCCTGTCGCAACGCCAAGGAAGCGTTGCTGCGGCCCAATCCGCCGGAGACTTTCTCGGTCACGATCATGGGCCGCGGGCGATCGGTCATTGGCGGCGCGATGAATACGCAACTGTCGGCCGAAGACGTGCGCCGGATTCTTTTCGACGGCTTTTTCCCAGGGACATCGCGCGACGCCGAGCCCCAGCGCGGCGCCCGGGCCGGTCTGCATGAGATGGGCCTGCCCTACGTCAACGATCCCGCCATCACCCGCCATCTCGCGGCCTTCATCAAACGGCAAATTCGCGACCGCCGGCCGGATGCCATTTTGTTCAACGGCGGCGTGTTTCAACCCGCCGCGCTGCAGCAGCGGCTCATCGACGTCATGGCCAGTTGGTACGATTCGCCGGAAGCGCCGTGGAAGCCGCTGGTGTTGACCAACCCGTCGCTCGACTTGGCCGTGGCCTGGGGCGCGGCGGCGTTCGCCTGGCTGCGGCACGCCGGCGGCAAACGCATCGGCGGCGGGATTGCTCGCTCTTATTATGTGGGCGTCTCGGCTGTTGGTGGAGACGGACAAGGAGACAAGGAGACCGGGGGACAAGGAGAGAAAGACTCAGTGACGGTGTTGTGCGTCGCGCCGCATGGGTTGGAGGAAGGGGCGGGGATCGAACTCAGCGAGCCGGTCTTGGAGCTTGCGCTTGGGCAGCCGGTACAGTTCCCGTTGTTTTCATCGACGGTGCGGCCGGAGGACAAGCCGGGCCAGGTGTTGACGCTGTCGTCGGAGCAATTGCTGCAATTGCCGCCGTTGCACACCGTGCTTCGCGGCGGCAAGCGCGGGGACCAAGCATGTCCCGGTGACACTTTTTACGCGCTCCACCGAAATCGGCACCTTGGAGCTTTATTGCGTCGCCCGCGACGGCAACAATCGCTGGCGGCTCGAATTCAATATCCGCGAACTGGTCAAGGAAGCGCCGCGAAAGGAAGACGACGAGGGAAAGGAGGAAGCGGTCACCGACGTTTGGCCCGAAGCTCAGGTGCAGGAGGCGGCGAAACTGATTCGCGGCACGTTTGCCCCGGAGGGCGAATCAGATCCATCGCCCCAGGAGTTGACGCGCTCGCTGGAGGCGGTGTTGGAAGCCGGCCGCGAAAAATGGCCGACCGGTTTGTGCCGCCGATTGTGGGAATTTTTACAAGAGGTGGCCGAGCAACGGCGGAAATCGCCCCGGCATGCAAGCCGCTGGTTCAATCTCGCGGGCTTTTGCCTGCGGCCGGGCTTTGGCGATTCGCTCGATCGTTTTCGCGTCGAGCAGTTATGGAAGCTGATACACGCACCGCGCAAGGACGCCGCGGGCAAGCCGCTGCCGCCCGCCCCGGAAGGCGGGGCCGACGCCTGGATCATGTGGCGGCGCGTCTCCGGCGGTCTCAATCAGGCCTTGCAGCAAAATCTATTTGACCGGTTGCGGCCGATTCTCGTGCCCAAGGGCAAGACGTTGATCAAACCGGGGGCGAATGAATTGGCAGAGATGTGGCGCGCCGCCGCCGGGCTCGAACGCATCGATGTGAAGCACAAACTCGCCCTGGCCGAGGTCCTGCTCAAATTACTTCGCCGCTCGCCCGTGCCAACTTATGGCTTTTGGGCCTTGACGCGATTGGGCGCGCGGTCGCTGTTGTATGGGCCGCTCAATGCTGTCATTCATCCGCAGGTGGTGCAGGGTTGGATCGACCAGTTGTTGAACTTCGAACCGGGCAACGACAGCGAGCGCCTGGGTTGGGGATTTTGCCTGGCGCAACTGGCCCGCCGCACCGGGCAACGCGCCATCGACGTGGACGAGGCCGATGCCGCGAAAGTGATCGACGCATTGCGAGCCCGATCGATTTCCGAAGAGTACGTGAAGATAGTCGAACAGGTCGTGGCGGAGGAAGGTGAGGACCGCAGCCAGATGTTCGGCGAATCGCTGCCGATCGGGCTAAGATTGCGCGCAACCTGAAGGGTGACTTGAGCGCGTATTGAATCTTACACTTGACCGCGCAAAGCGAGCGCGAAACGTAAACACAACTCGTTTACGTTTCGCGCTCGCTTGAACCCACGGAAAAAACGACAGACTTCACGACAGGGCCGCGCGAGTGCGCTGACCAAACCACTATCCCGCGCCTGCTGCCTTTGAGCCAGTAGGTGCTGGCGGCCATGAAGCGATCGCGATACGCCGGCGAGACCATGTCGAAATCCTCGAGCACGGCGGAACTGAATTTGTAATCGTGCGCGTCGGTGCCCTTCAGGAAGATCAACACGCGAGCCGCGTCGATCAATTTCTTCGGTTCGTGCGTGCCCTGAATGAAGGCCAGGGCCTTCGCGGCGCCGGCGGCGCGGTCCTTGCCCACATCCGCGAACACCTCGTCCACGGTCACCGCGTCGCCCTTTCGAGCGACTGGTTCCAGTTTGTCGATTTCAACCTGGCCCACTTCGCCTCGGCCTTTCATCGCGTTGCGGAACAGTGGCAGGAACGACGCCAGTTGCAGCATCAGCATCTGCCGCGTGTCGTCCTTTACGGCGGTCTCGTAGCAATAGCGGAACGCGTTGCCGGTCGTGAGCGTGTGCAGGCCGACAATGCCGGGTTGGCGCATAAGCAATTCGCCGCCGCATAGATGCAGTGCGTCCCAGATCGATTGCGGCGACACACCCCGATTGAGCATGTCGGCGACCTGGCCCGCCGCATCGCTTTCACTGCCGGTTCGCAATGTCGCGAGGAGCGACTTGGTTGCTTCGCTATCGGGCTTGCCGTCGGCCCAATTGGATTTGAAGCTTGCCAGCAGTTTTTGATTGTGGCGATAGGGCCGGTCCGGCTCGCCGTCGCGCTTGGCAGGATTGTCGCCCTCGTGGCGCAGCAAGGCATAGGCAATCGAGCGAAGGACCGGCTCGGCATATTTCCAGCCGATGGTATTGAGGACGCGGAACGCTCCGGCGACGTAGATCACCTTGTGGCCGATGTCGCGGAAATCGCGGCAACTATAGCGCGTGAGCAGTTCGAAGCATTGATTCTCGCCCAAATGGCGTGCGATGCCGGCGGCCGCAACATCGGCGGCCTCCTCGTCCCAATTGTCCATCGCCTTGATGAAGGCGGCGCGTGCCTTCGACGCGCCGGGCACCTGGTCTTCCTTGACCGGGGCCATCCGCCAGCCAGTTTCCTTCATGTTCTGAGCCTGAGCCGACTTGAAATTGTCGAGGGCCCAGAACATCGGCAGCCAGCGATGCTCCTCGGGTGAATTCAAGCTTGCGAGATTGGCGCCGTGAACGGCCATCACCGCGTGGAATTTGAAGCCGACATTGGGCCGCGGGGCCACGTCGCGCACGCCGGCCAGGAGCAGCGCCGCCAGCACCTCGCGATAGGAGAGTCCTTTCTTGATGCGCGCGCCGAATTCTTCGAGCAGTTTTTGCCTAGGCGTCTCTTCCACCAGACGCACCAGCGGTTCGATGTCCGAATCGAGGCGAACGAGCTTGGGATCGAGCTTGGTTTCGTCGGCGGTCACCGGCTGCAGTTTCGAAAGAAACGCGAGGTCGCCGAGGCCGGCGATCGCGCCCGCCGAGGCCACGCGCAGAAAATCACGGCGATCGGGTGAATTCAACATGCCGAATCCTCCGGAGAGAAGGGGAACATCCTTGATGATCGCATGGCGGCGCACGCGGAGCAAGAGGCAGCCTAGAATGAATGGACGAAATCAAATCACGAAAGCCCGAAAGTTCGATAACTCGAAAACAGGGTTTTTCGTGCTTTCGAACTTTCGGGCTTTCGTGATTGACATAAGTGCGAACTGTCAAACCGAATCGGAACCCGCGTGTCACACGGCCTGTCCTTGGCCATAGCACGCCCGGCATTCGTTCGCTATGCTGGATGAAGTAAGGAATCGAGGTAGGAGGTCGCCGATGGACGCATCCCATGCCACGTTGAATCGTGTGGCGTCCGCGTCGCGCCTGTTGGGTTGGATCAATTTCTCGGATGGCCGGCCCAATCCTAAATGGCAGCGTGAACTCGACGATGCCTTCGACGCGCTCGTGCAGGAGGGAGTCGAGCAGCCGTGGCAAGCGCTGCAATCCTGGCTTCGCAATGAACTCGACGCGCTGGAGCACAGCGGCAACGCGGCATTTCGCGATTCGTCGCAGGCGCGCACCGTCATCCCGCTGGTTTTCGAGCGCGTCTTGCCTGCTTATCGCCAGGATCACTCCGATTTGCTCGCGCGGCTCTCCGAGCGCGAATTGTTCACGCCGTTTTTCGTGGCCCGAGTGTTCGAGGCGGCGCTGTCTGAGGGCTCGCCGTGGGATGAATCCGAACGGATCACGCGCGGGGCCTTGAAGAGGCTGAATGATTTCGTCGGTCATCGGCCGATTGCGGTCTTGGAAAGCCGGCCGCAGACGGATCTGTATCCGCACGAACGGGTACGGCCTGTACCGCTCTATATCAAAGGCGCCGGCGTCGCGCACGGTCCTTACCGCGAGATGATCACGCAGGCGCTGGATATCCTCGAAAAGGCCGACCCGGACATCCTGCACGAAGCCTGCTTCGATCCCAAGCTCCTCGATGAACTCGCCTTCGATCCGCGGCCGTACGATCACGGCCACCCGGTGAACCGGCGGCCCAATTATCTCTTCGGCGAATGGGACCCGCACCAGATCGACGAGCAAGGACGTTTTCGCCGCTTTGTCGTGCGCAAAACGACCCTCGACGCGATTCTGACGCGATTGCCGGATGAGGATCCGCCCGACGCGACGCGGCAAGAACGCGTGTACGAGACCGGGGCGGTGCTGGCGGGCACGATTCTGATGGCGGCGGGAACCAGCGGCACTGGACCGACCTATTTCGATTCCACCGTGACGCTGTCGAAATTGGTGCCGCGGATCGCCCGTTATCGCGACGCCTTTTATAAACAGTTGATTGCCGGCGTCGGCGGCGAGCATGGCGCGAAACTCCAAGCCGAGTCGCATAAGTTCCGCCAACCATTCGGCGCCGCCCGGCAGCATTTGAATCAGGAACTGGCGCGACAGCGCGCGGTCGAACTTCAGGAGAGCCATTTAGCGCTATTGTTCGCCGAGATGGGATACCCGGAGGCGAGCCGGCGCCGGGCCGCCTCCATCGCGGCTCTTTCGGTGCGAATGCTGGCCGAAATGCGCTTGCGACTTGCCTCGGGCCAACTGGCGGTCGAGAAAAATCGCCTCTCCCAGGCAGCGGCATTGCTGGCCGAGTCCGAAGAGTTGCTGCTGCTCGGCATCAACTGCGGGGCGGTCGCCGATCCCTGGAACGCGCTGGGATTTCAGGGCCTCTTTCCGCTGTTCAATTCGCGAGAAGACAGCGTCCGCGACCCCCGGCTCGATGATCTGATCGAAACCGTATCGCGGATTTTTCATCTCTACTCCGACCTGCTGGTGGCGGCAGCATCCAGCGGCGACGACGACCTCGGCAAAAAGTTGACCCGAAGTCTCGAGCGCTTCGCCGCCTGGTGGGACAAGCATGCCGCCTACGAGGTCAGCGACTTGCCGCGGGTGCATGGCGGCGAGCGGGCGGCGGCGGCGGCGCATGTCGCCAAGGCCATCGCCGGCGTTCGCGGTTCCAACGCGTCCGCCAACGATCTGGCCTATTGGCGGCAGCATCGCGAAGGTTTTCGCGCGCCATCCGCGTTTGCGCAAGTCGTCGACGCGCTGCTGCGGCGCGGCAACCAGCGCGCGGCGATGGCCCTGCTCATGACTTGGCTCAGCGAGGCCGGCGAGATCGCGCTGGAAGAGGGCGAAGCCTCGTTCCATGCGCTTGCCCGGCGCTGGCTGCACGAGGTGATCGAGGCCCCGGGACCGGCGCTGGAGAAGACGCCGCTGGTCGTCCGCTGGTTCGCTCATCTCGAGGCCAACGCCGACGAATTGTGGACCGTCCCGGACCTGAACGGCGGTGGTGAAAACTGGTCTGAGAAAGAGGACGACGAGGATGTCTTCGAAGCCGCCTACGAAGACATGTCCTACCGCGACAGTGCCGATGACGGCGAGGAAGGCGCCGTCGCCGGCGGCGAATCGCGCGAACACTTCTCGCTCGAAGAAGAGGCCGACCGGATCGAGAGCCGGCTGGACTTCTTGGCCACGACCGCGAAACTGTGGCAGGATGCGATCCCGTTCCTGCGGCCATTCGTTGGCGCGAACGCCGAACTCGCCGAGGCGGCGAAAGGCTGGCTGGCCGCCGCCCGCTCCTGGCAAGCGCCCTTGCTCGAACTGCTCGACCATTTGCACGAGTTGAAAATTCCCGAACCGGTCGGCGGGTTCGAGGATGTCATGGAATTCGATCGCCGGCGAATTCTCCGCGAGCAGCTCGCCGAGGCGGTCATTGAAACGGCCTTGGAAACGGGACGCGCCGTGCGACTGCTCGGCGGCCTTTCCAGCGAGCGCCCGCGGCGAGCCAGCCATGATCCCAACTGGGAGCCGATGGCGCTTCGCCTGGAGGCGGCGCTGGGCGAAGGCGATGCGGACGCGGTGCGAAAGCTGCTCTCGCGATTCGTCGCCGAATTCCGCACGCAGCCGCTGTTGTTCGTGCCGATGTCCGACGGCGGCCACCCGCGCCAGATCCTCCGGTCGCGGCAAGCCCAGGCGATGCTGCGCTCGCTGCTAGAGCAATTGCCGCGGCTGGGACTGATTCGCGAAACCTACCATCTGATTCAGATCGCCAAATCGATGGAACAGAACGCCCCGCCAGAAGGCCGCAAGATATCTGAATTTCAGCACCTGTTTCCGATCGCGTTGCAATCCGTGCTGGAGGCGTTGCTCGACGCGGCCCACAGTTGGCCGCCCGGGGACCTCGAAGGCGACGAGGCGCTCGTCGATCTGCTGCGGCGCATCACCGATTCGTTCCTGACGCTGTGGCTGGCTCATAGCCAGACGTTGCGCTTGTCGGTGCTGGAGACGCCGCCGCCGGGATCGGACTGGGAAGGGCTGCACGAGTTTGTCAAGAAATACGGCGGCGACCTGTTCAGCCCGCAATTTCTGTCGCTGGCGAACCTGCGCAGCGTGTTGCATCGCGGCGCCCGCAACTGGATCGAATCACTGGCCGCCGAACCGGAGCCGCCCAAGCTCTGGATCGATATCGAGTCCGGCGAATTGGAACGATCGTGCGCCGCGGAACTCGTGGAATATGTCGTCCAGGCAATGATCGAACACCACGAGGAGTATCGCGACTACAACAGCACCACGACCCAATCGGACTACGGCGAAAACCTGCACCTGCTGCTCGATTTCTTGAAAATCAAATCCAATTACGATCGTTACGCCTGGCGAATGCAGCCGCTGGTTCAGGCCCACGCGGTGCTCTGCCGCCGCGGGCAGGACGACGCCGCCAAGCGCTGGCAGGCGAACATGGCCAGCTTCACCCGGACAAAGGTGGCCGAGCCGCTACTCGTCGAATTGACCAAGCTCGAGGAGCAACACGGACTGCGGCTGCGCACCGTTCGCGATCGCCTCGAAGAGCGCTTCGTCCGCCCGCTGGTGATCGACCGGTTGTGTTCGCTTGTCGAACCGGCGATGCGCCAGGCCGCCGATCCGCCCAACGAGGGAGGAGCATTCGGGCGGCTCGAAGATCAGCTTCATTTGCTGACCGATCGACCAATCGGCATTGGTCTGGATGCGCCGGAATGGCTGGAAAAGCTGGAAGACGAGGTCGAAGCGGTCCGAAAACGAATGGCCCAAGGCGATCGGCCGCCCAAACGCGGTTTAGCGCCAGGCGTCGTTCTCAATTTCGACGATCTGCAACGGCAACTCACGGATTGGGATAAGCCGTTGTGAGTTGGTTCTTTGTCAGTTGTCAGTTGTCAGTTGTCAGTTGTCAGTTGTCAGTTGTCAGTTGTCAGTTGTTCTTTGTCCGTCGCGTCGTGATGTTTTCTCATTCGCCAAGAACAACTGACCAAGAACAACTGACCAAGAACAAAGCACAAAGCACAACTGACCAAGAACAAAGCACAAAGCACAACTGACCAAGAACAAAGCACAAAGCACAACTGACCAAGAACAAAAATCAAAGCACAACTGACAAAGAACAAAAATCAAAGCACAAAAACTATTTGCCCGTTTTTCGCTGCCAGCGTTTTTGCAAATCGTTGTAGCCGCGGATGCCGTAGCTTCGGGCCAAGGCGGATTCGACGCCGTATCGTTGCGAGGCTTGCAGGAACATCGAAAACGACTGCGGCCCTTTTTCCGCGACAAGCAGATCGACGAGCGACACGCTCTCGACATAGAACGCGGTGATGGCCCCGGCGTCCGGGAATTCACGCGATTGCAACAGTTGGCCCACGGCGAACAGATGGCCGTCGCGGCGGACCTTCGGGAGCGCTCGCAGGTAGCGGTCAATGTTTTCGCGCGGCTCGGCCAGGATCGCCATCGCTTCGTCGGCCCAGCGCGGCAGCATCGGGTCGGGGAACATGTCGGTCACCACGATGTGCGTGACTTCATGAGGCACTGCGGCGGCCAGTAGGTCCGGATTGTCGCCCGCCAGATCGATTCGCCGCTTGGTCACACGCCGGCCGAGAACTTCCAGGGTGGAATGTCCCGGGGCGCGGAAATCTTTTCCAGTCGCGCGCGCATAGTCGCCGGCCGAATTGTGCAGGTAAATGTCGCAACGAGGGTTCCAGGCGTCGCCGGGCGGTCCAAACCACTTCTTGAACGCCGAAACGCGCGCTTCCTCCGCGTGCCGCAAAATCTTTCGAGCAAGCTCGGCGTTTTGATGGAATAATCGGAAGTTCTCCGACTCCTCGATATGCCAGTTTCCTGCCGCAACCGACGTGTTCGCGGCGATCGGTTTTTGACCTCGGCGGTCGCGAATCCGATTCAGCACGTCGTTGCCGAATCGGGCCAACTCCGGTTTGTCGGCCGCCAATGACACGGCCAGCGACACGTCTTTTTCCAAGGCTGAGAGCGCGGCCCCGTCAATTGAGTCGCTCGTCAACTTTTCCTTGGCCAGGCTGAGCAAGCAATAGGCGAACTTTCCCTTGCTCGAGCCCAGGGCGGACGGATCGCCGGCGTGCACCTGCCGGTAGAGATCGGCGGCCTCGTCGTAGCCCCCAGCGTTGAACGCGGCGTCGGCCCGCTGAAGCACGCCGCCGGCGCCCGCATTTTGCAATAGCGGCGTTTGTTGAAACGGATCGCTTTGACCGCGGGCCTTGATCGCGCTCGGGGTCGGAAGCGCGGGCGCGTCGGTCGGTTTCGGGTTCAAATCAAAGGCCGGATCGAGCGCCTTCAGTTTGGCAGCCACTTCCGGAAGCAGGTCGTCGCGCTTCTTGAGTTGCAACTCGCGAATGTACGCGGCGTAGGCATCGCGCAGCACGGCGAGATAATCGGTGTTGCCGTTGATGATTCCAATTTTTCCTTCCAGCACGTCGATGGCGCGCTGGATCTGCCCCCTGGCGAGCAACTGCCGGCCCTGCCGAAGCGCCGCCTGCATGGCGAGATCGTTGCTGATGGAATTTCCCGCCTTGGTCTGGGCGAAGGTCGGGAAACAACAAATGCTCACCGCGACGAGGGAGAGAATGGGTCCACCGTGGCGCATGGCGGCCTCCTTGCCGGAGCGCACGATCGTTGCAAACGGCATCAGGTTAGAAGGAGCAGGAAAAAATTGCAAGGCGAACGACTGCGCGGTCTGTTTACTTCCCGCCCGATTTGAACAGCTTGCCCAGGCTCACACGCACATCCTTGTGATTGCTTGCTTTTGTGAGCGCGGCGGCCGCCTTGGCCAATAGCTCTTTTTCCAGCGACGGTTTCACCTGCCGGATCGTGTCTTTAAGCGCCTCGCCTAGCAGTTTAGCGCCGTCGCCGCCGATCCCCGCGATGTGCTGAACGTCCAAGCCCGAATAGGTCAATTCCGCCTTGTTCACGTGCGTCTGAACGATCAGTTCGGGCCAGAGGCCCTTGCCGGCTTCGAAGCGGATCGAGACCTCGCAGTTCAAAGCAGCCCAGACTTTCGCACGGGCCAGAGTGGAACCGCTGTAAAGGCGAATGCCGCGCCGCCAGATTTCTTGATTGAAATCGAACTGGGCGTCAAAGCCGACGAGCAGATCGAATGTGCCGCGGCTTCCATCTAGTTTCGCGTTTCGCACCTCGACCACCAGGGTTTGCACGGGTTGATCGCCGTCACGCGATACTTGCGCCAGGCGCCATGATTGCGCATCTGTTTGGCGTCGATCAACGCCGGAACTTGCTTGCCCCAGCCCGGTTCGCCCCTGGCCAGCGGATCCGGCAAATGATTCAGCAACAGGCCGCGAATGACCGAGGCGAGTTCTTGCTCGGAAGGCGACGGGCGCGGCTCACCCGCGTGAATCGAAGCGGCACTTACAAGTAGTCCAAGAAACGCGACGACGCGCATGGTTCGCCTCCAATGAGGAAGACGAATCGAGAATACACCAAATGGCTGGATTTGCGCAAGAGCAAGTTAAAAAATGCTGTCGCCGCCGCCCTGACTCATCGTGTCCACGATGTACTGGCGCACCGCGGGAACGTCGACATCGATCGCCAACTCCACATTCGGTTTTCCGGCTGGACGGGGCCGCGCGTCCACCACCAGGGCGCCGGTCGTCAATTCGCCGCGCGTCTCCACGTCGGCGACCACCGGCGTGGTCGTGATCGCTTTCGGCAGGACCACCGCCGCGACTCCGAGCACATCCTTCAAATGAAAACCTTCGATGCCGTACAAGTTGGAACTGGCGCGAATGCCAAACGGCACGATTTTCCGCAGGAATTGCGAGACCCGCGATTCGGGCGACGGCAAACTCAACAGGTCCGAAGGCGAAAAGACCAGCTTGCGCATGACTTCGAGTGGAATGAGCGTCAGCGGAATGCCGCAACGAAGCACGGCCCGGGCGGCCTCGGGGTCGCAATAGAAATGAAATTCGGCCGCCGCGGTCGTGTTGCCCGATTCGCGCCAGCAGCCGCCCAGGCAAATCAAGCGCTGGACCTGACTGGCGAGGGCCGGATCCCGACTGAGCGCGCTTTTCAACACCGTCGCCGGGCCGAGGCAGACAATCGTGATTTCCCCCGGGTGCTTTTTCACCAGGTCGACAATGAGGCGATCGCTCAACGGCGGGCTGTGCAGGCTAATTTCCGGAAAATTGGCGTTGCCCAGGCCGTCGGCGCCATGCAGGCTGGTCCCGTCGATCTCGTACTCGACCGCGGGCACCGCGCCGAGGCGTGGCCAGCGCGGCGGATCGATTTGCCCGACGAGCGTGTGAACGTTGACCGTGGCCTGGAACGACGATACATTGCCGGCGGTCGCGGCGAGTCCCAAGACATCGAGCCGCTCGTCGAGCAGCGCCAGCGCGATCGCGAAGGCGGTGTCGATTCCGGGATCGGCGATCAAAACGACCTTTTGCGCCATGTCGCGATTCCTCCGTGAGGCTTAAAGTCTGTTCCGTTTGCGTAGCGGAATTCGCCAGAATTCCAGGTTCGCGAATGGAATTCTGGCGAATTCGGCTACGGGGGTCCTAGTTCGCCGGGCAAGTTTGCAATTTGTGGAGCACGTCGGCGGCCTGGCCGCTGTCGATCGCCTCCTCGGCCATGCGCACGCCCGCGATCGGGTCGGGCGCCTTTCCCGCCGTCATCAGCGCCACGGCGGCGTTCGCGGCCACCACTCGCCGGGCAGGTCCCGGTTTGCCTTCCAATACGTCCAGGATCATGCGAGCGCTGTCACGGGGGCTGGACGCCTTGATGTCGGCGATCAGCACCGGCTCGAGCTTGAAGCTGGCCGGCGTCCAGTGGCCGCTGGTGATCCGCCTCTCGAAGACAAATCGATACAGGGTCGGCGCCGATAGACTCACTTCGTCCAGACCGTCCTGGCCGCAGACAACGTAGGCGGCGCGCACGCCCAATTTGGCCAGGGCGCCGGCCACTGGATCGAGCAGATCGACGCGGCCGACGCCGAGCAAGTGATACTTCGCGCCAGCCGGGTTCGCCAACGGCCCGAGCAGATTCAACATGCTGCGCACGCCGAGTCGCCGGCGCAGCCCGGCGACATGCTTCAGGGCGGGATGAAAGTGCGGGGCGTAGCAAAACGAGAGCCCCGCGCAGCATGCATCGCCGCGACCATTCCGCCCGGCCTCGATCGGGAGGCCGAGTTCCGCGAGCACATCGGCACTGCCGCTATGGCTGGAAACGGCCCGGTTGCCGTGCTTGACGACCGGCGCCACGGCCGCCGCCGCGACCAGAGCCGCGGCGGTGCTGATATTGAATGTACCGCATTCATCGCCACCGGTGCCGCAGGTATCCAGCAAATCGTCGCAGCCGATTTCGAAATGGGTCATGCGCAGCGCAGCATGGCGGCGCCCGCGGCCAACTCGCCGGCGGACTCGCCCTTCATCCGCATCGCGACCAGAAACGCCGCCAACTCCGGCTCGCCAAACCGGCCCGAAAGGATTTCGTCGAAAATGCGGGCGATCTGGTCCACGCTCAATTCACGCCGAGCAATTAGGGCCGACAATACTTCGGGAAACCAGGGAAACGGCGTTTCGCCCACGCGGGCACCCCCTCGTCAATCAATCGGCTGCCTGGTGATGATGCGGCGATTTGGGCAAATGGCGAGCCAGTCACTCTCCACCTTAGCAAAATCCTTGACATATTGCTATTTTCGACCTTTAATAATGTACAGGCGTTGAATATACTTGAGTACACAATGGAAGAACACTACGGACTGAGCGACCGTTTACCTCGTTCATCCGTTTTCTAACAGGAGGCTTCATGTCCGATCTCAACTCGTTAACCGAACGCCAGCGGGAGATTTATGACTTCATCCGCGAGCGAATCGAAAACCGGGGTTATGGCCCCTCCATTCGCGAAATTTGCGATGCGTTCGATATCAAATCGCCCAATGGCGTGATGTGCCACTTGAAGGCACTGGTGAAGAAGGGCGTCATCCTGCGGCCGGACAAGCCGCTGGCTCGCGCAATTCAGCTCGTCGATCACCGTCCGCCGGGACCGCAGTTGCCGATGCTGGGCTCGGTCGCCGCCGGCACCGCCATTGAGGCCATCGAACAGGATGAGCAGGTCGATTTCAACCAGTTCTGCGGCAACAATCACTTCGCGCTGAAGGTCAAAGGCAACTCGATGATCGAGGACCACATCGCCGACGGCGATTTGGTTGTGATCAAGAAGCAGGAGACCGCGCACAACGGTCAGCGCGTCGTCGCCATGATCGATGGCGAGGTGACGCTCAAGAAATTCAACAAGAAGCGCGACAAGATCTTGCTCGAGCCGTCCAACTCGAGCATGAAGCCGATCGAGGTGACTCCCGATCGGGACATCAAAGTGCTGGGCACGCTGGTCGGCGTGCTGCGCAGGTGCTGATGTCGTTTAGGTCGCCATGCACAGCCCGACGAAGGACAATTGTGGGACCGATTGTTCTTCGTCGGGCTGCGTGCGTTCTGGATTCACGTGTCCGGCCAAGGATTCTTGACATGTGCCCGCGCGAAAACGAGGTTTCGCGCGAATGTTTTGCTGCAATACGGAAATTAAAAAACTTGACTGACTGAGGCCATACGGACCCGGGTGCTTCGGACCGCGGTCTTTTGCCTGGAAATGCAGGCATTCTCAGCCGTTGCTGGAGTGCGGCTAGTCAGGCAGGGAATACCGCGGAACGGCGGACGGCTATTCCACGTTGATGCCCTTGCCCACTATCCACTTGCGCCGGATACAGAAGAATACGCGCAGCTTCGAGATTTGGTTGCGGTTTCCGAAGTTCTAATTCAGAGCTGCAACCAGTCCGGTTTGCTCATCGATCCAATTGAACGACTTCACCACCTGAACGCGATGCGAGCGCGGGCAAAACGGGTCGGATTCCGTACTGCAAAAAACGTACCGACCCATCCGCGAATAGGAAGTTTGCGCCACCTGAATGGAGGCTCCAGAGGTGATAGCGATCGCAGGGGTTATTTAGCCGGCCGGGTCCAAACATGGTCGTTCGCGAAAACGGGCAATCGGTATCATTGGAAACGAGATGCGTCTTCGCAAGGTAGATTATTCCATTTGGTCCGCGCAGCTTACCGTCTGTCACGAACGACGGATACCATACACCGGCTTGAAGCGAGTCCGGCGGCGGCCGTTCCGCCGCTAGCAAAGTCGTGCTGAGCCCGTCTGTTATATCGGAAAAGCGTGAACCAGGTAGCGCTCCGGCAAAGTCCTTCGTACCGCTTGGCCGGTTCCGTTGGCCTGATCGTGACCCCTCCGATACCCAAATATGATCCATACGCGGCGGCACGGCTGTCGCCGTCAGTGAGCACCTGCGATAATCTGGCGTCCGTTGGGCATGTATATACTCGGATCACCGTCGCAAGTCCCGTGTGCGGCGGATTCTGCCAGGGATCCGGTGTAATCGCACATGCTTCGAGACTTTGTCGATACACGCTGTCTTGTTCGATGTCGGGCAGAATGTCTACCATCCACCCCAATCCTGCGGTCGAATCGGTCGCTGCGGAAGCAAGAGGGGGCAGTCGTCCATTTCGATCATGGAAACCATGAGCCCCCAAGCCGATCTGTCTTAGGTTGTTCAGGCACTCAGTACGGGCAGCGGCCCCCCGAACGTTCTGTATGGCCGGAAGCAGGAGTCCGACGAGTACCCCAATCACGCTCAGCACCACTAAAAGTTCCAAAACGCTAAAGGCTGGCCCTTCATTCGCAATTCTCATTTGTCTGCGACCTTCTTCAGGATTACTCGAATCGCCAAGCTCGTCTTCATTGTTCCAACGCTCGCCGATAATCTGACCGTTGCTTCTGTTTCCACCTTTTCCCTGAGCTGAGGGGTAGCCACAATCTTAACTAACCGATGGCGCTCGCCGGGAGCGGCCGGCAAGCACTCGACCGAGAGTCCTGGCGGGCAACTGGCGACTTCCAACGTGAGTGGCCCCGGAACCACACTTCGGCAAATGCAACTAGCCGCCCAGATCGGCCCGCTCCTTGACGTGCGCGGAAGGAAGACCTCGGACGGGAAAACTTGTATTGGCGGCACTACTGATCCAGCAACCCGGAGCCGCGTTGCCGCTGCCTTACCGGCCAAAACCTCAACGAATTCGTCGAATGCGCCACATTTGCTGGTGTCAACGGTCACTTGAATCGAGCCAACCACACATCCGGATCCGGCCGGGCCTTGGGTCCGCGTATCCCCTTCTACCACTGACGCACGAACTCGTTGGCAGCTGCTATCGAAACGCTAATGGTTTTCGGATCCCGACGGTTGTCATCAACAATGCTCACGGTGCGCACAACCTTTTCGCCAAGCACGACGTTTCCAACGAAGAGCTCGCTCGGCGAGCATCTGACCCCAGCTAGCACGTTGGGTATAACCAGCGTGAGCTGACACGTGGGGCTGTTTGGATCGTTCGTTCTGAACGAAATCGAGTTCAGAATCTGCCCGTCTCGCGGCGGCCCAACGGCTACACGAACTTCAAGCTCGGTGGCTTGGCCTGGCTGTAGAAGTACCGACCCAACCCTACTATAGCCCGAACCGTCTTTTTCAGCGCGAACCAAGCCGCTGCAGCTACAGTTTGAGCTGATGTCGTCGATCAGCAGTTCGCTTTCGCCGCTGTTTCCAATTGTTACTGCACTTTCCCGAATTTAGCTAACGGCGTGTGCACTCGGATCGATTTTAGATAGACATAAGCCGGCCCTCCGGGCACGATGGAGTTATCACCCAACCATCGACGCTCGGAGAGCCAGCCATGTCAGTTTGGCAATTGCCGCGGGAAGCGGCCACCCTGTTTGCCCCCTTGGTGCTCGCCTTGGATCGGCGGCAGCATCGCCGCTTCGCCCGCTTGGTCGCCGGCCTGCTGTTCGCCCACGGCCGCCGCACCGTCACCGCCTGGTTTCGGGCCGGCGGGCTCAGCCACCAGTTCCGCGCCGGCTACAACCTGGTCGATCGCATCGGACGACGCGCCGCCCGGCTGGCCACCGAATTGTTGGTGCGTGTGCTGCTGCCGCGACTGGCGGCCGGTCAGGACCGCCTGCTGTTTGGCCTGGATGATTCGCCGACCAAGCGCTATGGCCGCCGCGTGCAGGGAGCGGGTCGGCACCACAACCCCACGCCCGGACCCAGCCAGCAGCAGTTTCTCTACGGCCACGTTTGGGTGACGTTGGCCTGGCTGGCTCGGCATCCCCGCTGGGGAGCGATCGCTTTGCCGCTGCGGGCCGGCTTGTACATTCGTCGTGGCGATGTCGCCAAGTTGCCCAAGGGCAGCGATTGGACGTTTCGCACCAAGTTGGCGTTGGCCGCGGAGTTGATCCAGTGGTTGGCGTTCTGGACGCAGAAGTGGGGACGAGCGTTGTGGCTGGTGTGCGATGGGGCGTATGCCAAGCGGGAGGTCTTGAAGGCGGCGCGTCTCGGTTGCGTGACGCTGGTGAGTCGCTTACGCAAGGATGCGGCCTTGCGCACGCTGCCGCCGCCGCGAGCCAAGGGCCAGCGTGGTCGGCGGCGGCTCTACGGTTTGCAGCGCATCCGTTTGGCCAAGCGGGCCGGTCAGAAACGGGGTTGGAGCCACGGCTGGTTCCGGCTCTATGGTCAACTGACCCGCAAACGTTACAAGACCTTCCTGGCGACTTGGGCGCCGGCGGGCGGCGTGATCCGGGTGGTGCTGGTGCGGGAAGCCCGCGGCGCCTGGCGGGCCTACTTCTGCACCAAGGCCGAGGCCAGCGTGGCGGACATTCTGGAGGCCGTGGCCGACCGCTTCAGCATCGAACAATGTTTCCACGACGTGAAAGAGATCTGGGCGCCGGCCAGCAGCAGGTGCGTAAGCTGTGGGCCAGCATCGGGGCATTTCACCTGAACCTGTGGCTGCACACGCTGATCGAGTTGTGGGCCTGGAAGCGGCCGGCGGCGGACCTGGTGGCGCGGGGCCAGTCGCCGTGGGACAAGCGTCGGCGGCGTCCGTCGCATGCCGATCGCCGCCGAGCGCTGCAACGGCACTGTTTCGAGCGGGAATATCAAGCAGCTGCTAGCGGACCACGCCAAGCCGCGAAATTACGAACCCTGGCCCGCCGCCTGCTCCGCATGCAAACATGAATTAGCTAAATTCGGGAAAGTGCAGAATTGTTACCTTCGCGATGGCAATCTCGCCATAGTGCCGCAAACCCAAGTCGACCTGCATGGGGCATTCAATCCTAGGTGGTCGCGCGCCGTGCGGTTCTCCGGCATTTCTGTAAATCCTTAAGGCACCAACAACTGCAAGAGAAACCCCAGCCAAGATCACACCGATTCCGGTCGCTTCGGTAAACATAGTTCATTCTCCTCACACGCATTTTACCGGTTAGTTTCGGCGCCTTGGTTTGAGCGGTGCGCGACCGTTTCGACAACGCGAAGCAAATCCAGAATGGTTCAAAGTAAGTCAACCGCGCGACTTAGACAAGCTTAAACTCGCGCTGCCCAGTCGATCGCAGGCGTACGCGCGGTCCCTCATTTTTTGGAACCTGAATTGCAAGTTTCCATTTCTGGTCGCGAGACCGATGCTCATTCAGTTACCCGGTGCGATACGGCTTTGAGAAGCACGTAACTCGGGTCAGCTCTTTCCCGCCAAGTGGTGCCGTAGCCGCGCCGCAACGACAATCCCGAGAAGCACGTCTAGCATAACCAACGAGATTGGGCCTATCAGACTGCTTAATGGCCTCGACTCTTTACGAGTTATCAGCTCAGCCTCAGCCGGATCGTTGGGCACATGCGAAGGACCGACCGTGCCTCGCTGCCCCACAACTGCGGCGAGGCCAGCACTGCGAGGTGTCGCTTGGGAAGTTCTGTTGCCAGATGAGTCTATCCGGTACCAGGTGTTGGATATGTCGTCGTTCATAACAATTCCAGATGGAAACCTACGTTGAAAAACATCCTCGGGAATCACCTGATTCATGGCGATGTCTGTGAACTCGATCGTACGTACGTTTGTGACTTTTCCGTCGGCTGATACCTTATAAACGACGCGACTTGGGAAGCACAAAGACCCCGACGAGAAAAACCCGCTAACCTCGTATTCGCGCAGGATCTCCGTTCCACCGGGAAATCTGCAACGATACGTAAGCTTGTCTACCATGTAATTTGCATTCTGGTCAAAGTGAACAGCGCATGCCCAATCCTTATCAAACCGATCCGACTTTCGGAACTTGAGCCGCACCAGTCTTCCGGACTCTGAAATGCTCTCATCAGACGCTAATTCAAACAACCGTTCCGGCGGGACGTGCTCAAGACTGCCTGGAATGTTTAGGAACAACAGAGACAAAGGCCATGCGTCGCATCGACCGAGCTCGTTATTTGTCCTAGGCTTCCGCACGGCAGCGATATCGGCGTGTGGCAAAAGTCTTTGGTAGATAAATACTTCCTCCCGGGTCGCAATCGAGACTTCGTCGAGAACTCCGGGTCTAGAAGTGTCGACCCGAACCAGATCGCCGGATCGCCAGTAGCGTCCCTCGAACCTTGACTCCCTCTGCCGAGATTTGTCGACAATCTTAACGCTACACGAAAGCGAGTTAATCGAGTATCGGGACGCTTGGTTCAACTTCAGTGCCTCAGGAATCGGTTTGTCAGCGAGTAACTCCCCCAACTGTCCGAACGCGCAATACCCGATCAGTAAGAGCGCCTTCAATAAGGAAAAAGCCCTGCCCGCAAACATACCAGGCCTCGCATTTATGATACCCGACCCTAATACCAACAAAGAGATCGTTGGAAACTCTGTCAAAGGCCTGGCGTGAGCCGTCTCAGAACAGGCTTAGACCGGCTAGCCGACAGGCCAAGTAGCCCTGGACTCGTTCTTCCGTTTGCAGGTTTCCCCGAGTCAGAAAGGTTTCTTGTCTTTGTGCTTTGGGCACACCAAGTCTCATCGCACTCTGCCGATTGAACCTCTAAATAGCCACCCAAATTGGGTGCGCCAGTCTGCTCGGATCGAGTCATTCCCTGCTCGTGAGGCAAGCTATCCGAATCGGGAACTGTCGACAGCATCACGGCGGCGGCGTGCAGTTTGCAATTACGTCCTCGCAATAGATCATTGTGTCCTTACACGCCCCGCTGCACGTGGTGGTCGGGTGATTCGTCTTTATGACGCAGTTACCGATCGCCCTGTTAATACAGAAGTTATGGTCCGTAAATGGACTATCGAACACGCAGAGACACGTGGGTGTGATTTGAATGTTCGGAAGTTCACTGCAATGATGGGCCTCACACAACGCCAATGGTAGAATAAGGTCTGCGCGACTTCGCGAACCGAAAAAAAACGAAACTCCGATGGCAAATACTGCCAGTGCGGCACACGCTCAGAGCGTAACCTTGAGTGTCATAGCTGGCGCTCCTTAAAATGGGATACACAAATTTTTTTTTGCATCGCACTAAATGCGAACTGCGCTGATGCCAAAGAGAACGAATTCTGATCCGGGCGAAATGCCTAAATCGCCAATTCAGCCCCAGTCTGTTCGTTATTGGAACCCGCGATGAGGGATTAAGGTTCGCGCACGGACTTAGCGCACTATAACTACGCGAGATCTATAAACGCGTGGAGACTCAGCGCCTATCCAATGCTTGGGAATTCGCGTTGATAGGATTTTATTGGTACTCCCGGTTGCAGCGATTGAGCTACGACCAACAGGGTCATCCAAAGTTTCTCAAGGATTAGAACCTCCGATTCCCTCGTTGTCAAGAGTAAAATTGGTCAAAAAATCAAATAAACGAGATTTCTCGCTCAACATCAGCCTGCCGGTATGCTCAGATTGACGTAAGTGGTCTCGGGATTCAGAGGTAGAGCTAGATAGAGGCCGGCGCCATTCGGTAATATCCACCGCGCAACAACGAGGTTTCGCGCAAAATGTTTTGCTGCAATTCGGGGACTAAAAACTTTGGCTCATTGAGGCCAAACGGGCTTCACCGGATGCTTCGCACCGAGGGCCTTTGAATGGAATTGGAGGCATTTTCATCCGTTGAGTGAGTGCGGCTCGTCAGGCAGCGAACACCGCGCGACGCGGATCGGCGGACCGGGCGGCATTCCACGTTGAGACCCTTGGCGGCTATTCCCTCCTGCCCGGCACAGGGCAAATACGCGCACTTTTGGGATTTGGTTCCGGCTTCAGCGGCATGTGAAGTCTGACGGTGATTTTGGGCCCAAATGCGCACGTGAATCCAGACTTGTGCGATCGCTTCAATTCAGTGCTCTTCAAAGACTTACGACAGAAGTAAGAGACGATTTCGGAGCAATGGCATGACTCCACCGAGGGATGGCGCGGTCGCGCCTGGAATGACATTCGCGCTGTCTGGAGTGCAGGGGCCGGCCATTCCGGTTCCACTCGTGCCGCCGAGCTCGACATTAATTTCTTTGCCTTTCCGCATCGCCTGGGCGACAATCATCCTCAACTCTTTGATTGGTCCCACCGCGAGGTTCTCTCCCATGTCGCCCGTCGCATTGCTCGTCGTCGCCTCGTTTCTGCTCCTTGGCCTACCCGCTTTTGCCGATGGTCCCGCCGACAACATTCCGGACAAGGTGCGGCGCGTTCCGCCGCCGGGAATCAAGATTCCGGACGCCGACCGCGTCACCCTGCAAGCCGGTGTCGATGCCCTCGGCAAGGAAATCGATTCCTTGAAGCTCTCGCTGGCGGGCTCGCCGGTCGCCGACCTGTTGCCCGACGTGCAAGTTTTCCACAAGGCGGTGCACGACGCCCTGAAATATGACGAGTTCTACGACAAGCGTGAGATCGGCGTCGCCAAACGCCTGCTCAAGCTTGGCATGGAGCGAGCGGCGTCGCTGAGGCAGGGTCAAGCTCCCTGGAATACCGCCACCGGCCTGGTGGTGCGCGGCTACAAATCCAAAATCGACGATTCGATTCAACCCTATGGCCTGGTCGTGCCGGCGACGTTCCATCCGACCGCGGCTCATCAACATCGCCTCGATTTCTGGTGCCACGGCCGCGGCGAAAAACTCACCGAACTGAGCTTCATCAACGGCCGGCTCAATTCACCCGGCGACTTCACTCCGCCCGACACCATTGTGCTCCATCTCTACGGCCGCTATTGCTGCGCCAACAAACTCGCCAGCGAAGTCGATCTCTTCGAGGCCTACGACAATGTCCGCAAGCATTACCCGATCGACGAGAATCGCCTCGTCATCCGTGGTTTTTCAATGGGCGGCGCGGCTTGCTGGCAGTTCGCGGTGCACTACGCCGGCATGTTCGCTGCTGCCGCCCCGGGCGCCGGTTTCTCGGAAACACCCGAATTCCTCAAAGTCTTCCAGCGCGAAAAAGTGCAGCCGACGTGGTACGAGAAGAAACTCTGGAACATGTACGATTGCCCCGGCTATGTGATCAATCTCTTCAATTGCCCGACCATCGCCTATAGCGGCGAACTCGACAATCAAAAGCAAGCCGCCGACGTGATGGCGAAATCCTTCGAAGCCGAGGGCATGCATCTGCCGCATTTGATCGGGCCGAAAACCCACCATGCGTATGAGAAAAACACCAAGGCGGAGTTGGCCCGGCAAATTGATGCCATCGCCGAAAAAGGCCGCGACCCGCTGCCGGCAAAAATCCGCTTCGCGACTTACACGCTGCGCTACAACAAGCAGCGATGGCTGACGGTTGACCGGCTGGACGAGCACTGGCGCCGGCGCGAGTCGAAGCCCAGGTGGTCAAGGGCACCAATATCAAAGCCACGACCAAGAATGTCGCCGGGCTGACATTGTCCTTTGGCGCCAATTCCGATCCGCTGACCGGCAACGCCCCGGAAATCGACATTGACGGCCAAACGATTGCTCTCGGAGCGATGTCGCCGAGCGCGGCGCGTGTGGTTCGGCTCGCGAAGAACAACGGAAAATGGACCATCGCCTCCACGATCGCGGATGGCCAACTCCACAAGCGGCACGGGCTGCAAGGCCCGATCGACGACGCCTTCCTCGATCGCTTCATCATGGTCGCGCCGACTGGAACCCCTTTGAACGCAACCGTCGGCAAATGGACGGAAAAAGAAATGGCCCACGCCATCGATCATTGGCGGCGGCAATTCCGCGGCGAGGCGATTGTGAAAAAGGACAACGAGATCACTGATGCCGACATCGCCTCGAGCAATCTTGTACTTTGGGGCGACCCCAGCAGCAACGCGATTCTCGCGCACATCGCGAACCGGCTGCCGATCGCTTGGAGCAGCAAAGAACTGAAAATCGGCGACAAGAGCTTCAACGCCGGCAACAACGTGGCCGTGATGATTTTCCCGAATCCGCTCAACCCGAACAAGTACGTAGTGCTCAACAGCGGTTTCACCTTCCGCGAATACGACTATTTGAACAACGCCCGGCAAGTGCCGAAACTGCCCGATTGGGCCGTCGTTAACGTGAGCAAGCCGGTTACGTCGCGCAGCTCCCGGTGGCATCGCCGACGCCGGGTTTTTTGATGAAACATGGAAATATCAATCAAAGAGATAGACCGCAGATGACGCGGATGTGGCGGATTTATACGGATCAGAATTCTAATCCGTGTAAATCCGTCACATCCGCGTCATCCGTGGTCTATTCCGAGGAGCAACTCGCATGTCTACCCGTCGAACTTTTCTGCAAACCAGCGCCGCGCTGGCGGCGACCGCGCTTTCGTACAATCGCATTCTCGGCGCCAATGAGGTGCTGAAAATCGGCCTGATCGGCTGCGGCGGTCGCTGCCGCCATCTGCAAAAGTCGCTGTTGAAAATCCCGGATACCCGCATCGTTGCATTTTGCGATGTTTGGGACGTTCATTTGAATCTCACCAAGAAGGAGGCCAACGCCGCCTCCGACGTGCTTTCCACCAAGCGGTACAAGGATGTGCTCGACAACAAGGACATTCACGCGGTGCTGATCGCTACTCCCGATCACTGGCACGTGCCGATCACCGTCGATGCCTGCAACGCCGGCAAGGATGTCTATGTCGAGAAACCGCTAACTCATTCGATCGATGAAGGACCGGCGGTCGTCAAGGCTCAAAACGACAACAAGAAAATCGTGCAAGTCGGCACGCAGCAGCGGAGCATGACGCATATTCAAAAGGCATACGACATCGTGAAGGCCGGCCGGCTCGGCAAGATTCATAAGGTTCATTTGTCTTGGAACCGCAACAGCGATCGGCTGCGAAAAGATCCTCTCAACATCGATCCCAAGGGCGTGGACTGGAAAACGTTTCTTGGCAACGCGAAGGAACAGCCGTTCGACGAGTATCGCTTCCGCAATTGGCGTTGGTTTTGGGACTTCGGCGGCGGCGTGCTCACCGACCTGATGGTTCATTGGCTCGACGTGGCCCATTGGTTCCTGGGTCTGGAAACGCCGACGCGTGCCGCATCGGTCGGCAACTATCCGCTCGCCCGTGGAATTTGGGAAACGCCCGATACGATTCAAACCTTCTTGAGCTATCCGGATGATCTGCAGGTGCATTTCGAAGGGACATTCAGCAACGCTCGCTTCGGCGCGATGATCACGTTCATGGGGCCGAACGGGTCGCTCTATATCGATCGCGGCCGATACGAATTCACGCCGGAACGCAATCGCGGCAAGCCGGAAGAAATGATTCTTGGCACGGGCAAGAAGGGCGCCGACTTTTACGACAAGCCCGACGGCGAATTGTTGCACCTGACCAACTGGATCGAATGCGTCCGCAGCCGCAAGAAGCCGAATGCCCCCGCGGAAGCGGGCGTCTCCGCGGCCGCCGCCGCCCACATGGGCAACCAGGCGTTCCGCGAAGATCGCGTCGTCGAGAAGAAATAGTCCACGGTCGATTCCCGGAGGTTTAGTCGACGAGTTCCGCCAGCCGGCGGATTCGCCGCACTCCGGGGATCTCCTCCGGCTGCAGGTCAAACAGCACGGCTTGCATTCCGGCGGCGTTGGCTCCGGTATAGTCATTGATGCGATCGTCGCCGACAAAAAGAATCTCATTTGCGTGCGCAGCCGGCGTTCTGAATCACCGCGTCGAAGAATCGGGGCGACGGCTTCAACCATCCGATCTCGCGAGCTGATGACCCGATGCTGAATCAACGCCAAGTCGGGCTTGCCATCGATGATCGCATTCAACCGATGATCGAAATTCGAGGCGACGCCCAAAATCATACCGCGTGCCTCAAGTTGTCGGACGCGCATCGCCTGCCCCGTCCTTGACGCGCCATGCCCCGGGTCGAGCGAAGTGGGCATACAAATCATTGAAAATGGAATCGATCGACTCGCATCGGTCAAACACAGATTCGACAATCGTTCGCCAGCGGTGGAATTCACGTGCCTCGCTTGTCGATCCGCCGAGAATGGCGTCTTTTTGCGATTCCGAGCGAAACACATCGCGGAATCGCTTCGAGATCAGGTTGCGCGGCAGGTCGCACTCATGGCGACGGCCCACCTCGGCATAGATTTCCGCGACCGGCGGATCGGGCATGATCAACGTGCCCACCGCATCAAAGAACACGGCTCGAATCGCCGGCGTCAGCATCGGATTTCCCTCACCGCGTTGTCGTATATCTCGATTGTGCCGCGGCAATCCGCCTGATGCACTTGACCCGGCGGCCGAATCAGGGAAAATCGGAGGTATCCTTCCTGCCCGCCTCCGCCCTCGGATTCATTCATGATTCTCTCCATCGCTCGAATCCGTTTCACATTATTGATTGCGTCGCTCTCGATCGCGCTTTCCGCCATGGCTGGCGAGCCCGCGCGCTGCGCCGGCGGCGGTTGGTGGTCGCTGCAGCCGGTTCGTCATCCCGCCGTTCCGAAGCTAACCCATGGCGAAATTCACAATCCGATTGATGCCTTTATTGCCGCGAAACTCGCGGCCGAGGGGCTCCACATGGCCCCTCCGGCCGATCGTGCCACGCTGATTCGCCGAGTCGCCTTCGATCTGCTCGGCTTGCCGCCCGCTCCGGAAGAAGTCGCCGCGTTCGTCAACGATCGATCTCCCGACGCCTACGAAAAACTGGTCGATCGCCTGCTGGCGTCACCGCACTATGGCGAGCACTGGGGCCGCCACTGGCTCGATGTCGCTCGCTTCTCCGAGAGCCAGGGCTTTGAACGCGACAAGGTCCGCGACCACGCCTGGCGCTATCGCGATTATGTGATCAGAAGCCTCAATGATGACAAGCCGTACGATCGCTTCGTGCGCGAGCAGATCGCCGGCGACGTCATGCCCGAGGCAACGCCGGAAAGCGTCGCGGCGACCGGCTTCCTCGTCGCCGGGCCCTACGACGAGGCGGGCAATAGCTCGGTCAGCGTACTCCTCAAGGCCCGCATTCGCGAGGAAGAACTCGAGGACATCGTCAGTGCCGTCAGCCAGACATTCGTTGGCTTGACGGCAAATTGTGCCCGCTGCCACGATCACAAATTCGATCCGATCCCACAAAGCGATTATTACCGGCTCAAGGCGGTATTCGAGGGCGTTCGCCATGGCGATCGGCCGCTCGTGCCCGAGTCGGAACTTCGCCGGCGTCGCGACCATCTCGCCAAACTCAGTGCCGCGATCGCGAAGCACGAAAAGAGAATCGCGGAATTGGAATGGGCGGTTCACGACAAATTAACTGGTGCAAAATCCTCGTCGATTCCCGTGGCTCTGCCAACGCCGATCTCGCGCTGGACGTTCGATGGCGACGCCCGCGATTCCATCGGCAAGCTCGACGCCACGCTTCGCGGGTCGGCTCGAATCGCTCATGGCCGGCTGGTGCTCGACGGCAAAACGGCATTCGCCCAGACCGCGCCGCTGCCGTACGATTTGCGCGAAAAAACCCTCGAAGCCTGGGTCACGCTCGCGAATCGCACGCAGAGCGGCGGCGGAGTCGTGAGCGTGCAACTCAAGGGCGGCTCCAAATTCGACGCCATCGTCTTCGGCGAACGCGAGCCGGGCAAATGGCTGCCCGGCAGCGAGTTCTTCCGCCGTTCGCGCGACCTCGATGCGCCCGCGGAAACGGCCAATCTCAATGAACTCGTCCATGTCGCGCTCGTTTACTCCAGCGACGGCAAGATCGCCCTGTATCGCAACGGCAAATCGTATGCGAAGCCGTACAAGCCGGAGATCGACTTGCAGACCTACCCCGCGGGCATGTCGCAGGTCCTGTTCGGCCTGCGGCATACCGGGGCCGGCAACGGCTTTCTCGCCGGCGAAATCGAGGAGGCTCGGCTCTATGATCGGGCGTTGAATGCGAAACAGATCGCGTCGTCGTACCAGTCCGGACCGGCGGCGATCTCGCGAAACGAAATCATCAAGGCATTCACCCCGGCTCAACGTGATGAACACATCAGGCTCTCTCGCGAACTAGCGAATCTCCGCGCGAGCGCGAGGCGATTCCGCGTGAAACTCGCCTCGCCTACGCCGCCAATCCGGAACAGCCGAAGACGACGCACGTGTTGCTTCGCGGCGATGTCGAGAAACCAAGCCAAGTTGTCTCGGCGGGCGGGCTGTCCGCGATTCGTTCGCCCAAGTCGAGCTTTGGCCTCGCGCACGATGCTCCAGAGGGCGAACGCCGCAACCGGTTCGCCGACTGGCTCACCGATCCGGCCAATCCGCTCACGGCCCGCGTCGTTGTCAATCGCCTGTGGCAGTATCATTTCGGCCGCGGCATCGTCGAGACGCCGAGCGATTTCGGTTTCAACGGCGGTCGGCCATCGCACCCTGAATTGCTCGATTGGCTGGCCGACGAATTGCGCCGCAACGGCTGGAGTTTGAAACACCTTCATCGGTTGATTTTGACCAGCGCCGCGTATCGACAATCGGCCCGATTCGACGCGGCCGCGGCGGCGAAGGACGCCGACGATCGCTTGCTTTGGCGTTTCGCTCCCCGCCGCTTAGAGGGCGAAACAGTTCGCGACAGCATGCTCGCGGTCGGCGGCCGGCTCAATCCCGCCGTCGGCGGCCCCAGCTTTCGCCCATTTACCGTCCGCGTATTCAATTCGTCGTTCTACGATTTGTTTGATAAAGACGAACCGCAATACAATCGCCGCAGCGTCTATCGGGTCAACGTGCAATCAGCGAAGGATGGGCTGCTCGAAGTTTTCGACTGCCCCGAGCCGTCGGTAAAAGCGCCGCACCGCAGCGTGACCACGACGCCCTTGCAGGCCCTGGCACTGATGAACAACGCCTTCGTGCAACGGCAGGCGAAATATCTCGCCCAGCGCGCCGCCCGCGAAGCCGGCGACGATCTCGCGAACCAGGTGAGCCACGCCTATTTGCTCGCGCTGGGCCGCAAACCAACAAATGGAGAATGCGGCCGAGCATTCAACCTCGCTCGTGACCATGGGCTCGCCAGTGTATGCTGGGTATTGCTCAATTCGAGCGAGTTTTTGTATGTGAGGTAAGAGGCGGAACTTACGGATGACGATCGAACATACTTCTCGTCGCTCCTTCCTCGGCCAGTCGCTCGGCCTGGGCGGCGTCGCGCTCACATGGCTGCTGCATCGCGACGGGCTTGCCGCCGAGACCTCGCGGCCGCACTTCGCACCCAAGGCCAAGCGCGTGCTGCTGATCTTCTGCCCGGGCGGCGTCAGTCATGTTGATACCTTCGACTTCAAGCCCGAACTCGCCAAACACAACGGCAAATCCCTCGGGGTGAAACTCGACACCTTTTTCGGCCAGCCCGGCAATTTGATGAAAAGCCCGTTCGCGTTTCGCCAATTCGGCCAGTGCGGTCACTGGGTCAGCGATCTCTTTCCGCATCTGTCGCAGCGCGTCGATGATCTCACGTTCATTCATTCGATGCAGGCGAAAAGTGCGAACCACACGCCCGCCGGCTTCCAGATGCTCACCGGCTTCATCTTGAATGGTTTCCCCTGTATGGGCTCCTGGGTGACCTACGGCCTCGGCTCGGAAAACGAAAACTTGCCCGCTTTTGTCGTACTGCCCGACCCGCGCGGCCTGCCCGCCGGCGGCGCCATCAACTGGACCAATGGCTTCCTTCCTGCCGCGTATCAGGGCGTCGCGTTCCGCACGATCGGCGACCCGGTTCCGGATCTATCAACGCCCAAAAACACTTCGACTTCGGAACGTGCCGACAGCATGAATCTGCTCGACCAGGCCAATCGCGAATTTCTCGAATCGACGCCCGGCGACAGCAGCCTCGCCGCACGAATCCGCACGTACCAATTGGCGGCGCGGATGCAATCGACCATCCCCGAAGTCATGGACCTGGCCGGCGAAACCGAGGAAACCAAGCGGCTCTATGGAATGGATCAAAAGGCAAGCGAAGCGTTTGGCCGAAACTGCCTGCTCGCCCGGCGATTGCTCGAGCGCGGCGTGCGCTTCGTGCAACTGTTCCATGGCGGCGCGTTTGGCTCGCCGCGAATCAATTGGGACGCCCACGAGGACATCGTCGAAAACCACCGCACGCAAGCCGCCGTCGCCGATAAGCCGCTCGCGGGATTATTGCACGATCTCAAACGCCGCGGCATGCTCGACGATACGCTCATCGTCTGGACCACCGAGTTCGGCCGCACGCCGATCACTCAAGGCATCGGCGCGAAGGGCCGCGATCATCATCCCCAGGCGTTCACCGTCTGGCTCGCGGGCGCGGGCCTGAAGCACGGCTACTCCCACGGCAATAGCGACCAATTTGGCTACCTGGCCACCGAGAATCCGACCAGCATCTACGATTTGCATGCGACGATCCTGCACCTGCTCGGTCTCGATCACACGAAACTAACCTTCTACCACAACGGCATTCGCCGCCGGCTGACCGACGTGCATGGCAAAGTGGTGGATGCGATTTTGGCGTGAGAATATGGCAGCAGTGAACGAGTCCACGCTCTGCTTCTCTAAGCGGGCCGCTTCTTACGGATGAGTTTGACAATCTCTCCCACCAATTCCGTGGGCACAACCATCACTGTCTGCCCCTTGGCGCGCGCAGCCGCATCATGCTCCGCGACCTGTTCGTCCTCGGATTGATTGTCATAGTGATCGGCGAGTTTGCGGATTCGCTCCTCGTCCCAACCGGCCGGATAGCGCTGCTTTTTCTTTTGCATCACTTCTTTTTCCTTTGGCGTCTGCGATCGACAGGGCGATTCAAGCTATCTTGATCGCCGCGCGCACCGATTGCCACAGCCCCGGGACCACGTTGCTGGGCGCGCCCGCGGTCACCATCCGCAAACACTCGTCCGGGTCGCGCTGCAACAGTTTCGATAGCGCCGCTGCTGCGATCGTCGGCGATCGGCTCATGCCCAGGGAGCAAAAAACCAGCGTCGGCACGTTCCCGCGCAACAATCGAAAAACGGTCTCAATGGCCACTTTCAGAACAGCCGGCGAGTTTTCAGGACTATCAACAATCGGAAATCGGCAGTAGATCAAATCACGCGTGATCGTCGGAGGCGGTTCGCTTGCCGCCAAATCGACGACCGCCTCGATTCCCAGATCGAGAATCGCCTTTAAATTGCGGCTGTCACCCGCGTGCCCGATCCATAAGGGATAAGGAGTGATTTGACGCATGTTTCAGGCCTCGCTCCTGTCCGCTTGTCACCTCAGGCGATCACTGCCTCGACGACGCTCACCGCGGATTCCGTAGGCACGATTCGCGTCAGGCGGAAACCCGCCTTGCCGAGCAAAGTGCGGTATTCGTCCTCGGTCCGCTCCTGGCCGCCCGGGCCGACCAGCATCATGATGTCGAGCATCTTGCCCGGGTGTGGCGTATCGCCGTGCGGAAGCACCATCTCCACTAGCAGCAATCGGCAGGCGGGCGTCATCGCCCGGCGGCAGTTGCCGAGAATCGTCAGGCATTGCGATTCGGACCAATCGTGAATGACGTGCGAGAGAATATAGGCGTCGCCGCCGGTGGGAACCTTCTCGAAAAAGCTGCCCGATTCGATCGTCACGCGATCCGTCAGCCCGCGTGATTGAATCAACGCCGGGGCGTCGCGAACGACATGCGGCAAATCGTATAGGACGCCACGCGGCTTCGGATATCGACCCAGAATCGTGGTCAGGAGATTGCCGGTCGCGCCGCCGACATCGACGATCGTCGAGAAACTGGAAAAATCGTAAGCCTCCGCGATAGTCGCCGGCTCGTCGCCATGCACGCCCACCATGGTTTCGCTGAACAGCGACGCCTCGTCGGGATGCTTTGCCAGCCAGTCGAAAACCGGCATGCCCAGCGCCTTCTCACAGCCGCTCTTTCCGGTCTGCATGGAGTAGAGCAGTTGTTCCCAGCCATTCGAGGCCCACTCGCCGGCTAAGGTCAAGATCGTGGCCCGCGCCGCGCCCGGCACGCCGGTTTTGAGTGCATTGCCCATCGGCGTCAGGGCGAAGCGATGCCCGGCCCCCTCGGTCAGAATCCCCAGATGGGCCAGAGTCCGCATCAGGCGGTAGAGCGACGGCGCATGCGTCCCCGTCGGCCCGGCCAGTTCCTCGGCGCTCTTGGGGCCCGCCGCGAGATAGTCGGCCAGGCCGAGCCTCGCGGCCACGTAGGCGATGCGAGAAATCCAGTACGCCATCGCCATCTGGATCAGGGGAAAGTGAACCGGCGTCTCGGACATTTTGAAAGCCTTTCGATTCAACGCGGGGAGGATTTCAACCAAATATGCGCGCCGCGATCCTGAATCCATTTAATTCAATCGTGCCGTGTTGAGACAGGTGGGAAGACTGGAATCGGTGGCGCGTTTTGACAGGAGTAACGTTTTCAGTTGAATGCGACGGTTCACTTCCGCGACTTTTTCTCCAACGCCTCCAACGCCGCGGCATACGCGGCCTTCACGGGCTTGTCAGTCGTTTGCAGCCGAGTCGGCGAGACGGCATTCAGCGTCTCCTCAATCGTGCGAGATAGCGTTTTCAAGTGTCCGGCGTCCTTCGCGTTTCCGATTCGACCAATCGCGCCCACCGCCCAGATTTCCAGTTCCGGCGACCCATTGTGCGCTTGTTTCTCGATAAATTCCAACAAGCGGTCCTTGTTGTTTTGCAACAGCGTCTCGGGAACCTTGGCGGGATCGATCAAGTCGCCGGTTTTCAGATTGATGCAACGGACCTTCCGCTCCTTCCACTCGCCCCGGACCGCCTCGGGGTGATACTCGGTGTGATGACCCCAGTTGGTCCAAAGCACGTAATCGCCGACGCGAAAAACAACGGGAAGAACGTTGGCGGCATTGGCCGACGCCTGCATCGCATCCGCCGCCTCGACGCACAATTTCGACTCGGCCACGGCTCTCTTCGCCGCATCAATGCGCACAAAGCCGATGAGCCGATGGCCGGGATGCGCCATCCGATTGTAGAAGAGACAATCGCCCAGAAACCAAGTCTTGCCAATTTCGGTGTAAGGCGAGAATCGAAAATCCCATTCTTGGGGCGGCGGCAATTCCAGCAACATCGGTTCCTTCTTGCCCGGAAAATACAGCCGCGGCAACGGCCCGATTGGTTGCACCAACAATAGCCCATCATCGCGCAAGTTGATCTGGACCGACCCGGTGCTCGATTGTTCGAAGATCAGGACCGGTTCCGCGTCGTTCGGGCCCTGCCGGAACACCCGCTGTCGCATCCTCCGCGCACGACGCCGGGAGGGCCGACATCCTTGCGGTCGATGAACGCGGTCCAGTTGCCCGCCTGATGTTTCCGAACGACCTCATCCGCCACCAAGCGATTCGCCGCGGCGAGCACCACGGCAGCCGCGATTGCCAGCCGACAAACATGATGTATTGCGCCCATGATCATCGCCTCCGAGCATTCGTTTCGATTCGGCAATGACACAATATCAAGCGTTTGACGGAAATGTTGTAAGTCGATTGTAACGAATTCACGCTCCGTCAGGAACGTCCACGTCCGGCGGCGTGCGACCGCATCGGCGTTGAACTCGCTGGCGGCGAAATCCACTGACGGTCAGAATACACCCGACCGCGAGAACAGTTGCCGACAGCAGCCATTTGCCGCCTAGCGCTGTAAATCGGCGCCGCCAGCCAGTGCATGGAGAGACTTCGATCCGGGTGCGCTTCCCAATCCGACAGGTCCCAAAAGACTAAGACACTGGCGGCGATCATTGCCAGTCCAAACGCCAGGTGCACCCACCATCGTTCCGACCAATGCGGTTTCCTCATTGCGCTCTCCGATCGAGCTCACTAGCTCGACACGCAACACCCAATCTGCAGCGCAGAACGCCGTCGGGATTTGAGAAAGAATCCGAGTGTCCGGTTCATTTGACAAATGCTTTGCGAAGTTCCTCCGGTGTGAATGCCAGTTTGCACTTCGACCCGGCGTCGTGCCGCTTCGAGTCAGAACCGTAGGGTGGGTCGAGATCGGGCTGTCAGGCCCGGTCGAGGCCCACCTATCCACAATCGGTGGGCCTCACCCTCGCCTTAGAGCTCGGGATTCGACCCACCCTACAAATCACGAGGCCCACCTATCCACAATCGGTGGGCCTCACCCTCGCCTTAGAGCTCGGGATTCGACCCACCCTACAAATCACGAGGCCCACCTATCCACAATCGGTGGGCCTCACCCTCGCCTTAGAGCTCGGGATTCGACCCACCCTACAAATCACGAGGCCCACCTATCCACAATCGGTGGGCCTCACCCTCGCCTTAGAGCTCGGGATTCGACCCACCCTACAAAATGCTTCAGTCGAGACCGAGCTGTCAGGCTCGGTCGAGGCCAACCATTGCCAATCAAAATCCAACGAATCACAAATCAGATTCCAACCGGGATGATGCGATTGCTAGCGGCAACGGTGGGCCTCACCCTCGCCTTAGAGCTCGGTCTCGACCCACCCTACAGATTGCTGGTGATTTGCGGCAAAAACAGATAGAACGCGAAAAACAGCCGCTTGTCCGCTTTAACCGCTTCTTGTTCGGGTTCTTTGTCCTAGGTCCGAACGAGTTCTTCGAAGGCGATTTCCGAGCAGGTGGTGTTGGCGTTGGCCAGGAACAGCGATGAGCCATCCGGGGAGAAGGCGAGTGCTTTGATGGGCGCGTCGAATTGCCAAGCGCCGACCTCGTCGAAGGATTCGCCGTGCCAGACACGGAGCGTGCGATCGTCGCCGGCGGAGACGAGCCAGCGGCCGTTGGGGCTGAAGGCCACGGCCCGCACGCGTTCCTGGTGGCCGGCGAGCCGCACGACTTGCGCTTGGGCGTCGGTTATGTCCCAGAGGGCGACCTGTTCGTCGGTAAGCGAGGCGCCGGCGAGCCAGCGGCCATTGGGATGAAAAGCGAGGCTGCTGACGCCGCCCTCGAAAATGAACAGCCGTTGCCGTTCGACCACATCCCAGAGGCAAATCGCGCCGTCGGAACCGCGGGTCGAGAGCCAGTCGATGCCGCCGCAGGCCAGCCAGCGGTTGTTGGGATGAAAGGCGACCGTTTCCACGGAACAGCCGTCGGTCGCCTCCGGAATCAGCAGAAAAACGTCCTGCGATTCCATGCTCCAGATCCAGCAGGTGCCGTCGTCCGCGCAGGCGCTGGCGAACAGTTTGCCGTCGGGCGAAAAGGCGATGTTGCCGACCGGTCCCCAACTGCCGCGAACCTGCTTGGGCGGCTCATTCGTGCTCAGGTCCCACATGTGCAGATAGGAATCGTTGCTGCCTACTACCAGCATGCGGGCATCGGGGCTGATCGCCACGCCGCCTGGGACGATGACGGCGGTCTTTCGCGTGGCCAAGTCATCGGGCTCGGGGCGGCGAGCGGCGATCGCCGGCACCCTGGCGCCGCTGGGCGGAATCGCCTTGGCGGTTCCGAGATCGTAAAGTTCCAGCGTCGTGCCGCCGCAATTGCTCGCCAGTCGCCGATCGGCGACGCTGATCGCGTGCAGGCTCTGCGCATTTTGCCCCGCCAGAAGTCGGCCGGAACGCGGGTCCCAGATATGCACCGCCTGATCGTTGCCCGCCGAGGCCAGGCGTTGCCCATCGGGGCTGAACGCCAAAGCGCGAATTTCGTCGGTGTGCCCTTCGAGCACGCTCAGCGTCCGACCGCTGACCGGATGATCCCAGACGTGGATCACATTGTCCGAATCGGCGCAGGCCAGCAACGAACCATCGTGGCTAAACGCGAGCGTCAGCACCTGGTCGGAGTGGCTGTTGAGCAGCATGAGCGGTTCGCCGCGAGCCACGTCCCACAACCGAGCGGTGGTGTCCCAACCGGCCGAGGCAAGCAGATTGCCGTCGGGATGCCAGGCCAGTGCCGGCACGCGGTCGGTATGGCCGGTGAGCGATTTCATCTTGTTTCGGGTCGCCATGTCGATGATGTGAATGGCCCGGTCCTCGCCGGCGCTGGCGAGGCGCTTGCCGTCGGCGCTGAAGGCCAGCGCGGAAATCGGCGACTCGTGATCGCGCAATTCGGCGATCAATCCCTGGTTGTCGAAATTCCAAAGCCGTACGCGGCCGTCGTCATGCCCGGTCGCGAGAATTGTGCG
>CAWFFC010000025.1:0-15208 GCA_963815035.1 uncultured Gemmataceae bacterium
GTGGTGAAGTTGCCGTCTTGCAACGGAAAGGTCGCGGTGGCGGGTTTCTGTTGGGGCGGCGGGCAATCGTTCCGATTCGCGACCAGCAACGACAAGATCAAAGCGGCGTTTGTCTTTTATGGCCCTGGGCCAACGAAGGAACGCGACATTCCCAAGATCAAGTGCCCGGTTTATGGCTTTTACGGCGGCAATGATAATCGCATCGGCGCCACGGTTCCACAAACCAAGGAAATGATGAAAAAGGCCGAGAAAACTTACGAGCCGGTGACCTACGAGAATGCCGGCCATGGCTTCATGCGCCGGCGACGATCCGAAGGGAAACGCCGGCAACGTCAAAGCGAGAAACGAGGCGTGGGCTCGCTTGAAGCAATTGCTGAAAAAACTTTGATGCGCCTTGGAGTCTCAGCGTAGAGGGTGCCATCGATCAAGCCGCAGGGCGATTGCCCAGCGGCTTATTTTACGGCCGCCGATGCGGCTTGACAGAATTTTGCCAATCTGCGAACCTTTCCGGCCCTACCATTCCCAGGCGCAGGAGGCGCGGACCATGCAAGCAGGCATTGGTCGCGGCTGGACGCTTTCGCTCGTCATTCCGGCTTACAACGAAGATGCGGGCATCGGCCAGGCGATCGCCGAGGCCGATGACGCGCTTTCGCGCCTGGCGCACGATTACGAAATCCTGGTGGTGGACGATGGGAGTGACGACGCAACATTTGCCGCCGCCAACGAGGCCGCCGAATCGAAGCCGCATGTTCGCGTTCTCCGGCACGTGGGGAATCGCGGCTACGGCGCGGCGCTGCGAACCGGATTCGAGGCCGCCCGCTTCGAGCATGTCGCGTTTACGGATGCCGATTGCCAATTCGATCTCAGGGATATCGAGAAGTTCATTCCGCTGACTCGGCAATCGCCGATCGTCGTCGGCCATCGGATCGATCGCAAAGACCCGTGGCTGCGACGTTTTCTTTCGCGAGGTTATAACTTCGGCACGCGCGCACCTGCTGGGAACCCGCGTTCGCGACTGCGATTGCGCGTTGAAAGTCTTCCGACGAGACGCGCTGCAACACCTCCTGCCGAATTCTGCCAATTTCTTCGTGAACACCGAAATGCTGGCTCGAGCCCGGCAGCACGATTTGGCGATTGCGGAGGTCGGCGTGACGCACCGACCTCGGCTTCAAGGCGAAAGCAAAGTTTCGCTTACCGACGTGCCGAAAACACTCGCGACTCTGGTGCCTTTTTGGTGGTCGCGAGTGTTGTTCGCGGGAGCCGGTGGGGCCGATCGCGGCGGCTGGTCCGGTTTCGTGCTGATTCTCGCGTTCGCGGCGATTCTTTTCTTATGCCGCTTGCGCACACCGCTGCTGGAACCCGAAGAAGGTCGCTACGCCGAGATTCCCAGGCAAATGCTGTCGCGCGGCGACTGGCTCATCCCCACGCTGAATGGTCCGCCCTATCTCGACAAGCCGCCGCTGCTTTATTGGGCGGTAATGGCCTCGTATTCGGTTTTTGGCGTTCATGATTGGGCGGCTCGATTGATTCCAGGCTTGGCGGGACTGCTCACGGTCGCGGCGGCCTATTTATGGAGTCGGCGAATCGCCGGGGCCCGCCCGGCGTTGCTCGGGACGCTAATGCTTTTGCTTTCGCCGGGGTTCGTTTATTACGGCCGCATGCTGACGATGAATGGGTTGCTCGCGCTGTTCGTGACGGCGACATTCGCTTGCGGTCATTGCGCGATGCTGCCGGGGCGACGAAACCGCCTGCTTTGGGTTGCGGCCGGAACATTTGCCGGCCTCGGACTCTTGACAAAGGGGCCGATCGCGCTGGTGCTTACTCTGCCGCCGCTCGTCCTAGTGTCGCGACTTGACCCGCGGCTCGTTCGGCTGCGACTCCGAGATTGCCTGATTTTCTGGAGCGTCGCGATGGTCGTCGCGGCGCCGTGGTTTGTCGCGGTGACCATTCGCCATCCGGAATTTGCCGGTTACTTTTTCTGGTTCCACAATGTGGTTCGATTCGCGCAGCCATTCGATCATCAGGGGCCGCCGTGGCAATATGTTCCTGGCCTCCTGATCGGCACGCTGCCGTGGACGTTGCTGGCGCTTCCGCTGATCCGCGACCTCGCGAGCCATTCACGCGAGGCATTGCAGCGACGGCCGGCCTCGCTCGGAGCCTTCCTGATTGCATTCGCCTGGTCGTTCCTATTTTTTTCCGTGGCGGGTTCGAAACGACCGGTCTACCTCGTGCCGGTATTCCCGCCGTTGGCGCTGTCGCTCGGATGCTACCTCGATGCCCGATTGCCGCGCGAACAGTTGTCGGCGATCTGGCCGGTGATATTTCGCATTCGCACTCGATTGGCTTATGGTTTGGTCGCGGCGCTGCTATTCGGCGGCATCGTGATGGGAGCGGCATCCTGGTGGCGCGGAATGCGCGAGCCGGACCGGGCCTACCTGCTGATCACGGCTTCCGCACTTGGGTTGGTCATTCTGCTTGCTCGAGCGCACGGCCGGCGGGCAACCTGGGCAAGCACGTTCGCAACCGGTTTCCTGATCATGTTTGCCGGCGTGCACGATTTCTTGCCCGAGTATGCGCGTGGCTTTTCGCTTCGACACGCCGTGCAAATACACGCATGGCAGGCGAAGGGCACAGACGCGCCGGTCGTTTGTTACCCACACCGTTTCGATTCGGTGAGCTTCTACACTCGCCGGACAGACGTTCGAGAGTTCGCTCGTGCCCATCGAGACGAAATGATTGATTCCTTACAATCGCGGCCGAAAACGTTCATTTTCGTGCAATCGAAATATCTCGAAGAATTATTGGACGTGCTTCCGCCGAATCTGCAGTTTGTTCAGCGCACTCGCGAGGGGATGGTGATCGCGGGCGAAGTGCGCAAGCACCGCGAGGTCAAATCGGGTTTTCTGGTTCAGAAATGAATTATAGCTTGCGGCGCTGCGGTTAATTCCTGCAACGCCGCAAGCGGCGAAATCAATCACGAATACTCTTCTTGATGTCCGCCGGCACGGCGCGGAAATTTCGCTCGGCGCACCAGGGGAAGGGCGTGACCACTTCCACCGGCTTGGTCGAAATCCTTTCGCCGAGGATATTCTCGAAAATCGTGCCATAGACGCTTTCGATTTTGGCCATGCAATGCGCCGCCATGATCTGATCGACGCGGCCCTGATTGCCGAGATTCCAGCGCCGGCCGCCCTTATCGATCGCGAAACACGCAGCGCCGCCTGGGGCTTTTGCCGCGTTCGCCTGGCGCAAGTTCAAGTCCCGTTCTTGCAAGCGCACGTCCGGGCCGTCGATCGGCGGCGGCGGAAGCTTCGGCGCGAGCGGCCGACCAGACGGATCGCGGTATTGCAGTGCATCGTTTTCGCTGGACGCGGCGTAGTCGTAGGTGATCGGCTCGACATGCAATCCGGTTTCTTCCGCCAGCTTCTTGGCGTGCGCAATGCGGAAATAGGCCTTGAACTTGGCGCCGTCGCCCTTGGGATCCTTCATCGCCTTGCGGGTGTTATCCACCACCCACTTGGCCTCACGAAGGAAAGTTTGAGCGTTAACGGGACCGGCGATGCAATGCAGCACGCGGCCATCCGGAGCGCAGAAATACGAAGCGACATTGCCGCCTTGCTTTTGGCCGCCGACGATCTTAAACGTGGCGACTTTCTGAAATGACGAAATGAAGTTTTCGTTGAGGAACTTGCCGACTTCGGGATTGGCCAGCGCGTTGACACGCAACGCCTCGGCGTTGTTTCAGGTGAAGCGCGGGTCTTCAAAATGCCCGCTGACGTGCAAAATAAAGACGAGCTTTTCTTCTTTCTTCGCCAAGGCCGAGGCTTCCTTTGGCGAGTCGACAAACTCGACCCTGGTGCCGCACGAGCCCTCGCCAAACGCCGGGATCGCGAGTATCGCGACGCCGAATACGGCCAGCATGCCACGATTCATATGGTTTCTCCGAATGGGGGTCGAAGCGACCGTTCCCCAATGACGGCTTATCCTTATAGACGAGCAAAGGCGAGGGATCGTTTGTAACAAGGGTGCAACTGGAGTTCGAAAGTCGCTTCTGCTATGATCTTCGGCGGGAGGAACAGAATGGCAACGCTGAAGTACCCGCCGACCGGCGATTGCCAACTTCTCCATATTTCGGGAGTCGACTGGAAATCGTACGTTCGGATGCGTCGTATTTTCGCCGACCGCACCGGCATTCGAATGACCTATGACCGGTGAGAATTCGAGATCACGGTCCTGGGTCTCGAACACGAATTTCCGGCCGACTTCGTGGGTTTTCTTGTGCGAATGCTGGCGATTGAGCTTGGATTGCCGATTGCCGGCGGCGGCTCGGTGACCATGAAATATCGAAAAAAGAAACGCGGTCTTGAACCGGACCGCTGCTTTTGGATTGGCAATGAATCGAAGATGCGAGGCGTCAAGAAACTCAACCTCCGAATTCATCCGCCGCCGGACTTGGCAATCGAAGTCGACGTCAGCAGCAGTTCGATCAATCGCATGGGCATTTATGCCAAGCTTGGCGTATCCGAAGTTTGGCGACTTAGCGGGTCGAAGCTGATGTTTAACGCGCTGCGACGGAACGGTAAATACGCCGTCATTTCGCATAGCGGCGCTTTCCCGAAAGTGACGCCGGCCGGCATTTCACGGTTTCTGATAATGAGTGCTGCCAAGAGCCAAAGCGCGGCGGTCGCCGAGTTCCGCAAGTGGATAAAAACCTGGCACCGCAGCTAACCGTCGGTAGTCTCAATCACCATATTGTCCTCATTCTGCTCAGCTTAGTGACGCAGAGCACCAACCGTGTATCGGCTGTTTCTTCAACCAGGGCGCGTGGCCGGGGGTTCGAGGACTCAGTCCCGGCCACGCGTCCTTCATTTTCGCGCGATTTCGCCGGACGACACCAGAACCTCAGTGAGCTTTCCTACTCGCGGCCAACTGTGCGCAATGGCCCATTCGAGAACCTTTTGCCAATCATCAAATCTTGCCCTCGACTCATCAAGAATCCTTTGCACGCCTGTGCGAGTTCATCGTCATCAATCATGTGTTTGAGAAACCCGATGGTCTCTGGGTTATAGGTAAGCAAATGGTCTTTTAGCACGATGCTCAATTCGAGTGGCGACATTCCATCATTGGTGAGTACCGCAAGGATTTCAGCCTCGGTTACCGCGTCGTCGTGGTCTCCGGAGGCGTCATACTCGAACGTGCCCAGAAACCGCATGTACTCATCTTCCGCGATTCGCTCATCGCGCGCGGCGTAATCAAAATCATAAAGGAGGATCGCGTGATTCACGTTGTCCCGGCCTGCCTTGCCGGCGGCCTCGGCCACTCTTTCGAGGAACGCGCTGACATACGAGCAGTCCTTCAGGAGTTCACGAATCGGCTGGGGCATCCATCAGTCCGGGCCACGTCCATGAAATCATGATCGTACCAGTTAAAGCCAAAGCTGCCCGCCCATTCGCAAAGCGGGGCATCCCGCTCAAACTGTTCAACGAAGTAGGAAGCAGGATAATCGGATGGCGGAACCTTGTTCACCCAGACAGAAACTTTGCCGCGTTCAGGAGCCATTGTGGGACTCTTCGATGGTGACTGGGGCTGAGTCGTCGAAGCCTCGGTGCGGGGCTCAGTCATTCACCGGGGCTTCGAAGACTCAGCCCCGGCCACGCATGATTGCATTCGCGGCGAATCCGCTCACTCCCCCGGCGAATCCTTCATAATCGGCTTGATCAGTTCGCCATGTACATCGGTCAGACGGCGGTCGAAGCCGTTGTGGCGGAAGGTCAGCAGTGTGTGATCGATGCCGAGCAGCCAGAGAATCGTGGCGTGGATGTCGTAGACCATGGCCGTGTCCTTGACGGCGCGGAATGACCATTCGTCGGTTTCGCCGTGGCTGACGCCGCCTTTGATGCCGCCGCCGGCGAGCCAATTCGTGAAGCCGAATGGATTGTGGTCGCGGCCCTTGCCGCCCTGGCTGCAGGGCATGCGACCAAACTCGGTGGTCCAGAGCACGATTGTGTCGTCGAGCATGCCGAGGCGTTTTAGGTCTTTGATGAGCGCGGCAGCGGGCTTGTCCAGGCTCGTGCCCATGTCGAGGTGATCGCGGGCCAGGTCTTCGTGGCTGTCCCAGTTCCGCCGCGGGAAGCCATTGTCGGCGCCGCTCCAGAGTTGAACGAAGCGCACGCCGCGCTGCAGTAGTCTCCGTGTGATCAAACAATTGCGGCCAAACTCTTCGGTATGCTTCTGATCCAATCCATACAGCTTCTTCGTTTCCTCGGTTTCCTTGGAAATGTCGAGCACTTCGGCGGCGCTGAGTTGGAGTTTGGCGGCGAGTTCGTAGGCGGCAATGCGGGCTTCAAGCCGGGAATCGCCCTGGCGAGCGTCGCGATGCATTTCATTTAGTTGTTTTAAGAGCGACTGCGCGTCTTCGTCGCTCGCCTTGGTGACGGAACTCTTCTCGGGTGGGAAGAGATCGTGAATCGGATTTTTGTCGCCGGGTCGAATCATTGTGCCCTGAAATTGTGCGGGCAGAAATCCAGGGCCCCAATTCGCCGGGCCGTTCGGCGCGAAGCCGCGGGTATCCGGAATGACTACGAACGACGGCAAGTTTTCGCTCAGGCTGCCCAGTCCATAACTGATCCAGGCGCCCATGCTGGGAAAGCCGGGCATGGTGAAGCCGGTGGCTTGCAGAAACGTCGCCGGGCCGTGGACATTTGACTTCGAGGTCATCGAGTGGACGAACGCCATATCGTCGACGCGACCGGCGAGGTGCGGCAGCAGATCGCTGACCCATTTGCCGCATTGGCCGCGTTGTTTCCATTTCCACGGGCTGGCCATGATTGCGCCCGGGCTGCTTTGAAACAGTTCGACTTTGCCGCCGGGATCGAATTTCTGACCGTTAAGCCGAATCAGCGCGGGTTTGTAATCGAAGGTGTCGCACTGGCTGGCGGCGCCGGACATGAAAAGCTGCACCACGCGCTTGGCTTTGGCTTTGTGATGCAAGCCACCATTAAATTCGGGTCGAGGCTTGTACGGACCGTCGGCGAGCAATTGGTCCTGGGCTAGGAGAGTAGCAAGGGCGATGCCGCCGAGCCCGCCGCCGGAGTGCCAGAGAAATTCGCGCCGCTTCATGAAATGAAGTCTATTCGACGATCCGATCGAACACCAGCGGCAACCGCCCACTAACTCGATTACCTGGCGGAAATCGCCGTATCGAGAATCTTCAGAGCTGTGTCGATCTGAGCAGCACTGACACACAGCGGTGGACAAAACCGGATGGCGCTTTCGCCGCAACCGAGAAGCAAGAGTCCGCGGCGAAAAGCCTTTTGCACAACTTCGTCGCGGTGTTTCGGATCGAATTGTCCGTCCTTCATTACGTCGACGGCGGTCATCAAGCCGAGACCGCGAACGTCGCCCAGGCAACGATGGCGGTTTGCCAATTCTTTAAGCCCAGCGCGAAGTTGTTCGCCGCGTTCCTCGGCATTTTTCATGTACCCGCGTTCGAGCAGGTCGAGCGTGGCCAGGGCGGCGCGGCAACTGACGGGGTTGCCGCCAAAGGTGCTGGCGTGGCTGCCGGGCGGCCAATCCATGATCTTGTCGCGGGCGATGATCGCTCCCAACGGCATGCCGCTGGCAATTCCTTTCGCAAGGCAAATAATATCCGGCGCGACGCCCCAATGTTCGATCGCGAACAGTTTTCCGGTGCGGCCCATGCCGCTTTGGACCTCGTCGAGCACCAACATCATGCCGTGGCGATCGCACAAATCGCGCAACGCAGGCAGGCATCCTTTCGGAGCGACTCGATAGCCGCCTTCGCCTTGGATTGGCTCGATAAAAATGGCCGCGACTTCCTCGGGGGAAACAGTCCGGCGGAGCAGCGTCTCTTCCATCTGCTTGACCATTTCGCAGCCATTTTCGCAGCCGGGGCATGTCCGCGGGAACGGCACGTGATGCACGTCGGGCACCAGCGGTGAAAAGCCTTTTCGGTGCACCAGTTTCGAACCGGAAAGCGACATTGCACCGTACGTGCGGCCATGGAACGCGCCAAAAAAAGCGATCGCATGCGTCCGGCGCGTATGCCAACGGGACAACTTGAGCGCCGCCTCGAGGGCTTCAGCCCCGCTGTTGGTGAAGAATACACGATTCGGCGACTTCATCGGCGCCTGCGGGCCAATCGTTCCGCCAGCGCGATCTCCGGCTCATAGTAGAAATCGGTCCCGGACATATGGATGAGTTTGTTCGCCTGGTCGGTGATGGCGGCCACGACTTCCGGATGGCAATGGCCCGCGGCGGTGACGGCGATGCCGGCCGTCATGTCCAAGAACAAGTTTCCATCCACGTCCTGAATAACGCAGCCGCTGCCGCGCTCGACGAACAGAGGGTAGATTCGCGTGTACGAGGGCGACATGTACTGCTCGTCGTGCGCAAGCATCGCCTGACCGCGAGGGCCGGGAAGCGGCGTGCGGATGTCGGGGACGGTGCGCTGATCGAACAGCCACATGGCAACTCCTCCGTGCGCGAATATCGATCCATGGGAACTGCCAAATTATACAGCAACTCCCCGATTTCATGCGCTACCGGCTCGTGGGCAGTCAAGCCACGGCCTGCCTGTGAGTGCATTGAATTTCGAGAAGCAGCGCGACGAAATGGCACTGAAACAAAATCGGCCGACCCGTGCGGAATCGCGGTAATGTGCATGCAGACGCCAACGCATGCGGTATACTCACGCTATCATAAACAGTCGCTTGCATCGAAACGGCGCAAGGGCTTGCTTGACCGGGTTTTCAGGAACGATTATCATTGCAAAATCGGATGCGGCGGAATTCCTTGGAGATATTTGTATGAAAAGAACCTCATTGGCCATTTCAGTGGGCTGTGCCGCATTCATGTGGGTCCTTCCGGTCTATGGGCAGCCGAGCAAAGTTAATCGGCAAGAAATATCGTTCAAGACGATCGACGGCGTTTTGCTCAGAGGCCATTTTTATCCGAGCAACAGAGGCGGCAGCGATTCGCCGGTCGTCATGTTCCTGCACAAGTTGGGCAGCAACAGCAGCTCGGGCGATTGGGAAGGTTTGGCGTCGCAACTTCAGAAAAAGGGTTTCGCGGTTTTGAGTTTTGATTTTCGCGGCCATGGAAAGAGTACGGCAATCGCCGATCCCAAAGTTTTCTGGTCTTTCCCGGCGAATCAGACTTATGTCAAGGGATTTACGAATAACATCAATAACTTGAAAAAAACCATTCATGTGCAGGACATTCGAAGCAATTCCTACATCCCATACCTGATGAACGACATCGCGGCCGCCCGCCACGACCTTGATAATCGCAACGACAATGGTCAATGCAACACGTCGAACATTATGATCATCGGGGCCGAGGAAGGGGCATCGCTCGGAATGCTGTGGATTTGTTCCGAATTCTATCGGCCAGCCGTGTATCAAAACGGACTCGCGGGATTCAACCTGGGCCAAATCGTGAATAACAATCCGGCCGGGGAGGATATCGCCGGCGCAATTTGGTTGTCACTTCGGCGCAATCCGGGGATGACATCGAGTAACTCGATCGGCTTCCCGTATTATCAAGTGGTCAGCAACACTCCCGCCGTCCGCGACATTCAAATGTGGTTCGCCGCAGGGAGCAAGGACGCGCGCGGCAAGGCGGACGCCCTTTACATGTACGACAGCGTTCTGAACGCTGAGAAAAAGAAGGACAAATTGCCACTGACCTCGCACAAGACGATCGACGGAACCAATCTCCGCGGCGTCGGGCTCATCGGCAAGAAGGAATTGCCAACCAATTCACTGATCGAGAAGTTTCTCGAGGCAGCGGTGAAGATGCGGCCAAATCAGTCGCAAAAGAAGCGCAACGCGAGCGAGTTCCGGCCGAACTACATCGACCCAACTCACTTTGGCTTCCGCTGATTCGATCAGATTTCCAGCAAGCCCGGCCAACATGGCCGGGCTTTTTAGTTGGCACGCGGGTGGAACTGGCGGTGAATCGCCCGCAATCGCTCGCGATCGACGTGCGTGTAATGTTGAGTGGTCTGAATGCTCGCGTGACCGAGCAATTCTTGGACGGTGCGTAAATCGGCGCCGCCGGATAGCAGATGCGTTGCGAAGCTGTGTCGCAGCGTATGCGGGCTGACTTTCGAATGGAGCCCCATTCGGCGAACATATTTCTTCACGAGCACCCAGAGCATTTCGCGCGAGAGTTTATTTCCCCCACGACTGACAAATACCCAAGGAATGTCCGACGTTCGGATCAGAGTCGTCCGGATATCGCCTAGGTAGACTCGCAACGCGCCGACCGCGTGGCTGCCGAGCGGCACGATCCGTTGCTTGCTTCCTTTGCCAACGCAACGCAGGAACGCCGATTCGAGATGCAAATCTTCGAGCCGCAAGCCGACCACTTCCGATGCGCGGCAGCCGGTCGCATAGAGCGTTTCAAGAATGGCGCGATTGCGCAAGAAGAAGCGATCGCCGGCCTGTGGCGCTCGCAGCAGCTTTTCGACGACCTCGGGCGAGAGCACCTGAGGGATGCGTTCCCACAACGTCGGCGAACTCAGCAGATCCACGGCGTTCGACTTGGTTCGTTCTTCCAGCCGCAAGAAGCGGTAAAACATTTTCAGCGCTACGAGATGGCGGGCGATGCTGGCGGGTTGTAAACCGCAGTCGCGCAGATAACCGACAAAGCGACTGAAATCGGCGAGCGTGGGAGATTCATAATCGCGTAAATCAACTTCCGCGACCCAGGCGACGAACTTGTCCAAATCGCGTCCGTAGGCCAGTAGCGTGTTTTCGGCCATCCCGCGTTCGGCTTGCAGGTAGTGTCGAAATGCAGCGATATCGTCGTGAAGCTTGACAAGTTGGGAACTCATGGCGCACCTCTTCAAATCGAATATCGGCAGGTGCGCCGGAAAACTTGAGCCCTAATATCCGATCGCGCAACCGTCCTTTCGTGCCTCGGAGCCGCCGTGGAGCATGCCGGTCTTGGGATCGATCAGGATCGCCTGATAGCCTCCGCCGTTTACGCGGACGCGCTGCACCTTGTGGCCGCGCTTCTGCAATTCGGCGACGACCCGATCGGGAATTCCGCGTTCGGCCAAGACCGTGCCAACGCCCTTTGCCGGAAGGCCCGTTGGAGTGGCGGAACCGCGATGCTCGATTCGCGGCGCTTCGCCGGCTTGCTGCACGTTCATGCCAAAATCGATCAGATTGCATAATACTTCGACATGTCCCTGCGGCTGCATGTCGCCGCCCATGACGCCGAATACGAGCCAGGGCTTGCCGTCCTTGAGCACCATCGCCGGAATGATGGTGTGAAACGGCCGCTTATGCGGCTCCAATCGATTGGCGTGTTTGGCGTCGAGGGCGAACAGGTTGCCGCGGTCTTGGATAATGAATCCAAGGTCGGGCGGCGTGTTGCCCGAGCCAAAGCCAAAGTAATTACTCTGAATCAGCGACACGCAATTGCGATCGCGATCGGCCACGCACAGATAAGTCGTATCGGCCTTGCCGAGTTTTGGGTCGCCGGCGTCGAGGTCAGCGATCGCATGGTTCATTTGGATGAGCTTTCGACGCTGTTCGGCATATTGCATTGACACCAGTTCCGCGACCGGCACCTTCTCGAATTCCGGGTCCGTGTAATATTTGGCTCGGTCGGCATAGGCGAGTCTCTTTGCTTCAATGAGCAAGTGCCAATAGTCGGCCGATTTGGGCCCCATTTTCTTGAGATCGTAGCCTTGGAGAATGTTCAGCATTTGAAGCGCGGCGATGCCCTGGCCATTTGGCGGGAGTTCGCAAACCGCATAACCGCGGTAATCAGTGCGCACGGGAGTCACCCAAGTTGACGTGTGATCCGCCAGATCCTTGGCAGACAACAGTCCGCCGACTTGCTTCGAATAGGCCACGAGCTTTTCGGCGATCGCGCCGCGATAAAACGCATCGCGACCATGCTTGGCGATCTGGCGATAGCTTTCGGCCAGGGCCGGATTCTTGAAAACTTCGCCGACTCGATACGATCGCTCATTATTCAAATACACCTTGGACGATCCTTCGTCAGCCGCCAATTTCCGTTGGGCGGCGCGCCAGTAGCCGGCGATCACCTGGGGCACCGGCACGCCGTCGTCCGCGTAGCGAATTGTCGGCAACAGCAGTTGGGCGAACGAGCGCGTGCCGAATTTCCGCCGCAGTTCGTCCCAGCCGTCGACGCAACCGGGAACCGACCAACTCAATGGGCCGGTTTCGGGAATTTCACTCAGTCCCTGCTTGGCAAAGAATTCGCGCGTGGCGGCGTACGGCGAGTGTCCCGACGCGTTCAATCCGTAGAGCGTCTGGGTCTTGTCGTCCCAGACCATCGCAAACAAGTCGCCGCCAATGCCGCAGGACATCGGCTCCATGAGGCCAAGCGCGGCATTTACCGCGATGGCCGCGTCGACGGCATTGCCTCCCGATTTTAGAACGTCGAGCCCAATTTGCGCCGCGAGCGGATGGGCGCAACAGACCATGCCATGCGGCGCGATCACGACCGATCGGCCCGCCTCGCCCGCGGACGGCGCGAGGCGTTGGGCCGGAAGTTCATCGACGGCAACAAAGCTCATAGCAATTCCAGCCAGGACCCCAGGCGTCAGACGGAACATGCTCACCTCCGAGCGGCCGCGGCTTTGGGTAGACGGATTAAACGGTGTTCGCAAGGAATGCTGTTGAGTCTAATCAATTTGCGCCTGGCGGATCGAGAATTCTTCCGCGCGGCACAAGATTTTTTCGTAACAGACTTGATGGCCTCGCGCTGTAAGATGCTACCTGTCCAGGGATGGCTCGCGGAGACAAATGATGACGATTCTGCTGAACGTTTCGACCCTGGCGATGCGCGAAATCGCTCGGGGCGTTTGCCGGGCGCATGGCGTCGGCCAAGTCATCGATGTCGCCGAAAAGCTTGAAGGGCTGCTCCGAAATCATTTCCGCGATCACAGCAGTCGCCTTGCCGGCGCCCTGCGCGGGGCCAACAACCGCGGCTGGCAGACTCTGGAAATCGCCCTGACCGGCGATTCATTTTGGGACCGCTGCAAGGGAATGCTCAAATCCGGCGATGAGAAAAAGTTTCGCCAGGAGCTCGAAACTTACCTTCACTCGCTGCAATTGCCCGAAGACAACCCGTTGAGGTTTCGACGATTTTGTTTGAGCGAGCTTCGCGCAGGCGCGAAAACAAGGCCTTCTCGACGGCGGCGCGATTGATCCGGAGCGAATGGCCAACCAGGTGGCGGCCCTTGCTCGATACAGCGATCCCTTGGCGCTCGTCGAGGCCGAACGCCGATTGCTTGCCGGAGTGGCCGATATCCTCCGCGCCGAACATTTTGATTCGTTGGCACATTTAATCGAACTTCAACCGCGTCCCGATCGGTCGTTGCTCGCGGTCGCGGTGCGTTACTATTTTCGCCGATCGGTCGAGGACGATCCGAAGCTGTTTCAGGGGTTGGCATTCGCGCAACTGGAACAACTTCAAGAAGCCCAAGAAGAAGGCCTCGGCGCGATCCAGGAATTGCTGACATCGCATGGCGAGGAAACGGAGCGGCTGCTCGGCGAGGTTCAAGCCGATGTCTTCGCGACGTTCAACGCCGTGCTCGACGTGCAGGAAGAACAAAAGCGGCAGTCGGGCAAACACGACGACATTTATCAGGCCGTCATTCAAATGCAGCAGCGGCTGGATTTGATGCGGACGGAACTGCGGCCGCGGGACAGCCTCTCCATTCGCGGCGAGGTCGAACGGCAACTGGTGAAGGAACTCGTATCACGCTATCGAGCACTTCCAGAAGACAAGCGCAACGGACTGCCGGCATTGTTGAACGCGGTCGGCAAACTGCAAGTCGCGGCCGGCGAGTTTCAGGCGGCCGAGCGCGATTTCGTGGCGGTCGCGGAATTGGTGAACGATCCACCGGCAAAAGCCCAGGCTCGATTTCAACGCCTATCAGACCGCGCTGGAGCGGCGCGACTGGATCACGGCCCTGAACGAGTTGCAATCGGCGGTGAAACTTGAGGCGGGACGATTCGAGCCGTTTCCATTTCGGAAGTATCGGCCGATCCGAATTCTCGCGCGGGCGGCTTTGGCGTCGCGTTCTTGTGCTGGCATCAGCGCGTCAACGCCGAGGTCGTGGTCAAGACGTTGGCCGCGGATGATTTGGATCGAAGCCTGACTGATGTCTTCGCCGAGGCTCGCGTGCTGCGGCAACTCGACCACGCCGCGATCATCGGCCTGCGCGACTGCGACTACGCGGACGACGGCCAGACGCGGCCCTATTTAGAAATGGATTATTTCGAGAGCCTCTCGCTCGAGGATCATCTTCAGCAGCATGGTCCGCTATCGGAGACCGACCTATTCGAGGTGGGCCGGCAGATGGCCGAGGTGCCAGGGCCGCGCACGCCAATGGCGTGTTGCATCGCGACGTGAAACCCGGAAACGTACTCGTACGAAAGTCCGCTCATGACAACGGATGGGCCGCGAAGTTGATCGATTTCGGACTGGCGCTCAGCACTGCGCGGCTGAGCGGCTCGGCGTCGTCGCGAACACTTCGCGGCAGCAGCATCGCCGGCACGATCGACTATGCGGCGCCGGAACAAATGGGCAAGCTGCCGAATTTGCCGGTCACCGAAGCCAGCGACGTCTATGGATTTGGGCGCACCTGCTTTTTCGCGCTTTTCGGAACGCCATATCCCAAGGCAAAACATTTTGATCGGCTTTCGAGCAACTGGAAGTTGCTGTTGGACGATTGCACAGCGAAGATCCGAAGGAACGCCCGTCGAACTTTCAGATCGTTCTCGATCGGATCGGCGGCTCGACATCCGCCCGGACAACTTCGTCGCCAGCGCATTCGGGAAGCCAGGCGGCCAACTGGTGGCACAAGGCCGACAGTTGGATCAATGGGCTATTTAAGCCACGCCAGGTGGAGAAACCCGCGGCTGCGTCGGCTTCGTCTCGGGGGATCGAGATTATCAGCGCGTCGCCGATAGTTCTGGAACCGCTCGAAGCGATCCCGTTGCCGCGACCGACATCGGAAGGAATTGAGATTATCGATGAGACGCTGGAAGCCCTGCCTGCCAAGCCGCCGCCCCGGAGAGCGCCGCTCTCCTCAAAAGGAAATTCAAGCAACAAAGGCAAGCGGAAGTGAGTGAATCGAGTCTGCGACGAATCGGCATTGCTCCTAAGTATAACTGAACGAAGTGAAGAACAT